>NZ_JCALDU010000001.1:0-1216050 GCF_059813025.1 Mycobacterium sp. NGS26
CGTAAACGCCCCCGAAAACCATAGGTTTCGGGGGCTTTTACGTCTGCTCGCGAAAGGTCAGTAGAGCGCGTTGGCGAGGTTGCGTCGACCGACGACAACCTCGGGGTCGGCCGGATCGAACAGCTCGAACAGCTCGATCAGCCGGGTGCGCACCGCCGTGCGCTCGTCCCCGGATGTGTTGCGCACCAACGCGATCAGCCGCTCGAACGCGCCACTGACATCCTGGTTGAGGATTTGCACGTCGGCGGCCGCGAACGCGGCCTCGATGTCGCCCGGCGCGGCGTCGGCGACCGCGACGGCGTCCGGGGGTTGCGCCGTTGCGCGAGTGAGGAAGTCGATCTGCCGGATCGCCGCCTTCGCCTCCACGCTGCCGGGATTCGCGTCCAGCAGCGCCTGATACGACGCCCTGGCGGCCTCGAAGTCGCCGGCCTCGAGCTGCTGGCGGGCCTGCGCCAACTCCGGATCGACTTGCTCGGCCTCCTCGGAACCGGCCGCGCCCTTCAGCTTGCCGGCCGTCGCCGAAAGCAACGAGTCCAGCCAGCGACGCAGTTGGTCGGGCGGCTGCACGCCCTGGAAGCTCGAGATCGGCTGCCCGGCGGCCAAAGCCACCACGGTGGGAACCGCCTCGACGCCGAATATCTGGGCCACCCTGGGCGCCACGTCGACGTTCACCGTCGCCAGCGACCACTTGCCACCGTCCTGGGAGGCCAGGCCGGCCAGCGTGTCGACCAGCTGGACGCAGGCGTCGCTGCGCGGTGACCACAGCAGCACGACCACCGGAACTTCGTCGGACCGGATCAGGACTTCGTTCTCGAAGTTGGCCTCGGTGACCTCCGTGGCGCCCGGCGGCGCCGCAGCGGCCTGCCCGCCGGGCCCGCCGGCCGCGGCGTTCTGTTGAGCTCGCTGCTTTAGGCCGGACAGGTCGACTGCGCCGGTCAAGGCGGGTCCGATCGAGGGTCGCGGACGAGTCACGGAGTCAAGTCTGTCATGCGCCGCGGTTACCGATCCACCCGGTGGTTGCCGCGCTCAGCCGCTCAAAATGGCCCTGCTCGGCCCGTATGACGAAGATCACAAACACCCGAGTCCGGTGCGCCCCAGCAACGCCGCCGAGCCGGCTAACCGGCCCGCAGAATCAGCGCGTCGCCCTGCCCGCCGGCCCCACAGAGCGCGGCGACCCCGTAACCCGAGCCGCGGCGCGCCAATTCCAGCGCCGCATGCAGCGTGATCCGGGCACCTGACATGCCGATCGGGTGCCCGACGGCGATCGCGCCCCCGTTGACGTTGACGATCTCGGGGTTCACGCCCAGCTCCCGGGTCGACGCCAGCGCCACCGCCGAGAACGCCTCGTTGATCTCCACCACGTCGAGCTGGTCGACGGTGATGCCCTCACGGGCGAGCGCCTTCTTGATCGCGTTGGCCGGCTGCGACTGCAGCGTCGAGTCGGGCCCGGCCACAACGCCGTGCGCACCGATCTCGACCAGCCAGGTGAGCCCCAGCTGCTGCGCCTTGTCCTTGTTCATCACCACGACCGCGGCCGCCCCGTCGGAGATCTGCGACGCCGAACCGGCGGTGATGGTGCCGTCGCGGCGGAACGCCGGTTTCAGCCCGGCCAGCGACTCGGCGGTGGTGTTGGCGCGAATCCCCTCGTCCTCGGTGAACTGCAGCGGATCACCCTTGCGCTGCGGGATGTTCACCGGCACCACCTCGTCGGCGAAGACACCGTCCTTCCACGCCGCGGCCGCCTTCTGGTGCGACCGGGCGGCGAACTCGTCCTGTTCCTGGCGGGTGAACTTGTCGATGTCGTTGCGCTGCTCGGTGAGCGCGCCCATCGGCTGGTCGGTGAACACGTCGTGCAAGCCGTCGTAGGCCATGTGGTCCAAGACCGTCACATCGCCGTACTTGTAGCCCGAGCGGCTGTCCATCAGCAGGTGCGGGGCCTTGGTCATGGACTCCTGGCCGCCGGCCACCACCACATCGAACTCGCCGGCGCGAATGAGCTGGTCGGCGAGCGCGATGGCGTCGATCCCGGACAGGCACATCTTGTTGATGGTCAGCGCCGGAACGTCCCAGCCGATCCCGGCCGCCACCGCCGCCTGCCGCGCGGGCATCTGGCCGGCCCCGGCCGTCAGCACCTGGCCCATGATCACGTACTCGACCGCCGAGGCGGGCACCTTGGCCTTTTCCAGCGCTCCGGCGATCGCGATGCCGCCCAGGTCAGTGGCCGAGAAATCCTTCAGCGAACCCATCAGCTTGCCGATGGGTGTCCGCGCTCCAGCAACTATCACCGACGTCGTCACAACTACCTCCTGTACCTGCGCGGACGGCCGGTTCGGCCTCCCCGGATATGCGCAATCTTTGCCGTCAGGTTACCGTTGTGTGATGACGACCGATCAAGTCGACGCCCGTCAGGTTTTGTCCACCGCGCTGGTGACGGCGGTCGATCACGTCGGCATCGCGGTCGCCGACCTGGACGCCGCGATCACCTGGTACCACGACCACCTCGGCATGATCCTGGTGCACGAGGAGGTCAACGACGACCAGGGAATCCGCGAGGCGATGCTCTCGGTGCCCGGCGCCCCGAACGGCGGCGCGCAGATCCAGTTGATGGCCCCGATCGACGACTCCTCCACGATCGCGAAGTTCTTGGACAAGCGCGGCCCGGGCATCCAGCAGATGGCCGTCCGCGTGCGCGATCTCGACAGCCTCAGCGAACGACTCCGCTCACAGGGCGTGCGCCTGGTCTACGAAACGCCCAGGCGTGGCACAGCGAACACGCGGATCAATTTCATCCACCCCAAGGACGCCGGCGGGGTGCTGATCGAGTTGGTTGACCAGGCTTCCTAAGCCTGGAAATCAAGACCACCGTCGGGTGGGACCGCGGGTCGCGCGGTTGGTCCAGCACGACGTGTGCCAATGCCGCCGGTCCTCGACACCGCCGGCTGAATCGGTCGGCCACACCACCAGATGTGCCGTGCCGGAACGTATTTCGTGGTCGCAACCGGGGCAGCGGTAGGTCTTGACGGCCCGGGCCCCCGCGACCGGACGCACTTCGTAATCGTGGCCGTCGGGCCCAGTTTCCACCCGGCGCGGCGGCAAAGGCGGCGGAGGCTGCCGACGTCGCGGTTCGCTACGCCTGGGCATCAGAACAGCCGGTACTCGTCGTTGTCCATGCCGCGCATCTTGTCGTAATCCAGTGTCACGCAACGAATCCCGCGGTCACTGGCCAGCGTGCGCGCCTGCGGCTTGATCTGCTGCGCGGCGAGCACCCCCTTCACCGGCGCCAGCAGGCTGTCCCGGTTGAGCAACTCGAGATAGCGGGTGAGCTGCTCCACGCCGTCGATCTCGCCGCGCCGCTTGATCTCCACCGCGACCGAGCCGCCGAGTTCGTCGCGGCACAGCAGGTCGACGGGCCCGATCGCGGTCATGTACTCGCGGCGGACCAACGTGTACCCCTCGCCCAGCAGCTGAACGTGCTCGGCGAGCAACGCCTGCAGGTGAGCCTCGACGCCGTCCTTGACCAGGCCGGGGTCCACACCCAGGTCGTGGGTGGAATCGTGCTCGATGTGCTCGACGGTGATGCGCAGCTGTTCGCCCGCCTTGTTCTCCACCACCCACACCGGCACCTGGTCGCCGGAGCCGCCCTGCTCCTCGCTCAGCCAGCACGGCGGACTCATCCAGTTCAGCGGCTTGTAGGCGCGGTCGTCGGCATGGACGCTGACCGACCCGTCGGCCTTGAACAGCAGCAATCGGCGCGCGGACGGCAGATGCGCGGTGAGTCGGCCGAGGTAGTCGACGGTGCACTGGGCGATCACTAGACGCACCCGATTCACCTTAGAGCGTGACCGACAAATAGGCTGGCGCCACCATGTCGGCCAACATGACCCTGGCAAAACGGATCGGCCGGGTGCTCGAGGCGGTGACCCGTCAGAGCGGCCGGCTGCCGGAGACCCCGGCGTACGGCTCCTTGCTGTTGGGGCGGGTGTCGGAGACCCAGAGCCGCCGGCGAGTCCGCATCCAGGTCATCATGACCGTGCTGGTGCTGGGGGCGAACCTCCTTGGCATCGGCGTCGTGCTGCTGTTGGTGACGGTCGCGATTCCCGAGCCGAGCGTGTTCGACGACGCACCCGCGTGGCTCACGTTCGGGGTCGTGCCGGCCTATGTCGCAAGCGCTTTGGCGGTGGGCGCGTACTGGATCACCCGGCGGACGGTGCTCGCGCTGCGCTGGGCGATCGAGGAGCGCAAACCCGGCCGTGTCGACGAGCGCAACACCTTCCTGGTGCCGTGGCGCATCGCCGCCTTCGACCTCATCCTGTGGGGCATCGGGGCGGTTGTGTCGACGATCCTCTACGGCCTCGTCAACACGGTGTTCATCCCGCGGTTCCTGGTCTGTGTGACCTTTTGCGGGGTGCTGGTGGCGACCGGCAGCTATCTTCTCGCCGAGTTCGCGCTGCGCCCGGTGGCCGCCCAGGCCCTCGAGGCCGGACCGCCGCCACGGCGGCTGACGTCGGGGATCATGGGCCGGACCATGATGGTCTGGTTCCTGGGCTCGGGCGTGCCGGTCATCGGCATCGGCCTGCTGGCGATGTTCCAGATCTTGATGCGCAACCTGACCGAGACCCAGTTCGCGGTCGGCGTGCTGATCGTGTCGTTCGCCACGCTGGTGTTCGGGTGCCTGCTGATGTGGATCCTGGCCTGGCTGACGGCGACACCGGTCCGCGTGGTGCGCGCGGCGCTCCGGCGCGTCGAGGAGGGCAACCTTCGGGGCAACCTGGTGGTCTTCGACGGCACCGAACTCGGTGAGCTGCAGCGCGGTTTCAACGCGATGGTCGACGGTCTGCGTGAGCGCGAACGCGTCCGCGACCTCTTCGGGCGGCATGTCGGGCGCGAGGTCGCCCTGGCCGCGGAACGCGACCGACCGAAGCTCGGCGGCGAAGAACGCCATGTCGCAGTCGTTTTCATCGACATCGTCGGCTCCACGCAATTGGTGACCAGTCAACCCCCCACCGAGGTCGTTGCGGTGCTCAACCGGTTCTTCGCGATCGTCGTCGAGGAGGTGGACCGACACCACGGACTCGTCAACAAGTTCGAAGGCGACGCGTCGCTGGCCATCTTCGGCGCGCCGAATCACCTCGACTGCCCCGAGGACGAGGCGCTGGCCACCGGGCGGGCCATCTGCGAGCGCCTTGCCAGCGAGATGTGCGAGCTCGATGCCGGCATCGGCGTGGCGGCGGGCCAGGTCGTCGCGGGCAACGTCGGCACCCAGGAGCGGTTCGAATACACCGTGATCGGCGAGCCCGTCAACGAGGCCGCGCGGCTGTGCGAACTTGCCAAGTCGCATCCGGGCCGGTTGCTGGCGACCGCCGATGCCGTGCGGGGCGCGAGCGAAACGGAAAGCGCCCGTTGGTCTTTGGGTGACACCGTGACACTGCGCGGGCACGACAGCCCGATCCGGCTGGCCGTTCCCGTCGGCGCCTAGGGCCGCCAAAGCTCCTGGGTGGTGCGCGCGCCCGCGGGCAGCTCGAGCATCTCGATGGGCGTGTCGTCGGGGTCGTAGACGAAGAACATCCGCACACCCCCGATGTCGACCGCCGCGTCGGCACGCACCCCGGGATGGTCACGCCGGAGGGCTTCGTAGGCGTCGTCCAGGTCGGCGACGCGAAACGACACATTGGTATAGCCGAGGTGCGGCCCGCGCGGGCCCGCGGGCAGGTCGCCCAGGAAGAGCAGCTCGACCATCGCGCCGCCGATCAACCCGCCGACCATGCGGCCGTTTTGCGCGGCGCCGCCCGTCACGGCATCGAGCCCGGCGCCCTCCAGTTCGACGTCGAAAACGACGTCCATGCCCAGCACCGCGGTGTAGAACGCCAGCGACCTGTCCATGTCGGAGACGCCGATGCAGACGTGGGAGAAGTTCTCCACGGCGACGGGCTGCGGCTGGGTCATGAGGCTCCTCGCGTTGGGTTTACGACGATGTCGGTTTTCCGCCAGTGTTGTCGGCGGGCTGGTGTAACTGTTGAAGCGTGCACGAAGACTTCGAGCGCTGCTACCGGGCGGTCCAGTCCAAGGACGCCCGGTTCGACGGCTGGTTCGTCACCGCGGTGCTGACGACGCGGATCTATTGCCGGCCCAGCTGCCCGGTGCGGCCTCCCTTCGCTCGTAACGTCAGGTTCTACCCGACCGCGGCGGCCGCACAACGCGCGGGGTTCCGGGCCTGCAAGCGGTGCCGCCCCGACGCCTCCCCGGGCTCGCCCGAGTGGAACGTGCGCGGCGACGTCGTCGCGCGGACGATGCGGCTGATCGCCGACGGCACCGTGGACCGCGAGGGCGTCGCCGGCCTGGCCGCCCACCTCGGCTACACCACCCGCCAGCTGGAGCGGCTGCTGCAGGCCGAGGTCGGCGCGGGTCCGCTCGCGCTGGCCCGCGCGCAGCGGGCGCAGACGGCCCGGCTGCTGATCGAGACCACCCGACTGCCGTTCGGCGACGTCGCCTTCGCCGCCGGGTTCTCCAGCATCCGCCAGTTCAACGACACCGTCCGGCTGGTGTTCGACGGCACCCCGACGGCGCTGCGCAAGCACGCGGCGACGCGGCCCGGATCGCCGAACTCCGGCGCCGCGTCGGCGGGGACGCTCAGCCTTCGCCTCCCGGTCCGCACGCCGTTCGCGTACGACGGCGCCTTCGGTCACCTCGCGGCCGGCGCCGTGCCGGGCTGCGAGGAGGTGCGCGACGGAGCGTACCGGCGCAGCCTGCGGCTGTCCGCCGGGAACGCGGTGGTCAGCCTGACACCGGCCGCCGATCACGTCCGCTGCCTGCTCACGCTCGACGACTTCCGCGACCTCACGACCGCGATCGCCCGCTGCCGCCGGCTGCTGGACCTCGACGCCGATCCCGAAGCGATCGTCGAGGCGCTCGGCCGCGACCCGGACCTGCGCCCGGTGGTGGAAACGGCTCCGGGACAACGCATTCCGCGCACCGTCGACGAGGCCGAACTCGCCGTGCGCGCCGTGCTGGGCCAACAGGTATCGACCAAGGCCGCCCGCACCCACGCCGCTCGGCTGGTCGCCGCGTACGGCCGGCCCGTCGACGATCCCGCGGGCGCGCTGACCCACACCTTCCCGTCCGTCGAAGAGCTCGCCGAGATCGATCCCGCCCATCTGGCCGTGCCCGAGGCGCGGCGGCGGACGCTGAGCGCCCTGATAGCGGGCCTGGCCGACGGAACCGTGGTCCTGGACAGCGGAAGTGACTGGGAAGGCGCGCGAAGGCAATTGCTCGCCCTGCCGGGCGTCGGTCCCTGGACCGCCGAGGTGATCGCGATGCGCGGCCTCGGCGACCCCGACGCGTTTCCGGTCGGCGACCTCGGCCTTCGGCTGGCCGCCGAGCGGCTGGGCCTACCCGCGGACGGACGGAACCTGCTGGATCACGGCGCGCGCTGGCGTCCCTGGCGCTCCTACGCCGTCCAGCATCTGTGGACGACCCTCGAGCATCCGGTGAACCACTGGCCACCTCGGGAGCCGGCAAAGGAGACAGCATGATCCACTACCGCACCATCGACAGCCCGATCGGCCCGTTGACCCTGGCCGGGCACGGCCCGGCGCTGACAAACCTGCGGATGGTCGACCAGACCTACGAGCCCAGCCGCGCCGGCTGGTCGGCCGATCCCGGGGCATTCGGGGACGCCGTCGACCAACTGGGCGCCTATTTCGCCGGCGACCTCACCGACTTCGACATCGAGCTCGACCTGCGCGGCACCGAATTCCAGCGGCGGGTCTGGAAGGCCCTGCTGACGATCCCCTACGGGGAAACCAGGTCGTACGGCGAAATCGCCGAACAGATCGGCGCCCCCGGCGCCGCGCGCGCCGTCGGGCTGGCCAACGGCCATAATCCGATCGCGATCGTCGTTCCCTGCCATCGCGTCATCGGCGCCGGCGGCAGCCTGACCGGATACGGCGGCGGGCTGGACCGGAAGCGAGCCCTGCTGGCCTTGGAAAAAACCTACTCGCCCGCGCATCCGACGCTATTCGACTGAGGTCCCTGTTCGAGCGTGCGCAGTTGTACGCTCGTATCGGCGAGTCACCGTACAAACGCGCACCCTCGCGGGCAATTAGAATGTAAAAACGCCCCCGGTTTCCCGGGGGCGTTTTTGTATGTTCGGCGGTGTCCTACTTTTCCACCCTAACGGGGCAGTATCATCGGCGCTGACAGGCTTAGCTTCCGGGTTCGGGATGGGACCGGGCGTTTCCCTGTCGCTGTGGCCGCCGTAACTCTATGTAATTTGTTCTGGTGGGGGGTGTGGTGCCACGACAATTGCCGTGGGCATGGATTGTGGTTGCGATTTGTGTTGGTAAGTTTTCGGCCGGTTAGTGCCAGTTCCCTGCACCCATTGCTGGGCTTCCAGGTCTGGCCTATCGATCCCGTGTTCTGCGGGGGGCCTTATCCCTCTAAAAGGGTGAGAAACCTGATCTTGGAGAAGGTTTCCCGCTTAGATGCTTTCAGCGGTTATCCTGTCCGAACGTGGCTATCCAGCGGTGCCCCTGGTGGGACAACTGGTGTACCAGAGGTTCGTCCGTCCCGGTCCTCTCGTACTAGGGACAGGTTTCCTCAAGTTTCTGACGCGCGCGGCGGATAGAGACCGAACTGTCTCACGACGTTCTAAACCCAGCTCGCGTGCCGCTTTAATGGGCGAACAGCCCAACCCTTGGGACCTGCTCCAGCCCCAGGATGCGACGAGCCGACATCGAGGTGCCAAACCATCCCGTCGATATGGACTCTTGGGGAAGATCAGCCTGTTATCCCCGGGGTACCTTTTATCCGTTGAGCGACACCCCTTCCACTCGGGGGTGCCGGATCACTAATCCCGACTTTCGTCCCTGCTTGACGTGTCAGTCTCGCAGTCAAGCTCCCTTGTGCATTTACACTCAACACCTGATTGCCGTCCAGGTTGAGGGAACCTTTGGGCGCCTCCGTTACATTTTAGGAGGCAACCGCCCCAGTTAAACTACCCGCCAGGCACTGTCCGTGAACCGGATATACGGTTCGACGTTAGGTGTCCAATACGATCAGAGTGGTATTTCAACAACGACTCCGCCCCAACTGGCGTTGAGGTTTCACAGTCTCCCACCTATCCTACACAAACCGTACCGAACACCAATACCAAGTTGTAGTGAAGGTCCCGGGGTCTTTTCGTCCTGCCGCGCGTAACGAGCATCTTTACTCGTAGTGCAATTTCGCCGAGTCTATGGTTGAGACAGTCGAGAAGTCGTTACGCCATTCGTGCAGGTCGGAACTTACCCGACAAGGAATTTCGCTACCTTAGGATGGTTATAGTTACCACCGCCGTTTACTGGGGCTTAAATTCTCCGCTTCACCCTTGCGGGTTAACGGGTCCTCTTAACCTTCCAGCACCGGGCAGGCGTCAGTCCGTATACATCGTCTTGCGACTTCGCACGGACCTGTGTTTTTAGTAAACAGTCGCTTCTCGCTGGTTTCTGCGACCGGTTCCCGCTCCCAGCGCAAGGCTGTTCACGGTATGCCGGTCCCCCTTCTCCCGAAGTTACGGGGGCATTTTGCCGAGTTCCTTAACCATAGTTATCTCGTACGCCTCGGTATGCTCTACCTGACCACCTGTGTTGGTTTGGGGTACGGGCCGTGTGTGCGCTCGCTAGAGGCTTTTCTTGGCAGCAGAGGATCACCGAATTCACCTCAACCGGCTATGCATCACCTCTCAGGATTAGTGAGCGACGGATTTGCCTATCGCTCTCCCTACGGGCTTGCCCCAGTGTTACCACTGACTGGTACGGCTACCTTCCTGCGTCACCCCATTGCTTGACTACTACCAGCGAAGGTCCCACGCAGCCCCGAACCTCCACGCCCCCGAAGGGGAATGGTCGATCCGGTTTTGGGTGGTTAGTACCGCTGATTCGTCAGGGACGCTCACACACGGGTACGGGAATATCAACCCGTTGTCCATCGACTACGCCTGTCGGCCTCGCCTTAGGTCCCGACTCACCCTGGGCGGACTGGCCTGGCCCAGGAACCCTTGGTCTTACGGCGGGCAAGGTTCTCACTTGCCTTATCGCTACTCATGCCTGCATTCTCACTCCCCCACCCTCCACCACCGGTCACCCGGCGGCTTCGCGGAATGGGGGACGCTCCCCTACCCAACCTTGCGGTTGTCGCGGCTTCGGCGGTGTGCTTGAGCCCCGCTACATTATCGGCGCACAATCACTTGACCAGTGAGCTATTACGCACTCTTTCAAGGGTGGCTGCTTCTAAGCCAACCTCCTGGTTGTCTCTGCGACTGCACATCCTTTTCCACTTAGCACACGCTTAGGGGCCTTAGCCGGCGATCTGGGCTGTTTCCCTTTCGACGTACGGAGCTTATCCCCCGCCGTCTCACTGCCACGCTATACACCACGGCATTCGGAGTTTGGCTGACGTCAGTAACCTAGTAGGGCCCATCGGCCATCCAGTAGCTCTACCTCCGTGGTGAAACACGTAACGCTGCACCTAAATGCATTTCGGGGAGAACCAGCTATCACGGAGTTTGATTGGCCTTTCACCCCTACCCACAACTCATCCCCTCAGTCTTCAACCTAAGTGGGTTCGGGCCTCCACGCGGTCTTACCCGCGCTTCACCCTGGCCATGGGTAGATCACTCCGCTTCGGGTCCAGAACACGCCACTACACCCCTTACGGGGATACGCCCTATTCAGACTCGCTTTCGCTGCGGCTACCCCACACGGGTTAACCTCGCGACATGTCCCTGACTCGCAGGCTCATTCTTCAAAAGGCACGCCATCACCCCACAAGGAGGCTCTGACGGATTGTAGGCACACGGTTTCAGGTACTCTTTCACTCCCCTCCCGGGGTACTTTTCACCATTCCCTCACGGTACTAATCCGCTATCGGTCATCGAGAAGTATTTAGGCTTACCGGGTGGTCCCGGCAGATTCACAGCAGATTCCACGGGCCCGCTGCTACTCGGGAGTCGATACAAGGCAGGCGCCGGGTTTTCGCGTACCGGGCTCTCACCGTCTACGGCGGACCATCCCAGGCCACTTCCGCTAACCACGACACTTTCTGACTGCCCCTCAGCCGGGTAGAGCTGAGACGTATCGATCCCACAACCCCGCACACACAACCCCTACCCGGTTACCCATGCGTGCGGTTTAGCCATGTTCCGCGTTCGCTCGCCACTACTAGCGGAATCACAATTGTTTTCTTCTCCTACGGGTACTGAGATGTTTCACTTCCCCGCGTTCCCTCCCGCACCCTATATATTCAGATGCGGGTAACACGACATAACTCGTGCTGGGTTTCCCCATTCGGAAATCCTCGGATCAACGCTCGGTTGACAGCTCCCCGAGGCATATCGCAGCCTCCCACGTCCTTCATCGGCTCTCGATGCCAAGGCATTCACCATGCGCCCTTAGACACTTACTAACACAAAAACCAAAGATAAAAATTACACATTTAATGGATCCGCCGCCCGACTTTCGAAGAGCAGCGCATCCATTTAGATGCTCGCAACCACTATCCAATACTCAAACACCACACCCCACCACCAAGATGGGGAGACTCCACACGGTCTGGCCGAGTGTTGTCTCAGGGCCCAATAGTGTGTCTGGCGGTCGTTTGCTGTTGCGCACCCGGCCCTCGCCCACTACAGGCGAGAACCCCTCACGGCTCACACCCCACCAATTGGGGTGTTTTTCGTGGTGCTCCTTAGAAAGGAGGTGATCCAGCCGCACCTTCCGGTACGGCTACCTTGTTACGACTTCGTCCCAATCGCCGATCCCACCTTCGACAGCTCCCTCCCGAGGGTTAGGCCACTGGCTTCGGGTGTTACCGACTTTCATGACGTGACGGGCGGTGTGTACAAGGCCCGGGAACGTATTCACCGCAGCGTTGCTGATCTGCGATTACTAGCGACTCCGACTTCATGGGGTCGAGTTGCAGACCCCAATCCGAACTGAGACCGGCTTTAAAAGGATTCGCTTAACCTTACGGCATCGCAGCCCTTTGTACCGGCCATTGTAGCATGTGTGAAGCCCTGGACATAAGGGGCATGATGACTTGACGTCATCCCCACCTTCCTCCGAGTTGACCCCGGCAGTCTCTCACGAGTCCCCGGCATTACCCGCTGGCAACATGAGACAAGGGTTGCGCTCGTTGCGGGACTTAACCCAACATCTCACGACACGAGCTGACGACAGCCATGCACCACCTGCACACAGGCCACAAGGGAACGCCTATCTCTAGACGCGTCCTGTGCATGTCAAACCCAGGTAAGGTTCTTCGCGTTGCATCGAATTAATCCACATGCTCCGCCGCTTGTGCGGGCCCCCGTCAATTCCTTTGAGTTTTAGCCTTGCGGCCGTACTCCCCAGGCGGGGTACTTAATGCGTTAGCTACGGCACGGATCCCAAGGAAGGAAACCCACACCTAGTACCCACCGTTTACGGCGTGGACTACCAGGGTATCTAATCCTGTTCGCTCCCCACGCTTTCGCTCCTCAGCGTCAGTTACTGCCCAGAGACCCGCCTTCGCCACCGGTGTTCCTCCTGATATCTGCGCATTCCACCGCTACACCAGGAATTCCAGTCTCCCCTGCAGTACTCCAGTCTGCCCGTATCGCCCGCACGCTCACAGTTAAGCCGTGAGATTTCACGAACAACGCGACAAACCACCTACGAGCTCTTTACGCCCAGTAATTCCGGACAACGCTCGCACCCTACGTATTACCGCGGCTGCTGGCACGTAGTTGGCCGGTGCTTCTTCTCCACCTACCGTCAATCCGAGAAAACCCGGACCTTCGTCGATGGTGAAAGAGGTTTACAACCCGAAGGCCGTCATCCCCCACGCGGCGTCGCTGCATCAGGCTTGCGCCCATTGTGCAATATTCCCCACTGCTGCCTCCCGTAGGAGTCTGGGCCGTATCTCAGTCCCAGTGTGGCCGGACACCCTCTCAGGCCGGCTACCCGTCGTCGCCTTGGTAGGCCGTCACCCCACCAACAAGCTGATAGGCCGCGGGCCCATCCCACACCGCAAAAGCTTTCCACCACAAGGCATGCGCCTCGTGGTCATATCCGGTATTAGACCCAGTTTCCCAGGCTTATCCCGAAGTGCAGGGCAGATTACCCACGTGTTACTCACCCGTTCGCCACTCGAGTACCCCCGAAGGGGCCTTTCCGTTCGACTTGCATGTGTTAAGCACGCCGCCAGCGTTCGTCCTGAGCCAGGATCAAACTCTCCAAACAAAAACCCCTCGACTAAACGAGGTGAATTTACAATCAGAGATACCTGACAAGACACCAATATCTGGCGTCAAAAAACGACCATACCCACACACGGGGGGTGCAAAGTATGGTCAAAAAAACAACAACAAATTTGAAAACCACCAAACACACTATTGAGTTCTCAAACAACACTCACGCTTGTTTTCGCCCGCTTCGGGGCAACCCTGCCAGCTTAATATAAGTCCGGCAGGCGGTCAAGCCCCGGTTTCGGTCAGCTTGAGGTGCGACCGGGCCCGTCGGGCATTACCTCGCGCTACTCTACCCGCTCGATCTCGGCTCCCAAAATGGCCAGGTTCTCCACGAACAGCGGGTAGCCACGGTCGATGTGGAAGACGTCGTGGACCTCGGTGTCGCCGTCGGCGACCAGCCCCGCGAGCACCAGGCCGGCGCCGGCGCGGATGTCCGAGCACCACACCGGCGCGCTGGAAAGTTGTGGCAGGCCGCGCACCACGGCGTGGTGGCCGTCGGTGCGGGCGTCGGCGCCGAGCCGGATCATCTCCTCGACGAACCGGAAGCGGGCCTCGAACACGTTTTCCGTGATCATCGACGTGCCGTCGGCGATCGATGCCAGGGCGATCGCCATCGGCTGCAGGTCGGTCGGGAAGCCGGGGAACGGCAACGTCGCGACGTTGACCGCCTTGGGCCGCTCGTACTGGGTCACACGGAAGCTGGTGTCCGTCTGGGTGACCGTCGCGCCCGCGTCGTGCAGCTTGTGCAGCACAACCTGAAGATGCGCGGGGTCGACACCCGTCACCGAGATGTCGCCCCGGGTCATGGCGGCGGCGATGCCCCACGTCGCGGCGACGATGCGATCCCCGATCACGCGGTGCTCGGTGGGGTGCAGCCGGGGCACGCCGGTGATGGTCATCGTCGGCGAACCCGCGCCTTCGACCTGCGCGCCCATCTGGTTGAGCATCGTGCACAGATCGACCACGTCGGGTTCGCGCGCCGCGTTGTGAATGGTGGTGACGCCCTCGGCCACGACCGCGGCCATCAGGATGTTCTCGGTGGCACCCACGGAGGGAAACTCCAGCTGGATCTCCGCGCCGCGCAGCCTGTCCGCCTGGGCGACCACGCAGCCGTGCTCGATGTTGCAGTCCGCGCCCAGCTGCCGCAGGCCCGCCTGATGCATGTCCAGCGGGCGCGACCCGATCGCGTCACCGCCGGGCAGCGCCACCCTGGCCCGCTTGCAGCGCCCGACCAGCGGCCCGAGCACGCAGACCGAGGCCCGGAACTGGCGCACCGCCGCGAAGTCGGCGTCGTACTTGGGCTCGTCCGGTGAGGTGATTCGCGCGACGTCGCCGTCGAGTTCGACGGTGGCGCCCAAGCCGCGCAACACCTCCGCCATCAGCGGCACGTCGAGGATGTCGGGGCAATTGGTGATGGTGCTGGTGCCTTCGGCCAGCAGCGTCGCTGCCATCAGTTTCAGCACGCTGTTCTTGGCGCCGGTAACAGCGACTTCGCCTGACAACCGGTTGCCGCCGGTCACCACGAATCGCTCGGACACCCGCGTCAGTGTAGTGAAGCGGGTGGCGGCTTGTCAGTCAGCCGAGGAGGTCAGACGAGTACGGTTTGGCTCATGGCGATACACCTGACCCGCATCTATACCCGAACCGGCGACGACGGCACCACGGGGTTGAGCGACTTCTCGCGGGTCTCGAAAAATGATCCGCGGCTGGTGGCGTACGCGGACTGCGACGAGGCCAATTCCGCGATCGGCGTGGCCATCGCGCTGGGTCAGCCGGACGAGGAACTCGCCGGCGTCTTGCGGCAGATCCAGAACGACCTGTTCGACGCCGGCGCCGATCTGTCCACCCCGGTGGTGGAAAACCCCGAACACCCTCCGCTACGAGTGCCGCAGGCCTACGTCGACCGGCTCGAACGGTGGTGCGACAAATACAACGAGTCGCTGCCGGCGCTGAATTCCTTTGTGCTGCCGGGTGGTTCGCCGTTGTCGGCGTTGTTGCACGTCGCCCGCACGGTGGTGCGTCGGGCCGAGCGGTCGGCCTGGGCGGCCGTCGATTCCCATCCGGAAGGCGTGAGCGTGCTGCCGGCCAAGTATCTCAACCGGCTCTCGGATCTGCTTTTCATCCTGTCGCGGGTGGCCAACCCCGACGGGGATGTGCTGTGGAAACCCGGCGGCGGCGCGAGCGGGAGTTAGCCTGCGCCGCAACGCCTATACGCTGCGGCGGCGTGCGCGCGGTGAGGGACGGGACTCCAGCCACGACAGGAATGCGGTCAGCGCGCCCTGGTCCAGCGCGAGCTCGTAGCCGGACCTGCGGTCCTGCGTCGTGTCGCGCAGTTCCAGGACGACGATCTCGTCGGTCATGATGTCGAACTCGTCGCCGCGCGGCGCCCGTCGGGTCACGATCTCCACACCCCGGCGGCTGAGCCGGCGATCGGGCCACAACCGCAGGCTGGACAACCGGTAGAACGCGGCCTCGCCGCCGCGGTAGCGGATCACGCCGTGCCGCCAGCCATGACCTCCGACCGCGGGGATGTCCCGCATGATCCCCGCCGTTCCGCCCTGGCGCAGCTTCCACAACCGATAACTCAGGGCGAGGACCGCGGCCCCGAGCACGACCACGAGCACGACCATGCCGACCATGGGCGCGCTCATCGGCGGTTAGTCGATCGCGCCGACGGCGCGCAGTCTGGCGCGGCCCCTCGCGGCGATACGGGGATCGTCGGATTCGGAATCCTCTTTGGCGGCGGCCTCGTCGATCTCCGAGGCGAACTCCGCGGATTCGGCCAGGATGCTGACGCTCTCCTCGGTCACCGACAAGAAGCCACCGTCCACCGCGATCCGCAGATCTTCTTCGTCCTCGCGTTCGACGCGCACCATGGCGTCGTCGACCAACTGGGCCACCAACGGGATGTGGCGGGGCAGTATGCCGATCTCGCCGACGGTGGTGCGGGTGAACAGAAACGTCGCCGCACCGGACCAGATCTTGCGGTCGACCGCGACGATCTCGACATTCAATTCCGCCATGTCACACCACCTTTCGACTCCACGCGGTTACAGCTTGGCGCCCAGGCTCTCGGCCTTCTTCGCCAGGTCGTCGAGGCCGCCGATCAAGAAGAAGGCCTGCTCGGGCACGTGGTCGAACTCGCCCTTGGTCAGCCGGTCGAACGCCTCGATGGTCTCCTTGACCGGAACGGTCGAACCCGGCTGGCCGGTGAACTGTTCGGCCGCCATCATGTTCTGCGACAGGAACCGCTCGATGCGCCGCGCCCGGTTCACCAACTGCTTGTCCTCCTCGGACAGCTCGTCGATACCGAGGATGGCGATGATGTCCTGAAGATCCTTGTAGCGCTGCAGGATTCGGATGACCTCCTGCGCCACGCGGTAGTGCTCCTCTCCCACCACACCCGGGTCCAGGATGGTCGAGCTCGACGCCAGCGGGTCCACCGCCGGGAAGATGCCCTTCGAGAACACCGAACGGGACAGCTCCGTGGTGGCGTCCAGGTGCGCGAACGTCGTCGCGGGCGCCGGGTCGGTGTAGTCGTCGGCGGGCACGTAGACCGCTTGCATCGACGTGATGGACCGTCCCCGCGTCGACGTGATGCGCTCCTGCAGCTCGCCCATCTCGTCGGCCAGCGTGGGCTGGTATCCCACCGCCGACGGCATGCGGCCCAGCAGGGTCGACACCTCGGACCCGGCCTGGGTGAACCGGAAGATGTTGTCGATGAACAACAGCACGTCCTGGCCCGCCTCGTCGCGGAACCATTCCGCCATCGTCAGCGCGGACAGCGCCACGCGCATACGCGTGCCGGGCGGCTCGTCCATCTGACCGAACACCAGCGCGGTGTCCTTGAGCACGTTGGCTTCCTGGAGCTCCACCCACAGGTCGTTGCCCTCGCGGGTGCGCTCACCGACGCCGGCGAACACCGAGGTTCCGCCGAAGTTGCGGGCGATGCGGTTGATCATCTCCTGGATCAGCACCGTCTTGCCCACCCCGGCACCGCCGAACAGGGCGATCTTGCCGCCACGCACGTACGGGGTCAGCAGGTCGACCACCTTCAGGCCGGTCTCGAGCATCTCGGTGCGCGGCTCGAGCTCCTCGAAGGCCGGCGGCTTGCGGTGAATCGACCAGTGGTCGAAGTCGGCTCCGTAGCCGGGCTTGTCCAGGCAGTCGCCGAGGGCGTTGAACACGTGGCCCTTGACGTCCTCACCGACCGGCACCGAGATCGAGTCGCCAGTGTCGATGACCTCGACGCCGCGCACCAGGCCGTCGGTGGGCTGCAGCGAGATCGTGCGCACCAGGTTGTCGCCGAGATGCTGCGCCACCTCCAGCGTGAGCTTCTTGGCCAGCGACTCGAAGGTGATCTCGGCGTGCAGGGCGTTGAACAGCTCGGGCACCGAACCGCGCGGGAATTCGACGTCGACGACCGGCCCGGTGACCCGCACCACGCGGCCGTTGGTGTCGGAGTCCGAAGACTTTCGGGCCTTTTCGGCGGTAGCAGTCATATCTCTTCGCTTCCTCGTGGGGCTACTTGGCGGCATCGGCGAGCGCGTTTGCGCCACCGACGATTTCGCTGATTTCCTGGGTGATCTGGGCCTGCCGCTCGCGGTTGGCCTCCAGCGTCAGGGCCTTGATGAGGTCGTCGGCATTGTCGGTGGCCGACTTCATCGCCCGTTGCCGGGACGCCAGCTCCGATGCCGCCGATTCGAGCATCGCGGCATACACGCGGGTGGTCAGGTAGCGCGGCAGCAGGGCGTCGAAAAGCGTTGTGGCATCCGGCTCGAACGAATACAGGGTGCGCACTTCGGGTTCTTCCTCGACGTATTCCACCACCATCGGGGCGATCCGGTGGGCGACCGCCGACTGCGACAGCATCGACTTGAACTCGGTGTAGATGATGTGCAACTCGTCGACGCCGGCGGGGGTGTCGGACTGAAGTTCGTCACCGTCACCGGAGCCCCGCATGAACGTCTCGACCAGTGTCGAGCCGATCTCGGCGGCGTTGTCGTATTTCGGTTGTTCGGAAAAACCCGTCCAGGACTCGGTGATGTCCCAGTTCCGAAACGTGTAGTAGTTCAGCGCCTTACGGCCGACCACGTACAGCACCGGCGTCTTGCCCTCCTCGCGGAGCAGGGAGAACAGCTCCTCGGCGCGGCGGAAGACGCTCGCGTTGTACGCACCGCACAAACCACGGTCGGACGACACCACCAGCACTCCCGCGCGCTTCGGTTCGGCGCGCTCGACGAGCAGGGGATGATCGAGGGCGGCCTCCTCGGACAGCGTGGTGAGCATCCGCGTGATCTCGAAGGCGTACGGCCTGGCGGACTCGAGCCGAGCCTGCGCCCTGCCGATGCGTGACGTCGCGATCAACTCCTGGGCCTTGGTGATCTTCTTGATCGACCCGGCCGAGCGGATTCGCCCGCGTAGTTCGCGAAGTGTGGCAGCCATGGGTTGCTACTTCTTCTCTTTCTTTTCTTTCTTCTCCGGCGCCGGCTTCTTGACCTTCACCGACTCCTTTTCCAGCTCCTCCTCCTCCATGGGCTCGACGTGCTCGTCGGGCACCACCGACGTGCCGTCGCTTGCCGCGAAGCCCTTCTTGAAGTGCTTGATGATCTCGACGAGCTGATTCTCGGCCTCTTCGGAAAGCTTTTGGCTCTCCCGTATCCCGGCCAGCATCTTCTCCTCCGAGGCCCGCATGTGGTCCAGCAGCTCGGATTCGAACCGCTTGACGTCCTGCACCGGAACCGAGTCCAGGTGACCGCCGGTGCCCAGGAAGATCGAGACCACCTGCTCCTCGACGGGCATGGGCTGGTACTGCGGCTGCTTGAGCAGCTCGACCAGCCGCTCGCCGCGCGCCAGCTGCGCCTTGGAGGTGGGGTCCAGATCGGAGGCGAAGGCCGCGAACGCCTCCAGCTCGCGGTACTGCGACAGGTCCAGACGCAGCGAGCCGGCCACCTCCTTCATGGCCTTGATCTGTGCCGCGCCACCCACGCGGGACACCGAGACACCGACGTTGATGGCCGGCCGGACGCCCTGGTTGAACAGGTCGGACTCCAGGAAGCACTGGCCGTCGGTGATCGAGATGACGTTGGTGGGGATGTAGGCCGAGATGTCGTTGGCCTTGGTCTCGATGATCGGCAGACCCGTCAGCGAGCCGCCGCCGAGATCGTCGGAGAGCTTCGCGCAGCGCTCCAGCAAGCGCGAGTGCAGGTAGAACACGTCGCCCGGGTAGGCCTCGCGGCCCGGCGGGCGGCGCAGCAGCAACGAGATCGCGCGGTAGGCCTCGGCCTGCTTGCTCAGGTCGTCGAAGACGATCAGCACATGCTTGCCGTCGTACATCCAGTGCTGGGCGATCGCCGAACCGGTATACGGCGCAAGCCATTTGAAGCCGGCCGAGTCCGACGCGGGCGCCGCGACGATGGTGGTGTAGTCCATGGCGCCGCCCTCTTCCAGCGCGCGCCGGACGGAGGCGATGGTGGTGCCCTTCTGCCCGATGGCCACGTAGACGCAGCGAACCTGCTTCTGCTCGTCGCCGCTCTCCCAGTTCTGCCGCTGGTTGAGGATGGTGTCGACGCACACCGCCGTCTTGCCGGTCTTGCGGTCGCCGATGATCAGCTGGCGCTGGCCGCGGCCGATCGGGGTCATCGCGTCGATGGCCTTGATCCCGGTCTGCAGCGGCTCCTTGACACCCTGCCGCTGCACCACCGAGGGCGCCTGCAGCTCGAGCACGCGCCGCTCGTCGGTCTCGATGTCCCCGCGGCCGTCGATCGGCTGGCCGAGCGGGTTGACCACCCGCCCCAAGAATGCGTCGCCGACGGGCACCGACAGGACGTCGCCGGTGCGCTTGACCTGCTGGCCCTCTTCGATGGTCTCGAAGTCACCCAGGATCACCGCGCCGACGCTGTGCTCGTCGAGGTTGAGGGCGACGCCGAGGACCCCGCCCGGGAACTCGAGCAGCTCCTGGGTCATGACCGACGGCAAGCCCTCGACGTGCGCGATGCCGTCCCCGGCGTCCACGACGGTTCCGACTTCCTCGCGGGCGGTGTCGGCGGTGAAGGAGCCTACGTACTCCTCGATCGCGCTCTGGATGTCATCAGCGGAGATTGTCAACTCGGCCATGGCTTTTCGTCTTCCTACTTGATCTTCGTTCGCGTGGGTCTGGGTTGTGATGGCTAGGTCGTCAGTCGGGCAACTGGGCTCGGGCGGCGGCCAGCCGGGACGCCAGCGTGCCGTCGATCACCTCGTCGGCCACCGCGATCAGCAACCCGCCCAACAATTCCGGGTCGATCTGCAGGTGCACCGAGACCGGATGCCCGTAGATGCGGCGGAGCACTTCGGTGAGGCGGGTGCGCTGGGTGTCGGTGAGTTCGGCTGCGGCACCGACCTGTGCGACGACCTCGCCCCTGCGCGCCACCGCGACCTCCGCCAGGAACTTCATCGCCTCTTCGGCCGGCTCGCCCCGCAGCAGCTCGACGGTCTGGGCCAGCAGTGCGGCCGCGATCGGGTTGACCCGGCCGCTTGCGCCCTCGAGCACCTTGCGCAGCAACCCGACCCGCCCCTCGGCGGGAACGGCGTAGTCGCCCAACAGGATCGCGAGCCGCGGCTGTGCGTCGAGAACGCGGGAGAACCGGAACAGTTGGTCCTCGACCTCGTCGACCTGGTCCTCGCGCTCGGCGACCTCCAGCAGTGCCTGCCGCGACACGTGCTCGATGGCATCGACCAGGTCGGAGTTGGCCGACCAGCGCTCGGAAACGGCCAGCCGCAGCACCTCGAGGGTGGCGTCGCCGACCTTGCCGGACACCAGCCGTTCGATCAGCCGGACCCGGGGGCCCGCGTCTTCGGCGGGCACGGTGAGATACCGGGTGACCACGATTTCGCGATCCAGCATCTTCGCCACCGAGACCAGCTCGCTGGAGAGGGTGGAAAGCGCCTTGTTGTCAAGGCTTTTGGCGACGGTGCCGAACCGATCCGAAAGATCGACCACGGCCCGCCTGCTCGCCGAGCGCATCTTCGTCAGCAGCGGATACTCGACCTCGGCGGGGGCCGGCGCCATGGCCTCCAGTTCGTCCAGGAACCGGTCGACGGTGGCCGACTGCTGCGTCGGGTCGGCGACGTGGTTGCGCACCAATTCGCCCGCCTGGCGTACGGATTCGTGACCCAG
Source organism: Mycobacterium sp. NGS26 (assembly GCF_059813025.1). Classification (NCBI taxonomy): domain Bacteria; kingdom Bacillati; phylum Actinomycetota; class Actinomycetes; order Mycobacteriales; family Mycobacteriaceae; genus Mycobacterium; species Mycobacterium sp. NGS26. The sequence goes on from NZ_JCALDU010000001.1 coordinate 21,423, forward strand.
CTCCAGGCGAAGCTGGCGGGTCAGCTGGGTGCGCAGCAGCTCGACCTGGCGGGCACCCTGTTCCTTTATGCGTTCCGCCTCGACGCCGGCCTGGGCCTGCAGTTGCTCGGTGATGCGTGCCGCGTCCGTCTGGGCCTCTTCGACGACCTGCTTCGCCTCCGACTTGGCGTTCTCTACCGCCTTGCTGTGCGCCGTGGTCGACTCGGTCAGCCGGTCGGCGGCCGCGGCGGCATCGGCCAACTGCTGGCGCACCAGCTCCTGCCGGGCGGTCATCAAGTTGCGCACCGGCGGCACGACATACCGCACCACCAGGAACACGATGACCGCGAACCCGATTAACTGTCCGATGAAGGTCGACATTGGCGCTTACCTTGTCGCGGCGGAGGTGGTCACGTCGACGCCGAGGATTCGGCTGGCCAGCGTCGCCGACATCGTTGCGACGTTGGCGCGCAGATCCAGTTCCACGGCGTCCCTCTCCCGCTTCAGTTGCTCGGAGGCCACCTGCAACGTCGACATCACCTCTTGCTCGGCACGGGCGCGCGCGTCCTCGACGACCTTACGGCCCTCGGCCCGGGCGTTGTCGCGAAACGACGACGCCTGCACGCGCGCTTCCTTCATGGCCGCTTCGTAATCGGCCTGGGCGGCTTCGAACTGCTCGGCCGACTTCTTGTTGTCGGCGGCGGTCTTGGCGACCATGGCGTCGCGTTCGCGCAGCACCTTCAGGATCGGCGGCACCACGAAGGTGCCGATGACGGCGAGCACGATCAGGAAGATGGCCAGCACGAAGAAGAAAGTGCCGTTGGGGACAAGGAAGTTGCTGCCCCCCTTGCCCTCTGCCATCACCTGGCCGGCCGCCAAAACCATAGGGTTCACGTCACCCATTGCAACCCGTCACAACCGAACTACGTGACGGGGGTGGCGAAGACGAACAACGCCATGAACGCCAGGTTGATGAAGTAGGCCGCCTCGACCAGACCGACGGTGATGAAGAACGGCGTGAACAGGCGGCCCTGCGCCTCGGGTTGCCGGGCGATACCCGAAACCAGCGCGTTACCGGCAATACCGTCACCGATACCGGCTCCGATCGCGCCGCCACCCATGATGATTCCACCGCCGATGAGTGCACCGGCAGCGATAGTGGGGTCCATTCTCTTCTCCTTTATCTCGCGTTATCTGTGGCTTGTCTGGTAGCGGTCAGTCGTGGTGTTCCTCGAGTTCCATGGCCTGGCTGAAGTACAGGATCGTCAGGATCGAGAAGATGAAGGCCTGGATCGCCCCGACGAACAGGTCGAACGATTTCCAGATCGCGTTGGGCGCCCACATGATGTACGGCGGGAACAGCGCGATCAGCGCGACCAGGATGCCGCCGGCGAAGATGTTGCCAAAGAGTCGCAGCGACAACGAGATCGGCTTCGCCAACTCTTCGACCACGTTGATCGGCGCCAGGAACGCCACGTGCCCCTTGAGCACCTTGATCGGGTGCCCGACGATGCCGCGGCGCCAGATCCCGGCCACGTGGTAGCAGACGAACACGAAAAGCGCCAGCGCCAGCACGTAATTGATGTCGGCCGCCGCCGACTTGAGCAACTCGGTGGTGTGCCCGGACTTGTCGGTGTACTGCAGCGGCAGCACCGAGAGCCAGTTGGAGATCAGGATGAACACGAAGATGGTGACCGCCAGCGGCAGCACGAACGGCGCGATGCGCATCCCGATGGCGCTCTCGATCTGGTTGCGCATCTGTATGGTGAGCGCCTCCCAGAACAACTGAACCCCGCTGGGAACACCGCTCGAGGTGATCTTGGCGCGCAGGAAGAAGGCCAGCGCGATCACGATCACCGCGGCGATCGCGGTCGACAGGATGGTGTCGGTGTTGACGGTCATCCCGAGCCACGTCGCCGTGGTGTGCTCGCCGACCTCGATTTGGGCACCGGCCAGGATCGTCTCAGTCATCGCTGGTGCTCCCTTCCTCCGTCACTGCCTGTCCCGCCCCGCCCGCGCGCAGCTTCTTCCAGACCGGCAGCGCGGTCGACGCGACCAACAGCACCTGGAAAAGGGCCAGGCCGAAGACCACGCCCAGCCCCGCGGGCCGGAACAAGTAGGCGATGATCAGCCCGACGACGGTGATGATCGCCAGCCGCGACGCCGAGTTGAGCGCCATCGAGCTTTTCAGCGGGTGATCTTTGGCGGTGATCGAGGCAACCGAACGACGGACCAAGAGGGCGTTGAGCAAACCCAACAGCAGCCCAACGCCAAAGAATGCACCGACCATGAGGTGACCGGCCAATCCGGCGCCGAGCAACGCCAGCGCGGTGATGCCGACGCTGATCACGAACAGCCGAACCGGACGGAAAGCAACAGAGGGAAACACCAACGGCGCGTCCTGCGCTGGTGTCGTCACTGCAGCACCTCAATCCCGGGTTGGTGGAACGGGAACGCCCCGATCGAGTGATCGGTGGCCCGCCGAGCGTATCGCAGTCGTCGCGCTGGAATCACCCAAGGGGTAGCTCCCTATGTCGGTCGTGAATCGGCGCGATCGGACAGGGGTCCGACGGGCCGGGTGGCCGGCAACCCGCGAGGTTGTTTTCGGGGTTCTAGCTGCACCGTACCACAAAAGGGGCCGTCACTACTACTATCTGTCGTAGCTCTCGTCTTCGTAGTCGTCGCGGCGGCGCAGGAGCGGGATCGCGGTCGCGACGCCCGCGATGACGATCGCGGCCAGCATCACCTCGGCGGTGACCCGGGGGTTGAAAAAGATCGTGCTCGCCGCCCCGAAGGCGACGATCCCCACCCATAGATAGATGAGCAGCACTACCCGACGGTGCGAATGGCCGATCTGCAGCAACCGATGATGCAGGTGCATCTTGTCGGGGCTGAACGCGCTGCGGCCGGCGCGGGTGCGACGCACGATCGCCAGCAGCAGGTCGAGCATCGGCACGAACATGACCGCCACCACCAGCAAGAACGGCGACAGCAGAGCAAAGACGTCGCGAGCGCCGTAGGCGTTCTGCGAGACGGGGCCGGCGGCGGTCGTGGACGCGGCGGCCAGCATCAACCCGATCAGCATCGAGCCGGAGTCGCCCATGAAGATCTTGGCGCGGTGGAAATTGTGCGGCAGAAAACCCAGACAGGCCCCGGCGAGCACCACCGAGATCACCGCGGGCGGATAGAACAGCACGTCGCCGCCGTGGTCGCGAAGCAGGCCGACCGAGAACATGCAGATCGCCATCGCCGTGATGAGTCCCAGCCCGGCGGCCAGCCCGTCGAGCCCGTCGACGAAGTTCATTGCGTTGACGATCGACACCGTCAGCGCCAGGGTGAGCAGGATCGACGAGGCTTGGTCCAGCACGATGGTGCCGACGCCGCCCAGCGGGATGTAGATGACGCTCCACGCCACACCCATCGTGACCAGCACGCTGGCCGCGGTGATCTGACCGGCGAACTTGGTCAGCGCGTCCAGCCCCCAGCGGTCGTCGATCAGCCCGATGCCCATGATCACCGCGCCGGCCACCAGCACCGCGGGCATTCCCGTGGAGTACACGAACCCGCGGGTGAGCGCCGGCAGCTGCGACGCCAGAAAGACGGCGGACACCACGCCCAGAAACATCGCCAGTCCGCCCATGCGCGGCGTCGGGGTCACGTGCACGTCGCGTTCGCGCGGATAGGCGACCGCTCCCAATCGGGTCGCCAGCACCCGCACCGGCCCGGTGGCGAAGTAGGTGACGATCGCCGCGGTCAGCCCGACGAGCGCAAGCTCCCGCAGCGGGACACCGGTGCCGCGGTCGGACAGAGCGAGCAAACCACCGGCAAGACTGGCTAGATCGCTGGCTGGGCCGCTGGACACCACGAGACCGTACCGCTTACTACGCGATCAAACTTTCCGGGTCCGTCCCGAGCACTTCCGCGATTCGCTCGGCGCTCACCGGTCCCGCCCGCAGGATGCGCGGGGCCGCCCCGGTCAGGTCGACGATCGTGGACGCGGCCTGCTGCTCCGACGGGCCGGCGTCGAGATAGACGTCGACGAGGTCGCCGAGTTGGTTGCGCGCCTCGTCGGCGTTGACCGCGGGTGAACGGCCCGAGACGTTGGCGCTGGAGACCGCCATCGGCCCGACCTCGCGCAGCAGCTCGATCGCGACGGGGTGCAGCGGCATGCGCAGCATCACGGTGCCGCGCGCATCGCCGAGATCCCATTGCAGCGACGGCGCTTGGGTCACCACCAGGCTCAGCGCGCCCGGCCAGAACGCGCGAATCAGCTCGCGCGCCCCGTCGGGCATCGCGTAGACCAGCCCCTCGATGGTGTGCCACGAACCGACGAGCACGCCGACCGGCATGTCACGGCCGCGTCCCTTCGCCGCGAGCAGCGCGGTCACCGCCGTGCTGTCGAAGGCGTCGGCGCCGATGCCGTACACGGTGTCCGTCGGCATGACGACCAGCCGGCCGCCCTTGAGCGCGCCGACCGCCGAGGAGATTCCCAGCGCGCGCTGGTCGGGGTCGGCGCAGTCGAATATCTCAGCCACCTCTCCCCCTTCTGCGGGCTGTCACGAACCTCGGCCGGCCGGTCAGGTCGTGCCGGGCCCGGACGTCATCGAAAAGCCCTGTGTTCTGGACCAATTCGACAGTACGCGACGACGCGGTGTCGTCGTGTTCGACGGCGAAGAGGCCGCCCGCACGCAGCCAGCGCCCGGCGAGGCGCACCACGGCAATTATCACAGCCATGCCGTCCGGCCCGCCGAACACCGCGTGCGGCGGATCATGTTGGGCCACTTCGGGTTCCAGGACGGCGCTGTCGGGTACGTACGGCGGGTTGGCGACGACCAGGTCGGCCCGTCCGTCCAGCTCGGGAAGCAGGCCCGGGGCGGTGACGTCGGCGCGGACGAGTTCGACCGCGGTGCCTTCGACGTTGCGGCGGGCGTATTCGAGCGCCGCGTCGGAGTCATCGACGCCGATGATCCGGGCGGCCGGCCGGTGCGAGGCCAGCGCGACGGCCAGGGCGCCGGATCCGGTGCACAGGTCGACGATCAGGGGCCTTGTGTCGAGGCGCTGCGCGGTCGCCCAGGCGAACATGGCCTCGGTCTCCGGGCGCGGTATGAACACGCCGGGGCCGACCTGCAGCACCACCGGTCCGAACGCCGCGGTTCCGATGAGGTGCTGCAACGGCACCCGTCGCGAGCGCGCGGCGACGGCGTCGCGGTAACGGCCGAGGAACTCGTCGTCGATCGACTCGACCAGGCTCAGCCGGCCGCGATCGGTGCCCGTCAGGTGGGCGGCCAGCTCCTCGGCGTCGAAACGCGCGGAATCGATTCCCGCTTCGGCCAGTTGCGCCGCAGCAGAGTCGATTGCGCGCCGCAGGACCGTCATGCCTGTTGCAACCGCGCCTGCTTGTCGGCGGCGCTCAGCGCGTCGAACAACGCGTCCAGGTCACCGTCGAGAACCTGGTCCAGGTTGTAGGCCTTGTAACCGATTCGGTGATCGGTGATCCGGTTCTCCGGGAAGTTGTAGGTTCGAATCCGTTCGCTGCGGTCCACGGTGCGAATCTGGCTGGCCCGATCCGCCGACGCGTCGGCCAGCGCCTGCTCCTCGGCCATCGCCTGCAGGCGCGCGGCCAGCACCTGCAGCGCCCGGGTCTTGTTCTGCAACTGTGAGCGTTCGTTTTGACAGGTGACGACGATCCCGGTGGGCAGGTGCGTGATCCGCACCGCGGAGTCGGTGGTGTTGACACCCTGCCCGCCCTTGCCCGACGAGCGGTACACGTCGATGCGCAGGTCCGACTCGTCGATCTGGACCTCGGCGACCTCCTCGGGCTCCGGATAGACCAGCACGCCCGCCGCCGAAGTGTGCACGCGGCCTTGGGATTCCGTCACCGGGACGCGCTGCACCCGATGCACACCGCCCTCGAACTTCATCCGCGCCCAGACACCGTCGGCCGTGTCGCCCTTGCCGGCGATCGCGAGCGTCGCGTCCTTGTAGCCGCCCAGGTCCGACGTGGTCTCGTCCAGGACCGTCACGCTCCAGCCATGCCGCTCGGCGTAGCGGATGTACATCCGGGCCAGGTCCGCGGCGAACAGGGCCGATTCTTCGCCGCCCTCACCGGATTTGACCTCGAGCACGATGTCGTCGGCGTCATGCGGGTCGCGCGGCGCCAGCATGTCGGTGAGCTGGGTGTCCAGGTCTGCGACGCGGGATTCCAGTTCGGTGACCTCGTCGGCGAACGATGCGTCGTCGGCGGCGAGTTCACGCGCGGTCTCCAGATCCCCGCGCGCGGACTCCAGCTTGTGATAGGTGGCGATGATCGGGGCGAGCCGGGCGAAGCGGCGGCCGGCCTTGCGCGCCTCGGCGAGATTGCTGTGCAATTCGGGGTCGGCCAGCCGCTGCTCGAGCGCGGCGTGTTCGGCGAGCAGCACGTCGATGGTCTGTACCGGCTCCGTCATGTCACCTCCTCCCGCAAACACAAACCGACGCCCGGCCCGTGCGGATGCACAGTTCGGGCGTCGGTGAGCCGGCTATTTGTCGGCCTGCTCCTGCGCGGGCGCCTCCGCGGCCCCGCCCTTGCGCTTGCCGTAGCGCTTTTCGAAGCGGGCCACGCGGCCGCCGCTGTCCAGGATCTTCTGCTTGCCGGTGTAGAAGGGATGGCACTGCGAGCAGACCTCGACGGCGATGTGGCCGCCGGGCTTGGTGCTGCGGGTCTCGAAGGTGTTCCCGCACCCGCAGTGCACGGTGGTCGGCTCGTAGGCCGGGTGGATGTCGGTTTTCATGCTGTCCTCTTCGGGTCGTCGATCGTCGATTATGCCAGGTCAACCGCCACCTGCCCAAAACAGCGGGGAGGGTTCGGGCATTCCCGGCGCGCGGATCGCGTCGAGACGTTGGGCGCGGCGTATCGGGCGTTGCGGCTTAGTCGTTGTCCATCGATCCGGGCGTCGTCTTGGACACCTGCACCAGGAACTCGTAGTTGGTCTTCGTCTTGCGCAGCTGCGACATCAGCAGGTCGATGGCCTGGTGGGAATCCAGGCCCGACAGGACGCGGCGCAGCTTGTGCACGATGCCGAACTCGTCCGGCGACAGCAGCAGCTCGTCCTTGCGGGTGCCGGACGGGTTCACGTCGACGGCGGGGAAGACCCGGCGTTCGGAGATCTTGCGGTCCAGCTTGAGCTCGGCGTTGCCGGTGCCCTTGAACTCCTCGAAGATGACCGTGTCACCGGTGGATCCGGTCTCCACCATCGCCGTGGCGATGATGGTCAGCGACCCGCCTTCCTCGATGTTGCGCGCGGCGCCCAGGAAGCGCTTCGGCGGGTACAGCGCGGTGGAGTCGACACCGCCGGACAGGATCCGGCCCGACGCGGGCGACGCGTTGTTGTAGGCGCGCCCCAGGCGGGTGATCGAGTCGAGCAGCACCACGACGTCCTTGCCCTGCTCCACGAGCCGCTTGGCGCGTTCGATCGCCAATTCGGCGGCTTGGGTGTGGTCCGACGGCGGGCGGTCGAAGGTGGAGGCGATGACCTCGCCCTTGACCGAGCGCTGCATGTCGGTGACCTCCTCCGGCCGCTCGTCGACGAGCACGACCATGAGGTGGCATTCCGGGTTGTTCTTGGTGATCGCGTTGGCGATGTCCTGCAGGATCGTCGTCTTGCCGGCCTTGGGCGGCGACACGATCAGCGCGCGCTGCCCCTTGCCGATCGGCATGATCAGGTCGATGACCCGCGTGGTCAGCCGGTCGGGAGTGGTTTCCAGGCGAAGCCGCTGGTTGGGGTACAGCGGCGTCAGCTTGGAAAATTCGGGCCGCTTCTTGGCGTCCTCGACGGATCCGCCGTTGACGGTGTCGAGGCGGACCAGCGGGTTGAACTTCTGCCGCTGGTTGGGCTGCTCGCCCTCGCGGGGCACCCGAACGGCACCGGTCACCGCGTCGCCGCGGCGCAGGCCGTTCTTGCGGACCATGTTCATCGAGACGTAGACGTCGTGCGGGCCGGCCAGGTAGCCGGAGGTGCGCACGAACGCGTAATTGTCGAGGACGTCAAGGATGCCGGCAACCGGCTGGACGACGTCGTCCTCGCGCAATTCGGCGTCGGCGCCGTCGCCGCCTCGTTCACCGCGGCGCCGGCGGTCGCGGTCGCGGAAGCGGCGTCCCCGCCGGCCCTGACGGCCCTCGCCGTCGTCGTCCTGCTGGTTCGAGCCGCCACGACCCTGCTGACCGCCGGAGCCTTGCCGATCGCCGCCGCCCTGGCCGCGTTCCTCGGTCTTGGTGTCCTGCTGGCCGCCCTGGCGGGACTCGCCGGAGGCTTTGCCCTCTCTGGGGCCATCTTTGGCGCCCTCTTTGGCGTCCTCTTTGCCGTCTTTGGCGTCCTTGGCGTCTTTGCGATCCGCCTCCTCGGCGGTGCGGGTGACCGATCCGGCGTCGCGGGAGGCATCACGCCGTTCGCGGCGCGGGGCCTCGTCGGCCGAATCGCCCTGTTCCCCTTGGGCCGCAGGTGCTTCGGCGGTCGCCGTGTCGGATTTGTCGTCGGCGTCAGGCGGGGCGCTGGGGGCCGACGCGCCGTTGGCCTGTCCCCTGATTTCCTGAATCGCCGCGATCAGTTCGTTCTTGCGCATGCCCGACGTCCCCTTGACGCCGGCTCGATTGGCCAGCGCGCGCAGCTCGGGCAGCACCATGGTGGACAGGGAGCCAACCGAGACATCGCTTTTGGCGTCTGGGCTTTTGGCGTCTGGTTTGTCGGTGTTCACGGGGTCCGACGGCCGATCGCCATCGGTACTTTCGCTCGCCGTGAACAGGTCCGTATCAGTCACGGATTTCCTTTCTTCCCCCGCTGATCACGTGATACGGGGGTTCGTTTTGCATTCAGCCAAATTGCCGAGTGCGACCAATCATCGACTCTGCAACGGTGATCGCCTTGATCGGCGGAGTATGCGGCGAACCTCGTTCACGAGAAGAATTGGTGTTGTCCTAGCGGCAAGGCAGTATGTTTGCAGATGCAGATTCTGCGATTGCTGGACGGCTCCGAGGATAACCCGCATCCTTGCCGGAAGCAAGCAAACCCTCCGGCCACGCTGTGGATCAACTGGGAACCGTGACTCCCGGGCTCCAGCGAACTCCTTCGCCGGCGGTCATCTGGGTGACGGTAAATCCATTCGCGGCACCGTACTCCAGCACCTCCGAGGGTAGCTCCGGCTCCGTGCTGAACGCGATGAGCGATGGACCAGCCCCCGAAAGTGTCGCTACCACCTTATTACGCCGGAGCTGGCGCATATATTCCGCCGAGGCGGGCATCGCGGCGGCACGCTGCGGTTGGTGAAGCACGTCTTCGGTGGCCGCCATCAGCAGATCCGGTCGTTCGGTCAGCGCCACCACCAGCAACGCGGCGCGGCTGATGTTGAAAGTCGCGTCGTCGTGGCTGACCTGGGCGGGCAACAGCACCCGGGTCTCCGCGGTCGACGAGCGCTCTTCGGGGATGGCGCAGTACAGACGGATGTCGGGGTGAAGCCGCAGCGGCACCGCCGAGTACCTGGGCTGCGCACCCGTGCGGTCGATCCAGGACACCACCGCGCCACCCAACACCGCGGCGGCCGCATTATCGGGGTGGCCCTCGAACTCCGAGGCCAGCTGGATCAGCTCCGCGTCGCTCAGGGTCTTCGAATCCGTCTGTGCCACAAGGCCGTTCACCGCCGCCAGGCCCCCGACCACCGCCGCCGCGGAAGAACCCAGGCCGCAGCAATGCGGGATGGCGTTGCTGCAGCGCACCACCAGGCCGGCGGCCCTGACCCCGGCGGCCCGCAGCCCTGACTCGACGGCACGCACCACCAGATGCTCGGGACCCATTGGCACCTGACCGGCGCCCTCGCCGTCGACCTCCACGACCAAGCCGGAATCCATTGTCTCCACGACGATCTCGTCGAACAGGCTCAGCGCCAGGCCGAGGCTGTCGAAACCGGGGCCGAGGTTGGCACTGGACGCCGACACCACGGCGCTCGCCACCAGCCCCGCGGGCAGCATCCGGGTCACCGGGAGACTTCCACTACGCCAGCCCCAACTTCTCTACGACGAGCACAGGATCGACGGGCAAGGGGGACACGCTCGGCATGTCCCGCAGCGCCGTGTCGGGATCCTTGAGGCCATTGCCGGTCACCGTACACACCACCGTCGACCCGCGGGCCACCCAACCGTCCTCGACGGCCTTGAGCAGACCCGCGATGCTGGCGGCGGAGGCCGGCTCGACGAACACGCCCTCGCAGCTGGCGACCAGGTGGTACGCCTCGAGGATCTCCTCGTCGGTGGCGGCCAGGAAGCGCCCGTTGGATTGCTGCTGCGCCGCAACCGCGGCCGTCCACGACGCCGGCGCGCCGATGCGGATGGCGGTCGCGATGGTCTCGGGGTGGCTGACCGGGTGGCCCAGTACCAGGGGCGCGGCGCCGGCGGCCTGGGTGCCCAGCATGCGGGGCAGCTTGTCGATCACGCCCTCGTGGTGATACTCGGTGTAGCCCTTCCAGTAGGCGGTGATGTTGCCCGCGTTGCCGACGGGCAGAGCGTGTATGTCCGGTGCGGTGCCCAGCGCGTCGACGATTTCGAACGCCGCCGTCTTCTGCCCCTCGATGCGCACCGGGTTGACCGAGTTGACCAGCGAGATCGTCGGGAAGTCGGCGGCCATCTTGCGGGCGAGCTCCAGGCAGTCGTCGAAGTTGCCGTCGATCTGGATGATCTTGGCGCCGTGCATGACCGCCTGCGCCAGCTTGCCCATCGCGATCTTGCCCTGCGGGATCAGCACCGCGCAGGTGATGCCGGCACGCGCGGCATACGCCGCCGCCGAGGCCGAGGTGTTTCCCGTCGACGCGCACAGGACGGCCTGCTGGCCACGGGCCAACGCGTCGGTGACGGCCATCGTCATGCCGCGGTCCTTGAAGGAGCCGGTGGGGTTGAGCCCCTCGACCTTGAGATGGACGGTGCAGCCGGTCTTTTCCGAGAGACGGGTCGCGGCGATCAGCGGGGTTCCACCCTCGAGCAGCGTGACCGGAGTCCAATCGTCACCGACCGGTAACCGGTCGCGGTACGCCGCGATCACACCCGGCCACGGTTGGTGCGTCGCCGTCCGGGTCATCCGGGGCGTACTCATAGGGTGGTTCCTTCGAGCCGCAGCACGCTGGCCACGCGATAGACGGAGTCCAAATCGGCTAGCGCATCGACGGTTTCGGACAGCGCGGCGTCGGTGGCGGTGTGAGTGACCACCACGATGCGGGCTCCCACCCGTTGCCCGCCCTCATCCACCACTCCCTCCTGGCGGACCTCGGCGATACTCACCTCGCGCTTGGCGAATTCCGCTGCCACCGAGGACAATACGCCGGGCTTGTCGGCGACGTTCATGCTGACATAGTACCGAGTGTTGATGAAACCCATTGGTGCGATGGGTAGTTGGGCATACTTGGACTCCTTCGGGCCGCGGCTGCCCAGCACCCGGTTGCGGGCGGCCATCACCAGGTCACCGGCCACCGCCGATGCGGTGGGAGCGCCCCCCGCCCCCTGGCCGTAGAACATCAGCCGGCCGGCGGCCTCGGCCTCGACGACCACGGCGTTGAACGCCCCGTTCACCGTGGCCAGCGGGTGCGACAGTGGCACCAGCGCGGGGTAGACGCGGGCCGAAACCCGTTGCTGGCCGTCGTCGGTGGTGATGCGCTCGCAGATGGACAGCAGCTTGATGTTGCAGCCCAATGCCCGCGCCGACACGAAGTCGGCCGGGGTGATGTCGGTGATGCCTTCGCGATAGACGTCGTCGGCGGTCACCCGGGTGTGGAAGGCGATGGACGCCAGGATCGCGGCCTTGGCGGCGGCGTCATAGCCCTCGACGTCGGCGGTGGGGTCTGCCTCGGCGTAGCCGAGCGAGCTCGCGTCGGCCAGTGCGCTCTCGTAGTCGGCACCGGTGCTGTCCATCGCGGAAAGGATGTAGTTCGTGGTGCCGTTGACGATGCCGGCCACCCGGTGCACCGTGTCGCCGGCCAGTGACTGGGTGAGCGGGCGGATGACCGGGATGGCGCCCGCGACCGCCGCCTCGAAATAGAGGTCGACGTTGCGGCTTTCGGCCGCCTGCGCCAGCGCCCCGGTGGAGGTGGACAGCAACGCCTTGTTCGCCGTGACGACGGACTTGCCGTGCTCGAGGGCGCGCAAAATCGCCTTGCGCGACGGCTCGACTGGGCCCATCAATTCCACGACGATGTCGACGTCTTCGCGCGAGACGAGTTCCTCGATATCGTTGGTGAGCAGTTCGATCGGAACACCGCGGTCGGCGGCGACGCGGCGCACGCCGATGCCGCGCAGCACCAGCGGCGCGCCGATGCGAGCGGCGAGGTCTTGCGCGCTGTGCTCGATGATCCGGACAACCTCGCTGCCCACGTTGCCCAATCCCAGTACCGCCACGCCGACCGGCTTTTCGTCACCGGGCACGGTTCACCTCCAAACTCAGCAGATCGTCGACCGTCTCGCGGCGCAGGATCAGCCGGGACCGCCCCGCGCGCACGGCCACCACGGCCGGCCGGCCGATCATGTTGTAACGACTCGAGAGCGAATAGCAGTAGGCGCCGGTGGCCGCCACCCCCAGCAGGTCGCCCGGCCGCAGGTCGTCGGGCACCCACGTGTCGCGCACGACGATATCACCGGTCTCACAGTGCTTTCCGACGATGCGGGCCAGCGCGGCCGGCGCATCGCTGACGCGTGAGACCAGCCGGGCATCGTATTGCGCGTCGTACAGCGCGGTGCGGATGTTGTCGCTCATGCCGCCGTCGACGCTCACGTAGCGCCGGTTCGCCGTGGCGCTCACGTCGACGTCCTTGACGGTGCCGACCTCGTACAGGGTGATGGTGCCCGGCCCGGCGATGGCGCGTCCGGGCTCGACGACCAGCCTGGGCGTCGGCAGCCCCACCGCGGCCGACTCGTTGCTGACGACGGTGCTCAGCTTGGCCGCGAGTTCGGCCATCGGCGGCGGGTCGTCGGAGGCCAGGTACGAAATGCCCAGGCCGCCACCGAGATCGACGGTCGAGATCTGTGCCGTCTTGTCGAGCCCGAACTCGTCGGCAACCTGGTGCAGCAGGCCGATGACGCGGTGCGCGGCCAGTTCGAAGCCCGCGACGTCGAAGATCTGCGAACCGATGTGGCTGTGCAGCCCGACCAGGCGCAGGTGGTCGGCGTCGAACACCCGGCCGACCGCCGCCATCGCCGCACCGCTCGCCACCGACAGGCCGAACTTCTGGTCCTCGTGCGCGGTGGAGATGAACTCGTGGGTGTGCGCCTCGACGCCGACGGTGAGGCGAACGAACACGTCCTGGACGGCGCCGGCTTCGGCCGCGATCGCGTCCAGGCGCTCGATCTCGGTCATCGAGTCCAAAACGACATGGCCCACACCGGCTTTCACCGCGGCCGTCAACTCTGCCACGGATTTGTTGTTGCCGTGAAAGGTGATCCGCTCCGGTGGAAAGCCGGCGTGCAGGGCGACCGCCAGCTCACCGCCCGTGCACACGTCGAGCGAGAGTCCCTCCTCGTCGATCCAGCGCGCGATCTCGCTGCACAGGAACGCCTTCGCGGCATAGTGCACATGCTGTCCGCCGCCGAAGGCCGACGCGATCTCGCGGCAGCGGGATCGAAAGTCGTCTTCGTCGATGACGAACAGCGGGGTGCCGTACTCCTGGGCGAGGTCGGTCACCGACACTCCGGCGATGCCGATAACACCGGCTTTGTCGCGAGTTGTGTTGCGCGGCCACACATTCGGCGCCAGCCGCAGCAGCTCCTCGGGGGATTGCGGCCGCGGCGGGCTTTCGGTGTGCCGGGTCTCTTCGGCGTGCCGGGGACCCGCGGGGTGGACGTTCACATTCGCTCCGGGGCGGTGACTCCGAGGATCGCCAGGCCGTTCGCGATGACCTGGCGCGCAGCCTGACACAACGCCAGCCGCGCGGTGTGCAGGTCGGTGGGCTGCTCGTCGCCCTGCGGCAACACCCGGCACGAGTCGTAGAACCGGTGGTAGTCACCGGCGAGGTCCTCCAGATAGCGGCACACCCGGTGTGGTTCACGCAGGGACGCCGCCGTTTTCAGCACCCGCGGGAATTCGCCGATGGTGCGCAGCAGCGTCCCCTCCTTGTCGTGGCTGAGCAGCTCCAGGTGCGCGGTGTCGGGGATGAGCCCCAGTTCGGCGGCGTTGCGGGCCAGCGCGGAAAGCCGCGCGTGCGCGTATTGCACGTAATAGACCGGGTTTTCATTCGACGCTGAGGACCACAGCGCCAGGTCGATGTCGATCGGGGTGTCCACCGACGAGCGGATCAGGCTGTACCGCGCGGCGTCGACCCCGATCGCCTCGACCAGGTCGTCGAGCGTGATCACCGTTCCGGCCCGCTTGCTCATCCGGACCGGCTGGCCGTCGCGGACCAGGTTGACCAGCTGCCCGATGAGCACCTCGACGGTGGCCGGGTCGTCGCCGAAGGCGGCGGCCACGGCCTTGAGCCGGGCGATGTATCCGTGGTGGTCGGCACCGAGCATGTAGATGCACAGGTCGAAGCCGCGCTGCCGCTTGTCCAGGTAGTAGGCGATGTCACCGGCGATATAGGCCGGTTTGCCATCGCTCTTGATCACGACGCGGTCCTTGTCGTCACCAAAAGCGCTGGTGCGCAACCAGGTTGCGCCGTCCTTCTCGTAGATGTTGCCGGTCTCGCGCAGCCGGGCGATGGCCTGGTCGACGCGCCCGCTGGTGTGCATCGACTCTTCGTGGGTGTAGACGTCGAAGTCGGTGCCGAACTCGTGCAACGACTTCTTGATGTGGGTGAACATCAGGTCGACACCGATCGCGCGGAAGGTCTCGCGCAGCTGCGGCTCGGGCAGGGTCAGCGCGTCGGGCGCCTGCTGCAGCACCTGGGCGGCGATGTCGGTGATGTAGGTGCCCGCGTAGCCGTCTGCCGGGGCCGGCTCCCCCTTGGCCGCGGCGATCAGCGAGCTGACGAAGCGGTCGATCTGGGCGCCGTGGTCGTTGAAATAGTATTCGCGCACCACGTCGGCGCCCTGTGTCGTCAGCAACCGGCCCAGCGCGTCGCCGACCGCGGCCCAGCGGGTGCCCCCGATGTGGATGGGTCCGGTCGGGTTGGCCGAGACGAATTCCAGGTTGACCCTGTGGGTGGCCTGCGCGTCCGAATGACCGTAGCTCTCGCCGGCGTCGATGACGTTGTTGACCACCACCGCCTGCGCCGACGCCTCCAGGCGCAGGTTGATGAAGCCCGGCCCGGCCACCTCGGCCGAGGCGATGCCGTCGGCCCGCGCCAGCGCCTCGGCGAGCCATCCGGCCAGCTCACGCGGGTTTGCGCCGACCCGCTTGCCCAGCTGCATCGCCAGGTTGCTGGCGTAATCGCCGTGCTCGGGATTACGCGGCCGCTCCACGGTGACCGTCGGCGGCAGCGCCGCCGTGTCCAGGCCACGCTGCGCCAACACCGCGGAGGCGGTGGTCTTGAGCAGCTCAGCCAGGTCAGCGGGGGTCACGAGCGTCCATCCTATTGGCTGCGCTGGCTACGCCCGAATCCATTGCGGTGACGGGACGGCCGCCGCGATGCGTTAGTCTGTCGGGGCCCGATGGCGCAGCATGGAAGTACCAGCGCCCCCGTAGCTCAGGGGATAGAGCGTCTGCCTCCGGAGCAGAAGGCCGCAGGTTCGAATCCTGCCGGGGGCACCAGCATTTTCGCAGGTCAACTACCATTTTGGCCGAACCGGCAAAGCCGTGTGCGATGTCGCGCCGGATCGCACATGTCTACGATGACACGCGTATCCCCCCAGCGGCCTCACCGTGCTCGCCGAACTCGCAGGAGGCTGTCCGCGTGCCCTTTAAGCGCGTCGACGAATTGAAGCCCGGAGACAAGATCCGCATGAAGATCGGGCACGCCACGGTCATCCGGACCGAACCCCTTGACGACGACCGCACCCTGCTCACCTTCGCCTACGGGACGCAGGGCCCCGCCGACAACGATCTCACCGTGGATGTCCTGGACGACGACGAGTGGGGTTGGGAAGACACGCATCACGAGTGATCCCGAGCTCCCAAAGTTCTTCGGAAAAACCTGTCCGCGTTAGCGGGGTCCGACGCTCCTACCAGTGAACGCGGCCCATTCGGGTCCCACGAAGGTACGGAGCACAGCATGAACACCAACACCAGCCTCGACGTGATCGCGCCCGCGGCCGCCAAACGGAGGGCCACCGGCCGCGCGGCGCTGGTCGAACACTTCCGCCGGCTGCAGACGAACACCGCGCTCTTCCTGGGCCTGGCCCGCGAAGCCGGCATCGACACCGTCGCGGGCGCGGGCGCCCCGGTGATCTGGTGCATCGTCGGCAGCTCGATCAAGGCGCTGCGCCTGTCCGACGCCCTGATCCGGCGTGGCATCAATGCCGACCTGATCGCTTTTCCCGTCGTGCCGGAGGACAAAGCGGGCGTCCGATTCTTTGTCACCAGCTGCCACTCGGAGGAGCAGATCCGGTCCATGGTCGCCGCGCTGGCCGAGGAGCTGGAGCTGCTGAACGCGGGCGGCCAATCGTGAAGTTGTTCTGCTTTCACCACGCCGGGGGCGGCGGGTTGGCATTCAACGCGTGGGACAGGGCGCTGCGGCCGGCCGTCGAGGTGATTCCGGTCGAGATCGCCGACCGGCAGCGCTTCACCACGCTGCGCCAGCTCATCGACGAGGTGAACGGTCAGCTGGAATCCGAACTGGCCCAGCCGCATTCGTTCTTCGGCCACAGCTTCGGGGCCCTGCTCGCGTACCGGTTGGCGTGCGTGCGAGCGGCGCAGGGTTCTCCGCTGCCCCGCGCGGTCTTCCTCTCCGCGTATGGCCCACCGCACCTGCGGCCGCCGCTGCACGTCGTGGATCTGCTCGACGACCACCAGCTCGCGACGCTCCTGTCCGACCTGGGCGGGCTGCCGGCGCAACTGACGCGGTGGCCCACGCTGCACGAGCGAGCCGTCACCGCCACCCGCCACGACTTGCGGCTGTGCATGACGGACGAGGAGGACGCCGCCGCGGAACTGCCCTGCCCGATTCACGTCTTCGGCGGCAGCGAGGATCCGCTGGTCAGCGAATCCGACTTGCACGAATGGCGGTCGCGGACGACCGGGGACTTCTCCGTGCGGATCCTTCGGGGCGGCCACTTCTATATTCGTGATCGGCAGTCGCTGTTCGAGACGCTTCGCCCCCTGATGTCGATGATCGCGGCGGCATGACGCGTTGGCCGAACCGGTCGGTTACTGAAAACCGCGGTTCGCGAATCGCATTTGTGGGCATACTGGCGCATGATCGCGCGTCGGATCCCTCGTTTCCTTGCCTCTGCTGCCGTCGCGGCGTCGGGCGTCAGCGCCGCCGTCCTCGCGTCCGCGATCCCCTCCTCCTCCGCCGATCCGTGTCCCGACGTGCAGGTGGTATTCGCCCGCGGCACCGACGACCCGCCCGGGCTCGGCCCGACCGGGCAGGCGTTCGTCGACTCCCTGCGCCCGCGCATCGGCGCGAAATCGCTCGACGTATATCCGGTCAACTACCCCGCCACCCATGACTGGACGAATGCGGGCGAGGAAGGCATCAGGGACGCGGGTGCGCACGTCGTTTCGATGGCACACGACTGCCCCAATACCAAGATGGTGCTCGGCGGGTATTCGCAGGGCGCGGCCGTGATGGGCTTCGTCACCTCGGCGGCCGTGCCGAACGGGATCGATCCGGCGACCGTGCCCAAACCGCTGGACCCCGAGGTGGCCAACCACATCTCCTCGGTCGTGCTGTTCGCACTGCCCTCCGACAAGGCGATGAACTTCTTCGGCGAGCCGCCCGTCGTCATCGGGCCGCTGTATCAGGCCAAGACCATCAAGGTATGCGCTCCCGGGGACCCGATCTGTTCCGACGGGATGAATTTCGCCGCGCACGACACGTACTCGACCAACGTGGCGATGATCGACACGGGCGCGACCTTTGCGGCCGGTCGCGTTGTGAGCGATCTCGCCGCGCCGCCGACCGCCGTGCCCGGGGCGCCGACTGTTCTTCCCGGGCCGCCCGCCGCTCTTCCCGGCGCGCCGACGACCGCCGTCGGGTCTCCGTTTACGGGAGGCGTTGGCGGTTGATCGAGCGATTCGCTCAGCCCCCGCCGCCCGCCTGATCTCCTTGGCAGTGGCCGTGGCCGGTTTGCACCGTCCCGCCGCCCGCGGTCGCCAGGGCCGCCGCCTCCGCGTCCTCGCGGGTGGGTCCCCAGCCTCCGAAGTATTTGGTCTTCGCGGCGTTCAGGACGAGCGCGATGCAGCCGCCCTGCCCGCTGGCCAGCAGGCGACAGTCGCTGATGGTCTTGCGGCACGCCTCCATCGCCTTCTGCTCCGCTGCGCCCTGACTCTTCCCACCGTCGACGAACTTGATCTGCCCGGTGGAGTCCGACATCGCCATCGCGATCCAGTCGTTGTCGGCATGCGCGAGCGGCGTCGCCACGACCACCGCGCCGACCGCGAACGCTACTGCCGCTTGCCTCTTCATCAGGCAAACACTATCCCACAGACGCGGCATCACCGCAGGTCAAGCAGAAGGCTCAAGCGGAAGGCTATGGCAGCACGGTGTGCATCAACATCACGTCGTACGCCGACCACAGCGACAGGTTGAAGTACAGGTCCCGACCCGACGACCACGGATGGATCATCGGCGCATAGATGCCGCCGGGCATCTGGAACGACGACACCAGTGGCTGCTCGGGGCTCCACGGTCCCTGCGGGGCGGGCGCCGTCCTGGCCACGACGTCGTTGCTGCCACCGTTGGTGTAGAGCACCAGGTATTGCTTGAGATAGCTGTTGTATTGGGCGGACATCTCGCCCACCGGACCCGGGAAGACCGGTGTCGCCGCCCCCGGGTTGTTCGGCACCCAGCGGCCGCCGTTGTCGCCGTTCCAGTACTGGTACTTGGTCAGGTCCGGCAAGGCGTTCGGGGGAACCCGCGACAGGAACGCCGGACCGCCGCGTCCCGACGGGGTGCCGAACGAATAGAGGTAACCGTCGTTACCCTTCATGAACGCCCCCATCTGGAAATTCTCGTTCCCCGGCGTGAACCCGACGCCCGGCACCGCGTCGGCCGAGGCGGTGCGGATCGTGCCGGGGTAGATTCCCCAGTTTTGGCCGTTGTCAATCGATCTCGCGATCGCCGAGTAGTTCGTCGACCATTCGCCGTCGCGGCCCCACCGCTGGATGGACATGTAGTTCATGTATTGGGTTCGCCCGATCGCGATGCCCGAGGTCGGAATGATTCCCGTTTCGTGCGCCGCCTTGTGGATGGTGTTGACGACCTGCTTGGACAGGCCGTTGGTCCACACCGGCGAGCCGGAGTACCGGTCGTTGGGCACGCCGTCGGCGACGTGGATCCCGTGGGACAAGTCGCGGTCGTTACTGCGGAACAGCACGTTGTACCGCCATTCCTGGCCGCGGACCTTGCAGTAGCCGAACGTGTCACCGAAGGCCATCAGAGCCTGGCGGTTGACGGGATCGCCGTTGTCCCAAATGATCCCGAGGTCGGTTCCCGAGATCCCGAAGCGCTGCAACGTTTTGTTGGGACCGTTCGGTCCGGTCACCCAGTCGACCAGCGACGTCGGCGCGCCCGCGATCGAGGCGGGGGGAGCCGGTGCGGGCTGGGGAGCCGGCTGGGGCGCGGGCTGCGGCGGCGGCGCCGGGGCCGCGTTCGGCTGCAGCTGCGTGGCGTTCGGCGACTGCGGGAGGCCCGGCGTCGGAGGATTGGGCCCGGGCGGCGGCACCACCCCCGCTTGCGGCTGCATCGGCGCGGAGTAGCGCTGACCGGGGGCGGTCGGCCTGAGGAAGGACTGGATCAGCGGACCCAACTTCGGCAGCGGCGCCTGGTCGTTCGTATGAGTGGGCCTGCGCCCGGTCGGCGGCACCACGGTCGGCTGCGGCGCGGGCATGGCGGGCGGCGC
This sequence comes from Mycobacterium sp. NGS26, assembly GCF_059813025.1. Taxonomy (NCBI): domain Bacteria; kingdom Bacillati; phylum Actinomycetota; class Actinomycetes; order Mycobacteriales; family Mycobacteriaceae; genus Mycobacterium; species Mycobacterium sp. NGS26. Next base: position 41,344 of record NZ_JCALDU010000001.1, read on the forward strand.
GGCCGGAGGATCCACGTTCGCCTCGGGCGCGCCGCACGGTGTGGCATTCGCCGATGGTGCGGGGCCCAACGCAGCGATGAATGCTACGGCGGCCGTCGACACCACCCAGAGCGAAGTGCTTCGAAGAATCGCCGACAAGTGTCACACCTTTCGGGGGGCGAGACGTCCATTGACGCCTGCGGCTTGCTCATGTGACGATAGTGATTCCTGGGGCTTTTGAGACCAGTGAGCTGCGAATAGGTATGCTTCCGTGACCGTGTCGCAACCCGCTTCAGCAAATTTGCGGGCGTCGCCCGTGTATACGGTGGGCAGCCGTCATCCGTGCCGCGCAGCAAACGCCGGGGTGCCGCGCAGCGAGCCGTCCGACAGCGGCTGGCGCCGAACGGTTCTCGCGCCGCTACTCGGGCTTGATGCTGTCGACCTGATCCCGGTCGTAGCCGATGACGGGCGGTGAATCGCCGTAGACGTCGAGGGTGTGGATGAACCGGTGCACCCCCATCACCCCGGCGCAGGTGAATCCCAGCTCCACGATCTGCGCCGCGGTGAAATGCTCACCCAACCGCTGGTAGAACTCGTCGTCCATCGCGTGGTGGTCGGTGGCAAGCAGGTCGAGGAATTCGACGGCCATCCGCTCCTGCGGGGTGAGCGCGCCGTGACCGGGCGCGAGCAGGCACGCGACATCCTCGTCGGTGATCGAGTCATGCTTGCGCGACTGGCTGCAGGGCTCGCACTCGCCCAGCTGGGCGCTGCGGATGCGCAGCAGCTCTAGGATCCGGCCGCCGAGCAGGGTCCCGGCACCGAGGTGGGTTCTGGCCATGTTCACCTGATCGAGCTGTGCGCTCCGGTAGGCGAAGATCTGCAAGGGCACCGGGGTCGCATAGAGCCCGGCGGCGACGCCGGCCTCCACGATTTCGCGGGAATGCGGGCTGAGTTCTTCCATCGGAATTGGCGCGATACGCGGCATTTAATGAGGCTAACGTTCTAATGCGCCACCGAAAAGCCCCGATATCTGGAGGACCCGATGCCCCGACTCGCCGGAAAGGTCGCGATAGTCACCGGGGGCGCGGGCGGAATCGGTGCGGCAACCGCGCGCGAATTGGCCCGCGAGGGCGCCGCCGTCGCGGTCGTCGACGTCGACGAGGCGAGGGCCGCCGAGGTCGCCGACGAGATTCGGCGAACCGGGGCGCGGGCGATCGCGCTGGGTGGCGACCTCGCCGAGGAGCACGTGGCGCGCGACGCCGTGCAATCCACGGTCGCGGAATTCGGCCGGGTCGACGTTCTGCACAACAACGCCGCGCTGACCGCCAGCGACTTTTTGTCCCGGGACACGACGGTGTGCGAGATCCCGCTGGACGTCTGGCGGCGGTCCCTGGACGTCAACCTCGGAAGTCAGCTGCTGATGTGCAGGCACGCGATTCCCGAGATGCGCAAGAGCGGCGGCGGTTCGATCGTCAACATGTCGTCCGGAGCGGCGTTGTCGGGTGACCGGACCCGGCTGGCCTATGGGGTGTCGAAGGCCGGGGTGCACACCCTGACGATGTACGTCGCGACCAGCGAGGGCAAGCGCGGCGTGCGGGCCAACACCGTCGTGCCCGGGTTGATCCTCACCGACGCGGTGCGCGCGCACCTGTCCGAGGAGATCATCGGCGGCCTGGGCCGCGCGACCTTGACGCCCTACCTCGGGGAACCGAAGGACGTCGCGGATCTCGTCGTTTTCCTGGCCAGCGAGCAGTCCCGCTACATCACCGGTCAGATGATCTCGATCGACGGCGGGATGTCCGCGCACGTCGGCCTGGACACCGGCGCCTAACCGCTCGTCGGCCCGAGCGCGTACGCGCCGGTCTCCGGGTGGTGGTACCAACCGCTCGCGGCCTGGGTGCCGCCGTCGACGTGGATGGTTTGACCGGTGATGTAGCTGGACATGTCGGAGGCGAGAAAGACTGCCGCGCCGGCCATTTCGTCGACGTGGCCCGCGCGGCCCATCGGGACCGTGAGGCCGAACCGCCGCTCGGAGCCCGGCGGCGCAATCTGCCGGATGCCCTCGGTCAGCGTGATGTCGGGCGCCAGCGCGTTGACCCGGATGCCGTGCGGCGCGAGTTCCAGTGCCGCGGTCTTGGTGTAGTTGATGACGCCGGCCTTGGCCGCCGCGTAGGTCGCGTAGCCCGGCGCGGCGCGCACACCCTCGATCGAGGTGACGCTGATGATGCTGCCCGGCAGCTTCTGCTCGACGAGGGCGCGCGCCACCCGCTGCGTGCACAGGTAGACGTGGCGCAGGTTCGACCTGTACAGCGCGTCCCAACCGTTCTCGCTGGTGTCGAGGATGCCCGACCAGAAGACCCCGCCGGCGTTGTTCACCAGGATCGTCACGGTCCCGAGTTCTTTGCGGGTCTGCGCCAGCGCCGCGTCCACCGCGGCGCTGTCCCGGACGTCGACCGTGATGCCGAGGGCGCCGATCTCCCCGGCGGCGGACGCGCACGAGTCGGGGTTGCGCTCCCAGATCGCCACCCGCGCGCCGAACGCCTTCAGCCCCGCCGCGATGCCGCGGCCGATGCCGGCGCCACCGCCGGTGACGACCGCGACCCGGTCGGTCAGCAGAATGCTCGAGGGATCGAGGGTCATGCAGTTGACTATAGAACAATTGCAGTTCGAGGTTTACAGTCTTCACTAAATCTGTTCGATTTGTAACAACGCGGGAGGCCGCCATGGCCAGCACGATCCTCGTCACCGGCGCGACCGGGCAGACCGGCGGCAACGTGTGCGAGCAGTTGGTCGCGCGGGGCGACCGCGTTCGGGCCCTGGTTCGCAATCCCGACGACGCCGCGCCGCTCGCCGGGATCGGTGTGGAACTGGTCAAGGGCGACATCACCGACGCCGGCGACGTGCTGCGGGCGGCGAAGGGCGCCGAGGCCGCCATTCACTGCGCGGCCCTGCTGGGCGGCGCGAGCCAGGACCTGGAGGACTTCAAGGCCGTCAACCTGGTCGGCACCACCAACGTCCTGGACGCGGCCCGGGCCCACGGCATGCGCCGGGTGGTCGCCCTGAGCACGGCGACCTTCCTCGACCTGAGCACCGGTGCCGACTTCGAGGACGCGCCCGTCCTGAAGAACCCGCCGGGCGACCCCTACACCGTCACCAAGCTCGCCGCCTTTCTGGAGGCGCACCGGCGTGCCGCCGCGGGCGACGACGTGCTGACCTGCCATCCCGGCGCGATCTTCGGGCCGGGCCTGGTCGTCGAACGCGCCCTGCACCGCACCAGCTTCAACCGGGTGCTGTTGGCGGGCATGCGCGGAAAGATCAAGCGCTACTTGGCTTTTCCGGTGACCTGGGTGGCGGGAACGGACGTGGTCAAGGGCGCGATCGCCGCGCTGGACAAGGGGGTTTCCGGCGAGCGGTACCTGCTGATCGGCCGGCCCGAGGACACCTTCAGCACCGCCGGCGGCATCAATCGGGCGTGTGAGATCGCCGGAATAGACCACCGCGTCGAGGATCTCGACTATCGCACGGATCCCGAGGCGCTGACGGAAGAATTCGGGCCCACCCTGATGGCCATCGCGGAGTCCGCCGCCAAGACACGTCGCAAGCCCAGATCCACAGACAACCTGACCACCCGGCGCCTCGGCTACGCGCCCATGTCCTTCGACGACGGGCTGCGCCTGCTGATCTCGTGGCTGCGCGGGCTCGGCAAGCTGTAGGGGCCGTCGTGGTGGATCTGGCCGACCGGATCCTCGACGCGGCCCAGCGGCTCGCGTTCCGGACCGGCGCCCGCAGGTTGTCGCTAACGGACGTCGCGAACCTGGCCGGGGTTTCGCGGCCGACCATCTACCGCTACTTCGCGTCCAAAGAGGAACTCATCGATGCGCTGGGGAAGCGGGAACGCCGGCGCTTCACCGCCGCGATGGACCGGGCGATGTCCGGCGTCGTCGGCGTCGCACGACTCGAAGCCGCCGTCGACGTCATCGCGACCTTCGTCGAGGCGCAGCCGCCCGGTCGGCTGCTCGACCTCGAGCCGGGCTTCGCCCACGAACAGATGGCGCAGGCGCTGCCCATGCTCGCCGAGGGGTTGGTCGCGGTGTTGGCGCGCTGCGCCCGCGAGGGCGCCTTCGCCACACCGGTGAACGCGCGAGACCTGGCCGGCGCCATCGCACGGACCGCGTTGAGCCACTACATATTTCCCGACCCCGACCGCTCCGCGGCGCGCCGCCAGATCCGGGCCGCGGCGGGCCTTCCGGCTCAGTCCAGCTGAAACTTCGTGGCGCCGAACGGCTCCGACGTGCCGAGCGCGACCACCGTCGACGGCGTGACGCGATAGAGATGCCATGGCGCCGGACCCGCCGATTGGGCGCTGTACTCCGCCGTCAGCGCGTCGCCCGCGACCTCGCAAGGCCATCCGTCCCGGACGAAAGCGTCGGCCGCGGAGGCCAATTCACCCGCGTCGGCGACCCGCCCCGCGGTGCCCTCGACCACGAGGTCGAACGGTTCGGTCGCGACGCTGAGCACGCACCTGGGGTCGCGGGCCAGGTTGCGGGATTTCCGGGTCGCCGGCCCGGAGGTGAAGTACCAGCTGCCGCGGCACCCGACCACCCCGACCGCCGTCACGTGCGGGCTGCCGTCGGGATTGATCGTGGTGAGCCACACCGTGTGGCGGTTCGGGCCGCCGCTGCCCGGCGCCTGCGGCAGCGGACCGTCCAGCACCTCCTTGACGCGCGCCCATTCGATCGGCGGCGCGCCGTAGCCGTCGAGGTTGCGTTGTGTGATGGTCATGCCGGTATTGACCGGCGCCGGCCCCGGAAGTCATCGCTCGCGCAGCAGGAACAGGCCGTAGGCGGCGATCGACTGCGCGTCGGCGATCACCCCGGTCCGCATCATCTGCTCGACGTCTTCGCGCGAGAACCATTCGCTGTGCATGTCCTGTTCCTCGTGCTCGCGGTCGGCTTCGCCCTCGACAATGCCGGTGGCCAGGAACGCCCACCCGCGCTGACTGCTCATTCCGGGAGCGACGTCCACCAGGCCGAGCGGCTGCAACGACGTCGCGCGCAGCCCCGTCTCCTCGCGCAACTCCCGCTCGGCCAGCTCACGCGGGTCGGCCTCCGCCAGGTCGGGGGCGCTGCCCTGGGGAAACTCCCAGCGCCGCGCGCCAACGGGATAGCGGAACTGCTCGACCAACCGGAAACGCCGCCCGTCGTAGGGCAGCACCAGCGCATAGGTCGGCTTGTCCACCACGGCGTAGATGCCCGAGCTGCCGTCCGGGCGGCGGATGTCGTCCTCCCGAACCGTCAGCCACCGGTTGCGATAGACCTCGCGCGACGCGACGCATTCGATGAAAGACACGCCGCCAGTATCACGGCCGGCGCGATCGCGGGACCGGTCAGGCGGACGTTTCGGCGGCCCGCGTGATCGGTACGTTGTCCAATAGTCGTAACACCAATAGTCGTAACAACGGCCGAAGCGTGGGTGATCATGCGCCACCACATCATCGTCAGCGGCGACGACGCGCTGGCGACGACGATCGTCGAGGAGCTCAACAGCGCCGGGGTGCACATCGTCAAGGTGGCCACCGCCGCCGAGCTCGCCGGCGCCGGGGTGGCCCGCGCTCGCGCCGTCGTCTGCGCCGGCGACAACGACGCGACCAACCTCGAAATCGCCCTGCTGGCAAGGAAAGCCAACCCGAACGTGCGCGTGGTGGCGCGGCTGGCCAACGACGTGCTGCGGACGGCCCTGACGGCCGACAAACGCCCCGGCGCGATCCTGGACGTTGCGGAGCTCGCGGCGCCGTCGGTCGTCGAGGCGTGCCTGGCGCACACCACGCACCCGTTCGAGGCGGCGGGCATCGAATTCGTCGTCTCGGGCGCCGAGGCGCCGCGGGACGCGACGCTGCGCGAGATCTACGGCGGCCTGGCGCCCGTGGCGGTGATCCACGGCGAGAACTCCCCCACGCCGGGCAAGGTGGAAGCGTGTCCGGGCCGGGATCTGCCGGTGCACGCCGGGGACTGGACGGCGATGATCGGCACCGCCGACGAGTTGGCCGCCCGCGGCATCAGGGTCCCGCGGCCGACCGCGAGCCGCTCACGCCGGCCCCTGCCGCGGCGAATGCTCGACGCCCTGCGCGGCCTGCGTGACGACCTCAACCCGATGTTCCCGCGGGCGCTGATGGCCGCGGCCTGCCTGCTGATCGGGTCGACGATCATATTGCGCCTGTTCTATCAGCCGAACCCGAAGATGACGTGGCTCGACGCCTTGTACTTCAGCACCGAGACGATGGCGACGGTGGGCTACGGCGACTTCAGCTTCCTGTCGCAGCCCACCTGGCTGCGGCTGTTCAGCATCATGCTGATGTTCGCCGGCGTGACCACCACCGCGCTGCTGGTCGCGTTCATCGCCGACCTGCTGCTCTCCCGGCGTTTCGTCCATTCGGCCGGCCGGCGCCGGGCACGGCACCTGCGCAACCACGTCATCGTCGTCGGGCTGGGTTCGTTCGGCAGCCGCGTCGTCGAGGACCTGACCGCCGCCGGGTACGACGTCGCGGTCGTCGAGCGCGACGAGAACAATCGATTCCTGTCGTCGGCGGCCGAGCGCGACGTGCCGGTGATTTTCGGGGACGCGACGCTGCGCCAGACGCTGGAGGCGGCCGGGGTCACCCGGGCGCGGGCGGTGGCGGTGCTGACCCAGGACGACATGGTGAACATCGAGACGGGAATCGTGCTGCGCGAGATGCTGGGGCCCAGGGTGATGCCCGATGTCATCCGGACCGACGTCCCGCTCGTGCTGCGCGTGTACGACCGCGCGCTGGGGGCCGCGGTGGCGCAGCGGTTCGGTTTCGAGAACGTGCGGTCGACGGTCGAGCTGTCCGCGCCGTGGTTCATCGGCGCCGCCATGGGCCTGCAGGTGCTGGGGACGTTTTCGGTGGGGCAGCGCTCGTTCATGGTGGGCGGCATGCACGTGGCGCCCGGCAGCGAGCTCGACGGGCTGAAGATGTTCGAGCTGTCCACGCAGACCCGCGTCATCGCGATCACCCGCGAGGACGCACCCGTCGCGCTGCACCCGCGCCGCGACGCCTGGCTTCGCGGCGGCGACACCGTCTACCTAGTCGGCCCGTACCGCGAGCTGCTGGCGACCCTGCGCAAGGGGCAGCCGCCGCAGGAACCCGCGGCCGGCCCCGATACGGGGAACGAGCGCGCGTCGGCCTAGAGCCGCCCCGCCACCTCCGCGGCGCGCCGCAGCTGGTCGAGATCCGAGCTGGTCGGGATCAGCTGGACCTCGTCGGTGCCGATCGCCTCGAACTTTCGCAGCACCGCCGCCAGCTCGTCCTCGCTGCCGGCCCACCCGGTCATCGGCGCCATCGCGTCGACGTACTCGGGCGGTATCCAGTTCATGTAGCGGCGCAGATGGCGGTGCACCTGGGCGCGGGCCTCCTCCGGCGGGCCGAACGCGAACCAAAACGACGTCATCAGGTGGGGCCTCGGCTTGCCGGCCTCGGCCCAGGCCGCGCGCGCCACGTCGAACAGCTCGTTCTGCTTGGCCTCGTCCAGGTCCAGGGTGGTACCGGCCAGGCCGTCGGCCCAGGCCGCGGCGCTGCGGACGGTCTTGGGTCCGATGGTGCCGACGAACAGCGGCGGGCCGCCGGCCTGGACGGGCGGCGGGCCCACCGGCCGCGCCGACTCGGCGATCCTTTCGCCGGCCCACACCCGCTTCATCACCGCCACGCGGTCGGCCATGGCCCGCATCGTCTGGGTGGCCGGGTCGGCGCCGACGGCGTGGTAGTCCTCGTGCCTGCCGCCCACGCCGAGGCCCGCGGTCAGCCGCCCGCCGCACAGCAGATCGCCCGTGGCCAGCGCCTTGGCCAGCATGACCGGGTCGTGCAGCTGCGGCACGATCACCGTGGTCACCAGCCGTACCCGGCTGGTCCACGCGGCCAGCGCGCCGAGCAGCGTCAGGTTGTCCGGGTTGTCGAACGCGATGCGCTCGCCCCAGCACAGCGACGAGAACGGGCCCTCGTCGACGGCGCGCGCCCAGTTCTCCAGGATTCCGGCGTCCAGGTCCGGCTCCATCACCGGCATCGTCATCGCTATCCGCACGACGGCGATTCTGGCATGCCTTCAACCCGCGGACCCCCGAGTGGCAGCATGGGGCGGGTGGGCATAACCAGCACCTCGATCGCGCATGTCCGCCTCACCGTCACCGACATCGAGCGATCTCGGCAGTTCTACGAGAGCGTCTTCGATTGGCCGGTGTTGCTGGAGGTTCCCGAGAACGCAAACGAAGCGACCCGCAAGCAGCTGAGCTTCCTGTTCGGCGGCGTGATCTACGACCTGGGTGGCACGCTGCTCGGGCTGCGCCCGGTCGCCAACGACCGGTTCCACGAGGACCGCGCCGGACTGGACCACCTCGCGTTCCGGCTGGGCAGCAAGGCCGAATTGGATTCCGCGGCAGCACATCTCGATGAAATCGGGGTCCACCACGAGCCGGTCAAGGACATCGGGCCGTCGTACATCCTCGAGTTCCGCGACCCCGACAACATCGCCCTGGAGCTGACGGCGCCGAAGTAGCCTCGAGCAGTGAACGACCCACCGCGCAGCGACGTTGTCGCCCGGCAATACGATCGCTGGCGCTATCCGCCCCCGATCCAGGATCTCGAGGTCTACTCGAAGACCAACTGGGAGTGGTTCGACCCGTTCCGATCCCATCGAATCCTGTGGCCCGACCGCGAATACCGGCCGGACCTCGACATCCTGATCGCGGGGTGCGGCGCGAATCAGGCGGCGGTGTTCGCCTTCACCAACCGGGCCGCCCGAGTCGTCGGGGTCGACGTCAGTCAATCGGCGCTCGATCATCAGCAGTATCTGAAGGACAAGCACGGGCTGCACAACCTGGAATTGCACCTGCTGCCGATCGAGGAATTGCCGGCGCTGCGACGAGACTTCGACCTGGTGGTGTCCACCGGGGTGCTGCATCACCTGGCGGATCCGTTGGCCGGCATGAAGGCGCTCGCGGGCTGCCTGCGGCGCGACGGAGTCATCGGGGTCATGCTCTACGCCAAATACGGCCGAATCGGGGTGGAACTGCTCGAATCGGTCTTCCGCGACCTGGGGCTCGCCCAGGACGACGCGTCGGTGCGGCTGGTCAAGGACGCGATCGCGATGCTTCCCGCGGAGCATCCCCTCCGCAGCTACCTGAAGGTGGCCCGCGACTTGGTCGACGACGGCGCCGTCGTCGACACGTTCCTGCACGGTCGCCAGCGCAGCTACACCGTCGAGGAGTGCCTGGATCTTGTCGCGTCGGCCGGGCTCGCGTTCCAGGGCTGGTTTCACAAGACGCCGTACTATCCGCACGACATCCTGGGGCCGGTGGGCGGATTTCACGCGGCGCTGGCGAAACTGCCCGACGTCAAACTCTGGTCGGTGATGGAGCGGATCCAAACCCTCAACGCCACGCATTTCTTCATGGCGTGCCGCCCGGACCGCCCGAAAGAGCAATACACGATTGATTTTTCGACGCCCGAGTCCCTCGATTACGTTCCCGTGTTGCGCACCGCGTGCGTCGTGTCCGGAACCGACATCGTCTGGCCCGGCGCCACCAGGCTCACGCTCAGCCCCGTTCAAATGCCCTTCGTGCAACTGGTCGACGGCCGCCGCAGCATCCGTGAGATCGCCGCGACCGTGGCGCAGCCCGCCGAATTGGCTCGCGAGCTCTTTCGGGCGTTGTGGCGTCTGGACTTCCTGGCGATGGCCCGAGCGTGCGCAGAATGACACTCCCCGCGGCGTGGCGCCGTACCAACACGCACGCTCGCGAGAAAAGGGGATACTGGGAAGAACTATGACCATCAGTTTCAACCACACCATCGTCGCCTCGCGGGACAAGCGGGAGTCCGCGGAGTTTCTCGCCGAGCTGTTCGACCTGCCGAGCCCGAAGCCGTTCGGCCACTTCATGGTTGTCGAGCTCGACCACGGCGCCAGCCTCGACTACGCGGACGCCCCCGAGGGCCAGGACATCCGCCGGCAGCACTACGCCTTCCTGGTCTCCGAGCCCGAGTTCGACGCGATCTACGGCAAGATCCAATCGCGCGGCATGGAGCACTGGGCCGACCCCGGGGCGAAGCGGCCCGGCGAGATCAACACCCGGGACGGCGGGCGTGGGGTGTACTTCATGGACCCCTCCGGGCACGCCATGGAGATCCTCACCCGTCCCTACGGCTCGGGCGGGTAGCCGGCTAGTCGACGCCGTGCCGCACGCTCTCCTGCACCCGGTAGTCGTTGGCGAGCTGCGCGACGTGCTTGGGCAGCGCACCGGCCGCGACGTCCGCCAGCGTCGTCTCCTCCAGCACCGAACGCATGCTGGCGCGCAGCGCCCGCCACACGTCGGTCAGCGACGTCGTCGGCCCGGAGTACGGCAGGTCGCCGAGCCCGATGTCGCGGACGCTGGCCAGTGGCCCGTCGATGCAGCGCAGCACGTCGGCAATGCTGATCTCGTTTCCCGGGCGGGCCAGCTCGTAGCCGCCGTCGCGGCCGCGGTGGCTTCGCACCAGCCGGTCGGTGCGCAGGTTGGTCAGGATGTCGACGAGAAACTGCGGCGGGATGCCCTGCGCCTGCGCCAGGTCGTCGGTCTTGACCAGCGAGCCGCTGCTGGCCGTGGCGAGCTGGACCATCGCCCGCACCGCGTACTCGGCCTTGGCTGACATGCGCACCCTGAGGATTGTGCCACCCACCCGCGGAGGGACGCGGTCCGCGCTAGGGCTGGGACTCCCGGGACTCCAGCAGGTCGATGACGCTCTGCGCCAACTCCTCAAGCGGGCGGTCCGAGGACAGCCGCAGGTCGGGATGCTTCGGCCGCTGATACGGGCTGTCGATGCCGGTGAAATGCGTGATCTCACCGGCGCGGGCTTTGGCGTACAGCCCCTTGGGATCACGCTTTTCGCACTCCGCGAGCGGGGTGTCGCAGAACACCTCGATGAAGTCGAAGCCCGCGTCGGTGTGCACCTTCCGCGCCATCTCCCGGTGTTCGGCCAGCGGGCTGATGGCCGGCACCAGCACGATCTGGCCGGAGTCGGCGAGCAGCGTCGCCACATGCGCCAGCCGGCGCAGGTTCTCGGCGCGGTCGGCCATGGAGAAGCCGAGGTCCGCGTTCAGGCCGTGCCGCAGGTTGTCGCCGTCGAGAACGTATGCGGGGATTCCCTTTTCGATCAGCTTTCGCTCGACGAGCATGGCCACCGACGACTTGCCGGCGCCCGACAGGCCGGTGAGCCAGACGGTCCTGCCCCGCACCGCCCGGTCGGCGGCAGTCACCAGTGACGCGTGCCGCACGGTGTTGGGGCTGGCCGTCTGCACCGCGACGTCGCGCAGCACCATGCCCGCGGCCACGGTGCCGTTGGTGTCCGGGTCGATCAGGATGAAGGAGCCGGTGCTGGCGTTACGGGTGTACTCGTCGAGCAGCAGCGGCACCCGCGTGCGCAGCGAGACGCGGCCGAGTTCGTTGAGCTTCAATGCCGTTGCGGACTTGTCGCGGTGCAGGGTGTTGACGTCGAGCCGGTACTCCAGCGCGGTTATCCGCGCGTGGGTGGTGCGGGTGGTGTGCTTGATGACGTACTCGCGGCCCGGCTCCAGCGCCGAGCCGTCCGCCATCCAGCAGACGGTCGCGTCGAATTCCTGTGCGACCCTTGGGTGGTTGTTGGTGCGGGCGATCATGTCGCCACGTGAGATGTCCAGCTCGTCGGTGAGGGTCAGCGAGACGGCCATCGGCGGAAACGCCTCTGCCACAGGGCCGTTCGGCCCGTCGATGGAGGCGATCCGGGTGTTCTTGCCGGTCGGCAGCACCACCACCTCGTCGCCCGGGCGCATCACGCCGCTGGCCACCGTGCCCGCATAGCTGCGGTGGTCCTGGTGCTCGCGGGTGTGTGGCCGAATGACGTATTGCACCGGGAAGCGCACGTCGACCAGGTTGCGGTCACCGGCGATGTAGACCTCCTCGAGGTGCGACAGCAGCGCCGGTCCCTCGTACCACGGCGCCTTGTCCGACTTGGTCACCACGTTGTCGCCGTGCAGCGCGGATATCGGGATGGTCGCCACGTCCTGCACGTCCAGGCGGGCCGCGAAGGCGTGAAACTCGTCTCGGATCCAGTCGAATCTCTCTTTGTCCCAGTCGATCAGGTCCATCTTGTTGACCGCGAGCACGATGTGCTGGATGCCCAGCAGCGAGGCCAGGAAGGCGTGCCGGCGCGACTGCTCGAGCAGGCCTTGGCGGGCGTCGACGAGCACGATCACCAGTTGAGCGGTCGACGCGCCGGTCACCATGTTGCGGGTGTACTGGATGTGGCCCGGGGTGTCGGCGATGATGAATTTCCGCTTGGGAGTGGCGAAGTACCGGTACGCCACGTCGATGGTGATGCCCTGCTCGCGTTCGGCGCGCAGGCCGTCGGTGACCAGCGCCAGGTCGGTGTACTCGTGGCCGCGCTCCTTGGACGTGCGCTCCACCGACGCCCACTGGTCTTCCATCACGGCCTTGGAGTCATACAGCAGGCGCCCGATCAGCGTGGACTTGCCGTCGTCGACGGAGCCGGCGGTCGCGATGCGCAGCAGCGTGGCGGGCGCGGCCATCAGAAGTAGCCCTGCCGCTTGCGGTCTTCCATCCCGGCCTCCGAGATCCGATCGTCGGCCCGGGTCGCGCCCCGCTCGGTCAGCCGGGACACCGCCGTCTCGGCGATCACCTCCGACACGGTGGCGGCCGTCGATTCCACACAGCCGGTACAGGTGACGTCGCCGACGGTGCGGAAACGCACCGTCGCCTCGAACACCGGCTCGTCGGGGCGCGGCTGCATGTGCCGGTGCACCGCCAGCAACATTCCGTCGCGCTGAAACACCTTGCGCCGGTGCGCGAAATAGATCGACGGCAGCTTGATCTTCTCGGCGCCGATGTAGGACCAGACGTCGAACTCGGTCCAGTTGGACAGCGGGAACACCCGAATGTGCTCGCCCTTGTGGTGCCGCCCGTTGTACAGGTTCCACAGCTCGGGGCGCTGGGCCTTCGGGTCCCACTGGCCGAACTCGTCGCGGAAGCTGAACACTCGCTCCTTGGCGCGCGCCTTCTCCTCGTCGCGGCGCGCTCCCCCGAACGCCGCGTCGAACTTGTTCTCCCGGATGGCGCGCAGCAGCGTCACCGTCTGGATCGGGTTGCGCGACGGGATGGTCTCGACGACGCGGCCGGCGTCGATGTCCTCCTGCACGGACGCGACCACGAGGCGCACCCCCGATTCGGCGACCAGTTCGTCGCGGGTGGCGATCACCTCGTCGAAGTTGTGGCCGGTGTCCACGTGCATCACCGGGAACGGCAGCCGTCCCGGCCGGAAGGCCTTGAGCGCCAGGTGCAGCATGACGATGGAGTCCTTGCCGCCCGAGAACAACAGCACCGGCCGCTCGAACTCCGCGGCCACCTCCCGGATGATGTGGATCGCCTCGGCCTCCAGCGAGCGCAGATGGCTCAATTCGTACTGTCCGGGCGTCGGCGCAGCCGTCACTTCGCTGGTCATGGGCCCCCTCTGCGAAATCCCTGTGAAATCCCGATAAACTTGGTAGAGTTTACCAGATTTATGCTTATTGTCGTATATGGAACCAGGCTCCCCCGCCAGTGTCAATGGCGCGACCGCGTGTAACTTGGGGCTGGTCTTAGCCGGACAACGACAGGGAGGTTTCGCGGACCTGATGGCACCGTTGGCTACGGGGAACGGTCTGCCGAATGTGGTCGTCACCGGCATTGCCATGTCGACCGCACTGGCAACCGACGCCGAGAACACCTGGAAGTTGTTGCTGGACGGCCAAAGCGGCATTCGGACCCTGAACGACTCGTTCGTCGAGCACTACGACCTGCCGGTGCGCATCGGCGGGCACCTGCTCGAGGACTTCGACGACGGATGGACGCGCGCCGAGCGGCATCGGATGGGCTATCTGCAGCAGATGTCCACCGTCCTGAGCCGCCGGGTGTGGGACAACGCCGGCTCGCCCGAGGTCGACGGCAACCGGCTGATGGTGTCCATCGGCACCGGCCTGGGCTCCGCCGAACAGATCGTGTTCAGCTACGAAGACCTGCGCGCTCGCGGGAAGAACGCGGTCTCGCCGCTCGCGGTGCAGAAGTACATGCCCAACGGCGCCGCCGCGGCGGTGGGACTGGAGCGGCACGCCCGGGCCGGGGTGATCGCGCCGGTGTCGGCGTGCGCGTCGGGTTCGGAAGGCATCGCCCAGGCATGGCGCAACATTGTGCTGGGTGAGGCGGACATCGCCATTTGCGGCGGCGTCGAGGTCAGGATCGAGGCGGTCGCGATCGCGGCGTTCGCCCAGATGCGCATCGTGATGTCCACGAAGAACGACGACCCCGCGGGGGCGTGTCGCCCGTTCGACAGGGACCGCACCGGGTTCGTGTTCGGCGAGGGCGGTGCCCTGATGGTGATCGAGACCGAGGAGCACGCCAAGGCGCGTGGCGCCAAGATCCTGGCCCGGATCATGGGCGCCGCCATCACCTCCGACGGCTACCACATGGTGGCGCCGGACCCCAACGGCGAGCGCGCCGGGCACGCGATGACGCGGGCGATTCAGCTCGCCGGCATCACGCCCGAGGAAATCGACCACGTCAACGCCCATGCCACCGGCACCTCCGTCGGCGACCTCGCCGAGGGCAAGGCCATCAACAACGCGCTGGGCAGCAACAAGGCCGCGGTGTACGCGCCCAAGGCCGCACTGGGCCACTCGGTCGGCGCGGTGGGCGCGGTGGAGTCGATCCTGACCCTGCTGGCGTTGCGGGACCAGGTGATCCCGCCGACGCTGAACCTGGTCAACCTGGACCCCGAGATCGACCTGGACGTGGTGGCCGGCAAGCCGCGGCCGGGCAACTACCGCTTTGCCATCAACAACTCGTTCGGCTTCGGCGGGCACAACGTCGCGATCGCGTTCGGCCGGTACCCCTAACCTGGACGCATGGCAACCGGCCGCGACGTCATCGCACAGTTCATCCCGCAATCCCCGTTCGTCGCCAAGCTGGGCATCGTCGCCGAGCACTTGGGCGACGACGAGGTGCGGCTGCGGCTGCCGTGGGATCCGTCCAACATCACCATCGGCGACATGGTCCACGGCGGCGCCATCGCCACCCTCGCCGATGTCACCGTCATGGCGGCGGCCTGGTGCGGCGCGGAGGCGCCCCCGGATCTGCGGGGCGTGACGGTGTCGATGACGCTGGACTTCATGGCGCCGGCCCGCGCCACCGACGTGATCGGCGTGGGCCGGGTGCTGCGCCGCGGCCGGTGGCTGACCAACTGCGAGGCCGAGATCCTCGACGCTTCCGGCACGCTGGTCGCCAAGGCCCTGGCGACGTACAAGGTGGGCTGAATCGTCGCCGAAAGTGAAACTGCTGCGAAACTTGTGCCGATTTTTCGCGACGGCTTCACTCTCGGCGAAACGTTCTAGAGGGTGACCTCGTTGAGCTTGCCGGTGGCGACGTCGAAGACGAACCCGCGCGCCGAAACGTGCTTGGTCACGAACGGGCTGCTTTCGATGCGCCGCAACGACTGCCGGACATCCTCCGCGGGATCCGGGAACGCCTCGGCGGCCCACGGCGGGCGGATCCCGGTCTCGTCCTGAATGCTGCGCCTGAAGTCGTCGTCGGTGAACGTGAGCATCCCGCAGTCGGTGTGGTGAATCAGGATGATCTCCCGCGTGCCCAGCAATCGCTGGCTGATGGCCAGCGAGCGGATGGCGTCGTCGGTGGCCACCCCGCCGGCGTTCCGGATGACGTGGGCCTCACCCTCGTTGAGGCCCAGCATGCGATACACGTCGAGCCGGGCATCCATGCACGCGAGGACCGCGACATGCTTGCTCGGCGGCATGGGCAGCGGTCCGTTGAAAGTGCTCGCATACTGTGCGTTGTTGGCCAAGTAGTCATCGGTAACCGTCACACCAGCCTCCTGGGGTATCGCGTGGATCCTAATTGCGGGCCATCCCCAATTCACCCATGAAAATCAGCCGGATCACAAGGACCGCCCCGAGACGCTTTAGCCTGTCCCAATGCGGCACGGGCGGCTCGGTCGGGCATGATTCGCTTCCTGGCGCGCCGGCTGCTCAACTACCTGGTGCTGCTCGCGCTGGCGTCGTTTCTGACCTACTGCCTGACTTCGCTCGCGTTCTCGCCGCTGGACAACCTGTTGCAGCGCAATCCGCGCCCACCGCAGGCCGTCATTGACGCCAAGGCCCACGCGCTCGGCCTGGACCAACCGATACCGATCCGCTACGCGCACTGGGCCTCGCACGCCGTCCGGGGCGACTTCGGCACGACCATCACCGGCCAGCCCGTCGCGACCACGCTGTGGCGCCGCATCGGAGTCAGCCTGCGGCTGCTGATCATTGGCTCCGTGGCCGGCACCGTGCTGGGCATCGCCGCCGGGGCGTGGGGCGCGATCCGGCAGTACCGGATCAGTGACCGCGTCGTCACCACGCTGGCGCTGCTGGTGCTGAGCACCCCGTCGTTCGTCATCGCGAACCTGCTGATACTCGGTGCCCTGCGGGTCAATTGGGCCGTCGGCATCCAGCTGTTCGACTACACCGGGGAGACGTCACCGGGCGTGGTGGGCGCGGGGCACGAGCTGCTGGACCGGTTGCGGCATTTGATCCTGCCGACGCTGACGCTGGCGCTGATCGGCGCGGCCGGCTACAGCCGATATCAGCGCAACGCGATGCTCGACGTCCTGGGCCAGGATTTCATTCGCACCGCCCGCGCCAAGGGGCTGACCCGCCGGCGCGCGCTGCTGAAGCACGGGCTGCGCACCGCGCTGATCCCGCTGGCCACCCTGTTCGCCTACGGGGTGGCCGGGCTGGTCGTCGGGGCGGTGTTCGTCGAGAAGATCTTCGGCTGGCACGGCATGGGCGAATGGCTGGTGCAGGGCATCTCGACGCAGGACACCAACATCATCGCCGCGATCACCCTGTTCTCCGGCGCCGTGGTGTTGCTGGCCGGCCTGCTGTCCGACGTCATCTACGCGGCGCTCGACCCGAGGGTGCGGGTGTCGTGACCTCTGGTACCGAAACGACTGCCGCCCAAGGGATCTCCGGCCCGGAGTTCGCCTCGCGCCGCACCCTGGTGCTGCGCAGGTTTGCCCGCAACCGGCTCGCGGTGGCGTCGCTGACGCTGCTGGTGCTGCTGTTCGCGGGCTGCTACCTGCTGCCGTCGCTGCTGCCCTACTCCTACGACGACCTCGACTTCAACGCGCTGCTGCAGCCGCCGAACGCCCGGCACTGGCTGGGCACCAACGCGCTGGGGCAAGACCTGCTGGCGCAGATCCTGCGGGGCATGCAGAAGTCGATGCTGATCGGTGTCTGCGTGGCGTTCATCTCCACCGGCATCGCGGCCACCGTCGGGTCCATCGCCGGCTATTTCGGCGGATGGCGGGACCGGGTGCTGATGTGGGTGGTGGACCTGCTGCTGGTGGTGCCCGCCTTCATCCTCATCGCCATCCTCACGCCGCGGGTCAAGAAGTCGTCCAGCATCCTGCTGCTGGTGCTGCTGCTGGCCGGCTTCGGCTGGATGATCAGCTCGCGCATGGTCCGCGGCATGACCATGAGCCTGCGCGATCGCGAATTCATCAGCGCCGCACGGTACATGGGGGTCACCAGCCGCCGCATCATCCTCGGCCACGTGGTGCCCAACGTGGCGTCCATCCTGATCATCGACGCCACGCTCAACGTCGCCTCGGCCATCCTGGCCGAAACCGGCCTGAGCTTCCTCGGTTTCGGCATCCAGCCGCCCGACGTGTCGCTGGGGACCCTGATCGCCAACGGCACCCAGTCCGCGACCACCTTCCCCTGGGTGTTCCTGTTCCCGGCCGGCGTCCTGGTGCTGATCCTGTTGTGCGCCAACCTGACCGGCGACGCGCTGCGCGACGCGCTGGACCCGGGCAGCGCGACGCTGCGGGGTGGCGCCCGGTGAGCCCGCTGCTGGAAGTGGCCGACCTGGCCGTCACCTTTCCCACCGACAGCGCACCGGTGACCGCGGTGCGCGGCATCGGCTACCACATCGAGCCCGGCGAAGTGGTGGCCATGGTCGGCGAATCGGGGTCGGGCAAGTCCGTTTCCGCGATGGCGGTGGTGGGCCTGCTGCCCGAGTACGCCAGGGTGCGCGGCTCGGTGCGGTTGCACGGCACGGAGCTGCTGGGGCTCGGTGACGACGCGATGTCGCGCTTCCGCGGCAAGGCGGTCGGCATGGTGTTCCAGGATCCGATGTCCGCCCTGACACCGGTCTACACCGTCGGCGACCAGATCGCCGAGGCGATCGAGGTCCACCAGCCGGACGTGAGCCGCAGGGCGGCCCGTCGGCGCGCCGTGGAACTGCTTGAGCTGGTTGGCATCTCGCAGCCGGAGCGACGGGCCCGCGCCTTTCCGCACGAGCTGTCCGGCGGCGAACGGCAACGGGTTGTCATCGCGATTGCGATCGCCAACGACCCGGACCTGTTGATCTGCGACGAGCCGACCACCGCCCTGGACGTCACCGTACAGGCGCAGATCCTCGAGGTGCTCAGGACCGCGCGCGACGTCACCGGCGCCGGGGTGCTCATCATCACCCACGACCTCGGCGTGGTCGCCGAGTTCGCCGACCGGGCGCTGGTGATGTATGCCGGCCGGGTCGTCGAGTCCGCCGGCGTGACCGACCTCTACCGCAACCGCCAGATGCCCTACACCGTGGGACTGTTGGGATCGGTTCCCCGGCTGGACGCCGCGCAGGGCACCCGGCTGGTGCCCATACCCGGTGCGCCCCCGTCGCTGGCCGGGCTCGACCCCGGATGCCCGTTCGCGCCGCGCTGCCCGCTGGTGATCGACGAATGCCGCAGTGCGGAACCGGATCTGATCGAGGTCGGCGTGAACCATCGGGCGGCCTGCATTCGCACCGACCAGGTCGGCGAGCGCAGCGCCGCGGACATCTACGGGGTCAACACCGCCGCGCGTGCGGCGCCGGCGGGCGATTCGTCGGTGGTGGTGCGGGTGCGCGACCTGGTCAAGACCTACCGGCTGACCAAGGGCGTGGTGTTGCGCCGCGCCGTCGGCGAGGTCCGCGCCGTCGACGGCGTCAGCTTCGAGCTGCGGCGGGGCCGCACCCTGGGCATCGTCGGTGAGTCCGGCTCGGGCAAGTCGACCACCCTGCACGAGATCCTGGAACTCGTTGCGCCGCAATCGGGTTCGATCGAGGTGCTGGGCAACGACGTCGCCGTGTTGAGCCCGGCGAGCCGGCGCTCGCTGCGGCGCGACATCCAGGTGGTCTTCCAGGACCCGGTCGCGTCGCTGGACCCGCGGCTGCCGGTCTTCGAGCTGCTCGCCGAGCCGTTGCGGGCCAACGGGTTCGGCAAGGCCGACACCAACGCGCGGGTCGCCGAGCTGCTCGAGACCGTCGGATTGCGCCGCGCGGACGCGGCCCGCTACCCGGCGGAGTTCTCCGGTGGGCAGAAGCAGCGCATCGGCATCGCGCGGGCGCTGGCGCTGCGGCCCAAGATATTGGCCCTCGACGAGCCGGTGTCGGCCCTCGACGTGTCCATCCAGGCCGGGATCATCAACCTGCTGCTCGACCTGCAGGAGCGGTTCGGCCTGTCGTATCTGTTTGTCTCTCACGATCTTTCGGTGGTCAAACATCTGGCCCACCGGGTGGCGGTGATGTATGCCGGTACCATTGTGGAGCAGGGCGACAGTGACCAACTCTTCGGCAATCCGCAACACGACTACACGCGGCGGCTGCTGGGCGCGGTGCCGCACCCGGGGAAGTATGTCTAGGGCGGCGGTTCTGTTGGTGGTCGCCGGCTTGGCGCTCACCGGGTGCTCGCCGGCCATAGACCTCGCGCCGTTGACCGGCAACGCCGCGTCGATCGGCACCACCAGCGATGTCAATCCGCGGGATCCCGCCACGCTGCGGGACGGCGGCGACCTGCGGCTGGCGCTCAGCGACTTTCCGCCGAACTTCAACATCCTGAGCATCGACGGCAACTCGGCCGAGGTCGCCGCGATGATGAAGGCCACGCTGCCGCGGGCGTTCGTCATCGGGCCGGACGGCTCGACGACCGTCGACACCGACTACTTCACCAGCGTCGAGCTCACCGGGACCAACCCGCAGGTGGTGACCTACACCGTCAATCCCAAGGCCGTGTGGTCGGACGGCACACCGATCACGTGGCGCGACATCGCCAGCCAGATCCACGCCCTCAGCGGTGCCGACAAGGCCTTCGAGATCGCGGGCCTGTCCGGCGCCGACCGGGTGGCGTCGGTGACCCGGGGTGTCGACGACCGGCAGGCCGTCATGACCTTCGCCAAGCCGTATGCCGAGTGGCGTGGCATGTTCGCCGGCAACGGGATGCTGCTGCCGGAGAGCATGACCGCCACGCCCGAGGTGTTCAACAAGGGCCAGCTCGACGGTCCCGGCCCGTCGGCCGGCCCGTTCATCGTGTCGTCTCTGGACCGGACCACGCAGCGGATCACGTTGACCCGCAACCCGAAATGGTGGGGGCCGCGGCCGCGCCTGGACTCCATCACCTTCCTGGTGCTCGACGACGCCGCGCGGCTGCCGGCCCTGCAGAACAACACGATCGACGCGACGGGCGTCGGCACGCTGGACCAGCTGACCATCGCGCAGCGGACCAAGGGCATCTCGATCCGGCGCGCGCCGGCCCCGAGTTGGTCGCATTTCACGTTCAACGGGGCCCCGGGTTCCATCCTCGCCGACGAGAGGCTGCGCGTCGCGGTGTCCAAGGGCATCGACCGGCAGACCATCGCCAAGGTGGTCCAGTACGGCCTCACCGGCACCCCGGTGGCCCTCGGCAACCACATCTACGTCGCCGGTCAGGAGGGCTACCAGGACAACAGCGCCGTCGTCCCGTACGACCCCGCGGCGGCCAACCGCGAGCTCGACGCCCTGGGCTGGAAGCGCAACGGCCAGTTCCGGGAGAAGGACGGCCGCCAGCTGGTCGTCCGGGACTTGTTCTACGACGCGCAGGGCAGCAAGGTGTTCGCCCAGATCGCCCAGCACAGCCTGGCCCAGATCGGGGTCAAGCTCGAGCTGGTGGCCAGGTCCGGCAGCGGCTTCTTCACCAACTACATCAACGTCGGCGCCTTCGACATCGCGGCGTTCGGCTGGCAAGGCGACGCGTTCCCCCTGTCGGGGCTGACCCAGATCTACCAGTCCGACGGGGCGAGCAACTTCGGCAAGATCGGCAGCCCGGAGATCGACGCCGCGATCGAGCGCACGCTGGAAGAACTCGATCCCGTCAAGGCCCGGGCGCTGGCCAACGACCTCGACAAGCTCATCTGGGCCGAGGGGTTCAGCCTGCCGCTGACCCAGTCCCCGGGCGACGTCGCCGTGCGCAGCACGCTGGCGAATTTCGGCGCGCCGGGGCTGGCGGACCTGGACTACACGGCGATCGGGTTCATGCGGACCTGAGCCGCCGCAACGGAGCCACCGCCGGCGGCGGCAGGGCGCCCTCGGCGATGGCGGCCACCTCGATTGCCTTCCACAGCAAGCGCACCGTGGCGCGCGGGGGCATCTCGTCCAGCGCCGGCGCCTGGGCGGCCAGCCCGTCGAGCTCGCCGCGGAACGCGGCGCCGGCGATGGCCAGCGCGGCGGGCTCGCGGAAGTCCAGTGCGCTGTGCGCCATGGTGGGCAGCTTCAGCAGCGCGGCGTTCGGCACCAGCGACGCCACCCGCTCGGCCACCGCGGGTGGGGTGATCAGGTCGCGGCCGCCGGAAACCACGACGGTAGGCCACCCGAAGTTCGGCATCTCGGCCGCCAGGTCGTACGGCTCGTCTTCGAAACTGACTCGCTGCGTGCGGATTTCGCGTTCGGCCACGGCCGGGTCGAGCGGGAGGCCGTCGGGTTCGGCGGCGTAGTCCAGCTCGCGGAACGCGATGCGGCTCACCAGGTCTTCCTCGTAACGGTATGGGAGGTTGGACAGCGTGGTGAATCGGGATAGGGCCCACCACAGCAGCTTTCGCCCGTCCAGCAGCAGATCCAGTTGACGGTCCAGCAGGGTGGGGCCGCCGTGCCCGTAGATCGTCGCGACGATCTGCGTCGCCGACGCGGTCATCACGCCGGCATCGACGAGCTTGCGCACCTTCGGCGCCAACGGCGCGGTTTCGGGGCTGTCGCCCCGCAGTAGGAGCCGACGAATCGCGCGGCGCACGATCACGATGTCGTGCCGCGACAGCAGCGGTGAGTCGAGGACCATCGCCCGCACCCGGCCCGGATGGCGCACGCCGACGCCGGCCGCGATGTAGGTGCCGTACGACGTGCCGTAGAGGACGGCGGTGTCCGCGCGGGCGTCGTCGAGCACGGCGGCCACGTCGTCGACGACCTGGTTCACGGTGAGCGCGCGCGGCGGCAGGTCCGCGCCGGAGTCGTCGTGGCGCGACATCCCCACCCCGCGGTGCTCGATCATGATCACGTCGAGGCCGGCGGCGACCGCCCGCCGTCGCAGCCCCTTGTACATCTGCACCGACGCCACCCCCGGGCCGCCGGGGATGATCACCAGCGGGTGGGCGGACCGGCGCCCGGCGCGCACGTAGAACAGGTCGAACTCGTCGCTGCTGCCCGGCGACACCGGCCGCCGCACCGGGCGCACGCCGGGCAACCCCGCCAGCTTTTCCTGCATCCGGCGCCGCTTCGCGTCCATGGTCATCGGTGTCGGCCCGCCATGGACCCATTCTGCCGACACGCAGGGTCAGCCGCGGATCAGGTCGGCCGCCACCTCGCCGATGAGCACCGACGGCGCGTGGGTGTGCCCGCGGACGGTGCTGGGCATCACCGAGGCGTCGGCCACCCGGAGCCCGTAGACCCCGCGGACGCGCAGCTGCGGATCCACCACGCTCGCTTCGTCGTTGCCCATACGGCAGGTGCCCAGCGGGTGATACAGGGTGTGCGAGTTGGCGCTGAGCGCCAGCTCCAGGGTGGCCTCGTTCAGCTCGGTGCAGCCGCGCGGCCGGGCGATGGGGCCGAGCAGGTTTTTGAGGGCGGGGGCCGCCGCGATCCGCGCGCATATCCGCAGCCCCTCCATCATCGCGGCGCGGTCGACGCCGCCGGGGTCCGACAGGTAGCGCGGTTCGATGACCGGCTTGTCGTGCGGGTCGGCGGACCGCAGCGTGATCTGGCCGCGGCTTTCCGGTGCGACGAGGATCGGCCCGAAGACCACCCCGTGGCCCGGCGGCTTGGCCAGCAGGCCCTCGTCGTAGAACGGCGCCGGGGCGAAGATCAGCTCGAGGTCGGGAAGGTCCAGCTCGGGTCGGCTGCGCACGAATCCGTAGGCCTCGCCGACGTTGGAGGTGAGCATCCCGCGGCGCCGCAGCAGGTATTTGAGCATCTGCGTGGGCTTTTGGGCGGCGGCGAGGCTGTCGCCGTCGACGTCGAAGCCCAGCGGCGTGACCAGGTGGTCGAGCAGGTTCTGCCCCACCTCGGGCGAGTGGTGGACGGTGTCGATGCCGAGATCGGCGAGGTGGTCGCGATTGCCGATGCCGGAAAGCATCAGCAGCTGGGGGCTGTTGACGGCGCCGCCGCAGAGCACCACCTCGCGGCGGGCATGCGCGACGCAGCGTTCGCCGTGCCGTTTGGCGCGCCGCCCGCCGCGCCGCTCGAATTCGACGCCGACCGCGCGGGGCCCGTCGAAGACCACCCGGGTGACGGTGGCCCCGGTGAGCACGGTGAGGTTCTTGCGGCGCATCGCGGGCTTCAGGTATGCGTCGGCGGCGCTGAATCGGGCGCCCCGCCGCTGGGTGACCACCGTTTCGCAAAAGCCCTCCGGCCGAGGCGAATTCGGTTGTGCCGGAGGAAAGCCACACTCGCGGGTCGCGGCCAGCCAGGCCGCCGTCGAGGGACGCGGGCTGCGTTGCCGCGAGATCTGCAGCGGGCCGGTGACCCCGCTGTCGTCACCGCTGACGAAGTGCCACGCCGCGGTGACGTCCTCGATGCGCCGGAAGTACCCGAGCACGTCGGAGTAGGACCACTGCTGTCCGGCTCGCACCGCCCACTCGTCGTAGTCGGCGGCGAATCCGCGCACCCACATCATCGCGTTCATCGACGACGACCCGCCGAGCACCTTGCCTCGGGGCCAATAGATCTCGCGGCCGCCGAGCTCGGCCTGCGGTTCGGTCAGGTAGTCCCAGTCGATCTCGCTGCGGAAGAGCTTGGAGAAGGCCGCCGGGATCGGAATGAATCGGTTGTTGTCCGGCGGGCCCGCCTCGAGCGCGACGACCGAGGTGGCCGGATCGCTGCTGAGCCGATTCGCCACGACCGCCCCGGCCGAGCCGGTGCCGACCACTAGGTAGTCGCACTGAATGTCCATGGTGCACTCCCGTTTCGGGGTGAGTGTAAGACGGTCGGGACCGCCGACGGCGCTAAACGTTCAGATCGATGCGCAGCGCGCCCTTGACGCCGTCGTAGCGGTCGGGGCTGCATGTCAGCACGATCACCTGACCGTCCGCGCCCACGGTGTCGAACACCTCACCCATCTTGGCCAGCCGATCCGGATCGGTGAAACCCAGCGCGTCGTCGACGACGACCGGAACGGAATCCTCCTTGGCCACCAGCGCCGCGCCGGCCAGCCGCGCCAGGATGCCGAGTTGCTCCTTGGCTCCGCCGGAAAGCGATTCGTACGGCACCGTGACGCCGTCCAGGGTGCGGCTGCGGATGCACAGGTCGCTGTCGATGTCGACCTCGAACGTGGGCCCGAACACCGGACGCCCCAGCCGCTGCAGCTCCGCGCGGTAGGGCTCGACGTAGCGCAGCCGGGTGGTGTCGCGGTGGCGGGACATCACCGACCGCAGCAGCTGCGCCGCGCGGGCCCGCTGGCCGACGCGGGTGTGCTCGCCGGCGGCGTGCTCGCGTTCCGTCTCCGCCGCGTCGAGCTTGCCCTGACGGCCCTCGCCGCCGATGACCGAGAGCTCGATGCTGATCTGGCGCAGGGCGCCCGCGCGATCCTCGTAGCGGTCGCGCAGCGCCTCGTCCGCGGCGGCGGCCTCGGCCAGCTCGGCGGCCACCGCGTCCGGCGCGGCGGCGGCCAGTTCGTCGGCCAGCTCGGCGGCCCGTTGCTGCGCGGCGGTCGCGGCCCGCTCGCTCGACTCCGCCGCGGCCGACAGGTCTTCGTCGCCGACCGACGCGCGCTCGCGGGCCAGCTGGTCGGTGACGCTTTTCAGCTCGGCGCGTTGGGTCGTGAGCTTGTCGAGTAAAAGCGTTGTCCGGGTGGTTGTTTCGGCGAGCCGGGACGCGGCTTCGGCCGCCGTTTGACGGCGGGTCTCGCAGTCGGCTTCCGCGGCCACCCGAGCGGCCTCCGCCGCGTCGAGCTCGGCGCGGGCCGCGGTGATGTCCGTTGCGACGAGCTCGGGTTCCGCCTGGCCCGTCTGCAACGCCGCCAACCGTTCGCGCAGTTGGTCTTGTGACTCGTCGCCGCACAGGCCGGACAGCGTGGCGCTCAACTGGTCCCGGCGGCTCTGCAGTTCGCGACGCCGTTGGTCGGCGCGGCGTGCCGCGTCGAGGTCGGCGACACCGGCCGCGGCCTGCGCTGCCGCCAGCGCTTGTTGTGCCGCAGCGTGTTTGGCATGAACATCGAGCGCGGTCGCGCCCGGGGTGATCCGGGCGGTCAGGATCCCGGGCACGTCGACCTCGGTCGGGCCGGTGGCGGTCGTGGACCAGGCTTGCCCTGCCGACAACATCACCCGCTGGTCGCCGGCGACGAGCTCGATGTCGGTTGCGGCGGTGAACTCGACGGCCGCCGACATCGACGCGAGCTGGTCGGCGGTGCGATCGACCGCCGCCGCGGCGTCCTCGACGCGCTGCAGCAGCTCGTCGGTCAGCACGACCGCGGAGAGCTCTTCGCAGACCGCGTCGCGGTCGCTCTGGGTCACGTCGATCCTGGCGAGCCGGGCGCTCAACCGGTCGGCCTCCTCGCGGTCGGCCAACCGGTCTACCGTGCGCCGGGCGGATTCGACGCGGCGGTGCAGGTCCGCCAGGGCCCGCGCGGCCTCCTCGACCGCCGCGGCGGACGCCTCGGCGGCGGTCCGCGCCCCCGCCTGCGCGTCGGCGGCCCCCTGCGCCTCCGCCTCGGTGGCGGCCACAGTCGCTGTGCGGGTTTGGATTTCGGCGAGCAGCCTTCGCCGTCCGGTGTGCGCCGCGGTCGCCGCGGCGCTGGTGGCCGCCGCGGCCTCGGCGACCAGCTTGGCCTCACGCGCCTGGCGGGTGAGTTCCTCGATGTTCTCGGCGGTGGCCCGAGCGGCGGCCAGCCGCGGGCCGGCGGCCAGCCTTAGCTGCGACAGCTCGGCCACTTCCTCGGTCAGGGCGGCGTGGCGACGGACGCGGTCGTCGACCTCGGCGACCGCCGCGGCGCATTCGTCGACCGCGGCCTCGGCGTCCTCCAGCCGGGAGATGGCCGACGACCACTCCCCGGTGGGTCGGCCGGTGGGGGTGAAGTAGCGCGCATACTCGGCGTCGATCCGCTCGATCAGCAACGGCTCGGCGCCGGACAGCGCCGCGGCGCTGTCGGATTGCGCGGCCGCGACGTCGAGGGCGCGCGACAGCGCGTCGCAACCGGACAGGTCCACCGCGGCGGTCGACGCGGCCTGCAGGACCCGCTGGGCGCGCCACAGTTCGGTGTCCACCGTCTCGGCGAGCATCGACCGGACGCGCTCGTGGGCCTCGTCGCCGGTCAGCTGCTCGCGGCGCGGCGCCAGCACCGTCAATTCCGTCTCGCACTTCTTGTGGAACCGCTTGCGGTAGATGAAACGGTAAGTGCCGCAGCTTATTTCGGCGGTGACCTCGGAGCCGACGTCGCTGTGGGTCGGTTTGACCTGCTTGACCTCCTTCTTCGTCGAGCGGTCCCTGGCCTCCAGCAGCAGGTCCAGCGCCTCGATCATCGACGACTTGCCGACCTCGTTGGCGCCGTTGACCACGACCACGCCGTGGTCGGGAAACTCGATCTCCCGGTGCGCGATGCCGCGGTAATTCGTCAGGACCAGCCGATGCACCTTCATGCGGCACCCCTGTCGGCCAGTCGCAGCAGCAGCGCCAGCGCCGCCTGCGCGTCGACCGCCGAGTCGGCGTCGCCGTCGCGCGCGGTGGCCACCAGCTCGTCGACGGCCGCCGCGGCGAACCCGCCGATGCCGAGGTCGCTGAACTCGCCGTCGGCCGGTATCACGGCCAGGTCCGTGTGGCTGTCCCAGGTGCGCAAGTGCGCGAACAGCCGCGCGTATCTGTCCAGGCACGCATCCAGCGACGCGCGGTCGGTGACCGTCAGCGAACCGGTCAGCGCCAGCCGCACCACGGTCCGGTCCTTCTCGGTCATCAGGTCCAGGTTCATGTCGAGATCGGCGATGTCGCGGCTGGAGTCGACCTGGCGCTGCAAGGTCACGAACCGCCAGCGGCCGACGCGCCGCGATTGCACACTGACGCCGTTGTCGTCGATGTCGACGACGAGGACGTGGCCGGGGTCGGACTCGACGTCGTCGAAGTTGGTGACCTCCGGCGACCCGGAGTACCAGACTCGGCCGCTGTCGCCGACCCGGGTGAGCGAATGCTTGTCGCCCAGCGCCACATAGTGAACCGCGCCGCGGGCCAGCGCGTCGTCGAGCCGTGCGAGCCGAATCAGCGAGGGCTTGTCCTTGTCGGGGTCCAGCACGTCGACGCCGCCGTGCGCGACGAGCACGCGGGTGACGGGGCCCGGGTCGAGGCCCTCGAGGACCTCGGCGACCAGGTCGGTGGTCGGGGCCTTGGACCGCCACGGCGCGGCCACGATCTCCACGCCGGGCCGAACCTCGTGGACGCCGGGCCGATCGAGGACGACGACGTTGTCGGGGCGTTCTTTGGTGAACAGCGCGCTGGTGTACACCGACGACGCGTCCAGCGGGTCGTGGTTGCCCGGAAGCAGGTACACCGGAATCCTGATGGCGCGCATGGCTTCCAGTGACTGGCTGATCACCTTGGGGGCGAGCTGGTTGTGTTCGAAGACGTCGCCGGCCACCACGACGAACTCGGCGCCCACCTCGGCCGCCAGCGCGCCCAGGCCGGCGACCGCGTCCCGGCGGGCGGCCGAATACCGCGGCTGGGCGTCGCCGGCAAGGAAGTGCCTGGTCATTCCCAGCTGCCAGTCGGCGGTGTGCAGGAATCGCATCCCGGCGGCCCCCTTCCGAAACTGCGTGGCTATCAAGGCACCGCGAGTCTAGGTCTGGACACCGACAAGTCCTGGGACGCGCACCGGCATGCCTCGAGTCGGGATTTCGACTTGGTGTCGTTTTGTCCACCTTCGCGCGACAAGTGCAGCTCCTGAAATCTTTTGTGTCACTTTGGTTTCTGTGGTCACAGGGCGGGGTTTTGTGTCGGTGGCCGTGTCTAGGTTCGCCTTATGGGTTCCAGCGGTGTCGATCGTGAGGCGGTGACGGCGGCTTTCGATGCCGCCGAGGCCGCGCTCGACGGTCTGGCCGCGCTGGACAGCGACGCGTTGACCACCCCGGAGTGGCTGGCCTGGCTGGCGCGCTGCGAGCGGCTGCGCCGGCGGCTGCCCGCCCTCGAACACCAACCGATCAACCACCTGGCCCGCCAGGCCAGCCCCGAAGAACTGGGCGGCCCGCTTTCGCACGCGATCGCCGAGCACACGTTGATCAGCCGCGCCGAAGCCGGGCGACGGATTAAAGAGGCCGCCGATCTGGGGCCGCGGCACACCCTGACCGGTGAGCCGCTGGCGCCGGTGTTGGCCGCCACCGCGGCCGCCCAGCGCGACGGCACGCTCGGCGCCGGGCAGGTCGCGGTGATCCGCCGTTTCCACCACCGGCTGCCCGGCTGGATCGACCAGACCACCCGCGAGCACGTTGAAGCCAAGCTGGCGCACGAGGGCACCCAGTATCGGCCCGAGCAACTCGCGGCCCTGGCCGACACGCTGGCCGAGTGCCTCAACCCCGACGGCACCTACACCGACGACGACCGCGCCCGGCGCCGCGGCCTGACCCTGGGCAACCAGGGCGCCGACGGCATGTCGCAACTGCGCGGCTGGCTGACCCCCGAGGCCCGCGCCACCCTGGAAGCGGTGTGGGCCAAGCTGGCCGCCCCTGGCATGTGCAATCCGGACGACGACACCCCGACCGTGGACGGCGCCCCCTCTCAAGAGGCCATCGACGGTGATGCCCGCTCGACCGCTCAGCGTCAGCACGACGCGCTGAACGCCGCGCTGCGCGCCCTGTTGGCCTCGGGCGAACTCGGTCAACACAACGGGCTGCCGGCCGCCATCATCGCGTCCACCACCCTGGCCGAACTCGAAGCCGCCGCCGGGCGCGCCCTGACCGGCGGCGGCACCATCCTGCCCATGAGCGACGTGATCCGCCTGGCCCGCCACGCTCACCACTACCTAGCGATTTTTGACAAGGGCAAGGCCGTGGCGCTCTACCACACCCGACGGCTTGCCTCGCCCGGACAGCGAATCGTGTTGTATGCGAAGGATCGCGGCTGCACCGCCCCGGGGTGTACCGTGCCCGGCTACTACAGCGAAGTCCACCACATCACCGACTACGCCACCTGCCACACCACCGACGTCAACGACCTCACCTTCGGCTGCGGCCCCCACCACCGCCTACTTCAACCCGGCGGCTGGACCACCCGCCGACGCCACAACGGCGACACCGAATGGATCCCACCCCCGCACCTCGACCGCGGCCAACCCCGCACCAACACCTACTGGCACCCCGAAAAACTCCTCCGCGATGGGGACGACGATGACGCACCGTAACGGCTATCGCCTGAGCCCGCCACGCGCACTGCGCAAGTCGTCGACCAACGACGTGTATGCCTGCTCGCGGTAAGGAGAACTTGCGAATTAGACAAACCGAGAGCACAAATGGCTAGCACCTGAGAAGATTTCAAGCGGTGTTCAGCGGGCCGAATGGCGAGACAAGTGCTTGAAGTGGTCGAGAAGGGTGCTTGCAGCAAATCGCACCCCGTACCGCTGCTCTTCGTCCACGGCGCTGCCGTCGCGGCGTGGTGCTGGGACGAGCATTTCCTGGACTTCTTCGCCGACAGGGGCTACCGCGCCGCGGCGCTCAGCCTTCGCGGCCACGGTGCCAGTACCCTGGCCAAGCCCCTCAATTCTTGTTCCGTTGCCGACTACGCCGATGACGTAAACGCTGTTGTCGCCGAGCTGGGTTCTTCCCCAGTGCTCATCGGACATTCTCTGGGCTGTTGGGTCGTGCTCGATTACCTTGTGACGCACGGTGCCCCGGCCGGGATTCTCATGGCGCCCGGCACACCGCAGGGACTACGGCGTTGGGTGTTCCGCTCAATCCGCCGTCACCCGTGGAAATTTCTACGCGCCAACATCGTCGGCAGCCCAGAAGATCTCTTCAACACTCCGGCCCTTGCTCGTGAATTCTGCTTCAGCGCGAGCACCCCAGAAGCCACCGTTAGTGCCTGTGCGGCCCGTTTGGAATCCGAAAGCACGGGCGTCAGACGAGATTTGATGAAGCGCCTTCCCGACGCCGGCCTCGTCAAGGCGCCGATGCTTGTTCTCGGAGCACAGGATGACGGCATGCGAATCGACGGGGACGCGTCTGCCGTGGCCGACATCTATAAGGCAGACGTGGAGATCTTTCCCGACATGGGCCACATCATGATGCTCGAACCAGGATGGCAAGCAGCCGCCGACAGGATCGACAGCTGGCTCACGGCCCGAGGGCTGTGAGGGCGAGACTAGCGTGGGTCGGATGATCCCCCGGCGCACCCTGCTGCTGATGCGGCACGCGAAGTCGTCGTACCCGCCGGGCGTGGCGGACCACGACCGGCCGCTGGCGCCGCGCGGCATCCGCGAGGCCGGGCTAGCCGGTGACTGGTTGCGGGCCAACGCGCCCGCCGTCGACGAGGTGCTGTGCTCGACGGCGACGCGTGCGCGGCAGACGTTGGCCGACACGGGAATCGACGCCCCGGTGCGCTACGACGAGCGGCTCTACGGCGCGACGCCGGGCACGATGCTCGACGCAATCAACGGCGTCGCCGAGGCGGTCAACACGCTGCTCGTCGTCGGGCACGAACCGACGATGTCGGACCTGGCGATCGGACTGGCGGGCGCGGATGGCACCGATGCGGCAGCGGTGCAACGCATTTCGGAAAAGTTCCCGACGTCGGCGATCGCGGTGCTCAACGTCGCCGGCGACTGGAAGGGCCTGGAACTCAACGGCGCCGCGCTGATCGGCTTCCAGGTTCCGCGCTGAGTCTCGATTGACCGGCTCCTCCTCGGCCCGCTGCACGGGCCGCATCGTCGCCGCGCTGAACCCGGCTAAGAGTTGGTGGCCAGCGTCAACTCCATGAGCTTGATGGCCTGCCCGCACGCGTCGATGCCGGGCGCCTGCGGGTTGACCCACCAGCCGACCACCCCCGCGGCGTCACTGGCCACCCCGCACGCGCCGTTGGGGTCGTCGGGACGCATCACGATGGAGTTGATGCCCGCGATCTGACGGCTCTCGACCTTGTACTTGAGGAACTCGGCAACCTTGCGCTCGTTGCTGAGGCCGCCCTGTTCGAACCAGAACCGGGTGATGTCGATCAGGCCGGCCGGGTTGGCCGCCTGCCACCGGCAGATCGCGCCGACAAACGTGCTCTGGATGTCGAGCGGATCTGCGCCCACGGTTTTGGCCAGGATGTCGGTGGTCAGGACCTCGCATTCCTTGAGCAGGTTCGGGTATTGCTGCTGGGAGTTGTTGTTGCGCGACGGCCCGCCCGCCTTGACGGCGGTGCCCCCGATCGACCTCGAGCAGCCCGTCATCACCAGGGCCATGACCAGCAGAGCCACACCCGCGCGGAGGATTCTTCTGCTCATTTCGCGTTCGCAATCGACTGGCGGGTCAGTTCTTTGGCTATGTCGCACGGCGGCGGGAAGGGCTTCTGGCTGAAGCTGATCGACCACTCGATGAAGTCGTCCTGGAACTGGATGCCGACCTCGCACAGCGAGTCACCCAGGTTCGGCTCGTTGCCGACGGCGATGAACCCGCCGTGGCCGTTGATGTTGATGTCGTCGACGCTCGCCCGCGACAGCTCCTCGGTCTTGCGTTCGCGCCCGATCGGGCTGCCGCGGTACCACGAGAAGGAAAAGTGCGGGCCGAGAATTCCGCCGCCGGCCAGCCACTGACACCCGACGGAATTGCGGGCGGTGTTGATCAGTCCGTTCACCTTGGTCAGTTCGGCCACCGTCTGATCGCTGACTCCCCCGCATTGCGGGAACATCGGCCCGTGGTGCCCCTCGGCGTTTCCCGACTCCGACGACGTCGTCGCCCCCGGTTTGTTGTCGCCGGAACCCGAACACCCCGCAGAAACCAGAATCGCGGCCGATGCCGCAAGCGCCAGCGCCGTCACGTTACGCCGCACCGATACCCCGCCTCGCCCGCGCCTGCTGCTGGTCCACACGATGCACTGTAGCGGCAGCCCAGCGGGTCAACCACCGACGCGCCCCCTGAGCAGGCAATTCAACGCCCTCGCCGCATCGGCCTCGAGCGCGCAACCATCCGGCGGTGCTCGGCACCGGGACGCCCGCCATGTGCGACAGTTACCAAATGCTCCTGGCACTGCTGCGCCAGTACATCCGGCCGTACCGCCGGCTGGTCGCGGTGCTGTTGGCGCTCCAGCTGATCAGCATCCTGGCGACGCTGTACCTGCCGACGGTCAACGCGGCGATCATCGACGACGGCGTCGCCAAGGGCGACACCGCCACCATCGTCCGGCTCGGCATGCTGATGCTCGCGGTCACCGGGGTGCAGGTGCTGTGTTCGGTCGGCGCCGTCTACTTTGGCTCGCGGACCGGGATGGGGTTCGGCCGCGACCTGCGCCGGGCGATGTTCGAACACGTCACGACCTTCTCCGAGAGCGAGACCGCCCGGTTCGGCGCGCCGACACTGCTGACCCGCAGCACCAACGACGTCCGGCAGATCCAGTACCTGGTCCAGATCGGGGCCACCGTGCTGGTCACCGCGCCCATCATGTGCGTCGGCGGCATCTTCATGGCCTTCCACCAGCAGGCCGCGCTGACGTGGCTACTGCTGGTCAGCGTCCCGGTCCTGGCCGTGACCAACTACTGGATCATGTCGCACATGCTGCCGCTGTTCCGCAGCATGCAGAGCCTGATCGACGGGATCAACCGGGTGATGCGCGACCAGCTCGCCGGGGTGCGGGTGGTCCGCGCCTTCACCCGCGAGCACTTCGAGCGCGACCGGTTTGCCCGGGCTAACGCGGCGCTGTCGAATGCGTCGCTGGGCGCCGGCAACTGGCAGGCGCTGATGCTGCCGGTGACCACGCTGACCATCAACGTGTCCAGCGTCGCGCTGATCTGGTTCGGCGGGTTGCGCATCGATCGCGGCCAGATGCAGGTCGGCTCGCTGACCGCCTTCCTGGCCTACTTCACCCAGATCCTGATGGCGGTGTTGATGGCGACGATGACGCTGGTGGTGCTGCCCCGGGCGTCCGTGTGCGCCGAACGAATCACCGAGGTGCTGTCCACCCGCCCCGCGATCGGCGATCCGCCGCGCCCCCGATTCCCCGGCGGCGGCGTCACCGGCGTGGTGCGCCTGGACAACGCCACATTCACCTATCCGGGCGCGGAGCGCCCAGTGCTGCAAGACATTTCGTTCACCGCGCTGCCCGGAACCACCACCGCCGTCGTCGGGAGCACCGGCTCGGGCAAGTCGACGCTGGTGTCGCTGATCTGCCGGCTCTACGACGTGACCGCCGGTGCCGTCCTGGTCGACGACGTCGACGTCCGCGACTACCACACCGAACGACTCTGGTCGGCCATCGGGCTGGTGCCGCAGCGCGGCTACCTGTTCTCCGGGACCGTCGCGGACAACCTGCGCATCGGCGCCGCCCCCGGCCGGGTGGTGACCGACGACGAGATGTGGGAGGCGTTGCGGGTGGCCGCGGCCGACGGCTTCGTGCGCGCGCACGACGACGGCCTGGACATGCGCGTCGCGCAGGGCGGAATCAATTTCTCCGGCGGGCAGCGGCAGCGGCTCGCCATCGCCCGCGCGGTGATCCGCCGCCCGGCCATCTACCTGTTCGACGACGCGTTCTCCGCGCTCGACGTGCACACCGACGTGCGGGTCCGCGCCTCGCTGCGCGAGATATCCGCCGATGCCACGATCATCGTCGTCACGCAACGGATCTCAGCCGCCGCCCAGGCCGACCAGGTGATCGTCGTCGACGACGGGAAGCTGGTGGGCGCCGGCACGCACGAATCGCTGCTGGCCGACTGCGCCACCTACGCGGAATTCGCCGACTCGCAAACGGTCGGCGCCGGGGTCGGGGACGCGCCGTGACGACGGTGACCAGCAGGCCCACCCGCGGCGCCGCCCCGGCTCCGGCGGGGCGGTCCCGCGACTTCTGGGGTTCGGCGGCCCGGCTGGTGAAACAGCTTGCGCCGCAACGCGGGCCGGTCATCGCGGTGATCACGCTCGGCATCACCGGCACGGCGATCGGCGTGGTCGTTCCGCGGATCCTCGGCCACGCCACCGACCTGCTGTTCAACGGCGTGATCGGCCGCGGGCTCCCCGCGGGAATCACCAAGGCCCAGGCCGTCGCGGCGGCCCGGGATCGCGGCGACAAGGCCTTCGCCGACCTGCTGTCCGGAATGAACGTGGTGCCGGGCCGGGGAGTGGACTTCGACGCGGTGGCAAGGACGCTGGCCGTGGCGTTGGCCCTGTATGTGCTTGCCTCGCTGCTGATTTGGGTGCAGGCGCGGCTGCTCAACGTCATCCTGCAGCGCACCATGGTCGCGCTGCGCTCCGATGTCGAGGACAAGGTGCACCGGCTGCCGCTGGCCTACTTCGACGGTCGCCAGCGCGGCGAGCTGCTGAGCCGGGTCACCAACGACATCGACAACCTCCAGTCGTCGTTGTCGATGACGATCAGCCAGCTGCTGACGTCGGCCCTGACCGTGGTGACCGTGCTTGCGATGATGGTGTCCATCTCGCCGCTGCTGGCGCTGATCACCCTGCTGACCGTGCCGGTCTCGCTGCTGGCCACCCGCGCGATCGCGCGCCGCTCGCAACGCCTGTTCGCGGCCCAATGGCAGAGCATCGGGCGGCTCAACGCCCACATCGAGGAGACCTACAGCGGGTTCACGGTGGTCAAGACGTTCGGCCACCAGGCCGCGGCGCGCGAACAGTTCCGCATGCTCAACGACGACGTCTACCACGCCAGCTTCGGTTCGCAATTCTTCTCCGGGCTGGTGGCGCCGGCGACGACGTTCATCGGGAACCTGGGCTACGTCGCGGTCGCCGTGGTGGGCGGCGTGCAGGTCGCCACGGGGCAGATCACCCTCGGCAGCATCCAGGCGTTCATTCAATACGTGCGGCAGTTCAACGCGCCGCTGAGCCAGGTCGCCGGGATGTACAACACCCTGCAATCCGGAGTGGCCAGCGCCGAGCGGGTTTTCGACCTGCTCGACGAGCCGGAGGAACCGCCGGATCCCGTGCCGGTGCCCGAACCGGCGCGGCGAACCGGTCGGTCGGGCGTGAGCGGGCGGGTCGAGTTCGAACGCGTGAGCTTTGCCTACCGCCCAGGCGTCCCGGTGATCGAGGACCTGTCGATGGTGGCCGAGCCGGGCAGCACGGTGGCGATCGTCGGGCCGACCGGGGCCGGCAAGACCACGATGGTGAACCTGCTCATGCGGTTTTACGACGTCGACTCCGGCCGGATCCTGATCGACGGTGTCGATATCACCACGGTGAGCAGGCAGGCGTTGCGGTCGCGCATCGGCATGGTGCTGCAGGACACCTGGCTCTTCGACGGGACCATCGCGGAGAACATCGCCTACGGGCGACCCGGGGCCGGCGAAGACGAGGTGGTCGAGGCCGCCAAGGCGGCCTATGTCGACCGGTTCGTGCACACCCTGCCGGCCGGTTACGACACCCGGATCAGCTGGGACGGCGGCAACATCAGCGCCGGCGAGAAGCAACTCATCACCATTGCCCGCGCCTTCCTGGCTCGCCCGCGGCTGTTGATCCTGGACGAGGCGACCAGCTCGGTCGACTCCCGCACCGAGGCCCTCATTCAGCGCGCCATGTGTGAGCTTCGTCAGGATCGAACGAGTTTCATTATCGCGCATCGTCTTTCGACCATCCGCGATGCCGATCGCATTCTGGTGGTGCAGGCGGGCCGGATCGTCGAGCAGGGCAGTCACGCCGAACTGCTGGCCCGCCGGGGTGCGTACTACGCGATGACCCTGGCGTAGCTCGCCCTGGCGTGTATCACAATGACGTGTAACGACCCTTACCGGAAGGGCTGGTAAGCGCGATGGCGGACAAGCGTCTCGAACTGGGTCTGCTCGGACCGTTGGAGATGAGCGTCGACGGCGCCCTGGTGCCGTTGGGCACGCCCAAGCAGCGAGCGGTGTTGGCCATGCTGCTGATCAACCGCAACAGTCCGGTCGGCGTCGACAGGCTCATCAACGCCGTGTGGGACGAATGGCCTCCGTCGGGGGCGAGGGCGAGCATTCACTCCTACGTGTCCAACCTGCGCAAGCTGCTGAGCGGCGCCGGGATCGATCCGCGCACGGTGTTGGCGGCGGCGCCGCCGGGTTACCGGCTCAGCATCGACGAGAACGCTTGCGATCTCGGGCGGTTCATCACCGAGAAAACCGCGGGCGTGCACGCCGCGGCCGCCGGCCGCTTCGAACAGGCCAGCCGCCACCTGACCGCCGCGTTGGCGCAGTGGCGCGGATCGGTGCTCGACGACCTGCGCGACTTTCAGTTCGTCGACACCTACGCCACCTCGCTGGCCGAGGAGAAGATGCTTGCCCACACCGCACGGGCGGAGGCCGAAATCGCTTGCGGACGCGCGGCGAACGTCATCGCCGAGCTCGAGGCGCTGACGGCCGAGCATCCCTATCGCGAGCAACTGTGGGCCCAGCTGATCACGGCCTACTACCTCACCGACCGGCAATCCGACGCGTTGGCCGCCTATCGCCGCGTGAAGACGACACTCGCCGACGACCTCGGCATCGACCCGGGCCAAACCCTGCGCGACCTCAACGAGCTCATCCTGCGTCAGGAGCCGTTGGACGCCGAGAAATCGGCCAAGACCACCGCCGTCGGCACGATCAGCGCGCTCGGTCAGCGGGTGTCGGGCCAGGAAGCCGTGGCGTATCTGGACGACGCCTCGGGCCGCCGCTACCCGCTGCGGGCCGCGGCGACACGGATTGGGCGGCAACGAGATAACGACATAGTCCTGGACAGCCCCAACGTCAGCCGGCACCACGCCGTCATCGTCGACACGGGCACCAGCTACATCCTCAACGACCTCCGGTCGTCGAACGGCGTGCACGTGCAGCGGCGGCGGATCCGCTCGGCGGCCACCCTCAACGACGGCGACCACATCCGCATCTGCGACCACGAGTTCACGTTTCGGATCGCCGCGGGCGACAAGACCGAGGTCTAGGTTCCGAATACTTCTGCCGTGCAGTGCTTTCCGCCGGGGAGGCGGCCGCCCTGCCACACGGCGGGGCTGGAACGGCCCTACCGCATGGTTGCTGGGGCCGCCGGTGGCAACGCGTGGATCCGGGCAGATTCGGGCGAATTTGTTGGTATGGTCGGCGGGTCTGGGGTTGGTTTGGAGGTTTTTTGATGAGCGACGGTCAGGCCTCGCGGGTGGGGTCGATGTTTGGGCCGTATCACCTGAAGCGGCTGTTGGGCCGTGGTGGCATGGGTGAGGTGTATGAGGCCGAGCACACCGTCAAGGAGTGGACGGTGGCCGTCAAGTTGATGTCGGACAGCTTTAGCCGTGATCCGGTGTTTCGGGAGCGGATGAAGCGCGAGGCGCGCATCGCCGGGCGTTTGCAGGAACCCCATGTGGTGCCCATTCATGACTACGGCGAGATCGATGGGCAGATGTTCATGGAGATGCGCCTGATCGAGGGCACCGATCTGGATTCGGTGCTCAAGCGGTTTGGGCCGCTGACCCCGCCGCGCGCGGTGGCCATCATCACCCAGATCGCCTCGGCGCTGGACGCCGCGCATGCCGCGGGGGTGATGCATCGTGACGTCAAGCCGCCCAATATCTTGGTCACCCGCGACGATTTCGCCTATCTGGTTGATTTCGGGATTGCCAGTGCGACCACCGATGAGAAGCTGACCCAGTTGGGCACGGCGGTGGGCACGTGGAAATACATGGCGCCGGAACGGTTTTCCAATGATGAGGTCACCTACCGCGCCGACATCTATGCGTTGGCGTGCGTGTTGTATGAGTGCTTGACCGGGTCGCCGCCGTATCGGGCCGACAGCGCGGGCACGCTGGTCAGCGCGCATCTGATGGAGCCGATCCCGCAGCCCAGCGCGACGCGTTCGGGCATCCCGAAGGCCTTTGACGCCGTGATCGCGCGGGGCATGGCCAAAAAGCCCGAGGACCGTTTCGCCAGCGCCGGTGATCTGGCCCTGGCCGCTCACGAGGCGCTGTCGGATCCCGACCAGGACCACGCCGCCAACATTTTGCGGCGCAGCCAAGAGGCCACCCTGCCGGTGGGCACGCCCACCGAGGCGCCGGCCACCCCGACCGAGGCGCCCCCCAGCACGCCACCGCCGTCGTCACCCACACCGGCACCACCGTCGTCACCCACACCGGCACCGCCGTCGTCACCGGCGGCGCCGACCGCGGCGGCCCAGCCGGCGGCCGGGCAAAGCGGCCAATCCTGGGGGCCGCCGAGCGGGCCCATCCCGGCATCCGGCCAACCCACCCCGGCCCCCGGGTATTACCAAGCCGCCGGCCCCACCTGGGGGGCCACCCCCTGGCAGCAACCACCCAAACCCAAACGCAACCCCTGGCCCCTCATCGCCGCCGCCATCGCCGCCGTCGTCCTCCTCACCGCCGGCGGTGTGGGCGTCTGGCTGATCGCCCGGCCCAAGCCGGCGCCGCCACCTCCCGACCCGATCCCGGCGCAGCGTCTCAGCGCGCTCCTGTTGAGCCCGTCGGAGATCAACGCGATCATGGGTTCGTCGACCATGGAGCCCGGTAAGCCCATCCAGTCGATGGACACCTCGTCGGTGACGCTGTCGTCGCCGGACTGCCAGGGCGCGCTCTACACCAGCCAGGACCCGGTGTACGCGGGGTCGGGCTATACCGGTGTGAGCGGGCTGGTTTCGTCCGAGCCCGGCGACAACTACGACCACTGGGTCAACCAGGCCGTGATCCTGTTCCCCTCGGCCGAGAAGGCCAAGTCGTTCATGCAGACCGCGGCCGGCAAGTGGAAGGGCTGCGCCGGCAAGACGGTGACCGTGACGAACAAGGGCAAGACGTACAGGTGGACGTTCGCCCAAATCAACGGCGCCCCACCGAAAATGACGGTGCTGGACACCCAGGAAGCCGCCGACGGCTGGGAGTGCCAGCGCGCGATGAGTCAGGCGAACAACGTGATCGTCGACGTCAACGCGTGCGGCTATCACATCAGCGATCAGGGCGGCGAAATCACCGACAAGATCGTCGCGAAGATCGACAACGAGTAGCCGGACCGTCGGCCGGCCGACACCGCGTCAATGCCGAAGCGGCACTGCGTCTTTCGTGAAGGCTAGTGAAGGCTAGAGGTCCGGACCCTGCGCGCGCAGATCGTCCACCGCAGACATCGCGCTGCGCAGCTTGGCGAGCCACTCCTCGGTGTGCTCGCCGACCAGCTTGACCGCCCAGGCCAGCGCGTCGGCGCGGGACCGGGCGACCCCGGCGTCGACCAGGGTGTCGAGCACTTGGCGTTCCGGCTGCTTCAGGCGCGTCATCACCGGTACCGCGATGTGCGTGAACAGGATTCGCTCCGTGCCGTCTTTGGTGCCGACCTCGACGCCCCAGGAAACCTTGCGCCGGTAGCGATCCTGCGCCTCGTCGGCGATGCGCATCCGCTCGGAGCGGGTCTCCTCGCGGAACCGGGACACCCGGCCTTCGACGCGGGCGTCGCTCTCCTCGCCATCGGGCTCGGGCAGCTTGCCGATGACCGTGATCTCCTCGCGGTCGACGATCACCGTGGGATCGCCGTCGAACCACTTTTCGGGCAGTCGTCCGGCGAACCATTCCGCGGCGCCGCTGGCATCGGGTTGCTGGGCCTGCTGCCAGCCCCCGGGGCGGCCGTAGCGCCGGCCGCCGGTGTGATGTGATTTCATAATTACATGATTACATCTTTGCACGCTTAATGGAATCGCGTTCACTCGCAGCGAACCGAGTCTCGGCTTCCGGGCGGCCCGCCCCCGGCGATACGCACGCGAAAATCGCTGGCGCGGCGCCGTTATCCGCCGCGGAAAAGCGTTGATATGCATCGTCGGAGGGCGTATTTTTGGGAGCTGAAGCAGGCCCGGAAGCGACCGTGTCGAAGTGCCGGAACAAGGGGTTAGAAACCGGCCGCGTGGACAAAAGTCCAACGCCCCCCAAGAGTCGCCCGGGCCTGCCCCTATTCGTGCTATGTCGTTGAGGTCGCGCGGTTGCGCGAGGCGTCGGGGTCACCGCCGCGACGAATCCGGAACAGCTTGACCTCGTTCTTGATGCCCTTGAGGCGGCGCGCCCCGGCGAACGACCCGTCGAAATCGCCGGCATCGCCGAGGGCCTCCCAGACCGAGTCGGCGACCAGCACGGTGCCCGGGCGCGCCACTCCGGTCACCCGGCTGGCGATGTTGACCGGACTGCCGAACCAGTCCCCGGCCCGGCTGACCGCCATCCCCGAGGCGACTCCCGCCCGCAACCGGGGAAAGTCGTTGTCGCTGTCGACGGTGTCGACGAGCTTCAGCACGACATCCAGCAGTGGCTCCGGTTCGGGACAGACGAACATCACCGCGTCGCCGATCGACTTGATGAATCGGACCGGCGGTGCGGTCACGTCACGGGCGAGGTGGCCCAGCCGGCTGGCGAGGTGACCCAGGTCTTCGGCCGGGATCGCCTCGCCGAGCCGGGTGAAACCGACGAGATCGGCGAAAGCGACGGTGACCTGGCGCGCGCCCGGCAGCGGCTTGCCGGCGGCCCGCTCCGCGGCGTTGACCGCCTCGGTTTCCATCGTGTGGCGCAGCTGCATGAACAGCATGTTCTCGACCAGCGGTCCGAGCAGCGGCGCGATCCGGCCGACCAGCGCCTTGGATCCCTTGGCGATTTCCAGCTCGGTGGCTCCGGGCCGCATGATCGCCGACAACGCGGTGAAACGCATGACCTCAGCGGTGCGCGACAGGCCTTCGGCGAGCACCCGGACCACGAGCACCAGCTTGTCGGGGTCCAGCCCGAGTTCGAGGAATCGCTGGGTCAACGCGGCGGCCTCGCCGTCGGCGCGCATGTGCACGGCCGCATCGGGATCGTCGACGCGGGCCAGGCCGATGGCGCGCTGCACTCGCTGCAGCAGCTCCAGGTCGATGCCATAGGTTTCGCTGATCTCCCGCGTGGACACGTAGGTGCCGTCGTCGCCGATCAGGTGGCGGCTGGCCAGCAGCAGCGGGGGGTTGGTCGTCCGGATCTCGTCCGCGGTGATGCCCTGCTCGAGCAGCCACTCCACGAGTTCCGCACGCTCTGCGCGCGCTGTGCCCTCGAGCCCGTCGAGCAGATCCTCGTCCACGTGGCCAACGTACAGCGCCTGCGCGATGATGTGCAGCGATGAGCGCACCGCTGCTTCGGGGACTCCCGCCGGTCGTCGACGACCACGCCTCGGTGTTGATCCTGGGCTCGTTTCCGAGCGCCCGATCGCTGTCGGCCGGACAGTATTACGCGAACCCGCGAAATGCGTTCTGGCCGATCGTCGGTGAGCTTTTCGGGATCGACGCCAACGCGGCGTACGACTCGCGGCTGGCCGCGTTGCGATCCCACGGCATCGCCCTCTGGGATGTGCTGCGCGCGTGCCATCGGGTCGGCAGCGCCGACTCGGCAATCGACCCGAAAACCGTGGTAGTCAACGACTTTGGCGAGTTCTTCGCCGACCACCCGGCCATCGCGCGGGTCTACTTCAACGGCGCCAAGGCCGCGGACCTGTACCGCAGGCTGGCCCGTCCCGTCGAGCGCGTCCACTATCAGCGGCTGCCGTCGACCAGCCCGGCCCACGCCATGGGGCCCGGCGCCAAGCTGGCCGCCTGGCGGGTGATTTCGGCGCGTTAGGCAGGCGTCATGACACCGTCATGACACGGGCGGTCGGCGATGGGCCCACGGCCTCGCCGCCTCGATCTGCGCGGACAGCGACAGCAGCGTCGCCTCGTCGTAGGGC
This sequence comes from Mycobacterium sp. NGS26, assembly GCF_059813025.1. Taxonomy (NCBI): domain Bacteria; kingdom Bacillati; phylum Actinomycetota; class Actinomycetes; order Mycobacteriales; family Mycobacteriaceae; genus Mycobacterium; species Mycobacterium sp. NGS26. Next base: position 83,540 of record NZ_JCALDU010000001.1, read on the forward strand.
CGGCCGACCAGCTGCACCGCCAGCGGCAGCCCGTCGCCGTCGAAGTCCCACGGCACGGCCGCGGCCGGCTGGCCGGTCAGGTTCCAGACCTGTTGGTAGGGAACCCGCTGCGACACCGCCATCAGCGTCCACACCGCGCCGTGGCGTTGGTAGGCGCCGATGCGCGACGGGCCCGCCGCGTTGCCGGGGGTCACGACGACGTCGACGTCGTCGAAGATCGACTGGACGCGGTTGGCGAGCGAAGCCTCCCGGGTGCGCAGCGCGGCCATCCGCCGGTCGGAGAAGAACGATCCCGCGCGGGCCATGTTTCGGGTTCGCGCCTCGAGCCGGTCCGGGTGGGGCTGAGCGTCCGCGTCGTCGCAAATGCCGCGCAGATAGCGGGGCAGGTAATTCGAGTAGAGCGCGGCCGGATATGCGGGGTCGCGCGTGACGACCTCGTGGCCCAGGTCGCGAAGCAGCGCGCCGGCCTCGTCGACCGCCGCACACTGTCGCGTCCCCACTCGGGCGGGCAGCGGCGTTGGGACCTTGGTGCTCAAGGCGATTCGCAGCCTGGCGGGATCACGCGCCGCCGCGGCCACGAACTCGCCACTCGGGCCGGATACTTCGGGAACCGTGGCCGTCGCGTCCAGGAACAGCGCGGCGTCCATCACCGACCGGGCGAGCGGGCCGTTGACGCTCAGCCCGTACCACGCGTCGTCGTGCGGCTCCAGCGAGATCCGATCGCGTTGCGGCTTCAGCCCGAACAACCCGCACCACGTCGCCGGGATCCGGATCGAGCCGCCGCCGTCGGATCCCAGCGCCAGCGGAGCCAGCCCGGCAGCTACCGCGGCGGCGCTACCCCCGCTGCTGCCGCCCGGGGTGCGCCTGGGGTTCCACGGATTGCGGGTCGCCCCGAACGTCAGCGACTCGGTGTAGGGGAACATCATCAGCTCGGGCACATTGGTCTTGCCGAGGATGACCGCGCCCGCCGCGCGCAGCCGGCGAACCACCTCCGCATCGGAGGTCACGGCCGGGCCGTGAGCGCCGGTGCCATACGTCGTCACCTCGCCGGCGACGTCCACGTCGTCCTTGATCGCGACCGGCACACCCAGCAGGGGCAGCCGCTCACCGGCGTCGAGCCGGTCCTGCGCCGCCGCGGCCTCGTGGCGGGCGCTGTCCGACAAGACGACGCGGTAGCAACGGAGCTGGCTGTCCAGGCGCGCGATGCGTTCCAGGTAAACCTCGAGCAGCTCCGGTGCGGTCAGTTCGCCGTCGGCCAGCATCCGGGCCTGCGCGGCCGCGCCGGCGAAGGCGAGATCGCGAGCATCCACTGCGGCAGCGTATCCCGCCGTCCCCTGGCCCCGGCATTGACTGTGAGCCCACGGCTTTGAAAGTGAAGCCTGGGCGCAAATCCGGCGGGCGACTTCAGCCGTTGGCTCACTGCCAAAGCCGTGGGCTCACAGTCAAAGCCCTGGCCGCACGCCCAGACCGGGCGAACCAGTACCGTGGCGGCATGTCCTGCGTATTCTGTGCGATCGTCGCCGGGGAAGCACCGGCCATCCGGATCTACGAGGACGAGGACCATCTCGCGATCCTGGATATCCGCCCGTTCACTCGCGGCCACACCCTGGTGCTGCCCAAACGCCACACCGTCGACCTCACCGACACCCCGGCGCAGACGCTGGCCGAGATGATCGGCATCGGCCAGCGCATCGCCCGCGCGGCCCGCGCGACCGAGCTGGCCGACGCGACGAACATCGCGATCAACGACGGCCCGGCGGCCTTCCAGACGGTGATGCACATTCATCTGCACGTGCTGCCGAGGCGCAACGGCGACAAACTCACGGTCGCCAAGGGAATGCTGCTGCGCCGCGACCCGGACCGGGACGCCACCGGCCGGATCCTGCGCGAGGCCCTGGCCCGGATCGACGCCAGTCAGTAAGACTGGGCGGATGACCAACCCGTTAGAGCAATTCGTGGGCGTGCCGTTATTGCGTCTGCACGACATGATCTACCGAAAGACCAACGGCCGGATCGGGCATCGCATACCGGGCGCGCCACCCAGCCTGCTGCTGCACACGGTCGGCGCCAAAACCGGGCAGCCGCGCACCACCTCGCTGACGTATGCGCGCGACGGCGACTCGTATCTGATCGTCGCATCCAACGGCGGCGCCGAGCGCTTCCCGGGCTGGTACCACAACCTGCGCAAGCGCCCGGAGTGTGAAATCAACGTCGGCCCCAAGCGGTTCGGAGTGACCGCACGCCGGCTCACCCCGGACGACGCCGACTACCCGCGGCTGTGGGAACTGGTCAACAAGAACAACTCGGATCGCTACACCAGCTACCAACGCCGGACGTCGCGGCCGATTCCGATCTTCGCGCTGACCCCGCATCGGTAGACCTGGTAGTGGCCCCCGAGCGCGTCCGGCGGTTTATTCTGCACTAGCGCGCAGTGACGCTTTTCCGGCGTCCACCGCAAAGCAAAGACGGGTTTGGGCGGCTATGAATCGCTGGACGGGAAGTCCGTGGCGGCGCCTCGGGCTGCCCGCGCGCGTCGGCTGGCTCGTCGTCGGGGGGTACGGCGCCGCGGCGGCGCTGATCGCGGCCTCGTCGATGTCGGGGTGGAACGACGCGCACATATCTCGGCCGGTCGACGAGATGGTGTTGGTGGGCTGCCTCGTGGTCGCGGCGGCCGCCGCCGGCCATGCGGCTCGCGCAGCGGTCGAACGTCGCCGCAGACTCGGCTGGCTGACGCTGATGACGGGCCTCCTGGGCTGGGCGGCGGGCACGGTGATCTGGGCGGTTTACGAGGTTCGCCCGGAAGTGGAGCACGCCATGCACCCGGCCACGGCCGAGGCCGCGTCGCTCCTCTATCCGATCGGCGCGCTGGCGTCCTTGGCGCTGTTGTCCCATCTCTCCCGCCACAGTCCGCGCCGGGTGGTGCTGGACGGTCTCATCCTGGCGACGTCGTTGTTCGTCATCTCGTGGGCATTCGTCCTCGACAAACAATTGCGCGTGGACACCGGCTCGCGGCTCGCGACGATCACGCAGGTTTTCGCCGACGTCGTTCTGATGACGACCGCGATCCTGATGCTGTCGAGGGCGCGTCCCGGCGACCGGCCGAGCCGAAGCCTGCTGGCCGGCGGAATCGGCACGATCGGCGTCGCCGACATCGCGATGGTGTTCGAGACCGGGATCGGCAGCTATCACGGCGGCACCCTCGCCGACCTGGGCAGGGTCGCCGGACTGGGAATGATGACGCTGGCCGGCCTGGCCAGCGTCACCGAGTCGCCCACGGCGGAACCGCGGAAACACACGTTGGCACCCGCGCTGCTGTGGTTGCCTTACCTGCCGCTGCTGCTGGCCGTCGGGGTCGGTTGGCGCTACACGGTGAACCAGGCGGGGCACGGGCCGCTGCCCATCCTGGCGGGGATCCTGGTCGCCGCGGTGCTCGCCCGGCAGTTCGTGGTGCTCGTCGAAAACCAGAGTCTGCTTTCCGAAGTCGCGCGGGAGGCCTTTCGCGACAGCCTGACCGGCATCTCCAATCGCGCGCACTTCATCCAGCGAATGGAACAGGCCGTTGCCCGCCAACGGCACGACGCGGCGCCGATCGCGGTGTTGTGCCTCGACCTCGACAACTTCAAGTTGGTCAACGACGCCCTGGGCCATCCGGCCGGCGACGAGCTGCTCATCCGGGTCGCCGGGCGGATCACCGCCGCGCTGGGCGAAACGGGCACCGTCGCGCGCCTCGGCGGCGACGAATTCGCGGTGCTGATCGAGGGTTCCGTCGAGGAATCGCAGGCGGCGGCGCAGCGGGTTCTCGACGCGTTCGCACCGGCGATCGTGATCGACGGCGTTCCGGTGGCGGTGCGCCCGAGCATCGGGTTCACGGCGGCCACCGCCGCGTCCGGCTGCACCGTCGACCAGCTGCTCCGGCACGCCGACCTGGCCATGTACGCCGCGAAACGCGAAGGCGGCCAATGCATCCGGAGCTTTGTTCCCGATCTGCCCTTCCCCTACAGGTTCCCGCAGGTGACCGGCTCACCGGCGGCGGGCGGCGAGCGGGCGCCGGCGTCCACGTTGATCCCCGAAGCCGCACCGGCAAAACCGGAGCGAACCACCGATGCGTCGAAAGGCGTTCCGCGGACCCCCACAGCAATCCGGATCGCCTTCGCAATCCTGGCGATCGGTGTGATCGCCTTCGCCACGACGAGCATTCTCAACCCGAGCGCGGGCCACAGCATCTTCTCCAAGTCCGCGTACGCGGCGTTGAACCTGTTGGCGGCGGCGCTGATTGCGGTTCGCGCGTACCGCATCGCGGCCGACCGGTTGGGTTGGGTTCTGATCGCGGCCGGTATGGCATGTTCGGCGATGGGCGACGTCGCTTACGACCTCTGGGTGCCCGAAGGTCAGTCACCATCGGTGGCCGATCCGGCGTACCTGATGTTCTACCCGTTGGTGTTTGCCGGGCTGATGCTGGTCCTGCGGGAACGCCTGACGCGGGTGCCGACCCCGATCCGGCTGGATGCGCTGGTGTGCGGGCTGACCACCGCCGCGGTGGCCGTGGCGCTGTGGGCGGGACCCATCCACGCGGCCGCGACCCGCGTACCGGCGACCGTGCTGATGGGTTTGGTCTATCCGTGCGGTGATCTCGTGCTGTTGGCCGTGGCCGCCGGGATGCTGCCGATACTCGGCCGGCGCAACGGGTTTCGCTGCGGTCTCCTCATCGCGGGCTTCATCGGTTTCGCGATCGCGGATACGGCGTATCTCTTCCAGACCTCCGCGGGCTCATACCGGGTCGGCAGCGCGCTCGACGCCCTGTGGCCCGCTTCGTCCTTACTGGTGGCGATGGCCAGTTGCCCACCCGGCTCTGCCGCAACAGCCGTGCCGCGGCGCGGGCTGGGCTCCTACGCCACGCCGGTGGCGTGCACGGTCGTGGCGCTGGGGGTCGTCGTCCTGAGTCACCGCTCGGGCCTGGCGGCGACGCTGGCCGCGTTGAGCCTGATCGCGGTGACCGCGCGATTTTCGGTGACCTTCCGGGACGTGAGCATGCTGGCCGAAAGCCACAAGCGCGCGATGACCGACGAGCTGACCGCGCTGCCCAATCGGCGATCACTGGCGACGGCGCTGACCGCGCTGTCCGCCGAATCGGCGGCGCCCGCCCCGGCCCGCGCGTCGACGCGGGGGACGCCGGCACGTCAAGCGCTGCTGATCGTGAAGCTCTGCGAGTTTCACGAGATCAACGACTCGATCGGCCGCCACTTCGGCGACGAGCTGTTGTGCCACATCGCAAATCGCCTGTCGCGGTGCGTGCGTCGCGAGGATCTGCTCGCCCGCACCGGCGACGACGAGTTCGCAATCCTGATGAGCGAGGGTTCCGACCTCATCGCCGCACGCGCGCAGGCGGGTCGCCTGCTCGAGGCCCTGAGCGAACCGTTCGCGCTGGATCCTATCACCATGCAAGTCGACGCCTGCATCGCCATCGCGCTCTGCCCGGACCATTGCGACCATCCGCAGGAGCTGCTGAGTCGGGCCGAGACGGCCGTGCCGCAGGCCAAGACCGCCAAAGGCAAGATCGCGGTGTATGACACGGCGTTCGAGCTGTACCGCGACAACGACCCCAACCTGATCGAGGAGCTGCGCGCCGCGCTGCTCGACGGCGACGAGCTGACGTTGTATTACCAGCCGAAGATCAACGCGAGCGATGGCAGCGTGCACAGCGTCGAGGCGCTGCTGCGCTGGCATCATCCGACCCGCGGATTGCTGCTGCCGGAGGAATTTCTGCCCGCCGCCGAACGCGCCGGGCTGATGCGGAAGGTGGCCAAGCGCACCGTCAGCCGCGCCCTCGAACGGATCGATTCCTGGCGCGCGCAGGGCATGCCGCTGACCGTCGCGGTGAACCTTTCGACGACGAACCTGCTCGACCTCGAGTTGGTCGGCACCATCGAGGGGCTGTTGCGAGCCCACAACCTGCCCGCCGACGCCCTGATCGTCGAGATCACCGAGAGCGCGCTCGTCGACTCGGTGCGATCCCGAAACACCGTGGCCGAGCTGCAGCGCATCGGCGTTCGCATCTCGATCGACGACTACGGCACCGGGTGGTCGTCGCTGGCGCGCCTGCAGGATGTCTCGGTCGACGAGCTGAAACTCGACCGGATATTCGTGGCGCGGCTGGCCCAGGACCCGCGGTCGGTGGCCATCGTGCGGTCCACGGTGGCGTTGGCCCGCAGCCTCGGCGCCGAACTCGTCGCCGAGGGAGTCGAAGACGAGATCACGCTGAGCGCACTGCGGCGCTACGGCTGCACGATCACGCAGGGCTTCGTGCACAGCCCGCCGTTGCCCGCCGACGAGTTGCGGCGGTGGATCGTCAGCCACGTTCCCGGCTCGGATTCGAAATCCGAAGCGGGAGTGAGCGACTGATCATCAGAAGAGCTCTTTGGCCAGCAGCTCCAGCGTGGCCACCCGCGCCGGCGCCGTGGCGGGTGCCGTGCCGCGGTGGGCCGAGGCGACCGGGTGCACCATCACCTCGTCGACGCCGAAGCGTTCGGCAAGCGTCCGCATCTGCTCGGCGGCCTCCGCGGGCGTGCCCAGCACGGCGCGTTGCAGCCCGCTTTCCACGATGCGCTGCTGCTGCGGCGTCAGCTCCGCGACCTGGGCCTCCTCGACCAGCGGCACCGGTCCGAGCGGTTCCCCGGTCCGCAGCCTGGCCATCATCTGCAGGTTGGGCAGCATCAAAGCCGTTGCCTCGTCGTGGGTTTCGGCCACGGCGGCGTTGACCGTCAAGAATGTCACCGGCTCGGCCGCCAGCTTGCTGGGCACGAAGCGGGATCGGTAGAGCTCGAGCGCCTCTTCGGTGCCCTTGCCGGAGAAGTGGTGGGCGAACACGTACGGCAGCCCCTTGGCCGCCGCCAGGTGCGCCGAGTACATCGACGATCCCAGCAGCCACAGGCGCGGTTCGGTCGCGGCGGCCGGGGTTGCCTTGAGGACGTAGTCCCCGGAGCGCAGCGGCACCCGCACCCCGCGCGGGCTCATCAGTGCGGCCACGTCGTCGAGGTATTCGGGGAAGTTCTCGATGTCGCGATCGTCCCGCCCGCCGCGCAGCGCGTACGACGTCACCGGGTCGGAGCCCGGCGCCCGGCCGATGCCCAGGTCGATCCGGCCCGGGGCGGCGGCCTCCAGCAGCGCGAACTGCTCGGCCACCGCGAGCGGCGCGTGGTTGGGCAGCATCACGCCGCCCGACCCGAGCCGCACCCGCGAGGTCTGCGCGGCGAGGTAGGCGATCAGCACCGGCGGGCTGGTGGCCCCCACGGACGGCATGTTGTGGTGTTCGGCGACCCAGTAGCGGGTGAAACCCAGCCGGTCGGCGGCCTGCGCCAGCGCCACGGTGGCCGCCAGCGCGTCGGAGGTCGTCTGGTCGGTGCGCACCGGGACGAGGTCGAGGACGGAGAGTCGCACGATGACGTCAACGCCCGCGGCCGTGCGAACGTTCCCGCGGGCGCCCGGCACCTGCGGCTTTGACTCTGCGGTCAGGGCGGACCCCACTCGCAAAACTCCTCCCTGAGCGCAGAGTCAACGCCGTGGATAGCGGTCAGTAGTCCTTGAGCGCGATCGAGCCGACGACGGCGTCGAACTGCTCCTGCGAGATGGGCGCGCCGCCCGGAATGTTGTCGGTGGCCAGCCACTGGGTGCGTTTGACGTAGCCGTTGAACTCCCTGAAATAGCTGGCGAAGCCGAGGCCGTGGTCGTCGCCGGCGGCCGCGAGCTCGCCGGCCAGGATGTAGGCGCCCAGCAGCGCGACGCTGGTCCCCTGGCCCGACAACGGTGAGCAGCAGTAGGCGGCGTCTCCCACCAGGGCCACCCTGCCGATCGACCAGTGGTCCAGCACGATCTGCGACATCTCGTCGAAGTAGAAATCCGGTGCCGCACGCATGTACTCGAGCAGTTGCGGGCGCACCCAGCCGTCGCCGGTCATCCGTCGTTCCAGCTCGGCGAACTGGGCCTCGGTGTCGCGGTAGTCGATGCTCAGCTCGGGGTCCATGAAGCCCAACATGGCCCGCGCCTCGGTGTTGTCGCGCGCGCTGTAGACCCCGGCCAGCGAGGCGTCCCCGTAGTGCCAGACCTGCCAGTGGTCCAGGTTCAGGAAGTTGGGCACCGTGAAGATCGCCGCGAATGTCCCCAGCCGCTTGATGAACCGCTCCTCCGGGCCGAAGACCAGCCCGCGCACGTTGGAATGCAGGCCGTCGGCGCCGATGACCAGGTCGAAGCTGCGGTCGGGCGCGCGTTCGAACCTCACGTCGACCGATGCGCCTCGGTTGTCCAAATCGACGATGCTGTCGTCGAACACGTACTCGGCCCCCGATTGGCTTGCCCCGTACAGCAATTCGACCAGGTCGTCGCGCAGCAGCTCGATGTCGGGGTTGTCGATGGGACCACCCGTCGGGGTCGACTCGGTGTCCCGGGACAGCTCGTTGCCGTCCCGGTCGACGACGGAGGCACCGCGGATTCGCGTCTTGCGCTCCTCGGCGGCGGCCAGCAGGCCCATGCGGTCCAGCACGGTCAGCGCGGGGCCGCGCACGTCGATCGCCTGACCTCCCGGGCGCAGGCCCGGATGGCGCTCCACGACGGTGACCGAATGGCCATGGCGGGCAAGCCAATACGCCAACGTCGTGCCGGCGACGCTGGCTCCCGAGACCAGCACCTCAGACATGCGGGATCACTTGATTCCTGCCAGCCTCTTGGCGTCGATGAAGATGTCGTCGAGCATCGAGGGAGTCAGCCTACCGGTGAACATGTTTTGCTGGCTCGGGTGGTAGCAGCCGAGCAGGCGCACGCCCGACGGCAGCTCCGCGACGGCGCCGTGGCCGAATTTCGGCTTGGGCCGCGCGGCCGCACCCGACATGCGCAGGGCGACCTGCCAGCCGAACCCGCCCAGGGCGACGATGGCGCGGACGTCGTCGGACACCAGGCCCCATTCGGCGTCGAGCCAGGGCGAGCAGGTGATGCGCTCATCCGGCGTCGGGGCGTTGTCCGGTGGCGCGCACCGCACCGGCGCGGTGATGCGGATCCGATTGGCGCGCAAGCCATCCGCGGCGTCGACACTGGTCGGCTGGTTGACCAGACCGGCCCGGTGCAGCGCCGCATAGAGCTGATCGCCGGACCGGTCGCCGGTGAACATCCGTCCGGTCCGGTTGGCGCCGTGGGCGGCGGGCGCCAGGCCGACGATCAGCAGCCGCGGGTGCTCCGATCCCCAGCCCGGCACCGGCCGCCCCCAATACGGCTGGTCGGCGAAGGCGCGCCGCTTGACGACGGCGACCTCCTCGCGCCAACGGACCAGCCGAGGGCAGGCCCGGCACACGCTGATCACGGCGTCGAGCTCCGGTATGGAGCCGGCCCGGGCCGCCAGCGTGACGACCTGGGCGGGATCGGCCGCCACCGGGGTCCGCGGCGTGGCCGGGTCGCCGGGCCAACCGCTGCCGGGCGCGACGGGAGAGCCGAACCGCTGGCCGGTGTTCGGATGGGCGAGCACATGAACATCCTGCATTCACGCGCGGACGGCGGCGAAATTCGGTGGTGGCTGGTATCGGTTTGGCGCTACATTCAGCCGCGATATCCCATGAAGAGCAGCGGGCCGGCGTTACTGATCCTGTTCGCCACGCTGATGGCGACGGCGGGTACCGGCATCTCGATCGTCGCGTTCCCGTGGCTGGCGCTGCAGCACCAGCACAGCGCGCGCGACGCGTCGGTCGTGGCCGCCGCCATGACGCTGCCGCTGGTGGTCTCCACGCTGGTCGCCGGCGCGGCGGTCGACTTTTTCGGGCGCCGCCGGGTTTCGCTGGTCTCCGACTCGCTGTCGGGCACCGCGGTGGCCGCCGTCCCGCTGAGCGCCTGGTTGTTCGGGCCCGGGGCGATCAATCTGGCGATGCTGGCCGTATTGGCCTTCTGCGCGGCCGCTTTCGACCCGGCCGGGACGACGGCGCGCCAGTCGATGCTGCCCGAGGCCGCCGCCCGCGCGGGCTGGTCGCTCGACCGGATCAACAGCGGCTACGAGGCGATTCTCAACCTGGGCTTCATGGTGGGCCCCGGCATCGGCGGCCTGATGATCGCCACGGTCGGCGGCGTCAACACGATGTGGGTCACGGCGGGCTTTTTCGGGTTGTCGATCCTGGCGATCGGGGCGCTGCGGCTCGAGGGCGCCGGCAGGCCGCACCACGCGACCCGGCCCGACGGGTTGGTGTCCGGCATCGCCGAGGGGATGCGATTCGTCTGGAATCTGCGGGTGCTGCGCACCCTCGGGTTGATCGACCTGACCGTCACCGCGCTCTACCTGCCGATGGAAAGCGTGCTGTTCCCAAAGTATTTCGCCGACCGGCACCAGCCCGCGCAGCTGGGCTGGGCGCTGATGGCGCTGGCGATCGGCGGCGTGGCGGGCGCGCTGGGCTACGCCGTGCTGTCGAGGCACACGCGGCGACGCTCCGCCCTGCTGACCGCGACCCTCACCTTCGGCGCCGCGACGGCCGGCATCGCGTTCCTGCCGCCGCTGCCGGTGATCCTGGCGCTGTGCGCGCTGACCGGCCTGGTCTACGGTCCGATCCAGCCGATCTACAACTACATGATCCAGACGCGCGCCCCGCACCGCCTGCGCGGCCGAGTGGTCGGGGTGATGACGGGGCTGACCTACGCCGCCGGCCCGGTGGGCTTGCTGGTGGCGGGTCCGCTGGCCGACGCCGCCGGGCTGAAGGCGACGTTCTTGACGCTGGCGGTGCCCATCCTGGTGCTCGGGCTCGTCGCGTGCGGGCTGCCGTCGCTGCGCGAGCTGGACCGCGCACCGGTACGCGACAAAGCCTGAATTCCCCGCCGGGTCAGTCGCCGAGGATCCTGCGCTTCTGCTGTTCGAATTCCTCGTCGGTGAGCAGCCCACGGTCTTTCAGCGCGGCCAGTCGCTCAAGCCGATCGACCGGATCAGCGGCCGGTTGGGCCTGCGCCGCCTGCATCGCGCCGAACGCCTGCTGTTGCATCTCGGCGCCGCGCCGCATCATCTCTTCGCGGAACGCGGTGGGGTCGGCGATGGCCCGGCGGATGACATCGGTCATCGGCATGCCCATGACCTGACCACCCGCCAGGTCGGGGCGGGCCGAGGTCACGGCGTCAATGGCCGCATCGGCCGTGGCGCCCGGCCGGCGATCGAGTTGCACGCGGCTGTGGTCATTCGGGTCGTAGAGCACCGGCAGCCTCAGGCCCGGGCGCGGCGGGCTCAGCTGTGGTAGCAGCGCCGCGACGGTGGCCTCGAACGGCGCGTCGGCCTCGGGGATGACCCGCAGCAGCAGCTTCCAGCGAACCTCGGTGTTGCCGACCAGGTTCGGGTTGCCGACGGTGACCGAGACCGCCGACTGCTCGGCGGCCAGAACCTCCGCGAACGCGCGGGCGCCGACTTTGCTGAGATCTCTGCGTCCGAACACCGTTGACCCGACCTTTCGGAGAATCGCTCAACTGTACAGCGCCGACAGGCCCGTAGGATCGGGTCGTGACTGCTGACGTCCTGGCCGAGCTGATCGCCGGGCTGCCCGACGGGACCGTCGTCACCGATCCCGCCATCACCGAGGGCTACCGCCAGGACCGCGCCTTCGACCCGTCGGCCGGCAAGCCGCTGGCCGTCGTCCGGCCGCGGAGCACCGAGGAGGTGCAGACGGTGCTGCGCTGGGCCACCGCCAACCGGGTGCCGGTGGTGCCCCGGGGCGCCGGCAGCGGCCTGTCGGGCGGGGCGACCGCGCTGGACAACGGGATCGTGCTGTCGACGGAGAAGATGCGCGGCATCACCGTCGACCCGGTCACCCGCACCGCGGTATGCCAGCCCGGGCTGTTCAACGCCGAGGTGAAGAAGGCCGCCGCCGAGCACGGCCTGTGGTATCCGCCCGATCCGTCGTCGTTCGAGATCTGCAGCATCGGCGGCAACATCGCCACCAACGCGGGCGGGTTGTGCTGCGTCAAGTACGGCGTCACCACCGACTATGTGCTGGGCGTGCAGGTGGTGCTGGCCGACGGCACCGCGGTCCGGCTGGGCGGACCGCGGCTCAAGGACGTGGCGGGACTGAGCCTGACCAAGCTGTTCGTGGGCAGCGAGGGCACGCTCGGCGTCATCACGGAGGTGACGCTGCGGCTGCTGCCCGCGCAGAACACCTCGAGCGTCGTGGTGGCCACCTTCGCCTCCGTCGAGTCGGCGGTCGACGCGGTGCTCGGGGTCGCCGCGCGGATGCGGCCGGCGATGCTGGAATTCATGGACTCGGTGGCGATCAACGCCGTCGAGGACACGATGCGCATGGACCTGGACCGCGGCGCGGCCGCCATGCTGGTGGCCGGCTCCGACGAAAGGGGGCGCGCGGCGTCGCAGGACGCCGAGCTGATGGCCGCGATATTCGCCGAAAACCATGCGACGGAAGTGTTTTCGACCGACGACCCCGACGAGGGCGAGGCATTCGTCGCCGCCCGCCGGTTCTGCATCCCGGCGGTGGAGGCCAAGGGGTCGCTGCTGCTCGAAGACGTCGGCGTGCCGCTGCCGGCGCTGGGCAAGCTGGTCACCGGGATCGCCCGCATCGCCGCCGAGCGCGACCTGATGATCTCGGTCATCGCCCACGCCGGTGACGGCAACACCCACCCGCTGATCGTGTACGACCCCGCCGACGCCGCGATGACCGAGCGCGCCCACGTCGCGTTCGGCGAAATCATGGACCTGGCCGTCGGCCTCGGCGGCACCATCACCGGTGAGCACGGCGTCGGCCGGCTGAAGCGACCCTGGCTGGACGGCTACCTGGGACCCGAGGCGATGGACCTGAACCGGCGCATCAAGCGGGCGCTGGACCCGTTGGGCATCCTCAACCCGGGCGCGGCGATCTAGTTCGCGCATGATGATTGTCCTACTCAAAGTAGGATATTTGGTATGGCGAAAGACAAGATTTCAGTGACGATCGATCAGGCCGTACTGGCGGCGGCCGATGCGGACGCCCAGGCGGCCGGGCTGAATCGCTCAGAGATGATCGAACGAGCCCTGCGCAATGAGCATCTCCGAATCTCGCTGGAGAACTACACCGCACACACTGTGCCAGCCCTCGAGATCGACGCCTACGCGGAGAAGGTTTATCGGGCGAATCGGGCCGCCGGGCTGTGATCACGCCCGGAGACATCACGCCACGTCGCGACACCGACCAGGAGCTGTATGTGATCGTCCTCTCTAACGCGATTCACCTCGCAGCCGCTACCGGGCGAGTCATCACCTGCCCCTTTGTTCCCGGTGAAATCCCCAGCGGCACAATGGCTATGATCGTGACGGTGCAGCAACCCAAAGGGGTTGTCTTACCGGAGCTCATCCAGTGGCTCCCTGTCGCCGCCCTCGATGAACCCATCGGTAATATCGGCGCCCCGGCGCTCGCTGAAACGACTACGACCGTCACAGCACTCGTTACCTGACAACTCAGCGCAATCGGATATCGGCGGCATTGTCGCCACAACCATGGGACCCTGCTTTCGCACAACTGGCCTTCGACGCCGCGGCAACAGCCGGACCCCAGCTTTGCGGCTGACCGCGGGCATCTAGATCATCGGGCCGGCGGATTCGGGCAATGGGGCTGGCAGCGTTGACATATCTATCGGGATGCCTTACATATAAGACATGTCGGTAGATATGTCTCACAGCGCACCGGTTCGGTTCGAGCTGGCAACCGCCGACACCTGGCCTAACCCGTGGCCGATGTACCGCGCGCTGCGCGACCACGACCCGGTACACCACGTCGTTCCCCCGAGACACCCCGGGGACGACTACTACGTGCTGTCCCGGCACGCCGACGTGTGGGCGGCGGCGCGGGACCACGAGACGTTCTCGTCGGCGCAGGGGCTGACGGTCAACTATGGCGACCTGGAAATGATTGGGCTGCAGGACAATCCGCCGTTCGTCATGCAGGATCCGCCGGTGCACACCGAGTTTCGCAAGCTGGTGTCGCGCGGGTTCACGCCGCGTCAGGTGGAGGCGGTGGAGCCCAAGGTGCGCGAGTTCGTCGTCGAGCGCATCGAGAGGCTGCGCGCCGACGGCGGCGGCGACATCGTCACCGAGCTGTTCAAGCCGCTGCCGTCGATGGTGGTCGCGCACTATCTGGGTGTGCCCGAGGAGGATCGGTCGCAATTCGACGGCTGGACCCAGGCCATCGTCGCCGCCAACACCGCAGAGGGCGGCGTCGCCGGGGCGCTGGACACCCTCGGCGACGCGGTCGGGTCGATGATGGCGTACTTCACCCGGCTGATCGAGCGGCGCCGGACGGAACCCGAGGACGACACCGTCTCGCACCTGGTCGCCGCCGGGGTCGGCGCCGACGGCGACATCTCCGGCACCCTGTCGATCCTTGCGTTCACGTTCACGATGGTCACCGGCGGCAACGACACCGTGACCGGCATGCTGGGCGGGTCGATGCCGTTGCTGCACCGGCGTCCCGACCAGCGAAAGCTGTTGGTGGACAACCCCGAACTGATCCCCGACGCCGTCGAGGAGCTGCTCCGGATGACCTCGCCGGTGCAGGGGCTGGCGCGCGCGGCCACCCGCGACGTCACGATCGGCGACACGACGATCCCGGCCGGCCGCAAGGTGCTGCTCCTCTACGCGTCGGCCAATCACGACGAACGCCAATACGGCTCGGACGCCGGCGAGCTGGACGTCACCCGGTGCCCGCGCAACATCCTGACGTTCAGCCACGGCGCGCACCACTGCCTCGGCGCGGCCGCGGCGCGGATGCAGTCCCGGGTGGCGCTGACCGAATTGCTGGCCCGCTGCCCGGATTTCGAGGTGGACGAGTCCGCGATCGTATGGGCCGGGGGCAGCTACGTGCGGCGTCCGCTGTCGGTGCCGTTCACGGTGAAATCCCGATGACCGACTGGCTGGCCTCGCACCGCGGCGAAGCGGCCGTGGACCGGATCCTCGATGCCGCCGAGGAGCTCTACACGCTGCGCGACCAGGCGTCGATCGGAATGAACGAAATCGCCAGGGCCGCAGGCTGTTCCCGCGCGACGCTGTACCGCTACTTCGAGAACCGCGAGGCGCTGCGCACCGCGTACGTGCATCGCGAGGCGCGCCGCCTCGGCCGCGCGATCAGGGAGAAGATCGACGGCGTCGACGACCCGCGCGAGCGACTGGTCGCCAGCATCACCGCGACGTTGCGGATGGTCCGCGAGAGCGCGGCGCTGGCGTCCTGGTTCGCCACCACCCGCCCCCCGATCGGCGGCGAGGTGGCCGAAAAGTCGGAGGTGATCACCGCCCTGGCCGCCGCGTTCCTCAGCTCGCTCGGTCCCGAAGATCCCGCGACCGTCGAACGCCGGGCTCGGTGGGTGGTGCGGGTGATCACCTCGCTGCTGATGTACCCGGGCCGGGACGAGGCCGACGAGCGGGCGATGATCGAGGAGTTCGTCGTCCCGATCGTCACGCCGGCCGGCGCCCGTCGTCGCTAGCTTGGCATCTCAAATCGGGCGATTCCGCCAAACCGCCCAACTGGGCGGCGGGGCCGCGCTATGTTGACCAATTGACCGTCGCAGAACGGTCGGTGGGGACAAGACCTGGAAGTTGCAGTGGTCTTTTGCGCGCGCCACTGAGGAAGGACGGGCAGTGACTTATCCCTGTTTGCCGCCCGAGGTGAATTCGGCACTCATACAAACCGGTGCGGGTTCGGCGCCCATGCTCGCGGCCTCGTCGGCCTGGAGTGGCCTGGCCGCCGAACTGCGGGCGGCGGCGAACGCGTTCGGGTCGGTGACGTCGAACCTGTCGGGACAGACATGGCAGGGACCCGCCGCGGCGGCGATGGCGGCCGTGGCCGCGCCCTACACCGCATGGCTGATCGCGGCGGCCGGCCACACCGAGCGGGCGGCCGCCCAGGCCGCGGCGGTGGCGGCCTCGTTCGAGGCGGCGCAGGCCGACACCGTGCCCACGCAGGCGGTCGCGGCCAACCGGACCCTGCTGGCGACGCTGGCGAGCACGAACTTCTTGGGGCTCAACACCCCGGCGATCGCGGCCACCGAGTCCCACTACGAGGAGATGTGGGCCCAGGACGTGACGGCGATGACCAACTATCACGCCGGCGCCTCGTCAGCCTGGGCCGGCCTGGCCCCGCTGGAGCCGCTGCGGGAGAACCTCCCCACATTGGTGGCCGTGTAGCCGACCGCGCTCAGTCCCGCACGCGGGTGAACCGGTGCAGCAGCCAGGCCAGTGGGACGGTCACGACCAGCGTCGCGACGAACAGGTACAGCATCGAGCCGGTGTAAACGCGGGCGCGCACCACGTAGTCCATGGCGAATTCCATGGTCACCAGGTGGATCAGGAAGATCTCGTAGGAGATCTCGCCCAGCCACACCATCGGCCGGCTGGCCAGCAGCCGCGAATACAGCCCCTGGTTGCCCAGGGCCAGGGGCGCCACCGCCAACACGGCGATCACCGCGTAGAAGCACGTCTTGTACAGCGCCTCCCCCAGCGTCGCCGGCGACGTGGTGGGCGCCCCCGCGATCGGGGTGGAGACGATGAAGTAACAGATGATTGCCAGCGGTATCGCCATGAACGCGTAGCACCGCACGCCCATCCGCTGCAGCACCGTCAGCAGCATGCCGCCGAGGAACCAGGCCAGGTAGGTCGGCAGCCACAGCCGGGCACCGTCGGGGAACCAGTGGTCGGTGTGCACCAGGACCAGCCAGGCCGGGCTGATCAACGCCATCGCCGCCAGGGCGCCGATCACCAGCCTCGGCTGCCAGCGCCGCCGGGAGACCAGCACCAGCAGCACGTATGCCAGCGCGGGCAGCACGAGGTAGAACGCCGCCTCCACGGCCAGGCTCCACATCTGGGTCAGGCCCTGATGCAGGTATTTGCCGAGGTAGCCGTCGGTGTAGATCTGCGTCAGGGTGAGGTTGCGCAGCAGCCCCATCCACGAATGTCCGGGGTTGGGTCCGGCCTCGCGGAAGTGGTACAGGACGTAGGCAATCAGCACGGTGATGACGTAGGCGGGCATGATGCGGCGAACCCGGTGGCGCGCATAGCGACTCAGCGAAGGTGGCGGTCCAGCCGTCGCCGCCGATTTCACCCACGGACCAAACAGCAGGAAGCCGGACAGCACGAAAAAGATCGGCACGCCGATCTCCATCCGGGAACCGACCAGGCCCCAATAGCCGTGGGTGTACTTGCCGGTGGTGTATGCGGCGTGAGTGCCGACGACCAGGATGGCGGCGACCGCGCGGATGCCGGTCAGCGACGCGACCCGGTCCACGTGGGCGACCTGTTCGAGGCCGCCCTGGGCGTCTCTTTCCTCGGACAGGGTCATCCGGCACGTTTTCCGCGTTGTTTGGTCTTGCCGGGCGACCGGTCGGGCCGAAGGTCGATGAGAACGCCCGAGATGCGGGTGCGTTCAAGCTTTTTCAGCGTCGCCTTCGGCAGTTTCGCCGGCAGCTCCACCAGCGAGAAATCCGGCCCGATGGCGATGTGGCCGAAATCGCTGCGGTGCAGGCCGCCCTCGTTGGCAATGGCGCCGACGATCGCGCCCGGCCCGATCTTGTGCCGCTTGCCCACCGAAATGCGGTAGGTGCTGAATAGCCGTGTCTGCCTTGGCTTCTCGCGGCGATCCCGATGTTCGCTGCGCCGCTCGGGCGGCGGGTCGGGCGCCATCAGGAACTCCTCGCCGTCGCGGGACTGCAGCGCCAGCGCCGCGGCGATGTCGGCCATCGGGACGTCGTGCTCACGTCCGTAGTCCTCGACCAGCTTGCGAAACAGTTCGATTCCCGGGGCGCCGAGCGCGTCGGTGATGGAATCGGCGAATCTCGCCACCCGCTGCGCATTGACGTCCTCGACGGTGGGCAGCGCGGCCTCGGTCAGCGTTTGCCGCGTTGCCTTTTCGATCGCCTTGAGCAGGTGGCGTTCCCGCGGGGCGACGAACAACAGCGCCGTCCCCGAACGCCCGGCCCTGCCGGTGCGCCCGATGCGGTGCACATAGGACTCGGTGTCGTGCGGGATGTCGTAGTTGACCACATGCGATATCCGCTCCACGTCCAGCCCGCGGGCGGCCACATCCGTGGCGACCAGGATGTCGATGCCGCCGTCCCTCAGCGCGGCTATGGTCCGCTCGCGCTGCGCCTGCGGGATGTCGCCGTTGATGGCGGCCGCGGAAAACCCTCGGGCACGCAGCTTTTCGGCGACCTCCTCCGTCGCCTGCTTGGTGCGCACGAACACGATCATCGCCTCGAACGGCTCCACCTCGAGGACGCGGGTGAGCGCGTCCATCTTGCGCGGCCCGGCGACCTGGATGTAGCGCTGCGAAATGTTCTCGGCGGTGGCGGTTTTCGCCTTTGTGCTGACTTCCAGCGGATCGTGCAGGTACTTGGCGGTGAGCTTGCGGATCGGTGCCGGCATGGTCGCGGAGAACAGCGCGACCTGCTTGTATTCCGGGGTTTCGGAAAGGATGCGCTCGACGTCGTCGGCGAAGCCCATGGCGAGCATCTCGTCGGCCTCGTCGAGCACCAGGTAGTCCACCCGCGACAGGTCGAGCGTGCCGCGTTCCAGGTGATCGATGACCCGTCCGGGGGTGCCCACCACCACCTGGGCCCCGCGCCTAAGCCCGGCCAGCTGCACTCCGTACGACGACCCGCCGTAGATCGACAGCACGTTGACCTTGGGGAGGTGGGCCCCGTAGCGGCTGAACGCCTCGGCGACCTGCAGCGCCAGCTCCCGGGTGGGCGCCAGCACCAGGGCCTGGGTCGCGTTGCTGGTGGCGTCGATCCTGGACAGGATCGGGATCGCGAAGGCCGCCGTCTTGCCGGTGCCGGTCTGGGCCAGTCCCACCACGTCGGAACCCGCCATCAGCGCCGGGATCGTCGCCGCCTGGATGGCCGTCGGTGACTCGTAGCCGACGTCGGCGACCGCCCGCAAGACGGAGGGATGGATCTGCAGGTCGGCAAATGTCGTAGAAACAGCCTCGGCCGGGCTGTCGGGGAAGGTCATCGTCCATGAAGTCTAGTGGGGATCGCGAGCTCAGCGGACCCGAGCGCGGGCGAGCGCGGCCGGGCGCGGCATGCCTGCCACACCCGCGAGCCCGGTGACGGTACGGTGCGCGATTGTGTGGTCGCTGCGTTGCCCCGTCGAGCCGCTGTCCGCCCTGTCCGTTGCGGCCGTGATCGGCGCGACGTTGACCGGCTGCGGTTCGGGGGACTCGACGGTCGCGAAGACCCCGCAGGCGACGACCCCGACCACCTCGGCCGCGGCCGGCGGCGCGCCCGGCCAGCCGTCGGGTGCGGCCGCCTCGCCCGGCGGCGGCGCCCCGGCGGACCCGTGCGCGGTCAACCTGAGCTCGCCCACCATCGCGAAGGTGGTGTCGGATCTGCCCCGCGACCCGCGCAGCCAGCAGCCCTGGAACCCGGAGCCGCTGGCCGGCAACTACAACCAGTGCGCCCAGCTGTCGGCGGTGATCGTCAAGGCCAACACCAACGCCGTCAATCCGACCACCCGGGCGGTGCTGTTCCATCTGGGCCAGTTCATCCCGCAGGGGGTGCCCGACACCTACGGTTTCAACGGCATCGACGCGTCGCAGACCACCGGCGACACGGTGGCGCTGACCTACCCCGGCGGCATCAACGGCCTGAACACCGTTGTGCGGTTCCATTGGAACGGCAGCACGGTCGAGCTCATCGGCAACACTCCCGCCGGCCGCTGAGCGCGGCGTCGCTGTCACCCGCCTCACCTACAGTTGCTGCTGTGTTCGTCACCGGCGACAGCATCGTTTACAGCGCCTCGGATCTCGCGGCCGCGGCGCGCTGCGAGTACGCCCTGCTGCGCGATTTCGACGCGAAGCTGGGCCGGGGCCCCGCCGTCGCCGTGGAGGACGACCTGCTCGAACGCACCGCCGCCCTGGGGCGGGAACACGAGCGGCGCGAGCTGGACCGGCTCCGCGGGGAGTTCGGCGACGACGTCGCGGTCATCGGCCGTCCCGCACACACGCTCGCCGGGCTGACCGCGGCGGCCGAGGCGACCCGGCGCGCCATCGCCCACCGCGCTCCCGTGGTGTATCAGGCCGCGATGTTCGACGGCCGCTTCGTGGGATTCGCCGACTTCCTGCTCCGCGACGGCGAGCGCTATCGGCTCGTCGACACCAAGCTGGCCCGCTCCCCCAAGGTCACCGCGCTGCTGCAGCTGGCCGCCTACGCCGACGCGCTGGAGGGCATGGGCGTCCCGGTCGCGCCCGACGCCGAGCTGCGGCTGGGCGACGGGTCGGTGCTGCGGTACCGCGTCTGCGACCTGATCCCCGTCTACCGATCCCAGCGCGCGCTGTTGCAGCGCCTGCTCGACGAGCACTACGCCGCGGGCGCCGCGGTGCGCTGGGAGGACGAGGGGGTGCGGGCCTGTTTTCGCTGCCCGTCGTGCGAGGAACAGGTGCGCGGCACCGACGACCTGCTGCTGGTCGCCGGCATGCGGGTCAGCCAGCGGGACAAGCTCATCGACGCCGGCGTCGCCACGGTCGCCGACCTGGCCGTCCACCGCGGGCCGGTGCCCGACCTGGCGCCGAGCGCACTGGCCAAGCTGACCGCGCAGGCCAAACTGCAAGTCCTGCAACGCGAGACCGGCGAGCCGGTGTTCGAGATCGCCGACCCGCAGCCGCTGGCCCTGTTGCCCGAGCCCGACCCGGGTGACCTGTTCTTCGACTTCGAGGGCGATCCGTTGTGGACCGCCGACGGCCGCGACTGGGGGCTGGAATACCTCTTCGGTGTCCTGGAAGCCGGGCCGCAGGGGTGCTTTCGACCGTTGTGGGCCCACAACCGGGCCGACGAGCGCAAGGCGCTGACCGATTTCCTTGCGATGGTGGCCAAGCGCCGCAGGCGCCACCCCAACATGCACATCTACCATTACGCGCCCTACGAGAAGACGGCCCTGCTGCGCCTTTCCGGGCGGTACGGGGTCGGCGAGGACGAAGTCGACGAGTTGCTGCGCAGCGGGACGCTTGTCGACCTGTATCCGTTGGTGCGCAAGAGCATTCGGGTGGGCGCCGAGTCGTTCGGCCTCAAGGCGCTGGAGCCGCTCTACATGGGGGCGCAGCTGCGCTCCGGTGACGTCACCACCGCCGCCGACTCGATCACCTCCTACGCCCGGTACTGCGAGCTGCACGACGACGGCCGCGCCGACGAGGCCGCCACCGTGCTCAAGGAGATCGAGGACTACAACCACTACGACTGCCGGTCGACCCAGGAGCTGCGCAACTGGCTGCTGGTGCGTGCGTGGGAATCCGGTGTCACACCCGTTGGCGCCCAACCGGTTCCCGACGGTGGCCCCGCCGAGGAGCACGACCGGGTGGCGACGGTGCTGGCGGCGTTCGCCGGCGACGCCGCCGTCGGCGAACGCACCGCCGAGCAGACGGCGGTCGCGCTGGTGGCCGCGGCGCGCGGCTACCACCGGCGCGAGGACAAGCCGTTCTGGTGGGCGCACTTCGACCGGCTGAACTTCCCGGTCGAGGAGTGGGCGGACAACACCGACGTCTTCGTCGCCGATCACGCGTCGGTCGACGCCGACTGGCAGCTGCCCCCTCGCGCGCGAAAGCAGCAGCGGCGGGCGCGGCTGCGCGGCGAGCTGGCCCGCGGCGACCTGCTGACGAACGTGTTCGCCCTCTATGACGCCCCGGCCCCGCCGGGCATGACCGACAACCCCGACCGCCGCGCGGCCGGGCGGGCCGTGATCGTCGAGGCCGACGATCCCGTGGTGCCCACCGAGGTGGTCATCCTTGAGCGAGTCGGCAACGACGGCAACACATTTCACCAGCTGCCCTTCGCGCTCACCCCGGGACCGCCCGTCCGCACCACGGCGCTGCGGGACTCGATCGAATCGACCGCCGCCGCGGTGGCCGCCGGGCTGCCGCAACTGCCGCGCACCGCGATGATCGACATCCTGCTGCGCCGCCCGCCCCTAACCCGCAGCGGCGCTCCGCTGCCGCGCGGCGCCGACGCGATCGCCGACATCACGGCCGCGGCGCTGGACCTGGACTCGTCGTATCTCGCGGTGCACGGGCCGCCGGGGACCGGCAAGACGTACACCGCCGCCCAGGTGATCCAGCGCCTGGTAACGCAGCGTTCGTGGCGCATCGGCGTGGTCGCGCAATCACACGCCGCGGTGGAGAACCTGCTGGACGCCGTGATCGATGCCGGGCTGGACGCCGCCCGGGTCGCCAAGAAGGCCCACGACCACCACGCCCCGCGCTGGCAGGAGATCGACAGCGGCGACTACGCCGCGTTCATCGTGAACACCGCCGGATGCGTGATCGGCGGTACCGCATGGGATTTCGCGAATCCCGCGCGGGTGCCGACCGGCAGCCTGGACCTGCTGGTGATCGACGAGGCGGGCCAGTTCTGTTTGGCCAACACGATCGCCGTGGCACCGGCGGCCGCGAATTTGTTGCTGCTCGGCGACCCGCAACAGCTACCGCAGGTCAGTCAGGGCACCCATCCGGAGCCGGTGGACACGTCGGCGCTGGATTGGCTGGTCGACGGTCGGCGCACGCTGCCCGACGAGCGCGGCTACTTCCTGGGCCGCTCGTACCGGATGCACCCGGCGGTCTGCGCCGCGGTCTCGGCGCTGTCCTACGAGGGCAGGCTGCGGCCCCACGCCGAGCGCACCGCCGCGCGCCGCCTCGATGGACACGAGCCCGGTGTGCGCGTGCTTTCCGTTCGGCACCAAGGGAACTCGACCGAGAGCCGGGAGGAGGCCGATGCGATCGTCGTCGAGATCCGGCGGTTGGTCGGCGCCCGTTGGACCGACGAGTGCGGAACCCGGCCGCTGGCCGCCTCCGACGTGCTGGTGCTGGCGCCGTACAACGCGCAGGTGGCGCTGGTGCGCCGCCGGTTGGCGTCCGCCGGCATGGGCTCGGTCCGGGTCGGAACGGTCGACAAGTTCCAGGGCGGGCAGGCACCGGTGGTCTTCGTCTCGATGACGGCCTCGTCCGTCGACGAAGTGCCGCGCGGAATCTCGTTCCTGCTCAACCGGAATCGGCTCAACGTCGCCGTCAGCCGCGCGCAGTACGCGGCGGTGATCGTTCGGTCCGAGCAGCTGACCGAGTACCTGCCCGGCACGCCCGCGGGCCTGATCGACCTGGGCGCCTTCCTGGCGCTGACGGAGCGGGCCTAGCGACCGGACGAGTGCCGGCCGTAGCCGGTGGGGTCGTCGTCCGGATCGGCACGGTAGTGCTGCCCTCCCGGCGCCTCGCCCGCAGACTCGAATGCACGCCGCGCGACCTCGGCGATGGGACGGAACCGCCGCTCGTGGTCGACATGAGAGCCGTTGTGCGCGAAGCCAATCGGTTGTGCACGCGGCGGCGGGTCGGCGAACGCTTTGCGCGGTGCGTCGACAGGGTCGTCGTCGCTTTCCGGTTGGTACCCGAGGCTCACCGGCGCTTCCCGCGGGGGCGCGACATCGGGTTCGCGACGCAGGATGAACTCGACGTAGTCCTCGTAGTCGTCGTCGTAGCCGTCGTCGTCGTCATAGCCGTCGTAGTAGTCGTGGTGGCCGAGGCGAGCGTCGGACGATGGCGACGGCGCAAAACCGACCAGGAACAGCGCGGCAACGATCCCGAACAGCGCGACGAACGCGGGCAGCAACATCGATTGCGACATCGCGGCGGAGAACGGCTCGCGGAAGAATTCGGGCAGCTGCAGGCCGACGGCGCCGTCGGCGGCGCCGCCGACGACTCCCGGCATCTGGGCACTGATCCGCCATGTCATGAACGCGGCCATGGCGGCGCTGCCCAGCACGGCGCCGAGCTGGCGCACCGAGTTGTACACGGCCGAACCCGCGCCGGCCAGGTGTGGCGGCAGGTTGCGCGTCGCGGTGGCGGTCAATGGCGACCACACGAACGCGCTCCCGGCGCCGATGACGGCGAACGGCAACAACAACCGCCAGATCGGCGTGTCCGGGGCCATCTCGAAGACGAGCCACGTCAGCCCGATCGCCAGCAGCGAAAAGCCGAAGCCCAGCACGGGCCGCGGGTGGTATCGGTCGACGAGCACGCCGACGAACGGCGCGAGCACGCCGTTGGCGACCGCCATCGGCGCGATCACCAGGGCCGAACGCATCGGCGACAGGCCGCACACCGCCTGTGTGTAGAACATCAGCGGCAGCATCGTGGCCGTCGTCGCGAACGCGATGACGCCCACTCCGGCGTTGCAGAGGCTGAAGTCGCGGTCGCCGAAGATGTCCAGCGGGATCAGCGGCTCGCGGGTGTTGACGGCCTGCCAGTAGACGAACACCGACATGCAGCCGACGCCGGCGACGATCGTCGCCCAGATCCACGGTTCCCAGTGCGCGGCCTGGCCCTGCTGCAGGCCGAACACGATCAGGAACATGCCCACCCCGGACAGCGCCACCCCGACCAGGTCGAAGCGGTGCGCCTGGGTCGGCAACACCGGCACCAGCCAGTGCGCCATCCCCAGGCCGACGACGCCGATGGGGACGTTGACGAAGAAGATCCACTGCCAACCCAGCCCGTCGACCAGCGCGCCGCCGGCCAGCGGCCCGACCAGGGTGGCGACCCCGGCGGTGGCGCCCCACAGGCTGACCGCGACGCCGCGCCGCTCGGGCGGGAAGGTCCGGGTGATCGTCGACAGGGTCTGCGGGGTGAGCACCCCGGCGCCGACGCCCTGCACCGCGCGCGCGGCGATCAGCATGGCGGCGCTGCCGGACAGCCCGCACCACAGCGAGGCGGCCGTGAACACCGCGAGGCCGGCCAGGTAGAGGTTCTTGGTGCCGAACCGGTCGCCGAGCCGCCCGGCGACCAGCAACACCACCGCGTACCCCAGCAGATAGGAGCTGGTCACCCAGACCACGGTGTCGTACCCGGTGTGCAGGTCGACCATGATGGTCGGGTTGGCGACGGCGACGATGGTCGAGTCGACCATGATCATGAAGAAGCCGATCATCATCGCCCATAGCGCGTTCCACGGGTTCGCGGAATGCGACGGGCTCGACGGGACGGTGAGTTTCCAGCGCCCGGCGAGGCCGGCACGGCTCTGCCCCGGCCGCCGGGTTCCCCCGGCCCACCTGGGCGTCGCCGTGGTCATGCACTCACCTCGCTTCAGCTCCGGGACGATGCTCTCCGGCGTACGTGGCTGAATCCCTATCGGGCCGACAAACGGGCCGCCGCCGACTGCATCCAGCCTGCATTATCCCGGCCGGCGCAATCGGCTGCGCGGCCGCTGACCGAATGCGCGGCCGAAACGTCCCACTCGGCCGGTGTTCAGCAAAACGCGCGTTAGCCTGAAAGGGACGCCAAACGGGAGAGGCAGGCGGGAGAGGCAAGAGGTCAGGGAGTTGATCTTGAAAAGATCCGGGAAACGATCCGAGCAAAGGTCCCCGAACGCGCCCGGGCGCAGGTCCGCGCCGGACCCGCTGGCGGCCCCGGCGGACGGGCGGCCCAAGGCGTCCGCGCGGGCATTGGCGCAGGTCATCGAGCGCAGCTCGCGGCTGCAGGGCCCGGCCGCGGAGGCCTACGTGGCCCGGCTGCGGCGGGCCCACCCCGGCGCCGGCCCGGCCGAGATCGTCGCCAAGCTGGAAAAGCGCTACCTGGCCGCGCTGACGGCCAGCGGCGCCGCGGTGGGCTCGGCGGCGACGTTCCCCGGGATCGGGACGCTGACGGCGGTGTCCGCGGGCGCCGGCGAGACGGTGTTCTTCCTGGAGGCCACCGCGGTCTTCGTGCTGGCGCGCGCCGCGGTCCACGGCATCCCGGCCGACCACCGCGAACGGCGCCGCGCGCTGGTGCTGTCCGTGCTGGTCGGCGACGACAGCAGGCGAGCCGTCGGCGAGCTGATCGGACCCGGGCGCACCAACGGCGGCTGGCTGGCGGAGGGCATGGCCTCGCTGCCGCTGCCGACGCTGTCGCGGTTGAACACGCGGATGCTCAAGTACTTCGTCAAGCGGTACACGGTGCGACGCGGCGCGCTGATGTTCGGCAAAATGCTGCCGGTCGGCATCGGCGCCGCCGTCGGCGGGGCCGGCAACCGCATCGTGGGCAAGAAGATCGTCCGCAACGCCCGTCAGGCATTCGGCACCCCGCCGGCGCGCTGGCCGGGCACCCTGTACGTGTTGCCCCCCGTCCACGAGGCCGGCTAGCCGTTCGCCCCGGTTGGGCGGTCCGTCTGGCGAATTGCCGGGGAAGCGATAGCCTTTATGGGGCGAAAACGTCGAGGAGCGCCACGGGTGTGAAGTGTCCCCTCAACCGAGGTGCAAGAAGTCGCAGGCGCCGGGCAATGCGCTTGCAAAACAAAGGAATTGAGGCGAACAGCGGCCGTGAGCAATATAAGTTCACCATTCGGGCAAAACGAATGGCTGGTCGAGGAGATGTACCGCAAGTTCCGCGACGACCCCTCGTCGGTGGACCCGAGCTGGCACGAGTTCCTGGTTGACTACAACCCCGAACCCACCGCCCAATCGACCCAGGAGACCGCGAGCCCCGGCGACGGCCAGGCCGCCGCGACCGCCCCACAACCACAACCACAGCCGACCGCCCCCGTTGAGCCACAGCCAAAGCCCGCCGAGCCGCCCGCCCAAACTTCCGCACCCGCCAAGGCTCCCACTCCCCCGCCGGCCGAGGGCGACGAGCTACAGGTACTGCGGGGCGCCGCCGCGGCCGTCGTCAAGAACATGTCCGCATCCCTCGACGTGCCGACCGCGACCAGCGTGCGGGCCATTCCGGCCAAGCTGCTGATCGACAACCGGATCGTCATCAACAACCAGCTCAAGCGAAATCGCGGCGGCAAGATCTCGTTCACGCATCTGCTGGGCTACGCGCTGGTGCAGGCGGTCAAGAAGTTCCCGAACATGAACCGGCATTACGCCGAGGTCGACGGCAAGCCCACCGCGGTCACCCCGGCCCACACAAACCTGGGCCTGGCGATCGACCTGCAGGGCAAGGACGGCAAGCGCTCGCTGGTGGTGGCCGGCATCAAGAACTGCGAGAACATGCGCTTCGCGGAGTTCGTCTCCGCCTACGAGGACATCGTGCGCCGCGCCCGCGACGGCAAGCTGACCGCCGAAGACTTTGCGGGCGTGACGATTTCGCTGACCAACCCCGGGACCATCGGCACCGTGCACTCGGTGCCGCGGCTGATGGCCGGCCAGGGTGCCATCATCGGCGTCGGAGCGATGGAATACCCCGCCGAGTTTCAGGGCGCCAGCGAGGAGCGCATCGCCGAACTGGGCATCGGCAAGCTGATCACCCTGACGTCGACCTACGACCATCGCATCATCCAGGGCGCGGAATCCGGCGACTTCCTGCGCACCATCCACGAGATGCTGCTCTCGGATGCGTTCTGGGACGAGATCTTCCGCGAGCTGGGCAACCCATACCTGCCGGTGCGCTGGAGCACCGACAACCCGGACTCGATCGTCGACAAGAACGCCCGCGTCATGGAGTTGATCGCGGCCTACCGCAACCGCGGGCACCTGATGGCCGACATCGATCCGCTTCGCTTGGACGGCACCAGGTTCCGCAGCCACCCGGACCTCGAGGTGCTGACCCACGGCCTGACGTTGTGGGATTTGGATCGGGTGTTCAAGGTCAACGGCTTCGCCGGCTGTGAGTACAAGAAGCTGCGCGACGTGCTGGGCCTGTTGCGCGACGCCTACTGCCGCCACATCGGCGTCGAGTACACCCACATCCTCGAACCCGAACAACAGCAGTGGCTGGAAGAGCGGATCGAGACCAAACACGTCAAACCGACTGTGGCCGAACAGAAATACATCCTGAGCAAGCTCAACGCCGCCGAGGCCTTCGAAACGTTCCTGCAGACCAAGTACGTCGGGCAGAAGCGGTTCTCGCTGGAGGGCGCCGAAAGCGTGATCCCGATGATGGACGCCGCGATCGACCAGTGCGCCGAGCACGGCCTGGACGAAGTCGTGATCGGGATGCCGCACCGCGGCCGGCTCAACGTGCTGGCCAACATCGTCGGCAAGCCGTACTCGCAGATCTTCACCGAGTTCGAGGGCAACCTGAACCCGTCGCAGGCGCACGGCTCCGGCGACGTCAAGTATCACCTCGGCGCCACAGGCGTGTACCTGCAGATGTTCGGGGACAACGACATTCAGGTGTCGCTGACCGCCAACCCGTCACACCTCGAGGCCGTCGACCCGGTGCTGGAGGGTCTGGTGCGGGCCAAGGAGGACCTGCTGGACAAGGGCGACAGCGAGGACGGCTTCTCGGTGGTGCCGATGATGCTGCACGGGGATGCCGCGTTCGCGGGCCAGGGCGTGGTCGCCGAGACGCTGAACATGGCCCTGCTGCCGGGGTATCGCGTCGGCGGCACGATCCACATCATCGTCAACAACCAGATCGGGTTCACCACCGCGCCGGAGTACTCCCGGTCCAGCGAGTACTGCACCGACGTCGCGAAGATGATCGGCGCGCCGATCTTCCACGTCAACGGCGACGATCCGGAGGCGTGCGCGTGGGTGGCGCGGCTGGCCGTGGACTTCCGGCAGAGGTTCAAGAAGGACGTCGTCATCGACATGCTGTGCTACCGCCGGCGCGGGCACAACGAGGGCGACGACCCGTCGATGACCAACCCGGCCATGTACGACGTCGTCGACACCAGGCGCGGCGCCCGCAAGACCTACACCGAGGCCCTGATCGGCCGCGGCGACATCTCGATGAAGGAGGCCGAGGACGCGCTGCGCGACTACCAGGGCCAGCTGGAGCGGGTGTTCAACGAGGTCCGCGAGCTGGAGAAGCACGGCGTGCAGCCGAGCGAATCGATCGAGTCCGACCAGATGGTCCCCGCGGGGCTGTCCACCGCGGTGGACAAGGCGCTGCTGGCCCGCATCGGCGACGCGTTCCTGGCGGTGCCGGAGGGCTTCACCGTGCACCCGCGGGTGCAGCCGGTGCTGGAGAAGCGCCGGGAGATGGCCTACGAGGGCAAGATCGACTGGGCCTTCGCCGAGATGCTGGCGCTGGGGTCGCTGGTGGCCGAGGGCAAACTGGTGCGGCTGTCCGGCCAGGACACCCGGCGCGGCACCTTCTCCCAACGCCACTCGGTGATCATCGACCGCCACACCGGCAAGGAGTTCACGCCCCTGCAGCTGCTGGCGACCAACCTCGACGGCACCCCGACGGGCGGCAAGTTCCTGGTGTACGACTCGCCGCTGTCCGAGTACGCCGCCGTCGGCTTCGAATACGGCTACACCGTGGGCAACCCGGACGCGGTGGTGTTGTGGGAGGCGCAGTTCGGCGACTTCGTCAACGGCGCGCAGTCCATCATCGACGAGTTCATCAGCTCCGGCGAGGCCAAGTGGGGGCAGCTGTCCAACGTGGTGCTGCTGCTGCCGCACGGCCACGAGGGGCAGGGGCCCGACCACACATCGGCGCGGATCGAACGCTTCCTGCAGCTGTGGGCGGAGGGTTCGATGACCATCGCGATGCCCTCGACGCCGTCGAACTACTTCCACCTGTTGCGCCGGCACGCGCTCGACGGCATCCAGCGCCCGCTGATCGTGTTCACGCCGAAGTCGATGCTGCGCAACAAGGCGGCGGTCAGCGACATCAAGGACTTCACCGAGATCAAGTTCCGGTCGGTGCTGGAGGAACCCACCTACGAGGACGGCATCGGCGATCGCGGCAAGGTCCGGCGGATCCTGCTGACCAGCGGCAAGCTCTACTACGAGCTGGCGGCCCGCAAGGCCAAGGACGGCCGCGACGACGTCGCGATCGTGCGCATCGAGCAGCTGGCGCCGCTGCCGAAACGCCGGCTGGGCGAGACGCTCGACCGCTACCCGAACGTCGGGGAGTTCTTCTGGGTGCAGGAGGAGCCGGCCAACCAGGGCGCCTGGCCGCGGTTCGGCCTGGAGCTGCCCGAGCTGCTGCCGGACAAGCTGACCGGCCTCAAGCGCATATCGCGCCGGGCGATGTCGGCGCCCTCGTCGGGCTCGTCCAAGGTGCACGCCGTCGAGCAGCAGGAGATCATCGACACCGCGTTCGCTTGATCGGCGCGGCCGCGGCGGGCGTCGCGAGCGTGCGTAGAGTGTCAGCGATATCGGCGTGCCGCTGGACAAACACGCACGCTCGCGAGGGGAAAGGGAGGCGCTCATGCGGGGATTCGCCGGCAAGGTCGCGGCGGTGACGGGCGCGGGTTCGGGTATCGGGCAGGCGCTGGCCGTCGAACTGGCCCGGTCGGGCGCCAAGGTGGCGATCAGCGACGTCAACCTCGAGGGCCTCGCCGACACCGAGCAGCAGCTCAAGGCGATCGGCGCGCAGGTCAAGACGGACCGGCTCGACGTCACCGAGCGCGAGGCGTTCCTGCTCTACGCCGACGCCGTCAAGGAGCACTTCGGCAAGGTGAACCAGATCTACAACAACGCCGGCATCGCCTACACCGGCGACGTCGAGGTCACCCCCTTCAAGGACATCGAGCGGGTGATGGACGTCGACTACTGGGGCGTCGTCAACGGCACCAAGGCCTTCCTGCCGCACCTGATCGCCTCCGGGGACGGCCACGTCGTCAACGTCTCCAGCGTGTTCGGGTTGTTCTCGGTGCCCGGGCAGGCGGCCTACAACTCGGCCAAGTTCGCCGTCCGCGGCTTCACCGAGGCGCTGCGCCAGGAGATGATCCTGGCCCGCCACCCGGTGGCGGTGACCACGGTGCACCCCGGCGGCATCAAGACCGCGATCGCCCGCAACGCCACCGCCGCCGAGGGTCTCGACCGCGACGAGCTGGCCAAGCTGTTCGACAAGCGGCTCGCCACGACCAGCCCGCAAAAGGCCGCCCAGGTAATCCTGGACGCCGTCCGGAAAAAGAAGGCGCGGGTGCTGGTCGGCAACGATGCCAAGGTCTTGGACCTGATGGTGCGGGTGGCCGGCCCGTACTACCAGCAGCTGTTCGGGCCCGTGATGGGCCGGCTGATGCCGAAGGTCTAGCGACCCAGCGGGTGCTCGGCCAGCCACCCGCCCGCCACGGCCTGCGGGTCGGCGCCGCCGGCCACCTGCCGGCGCATGTCGGCCAGGGCCGCGGTGTCCAGCACGCCGGCCACCTCGTTGATCGCCAGCAGTTGCCGGTCGGTCAGCGCGTTGCGCCGATACAGCGGCACCACGTTCTCGGCCTGGATCAGCGCGGGTTTTCCGTCGGCCAGCGATACCAGGTCACCCGGAATGGCGGGGTCGGCGGTGGTGGCCCAGCCCGCGGTCAGTTGTCCGGCCCGCACTGCGGCGAACATCGTTGTGCCGTCGCCAAATTCGCGCGGCGCGGGCAGCCGGCAGGAGCCGACCGACGCGGGTGCTTGGTGGCCGGCGACGATCCCGACCGTCAGCCCGTCGCAGTGTTTGGGCAGCGCGCTCAGGTCGGCGCTGAGGTCGGTGCCGGCCCAGGCCTTGGCGGTGGGCTGGCTCACCAGCAGCACGGGTTTGTCCTCGGCGGCGGTGGTGTAGTCGCCCGCCAGGATGCCCTCGGGCAGCGCCGCGATCATGGCGCGGTAGACGGCGGGGTCGGAGAGGGCCGACGCGCCGGGCTGCAGGGCGCGCAGCACCTGACCGGTCAGCGCGGGGACGATGGTGACCGCGCCCGAGTCCAGCCGCGCCATCGGGTCGTCGGCGGTCTCGGTTTTCGCCCCGAAGCCGTAGGAATGCAGGGCGGCGGCGTAGATCGCGGACAGCAGCACCGACTGGGAGTCGCGCCCGGACCCGACCACCAATTCGGCTGTGGGCCGGTGATTCTCGGTCGCGCAGCCGGCCGCTCCGAAAACGAGTGCGGCGGCGACCAGCGGCACGACCAGCCGGCCGGCTCTCACCCCGGGCTGTCGGCGGCGCCGGCCACCGCGGCGGCCACCGCCTCCCCGACGCGCAGGTCCAGGGGGCTGGGCACGATCCGGTCGGGCGCCAGGTCGTCGCCGGCCACCGAGAAGATCGCCTCCGCTGCGGCCACCATCATCTTCTCGGTGATCCGGCGTGCCCCGGCGTCCAGCGCGCCGCGGAATAGCCCCGGGAAGGCCAGCACGTTGTTGATCTGGTTGGGGAAGTCGCTGCGGCCGGTGGCCACCACCGCCGCGTATTTGGCCGCGACGTCGGGGGGTATCTCCGGGTCCGGGTTCGACAGCGCGAACACGATCCCGCCGGGCGCCATGGTGGCGATCAGTTCCTCGGGAACCACGCCGGCCGACAGCCCGAGGAACATGTCGGCCCCGTCGAGCGCTTCCACCATGCCGCCGGTGCGGCCGTCGGGGTTGGTGCTGCGCGCCAGGTCCGCCTTGACGGTGTTCATGTCGTCCCGGCCGGCATGCAATATGCCGCGCGAGTCCAGCACCGTGATGTCCGAAACTCCCATTACAAGAAGGAGTTTCGAGCATGCGACGCCCGCCGCCC
Organism: Mycobacterium sp. NGS26; assembly: GCF_059813025.1. NCBI lineage: Bacteria > Bacillati > Actinomycetota > Actinomycetes > Mycobacteriales > Mycobacteriaceae > Mycobacterium > Mycobacterium sp. NGS26. The sequence goes on from NZ_JCALDU010000001.1 coordinate 115,888, forward strand.
CGGCGCCCGAGACCACCACCCGCAGCGAGGACATGTCACGGCCCAGCACCTTGGCGGCGCCCATCAGCGCCGCCAGCACGACGATCGCCGTGCCGTGCTGGTCGTCGTGCATCACGGGGCAGTCCAGCGCCTCGACGGCGCGGCGTTCGATCTCGAAGCAGCGCGGCGCGGAGATGTCCTCGAGGTTGACCGCGCCGAAGGTCGGGCGCAGCCGCACCAGCGTCTCGATGATCTCGTCGGGGTCCTTGGTGTCCAGCACGATCGGGATCGCGTCCAGGCCGGCGAACTCCTTGAACAGCCCGCACTTGCCCTCCATCACCGGCAGCGACGCGGCGGGCCCGATGTCGCCGAGGCCGAGCACCGCGCTGCCGTCGCTGACCACCGCCACCAGCCGGCTCGCCCAGGTGTAGCGCGAGGCCAGGGTGTGGTCGGCGGCGATCGCGCGGCTGACCTGCGCCACGCCCGGGGTGTAGGCAATCGACAGCCCGCGCTGCGTGTCCAGCGGGGCCGTCGGACCCACGGAAAGCTTGCCGCCCATGTGTGCCTCGAAGATGTCGGCGTCGCTGATGACGCCCTCCTCGCCCTCCTCGGTGGGAGTCTGTATCGATTCAAGCAATTCGGACACGCGCCTCAGGGTACTGACTACTCGTTTAGTGGGCCTAATCGACGGGGATCTCAGATCAGGCCGAGCTCGGTGACCGCCTTGCGCTCGTCGGCCAACTCCGCGGTCGACTTGTCGATCCGGCCGCGGGAGAAGTCGTCGATCTCGAGGCCGGTGACGATCTTCCAGTTGCCGTCCTTCGTGGTCACCGGGAACGAGGAGATCAGGCCCTCGGGCACGCCGTACGAGCCGTCGGAGATGACCGCCATCGAAACCCAGTCGCCGTCCGGGCTGCCCAGCAGCCAGTCCCGGGCCGCGTCGATGGTGGCCGACGCGGCCGAGGCGGCCGACGAGGCGCCGCGCGCGTCGATGATCGCCGCGCCGCGCTTGGCGACCGTCGGGATGAAGTCGTTCTCGATCCAGTTCTGGTCGCCCACGACCTCGGCCGCGTTCTTGCCCTTGACCTCGGCGTGGAAGATGTCGGGGTACTGGGTGGCCGAGTGGTTGCCCCAGATGGTCATCTTCCTGACGTCGGTGACGGCCGCGCCGGTCTTGCGGGCCAGCTGCGAGATCGCCCGGTTGTGGTCGAGGCGGGTGAGCGCCGAGAACCGCTCGCGCGGGATGTCCGGCGCGTTGGACATCGCGATCAGCGCGTTGGTGTTGGCGGGGTTGCCGGTGACGCCGATGCGGATGTCGTCGGCGGCAACCGAGTTGAGCGCCTTGCCCTGCGCGGTGAAGATCGCGCCGTTGGCCTCCAGCAGGTCGCCGCGCTCCATGCCCGGTCCGCGCGGGCGGGCGCCGACGAGCAGCGCCAGGTTCACGCCGTCGAAGATCTTGTTGGGATCCGCGCCGATCTCGACGCCCGCCAGCAGGGGAAATGCGCAGTCGTCGAGTTCCATCACCACGCCCTCGAGCGCCTTGAGCGCCGGCTCGATCTCCAGCAGACGCAGCTCGATCGGGCGCTCGGGCCCCAGCAGCGAACCGCTGGCCAGGCGGAACAACAGGCTGTAGCCGATCTGGCCGGCAGCGCCGGTGACGGCGACCTTCAGGGGACTTGCACTCACTTCTGCTACTCCTAGGGAGTCGGGATGTAGGAATTCGGTCCGCGTCGAAACTAGCGCACCCCCACCCGGCGGCAGTCATGCACCCGCGGCTGCCAGGCACTTTCCCTGCCGTGCCGGGCCCGGACGCGTAGCATTGACCACCGCTCGACCAGGCCTGCGCTGTGATGGGAGGTTGCGGTGTTCCAGGGATTCGACGCATTGCCGGAAGCGCTGCGACCGATCGCAAAGCCGCGGCCGGCCCCGCACCACGAACACCCCGACCCCCCACCCGCCGAGCCCCTGGTCGACTGCGGCGTCTACGTCGACGGCCACCGGATCACGGGCAAGTACGGCTACTCCTCCGCACTGGACAAGGTCCGCGAGATCGAGGCCGGCGGGCAGGCGGCGTTCGTCTGGGTCGGGCTCTACGAGCCCGACCAAACCCACATGCAGGACATCGCCAACGTTTTCGGCCTGCACCCGTTGGCGGTCGAGGACGCGGTGGTGGCCCAGCAGCGCCCCAAGCTGGAGCGCTACGACGACCTGCTGTTTCTCGTCTTGAAGACGGTCAATTACGTCCCGCACGAGTCGGTGGTGCTGGCCCACGAGATCGTCGAAACCGGCGAGGTGATGATCTTCGTCGGCAAGAACTTCGTCATCACCGTCCGCCACGGCGAGCACGGCGGCCTGTCGGATGTGCGCAGGCGGCTCGACGCCGACCCCGAGCATCTGCAGCTGGGTCCCTACGCGGTGATGCACGCCATCGCCGACCATGTCGTGGATCACTACCTCGAGGTGACCGCGCTGATGGAGACCGACATCGACGGCGTCGAGGTGGTGGCGTTCGCGCCCGGCCGCAAGATCGACGTCGAACCGATCTACCTGCTCAAGCGGGAGGTCGTCGAGCTACGCCGGTGCGTGAACCCGTTGTCGGCCGCGTTCCAGCGGTTGCAGACCGAGGGCAAGGACCTGATCTCGAAGGAAGTTCGGCGCTACATGCGCGACGTGATCGACCACCAGACGTCGGCCGCCGACCAGATCGCCAGCTACGACGACATGCTCAACTCGCTGGTGCAGGCCGCGCTGGCCCGGGTCGGCATGCAGCAGAACAACGACATGCGCAAGATGGCGGCGTGGGCCGGTATCTTGGCGGTGCCCACCATGATCGCCGCCATCTACGGCATGAACTTCCATTTCATGCCCGAGCTGAACTGGACGTGGGGCTACCCGGGCATCATGGCGTTGATGATCCTGTCCTGCCTGGCCCTGTACTTCCAATTCCGCAGGAACAACTGGCTTTAGCGCGCTCTCGCGCGCTTCGCCCCCCTCGCCGAGAGTGAAGCCGTTGCGAAATCTCGGCGAGGAACTCGCAACAGCTTCACACTCGGCGAAGGGCCGGGCGATTCGGGTCCAGCACGTCGACGCCGTCGTCCCGCCACGCTCGCCGCATCGCCTCGGCGCCCTTGAGTCGCACCCAGGCCGCCTCGGTCGCGGTGATGGGCGTGACCGACAAGAAGCTCACCGGGTCACGCGGCGGCTCCAGCGGAAGATCCGGAATGTCGCTGCGGCCCAACAGCATCGCGGTGAACGACGCCCGCCCCGACGGCCGCGCCCACAGCGGCGTGCCGAGGTCGATCAGCGCGTCGGCGGTCAGCACCACACCGTCGACCGCCGGCGTGGCCGCCAGCACGGCCAGGCTGCGGGCGATCCCGGTGACCGGACCGGGATCTCGCAGCCGCAGCACGACCTCGGCGCGCGGACCGCGCAGCGGGTCGACGAGGATCTCGGTCGGATCGCCCATCGGGTGACGCGAGCAGCCCAGCGACACGTAGTGCACCAACCCGTCGCAACGGAATCGCAGCACCTCGATGGTCTCGGTGCCCAGAAACGTCACGCTCGCCGAATCGGGCTCGGCACCCGCGAAGTGCCCGCGCACATGCGCGCGCACGAGGTCGGTGATCACTCGTCGGGCGGAATCGTCAGATTGGCCCCGGAGTCCCCGTCGAACACGGCGAGCTTGGTGGTGTCGAGCGCCAACTCGACCGACTGGCCCATGGCCGCCTTCGATTCGGCGGGAACCCTTGCCACGAAATGGTTTTCGTGCGCCTCGCCCTCCGCCTCCAGCTCGTCCAGCTGCGCGGCGTGCACGGCCGGACCGGGGCTGGTGAAGTACAGGTACTTGTCGGCGCCCAGCGATTCGACCAGGTCGACCTTGACCTCGAAGGTCAGCGCCCGGATGCGTTGGTAGCCGTCGATCAGCGCGGCGTCGGACAGGTGCTCGGGCCGCACCCCGACGACGACGTTCTCCGGCTCGGGGTGCTGCGCGATCACCTCCTGGACGTCCGGGGTCAGCGTCACCTCCCCCAGCGGCAGCGTCAGGCCGATCGGCGTCAGGGTGGCGGGGAAGAAATTCATTGCGGGCGAGCCGATGAATCCCGCGACGAACAGGTTGGCCGGGCGCTCGTAAAGCTCGTCGGGCGTGCCGATCTGCTGGGCGACGCCGCCGTGCATCACCACGACGCGATCACCCAGCGTCATCGCCTCGGTCTGGTCGTGCGTGACGTAGACGGTGGTGGCGCCCAGCTTGCGCTGCAGCCGGGCGATCTCGCCGCGCATCTGCACCCGCAGCTTGGCGTCCAGGTTGGACAGCGGCTCGTCCATCAGGAAGGCCTTGGGATGGCGCACGATCGCCCGGCCCATCGCCACGCGCTGCCGTTGCCCGCCGGACAACTGGGAGGGCTTGCGGTCCAGGAGTTCGTTCAGGTCAAGGATTTTCGCGGTCTCCTCGACCTTGCGCGCGATCTCGGGCTTCTTCATCTTCGTCAGGGTCAGCGGGAAGGCGATGTTCTGCCGCACCGTCATGTGCGGGTAGAGCGCGTAGGACTGGAACACCATGGCGATATCGCGGTCCTTGGGCGCCTTCTCGTTCACCCGCCGGCCGTCGATGCGCAACTCGCCCGACGAGATATCCTCAAGCCCGGCAATCATGTTCAGCGTCGTGGTCTTGCCGCAGCCGGAAGGCCCGACCAGGATCAGGAATTCGCCGTCGGCGATGGTGACGTTCAGGTCGCGCACCGCGGTCGACCCGTCGGGGTAGGTCTTGGTGACGTGCTCCAGCACAATCTCGGCCATCGCGCTATCCCTTCACCGCGCCAGAGGTCAGCCCGGCGACGATCCGTCGTTGGAAGATTAGAACAAACACGATGATCGGGATCGTAATCACGACCGCGCCGGCAGCGATCGATCCGGTCGGCTCCTCGAACTGCGAACTGCCGCTGAAGTTCACGATCGCCACCGGCGCGGTGATCGCGGCCTTGGTGGCGGTCAGCGACAGCGCCAGCAGCAGGTCGTTCCAGGCGAAGATGAACACCAGGATCGCCGCGGTCACCAGCCCGGGCGCCGCCAGCGGGACGATCACCTTGCGAAAGGCCTGACCGGGCGTGGCGCCGTCCATCTTGGCCGCCTTCTCCAGGTCCCATGGAACCTCGCGGAAGAACGCCGTCAGCGTGTAGATGGCAAGGGGCAACGCGAAAGTGATGTAGGGCAGGATCAGCCCGGGCCAGGTGTCGAACAGGCCGAGGAAGCGTTCGATGTTGAACAGCGGGGTGACCAGAGAGATCGCCGGGAACATGGTGATCAGCAGCGCCGCGCCGATGAGCGCCCGCTTGCCGGGAAAGGTCAGCCGGGCGATCGCGTAGGCCGCCATCGCGCCCAGCACGACCGCGATCGCGGTGGTGATCAATCCGATCCCGATGGAGTTGATCAGCGCCGAGCTGAAGACGTCGCCGCGGAAGATGCCGCGATAGTTGGCCAGGGTCACCGACGACGGAATCAGCTTGCCGTCCTTGATGGTTGACGTCGGTTTGAGCGACAGGCCGAGGATCCACAGCACCGGAAGCAGCGCGTACACCACCACCGCCGCGTCGATGACGGCCCACGCGGCGGCGCGCCGCCCGCCCAGCTCAGCGGCCATCGACGTCACCACCCGGCGCCGCGGCGCCGAAGACCTTGATGTAGATCAGCGCGATGATGCCCACGCAGACGAAGATCAGCACGCTGATGGCTGAGCCGACCCCGACGTTGAAGCCCTTGAACAGGTTGTCGTAGCCCAGGATCGACACTGAGCCGGTGTTGTTGTTGCCGTTGGTCAGGACGTAGATGTTGTCGAAGATGCGGAACGCGTCCAGCGTGCGGAACAGCAGCGCGACCACGACGGCGGGCTTGATGATCGGCAGGGTGACCCGCGTCAGCCGCCGCCACGCGCCGGCGCCGTCGACCTGGGCCGCCCTGAGCAGATCCTCGGGAACCAGCGCCAGGCCGGCCAGCAACAGCAGCGACATGAACGGCGTGGTCTTCCAGACCTCGGCGAGGACGACGATGGCCAGCGACGGGATCTGTGCGGTCAGCGGCGCGCTCCCCTGCGGCAGCAGGTTGGCCAGGTATCCGGTGCCGGGCGTCCAGGCGTAGTACCAGCTGTACGACGCGACCACCGTGACGATGCCGTACGGGATGAGCACCGCGGTGCGCACCACGCCCCTGCCCACCAGCGTGCGGTGCATCACCAGCGCCAGCGCCAGGCCGACCACGAATTCGATGGACACCGAAACCACCGTGATCGCCAGCGTCACGGCCAGCGCCGTCCACCAGTACCGGTCGGTCAAGATCGTCTGGTAATTGCCCAGGCCGATGAACGCGGTGTCGTTGGGCGTGGCCAGGTTGTTGCGCTGCAGGCTGAGCCAGACCGCGTAGCCGATCGGGTAGGCCGTCACCGCCAGCATGAGCGTCGCCGCGGGCGCGACGAGCAGGAACGCCAGGCGCCGTTCCGGCGGCCGGCTCCGGGCGCGCGCGACGAGGGCGGTCACGGCAGCAACCCCTTGCCGTCGATGGCCTTCTGCACCTGGGCGGTCAGCTCGTCGGCCGTCCGGTCCGGGTCGATCGCGGTGATCGGGCTCAGCACCGACGCGAGCCGGATGGCCACCGCCTGATACACCGGCGTCGCCGGTCGCACCGCCGCGTCGGTGAGCTGCTGGCGGATGACCGTGTACATCGGGTACTTGGCCTGGAACTGCGGGTCGGAATACAGCGAGGTGCGCACGGCAGGCAGGCCGCCCGCTATCGAAACGTACTTCTGGCTTTCCAGGCTGCGCAGGCAGCGGACGGCCTCGAACGCCTCGGCGCGGTGCCGGGTGGTGGCGGCCACCGCCAGGTTCAGCCCGCCGAGCGTCACCTTGGCCGGCCGGCCGGGCGCCACGCCGGGATAGCGCGCGAAACCGAACACCTTCTGGCTGGCGTTGTAGGCGATGCGGAACTGCTCGTCGTTGGGCACGAACGCGCCGGCGCTGTCGATGGCGCCGGCCACCTCGGGATTGCGGTTGAGCGGCAGGAAGTCCACACCGCCCTTCACCGCGTTCTCCAGCATGGACGCCAGCACGAACGGCCAGTTCACCTCGAGCGCGGCCCTACCCTGTTCAACCGCCAGCCGCGCGGTGCCCTCGTCGGTGCGGGTGATCGACGGATCGGCGCCGGGGGCGGTGGCCACCGACTTGAGGATGCGCAGCGCGTTGACGGTGGCGGCGCGGTGGGCGGGGGTGTCGGTCAGGGTGACCTGCCGGCCGTCCTCCGAGAGCACCTGGCCGCCCCCGCTCACGAGCAGCGTGTTGAACCACACCACCAGCCCCTCGCCCTCGTTGGCCTGCACGGCGATCCAGCCGGGCTTGCCCGCGGCGTGCAACCGCGTCGCCTCGGCCACCATGCCGTTCCAGTCGCGCGGCGGAGAAGCGACCAAATCCGGTCTGTACCAAAGCAATTGGGTGTTGGTGGTGACGGGCGCGGCGTAGATTTTGTGCTTCCAGCGCGCCGTCGCCAGCGGCCCGGGCAGGGTGTCGACGGTCGCATCGTCCTCGGCCTGCCCGGCCGGGTCGTCGGACAGCGGCAGCGCCCACCCCGCCTCCGCGAACTCCGCGGTCCAGATGACGTCCAGCGCCATCACGTCCAGGCTCCGGTCGTGGGCGGTCAGCCGGCGGGCCAGCTGCAAGCGTTCCTCGCCCGGCGCCCTGGCCAGGCTCGTCTGCGCGATCGCGAACCGGCCGCCGAATTCCTCGGTACACCGGCGAGCCACCTGGGTCCAGGTCCCGCCGTCGGTGGCCGGCGTGTAGAAGCTGATGACCAGCTGGTGGCCGCCCGAGCCGCAGCCCGACACCGATGCGATGGTCAGCGTCGCGAGGGCGAGCGCGCCCAATCGGCTTGCGCGCCGGCGACGACTCACCACAAGACCAGCCTCCGCGCGTCAGATCGCCAGGCGCGCCAACAGATCCCGCGCTTTCTCCGCGTTCTGGGGGTCGCAGAGTACGTCGTAGCGGCCCGCCACCAATTGCATCGTCGAGCTGAAATCCCTTGTGCCACGGGCCATTGCGTACGGAACCGCCGAGGTGATCAGGCCGAAGAACACCCCGGCCACCAGACCGGTGGCCAGCGCCGCCCACGGGTTCGGGCTGAAGAAGCCGAGCACCAGCCCGATGAACAGCCCGAGCCAGGCGCCGCTGAGCACCCCGCCGCCGAGCACCTTGGGCCAGGTCAGCCGGCCGGTGACCCGCTCGACCTGCATCAGGTCGACGCCGACGATGGTCACCTGCTGGACCGGGAACTGCTGTTCGGACAGGTAGTCGACGGCACGCTGCGCCTCGGCGTAGGTGGGATACGACCCGACCGGCCAGCCCTTCGGGGGAGTCGGCAATCCGGGCACACCGCGCCGTCCCGCGCCGGCGCCGGTCGGCGTCGCGCCGGGAACCTGCCCGGGCTGGAAAGGACTAGTCATCGACGCTCATTCTCCTCCGCCTGCAACGGCTTTACCCCCACCCTATCGAGGCGGCCATCGAGGTGGCCGCCGAGCGACCGCGCCCGCTACCAGCGCGGAGGCTAGATTGAACACCATGACGGCTCCCGGCGGCCCCGGCGACGAGAGCGCCCGCGGCGGCGGGCAGCCGCCCTGGCAGCCGCCCTGGGGTGTACCGGCACCGCCGCCCTCCCATCCGGGTTATCCGGGCTATCCGGGCGGCTACTACCCGCCGCTGGACTACCCGGGAGGCTACGGGCCGCAGCTGCAGCCGGGCATGAACGGGCTGGCGATCGGCTCGCTGATCTCGTCGTTCACCGGAGTGTTCTGCTGCATCGGCGGGATCCTGGCCATCGTGCTGGGCGCGCTGGCGATCGGCCAGATCAAGCGGACTCGCCAGGAGGGCTACGCGTTGGCCGTCGCCGGCATCGTGATCGGGGTCGCGACCATGATCGTCAACCTGGTCGTCGCGATCTTCGCGCTGCAGCGGTAGCGGCGCCGCTCGGGGCCGATACCTTCGGCTGCCATGCGGCCCCCGGCTGCCTAGGCTCTCTTTCATGGGATCGGTCAACAGGGTGTACATCGCGCGGCTCGCGCGAATGTTGGTGCTGGGTCCGCTCGGTGAGAACTTCGGCCGCGTCCGCGACGTCGTGATCAGCATCAGCATCGTCCGTCAGCAACCGCGGGTGCTGGGCCTGCTGGTCGACCTGGCCACCCGCCGCAGCATCTTCATCCCGATCCTGAGGGTCGCCGCGATCGAGCCCGACGCGGTGACCCTCAACACCGGCAACGTGTCCCTGCGGCACTTCGAGCAGCGGCCGGGCGAGGTGCTGGCGATCGGCCAGGTGCTCGACACCCCGGTGAAGGTCAACGATCCGGAACTGCCGGAGCTGGCCGGCCTCGACGTCGTGATCACCGACCTGGGCATCGAGCAGACCCGAACCCGCGACTGGATGGTGAGCCGGGTGGCCGTGCGCGCCCAGCGCCGGCTGGGACGGCGCGGCCCGGTGCACGTCGTGGACTGGCAGAGCGTGCAGGGGCTTACCCCGTCGGCGCTGGCCCTGCCTGGCCAGGGGGTGGCCCAGCTGCTGGAGCAGTTCAACGGGCGAAAACCGGTCGACGTGGCCGACGCCATCCGCGCGCTGCCGCCCAAACGGCGCTACGAGGTGCTCAAGGCGCTCAACGACGACCGGCTGGCCGACATCCTGCAGGAGCTGCCCGAGCTGGATCAGGCCGACGCGCTGTCCCAACTGGGCACCGAACGGGCGGCCGACGTGCTGGAGGAGATGGATCCCGACGACGCCGCCGACCTGCTCGGGGTGCTGAATCCCACCGACGCCGAGATCCTGCTGACCCGGATGGACCCCGGCGAATCCGACTCGGTGCGACGGCTGTTGACGCATTCGCCCGACACCGCCGGCGGCCTGATGACCTCGGACCCGGTGGTGCTCACCCCCGACACCGCCGTCGCCGAGGCGCTGGCCCGGGTCCGGGACCCCGACCTGACCCCCGCCCTGTCGTCCATGGTGTTCGTGGCCCGCCCGCCGACGGCCACCCCGACCGGTCGCTACCTGGGCTGCGTGCAACTGCAGCGGCTGCTGCGCGAGCCGCCGGGCGCGCTGGTCGGCGGGATCGTCGACAACGACCTGCTCACCCTGACGCCGGAAACCCCGCTGGGTGGCGTGACGCGCTACTTCGCCGCCTACAACCTGGTGTGCGGGCCGGTGGTGGACGACCAGAACCACCTGCTGGGCGCCGTGACCGTCGACGACCTGCTCGACCACCTGCTGCCCCACGACTGGCGCGTGGACATGCAGGGGCCGGAGCCCGCCGCCCGCCTGGAAGCACTTGGAGGATCCGCGTGAGCAAATCCACGGCGCCGCGGCGGCTGTACACCCCGCGCACATCGCGCAGGTACTCGCCGCGCATGGACCCCGAGACCGTCGGGCAGATCACCGAGTCCATCGCGCGCTTCTTCGGCACCGGCCGCTACCTGCTGCTGCAGACGATCGTGGTACTGGTCTGGATCGCGGTGAACCTGCTCGCGGCCAGCGTGCGGTGGGACCCGTACCCCTTCATCCTGCTCAATCTGGCCTTCTCCACGCAGGCCGCGTACGCGGCGCCGCTGATCCTGCTGGCCCAGAACCGTCAGGAGAACCGGGACCGGGTGGCGCTCGAAGAGGACCGTCGTCGCGCCGCACAGACCAAGGCGGACACCGAGTTCCTCGCCCGCGAGCTGGCCGCGCTGCGGCTGGCCGTCGGCGAGGTGGCCACCCGGGAATACCTGCGTCACGAGCTCGAGGACCTGCGCGCGTTGCTGGTCCAGCTGCAGCCGGAGATGCCGGACGCCGACGCCGCGCGGGCGGCCGATGACCTGGAGCGGACGGCCAAGAAATCGCGGTGAATGGCAAATCAACCATTGCGCCACTCCCGTCACGGGAGTTATGTATGGTGAGCAAGTTCACGAAGCTGAGATGAGGTTTCCGGCAGCTCACGTACAACCGGTAGCTCACATAAGGACGGTCGAGTGCGCATTGGGGGACGCTGGGGTGCACGCCCGGCCGCTACGGCGGTCCGGAAGCGGGCCGTCGGCGTAACGCGGACACCGGCATTCGGGGTAGCGGTGATCACGCCGCTGGTGCTGGCCGGAGCGGTTGGCGGGGCGCCTTCCCCGTCGCACGGAAAGAACCCGATCCCGTCGGTGCATGCCGTGGTCAGTCCGGTGGCCGCCGTATCGCCCACCGTCCCCGACCTTTCCGGCCCGTCGGTCATCGCCATCGAGCACGCGCCGACGGCCTTCCACGTCGCCGCGGGCTCCGCTTCGGCGCCGCCGCCGCCGATGATCGTGAACGCGCCGGGTGCGCTGGGCATCCCGATGATCGCGCTGTCGGCCTACCGCAGCGCCGAACAGAAGATGGCCCTCGAGGCGCCGGGCTGCGGTGTCAGCTGGAACCTGCTGGCCGGGATCGGGCGCATCGAGTCCGGCCACGCGGGTGGCGGCGCGGTCGATGCGCGCGGCACCGCGGTCGTCCCGATCTACGGCCCGGCGCTGGACGGCACGCTGCCCGGCAACGAGGTCATCCTGCAGAGCAGCGTCGGCAACCGGGTCACCTACGCCCGCGCGATGGGCCCGATGCAGTTCCTGCCCGGCACCTGGGCGCGCTACGCCTCGGACGGCAAGGGCGACGGCACGGCCGATCCGCAGAACCTGTTCGACGCCACGCTGGCGGCCGCCCGGTACCTGTGCGCCGGCGGGCTCAACCTGCGCGACCCGGCGCAGGTGATGGCCGCGATCCTGCGCTACAACAACTCGATGCCGTATGCGCAGAACGTGCTGGGCTGGGCGGCGGCGTATGCGACCGGCGTCGTCCCGGTCGACCTGCCGCCGATCACCGGGCCGCCGCCGCCGCTGGGCGACGCCCACGACGAGCACCCGGAGGGGCTGGGTCCCGGTCTGCCGATGAACATCAACGGCCTGTCGGTCGACGATCCGATGGCGCGGATGCCGCTGATCGACTTCGGCCCGCCGCAGCCGCTCGGGCAGCCGCCGATGTTCCCGTGGATGCCGGCCAACACCCCGGTGCCGGGGCAGACGCGACAGCCCGGCTGCACGCTGATCTGCATCGGCCCGCAAAGCCAGCCGCAGCCCGGGCAGTTCCCGCCGCCTGCCCCGCCACCCCCGCTGGCGCCGCCACCGCCTGAGCCCGCCCCGCCGGCCGCGCCGCCGCCCGCCGCGCCGAACCCGGCCGGCCCGACGCCGAACGCGGCGGCCGGTTCCCAGGCGCACCACCAGCCCGCGCCCGCCCCGGCGGCCTGACCCGTCGGCCGACCGGCCGCCTACACTCGGCGGTGATGTCCAGTCATGACGCCGCCGATCCGCAAACCGACCTGAGCGCGGCCATCCGCGCCGCCCTGGGCAAGGTGATCGACCCCGAATTGCGGCGTCCCATCACCGAACTCGGCATGGTCAAGAGCATCGACATCGCCCCCGACGGCGGTGTGCACGTGACGATTTACCTGACCATCGCCGGCTGCCCGAAGAAGAGCGAAATCACCGAGCGGGTGACCAGCGCGGTCGCCGACGTTCCCGGCACCGGCGCGGTGAAGGTCAGCCTGGACGTGATGAGCGACGAGCAGCGCACCGAGCTGCGCAAGCGGCTGCGCGGGGACGCCGGCGAGCCGGTCATCCCGTTCGCCCAGCCGAGCTCGCTGACCCGCGTGTACGCCGTCGCGTCGGGCAAGGGCGGGGTCGGCAAGTCGACCGTCACGGTCAACATCGCCGCGGCGATGGCCGCGCGCGGCCTGGCGGTGGGTGTGCTCGACGCCGACATCCACGGCCATTCCATCCCGCGGATGATGGGCACCACCGACCGGCCCACCCAGGTGGAGTCGATGATCCTGCCGCCGATCGCCCACGAGGTGAAGGTCATCTCGATCGCGCAGTTCACCCAGGGCAACACGCCGGTGGTGTGGCGGGGGCCGATGCTGCACCGGGCGTTGCAGCAGTTCCTGGCCGACGTGTACTGGGGCGACCTGGACGTGCTCCTGCTCGACCTGCCGCCGGGGACCGGTGACATCGCCATCTCGGTGGCCCAGCTGATCCCGAACGCCGAGATCCTGGTGGTGACGACGCCGCAGCTGGCCGCCGCCGAGGTCGCCGAGCGGGCCGGCAGCATCGCGCTGCAGACCCGGCAGCGCATCGTCGGCGTGGTGGAGAACATGTCGGGGCTGCAGCTGCCGGACGGCTCGACGCTGCAGGTCTTCGGCGAGGGCGGCGGCCGCCAGGTCGCCGAGCGGCTGTCGCGGGCGACCGGCGCGGACGTGCCGCTGCTGGGCCAGGTCCCGCTGGACCCCGCGCTGGTGGCCGCGGGCGACGCCGGCACACCGATCGTGCTGAGCGCGCCCGACTCGCCGGTGGGCAAGGCGCTGGCCGGCGTCGCCGACGGACTGTCGACGCGGCGGCGCGGGCTGGCCGGGGTGTCGCTGGGCCTCGACCCGACCAAGCGCTGAGCGCCCGGTTCAGGTCGCGTCGGTGTCGAACGGCGCCGGACCGTGCTGCGGCGTCGGCTCCGGCGTTGAGGGCGTTGACGGCTTCGGCGGCGCGCCGTTGACCGGCCGGTCGAAATTCCCGGTGAAAAAGGAGTCGTCGCCGTCGAGCAGGTGCTTGGTCAGCGCCGCGCGCGGCGTCATGCCGCGCAGCCTCTGCAACTCACTCAGCGGGGCGCGCAGCTCGTCGAACTCGGGCCCGAGGTCCTGGCGCAGCTGGCTCGTCATGCCGCTGAGGTAGTCGCGGGCCTGCCGCAACGCGTTCGACGTCCACCGGATGGCGCCCGGCAGCCGCTCCGGGCCGAGGATCACCAGCCCGACCACGACGAGGACGGCGATGTGCTCCCAGCTCAGGTTCCCCAGCACCCAGCCCCCTAGCCGTTGTCCCCGTCCGGCTTCACCGTCAGCGTGACGTGCCGGCCGTCGCGGACCACCTCCACCGGGGCGTCCTGCCCGATGTTGAGCTGCCGGACCGCGACGACGAACTCGTCGGAGTCGGCGACCTTGCGGTTGCCGATCTTGACGATCACGTCGTTCTCCAGGATCCCGCCCTTCTGCGCGGGGCTGCCGGCCTTCACGTTGGCGACCTGGGCGCCGGACGCGATCGCGTTGCTCACCGAGCGGGTGCTGACGCCCAGCGTCGGGTGCACGATCTTGCCGTCCTTGATCAGGGTCTGCGCGACCTCTTTGACCTCGTTGATCGGGATCGCGAAGCCCAGCCCACTTGCGCTGTCCGACAACGACTTTCCGGCGGTGTCGATGCCGATCACATCGGAGTTCATGTTGATCAGCGGGCCGCCGGAGTTGCCGTGGTTGATCGAGGCGTCGGTCTGCAGCGCATCGATGACGGTGTCGGTGTCGGAGCCCTCCCCCGACAGCGGGACCGGGCGGTGCAGCGCGCTGATGATGCCGTGGGTCACGGTGCTGCGCAGGCCCAGCGGCGCGCCCGCGGCCAGGACCTCGTCGCCGACCCGCATCTTGTCCGAGTCACCGAGCCGGGCCACGCTCAGGTTGTCGACGTTGTCGACCTTGAGCACGGCCAGGTCCGTCTTGGGGTCGCGCCCGACGAGGTTGGCGGGCACCTCCTTGCCGTCGTTGAACACCACCGTGGTCTTGAACTGGCTGGGGTTGTTGGCCGCCTCGGAGATCACGTGGTTGTTGGTGACGATGTAGCCGCGGCCGTCGATGACGACGCCGGAGCCCTGCATCCCCTCCTGGTCGCTCTTCGACTCGATGGTCACGACGGAGTCGGCCGTCGCGGCGGCGACCTTGGCGAACCGGCCCGCCGGCCCCTCGCCGTTGCCGGTGGTCGACAGCGTCACCTTCGAGGTGGTGAACGCCTCGACGACCTCGGCCGTCTTGCGGCCGATCACCCCGCCGAGCAGCCCGATCACCAGGGCGATCAGCATCAGCACGGCCAGCGCGAGGTAGGAAACCTTGCCGCCGAACAGCACGTCGCGCACGCCCAGCTTGCCGCCGTGGCCGAGCGCGGAGCGCGGCGGCGCCGGGGTGACCGCCGGGGATCCCAGCCCGGCCGGGGCCCCGGGGTCTCGCCACGGGTCGTCGAGCTCGTCCGGCCCGGCACCGTCCCTCTCCGCGGTCAGCGCGCCGGCGTCGACCGGGTGGCGCTGCAGCGACTCGCCGACTCCCACGGGACGGCTGAACGCCTCCTCCAGGACGGGGTCGGCCGGTTCGTCGTGCGGCCTGAACTCGGACTGCTCCCGGTACTTCTGCGGGCGCACACGCTCCGCCACGAAGGACCCCCGCAGCCCGGCGGGACGGCCGAAGGCCTGCCGCGACGCGGGGTCGACGGGCGGCCGGGAGATGGGGCGCGGCGCCAGGCGGTTGCCGCCGTCGTTGCCGCCGTCGTTCTGGTCGGAGGTCACGTGATCCTCTTTTAAATCCTCGTCCGAGCGCTCGAGACGCGCCTGATACAGGCCACCCTAGTATCCACGGTTTCGTGGTCGCGGGATCCCAAGCTACCGGCGCTTACGCCGGTCGCGCGCGTCGCGGTCGAGCAGGCCGTCGGGCATCCGGGAGGTGTCGTCGGGCGAACTGTGCGGAATGTCGGCGAGCATCCCCAGCAACGCGGTGGGGATGCGGATCGGCTGCGAGTCGCGCAACGCGGTGCGCGCCCGGCTCTGATCCTCCACTTCGGCCGCGCACTGCGGGCACAGCGAGAGGTGATGGGCGGCGCGCAGGTGTGCGTTCATCCGCAGCTCGCCGTCCACGAAGGCGGCGATCGCCTCGACGGACAAGTGCTCGGTGGAACCGAACTGGCGCGGCGCGCCGACCGGTGCGTCACTTTGGGAGGCGAATTGGGCGGGCAGCCAGGAGAACGCGCGGCGGAACACATGTCCTCGGTCGGCCATCGCCGGCTCCTTTCGCTGCCACGTACACCTCGAATGTAGCGCGGCGAGCCGCCCGACACCCGTCGCGAGCGCGCAAAACCGCCCGATTGTTGCCTGGGGACCGGGGGGCTACGCCGACTTGCTGTGCAACGTTTCGGGCCGGCCGCCGTGTTCCGGGTGCGCGGCGAGGTAGTCGCGCAGCGCCTGGCGCCCGCGGTGGATGCGGCTGCGCACGGTGCCCAGCTTCACTCCCAGGGTGGCGCCGATCTCCTCGTAGGACAGGCCCTCGATGTCGCACAGCACCACCGCGGCACGAAATTCCGGCGGCAGCGAATCCAGGGCGGCCTGCAGGTCGGGGCCCAGCCGCGCGTCGTGGTAGATCTGCTCGGGGTTGGGCTCGTCGGCGGGCACCCGGTCGTAGTCCTCGGGCAGCGCCTCCATCCGGATGCGCGCGCGCCGGCGCACCATGTCCAGGAACAGGTTGGTGGTGATGCGGTGCAGCCAGCCCTCGAAGGTCCCGGGCTGATAGTTCTGCACCGACCGGAACACCCGGATGAACGTCTCCTGCGTCAGGTCCTCGGCGTCGTGCTGGTTGCCCGAAAGCCGGTAGGCCAGCCGGTAGACCCGGTCGGCATGCTGGCGGACCAGCTCGTCCCACGACGGCATGGTCGACTTGTCCCCCGTCGCGTCGAACACCGCGGTTCCCTGCAACGCGTCGGGAACCTCCACCCACTCGTCGTCTCGGCACTCCTGGGCATGAGACATGCTGGTCGGGCTCAAAAGCGTGGTGATGATCGGATCCTCCGGGTTTTCCCTGACGTTGTCCCTGGCGTTTACCGTGGCGTTTCCCGTGGCGTCAGGGCCTGACAATTCGTCGCAAGCGGCAACGCGAAGCGGCCACTGCCTATTCCCGGACCAGTACCCGCCGCGTTCCATACGGAAACCGTCGCGCATCGGCGTATGCGCGACATAGGAGCAGACTGAAGTTTGCCTGAGAAACAATATCGTTACCTGTGTTAAGCAGGGCGAATTCGTCTCGGAGTGAGCTTCGTCGCGTTGCGCCGCCCGGGCGTGTCGCGGCGGCCCGGCTCAGGCGCGCCTGACGTATCGCGCCGCGAATCCGGCATACGCTGCGGGACATGGACGGTACCGACAACGGTTCGATGACACTGGACCAGGCGGCCCCCGGCGCCGAGGCGCTGTGCGCGCACGCCGAGGGATCGATTTCGGAGGACGCGATCTTGGCGGACGCCCGCGAGCGCGCCGTGGACATCGGCGCCGGCGCGGTGACGCCCGCGGTCGGCGCGCTGTTGAGCCTGCTGGCCAAGCTCAGCGGCGGCAAGGCCGTCGCCGAGGTGGGGACCGGCGCGGGGGTCAGCGGGCTCTGGTTGCTGTCGGGCATGAGCGACGACGGCGTCCTGACGACGATCGACATCGAGCCCGAGTATCTGCGGCTGGCCAAGCAGGCGTTCACCGAGGCCGGCATCGGACCGTCCCGCACCAGGCTGATCAGCGGCCGCGCCCAGGAGGTGCTGACCCGGCTCGCCGACGAGTCGTACGACCTGGTGTTCGTCGACGCCGACCCGGTCGACCAGCCCGATTACGTCGTCGAGGGGGTGCGGCTGCTGCGCCCCGGCGGGGTCATCGTCGTGCACCGGGCCGGGCTGGGCGGGCGGGCCGGCGATCCCGCGGCGCGCGACGCCGAGGTGGTCGCGGTTCGCGAGGCGGCCCGGCTGATCGCCGAGGACGAGCGGCTCACCCCCGCGCTGGTGCCGCTCGGCGACGGCGTGCTGGCCGCGGTCAGGGACTAACTCCCTCTAGCTCCCGAACCTTTACGGATCCTTAGCGGCGTGTCCCATTGACCTTCGGCTGAACGTGCGTTTAATGTACTGAACATGCGTTCAGCCGACCTGACCGCCGCCGCCCGGATCCGCGACGCGGCCATCGAGCAGTTCGGCCGGCGCGGCTTCGACGTCGGGCTGCGCGCGATCGCCGAGGCCGCCGGGGTGAGCGCCGCGCTGGTGATCCACCACTTCGGCTCCAAGGACGGCCTGCGCAAGGCGTGCGACGACTTCATCGCCGAGGAGGTCCGCAGCGGCAAGACCGAGGCGATGCGCTCGACCGACCCCGCGACGTGGTTCGGGCAGCTGGCCGAGATCGAGTCCTACGCCCCGTTGATGGCCTACCTGGTGCGCAGCATGCAGACCGGTGGCGACCTGGCGAAGACGTTGTGGCAGAAGATGATCGACGACGCCGAGCAGTACCTCGACGACGGCGTGCGAACCGGATTGCTCAAGCCGAGCCGCGACCCGCAGGCCAGGGCGAAGTACCTGTCGATCACCGGCGGCGGCGGCTTCCTGCTCTATCTCCAAATGCACGAGAACCCAACGGATCTGCGGGCGGTCCTGCGCGACTATGCCCGCGATATGGTGCTGCCCGCCCTCGAGATCTACACGGACGGGTTGATGGTCGACAGCACCATGTACGACGCATTCCTGGCCGCAGACGATCAAGGAGAATCACATGCCAGCTGAACACTCCGCGAATTCCGCACCGATCGAGATCCGGAACCTCACCAAGAATTTCGGAGCCGTGCGGGCGCTGGACGGCCTCGACCTGACGGTGCGCGCCGGGGAGGTGCACGGGTTCCTCGGGCCCAACGGGGCCGGCAAGTCCACCACCATCCGCATCCTGCTGGGCCTGGTGAAGGCCGACGGCGGCAGCGTGCGGTTGCTGGGCGGCGACCCGTGGACCGACGCGGTCGAGCTGCACCGCCAGATCGCTTACGTGCCGGGCGATGTCACGCTGTGGCCCTCGCTCACCGGCGGCGAGACCATCGACCTGCTGGCCCGGATGCGGGGCGGCATCGACGTCAAGCGCCGCGACGAGCTGATCGAGCGCTTCGACCTCGACCCGCACAAGAAGGCACGCACCTACTCGAAGGGCAACCGCCAGAAGGTCTCCCTGATCTCGGCCTTCTCGTCGCGGGCCGGGTTGCTGCTGCTGGACGAGCCGAGCAGCGGCCTGGACCCGTTGATGGAGAACGTGTTTCAGCAGTGCGTCGCCGAGGCGCGAGACCGCGGCGCGACGGTCCTGCTGTCCAGCCACGTCCTGGCCGAAACGGAGGCGCTGTGCGAGCGGGTCACCATCATCCGCGCCGGCCGGACCATCGAGAGCGGTTCGCTGGACTCGATGCGCCACCTCAGCCGCACCTCGATCAAGGCCGAAATGACCGGGGACCCCGGCGATCTCAGCCGGATCAAAGGGGTCGAGGACGTCAGCATCGACGGCAACACGCTGCGCGCCCAGGTCGACAGCGAAAGCCTCGGGGAGCTCATCCGGGTGCTCGGCGACGCCGGCGTGCGCAGCCTCGTCAGTCAGCCGCCGACCCTCGAGGAGCTGTTCCTGCGCCACTACGACACCACCGAGACCGCCAACGGCCAGCCTGAGCACAGCACCGGGAAGGTCTCCGCGCGATGAGCACCACGATCCTGGAACGGCCACGGCCTCCGGCGCGGCCCGGACCGCAACGCGGTTCGAATTTCTCCGGAACGCTTGGGATGCTGCGGCTCTACCTGCGCCGCGATCGCATCTCGTTGCCGCTGTGGGTGCTGCTGCTGTCGCTCCCGCTGGCGTCCGTTTACGTCGGCAGCATCGAAAAGGTCTACCCCACCCAGGCCGGGCGCGCCGGATTCGCGGCCTCCATCATGGCCAGCCCGGCCCAGCGCGCGCTCTACGGGCAGATCTACAACGACAGCCTTGGCGCCGTTGGCATTTGGAAGGCGGGCATGTTTCATACGCTGATCGCGGTGGCCGTCATCCTCACCGTGATCCGGCACACCCGCGCCGACGAGGAGACCGGCCGGACCGAGTTGCTCGACTCGACCGCGGTCGGTCGGTACGCCAGCCTCACCGCGGCGCTGATGCTGTCGTTCGGGGCGTCCATCGCGACCGGCGCCATCGGCGCGGCGGGATTGCTGCGCACCGACATCCCGGCCGGCGGGTCGGTGGCGTTCGGGGCGGCGCTGGCCGGCTCCGGCGTGGTGTTCACCGCCGTCGCCGCGGTGGCCGCGCAGCTGTCACCGAGCGCGCGGGTCGCCCGCGGCACCGCGTTCGCCGTGCTGGCCGCCGCGTTCACGCTGCGCGCCATCGGTGACGCCGGTTCGGGCACGCTGTCGTGGCTCTCACCGCTGGGCTGGTCGCTGCAGGTCCGGCCCTACGCGGGCGAGCGCTGGTGGGTGCTGCTGCTGCACCTGGCGACCGCGGCCGTGCTCACCGCGCTGGCCTATCGGCTGCTCGCCGGCCGCGACGTCGGCGCCGGACTCATCGCCGAACGCGCCGGCCCGGCCACCGCCGCACCGGCGCTGGGCAACGTGTTCGGGTTGGCGTGGCGGCTGGACCGCGGGGCCCTGGTGCTGTGGACCGTGGGCCTGTGCCTGTACGGCCTGGTGATGGGCAGCGTGGTGCACGGCATCGGCGACGAGATCGGCGACAGCACCGCGGTGCGCGACATCGTCGCGCGGATGGGCGGCACCAGCGCCCTGGAGGAGGCGTTCATCGCGGTGGCCTTCGCCATGATGGGCATGGTGGCCGCCGCGTTCGCCGTCTCGCTCACGCTGCGGCTACACCAGGAGGAATCCGGTCAGCGGGCCGAGACCACCCTGGCCGGTGCGGTGTCGCGGACCCGTTGGCTGGCAAGCCATTTGATCGCCGCGCTGGCCGGGTCCGCGTTCGCGATGCTGGCCTGCGGCGTGGTGGGCGGACTCGTGTACGGCGCCGCGGCCGGCGATATCGGCGGCAAGTTGGCCACCGTGGTGGCGACCGCGGCCGTGCAGCTGCCGGCGGTCTGGCTGCTGTCGGCGGTGACGGTCGCATTGTTCGGTGTGGCACCGCGGTTCACGCCGGTGGCCTGGGGCGTGCTGGTGGGATTCGTCGCGCTGTACCTGATCGGTTCGTTGGCCGGCTTCCCGCAGTGGGTGCTCGACCTGGAGCCGTTCGCCCACGTTCCGCGGGTCGGCGGCGACTTCACCGCCGTGCCGCTGGTGTGGCTGCTGGTGATCGATGCCGCGTTGATTGCGCTGGGGGCCATGGCATTTCGACGGAGGGACCTGCGATCGTGAAGACCGGTGTTCGAGCGGCCACCGCCTCGGTGTACGGACTCGCCGTACTGGGTCTGATCCTGTTTCTGCCGGCCGGCACGGTGAAGTATTGGCAGGGATGGGCTTTCGCGGCCACGTTCGTCGCGGTGACGATCCTGCCGACCGTTTACCTCGCGCGGAAGAACCCGGCGGCACTGGAGCGCCGCATGCACGGGGGGCCACTGGCGGAGGCCAGGACGCTGCAGAAGGTGTTGATCATCGGCGCGTTTCTGGCGCTGTTCGCGATGGTGGTGCTCAGCGCGTACGACCACCGGATGGGCTGGTCGTCGGTGCCCGCCTGGGTGTCGGTGCTCGGTGACGTCCTGGTGGCGACCGGGCTCGGTCTCGCGATGGTGGTGGTCTTGCAGAACTCCTATGCGGCAGCGACTGTCACGGTCGAGACCGGTCAGACGCTGGCCTCGGGCGGTGTCTACAAATTGGTGCGGCACCCGATGTATGCCGGCAACCTGATCATGATGATCGGCATTCCGCTGGCGCTCGGCTCCTACTGGGGGCTGCTGTTCGTCATACCCGCCCAGGCGGTGATCACCCTCCGCATCCTGGACGAGGAGAAGCTGCTCACCCAGCAGCTGGCGGGCTACCGCGAATACACCCGACGAGTTCGCTATCGGCTGGTGCCTTACGTGTGGTGACCGGGCGCCGTAAGGTATCGGCGTGGCGCGAAACCCGGCACCCACTCTGGACCGGCCCTGGCGACGACGCGGCGCGCTGCGATACGCGCTGGCCCGGCTTCGCGGCATCGCCAAGCCCCCGGTTACCGTCACCGACCCGCCGCGCGGCCTGCTCATCGACGTCGACGTCACCGTGCCCACCCGCGACGGAACGGCGTTGCGGATCAACGTCTTCCGGAAAAGTAACGATGCCGCCCGGCCGGTCGTCCTGAGCATCCACCCCTACGGCAAGGACAACCTGCCGAAGCGGCGGGGCAACAGGTGGGCGTTCTCGGCGCAGTACCGGATATTGCGCCAGCCGGCGCCGGTGCGGTTCTCGGCGCTGACCGGATGGGAGGCGCCGGACCCGGCGTGGTGGACGGAGCGGGGTTTCACCGTGGTGAACGCCGACTCGCGCGGCTGCGGCCATTCGGAGGGCACCGGGAACCTGCTCTCGCACCGGGAGGCCGAGGACACCTACGACCTCGTGCAGTGGATCGCCGACCAGCCGTGGTGCGACGGCAACGTCGTGATGCTCGGCGTCTCCTACCTGGCGATCAGCCAGTACGCCGTCGCCGCCCTGCGGCCGCCGGCGCTGCGGGCGATCTGCCCGTGGGAGGGCTTCACCGACGCGTATCGCGACCTGACCTTTCCCGGCGGCGTGCGCGAGACCGGCTTCACCAAGATGTGGTCGCGCAACGTGCGTCGCGACACGCGGCAGTCCTACGACCTCGAGCGGATGCAGGACGAACATCCGCTGCGCGACGACTTTTGGCGCTCGCTGGTGCCCGACCTGTCGGCCATCACCGTCCCGATGCTGGTCTGCGGCAGCTTCTCGGACAACAACCTGCACAGCCGCGGCTCGGTGCGGGCGTTCGCGCGCGCCGGCTCAGCCCACGCCCGCCTCTACACCCATCGCGGCGGCAAATGGGCGACGTTCTACTCCGACGCCGCGCTGGCCGAGCAGCTGAACTTCTTTCGCGCCGTGCTGGACGGCGCGCCCGCCTCCCGCAGCGTTCGCCTGGAGGTCCGCGAGGACCGCGACACCGTCGCCGCGGTGCGCGAGGAGGCCGAGTGGCCGCTGCACCGAACCCGTTGGCGGCCCTTGTATCTGTGTGCGCGCGGGCTGCTGACACACGATCAGCCCGCGGACGCTGGCAGCGTGAGGTTCGAAACGCATTCCAGCGCAGCATGTTTCAGCTGGACCGTGCCCGAAGACGTCGAGCTGACCGGCCCGATGGCCGCGCGACTGTGGGTGGAGCTGGACGGCTGCGCCGACGCGAACCTGTTCGTCGGCGTGGAGAAGTGGCGCCGGGGCCGGTTCGTCGAATTCGAGGGGTCCTATGGCTACGGCCGCGACCGGATCACCACCGGCTGGCAGCGCGTCGCGCTGCGCGCGCTGGACCCCGAGCTCTCGCAGCCCTGGGAGCCGGTCGCGGCCTGCACCGAGCCGCGGCCGCCATCGGCCGGCGAGGTTGTCGCCGTCGAGGTCGCGTTGGGCCCGTCGGCGACGCTGTTCCGCGCCGGCGAGCAGCTGCGGCTGGTGGTCGCCGGACGCTGGCTGTGCCCACGCAACCCGCTCACCGGCCAGATCCCGGCGGCCTACCAGAACTCGCCGCGCGGCCGGGTCAGGTTGCACTGGGGCCCGGGCCACGACGCGCACCTGCTGATCCCCGAGATCCCGTAGCCCTGCCGAGCAGACGCAAAAGCCCCCAATTTCGTGCCGAAATGGGGGCTTTTGCGTCTGCTCGCCGCTAGATCCAGACGCCCTTGCCCACCGCGACCACGCCGCCGGCGCTGATCGCGAAGCGTTCGCGGTCCTTCTCGAGATCCACCCCGACCATCTCGCCGGGGCCGACGACGACGTTCTTGTCCAGGATGGCGTGGCGCACCACCGCTCCGCGGCCGACCCGGGTGCCCGGCATGATCACGCTGCCCTCCACGATCGCGCCGTCGTCCACCACGACGTTCGACGACAACACCGAGTTGCGCACCGAGGCGGCCGAGATGATGCTGCCCGCGCCGACCACCGACTCCTGGGCCGAGCCGCCGTTGACGAACTTGGCCGGCGCCAGGTTCTCGGTCGCGCCGCGGATGGGCCAGCGCCGGTTGTACAGGTTGAACACCGGGTGCACCGACACCAGGTCCATGTGCGCGTCGTAGAACGCGTCCAGCGTCCCGACGTCGCGCCAGTAGGCCCGGTCCCGGTCGGTGGCCCCGGGCACCTCGTTGTCGGAGAAGTCGTAGACCGCGGCCATCCCGTCGTCGACCAGTCGCGGGATGATGTCACCGCCCATGTCGTGATCGGAGTGGTCGTCGTCGGCGTCGGCGCGAATCGCGTCGATGAGCACCTTGGTGGTGAAGATGTAGTTGCCCATCGACACGAACGCCGTCTCCGGGTCATCCGGGGTTCCCGGCGGTTCCAGCGGCTTCTCCAGGAAACCGCGGATGCGGCCGGAGTCGTCGGCATCGATGCAACCGAACGCGGTGGCCTCGGCGCGCGGCACCCGGATGCCGGCCACGGTGGCGCCGGCCCCGCTGTCGATGTGGAACCGCACCATCTGCTCGGGATCCATCCGGTACACGTGGTCGGCGCCGAAAACCACTATGTAGTCCGGGTCTTCGTCGTAGATCAGGTTGAGCGACTGGTAGATCGCGTCGGCGGAGCCGGTGTACCAGCGCGGGCCGAGGCGCTGCTGCGCCGGCACCGGGGTGATGTACTCGCCGGCCAGGCCCGACAGCCGCCAGTTCTGCGAGATGTGGCGGTCCAGCGAGTGCGACTTGTATTGGGTGAGAACGCAGACCCGCAGATAACGGGCGTTGACGAGGTTGGAGAGCACGAAATCGATCAGCCGGTAGGCGCCGCCGAAGGGAACCGCGGGCTTGGCCCGGTCCGCGGTCAGCGGATACAGCCGCTTGCCCTCACCGCCGGCCAGGACGATGCCCAGCACGTGTGGCGCTTCCCTCATGGGTTCAAACCTATCGGCCACCGCGGGCCGCGGCCAGGGGAAACCGCCGATCGGCCCGCGCTGACGGGCTGTCCGTCAAGGTATTTGGCCCGGTTGGGTGCGCCGACGACGGATCGCCGCGCCCGACTCGCGGGAGGTGCCGTCACCGAACTACCGTGCGGTGTATGCGGGTGGCGATGATGACGCGGGAGTACCCGCCGGAGGTGTACGGCGGGGCCGGCGTGCACGTCACCGAACTCGTCGCGCAGCTGCGCCGGCTGTGCGCGGTCGACGTGCACTGCATGGGCGCCCCGCGCCCCGGCGCGTTCGCCTATCAGCCCGACCCGCGGATCCACGGCGCCAACGCGGCCCTGTCCACCCTGTCCACCGACCTGGTGATGGCCAACGCGGCATCCGCGGCCACCGTCGTGCACTCGCACACCTGGTACACCGCGCTGGCCGGGCGCCTGGCCGCGTTGCTCTACGACATCCCGCACGTCATGACCGCGCATTCGCTCGAGCCGATGCGGCCGTGGAAGGCCGAGCAGCTCGGCGGCGGCTACCGGGTGTCGACGTGGGTCGAGCACACCGCGGTGCTCGCCGCCGACGCGGTGATCGCGGTCAGCTCCGCGATGCGCGAGGACGTGCTGCGGGTCTACCCGGCGCTGGATCCCAGCCTGGTGCACGTCATTCGGAGTGGGGTCGACACCGACGTGTGGTATCCGGCGGGCCCGGCGAGCACCGGGTCGGTGCTGGCCGAGATCGGCGTCGACCCGGGCCGGCCCAGCGTGGCCTTCGTCGGGCGGATCACCCGGCAGAAGGGCATGGCACACCTGCTGGCCGCCGCGCACCGATTCGCTCCCGAGGTGCAGTTGGTGTTGTGCGCCGGCGCGCCCGACACCCCGGAGATCGCCGACGAGATCCGCTCGGCCGTAGCCGCATTGGCCCGCGACCGCACCGGCGTGTTCTGGATCCGGGAAATGCTGCCCATGGTTCAGCTACGCGAGATACTTTCGGCGGCAACCGTTTTCGTGTGCCCGTCGGTGTACGAGCCGTTGGGCATCGTGAACCTGGAGGCGATGGCCTGCGCCACCCCGGTGGTGGGCTCCGACGTCGGCGGCATACCCGAGGTGGTCGCCGACGGCGTCACCGGATCGCTGGTGCATTACGACGCCGACGACGCGGGCGGCTACCAGGCCGGGTTGGCCGAGGCGGTCAATGCGCTCGTCGCCGACCCCGAGAGGGCGGAGCGCTACGGCCGCGCGGGGCGCCAGCGCTGCATCGACGAATTCTCCTGGGCCCGCGTCGCGGAGCAAACGCTGGAGATCTACCGGAAGGTGGGTGCGTAACTCACCCGGCAGACCTCAACCGGTCCTAGCCGGTCCTAGCTGGTGACGCCCTTGAGTTCGTCGCCCAGCGCGGCGGCCTCGTCCGGCGTCAGCTCTACGACAAGACGACCACCGCCCTCAAGTGGTACCCGCATCACGATGCCGCGCCCCTCCTTGGTTGCTTCCAGAGGACCGTCGCCGGTCCGGGGCTTCATCGCCGCCATCGAGTGCTCCCTCCAGGTTCGAACTGGCCCGCCCTCACGGACCGGGTCGGCGCCGAGCACGCCCCGCCGGTGGATTTCCAGCCATACCCGACATTGAACTGCCAAATCACTCCCCCATTGTTCCCTATTCGGGTCGGCAGTCACACAAAGACCCGGCCCTGGGGCCTCACCGGGCTTGCGCGGGCACCCAGCAATCGCGGATGTGGTCGTCCACCATGCCGGTCGCCTGCATCAGCGCATAGGCGGTGGTCGGCCCGACGAAGCGGAACCCTCGCCGTTTCAGCTCGCGCGCCATGGCCGTCGATTCGTCGGTGGCCGAGGGGATTTCGGACGCGTCGGCGGGCCGGGGCCGCGGCGGCGGCGCGAACGACCACAGCAGCTCGGACAGGTCCTGCGGCGTTCCCAGGTCGGCCGCCGCGCGGGCGTTGGCGATCGTCGCGTCGATCTTGGCCCGGTTCCGGACGATCCCCGCGTCGCCCATCAGCCGTTGCACGTCGGCATCGGTGTAGCGGGCGACCTTCTCGATGTCGAATCCGGAGAAGGCGCGCCGAAAGTTCTCCCGCTTGCGCAGGATCGTCAGCCACGACAGGCCGCTCTGGAAGGCCTCCAGGCTCATCCGCTCGAACAGCGCCACCCCGTCTTGCACGCGCCGGCCCCACTCCCGGTCGTGGTAGTCGCGGTACAGCTCGGCGTGGGGTCCCGGCCGCACACCCGCCCAGCCGCAGCGAACCAGCTCTTCACTTGAGTCGCTCACACCTAGTCCTGACGATCCTGGCCGCCCTCGGGTTCCACGGCCTCGGGCCCGGTTTCGGTCTTTGTCTCGGGTTGGGGCTCGGCGTGCGCCGCCGCCAGCTGGCCGCGCAGCGCCTCCAGCTCGCGGGCCAGCCGGTCCAGCACCCAGTCCACCTCGCTGGTCTTGTAGCCGCGCAGGGCCTGGGTGAACTTGACGGCGTCGACGTCGGCGCCCGTGACGCCGTAGGCGGGCAGCACGGTCGCCGTCGTCCCGCGGGGCAGCGGCGGCAGCTGCTCGCCGCGACCGAACAGCAGGCTGGCGGCGCCGAACAGCACGATCGCCACCAGCACCAGCACCACCAGGTAGAGCAAGACCAACGCCACGTGAACGATATTGCCCTATGCGGCCGACAAACCTAGCGCGGCCGCAGCCCGTTCATCGGCGGCCGGTCGTTCAGCGACACCGGGCTGGTGTGCGGGGTGTAGCCGTCGCCGTCGGGGCCGTCGGCGAAGAACTGCGTCAGCCCGGCCCCCGAGTCGGGGATGCCGCACCGCGCGAACAGCGTCGCGATGACCTGCCGGCTCATCGCGCCCAGCTCGGACAGCGGCCGGTTGCGGTGGGCCCGTACGCCCAGGTTGACCTGAGCGATCGCGTCCAGGCCCAACCGGTCGAAGGTGTCGACCAGCAGGCCGATCTCCACGCCGTAGCCCGGGGCGAACGGCAGCGACGTCAGCAGCTCCCGGCTGGCCGCGTACTCGCCGCCCAGCGGCTGCAAGATGCAGCCCAGCTCCGGCCGCAGCGCGGCCAGCAGCGGCCGGGCGACCAGTTCGGTGACGCGCCCGCCACCGGTGGCGCCGGCGTTGAGCGGCCGTCGGTAGAAGCTCTTTACCAGGTGGATGCCGTCGCCCGTCAGCAGCGGGCCGACCAGCCACGGCACGAACATCGGGTGCGGGTCGATAAGGTCGGAGTCGACGAACACCACGATGTCGCCGCTGGTGGCCGCCAGCGAGCGCCACAGCGCCTCGCCCTTGCCGGGCCGCGCCGGGACCTCGGGCAGGGCCTGTTCCCGGCTGACGACGCGGGCCCCGGCGGCGATGGCGCGGATCTCGGTGTCGTCGGTCGAGCCGGAGTCCAGCACGATCAGCTCGTCGACCAGACCGTCGGGGCCGTCGACCAGCGGCGTGATGCTGTCGATCACCGATTCGATGGTGTCTTCCTCGTTGAGGGCGGGCAGCACCACCGAGATCGTCCGCCCGGCCTTGGCGGCGACCAGTTCGGCGACCGTCCAGGTGGGGCGGTTCCACAGCAGCCTGTCGTTGCCGAGATCGGCGGCGATCAGCTCGGATGCGGTCATGCAAGTCCCCTCACGGTGCGCGCCGGTGCGCGCACGCCCTGGATCGAGGCCACCATTTCCAGCACCCGGCGGGTGGCCGCGACCTCGTGCACCCGGAACATGCGGGCCCCGGCGGCGGCCGCCAGCGCGGTGGCCGCCAGCGTGCCCTCCAGGCGTTCGGTCAATCCCACCCCCAGAGTCTCCCCTACGAAGTCCTTGTTGCTCAAAGCCATCAGGACGGGCCACCCGGTCTTAACAAGATCGCCAACGTGGCGCAACAACGCCAGCCCGTGGAAGGTGTTCTTGCCGAAGTCGTGGGTCGGGTCGATCAGTATCGCCTCGCGGGCCACGCCGGCCGCGACGGCCCGCTCGGCGGCCGCGGTGACCTGGCGAATCACGTCGTCGACCACGCCGCGGGTGGTGGTGCCGTAGCTCACCCGGAAGGGACGCGTGCGGGGCCGCGCCCCGCCGGTGTGCGAACACACCAGGCCCGCGCCGAACTCCGCGGCCACCTCGGCCAGGGCGGGGTCGTGGCCGCCCCAGGTGTCGTTGATCAGGTCCGCCCCCGCCGTGCACGCCACCCTGGCCACGTCCGAGCGCCAGGTGTCCACGCTAATCAACTGGTCGGGGTATTCGCGGCGGAGCCACTCGATGAACGGCACCAGCCGGGCGGTCTCGGTGGCGGCGTCGACGTCGTCGCCCGGGCCCGCCTTGACGCCGCCGACGTCGATGACGTCGGCGCCCTCGTCGACGGCCCGGCGCGCGGCGGCCCTGGCGTCGTCGTCGCTGAAGGTCGCACCCTTGTCGTAGAACGAGTCCGGGGTGCGATTGACGATCGCCATGATGAGCGGGCGATCCGCGGCGACCGGCCGGCCGCACAGGGTTGACTGCACACGTATATGGTGCCTGGCCACCGGCGCGGGCGCGGCCCGGGGACCGAGTGTGAAGCCCGGGCTTTGAGTGTGAACTGTGGGCTTTGGGTGTGAACGCAGGGCTTTGGGTGTGAACGCAGGGCCGGATTCGCGGCCTTATCTGCGCCGACGCTTCACAGTCAAAGCCCACACTTCACAACCGAAGCCCACGCTTCACAATCAACGCCAAGGGGCGGCGGCTGAGCCTTTGGGTGTGCACTCAGGGCGGGATTCCGTCCTGTCTTCACCGTCAGCCCATACCGCCAGCGCACCCTCAGCCCTGCGGCCGCTTACCCGCCGCGACCTCGTCGGGATATTCGTCGTAGTAGGGCACGTAGCCCTCGTCGCGGCCGGCCAGCACGTACAGCGGGTCGTCGACGTCGGGGCCGTAGGCCTGCTCGCGCAACTCGACCTTGCGGCTCTTGAACGTCGTGGTGTGCTGCAGGGCCGGCACCACCCGCACGAACAAGGGCAGGGCGTAGCCGGGCAGCTGCTCGTAGACGGCGTCGGCCAGCGACTTGCCGTCGAACTCGGCGCCGTCGCGCAGCTTGATCGCGGCCATCCCGGCGCGGCCCCCGGTGCGGGGAATCTCGACGCCGAAGACCGTGCAGTCCTCGACCGACCCCTCGGACGTCAGCGCCGCCTCGACCTGGGTGGTGGCGACGTTCTCGCCCTTCCAGCGGAAGGTGTCGCCGAGCCGGTCGACGAACGCGGCGTGCCGCATGCCCTGCGGGCTCATCACGTCGCCCGAGTTGAACCAGCAGTCGCCCTCACGAAAAGCGTTGCGCACCAACTTCTTTTCGCTCGACTCCTGGTCGGTGTAGCCGTCGAAGGGCTGCAGCCGGTTGACCGGGCTGATCAACAGGCCGGGCTCGCCGGGGGGCACCTTGCGCACCCGTCCGTTCTCGTCGCGCAGCGGGGCGCCGGTGTCGGGGTCGTACTCCACGTAGGCCAGCTGCGTCGGCGAGATGCCCGTCGTCCGGGGCACATTGAAGATGTTGATGAACGCGGTGTTGCCTTCGCTGGACGCGTAGAACTCACACACCCGCGGGATGCCGAACCGGTCGGTGAACTCGTGCCAGATCTCCGGCCGCAGCCCGTTGCCGGCGATCAGGCGCACCTGGTGCGCGCGGTCGGTGGACTTGGGCGGCTGGTTGAGCAGGTAGCGGCAGATCTCGCCGATGTAGATGAACGCCGTGGCCCGGCTGGCGATCACCTCGTCCCAGAACCGCGACGCCGAGAACGACTTGCCCAGCGCGAGCGTCGCCCCCGAGTTGATCACCGACGACAGCGCGACCGTCAGCGCGTTGTTGTGATACAGCGGCAGGCAGCTGTACAGGGTGTCGGAGCCCTTCAGCCGCAACCCGAGCCCGCCGAACGCCGCCAGCGCGGCCAGCCACCGGCGATGGGTCATCACGCTGGCCTTGGGGAACCCGGTGGTGCCCGAGGTGAAGATGTAGAACGCGGTGTCCTTGGCCAGCACCGCCGAGGCCGAGGCCGGGTTGGTGGCCGGGGCGCTCACCGCGAAGCGCTCCACGTCCTCGATGGTCAGCGTCTCCGTGGCGCCCGGGGACTCGCACTCGGCGACGTAGCTGACCAGGTCGGTCTCGGCGACCAGCACCTTGGCGTCCAGCAAGCCCAGGCTGTGGGCCAGCACCTCGCCGCGCTGGTGGTAGTTGAGCATCCCGGCGATGGCGCCGCACTTGACGGCGGCCAGCATCGCCAGCACCGCGTTGGGCGAGTTGCGCAGCATGATCGCGACGACGTCGCCGTGGCCGACACCCCGGGCGGCCAGCACCGCCGCGTAGCGGTTGGCGGCCGCGTTGGCGTCGCGGTAGGTCAGTTGCTGGTCGCCGAAGCGCAGGAAGACCCGGTCGCCGTAGCGGGCGGCCCGGTCGGCGAACACCGTGCCGATCGACTTCTTCGAGTTCGGAAAGGCCAGCAGCCCGGTCAGCACGCCGCGCACGATCGACGGCAGGTCGGCCAGTACGCCCGGCGCCTTGACGGCGATGTCGGTCAGGCCGACCGCCGCGCGCGTTCCCCCGTCACTCGACACCTGATCCCTCGATTCCCCTCGGCAGTGTGCCCTTCGAGCCAAGCCCCCGACGTCAGGCGGGGGCGCACGCCTCCACTGCGGCACCCACCTTATCGACCAGGACCAGCCGGTCCATCGCGACCTGCGAGATGTAGCCCGCGTCGAGCAATCCGTTCAGCCAGATCCACAGGCCCTCGTAGTGCCCCCACGGGTCGAGCAGCACCACGGGCTTGTGGTGCATCCCGAGGTAGCCCGTCGTCCAGGCCTCGAAGAGCTCGTCGAGGGTGCCCACGCCGCCCGGCAGCACGATGAACGCGTCGGAGCGGTCCTCCATGATCTGCTTGCGCTCGCGCATGGTCTCGCTGACGATCAGCTCGTCGGCCTCGGTGTCGGCCAGCTCGCTGCGCATCAGCTGCTGCGGGATCACCCCGACGGTCCGGCCGCCGCGCGCCCGCGCCGCGCTGGCCACCGCGCCCATCGCCGAGACGTGGCCGCCGCCCCACACCAAGGTCCAGCCGCGGTCGGCGATGGCCTCGCCGAGTTCGGTGGCCAGCTCCAGCAATTCGGGATGCGTCGGGACGGAGGCGCAGTACACGCACACCGCCCACGCGCTCGGCGAATCGCGTTCCACGGGCATAACCGAAAGGTAGACCACGCCCGGTGCGGCACGCACACCGCGCGCACTAAAATCCGGCGGTGCCGATTCGATGGAACGTCCCCCAGCACGCGGCCGCCCTCGAACAGCTCGACGCCACGCTCGGTGACGCGGCCCGCGGCGGGGCGGCGGTGCTCGGACCGGACGGCTGCGGCAAGTCCACCCTGGCGCGATTGGCCGCCGAGCGGTTCGCCGGCCGGCACCCGGCCACCGTCACCCGCTGGGTCACCGGCACGCCGACCGAGCGGCTGGTGCCGTTCGGGGCCTTCGGCCACCTGCTCGACTCCTCCAGTTTCGGGCACGACATCGGCAAGCCGGCCGCGATGTTGCGGGCGGCGCGGGCGGCGCTGGGCCGGCCCGATTCGCCGGGCGATCTGCTGTTCATCGTCGACGACGCCCACGACCTCGACATCCTGTCGGCCACCCTCGTGTACCAATTGGCGCTGGCGGGCACCGCGCGGATGATCGTCACCGCCCGCGGCCCGGACTCCGGGGCCGCGCCCGAGGCCATCGCGGCACTGTGGACCGACGGGCTGCTGGAGCGCATCGACATCGAGGCGCCCGGCGGGGCGACCACCCCGGGGGAGGTCGACGCGTTCATCGCCGAGCTGCCCGCCCCGGCGCGCGCGGTGCTGGACTACCTCGCCGTGCAGGAGCCGCTGTCGCTCGCGGATCTGACCGCCCTCGCCGGCGACGGCGCGGTCGGCGAGGCGGTCGAGTGGGGCGCGGCCGAAACCCGGGTGCGCGACGCGCACGCGAGCGACCCGGTGGTGTACACGGCGCACCCGTTGTTCGCCGAACGCGCGCTCGCGGCGCTGGGCGGCGACAGCGCGCGCCGGCGGCGCACCGAGCTGGTCAAGCTGCTGTCCGAGCATCCGCCGGACCACCTCATCGACCGGCTGCGGCTGGCGTCGCTGGCGCTCGACAGCGACGCCCCGCAGCCGACGGCCGAGGTCGCCGCCGCCGCGCAGCAGGCGCTGCGGCTGGGCGACCTCGCCCTGGGCGAGCGGCTGGCCCGGTCGGCGCTGGAGCGGTCCGGCGGCCTGGCGGCGCGGCTGGCGCTGGCGAATGCGCTGGGGTGGCAGGGACGCGGCCGCGAGGCCGACGCGGTGCTGGCCGCCGTCGACGCCTCGGCGTTGACCGAGCCGGCGCTGATGGACTGGGCGCTGCTGCGGGCGGCCAATCAGTTCTGGATGCTCGGCGAGCCGGAGCGGGCCACCGCGTTTCTGCGGACCACCCGCAATCGGGTTTCCGACGCAGGGCTGCGGACCACGCTGGACGCGCTGGGCGCGACCTTCGCGATGAACGCGGGCAATGTCGGGCACGCCGTCAAGGTCGCGGGCGACGTGCTGGCCTCGCCGTCGTCCGGCGACCAGGCGGTGGCGTGGGCGGCCAGCGCCGCCGCGCTGTGCGCGGCGCGGCAGGGCCGTTTCGGCGACGTCGAGCCGCTGGCGCAGCGCGCCCTGGCCGCCGAGCATCCCGGGCTGCTGCGCTTCACGATCGGGCTGGGCCAGACCACCGCGCTGTTGATGGCGGGCCGGCTCGACGCGGCGCGGGAGCTCGCGCAGCAGTTCACCGACTTCGCGGAGCTGCAGCAGCCGGGACGCGCGATCGGCGAGGTGCTGCTGGCGCACGTGTTGATCGCCGACGGCGAATTCGCCCGTGCCGCAGCGCTACTCGGCCCCGCGGCCGCCACGCTGGAACGCACCGGCTACTCGTGGGGGCCGTTGTCGCTGATGCTGCTGGCGACCGCGCTGGCCCAACAGGGCGACACCGCCGCCGCGGCAAAAGCGTTGAGCCGGGCCGAATCTCGGCACGGGACCAAGTCGGCGCTGTTCGCCCCGGAGCTCGGCGTGGCCCGGGCGTGGCGGCTGGCCTCGGCGCGCGATTCGCACGAGGCGGTGGCCGCCGCCCGCGACGCCGCCCGGGCGGCCGAACGCGGCGGGCAGTCGGGGGCGGCGCTGCGCGCGTGGTACGAGGCCGTCCGGCTCGGCGACATCCGGGCGGCGGATCCGCTGGCCCGGCTGGCCGGCGAGATCGACTGCGTCGTGGGCGGTCTCGCGCTGGCCCATGCGCGGGCGTTGGCGAGCGGTGACGGCGCGGCGCTGGCCGCGGTGTCGCGGCAACTGGCCGACGTCGGGATGCGCGCCGCCGCCGCCGATGCCGCCGCGCAGGCGCAGCGCTGCGGCTGACGCGTCAGACCGTCAACCGGCCAGGTAGGGCCGCAGCATCGCCGCGGCGGCGGTGATCGCGGCGACCGGCACCCGTTCGTCGCGCCGGTGTGCCAGGTTCGGGTCGCCCGGCCCGAAGTTCACCGCGGGGATGCCCCGGGCGGCGAACCGGGACACGTCGGTCCACCCGTATTTCGCCCTGACCTGCCCGCCCGCGGCCTCGACCAGGGCCTTGGCGGCGGGTTGCGACAGGCCCGGCAGCGCGCCCGCGGCGGCGTCGGTCTGCTCGATCCGCACGTCGAGCCCGTCGAACACCTCGCGGACGTGTCGCAGCGCCGCGTCCACCGAACGATCGGGGGCGAAGCGGTAGTTGACGGTCACCGAGGCGGCGTCGGGGATCACGTTGCCGGCCACCCCGCCGTCGACCCGCACCGCCGACAGGCCCTCGCGGTAGGTGCAGCCGTCGATCTCGACGGTGCGCGCGGTGTACGACGCGAGCCGGTCCAGCACGGCGCCCAGCTTGTGAATTGCGTTGTCGCCCAACCAGGGACGCGCCGAATGCGCGCGGGTTCCGGTCGCGCCGATCACCACGCGCAGGGTGCCCTGGCAGCCGGCTTCGATGTAGCCGCCGGTGGGCTCGCCCAGGATGGCCACGTCGGCGGACAGCCAGTCCGGCAGCTCCCGCTCGATGCGCCCCAAACCGTTTGCGGCCGCGTCGATTTCCTCGCAGTCGTAGAACACCAGGGTGAGATCGTGCGCGGGTTCGGCGATGGTGGCGGCCAGGTGCAGAAAGACCGCGTCGCCGGATTTCATGTCCGCGGTGCCGCAGCCGTGCAACTCCCCGTTCTCGCGGCGGCTGGGCAGGTTGTCGGCGACCGGGACGGTGTCCAGATGCCCGGCCAGCAGCACCCGTGACGGCCGGTTCCGGTGGGTGCGCGCCAACACCGCGTTGCCGTTGCGGACGATCTCGAAGCCGGACGTCTGGGCGCGCAGCGCGGCCTCCACCTCGTCGGCGATGCGGGCCTCGTCCCTCGACTCGCTGGGGATGTCGACCAGCGCCGCGGTCAGCTCGATCGGGTCCCCGCGCAAGTCCAGCACGCCACCAGTATGCCGAGCAGACGCAAAAGCGCCCATTCTTGGCCCAAAAAGGGGGCTTTTGTGTCTGCTCGCCAAAGGAAAGTAACCTGTGCGCCGTGACTGGAGCTGCGGGCATCGGGCTGGCGACGATCGCGTCCGACGGATCGATCCTCGACACCTGGTTCCCGGCACCGGAACTGACCGGACCGGGCACCGGCGGCACGTCGCGCCTGGCGCTCTCCGACGTTCCCCCCGAGCTGGCGGCGCTGGTCGGCCGCGACGACGACCGCGGCACCGAGACCGTCGCGGTGCGCACGGTCATCGGCTCCCTGGACGCTGTCGCCGCCGACGCACACGACGCCTACCTGCGGCTGCATCTTCTGTCGCACCGGCTGGTGGCGCCGCACGGGCTGAACGCCGGCGGCTTGTTTCCGGTATTGACCAATGTGGTCTGGACTAATCACGGGCCCTGCGCGATCGACGGATTCGAGACGGTCCGGGCGCGGCTGCGCCGCAAGGGGCCGGTGACCGTGTTCGGCGTCGACAAGTTCCCCCGGATGGTCGACTACGTCTTGCCCACCGGCGTGCGGATCGCCGACGCCGACCGGGTGCGGCTGGGCGCCCACCTGGCCCCGGGCACGACGGTGATGCACGAGGGCTTCGTGAACTACAACGCCGGCACCCTGGGCGCGTCGATGGTCGAGGGCCGCATCTCGGCCGGCGTGGTGGTGGGTGACGGGTCCGACATCGGCGGCGGGGCGTCGATCATGGGCACGCTGTCCGGCGGTGGAACGCAAGTCATTTCGATCGGCAAGCGGTGCCTGCTCGGCGCCAACGCGGGTTTGGGCATCTCGCTGGGCGACGACTGCGTCGTCGAGGCCGGCCTCTATGTCACGGCGGGCACCAAGGTCGTCACGCCGGACGGCAAGTCGGTCAAGGCCCGGGACCTCTCGGGCGCCAACAACGTACTGTTCCGGCGCAATTCGGTCACCGGCGCGGTCGAGGTGGTCGCCCGCGACGGTCAGGGCATCACGCTCAACGAGGACCTGCACGCCAACTGAGCTAACGGTCGCCGCTGGGCAGTTCGACCTCCGCCCGCCCATGCCCGACGTGCACGCCCTGCGTGGTTCGAAGCGCCGTTCCGTTTGTCTCCGGAAGCAGAAACGTGCACACCAGGCTGGTCGATGCGAGGGCGGCCAACATCAGACCGATCGCCCAGCTGCCGTAGGTTGCCAGCAGCGTTCCGGCGATCAACGGCGGCAGGGCGCCACCGATGACACCGGCGAGGTTCACCGACAGCGCCGATCCGCTGTAGCGGTTGCGGGTGGAGAACAGCTCGGGGATGAATGCTGCCGTCGGCCCGGCGCCGGTCGCGGCGGCGGCGTACATCCCGACGACGGCCACCGCATACAAAATTGGTTGGCCGGTGTCGATCAGCGGGATCGCCACGAACGACCAGGCAAGGCACGCGGCCCACGCCACCAACATCATCCTGCGGCGCCCGACTCGATCGCTCATGGTGGCGGAGAACGCGACGGACCCGATGCTCGCCAGTCCGCCCAGCACACCGACGAACAGGACGACGTTGCGGGAGTACCCCAGGTGGGAGTGGGCATAGGTGGTCAGATAGGTGCCGGCCATGTAGACGAAGCCGAAACCGCAGATGACGCCTCCCGCGGCCAGGGCGATCTCCCGGCGATGAAGCTGTAGCACCTCCCTGAGCGGCGCTTTTGGCACCGAGTGTTGGGCCTTTTCCTCGGCGAACAGCGGGGTCTCGTCGATCTTGAGCCACACGTACAGGGCGATGACGATCAGCGCCGCGCTGATCAGGAACGGAAGCCGCCACCCCCATTGCATGAACGTGGAGCTGTCTTCGCCGATGGTGTAGTTCACGCCCAGGAAGGTCGAGCTGTTCAGCACCAACGCGGTGCCGCCGCCGAGCGCGGTGAACATGCCGTACCGGCCACGTTTGGCGGGCGGCGCATATTCGGCGCTCAGCAGCGCGGATCCCGCCCAATGGCCGCCAACGGCAAACCCTTGCAGCAGGCGCAGCGCGACCAGGATCAACGGGGCCGCGGTCCCGATGGCCGCCGTGCTGGGAACCAGCCCGACGCTGATGGTGGACACGGCCATGAGCAGCAGCGTGGCGATCAATGTTTTTTTGCGGCCCAGCCGGTCCCCGAAGTTCCCGAACACGGCGGCGCCGACGGGTCGGGACAGAAAAGCCGCGCCAAAGGTCCCCATCGAAGCGATCGTGGCCACGGTGTTGCTGAGGTGCGGGAAGAACACGGTGGGAAACACCAGCGCGGCCGCGGTGCCGTAGATCAGGAAGTCGTAGAACTCGATGGCGGAGCCGACGAGGCAGGCGGCCGCGACTCGCCGCATCGGTGTGGGCCCGGGAGTGGCGACAATCGTCGCAGCGGGTCTCTCGCGTCCAGTCACGCCTACGACGGTAGGGGAAGGTTCGTGGTCTCGCCCACCTGGCGAGCGTGCGTGTCCGTACGGCGGCACGCCGCGCCGGGTGTACAACTGCGCACGCTCACCACAGTCGGCAGACCGTCAGCCGTCGGCGAGCAACCGCTTCTTGAGGACCTTGCCCATCGCGTTGCGCGGCAGCGCCTCCACGATGCGCACCTCGCGCGGTCGCTTGTGCACCGACAGCTCCCGGGCGACGTGGTCGATCAGCTCGTCGGCGCTCAATTCGGAGGAGCCGACGACGAACGCGACGATGCGTTGGCCCAGGTCCTCGTCCGGCAATCCGACGACGGCCGCCTCCTGCACACCGGGATGCCCGAGCAGCGACGTCTCGATTTCGCCCGCGCCGACGCGGTATCCGCCCGACTTGATCAGGTCGACCGACTCGCGGCCGACGATGCGGTGCATGCCCTCGCCGTCGACCACCGCGACGTCGCCGGTGCGATACCAGCCGCCGGGCTCGAACGCCTCGGCCGTGGCGTCGGGCCGATTCAGGTAGCCGTCGAACATCGTCGGGCCCCGAACCTGAAGCCTGCCAACGGTTTCCCCGTCGCGGGGCACGGGGCCGCCGTCGTCGTCGACCAGCCTGGTTTCCACCCCGGCGACCGGTAGGCCCACCCAGCCCGCGCGGCGTTCACCGCCCACCCGGGTGGAGATCGTGATCAACGATTCCGAGGTGCCGTACCGTTCGATGGGCCGGTGGCCGGTGAGTTGCGTCAGCCGGTCGAACACGGGCACCGGCAGCGGCGCGCTGCCGGACACCAGCAGCCGCGCCGGCCGCAGCGCCTCGGCCGCCGACTCGTCCGCCACCACCCGCGACCACACCGTGGGGACCCCGAAATACAGCGTCCCCCCGGCCTCGGCGCGGGCCCGGGCGTAGCCCTCCGGCGTCGGTCTTCCGGTGTGCACGAAGCGATTTCCGATCCGCAGCGACCCGAGCAGTCCCAGCACCAGGCCGTGCACGTGAAACAACGGCAACCCGTGCACCAGGACGTCGTCGGCGGTCCACTGCCAGGCCTGCGCCAGCGCGTCGAGGTCCGCGGCGATCGCCCGCCGGCTCAGCACCACCCCCTTGGGCAGCCCGGTGGTGCCCGAGGTGTAGATCACCATCGCGGTGGACTCGGGCGCCGGCTCCGGGTAGCGGTGCCAGGAGCGGGCGTGCGGCCGAACCGGGATGTGCGGCAAGCCTTCCAACTCGTCGGGCTGCGGGCCAAGCCAGGCCTGCGCGCCGGAGTCGGTGAGCATGTGCCGGCGTTCGGCCGCGCCGACGTCGGAGGGCACCGGCACGAAGGGCACGCCGGCGATCAGGCATCCGGTGACGGCCAGCACCGTCGACGCGGTCGGCTTGGCCAGCACCGCGACCCGCTGGCCGCCGGCGACGCGCTCGGCCACCGACGTCGCGGCGCCCACCAGGTCGCTGCGGCTCAGCACCGCGCCGTCGATGCGCACCGCGTCGGGAATGTCGGTGGCGGTGACCGCCGAGGTATTCAGGGAAGCCAGCAGCACCTGAGCAGGTTACTGCTCGTCCCAGATCTTCATCAGGGTGGACAGGATCTCCTCGCCGCGGCCCAGCCCCGCCAGATGGCTTTCGCCGGGCAGCACGAACAGCTCGGCGTCGGGCAGCAGGGACACGACGTGCTGGCCGTGGGCGAACGGGACGATGTGGTCGCTGTCGCCGTGCCACCAGCGGACCGGGACCTTGACCTCGTCGAGCCGGAAGCCCCAGTCGCGGGTGAACAGGATGACGTCGTTGAACGGGGCCGCCAGCTGCTTGCGGCTGCCGTTGAGCAGGTCGTCGAGGAACATGGCCTTGAACTCGGGCCGGGTGAGCAGGCGCCGGTCGGCCTCGGGGGAAATCGCGGCATACAGATACAACGCGGGATTGGCGACGGGCCGGATCATCCGGATCATCAGGCTCGCGCCGATACGCAGCGGGTCGCCGCCCAGCCGCAGCAGCGGCGCCGCCCGCTTGCCCAGGTTCATCAGGCCGCTGGTGATCCCCTCGTCGCCGAGGAACGGCGCGACGCCGCCCAGCACGCCGGCGGCGACGACGCGGTCAGACAGAACCGCGGCGGACGCCAGCGCGTACGGGCCGCCGCCGGACAGGCCGATGACCGCCATCTTGTCGATGCCCAGCGTGTCCGCGATCGTCCGCAGGTCGTCGCCGAACGCCCGGATGTTCTTGTAGCGATGGGGCGTCGACGAGCCGATGCCCGGCCGGTCGATGCCGATCAGGCGGATGTTGTGCTGCTCGGAGTAGACCCGCGCCTCGATCGGGATCTGCCGGCGGGCGCCGGGAGTCCCGTGCAACCAGAAGACCGCGCGGCCCCAGGGGGCACCGAACTCGGCGAAACCGATTTGCCGGTCCTCACCGACCGCGATGTTGCCTTCGAGCTTGGGACGGGCGATCGCGATGGCCATACCCGGCAGCTTTCCATGTGACCTGTCGTTTGCGGAAGGCGCCTGGGTGCCGCGGCCCGTCACGCGTTCAGCGGCCGCTCGCCGACGACCCGTTCGGCCCGCAGCGCGGCCACCTCGTCGCCGGACAGGCCCAGCCCGCGCAGGATCTCGTCGTTGTGCTGGCCCAGCGTCGGCGGCGCGGTGCGGTGGTGGCGGCCCGGCCCGGGGGTGATGCGAAACGGCCAGCCGGGATAGCGGTGCGGTCCGGTGATCGGGTGCTCGAGCTCCTCGTAGTATCCGCGCGCGTCGAGTTGACCGATCTCGTACATCCGGTCGCCGGTGATCACTTCCTCCGCCGGGATTCCTTGTGCCCGAAGGGTTTCCACGACCTCCGCGGCGGTCTGGGTGCGGGTCCAGGCGGCGACCGCCTCGTCGAACGCGTCGTGGTCGACCTGCCCCTCGTCGGGCACCGACAGCGCCACCCACGAATCGCTGGTCGGGTAGACGCCCTGCAGGTAGCCGCGCCGGCGGTTGCCCTCGCGCGGTTGGACGACGCCGTTCATCGAGTACTCGATCACCGGCTCGGCGGTCACGCACGCCGCGACCTCGATCTGGGCGACCTCGACGAGTTGGCCCGCGCCGGTGCGGGCGCGGTGCTCGAGCGCGGCCAGCAACGCGACGCCGGCGTGCACGCCGACGACGGGGTCGGCGGGCCCCTGCGGGTTGCACGGCGGCCCGTCGGGATAGCCGGTGACGGCGGACATCCCCGAGGTCTGCTCGATGTTCAGCGCCCAGCCCACGTAGTCCCGCCACGGGCCCTGCAACCCGAAACCCGGCATCCGGGCCACGATCACGTCGGGCTTCACCGATGCCAGCGAGCCGTAGTCCAGGCCGAACTGCTCGACCACGCGCGGCGAGAAGTTCTCCACGACGACGTCGGCCTGCGCGGCCAGCCGCCGCGCGATGTCCAGGCCGGCCCGCGAGGTCAGGTCCAGCGTGAGGTCGCGCTTGTTGAGGTTGGTGGCCTGCCAGAGCGCGCTGCGCTCGTACCAGTCGTCCCCCTCGAAGGGAAACGCGCCCGAATACCGAAACCCGTCGGGCCGCTGGATGGACTCGACCTTGACGATGTCGGCGCCGAACGCGCCGAGGTAGCACGTCAGATACGCCCCCGCCCAGAACGTGGTCAGGTCGAGCACCTTGAGTCCCGCGAACGGTTCGGTCGGCGAGTGTGACGGTGCGACCTCCGGCGCGGAATCTCGCGGTGCCGTTACGCTCGCGCCCAACCGGAAGGGCGCCCCCGGGCGCCGGAAGCCGGCCTGCTCGACGAAGAATCCCCGCTTGGCATATTGCGGGCAGTCCAGCACGGTGGCGCCGTCGTTGACCGGGGCGGTCGGAATGCGCAGCGCCTGGCCCAGTTCGACGATCTCCGCGACGGTTTGGCCGGCCAGCACCGGCTCGGCCTTGGCGAAGAACTCGGCGCGCTCGGGCCCGCCCATCATGATCGCGATCTGATGCTCGCCGAACTCGGGCAGGCCGAGCATCGCGCACACGTCGAGCCAGTGCTGTCCCGTCAGGCAGTTGATCCCCACCCAGCCGTCGGCGGCGCGGACGACACCCAGCATTGGGG
This sequence comes from Mycobacterium sp. NGS26, assembly GCF_059813025.1. Lineage (NCBI taxonomy): Bacteria > Bacillati > Actinomycetota > Actinomycetes > Mycobacteriales > Mycobacteriaceae > Mycobacterium > Mycobacterium sp. NGS26. The sequence goes on from NZ_JCALDU010000001.1 coordinate 157,487, forward strand.
CCGACCGCGCGTCGGCGGGCAGGCCCAGCCGTCGCATTCGCTGCGCCATCAGCATCGGGTACGGCAGCGTGGACAGCAGCGCCTCCAACTCGGAGACGTCCACCACCGTGACGCGGCCCGCGGTCCGGCACCGCAGTGCGGTGAGCGCGCCCAGCGCGCCGTAGGCGCCCGCGACGTACTCGGAGATCCTGGCGCCGACCTGGACCGGTGCACGCTGCGGATCCCGGGCGCTGACCCAGCCCGACGCCGCCTGCATGGTCAACGGCGTGGCCCGACGGTCCCGCCAAGGCCCGGACTGGCCGAAGTGAGATATTCGGAGCCACACCAGGTTTGGGTTGAGCCGTTGCAGTTCCTCGATGCCGAGCCCCCGGCCCTCCAGCGTTCCGGGCGGAAGGTTCTCGACGAGCAGGTGTGCGTCCGCGATGAGCTCACGGACGTCCGCGGGGCCGGCGCCGCGCTTGCCGGCGTTGAGGTACTCGAACAGGCCGCCGCGCTTCGGGTCGACAACTCCACCGGGGAACGGGCCCCACCGGCGCAGCGGGTCCCCGCCGGGCGGCTCGACCCTGGTGACCTCGGCGCCGAGATCGACGAAAAGCTTTGTGGCGTAAGGACCCGAGATCTCGCTGGCGATTTCGACGACGTGCAGCCCGGCGAGGGGACCCGTCATGCCGGGATCCCGATGGCCTTCACCTCCATGTACTGATGAAGTCCGCTGACCCCGCCGCTCTCCCGGCCGAACCCGCTCAGCTTGAAGCCGCCGAACGGCGCGTCCCCGGGACCGCAGCCGTTGACCGCCACCTGGCCGGTGCGGATGCGGCGGGCGACGTCGACGGCCCGGTCCACGTCGTCGCCCCACACGGCGCCGGAAAGCCCGTAGCGGGAGTTGTTGGCGATCGACACCGCCTCATCGTCGTCGCGATAGCGGAACACCGTGAGCACCGGCCCGAAGACTTCTTCCTGCGCGATGGCCGAATCCGGGTCGACGTCGGTGAGGATCGTCGGTTCGAAGTAGAAGCCGACGTCCAGGCCCGCCGGGCGGCCGCCGCCGGTCACCAGCTTCGCCCCGTCGTGCACCGCGCCGTCGACGTGCGCCTGCACCCGCTGCCGCTGCGCCGCACTGATCAGCGGACCCATCTGCGTCGCTGGGTCTTTCGGGTCGCCGACCTTGATGTCGCGGGCCAGCGCGACCAGCCGATCGACGACGTCGTCGTGCAAAGCGTCGGGCAGCAGGAGCCGGCTGTGCAGGATGCAGGCCTGCCCCGCGTGCAGCGAGCAGCAGTCGAACAGCATCTGCTGCAGCATTTCGTCGGTCACCCGCGCGTCGTCGAGAATGATGCTCGCCGACTTCCCGCCGCATTCCAGGAGGAGCCGCTTCATGGCGTCGCCCGCGGCCCGCATCACCTCGCAGCCGACGGCCGAGCTGCCGGTGAAGCTGATCATGTCGATGCGCGGATCGGTGGTCAGCAGCTTGGCGGCCTCGAGGCCGGACGGCGTGACGACGTTGACCACCCCCGGTGGGATGTCGGTGTGCTCGTCGATGATGCGGGCGAGCGCCAGCCCGGCCAGCGGGGTCAGCGGCGACGGCTTGAGCACCACGGTGTTGCCCGCCGCCAGCGCGTTGTTCGCCTTCATGACGTTGAGGCAATGCGGGAAGTTCCACGGCGTCAGGATCGACACCACGCCGAGGGCCTCCCGGCGAAGCACCGTCGTTCCGGCGCCGATGCCGGTCACGGGCTCGTCGACCAGCTTGGTGGCGAGCTGGGCCGCGTGCATGGACATGTACCCGGCACCGTCGATCTGCATCATGCGTTCGTTGGCGACGCAGCCCCACTCGACCTGCGAGAGGGCGAAGAACTCGTCGGCGTGCTTGACCAGGGCGTCGCCGAGCTGATTGAGGCAGCCGGCCCGGTCCTCCGGGGTCGCGGACGCCCACGGTCCCTCGTCGAACGCCCGGCGCGCGGCGGCGATCGCCTCGCCGACCTGCGCGACGCTCGCGTCCGGCGCGGTGGCGATGGCCCGTTCGGTGGCCGGGTCGATGTCGTCGTAGCGGCCGTCGGCCGGCTCGACCCATCTGCCGTCGATGTAGAGCTGATAGGTGTCGACAAGGGATCCCGGAGGTGGTTTCTCGGCCATCTGCTTCCTCACCCGAACGTCGGTCATCTAGTCGATCAGTGTTCACCGCCCGCGCTCCGGCGTCAATCGTCAATTGAGCGAATCCCACTTTGTTTCATTGCGTTGTCGGTGTATTGACACGGACGGCCGTGGCGGAGTAGACACAACGTCGCAAGACACATTGCTGCGATGTGTCGGATCGCCCCGGTCGAGGGAGGCTCGCCGTGCAGACCACCTTTCCCCTGCACTCCCCCGACTTCTACGCGGGCGATCCCTACCCCGCCTACCGGGAGCTGCGCGCGACCTCGCCGGTGTGCTGGAACGACGTCACGAACTTCTGGGCGCTGCTGCGCTACGAGGACATCCGCTTCGTGTCGAGCAACCCGGCGCTGTTCTCCTCGACCAAGGGCGTCACCATTCCGGATCCGCACGTGCCCAGCCCGGTCCAGCCGGGCAGCCTCATCTTCACCGACCCGCCGCGGCACCGGCAGATGCGCAAGCTGATCAACTCGGGGTTCACCCGGCGGCGGGTGGCCGTGCTGGAGCCGAAGATCCGCGAGATCGTGCGCGGGATCCTCGATGGCGTGCAACCCGATTCGGTTCACGAATTCGCCGAGGAGATCGCCGCTCCGCTGCCCACCCGGATGATCGCCGAGCTGATCGGCGCCCCGCCCGATGACTGGGAGCAGTTCCGGGCGTGGTCGGACGCCGCCACCGGAACCGCCGACCCGGAGATCGAACTCGACCCGTTGGTGGCCATGGGGCAGCTCTTCGAGTATTTCCAGAAGCTGATCGCGGCCCGGCGCGCCCAGCCGCGCGACGACCTGCTGTCGGTGCTGGCCGGCGCCGAGATCGACGGGCAGCGGCTCACCGACGAGGATCTGCTGAACTTCGCGTTCCTGCTGCTGGTCGCGGGCAACGAAACCACCCGCAACCTGATCGCGCTGGGCACGCTGGCGCTGATCGCGCATCCCGCCCAATGCCGTTTGCTGATCGAGGATTCCACGCTGATCCCCGGCGCCGTCGAGGAGATGCTGCGGTGGAACAGCCCCGTGGTCCACATGGCGCGCACCGCGACGGCCGACGTCGAGATTCGCGGTCAGCGGATCGCCGAGGGCGACGTGGTGGTGATGCTGTACGGATCCGCCAACCGGGACGAGGAGATTTTCGGCCCGGACTCCGAGGAGTTCAAGGTGACCCGGCACCCGAACCCGCACATCGCGTTCGGGTGCGGCGAACATTCCTGTGTCGGTGCGCAATTGGCGCGCCTGGAGGCATCCGTCATGTTCGACGAGCTGCTGCGCCGCTTCCCCCGTATCGAATTGGTGGGTGAGGTGGACCGGATGCGGGCCACCATGGTGCCCGGGGTGAAGCGCATGCCGGTACGGCTGGGAACCTGACGGATGGACCTGGAGTACACGCCGGAACAGGAGCGGCTGCGCACCGAGATTCGCGCCAGCCTCGAACGGGTGATGACACCGGAACGCATCGCCGCGCTGGACGGACGCATCGAGGGCGGCCCCGAGGTCCGCGACTGCGTCCGCGCCCTGGCCGCCGAGGGCCTGCTCGGCGTGGGCTGGCCCAAAGAGTATGGCGGACGGGGGTTCTCGGCGATCGAGCAGTTCATCTTCTCCGAGGAGGCGCGCCGGGTCAACGCGCCCATCCCGCTGGTGACGCTCAACACGGTCGGGCCGACGCTCATGCAGTGCGGCACCGAGGAACAGAAGCAGAAGTTCTTGCCGGCGATCCTCAACGGCAGCGTCGAGTTCGCGATCGGCTATTCCGAGCCGGGCGCGGGAAGCGATTTGGCATCGCTGCGCACCGTCGCGGTGCGCGAGGGTGACGAGTGGGTGATCAACGGCCAGAAGATGTTCACCAGCGGGGCCGCGTACGCCGACTACGTCTGGCTCGCCGCGCGCACCGATCCGAACGCCAAGAAGCACAAGGGCATCTCCATCTTCATCGTTCCGACGTCGTCGGCGGGATTCTCCTGGCGGCCGCTGCACACCATGCCGGGCATCTCGACCTTCTACACCTTCTACGACAACGTGCGCGTTCCGGCGAGCGCGCTGGTCGGCGGGGAGAACCGGGGCTGGCAGCTGATCACCACGCAGCTGAACTTCGAGCGCGCGGCCCTGGGCAACCTCGGCGCGCTCGAGCCGCTGTTCGAGCAGACGCTGGACTGGGCCCGCACGACCGAACGCGACGGGGGCCGCGTCATCGACCAGGGCTGGGTGCAGCTCGCGCTCGCCCGGGTCGAGGCCCAGGTCGCCGCATACAAATTGGTCAACCTGAGGGTCAACGCGGCCATGGCCAAGGGCGTGCTCAACATGGGGGAAGCCTCGGCCGCGAAGGTGTTCGGCACCGAGCTGACCCAGCTGGTCGCCCGCCAACTGCTGGAGGTGCTCGACCACAACGGGTCCCGCCGCGGCGCCGACGCCCCGCTGCGCGGGGCCCTGGAATCCGCGTACCGGTTCGCGGTGATCAACACGTTCGGCGGCGGCGCCAACGAAATCCAGCGTGACATCATCGCCATGGCAGGCTTGGGCATGCCGCGAGCCCCACGTGATCTCCGAGCCCCGGATAAAGGAGGAGTAGCCAAGTGAGCGACCAAGAGCTCCGCGACAAGCTGCGCGCGCTCGTCGGCCAGCCCACCGGCGGCACCGGAAAGCCCTCGGTGGCACCGGATCCGGTGAACCAGCCGATGATCCGGCATTGGGCGTACGCGCTGGCCGACATGAACCCGGTGTACCTCGACCCGGAGTTCGCCGTCGCGTCGCGGTTCGGCGGCATCGTGTCACCGCCGGTGATGCTGCAGACCTGGACGATGCCGTCGCCGAAACTGGAGGGCATCGGCGAGCGCGGCGGCGCTCCGATGGAGATCACGAACAACCCCACGGCGTTCCTCGACGAGGCCGGCTATACCAGCACCGTGGCGACCAACTCGGAGTTCGAGATCGAGCGCTATCCCCGGCTCGGCGACGTCATCAGCGCGACAGCGGTCTACGAGTCGGTCTCCGACGAGAAGAAGACCGCGCTGGGCACCGGCTTCTTCCTCACCTGGTTGACGACCTACACCGACCAAAACGGTGAAGTGCTGGGGCGCCAGCGATTTCGGGTGCTGCGATTCAGGCCGGAACGCTGATGGCGAGCCGACTGGCACCGGCGATCAGCCCGGACACCGAGTTCTTCTGGAACGGGCTGCGCGAGCACAAGCTGCTGATCCAGCGGTGCGGCGGCTGCGGAACGCTGCGCCACCCGCCCCGGCCCATGTGCCCCAACTGTCGCTCCCTGGACTGGGCGGCCATCGAGTCGTCCGGCCGCGGCACCGTCTACAGCTACGTGATGCCGCACGAACCCCGGTTTCCCTTCTTCGAATATCCCTACATCGTCGCGCTGGTGGAGCTCGACGAGGGGGTTCGGCTGGTCTCGAACCTGTGCGGCATCGACCCGGCGGACGTCACCGTCGGGATGCCGGTCGAGGTCTTTTACCAGAGCTTCGATGGCGACCTTGTGCTGCACCAGTTCCGGCCCCGCAGCTAGGAATTCGCCGTGGACTTCACCTTCACCGAAGAACAAGAGACCATCGCCAAGCTGGCGCGCGAACTGTTCGAACGACGCGCCACCCCCGAGCGGCTCACCGAAGTCGAGGCCGGAGAGGTCCGCTACGACACCGCGCTGTGGAAGGAGCTCGCGGACGTCGACCTGCTGGGCACCGGGTTGCCGCAAGAGTTCGGCGGTAACGGCGGTGGCTTCGTGGAACTCGGGGTCCTGCTGGCCGAGGTGGGGTGGGCCGTGGCTCCCGTGCCGGCCTACCCGACCCTGGTGCTCGGCGCGGAAACGATCGCCCGCCACGGAAGTCCGGAGCAACAGCAGCGGTTCCTGCCCGGCGTCGTCGCGGGAGCCCGCATCCTGAGCGCGGGCCTGGCCGAACCCGGGCGCTCCGACCCGACGGCGCCGTCGACCACCGCGCGTCGCGACGGCCCGAACTGGCGGCTGGACGGGGTCAAGGAGCTGGTGCCCGCCGCCCAACTCGCCGACACCGTGGTGATCCCCGCCGCCACCGGCGGCGGCGACGTCGGGCTGTTCCTGCTGCCGACCGACGCCCACGGCGTCGAGGTTCGGCCCGTGCCGACCACCAACCACGAGCCGCACGCGGACGTATTCCTCGACGGCGCAATGGTTTCCGGCCAGGACCGGCTCGCCGGCGGCACGATCGAATCGCTCCACACCCGCGCCCTGGTCGGGCTGTGCGCCATCCAGCTCGGCGTCTCGGACCGCGCGTTGCGGATGGCCGCCGAATACACCAGCGGCCGTGAGCAATTCGGCCGACCGATCGGCAGCTTTCAGGCGGTGCAGCAGCGGATGGCCGACGCCTTCATCGACGTGGAAGCGATCCGGTGGACCACCTGGCATGCGGCGTGGCTGATCGCGCAGGGCCGGCCCCTGGAAGAGGCGCGACGGGCGGCCCGGATCGCGAAGTTCTGGGCCGCCGAGGCCGGCGCGCGCGTCGCCGCCACCACCCAACACGTGCACGGCGGGATCGGGATCGACACCACCTATCCCCTGCACCGCTACTTCCTGTGGGCCAAGCACAACGAGCTCACGCTCGGCCCCGCCACCGCGCAGCTGGCCGCGATCGGCGGCACCTACCCGACAGAAGGAAACCGATGACGACCACCAAAGCTGAGAACTTGAAGACCCTGAAGTGGGCCGACATCAACGTCGGCGACGAGGTGAGCCCGCTCGAGATCCCCATCACCACAACGATGATCGTCGCCGGCGCGATCGCCTCGCGCGACTTCATGCCCGTGCACCACGACCGCGACTACGCGAACAAGCAGGGCTCGCCCAACCTGTTCATGAACATCCTGACCAGCAACGGGTATTGCGTGCGCTTCCTCACCGACTGGGCCGGGCCCGAGGCGATGGTCAAGAACCTGTCGATCCGCCTCGGGGTGCCCTGCTTCCCCGACGATCCGCTGCGGTTCACCGGCGCGGTGAGCGCCAAGACCGAGGGGTCGGGCGGCGAAAACTTCGTCGAGGTGACCTTCAAGGCGTCCAACAGCCTCGGCGATCACGTCTCCGGCACCGCGGTCCTGAGCCTGCTCGACGGGGTGGGCGCATGAGCAGTTCGCTGGGCGGCGCGGCGGCCATCGTGGGGATCGGCCAGACCGAGTTCTCCAAGGAATCCGGGCGCAGCGAGCTGCAATTGGCCTGCGAGGCGGTCAGCGCCGCGCTCGACGACGCCGGCCTGACGCCCGCCGACGTCGACGGCATGGTGACCTTCACCATGGACGCCAGCGACGAGATCGACATCGCCCGCAACGTGGGGATCGGGGACCTGAGCTTCTTCTCCCGCGTGCACCACGGCGGCGGCGCCGCGGCCGGCACGGTGGTGCACGCGGCGATGGCCGTCGCCACCGGCGTCGCCGACGTGGTGGTGTGCTGGCGCGCGTTCAACGAACGCTCCGGCTTCCGGTTCGGCGGCAGCGGACGCACCAGCGCCGAAACCCCGTTGTTCATGGCGCATTACGCGCCGTTCGGATTGCTCACTCCCGCGGCCTGGGTCGCGCTGCACGCCCAGCGCTACATGTCGACCTACGGGGTCACCAACGAGGACTTCGGCCGCATCGCCGTCGTCGACCGCGCGCACGCGGCCAAGAACCCCGACGCGTGGTTCTACCGGCGCCCGATCACCCTGGAGGACCACCAGAACTCGCGCTGGATCGTCGAACCCGTGCTGCGGCTGCTGGATTGCTGCCAGGAAAGCGACGGCGGCGTCGCGCTCGTGGTCACCAGCGCCGAACGCGCCCGCGACCTACGCCAGCCGCCGGCGATCATCACCGCGGCCGCGCAGGGCGCCGCCGCCAACGGCGAGATGATGACCAGCTACTACCGCGACGACATCACCGGCCTGCCCGAGATGGGGGTGGTGGCCCGGCAGCTGTGGCGCGACTCGGGCCTCAAACCGCAGGACATCCAAACCGCCTTCATCTACGACCATTTCACGCCGTTCGTGTTCACCCAGCTCGAGGAGCTCGGCTTCTGCGGGCGCGGCGAGGCCAAGGACTTCGCCAGCGTCGAGCGGCTTACGCTAGGGGGTGAATTCCCGATCAACACCAACGGCGGGCTGCTCGGCGAGGCGTACATCCACGGCATGAACGGCATCACCGAGGGCGTCCGGCAGGTGCGCGGCACCTCCTGCAACCAAGTCGACAACGTCGAGCACGTCCTGGTCACGTCGGGCACCGGCGTGCCCACCAGCGGCCTGATTCTCGCACCCGCCGACTGAGGAGGACCGTCATGCCCAAGCTCGCACTGTTGACCGCGCACGGCGGGCCGATCGAGCTCGCCGAATTCCCGCTCACCACCCCCGCGCCCGGGACCGCCGCGCTGAAGCTGCGCATGGCCGGGATCTGCGGATCCGACCTGCACATCTTCCGCGGCGAGCTGCCGCTGCCGTGCCCGCTCGCCATGGGTCACGAGATGGTCTGCGAGATAGCCGAACTCGGCGACGGGCTGAGCACCGACGCGGCCGGCCAGCCGCTGGCGGTGGGTGACCGCGTCGTCACGCCGTACTTCTGGTTCTGCGGGCAGTGTCACGCGTGCGTGCGTGGCAGGTCGTACGCGTGCCAGAACCTGATGGGCGGCGAGTACCGCACGCACGACCAGGCGCCGCACTTCGTCGCCGCCTACGGCGAGTACTACTACACCACCCGCCGGCAGCCGCTGTACAAGGTGCCCGACGATCTGCCCGACGAGGCCGTCACCCCGCTCAATTGTGCGCTGGCCCAGGTGTTGTTCGCGCTGCGCGACGTGCGGCTGGGCGACACCGTCGTCATCCAGGGCGCGGGTGGGCTGGGCATCAACGCCGCGGCCGTGGCGCGCACCGCCGGGGCCGCCGAGGTCATCGTCATCGACAAGATCGCCGAACGACTCCATGTGGCAGCTGATTTCGGCGCCACCAGGTGCATCGACGCCAGCGGCCTGTCGACCTGGGAGGTCACCGAGCAGGTGCACAAGCACACCGACGGGATCGGGGCCGACTGGGTGCTCGAGGTCGTCGGCGTACCCGGCGTGATTCCCGACGGCGTCGGCCTGCTCAACAACGGCGGCACCCTGCTCGAACTCGGCAACGTCGGGATGGGCCGGACCTTCGAGATGGATCCCAGCGTTCTCGTCTACGGCAACAAGTCGATCCGCGGCGTGGCTTTCTACGAGCCGGTCACGCTGGCGATCGGCCTGTCGTTCCTGCAGCACACCAACTTTCCGTTCGACCGGCTGATGCCCAAGCCGTTCCGGCTGGCCGACGTGAACGATGCGTTCGCCTCGGCCGATGCCGGGCTGGTGCCCAGGGGTGCTCTGGTGCCGTGACTCACGCGTTGACCACCGACACCCGCGAGCTCATCGTGGAGTCCGCGTACGCCTGTTTCCGCAAGCATGGAATGCAGAAGGCGACGATCGTGGACATCGCCAGGACGGCCGGCGTCTCGCGCAGCACGATCTACGAGTACTTTTCCGACAAGGCCGCCATCGTCGAGGCGTGCGCGGAACACGCCTCCGAGCGCTTCTATCGGGAGATGTCCAAGGCGATGGAACGGGGCAGCACGCTGGAGGAAAAGCTCAGCTGCGCAGCGGTATTCGTGACCCAGGCGCGCCGGGCCATCGCCTCCGAGAAGTACTTCGACGAGGAGGCCATCAGCCTGCTGCTGACCAAGGACGCCGCGGTGCTGCTGCGCGAGTGCGTCGACTTCTTCGCGCCCTACCTGTCCGCCGCGCGGCTCACCGGCGAGGTCCGCAAGGACCTCGACGTCGAGGCCGCCGGCGAATGGTTCGCGCGGATACTGTTCTCGCTGTTCAGCACGCCGTCGTCGACGCTGGACATGGACGACCCGGAAGTGGCGGCCGAGTTCGTGCGGGCACACGTGGTGCGCGGATTCGCCAGCGAGCGCCCGCGGACGCGGCGCGCACAGTGACCGAGTTGGGACGGCGTCGAGTGTGAATCCTGGGCGTTGAGCGTGAATCCTGGGCTTTCGGTGTGAACCGTTGGCGGGCCTGATCGGCGTGTCGCCTACCGGTGTTCACACTCAATGCCGAGAATTCACACTCAACGTCGCGCCAGGGCCCGCAGGAAGAACGCCAAATTCGCCGGCCGCTCGGCCAGGCGCCGCATGAAGTATCCGTACCACTGCGAGCCGAACGGCACGTACACCCGGACCTGGTTGCCCGCGGCGGCCAGCCGTCGCTGCTCACCGTCGCGGATGCCGTACAGCATCTGGTATTCGAAATCGGCGGCACCGCGGCCGGTTTCGCGGGCCAGGGCGGGAACGGCGCCGATGATCGTCGGGTCGTGCGAGGCCACCATCGGATAGCCCGATCCGGCCATCAGCACCCGCAGGCAGCTCAGGTAGGACTCGGCGATCGCGGCGCCACCGCGATATGCCACCGACGCCGGTTCGTCGTAGGCGCCCTTGCACAACCGGACCCGTGCCCCGGCGGCGGCCAGATCCTTGCAATCGCCGAGCGTGCGACGCAGGTAGGCCTGCACAACCGTGCCCAGCCAATCGAAGTCGACGCGCAGGTCACCCGAGATCGACAGCGTGGAGTCGGTGGTGGTGTGGTCCTCGGCGTCGACGGTGACCCAGACGCCCACCCGCTCGGCGCGCTCGCAGATGGTGCGGGCGTTCTCCAGCGCGATCTTGTCCCCGTCGCGATCCAGCGCCTGCCCGAGCGCGGAAAGCTTCACCGACACCTCCAGCGGCCGCACGCTCGACACATCGGCCCGCCGGCCCAGCGCATCGAGCAGCCGCAGGTACGCCCGCACCGTCGCCGCGGCGTCGTCGGCGTCGGTGACGTTTTCGCCCAGGTAGTCGATGCTGACATAGCGACCGGAATCCCGCAGCGCCGCAACGATGTCCAGCACGCCCTCGAGCGTTTCCCCGGGCACGAAGCGGCGCACCACCTTGCGGGTGACCGGGGACCGTTCGACGGTGCGACGCAGCCGGTCGGCCCGGCTGGCCGCCAGCATCGCCGGCCGCAGGGTATGGGCGAACACGCCGGCCATCAATCGGCTTCCATGTGCGGGTAGCTGTGGTCGGTGGCGGGGACGAACGTCTCCTTGATGGTGCGGGCCGACGTCCAGCGCAACATGTTCAGCATCGAGCCCGCCTTGTCGTTGGTGCCCGAGCCGCGCGATCCCCCGAACGGCTGGCGGCCGACCACGGCGCCGGTGGGCTTGTCGTTGACGTAGAAGTTCCCGGCGGCGAACCGCAGCCGGTTCTGCGCGGTCAACACGGCGTCGCGGTCGTCGGCGATGACGGCGCCGGTCAGCGCGTAGCGGGACCCGGTGTCGATGACGCCGAGGATCCGCTCGTACTGCTCGTCGGGGTAGACGTGCAGCGACAGCAGCGGGCCGAAGTACTCGGTCGAAAACGATTCGTCGGTCGGGTCGTCGGACAGCAGCACGGTCGGGCGGACGAAATAGCCGACGCTGTCGTCGTATTCGCCCCCGACCGCGATGGTGACGCCGGGCGCGCCCTTGGCCCGCTCGATGGCGTCGACGTTCTTGATGAACGCGCGGCGGTCGATCAGCGCGCCGCCGTAGTTGGTCAGGTCGGTGACGTCGCCGTAGCGCAGCGCGGCCGTCGCACCCAGGAAGTCGTCACCCATCCGCTGCCACACCGAATGCGGGATGAACGCCCGCGACGCCGCCGAGCATTTCTGGCCCTGGTAGTCGAACGCCCCGCGAATCAGCGCCGTGCACAACACATCCGGGCGCGCCGAGGCGTGCGCGACCACGAAGTCCTTGCCACCGGTCTCGCCGACCAGCCGCGGATAGCTGTGGTAGTGACCGATATTGGTGCCCACCTGGTACCACAGCCGCTGGAATGTCGCCGTCGATCCGGTGAAGTGGATACCGGACAGCCGCCGATCGGCCAGTGCCACATCGGAAACCGCGAAGCCGTCGCCGGTGAGCAGGTTGATCACCCCGGGCGGCAACCCTGCGGCCTCGAGCAGCTGCATGAGCAGATACGCCGACAGGGTCTGGGTGATCGACGGCTTCCACACCACGGTGTTGCCCATCAGCGCCGGCGCGGTCGGCAGGTTGCCCGCGATCGAGGTGAAGTTGAACGGCGTTATCGCATAGACGAATCCGTCCAACGGGCGGTAGTCGCTGCGGTTCCACTCCCCGGGCCCGCTGACCGGCTGCTGGGCCAGGATCTGGCGGGCGAAAGCCACGTTGAACCGCCAGAAGTCGATCAGCTCGCAGGGCGCGTCGATCTCGGCCTGGTAAACCGACTTGGACTGGCCGAGCATCGTCGCGGCGGCGATCCTCTCCCGCCACGGCCCCGCCAGCAGGTCGGCCGCCCGCAGGAACACCGCGGCGCGCTCGTCGAACGGCATCGCCGCCCAATCGGGTTTCGCCGCCAGCGCGGCCTCGATGGCCGCGGTCGCGTCGGCGTGCACCGCGTTGGTCAGGGTGCCCAGCCGCGCGGCGTGCCGATGCGGCTGGACGACGTCGATGCGCTCGCCGTCGCCCATGCAGTGTTTGCCGCCGATGACGTGCGGGAGGTCGATCGGGTGGTCGGCCAGCGCGGTCAGTTCGGCCCGCAGCCGAGTGCGTTCGGGGGATTTGGGGGCGTAGTCGTGGACCGGCTCGTTGGCCGGCAATGGCACCTGGGTGATCGCGTCCATGTTGCCAGGATCCTCGCCACACCACCCGTTCTTATTAGCTGATCGGACAAGATAGAGCGGATTGTGTAGTAGGATCGAACAACATGCGACTCTCTGGTGTCGGGCTGGGTCGGCTGCTGCTGGCGCTGGACGCGACGCTGGTCAGCCTCGTGGACGCGCCGCGGGGCCTGGACCTTCCGGTGGGCTCGGCGGCGCTGATCGATTCCGACGACGTGCGGCTGGGCCTGGCGGCCGCCGCGGGCTCGGCCGACGTCTTCTTCCTGCTGGGCGTCACCGACGACGAGGCGCGGCGGTGGATGGACAAGCAGGCGCGCGAGCGGGTGCCGGTGGCGATCTTCGTCAAGGCGCCGTCGGACGCCCTGGTGGCCGCGGCGGTCGCGGCCGGGTCGGCGGTGGTGGCCGTGGAGCCGCGGGCCCGCTGGGAACGGCTCTACCAGTTGGTCAACCACGTCCTGGAACACCACGGGGACCGCGACGACCCGGTGGACGACTCGGGCACCGACCTGTTCGGCCTGGCGCAGTCGCTGGCCGACCGCATCCACGGCATGGTCAGCATCGAGGACGCCCAGTCGCACGTGCTCGCCTACTCGGCCTCCAACGACGAGGCCGACGAGCTGCGCCGCCTGTCCATCCTGGGCCGGGCCGGCCCACCCGAGCATCTGAAGTGGATCGGCCAATGGGGCATCTTCGATGCGCTGCGGGCCGGCGGCGAGGTGGTGCGCGTCGCCGAGCGACCGGAGTTGGGCCTGCGCCCGCGGCTGGCCATCGGGATCCATCGGCCCGACGCCCGGCGGCCGCCCGCGTTCGCCGGCACGATCTGGGTGCAGCGGGGCTCGGCGCCCCTGGCCGACGACGCCGAGGAGATGCTGCGGGGCGCGGCGGTGCTGGCCGCGCGGATCATGTCGCGGCTGGCGGCCCGGCCGTCCACGCACGCGCGGCGCGTGCAGCAGCTCCTCGGCCTGACCGACGACGAACCGGCCGACGTGGCCGCCGTCGCCGCCGAACTCGGTCTCGCGACGCACGGCAACGCCGCGCTGATCGGCTGGGACACCACCGACATCCCGGACACCGGCGCCCGTCCCGCCCGCCTGGCCGACGTCTTGGCGTTGAGCGCCAGCGCTTTTCGGCGCGACGCTCAGGTCGCATCGCACGGCTCGCGGATCTATACGCTGCTGCCGCAGACCCAGCCGCGGTCGGTCACCTCGTGGGTTCGCGGCACGATCGGCGCGCTGCGCACCGAGCTCGGCGTCGAGCTGCGGGCCGCGATCGCCGCGCCGGTTGCGAGCCTGGCGGAGGCCGCCGCGGCGCGCGTCGAGGTGGACAGGGTGCTCGACAGCGCTGAGCGACACCCGATTTCGGTCGGGCAGGTGACCTCGCTCGCCGAGGCGCGCACGACGGTCCTGCTCGACGAGATCGTCACCCTGGTCGGAGCCGACGAGCGGCTGGTCGATCCGCGGGTGCGCGAGCTGCGTGAGCGCGATCCGGTGCTGGCCGAGACGCTGCTGGTATACCTGGACAGCTTCGGCGACATCGGCGCCGCCGCGCAGCGGCTGCGAGTGCATCCGAACACCGTTCGCTATCGGGTGCGGCGCATCGAGAAGCTGTTGTCGACCTCGCTGGCCGACCCCGAGGCGCGGCTGCTGTTCTCGCTGGGGCTGCGGGTGCTGGAACGCTCGGCCTGAGTCCTGAGGCCGGCTATCCGGGCCGGCCTATCCGGCGGTCAACTTCACCACACGGTTGTTGCCATAGTCGGTGACGTAGATGCTCCCTGCGGAATCAACCGCCACGCCGCTCGGGCCATCAAGACCGGTGAACGGTAGCAGCCGGTGCGTCCCATTCCGCGCCGCCAGTTCCATGACCTGATAACCCTTGTGATCAAAGGACTGGGTTGCATAGAGATTGCCTATCGAATCGACCGCCACCGCACCAGGATTGAACAGGTTTGGGAACCGCAACGTGCGCTGACCCGCCGAATCGGGCGCCAACACCTCCACCCGATCGGTGAGTTGCTCAACGACATAGACGTTTCCGGCCGAATCAACGGCCACACTTCCGGGACAGTTGAGTCCGGTGAACCCCAATACTTGCTGCGCGCCCGATCCCGCCGCCAACTTCACCACCCGATGAAGAAGACATTGCGCAATGTAGAGGTTGCCGGCCGAATCGACAGCCATCCCGGTGGGTGACTCGGGGCCAGCCAACGGGATCACCCGCTGTGTGTTGTGCCCCGCCACCAACTCCACCACCCGATCGCCTTTATCGAAGGCGTACACGTTTCCGGCGGAATCGACGGCCACCGAGAAAGGCTTGTTGAGGTCGCGGAAAGCGAGCACCTGCTGTGCGCCCGATTCGGGCGCCAACTTCACCACCCGGTTGTTGGCGCCGTCGGCTACATACACGTCGCCGGCTGAATCCACTGCCAACCCTTCTGGGCCAGAAAGACCTCTGAAGGGCAACGCGGTCTGCGACTGGACGTTGGTTCGCGCCGAATGATCATTGTCCGAGGACCGCGGTAGCTTTTGATGCCGGTCGTACACCACCAACCCGGCGATGACCGCCATGCTTGCGACCAGCACCAGTAGGAAGATGCGAATGCGGTTGCGGCCGATCCGTGGTGAAACGTGCACTTGCCGATACCGTTGACGCCGCAACTCAGCGGGCTGGTGTCGGGGTCGGCGCCGGCGTCGTGGACTTTGCGATGTCTTCGGGATCGCATTTCGGAGTTGGAGGCGGGGTCGTGGTCGTAGTCGTCGGATCATCTTCAGGGAAGGTGATATTGCCGATTCCGTTGAGGGCGGTAGCGGTTCGGCGTGCGACTTGCTGGTCCACGCCGACCAATTGCACCGCGCTTTGGCGGCGTGCAACTGCTCGATCAACCCGCCGACTTTCATCTTGTCGCCGTAGGTCCGGGTGTGCAGCGCCTCAGCGGCTTTGCCGCTCCAATCGATGGACACGCTGTCACGCCAGATTCCCGTGAAGACCTCATCGCATTGCTCGCCGGTGGCACGCCAAGACTCGGCCGCTTGGATGAGATGCTCAGTGGGCCAGGCTAAAAGCTCTGACAAACTCGGAAACGATCCGCTGGTGGCCGCCATAGCTACACCAGGATCATGGACCGGCGAGGGCGGCGAGTTTCGCCGACGAGCCGACCTCATTGGCGACGAAGCGGGCATCGGCTTCGGCGACTTTGGTCGCGCCG
This sequence comes from Mycobacterium sp. NGS26, assembly GCF_059813025.1. Lineage (NCBI taxonomy): Bacteria > Bacillati > Actinomycetota > Actinomycetes > Mycobacteriales > Mycobacteriaceae > Mycobacterium > Mycobacterium sp. NGS26. The sequence goes on from NZ_JCALDU010000001.1 coordinate 173,496, forward strand.
GACTGCACCCGCTGTCTCAGCGACGCCGCCGCGACTTCGATGGCGAGGTGCCCCGCGTTGACCGTCACGGCGGTGGGCTGACACGGCAACCCCGACGTCGGTGGCGCACTAACGCCCAGCGTGGCGGCCTGTGCCTGCCAGCGGACCGACATCGTCTGCAGGTCCTCTACACCCACCCGCAGGTCCTCCATGCGAGGAGTGTACGACTTGTCGGGGTTTCGCGTATTCGCTCGCTTTCGGATGCTGGCATGAGTGCCATTGGTCGATCGACCCCCTCAAATGGCGGCAAGCCGGCGAGGCACAAGATTTGTTCTCAGCGTGAACGTAATTCACGGCGTCACTCCGGTTTTCCGGGGCGGTTAGTCTTTCTTGATGGCACCCGGATCGTCCGGCCCCACCAGCCGGAAATGAGCTCGCCGAACGGGGAGCGGCGCGTCGACGAACTGCGCCTGCTGGAAGCCGAGGCGGTGCACATCATCCGCGAGGTCGTCGCCGAGCTGGAGCGGCCGGTCCTGCTGTTTTCCGCCGGCAAGGACTCGATCGTGCTACTGCGCCTGGCGGAAAAGGCCTTTCGGCCGCTGCCGCTGCCATTTCCGGTGATGCACGTCGACACCGGCCACAACTTCGACGAGGTGATCGAATTCCGGGACCGCAGGGTCACCGGCCACGGGCACAAGCTGATCGTCGCCTCCGTGCAGGAATCCATCGACAGCGGACGCGTGCCCGACCCGGGGCCCGGGGCTTCGCGCAACCGGGCGCAGACCCGCACGCTGCTCGACGCGTTGGACGCCGGCGGCTTCGACGCGGCCTTCGGCGGCGCGCGCCGCGACGAGGAACGCGCCCGCGCCAAGGAACGAATCCTGAGCTTCCGCGACGAGTTCGGCCAGTGGGATCCCCGCGCTCAGCGACCCGAGCCCTGGTCGCTGTACAACGGCCGGATCAAAAAGGGCGAGCAGGTGCGGGTGTTCCCGCTGAGCAACTGGACCGAGCTCGACGTCTGGCGCTACATCCAGCTGGAGGGTCTCGAGCTGCCGTCGATCTACTTCGCCCACGAACGCGAGGTGTTCGAGCGCGACGGGATCCTGCTGGCGGTGTCGCAGTACGCCGGGCCGCGGCCCGGGGAAACCTCCGCCGTGGAGTGGGTGCGCTACCGCACCGTCGGCGACCTGACGATCACGGGGGCGGTGCGCTCGCACGCCACCGACATCGGCCGGGTCATCGTCGAGATCTCGGCGGCGACGGTGTCCGAGCGCGGCGAGACCCGCGCCGACGACCGCACCTCGGCGGCCGCGATGGAAGACCGCAAGCGGGAAGGCTACTTCTGATGGCCGCCGTAACGCGCCAGCTGCTGCGCATCGCCACCGCGGGATCGGTGGACGACGGCAAGAGCACCCTGATCGGGCGGCTGCTGCACGACACCGACAGCCTGCCGCTGGACCACCTGGAAGCCGTCACCGACGACGAGGGCATCGCCGACCTCGCGGCGCTGTCCGACGGCCTGCGCGCCGAACGCGAACAGGGCATCACCATCGACGTCGCCTACCGCTTCTTCGCCACCGACACCCGCAGCTACATCCTGGCCGACACCCCCGGCCACGAGCGCTACACCCGCAACATGTTCACCGGCGCCTCCAACGCGCACGTGGCCATCCTGCTCGTCGACGCGCGCGCCGGGGTGCTGCGCCAGACCCGCAGGCACGCCCGCATCGCAAAGCTGTTGGGCATCAAGCACTTTGTCGCCACGGTCAACAAGATCGACCTCGTCGAATTCGACCGGGACAGGTTCACCGCGGTGGAGGACGAGCTGCAACAGCTCGCGGCGCGCCTCGGCGGGGTGGACATCACCGTCGTCCCGATCGCCGCCAAGCACGGGGACAACGTCGTGCACCGCTCCGAGCGCACGCCGTGGTACACCGGTCCCACGCTGCTGCAGTACCTGGAGGGCGTCGAACTGGCCGCGCCGCAGGCCGAGCCCTCGCGCCTGCGGCTCCCCGTGCAGTGGGTGTCGCGCCCGACCGCCCAGGCGCGCCGCCGCTACACCGGGCGCCTCGCGGCGGGAACGCTCGCCGTCGGCGACCCGGTGGTGACACTGCCCGCCGGCACCCGTTCGACGGTCACCGCGCTGGACACCCTCGACGACGAGCGCACGACAGCGGTTGCGCCGCTGTCGGTTTCGATCGAGCTGGCCGACGACATCGACGTGGGCCGCGGCGACGTGTTCGTCAGCGGCGCCGACGACGCGGTCCCGCCGGTGCTGGCCCGCGAGCTCGACGCGACCGTGTGCTGGTTCGCGGACTCGCCGGTGCGGGCGGGCGATCGGCTGGCGCTCAAGCAAACCACCAAGACCGTGCGGACCACCGTGCAGGAACTGCACACGAGGCTGGACCCGGAGACGCTCGACGAGCTCGACGGGCCGGTCGAGCTGGCGCTCAACGACATCGGCACCGTGACCCTGCGAACCAGCTCCGTCGTCATCGCCGACAGCTACACCGACAATCGCGACAGCGGCGCGTTCATCCTGATCGACGAGGCCACCAACGACACCGTCGGCGCCGGCACCATCGTCGAGGCGCGCGAGGTCAAGCCGGGCACCCATCCGCGCACCGATATCCGTTGGCATCCCTCGTCGCTGGACCGCGGCTACCGGTGGCGGGCCACCGGGCAGCCGGGCGCGACGATCTGGTTCACCGGCCTGCCCGCGTCGGGCAAGTCGACGATCGCGGTGGCCGTGGAGCGCGCCCTGGTGGAGTCGGGGCGGGTGGCCTACCTGCTCGACGGCGACAACCTGCGCCACGGCCTGTCCGACGACCTGGGCTTCTCCCCCGGCGACCGCGCCGAAAACATCAGGCGGGTGGGCCATTTGACGCGGCTGCTGGCCGACGCGGGCGTCGTCGCGCTGGCATCGCTGGTGTCACCGCTGAAGTCGGATCGCGAAATAGCCCGCGCCCTCAACGAGGCGGCCAGGCTGCCCTTCATCGAGGTCTACGTCGCCACCTCGCTGGCCGAGTGCGAAAAGCGCGACCCCAAAGGTCTTTACGCGCGCGCCCGCAGCGGCCAGCTGTCCGGCATGACGGGTGTGGACGCCCCGTACGAGCCGCCGGAGAACCCGGACCTGATCCTCGACACCACCAGCGCCGGCATCGACGACCTCGCCGCCCGGGTCATCGACCTGCTCAACCAGCGTAGTCCGCGCCCGCCGGTCTAACCGCCGTCCCCGGACTCGGCCGAGGCACCGGGCCTGCCGGCCTTCGCCGGGTCCTCGATGATCTGATACATGGGATCGACCAACGACATCGGCCGGTTGCCGGTCTGCTTGGGCTTGCCGGTGATTCGCAACAGCTGGCCGGGCTGGATGTCGCCGCCGCCGTGCCCGGGACGGAACGTCACGCTGATCTCGCCGCTGTTGTCGCCGACGACGATCCACCGCAGCGTGCGCCGGCGTTTGGTGATGTCCTCCACCTGGTTCACCCGTCCCTCGAAGGTGGCGCGCTGCCCCGGGATCAGGCCGGCCACGGTGATCACCGACGGCGGCCGTTCGGGATGCTCGTAGGCCGCGACTTCCTGGTCCTCGCTTTCGGAAACCCACGCCTCGACCTTGTCGAGTTCGCGCACGATGCGTTGCTCGAAGCGTTCCGGGAACGCCTCCTTGATCCGCGACTGCACGTCGTACGGCACGATGGTCGCGGCGGCGTCGGGGATCATGCTGACCGCCCGCGCGATCTTGTCCGCGGTGCGGTCGTGCAGCAGCCGCCCCAGCAGCGGGGCGTATGTGCGACGCGGCAGCAGCACCGTCACGTTGGTGTCCGGATGCTCCTGGCGCGCCTTGGCGACGAGCAGCTGCGCGGCCCGGTTGACCCGCCGGTCCGGGCAGTCCACGACCCGCAGCCGGGTGTCGAGTTCGTAGTGATCCCAACGCTTTCGCAACTGCGCGGCATGTGCGGCGTCCACCATGAAATGCACGGCGATGAGCTCGTCGGACCGTAGTCCCTTGCCGTATCGCAGCGCCTCGATCACCGCGAGGTCGACGGAGTTCACCAACACGAACACCCGGTGCCGGGCGTACTTCACCAGCTCTGGGTGGTCGGTGCGGAACATCTCGAGAATGGCTGCCTCCGCGCGATATTCGCGGTTCAGCCGTATCAGGATGAAGACCAGCACCGGAAAGACGACGACCACCAGCCACGCGCCCTCGGTGAACTTGGCGACCGCGAAGATGCCGACCACGATCGTCGACAGGATCGCCGCGGACAGGTTGATCGCCAATCGGTGGCGCCATCCCGGTTCGCGCTGTGTCAGATGGTGTCTGGTCATGCCGTAGCCGGCCATCGAGAACCCGGTGAACACGCCGATCGCATAGAACGGCACCAGTGCGCTGACCGAACCGCCGGTAGCCACCAGCAACGCCACCGACAGCGCGGTGAGGGTGATGATCCCGTTCGAGAACACCAAGCGGTGACCGCGTTTCATCAGCTGCCGCGGCAGGAATCGGTCCTCGGCGACGAAGCTGGCCAACGCCGGGAACCCGTTGAAGCTGGTGTTCGCGCCGGTGAAAAGGATTGCGGCGGTGGCCCCCTGGACCAGGACGAAGAAGATGTTGCCGATGGGTCCCTGGCCGAAGACCGCGCGCCCGACCTGCGACAGGACCGACGGATACTCGCTGACGTACGGCGTCGCGTGGGTGACGTACGCGAGGTAGGCGACGCCGGCCAGCAGGAACCCGAGGATGGCGGCCATCGCGGTAAGCACCCGGCGTGCGTTGACGCCCTGCGGCTTTCGGAAGACGTCGACGGTGTTGGAGATCGCCTCGACCCCCGTCAACGACGAGCCCCCGTTGGCGAACGACCGCAGCAACACCAGAACCGTTGCGCCCATTACCAACCCGTTGCCCTGGTGCACCGGCACCGTGCCGGGCATCTGATGCGGGTCGTATACCGGTAGATCGCCGAAGATCACGCGCGCAACGCCGACCACGATGGTCAGGCCGATCATGATGATGAACGAATACGTCGCGATCGCGAACGGCATGCCCGCTTCCTTCAGGCCGCGCAGGTTCGCGTAGCAGATGAAAAGCACGACACCGACAGTGATTTCCAGGCTGTAAGGCCCCAGCACGGGGACCGCCGACACCACCGCGACCGTCCCGGCCGCCGACTGGACGGCGACGGTCACGACGTAGTCGATCAGCAGCGCCGCGGCGGCGACCTGCGCCACCCGCGGCCCGAAGTTCTCCCGCGCCACGATGTAGGAACCGCCGGCCCGGGTGTAGGCCATCACGACCTGCCGATACGACGCGGCCACCAGCACCAGGATCAGCAGGATGACACCGGTGACGGGGAGCAGCAGGGCGAACGCCGCCAGCCCGGCGTGCGGCAGCAGCTCGATCAGGATCTGCTCCGGGCCGTACGCGGTCGACGAGATCGCATCGGGCGAAAGTGCGCCGAGCGCAACCGGGTTAGACAGTTTTTCGGACGTCAGCTCCTCGGTGATCAGTGGCTTGCCCAGGAAGATCCGCTTTGCCACGTCGCCGACCGTCAGTGGGATGCGCAGCTTGGCAGTCGAAGTTGTCACAACCACATTCCTTACCCGAGGTCGAAGCGCTGGCACTTGGTCTCGCCTGCGATGAATCCTGCGATGAATTCTGCCGCCCGCCCCCGCCGGCGCGACAGGGAATGGACGATCAGGCCGCGACGGGCGCGGTGAGCCGGCCCACGGCGGCGGAAATGCGCTCGTCGGTGGCGGTCAGCGCGACGCGCACATGCTGCGCGCCGGCCGGGCCGTAGAACTCGCCGGACGCCACCAGGATGCCGCGCCGGGCCAACCACGCGACGCTGTCCCGGCACGGCTCGCCGCGGGTGGCCCACAGGTACAGGCCGCCTTCCGAATGGTCGATCACGAAACCGGCCGAGCGCAGCGCGGGTGCCAGCGCGGCCCGCCGCCGGGCGTATCGCTCGCGCTGCAGCCTGTCGTGCGCGTCGTCGTCCAGCGCGGCCACCATCGCGGCCTGCACCGGCGTCGGCACCATCATGCCGGCGTGCCTGCGCACCGCCAGCAGCTCGGCGACCAGGCCGGGATCCCCCGCGACGAAGCCGGCCCGGTATCCCGCCAGCGACGAGCTCTTGGACAGCGAGTGCACCGCCAGCAGCCCGGTGTGGTCGGCGTCGCAGACCGACGGGTGCAGCACCGACACCGGAGGTTCCGGTCCCCAGCCCAAACCGAGGTAGCACTCGTCGGAAGCCACCACCACACCGCGCTCGCGCGCCCAGCCGACCACCTTGCGCAGATGGTCGGGGCCGAGCACGCGCCCGGTCGGGTTGCTCGGCGAATTCAGGTAGATCAACGCCGGGGATTGCGGGCCGAGCTGGGTCAGCGAGTCCGCGCGCAGCACCTGCGCTCCGGCCAGCCGGGCGCCGACCTCATAGGTGGGATACGCCAGCTCCGGCACCACGATCGCGTCGGCGGCGCCCAGGCCCAGCAGGGTCGGCAACCAGGCGATGAACTCCTTGGTGCCGATCACCGGCAGCACGGCACCCGCGCCGAGCCCGGTGACGCCGAAGCGGCGGCCGAGGGCCGCCACCGCCGATTCCCGCAGCCGCGCGGTGCCGGCGGTGGCCGGGTACCCGGGCGCGGCGCTCGCGGCCGCCAGCGCCTCCCGGATCACGGGGGCGACCGGGTCCACGGGGGTGCCGACGGACAGGTCGACGATGCCGTCCGGATGCGCCCCGGCCAGCGCCTTCGCGTCGGCCAGGGTGTCCCAGGGGAACTCCGGCAGGGACGCCGAAACCGGCATCCCGGGCTGCCGCGGCACCGGCCCGCTCAGTCGCCCTCGCCCTGCGGGGGCAGGTCCTTGACCACTTGCGGGTCGTTCTCGGTCATGCCGACCTTGGCCGCACCGCCCGGCGAGCCCAGCTCGACGAAGAAGTCCGCGTTGATCTGCGTGTATTGGCTCCACTGTTCGGGCACGTCGTCTTCGTAGTAGATCGCTTCGACGGGGCAGACGGGTTCGCAGGCCCCACAGTCGACGCACTCGTCGGGGTGGATGTAGAGCATGCGGGCGCCCTCGTAGATGCAGTCGACCGGGCACTCCTCGATGCATGCCTTGTCCTTGATGTCGACGCAAGGTTCGGCGATCGTGTACGTCACAGACGTCTCCTCAAGTCTTCTCCGGGTACTGCTTCCAGTACTGCTCGATGTGGGCTGCCGTTCGCCTCGCCGCGGCGCGTGAAGGCCCGCAACAAGCAAAGCTTTCGGTTACTGATACTAGACGTTGCACATACACGTCAACTACTCGGCACGCCCTGGAGGACTGGCGTTCTGAAAAACCTAGTTTGCCTGGAGGCCCGGGGCGGCATCAAAGCGCCGTCGAAGCGGGCGCCGCAGTGGTGGCCAAGCTGTGAGTCGGATTAGCGTTTTCGCCCAATATCGCGATGCCACTGGGTCTTTGACCTGCAAAGAGTTACATGCCGGGCATGACGCTCGATAATTATCGCGATGGGAGAGTGCTCAGCGGGCCTGGTAGCCTCAACGAAGACGGCAAACCGCTGAGCAGATGTCGTCGCCGTCAATAGCGGTGCACTAACTGGGGAAGGTGTCCATAAATGATGAGGCTGTCGTTGGGCAAGTTGGCTGCCGCAGTTGGCGGCGCGGCCGTGGCGCTGAGCGCCGCGACCGGGGTCGCATCGGCCGATCCGATCATCGATACAACTTGCAACTACGGGCAGGTGATGGCGGCGCTGAACGCGACCGATCCGGCCACTGCCGCGCAATTGAACCAATCGCCGGTGGCGCAGAACTACCTGCGCCAGTTCCTGGCGTCACCGCCGCCCAAGCGCGCGCAGATGGCCGCGCAGATCCGGGCCATGCCGCAGGCGCAGCAGTTCATGGGCACCATCGAGAACGTCGCCGGCGTCTGCAACAACTACTGAGCCGAGATAGTTCAGTAGCCGCCCAATAGCCGGCGCACGCGACCCAGGGTCGCGGCGCCGGCTCGGCTGCAGATCCTGGACGGGTCGCCGGGCCGGCGGCCCCACAGCAGCAGGACTCGCGCCGCCGCATCGGTTTCCAGCGTCGCCGCGCCCACCGCGTCGGTGAATTCGACGGTGGTGCGCCCCGCGTCCGCGCTGAGGAAGACGTCGTCGGTGTCGGGAACCCGCAACCGGGCCTCGATTCGTTCACCCGGCTCCAGCTCCTTGGCGCCCTTGGCGAGCAAACGGGCGCGTACCCACCCGCGCGCGGAGAACGCCGCGAGCGTGCACAGAATGCCGCGTTTACCCGCGTGTCGCTGTGCGGACGCGCACGCTCGGCGAAAGGGCGGTCAGGCCGCCCGCGGCGCGTAATCGGTGGTGCGCTGGCGCGCGGGGCGTCCGATGCCCGCGGCGATCGCGGTCAGCTCGGCCACCGTTTTGGCCGACCCGTGTTCCGAGCCGGCCATCCGGGAGATGGTCTCCTCCATCAGCGTGCCGCCCAGGTCGTTGGCCCCGCCGTTGAGCATCACCTGCGTGCGCGTCACGCCGAGCTTGACCCAACTGGTCTGGATCTGGGAGATGCGGCCGTGCAACATGATTCGCGCCAGCGCGTGCACCGCCCGGTTGTCGCGGTGGGTGGGCCCGGGACGGGCCGCGCCGGCCAGGTACAGCGGCGAGCTCTGATGCACGAACGGCAGCGGCACGAACTCGGTGAAACCGCCCGTGCGGTCCTGGATTTCGCGTAGCACGTTGAGGTGGCCGACCCAGTGCCGTGGGCTGTCCACGTGCCCGTACATCATCGTCGACGACGACCGCAGACCCACCTCGTGCGCGGTGGTCACGATCTCGATCCACAGCGACGTCGGCAGCTTGCCCTTGGTGAGCACCCAGCGCACCTCGTCGTCCAGGATCTCGGCGGCGGTGCCGGGGATGGTGTCCAGGCCGGCCTCCCGCAGGCTGATCAGCCACTCGCGGATGCTCAGCCCGCTCTTGGTCACGCCGTTGGCAATCTCCATCGGGGAGAACGCATGCACGTGCATCGACGGCACCCGGGCCTTGACGGCGCGGACCAGTTCGGCGTAGCCGGTGACCGGCAGCTCGGGGTCGATGCCGCCCTGCATGCAGACCTCGGTGGCGCCCGCGACGTGCGCCTCCCAGGCGCGGTCGGCGACCTCCTCGGTGGACAGCGAGTACGCGTCGGCGTCGCCCTTGCGCTGCGCGAACGCGCAGAACCGACAGCCGGTGTAGCAGATGTTGGTGAAATTGATGTTGCGGTTCACCACGAAGGTGACGTCGTCGCCGACCGCGTCGCGTCGCAACGAATCGGCCAGCGCCGCAACCGCTTCCAGCGCGGGACCGTCGGCGGTCGCCAACGCCAGGTACTCGTCGTCGGTGCAGCCGGCGGGGTCACGTTCGGCCGAGCGCAGCGCGGCCAGCACATCGGTGTCCAGGCGTTCCGGCGCTTTGGCGCCTTGCGCGGCGAGCTCGTGCACGTGGGCGCGTATCGATTCCCAATCACCGAACGCGCTGTCGAGGTCGCTGCGGGTTTCGGTGTTGCGCCCCTCGGTGTCGATCGCCGCGTTGAGGTCGATCCGGCCGGCGGACTCGACGTCGTCGGGCTCCTGCCAGGGCATGCCGACCGGGTTGACATCGCGGGCCAGCCCGGTCGCCGGATCGGCCAGCGCCGCAACGTGCCCGCGCACCCGGGGGTCGATCCACGCCGCGCCCGCCTGCACGTATTTGGGCTGCGCGGTCAACCGCTGCACCAGGTCGTATCCGGCCTCGGCGGTGACGGCGGCCAGCTCGTCCAGGGCGGGCCAGGGCCGTTCCGGGTTGACATGGTCGGGCGTCAACGGTGAGACCCCGCCCCAGTCGTCGACGCCGGCGGCCACCAGCGCCAGGCACTCGTCGCGGGACACCAGGTTCGGCGGCGCCTGGATGCGCATGCCGGGACCCAGCACCAGCCGCGCGACGGCGATCGTGGCCAGGTAGTCCTCGATCCCGGCGTCGGGGTAGCCGGCCATCGCAGTGTGTTCCTTGGCCCGGAAATTCTGCACGATCACTTCTTGGACATGCCCGAATTCCTTGTGCGACTTGCGTATCGCGTGCAGGGTGTCGGCCCGCTCGGGCAGCGTCTCGCCGATGCCGACCAGCAGCCCGGTGGTGAACGGAATCGACAGCCGCCCCGCGTCGGTGAGGGTGCGCAGCCGGACGGCCGGATCCTTGTCCGGGCTGCCGTGGTGCGCAAGGCCTTTCGTCTCGAACAGCCGCCGCGACGTCGTCTCGAGCATCATGCCCATCGACGGCGCGACCGGCTTGAGCCGCGACATCTCCGACCAGCTCATCACGCCCGGGTTCAGGTGCGGCAACAGCCCGGTTTCCTCCAGCACCCGGATCGCCATCGCCCGCACATAGGACAGCGTGGAGTCGTAGCCTCGTTCGCCGAGCCAGTCGCGGGCCTCCGGCCACCGGTCCTCGGGTCGGTCCCCCAGCGTGAAAAGCGCTTCCTTGCAACCGAGTTCGGCCCCCCGCCGGGCGACGTCGAGGATCTCGTCGGGCTCCATGTACATGCCGGCGCCCCGGGCCCGCAGCCTGCCCGGCACCGTGACGAACGTGCAGTAGTGGCAGCTGTCGCGGCACAGGTGGGTGACCGGGATGAACACCTTGCGCGAATAGGTGATCGGCAGCCGGCCGCCGGGGCCGCGGCGCCCGGCCGACTCCAGGCCCGCGTCGCGCACCCGCGCGGCGCTGGCGCACAGGTCGGCCAGGTCGGCGCCGCGCGCGGTCATCGCGACGGCCGCCTCGTCGATGTTCAGGGCGACGCCGTCGCGGGCGCGCCGCAGCACCCGTCGCAGCGCCGACGGGCTGGGCGCCGAAATGGCCGCAGCCGGAACGACAGGGCTTGGCAAAGCGGTGGACTCCGGAGTCAGCGGCACGTTGGTGTAACTTCCCCACGATCGAATTTCATCCGCGCGTCCCAACAACAGTAGCCCCAGGCCGCGCCCGGCCCGCGCCCGCGGTCCCGGCGGGAAACCCCATCGCCCGTCAGCGCCGCAGGCCGTACCGCCCCAGCACCATTACCGGCGGCACGACACCCAGCACCAGCAGTATCAAAGCCCCGTAGGCCATCAGCCCCTTGCCGCCCAGGATGACGTCGTCGGCGGGACCGCCCATGCTGATCGCCGCCACCGTGAGCAGCCACGTCCACAGCGGCAGCGCGGCCACCCGCGGCGACGTGGTCCACCGCCCGGCGGCCCAGACCAGGGCGGCGTTGACCAATCCGCTGATCAACCCGCTGATGGGAAACGGGATGGTGCCGATATAGATCGGCAGCAGCAGTGCCCCGGCCAGGGCGGACAGCACCCCGTCGACAGCCAGGAGCGCCAGGACGACGACGCGAATTGCGGGGTCTGTGGTGCCGCTGTCTTCGACGGACGCGGCGCGCGGTTTCGTTTCGGTCAGGTCGGGACGCTGTCGATATTGGAGAGGATGGAGCCGATAACCCATTGCAGGCTGTCCAGCCGGTCCTGCCAGTGCTGCAGGTTAGGGTCCAGGTCGGGGTCCATGCGAAGTCCTTCCGTGGCTGCCTTGTCGCAGCCTACCGCGTGCCGGATCCGTTGAGACCCAGTCCCGCGAGCAGATCCGTCTCCCAGCCGCGCTCGTCGCGATCCCCCGCCGTGCCCGCGACCAGGACGTAATGCTCGTCGGCCAGGATCGGCAGCGCCATGTTGTTCGACAGGGCGCAGGCCCGGCCGGTCGGGCCGACCACCACCTGGGTTTCGTGCGCGGCGAGCGCCGCGGTCTTGGCAGCGAGGGCGCCCGGGCCGGCCTCCACCACGGCGTCGATGTCGGAGTCCGGATAGCCGAAGTCGAACTCGTCGGCGGGCGGGATCGTCCACCCGGGCAGCAGGTCGTCGCGGCTCAGCGCCCGCCAGCCCGCCGTGAACGCGTTTTCCGCGATGACCGACCAGTAGAACTTCGGCACCGTCCACGGCTCGCCGGGGTAGTCACCGGTGCCGGCGGCGGCCACCGCGGCCGTGGTGACCGCGTGGGTGTGGACGTGATCGGGATGCCCGTATCCGCCGTTGGGGTCGTAGGTCGCCACGACGTGCGGGCGCCGCTCGCGAATGATGGCGACCAACGCGCCGACCGCCTCGCGTTCGTCGGCGTCGACGAACCTCTGCTGTCGCCGTGGCGCGGTCCCGGCCATCCCGGAGTCGCGCCAGCGGCCCGCACCGCCGAGGTAGACGGGCCCGGCGACGCCGAGCGCGCGCAGCGCCGCGGTCAGCTCGCCGACCCGGTATCCGCCGAGTTGGTCCGCGTGGTCGACGGCGAGCCGGGCCCAGCGGTCGCCGATGACCTCGCCCTCCTCGCCGAGGGTGCAGGTGACCACGCTGACCTGCGCGCCGCGGGCGGCGTAGTGCGCGATGGTGGCCCCGTTGCTGAGGCTCTCGTCGTCGGGATGCGCATGAACGAACAGCAGCCGCGGGGTCTCGGGCATTAACGCACCCTACCCGCGGGCCGATTCGGCGACCGTTCCTCGGCGTTAGCGCAGTGGATAGGAACGCGTGCGGCTACTATCGAGAAATGCCGCAGCTCACACAGAAGAACGGCAGCCGAAGCCGCCGCAGGGGCGAGGTCCTCGAACGCGCGCTCTACGAGGCCACGCTGGCCGAACTGACCGAGGTCGGATACGGCGGGCTGACGATGGAAGGGATCGCGGCGCGCGCCCACACCGGCAAGGCCGCGCTGTACCGCCGCTGGGCCACCAAGTGCGAGCTGGTGCACGCCGCGCTGGTCTTCGCGCTGCCGCCGGTGCCCGAGCCGCGCTCGGGGCGCTCCCCCAGGGAAAACCTGCTGGCGATGTTCACCGCCCACCGCGACATGCTGGCCGGCAAGACCGCCTTTCCCGGCCTGGACATCATCCAGCAGCTCCTGCACGAACCCGAGATGCGTGCCATCTTCGCCGACGCCGTGGTGGCCCCGCGCCTGAAGATCGTCGAGGCGATCCTGCGATCCGCCGTCGACTGCGGCGACATCGACCCGGCCACCGTCACGCCGCTGACCGCGCGCGTCGGGCCGGCGCTGATCAACCAGCACTTCCTGCTCACCGGGGAACCGCCGAATCGGCGAGAGCTCGCGCTGATCGTCGACACGGTGATCCCGCCCCGAGCGACGCAGGCACCCGCCGGCTAACAGCCCACCGGCGAAAAGCCTTGTCAGGGCCCGGTTTTGATCCACTGCCCGGCGTCGCCGACGATGCCGACCGGGACCGCGCCGGACAGGCTGACGTTCTGCACGCTGGGCCCCGCCGCGACGATCGTCGTGTCCTGCAGGATCGGCAACACGGTCGACATGTTCCACAGCCGCGGTTCGACGGCCGTGATCACGTCGTTGATGCTCTTGGTGCCGTTGAGGGCGGCGTCGATGTTCGACTGGATGCTGCGATCGCAGATCCCGGTGAGGTTCGACGGGGCCTGCAGCAGCGCGCCGGGGTCGGGCGGGCGGCTGGGCGGGGTCGACGTCGGCGTCGTGGCGGGGGTGCCGGGCCCGGCGGGTTGCGGCGGGGCGGCGGGTGAGGGAGCCGGAGCGTTGGCGGTCGGCACCGCCGTCGCCTCCAGCCCGGGGCAGCCGTAGCGCGAGGCCAGCAGGGTCGCCAGGTTCCCGCCCGCCGGGTGCCATCCGACGATCGCGTCCACCTCGTTGTTGTTGAGCGCGTCGCGGTACAACTTCACCGGGTCCAGCGCCAGCACCGTCGCGGCGATGCCGACGTTGCGCAGCTGGTCGGCGGCCGTGTTGGCCACCGCGACCGCGGTCCCGTCATTCGCCGCCACCCCGATGACCAGCGACAGCTGCTGGCCGTCCTTGCTGATCCGGCCGCGGATGACTTCCGGCGGCCCGGTGCTCGCAGGCGGCGTCGCGCTGGGCGGCGGCGGCACCGGTGACGCCGACGTGCTGCTCTCGACCTGGTATCCGGACGCCGTCAGCAACGCCAGCGCCGCCGGCGTCGTCATCGCGGGCGGCGCCGTCGGCTCGTAGCCGGGGTCGCTGGGCGACCGGATCTGGGCCTGGTCCAGCGTGACGGTGTTGTCGCTGCCGGCGCCGACGGCGGCGAGCAGGTCGACGTCGAGCAGCCCCAGGATCGCCTTGCGGACCTGCGCGTCGGCCAGCTTGGGCACATTGGCGCGCAGCGTCAGCTGCATCACCCGCGGTGTCACGATCCGCGCGGTCCGCACGTCGGGAATGGCGGACAACTGCGCGAACGCCGCGGACCCGCCGTGCACCTGGGCCACCTGGGTGTCGCCGTTGCGCACCGAGTCGGCCAGCGCCGCCGGGGCCCCGGCGCGGCGGAACAGGATCAGCGCCGGCTTGGCCGGCGGGCCCCAGTAACGGTCGTTGCGGGCGATCAGGATCTCGTCGCGCTGCGGGTCGATGTTCTCGACCCGGAACTGCCCGCCGGTCACGGGCAGCGCCCGCGCCAGCCCGGCGGCGAAACCGCCCGGCACGTCCTTGACGATGTGCGCCGGCAGGATGTTGCTGAACAGCTCCTTCCACGCCGGGTAGGGCTGCGCGAAGGTCACCACCGCCTGTTTGCCGCCCTCGAGCGACTGCACGCCGGTGATGAGGTCGTACCCGGCCGGGTCGACCACCCCCGGCTGGCTGACCATCTGGTGCCACAGGTACCAGAAGTCGTCGGCCGCGATCGGGGCGTTGTCGGTCCACTGCGCCTCGGGCCGGATCTTGTAGGTGACCGTGAACGGGTTCTGGTTGGTCACCTCCGCCGACACCAGCAGGGTGGGATCCATCTCCCAGCGCGAACCCGTCGGCGTCCCGGGATCGGGCACCGGCCGAAACGCGCTGGGCAGCACCAGCGCACTGATCGCGGCGTTCACCGGGGACAGGTCGGACAGCAGGTGCGGGTTGAACCCGGCCCCGATCGAGTCGATGCCCATGATGATCTGGGTGGGCCGCTGCGGCGGCGGCGGCGAGTTGTGGGGCGTATCGGTGCTTTGCGGCGCCGGCGGGGGGCTGACCGTGCACGCCGCAACCGCAAACCCAATCACCGAGACCACACCGACCATCGTGGAGCCGACCCTCACGAAGAAGCGGCGTGGTCGTCTCGGCACGCCCAACAGGGTATCGAGCACCCGCACAGCAACGCGCCCGACCACGCGCGGCCTAACCCCTGGCCTTCGCCCGCGCCCGGCTGCGCGCCCGGGCGGTGGCGTCCAGCTCGACCTTTCGGACCCGCACCACCTCGGGGGTCACCTCGACGCATTCGTCGGGCGCGCAGAACTCCATGGCCCGCTCCAGGTCGAGCTCGAGCGGCTTGGCCAGCGTCTCGATGACGTCGGCCGTCGACGACCGCATGTTGGTGAGCTTCTTCTCGCGGGTGACGTTGATGTCGAGATCCTCTGGGCGCGGGTTGATTCCGACGACCATGCCCTCGTAGGTCTCCTGGCCGGGCTCGACGAAGAACTGCCCGCGATCGGCGAGCTGCAGCAGCGCGAACGGCGTGATGGTGCCGGACCGGTCGGACACCAGCGACCCGGTGTGCCGGGCCCGGATCTCCCCCGCCCACGGCCGGTACCCGTCGAACACGGCGTGGCCGACGCCGGTGCCGCGGGTCTCGGTGAGGAAGTCGGTGCGCCAGCCGATCAGGCCGCGGCTGGGCACGACGAAGTCCATGCGGACCCAGCCGGTGGTGTGGTTGGCCATCTCCACCATGCGGCCCTTGCGTGCGGCCATCAACTGCGTGACCGCCCCGACGTACTCCTCCGGGCAATCGACCGTCATCGCCTCGAACGGCTCGTGCAGCCTGCCGTCGATGGTCTTGGTGACCACCTGCGGCTTGCCCACGGTCAGCTCGAAGCCCTCCCGGCGCATCTGTTCGACGAGCACGGCCAGCGCCAGCTCGCCGCGGCCCTGCACCTCCCACGCGTCGGGCACGCCGATGTCGACGACGCGAATCGACACGTTGCCCACCAGTTCTTGGTCGAGCCGGTTGCGCACCATCCGCGCGGTCAGCTTGTGGCCGGCCACCTTGCCGGCCAGCGGCGAGGTGTTGGTGCCGATGGTCACCGAGATCGCCGGCTCGTCGACGGTAATGCGCGGCAGCGCAACGGGATTCGTCAGGTCGGCCAGGGTGTCGCCGATCATGATCTCCGGCAGGCCGGCGACGGCGACGATGTCGCCGGCGACGGCCTCGTCGGTGGGGCTGCGTTCCACCCCCTCGGTGGCCAGCAGCTCGGTGATCTTGGCCGTGGCGGTGCCCCCCTCGCGGATCCACGCGACCTGCTGGCCCTTGCGGATGCGCCCGTTGTAGATGCGGATCAGCGCCAGCCGGCCCAGAAAGCTCGACGCGTCGAGGTTGGTGACCAGCGCCTGCAGCGGCGCGTCCGGGTCGCCCTTCGGCGGCGGCACATGCTTTTCCAGCACCGCGAACAGCGGGTCCAGGTTGGTCCCGTCGGGAACCTGGCCGTCCGGCGGCCGCGTGGTGCTGGCCACCCCGGCCCGCCCGGACGCGTACAGAGTGGGCAGGCCCAGGGCGTGCTCGGCGGCCGCGGCCGCCTCGTCGTCCAGGTCCGACGCGACGTCGAGCAACAGGTCGTGGCTGGCCTCGACGACCTCGTCGATGCGGGCGTCGGGCCGGTCGGTCTTGTTGACGACGAGGATCACCGGAAGGTGGGCGGCCAGCGCCTTGCGCAGCACGAACCGCGTTTGCGGCAGCGGGCCCTCGGACGCGTCGACCAGCAACAGCACCCCGTCCACCATGGACAGGCCGCGCTCCACCTCGCCGCCGAAATCGGCGTGCCCCGGGGTGTCGATCACGTTGATCACCGTCACGGTCCCGTCCGGGTCGTGACGGTGCACGGCGGTGTTCTTGGCCAGGATGGTGATGCCCTTCTCCCGCTCCAGGTCGCCGGTGTCCATCACGCGTTCCTGTACCTCGCCGCGCTCGTGCAGCGCGCCGGACTGCCGCAGCATCGCGTCGACCAGCGTGGTCTTGCCGTGGTCGACATGGGCGACGATGGCGACATTGCGGAATGGCACGTCGGTGATTCTGGCAGCGGGGGCGTCAGATAGCGAACCGGCCCAGCGGCGTCACCAGCCGCGGCGGCGCGGCACCGAGCCGACCAGTTCCGGTTTGTCGGCCACTTCCCGGCTGCGGTACACGATGTAGGGCCGGAACAGGTAGGCGATCGGCGCGCTGAAGGCGTGCACCAGGCGGGTGAAGGGCCACAGGGCGAACAACGCGAGCGCGATGAACACGTGAATCTGGTAGTAGAACGCCGCGTGCGCCATCAGGTCCCCGCGCGGGTCGAGGATCCAGATCGACCGGAACCAGACGGACACCTTCTGCCGGTAGTCGTGCAGCTCGCCGAAGTGGGTGGCGCCGGCGAGGGTGCAGCACATGCCCGCCACCAGCGCGCACCCCAGCACCACGTACATCAGCTTGTCGTTGCGGCTAGTGGCCAGGTAGACCGGCGCGTTCTTGCGCCGCCGGTAGATCAGCAACCCGATGCCGAGCAGGGTGGCGAACCCGGCGGGCACGCCGAGCAGCAGCGCCTGCAGGTGATAGATGTGATCGCTCATCCCGGCCGCGCGCGTCCAGGATTCCGGGATGAACAGCCCCATGACGTGGCCCATGATGACCGCCAGGCTGCCGAAGTGGAACAGCGGGCTGCCGATCGACAGCAGCTTCGACTCGTAGAGCTGCGACGAGCGGGTGGTCCAACCGAACTTGTCGTAGCGATACCGCCACCAGGTGCCGACCGCCGCGATCGACAGCACGACGTAGGGCACGTCGTCCCAGAAGATCTCGAGCAGTTTCATGTGGACCAAAGTCAGCCTCTTTCGGTGCGCTTCGGCGGGACGGTCAGGGTAAACGGTTGCAGCCCAACGGCTTCCGCGGGGGGACCGGCCTTCGCCAGCCGTTCCGCGCGGCGCGCGTCCTGATCGGTTGCGGCGGGCAGCGTTTCGCACACCGCCGCCACGGCGTGCCGGTAGGGCGACTCGGCGTCGATCAGCGCCCCGTGCAATACGTCGATCGGGACCCGGTGCGCGATCAGCAGCCGCCGGCCCGCCCCGGGGTCGACGGTCGCGGCGAACTCCAGCACCACGGGCAGGTGATCCGGCGCCTCCTTGCGCGGCGGCTCGACCCCGGCGTCGCGGTAGGCGGTGGCAAAGGCCAGCATCTCCCTGCCGCGGTTGCGGGTATCCCCGGCGGTCCAGTACGTCAGGTACATCGTGGCGCGGCGCCGCATGTCGAAGGTCTCGACGTAGTCGGCCGCGGCGGTCATCAAATCGCGGGCACGCAGCGCGGTGAGCGTTTGTTCGAGCAGTGGCGCCGCGGGCCCGTCGACGTGTCGCAGCAGCGCCTCGACGGTGTCCAGCCGTTCGGGCTGCCCCTCGTCGGGATAGGCCAGCAGCAGCGACGCGGCCTGCCACACCAGCCGGTCCTGCAGCTCCCGGGACGCCGCGCGCTCCCGGGTGCCGGACAACATGCCGGGCAATCTCATCGCTACACCGAGTCCTGCCGGTGCGAATCCGGGAACAGGCCCGCGGGCACGCCGTTGCCGTCCCAGTTGAGCAGGTTGATCCTGGAGCGGCCCCCGCCGCCGCGCGCCGCCGCGCCCCCGTCCCCGCCGGCCTCGCCCATCTGGCGCTGCTGCAGCGCGTGGAAGGTTTCCACGGCGACCGGCACCGGGGCGCCGCTGCCCTCCCCGAACGGGCCGGATTCGTACATGCCCGGTCCGCCCTCGAACGACAACGAGCACCCCATCTCGTCGGCCGTCGCGGCCGCGGCGGGCACGTCCGCCACATACGACGTCGGAATCACATAGCGCTCTTCGTATTTGGCGATGGCGAGCAGCCGGTACATGTTGTAGATCTGTTCCTCGGTCATCCCGACGGCCTCGGGGATGTGCGGTTGCGTTTCGCGGCCCAGGTTGATGTCGCGCATGTAGGAGCGCATCGCGGCCAACCGCTTCAGCACGCCCGCAACCACTTCGGAATCGCCCGCGGTGAACAGCTCGGCCAGGTATTGGATGGGAATGCGCAGCGCCTCCAGGGCGCCGAACAGATTGCCCAGGTCCTCCCCGTCGTGGCCGTCGTGGCTGACCGCGTCGACCACCGGCGACAGCGGCGGGATGTACCAAACCATCGGCATGGTCCGGTATTCCGGATGCAGGGGCAGCGCCACCCGGTAGGTGTTGATCAGCGCGTACACCGGTGACCGCTGCGCGGCCTCGATCCACTCGGTCGAGATGCCCTCGGCCCGCGCCGCGGCGATCACCCCGGGATCGTTGGGGTCCAACAGGATCTGGCGCTGCGCCTCGTACAGGTCGGTGTCCTTTTCCACCGACGCCGCCTCGAGCACCCGGTCCACGTCGTAGAGCACCAGCCCCAGATAGCGCAGGCGCCCCACGCAGGTTTCCGAGCACACCGTCGGCAGCCCGACCTCGATGCGCGGATAGCACAGGGTGCACTTCTCGGCCTTGCCGGTCTTGTGGTTGAAATACACCTTCTTGTAAGGACATCCGGACACGCACATCCGCCAGCCGCGGCAGCGGTCCTGATCGACGAGCACGATGCCGTCCTCGGTGCGCTTGTACATCGCGCCCGACGGGCACGACGCCACGCACGACGGGTTCAGGCAGTGCTCGCAGATCCGCGGCAGGTAGAACATGAAGGTCTCTTCGAGCTTGAGCTTGACCTCTTCGCTGACCTTCTTCAAAACCGGGTCGTTGGGCACGATCTCCGGCGAGCCCGCAAGGTTGTCGTCCCAATTCGATCCCCAGGACACCTTCATGCGCTCGCCGGTGATCTGGCTTCGCGGCGCGGCGGTGGGGAACGTGTCACCGGCCGGGGCCTGGGTCAGGTTCTCGTAGTCGTAGGTCCACGGCTCGTAGTAGTCGTCGATGGTGGGCAGCTT
Source organism: Mycobacterium sp. NGS26 (assembly GCF_059813025.1). Classification (NCBI taxonomy): domain Bacteria; kingdom Bacillati; phylum Actinomycetota; class Actinomycetes; order Mycobacteriales; family Mycobacteriaceae; genus Mycobacterium; species Mycobacterium sp. NGS26. The sequence goes on from NZ_JCALDU010000001.1 coordinate 193,395, forward strand.
GGGGTTGGCGAAGATGCGCAGCAGCTTGTGAATTCGGCCGCCGTCGCGCAGCCGCAACCGGCCCTTCTTGTCGCGTATCCAGCCGCCGCGCCAGCGGTCCTGGTCCTCGTAGGTGCGCGGATAGCCGACGCCGGGGCGGGTTTCGACGTTGTTGAACCACACGTACTCGGTGCCTGAGCGGTTGGTCCACGCCTGCTTGCAGGTCACCGAGCAGGTGTGGCAGCCGATGCATTTGTCGAGGTTCATCACCATCGCCATCTGCGCCATGACTTTCATCAGTAGTGCACCTCTTGGCTGCGGCGGCGCACCACGGTCACCTCGTCGCGCTGGTTGCCGGTGGGACCCAGGTAGTTGAAGGCGAAGGCGTGCTGACCGTAGCCGCCGGCCAGGTGGCTGGGCTTGATCCGCACGCGAGTCAGCGCGTTGTGGTTGCCGCCGCGCTTGTTGTTGGTCTCGGTGCGTGGCGTGTCCACCGTGCGTTCCTGCACGTGGTAGACGAACACCACCCCGTCGGGCATCCGGTGCGAGACGATCGCCCGGCACACATAGATGCCGTTGGCGTTGATCGCCTCGACCCAATCGTTGTCGCGCACTTTGATTTTCGCCGCGTCGCCGGGGCTCATCCACATCGTCGGGCCGCCACGCGACAGCGACAGCATGTACAGGTTGTCCTGGTAGGTCGAGTGGAACGACCACTTCGAGTGCGGCGTCAAATAGCGCACGGTGAGCCCGATTCCGTCGTCGGTCGGGCCCAGCTCGGGCTGGTCGAACAGCCGCGCCATGTCCAGCGGCGGCCGGTACACGGGCAGGTGTTCGCCGAGCTCCTCGACCCAGTCGTGGGCGAGGTAGAAATGCATCCGCCCGGTCAGGGTGTGGAACGGCTTGAGGTGTTCGATGTTGATCGTGAACGGCGCGTAGCGGCGCCCGCCCGTCTCGCTGCCGGACCACTCCGGGCTGGTGATCACCGGGACCGGGCGGGCCTGGGTGTCGGCGTAGGTGATTCGCCTTTCCTCGCTGCCCTCGGCCAGGTGCGCCAGCCGCTGCCCGGTGCGCTTCTCCAGCTCGAGGAAACCCTCGACGGCCAGCCGGCCGTTGCACGTCCCCGACAGCGTGAGGATGACGTCGGCCATTCGCGCGGCGGTGGTGATCGCCGGACGACCCGCCGCCGCACCGGAATTCATCACGCCGAACTTCGCGGCCAGCTCGCCGATCTCGCGGAACGGATGGACGGTCACACCCTTGACCGTCATGCCGAATTGGTCGACGAGCGGTCCCAGCGTCACCCACTTGTCGTAGATCGCGGTGTAGTCCCGCTCGACGACGGTGAGCTTGCTCATCGTCTTGCCCGGCACCGGCACGTCGTCGCTGTGTAGCCAATCGCGTTCGGTGCCATCGGGATACGCCATCGCATCCGGCGTGTCATGCTGCAGCGCGGTCAGCACGACGTCGTTGCGCGTGCCGAGATGCTGCCGGGCCATGCCGCTGAAAACGCGGGCGATCGCGCCGAATGCCTCGAAGTCCGAACGGGTTTCCCACGGCGGGTCGATCGCGGGGCTGAACGCGTGCACGTAGGGGTGCATGTCGGTGCTGGACAGGTCGTTCTTCTCGTACCACGTCGCCGCGGGCAACACCACGTCGGACACCAGGGTCGTCGACGTCATCCGGAAGTCGATCGACATCATCAAATCGAGCTTCCCCTCGGGAATCTCGCCGTCGCGGGCCACATCGGTGGGCAGTACGCCGGCGGCCTTGGGCTCGGCCTGGATGTTGGAATCCGTGCCCAGCAGATGCTTAAGGAAGAACTCGCCGCCCTTGCCCGACGAGCCGATCAGGTTGGACCGCCAGACGCTGAGCACCCGCGGCCAGTTCGCGGGATCGTCGGGATCGGTGATCGCCAGCTTCAGCTTGCGTTCGGCGAGCTGCTCGCTGACGTACTCGGCGACGTCGCGCCCGGCCTGCGCCGCCTCGTCCGCGACGTCGAGACTGGACCGGTCGAACTGCGGATAGAACGGGCTCCAGCCCATCGCCGTCGCGGACGCCATCACGTCGATCGTGTGCCTGCCGTCGAACCTGCCCCGGCCCAACGGGCTGGCCAGCTTGGCGGCCCCGTAGGAGTCGTAGCGCCACTGGTCGGTGTGGACATACCAGTACGAGGTTCCGGGCACCTGGCGCGGTGGCCGCGACCAGTCGGAGGCGTTCGCCATGGTCTGCCAGCCGGTCAGCGGGCGCACCTTCTCCTGCCCGACGTAGTGGGCCCAGCCGCCGCCGTTGCGTCCCATCGACCCGGTGAGCATCAGCAGCGCGAGCACCGAGCGGTACATGACGTCGCTGTGGAACCAGTGGCAGATGCCGCCACCCATGATCACCATGGACCGGCCGCCGGATTCCTCGGCGTTGCGGGCGAATTCCTTGGCGACGCGGATTGCCTGCGCGGCCGGCACGCCGGTGATCGGTTCCTGCCAGGCCGGGGTGTTCTGCTGGCTGGGGTCGTCGTAACCGGTGGGCCATTCGCCCGGTAGCCCGTCGCGCCGCACCGCGTAGTGGGCCAGCATCAGGTCGAACACCGTGCACACCAGGTGCTTGCCGACCCGGCGCACCGGCACGCCGCGTCGCACGGTCTCCCCGTGGCCGTCGATGGTGTCGAAGCTGGGCAGGGTGACCAGTTCCGCGTCACCCGCTCCCTGCATGCTGAGCGCCGGCACCACCGGCCCCAGGTCGAGGTTCCATTTCCCCACGCCGTCCTCACCGAACCGGAATCCCAGCGAGCCGTGCGGCACGATGACCGCGTCGGTGACCTCGTCCACCAGGGCGGGTTTGAACGCCGCGTTGTCGACCTCCTCGCCGATGTCGGCCGCGGTCAGGAACTTCCCGGGCACCAGCGAGTCGCCGCGGTTTTCCAGCTTGATCAAAAACGGCAGGTCGGTATAGCGGCGAACATAGTCGATGAAGAACGGAACCTGCTGGCGCACATAGCATTCCGAAAGGATCACGTGTCCCATCGCCATCGCCAGCGCGGCGTCGGTACCGGCGGCACACCGCATCCACTCGTCGGCGAACTTGGTGTTGTCGGCGTAATCCGGGCTCACCACAACGACTTTGGTGCCGCGGTAGCGGGCCTCGGCCATCCAGTGCGCGTCGGGGGTCCGGGTGATCGGGACGTTCGAGCCCCACATCATCAGATACGACGCGTCCCACCAGTCCCCGGATTCGGGCACGTCGGTCTGGTCGCCGAACACCTGCGGCGAGGCCACCGGCAGGTCGGCGTACCAGTCGTAGAACGACGTCATCACCCCGCCGAGGAGCGTTACGAACCGCGAGCCCGCGGCGTGGCTGACCATCGACATCGCCGGGATCGGCGTGAAGCCGGCGACCCGGTCCGGGCCGTACGTCTTGATGGTGTGCACATGGGCCGCAGCGATCATCTCGGTGGCCTCGGCCCAGGTCACCCGGACCAGCCCGCCCTTGCCGCGTGCCTGCTGGTAGCGCCGGCGGCGCTCGGGGTCGGCCTGGATGTCGGCCCACGCGAGCACGGGGTCACCCAGGCGAGCCTTGGCCTCGCGGAACATCTCGACCAGCACGCCCCGGGCATACGGGTAGCGCACCCGGGTGGGCGAGTAGCTGTACCAGGAGAACGACGCGCCCCGGGGGCAGCCGCGCGGCTCGTATTCGGGCCGGTCCGGCCCCACCGACGGGTAGTCGGTCTGCTGGGTTTCCCAGGTGATGATCCCGTCCTTGACGTAGATCTTCCACGAGCACGACCCGGTGCAGTTGACCCCGTGGGTGGAGCGGACGACCTTGTCGTGGCTCCACCGGTCGCGGTAGAACACGTCGCCCTCGCGGCCGCCCTGCCGGGTGACGGTGCGCAGGTCGGCCGAGAACTCGCCGGGGGTGAAGAAGCGCCCACTGCGCTCCAACAGCTCCTCGAGCGGTCCACCAATGTGAGGTGTGACGGTCAAACGGTAAACCCCCTACTCAAAACGGCGTCGCGCCTCGCTGCCGGGTTCGAACGGGTTCGAGCCCCTTGCTTTGTGTTCCGGGCCGCGCCGGCGGCCCGCCCCGGGCAGCGGTCGAGCCTCACGGATCGCCCATCACGGTAGGTGCCGGATGACAGTCCTACCACACCATCCACGCGGAGCCTGTGAGTAACAATTGGTGCCATCAACGTGGGGGTTCTGTATTCGCGTATGCCGGACCACGGCGTGGAAACGGGGCCCACGCCGTCGGGACAACCATCGCGATCGCTACCGGCATGCAAATCGAGGTTAGGGTCTGTTTTGGGTTGTTAGCTTCCAGTTTCACGCGTGTCAGCTGCAATGGCGCTGTACGTTCCCTGGTGAAAAACTGTGGACTTTGTCCGGAGCTGCTCAGAGCGCTCGAGTTAGGTCCGCCAGCCAGCCGCGGTCGGCCGGCACCCAGTCGACGTCGTGCAGTTCGGCCGCCGTCACCCAGCGCAGCGCCCGATGGTCACGCGGGTGCGGTTCGCCGCGAATCAGCCGCACGCGGTACGCCCGCAGCGTCGTCGCGCCGTCCAACCGAATGTCGTCGCCAAGGCGGTCGCCGACCGCGACGTCGCGGGCGTCGAGGCCCAGCTCCTCGGCCAGCTCACGGGCCAGCGCGGCCCGCTCGGTCTCGCCGGGTGCGACCTTGCCGCCGGGCAGCTCCCAGCGGCCAGCCAGCTCCGGCGGCCGGACGCGCTGGGCCACCAGGAGGGTCGAACCGGCGATGACGGCCCCGGCGACGACGATCTGGGTCGGCATGGCCAGTGACGGTATACCGTCTCCGCGCCGACGGCTGGCTAGCTGAGGTTGTGCTTGCCCGGGTTGGCGGCGAGACCCGCCAAGATCCCCTGCTCCAGTTGTCCCGTCATCGTGATGGGCGGAGCCGCCTGCGGGGAGCCGCAGCTGAGGGCGGCAAATGGGTTCGGGTCGGGGCTGGCCGGCTTCACGTCGGCGCCGGCGGGCGCTGCGCCGGCGACGCAGGAGCCGAGAGCAATGGCGGCGCTGACCAGAAGCTTCGCGATCGCGTGGCGGTTACCAGTCAGCATGTCGTCCTCTTCCCTTGTGTTGAGACGGTACTCCCCGTATGCACCTGTAGCCACCACGATTTCGCGTCCTTACTTGGTGTGCAACGCGATTGGCCGATCACATAGGCGGTTCATGCTTTTGACGGTTCGGAGCGGGCCGGCGTTCCCGGTGCCCAGAGTATGTTCGGGGTATGGCTGTGTTAACGGATGAACAAGTGGACGCCGCACTGCCCGACCTCGACGGCTGGGAGCGCGCCGAGGGCGCCCTGCGCCGGTCGATAAAGTTTCCGAGCTTTTTGGCCGGCATCGACGCGGTGCGTCGGGTGGCCGAACACGCTGAACGCAAGGATCATCACCCGGATATCGATATCCGTTGGCGGACAGTGACTTTCGCGCTGGTGACGCACTCGGAGGGTGGCATCACCAAGAACGACATCGAGATGGCGCGCGACATCGACCGCATCATCGCGGACTGACCGGCCCGTCGGGCGCGGCGGTTCGCCTACCGGCGGCGGCGACCCAAACCAGGGTCGCCATCGCGGCCACGATATAGACCAGCCCGGCCCAGGCCAGGTACCACGGGCGGCCGATTTGCCAGATGGTCGGCTGCGCGAAGCTCAGCAGCCAGGGCACGCCGATGATGGTGAGCGCCAGCCAGCCCCAGCCGACGAAGGGCGCGCCGGCGCTCCGGTGTAGCGGCCCGTGAATGGCCCAGATCATCAGCGGCACCAGCCACACCCAGTGATGGCTCCACGAGATCGGCGAGAGCAGCAGTCCGAACAGCTCGACCACCAGCAACTTGCCCAGCCGGTCGGAGGGATCCAGCGCCCGCCACGCCAGGACGGCCAGGACCGCCGTGACGGCAATGGCGGCCAGGACCAGCGGACCGAAGCCGGCGTCGTGGCCCAGGATCCGGGAGATGCCGCCGCGCCAGGATTGATTGAACGACGTGGCGATCGGCCCCACCCGATGCGCGTCGCCGAGCAGGTCGGTGAAGTAGTAGCGGGCCTGATCGCCGACGACGAGCAGCGATATCCCGACGGTGGCAAGGAACACGACCGCCGACGTCACGGCGGCGCCGAAGCGCCGGACGCCTAGCAGGTAGACGCCGGCGATCGCCGGCGTCAGCTTGATCCCGGCCGCCACGCCGACCAGTAGGCCCGCCAGCCACCCCCGCGCGGTGTAGGCGGCCCACAGCACCGCGACCATCAGCAGCACGTTGATCTGCCCGTAGTCGAAGGTGCTGCGCAGCGGCTCGATCCAGATGGTGATCGCCGTCCATGCCATCGCCGCGCGGCGGCTGGTGCCGCCGGGATCGGCGCTCGCCCCCATCAGCCGCTGGCTGATCCGAACCGCGCCGTAGAGCGCCGCGATGGTCGCGACCTGCCACAGGAAGGCGACCACGCCGAACGGCAACAGGTGCAGCGGGTAGAAGACGACGGCCGCGAACGGCGGATAGGTGAACGGCAGCGGGAAGTCCGGCGTCTGATCGGCGTAGGTGTAGCTGTACAGGGTGCCGGGGTGGTCGATGGCGGCCGCGCCGCCCAGGTAGACGTGCAGGTCGACGAAGTTTGCGCCGTGGGGCGTCAGGTATGTCCAGGCGAGGCGCGCGGCGACGCTGACGACGAGCAGCGCCGGCGCGGCCGCGCCGAGCAGGCTCGCCAGCCGCCGGGTGGCGGGCGCCGCCGGGGCGGCCGTGGTGTCGATGGTGGGGTCTATCTGCCCGACTTTAGCGATCGCGGCCTTGTCGACCGGCGCCGCATCACCGCCGTCACTCGGATCCGTAACGATCAAATAAATGCCACACGTGTCACTTGAGTCACACCAGCATCAAAGTACCTTCGGGCCGGGACCTTGTCGTCGAACACCAGGGAGAATCATGCCAACCATTTGGACCTACTTGCGGGCCACCGCCGTCGTGGTCGGTTCGTCCGCCGCGCTACTGACGGGCGGTATCGCCCATGCCGACCCCGTGCCGGCTCCGGACGTGCAGAACATTCCGCAGCAGCTGATCGCTTCCGCGGCCAACGCGCCGCAGATTCTGCAAAACCTCGCGACCGCCCTCGGGGCGACCCCGCCGGCCGCGCCGGCGGCTCCCGGCATCACCTTTCCGGGACTGACCCCGGCCGCGGCGGCGCCCGCGGCTCCCGCGGCCAGCTCCGCGATCCCCGGGCTGAGCTCGATTCCCGGACTGGCACAAACGGCGCCGGTGGCCCCCGCCGCGCCGGCGGCCCCGACGGTTCCGGGCCTGCCCGTTTCGATCCCGGGCGTGCCCGCCACTCCGGCGGCTCCGGCCGTGCCGGCGGCTCCGGCGGCGAGGGTGAACATGCCGGCGCTGCCCGGCCTGCCGCTGAATGTGCCACCGCAGATCTCGCTCCCGACGGATCTGCAGGCGCTAGCCAACGGCGGCGTCCCGGGTGCACCGGCCGCGCCGGCCGCGCCCGCACCCGCGGCGCCCGCTCCGCTGACCGCGCCGTCGCTGCTTTCGGCCCTGCCCTGAGCCGCGAAATAGACAGCTAGCCCAACTAGGACTGGAGAACATCGTGGCAAGCACTTGGAACCTGTCCAAAGGTTTGGCCGCTGTCGTCACGGCATCGGCGGCCGCGTTCGGGCTCTGCCCGAGCGCGGCCGCCGACCCGGCGGCGCCACTGCCGACACCGCAATCGAACTCCGCTCAGCAGCTGCCGGGCCTGCCGGCGCTATCGCAGCTGAGCCCGATAATCCAGCAGGCGGCGAGCAACCCCGGGCAAGCGACGCAGCTGCTCATGGCCGCCGCCCAGGCATTCACCCACAACCCGACCGCACCGACCGAATCCAAGAACGTGGCCGCGTCGGTGAACCAATTCGTCCAGGAGCCCGGCGCACCGCTTCCCGGCGCGCCGGCCGCGGCACCCAACGGCGTCACCCCGCCCGAGACCGGACCGGTGCCGCACGTGCCACCGGAAGGCCTGGTGCCGGGTGTGCAGGCGCACCTGCCGACGGGCATCGATCCCGCGCACGCGGCGGGGCCCGCGCCGGTGGCGGCGCCCGCGCCGACGCCTCCGGCGCCGGAGGCCGCTCCAGCGCCGACACCGGAACCCGCCGCGGCCCCGGCGCCGGAACCCGCGCCGGCCGCCGCCGCGGCGGCACCGGGTTTCGGCCCTGACGCCCCGCCCACGCAGGACTTCATGTATCCGTCGATCGGCACCAATTGCCTTGCGGACGGCAGCAACGCGATCGCGACTGCGCTGTCGGTGGCGGGGCCGGCCAAGATTCCGCTGCCGGGTCCCGGGCCGGGCCAGACCGCCTACGTGTTCACGGCCGTCGGCACCCCCGGACCCGCCGAGGTGCAGAAGCTGCCGTTGAACGTCACGTGGGTGAACCTGACCACGGGCAAGTCGGGGAGCGTCACCCTCAAGCCGCGCACCGACATCAACCCGGACGGTCCGACCACGCTGACCGCGATCGCCGACACCGGGTCGGGCAGCATCATGTCGACGATCTTCGGGCAGGTCACCACCAAGGAAAAGCAGTGTCAGTTCATGCCCACCATCGGCTCGACGGTGGTGCCGTAGCACCGCTTTCCGGCGCCGTCTGGCGCGAACGTGCGCAGTTGTACGCCCGGCGCGGCTGTCATCGGGCGAACACGCACGCTCGCGCCGAGGGTGGGCGCGTCAGTAGGCCATGAACAGGATGGCGTCGCGGTCGTACTCCAGGCCCGGATGAGCGCTGGCAAGGTGGGCCTGGGTCAGTTCGACCAACTCGTCCTCGTCCTTGCCGACGATGGCTTCGCCGCACGGGCACGTCAGGTGTGTCTTCACGTTGCCGCCTTTCCCTTCGCTGCTGCCTTCATCTGCTTCTTGTGGGATCGCACCTGTCCAAGCGAACGGGCGTCGACGATATCGGCGACGGATAGGTAGGTGCCGGGCTTGCCGAAGTCGCCGGCCGCCGCCCGCCACCCCGTCGGCGTCACGCCGTACTGCTTGCCCAGCAACGCCAGGAAGATCTTCGCCTTCTGCTCACCGAAACCGGGTAGGCCCTTGAGCCGCCGCAGCAGCTCCTTGCCGTCGGGGTCGCCGGCGGTCCACAACCCGGCCGCGTCGCCGCCGTAGCGGTCCACGATGATCTGAGCCAGGGCCTGGATCCGCTTGGCCATGGACCCCGGAAAGCGGTGTATCGCAGGCCTTTCCGCGCACAGCGCGGCGAACTTGTCCGGGTCGCAGACGGCGATCTCCTCGGCATCCAGGCCGCCCATCCGATCCGCGATCTTCTTCGGCCCGGCGAAAGCGGTCTCGAACGGCACCTGCTGATCCAGCAGCATGCCGACCAGCAATGCGAACGGGTCGTCATCCAGCAACGCGTCGGCGGCGGGATCCTGGGCGAGCTTCAACCTCGGCACGCAGGTCAGTCTAGACTGCGCTGCGGCAGGCCGTTTCAGGCGATTACGCCGTGACGTCGACGACGCGGTAAAGCTCACACGGCGCGGAGATGCCCTTCAGCGTGTGCGTACCGCGTGCCTCGAGCGTGATTCCGGAAGCGGCGAGAAGGCTTCTGACGGAGGAAGAAACGACCACCTCCGAGCCTTCGGCCACACCCTGAACCCGCGCGGCCTGATGCACGGTCAATCCTGCGACGTCATCGCCGCGTGTCTCGATCTCGCCGGTGTGCAGCCCGGCGCGTATCTCGATGCCGAGCTCGGTTCGGATGCGATCGGTTAGCGCCCATGCGCACCGGACCGCGCGGCTCGGGCTGTCGAACGTTGCCAGCAGTCCATCGCCCGTGCTCTTCACCCAGCGGCCTCCGCAGATGCCGATCTCTATCCGGCTTAGGTCGTCGTGGCGGTCCAAGAGGTCGCGCCATGCCGCGTCACCAACTCTTTCGGCGTTCACGGTCGAGTCGACAATGTCGGTGAAGAGAACCGTTGCAAGCTTCCTTGAGTGATCGGCATTCGGACTCGTGCCGGTAAGGAATTCCTCTATCGCGTCGAGGTAGACATCCTGGGCGCCGAACCAGGGTGCATGGTCGCTGGTAGGCAGTTCCAAGAATCGTGCACCCACAATGTGGTCGGCCAGATAGCGGCCGCTGCGGAACGGGACCACACGATCCCGGCGGGCATGCATTACGAGGGTGGGCGCGTAGATGGAAGACAGCACGTGGCGGATGTCAAGTTGCGTGTTAATCCGCCCGAACGGAACGACCTATGAGCGAGATATGGACTCACGTTCATATCGAGCCGCCCAACGCCGGAAGCCCGGCTGGCCGGCCATGGACGGGGCGGCAAGCCTGACCGCGAAGTCGCCCGTGCCCCAGATCCATGACGCGAGCCGGAGTCTTCGCAGCTGCTGCCGCAGGGTAGGTGCCCAAGGATGATCCTCACGACGCACCCAGCTCGCAAAGGTGCCGCTGAGAATCAAACCCTCCGTTCGCTCCGGATACGTTGCGGCAAAGAATGCCGCCATCGTGCCGCCCTCCGAGACTCCGGCGATGACGGCTCGATCTACGCCTTCTGCCTGCGCGACCGCAACGAGGTCCTGAACTCGCGCGTCAAGTGACGGCGGCGGAATATTGCGATCCGACGTGCCTGTGCCTCGCTTGTCGAACGTAAGGACGCGGCAGAAGGATCCGAGCCGTTCGAAGAAGGCCGCGGACCGCGGGTTTTCCCATATCACGTCGATGTTCTGCGCGAACCCGGGAACTCCAATGAGCGTTCGCTTTCCCGAGCCGTAGGTCTGGTAGCCGATGCGCACCCCGTTCACCTCGACGTGGCGGGTTTCGGGACGAGCGAGGGTCACGTCGCTGACTCTAAATGTCCGCTTACGCGCTGAGCGCGAAGCCGCACAGAACATCGTCGAAGCTGGCAGCCAGTGGTCGACTGAGCAGTCACCCGAAGGATCCCCGCCGGCCTGTGTTGGAATCGTGGCATGACGCATCCGGAGCCCTTGACCATGCCGCTCGAAGAGGCCATGCGCACCCAGCGTGCTATCCGCCGGATCAAGAGCGACCCCGTCGACGACGCGCTGGTGCTACACCTCCTCGAACTCGCGATGAAGGCGCCCACCGGTTCGAACGCGCAGAATTGGGAGTTCATCGTCGTCAAGGACCGCAAAGTCGTCGCGCAACTCGGCCAATTGAATCGCCGCGCCTTCAACGTGTACAGCGCGATCGGCAAACGCGTGCTCGAGCGCCGCGGCGACGACAAGATGCTCCGGGTACTGAAGGCCGCCAGATGGCAGGCGGACCACTTCGACGACATTCCCGTCGTCGTCGTGGCATGCCTCAAGGGTGTTATCCCACCCTGGCCGTCGGCGGCGACGAGCAGCGCCTACGGTTCCATTTTTCCGGCGGTGCAGAACCTGTTGCTGGCGGCGCGTGCGGCCGGGCTGGGCGCGGCATTGATCACCCTGCCGCTGTGGAACAAGCTGCTGGCGAGGCGAGCCCTGGGGCTGCCGTGGAACGTCACTCCGTGTGCGGTGATCCCGCTGGGCTGGCCGATCGGCAAATACGGTCCCACGACGCGCCGGCCGGTCGGAGAGCTCGTCTCGCTCGACAGATACGGCAATCGGGCTTTCCTGTAGGTCGGCCCTAAATCGGGTTGCGGCGCAACGGATTACGAAACACTATCCGCTCTTGCGGCGGAATTCCCGGCGGCTCTCGACCGGGCCGTGCGCGCGCGGCTGCTTGTCGCCGCCGTTCTTGTGGTCGGATCCGCCCGCCGACTTGGCCTTCTTGCGGTCGAGCGCTTCGCGGAACTTGCGCTTGGTGTCGTCCTCTTGCCGCGCGTCCGATTCAGCCATGACGGCAGCCTAACCCGGACAGCCCGCGCCTGGCTCGTCGTTTTACCGCTTACCCGGCGGCATGCCGTACACGTGCGAGACCCGCAGCGTCAGCAACACCCGCCGGTCGGTGACCATCGCCTCGCGGAACTCGTCCCAATCCGGATGTTCGCCGGCGATGTCGCGATACAAGGCGACCAGCCCCTCGACGGTGTCGTCGTCGGGCGCGGCCGCCGGGGCCGTCAGTTCCGCCGTGCCCTCCGCCACGGCGTAGGACCATCCGTCGTCGGCATCCACCAGCAGCGACGCCCGCGGGTCGCGGCGCAGGTTTCGGGTCTTGGCCCGCGGCTCGGCGATCGATACCCGCACGGCCAGCTCGCGCGGGTCGAAGTGGTAGCCCACGTTGGACAGCTGTGGGCGCCCGTCGCGCTTGATCGTGGCCAATACCCCGAGGGAGTTCCCACTGATCACGGCCAACAGTTTGTCGTCGAAGACTTGGCGTCCCATGCCGAAAGCCTACGTCGCGCGCCCGGCGGGGCACCGCCCGTCCGCGTCGAGAACCCCACCTGATGGAATCGGAGCATGACCAAGTACGCGGCCTTCCTGCGCGGGGTCAACGTCGGCGGCGTCAATCTCAAGATGGCCGATGTCGCGGCCGCGCTGACCGACGCGGGATTCGACAACGTGCGCACGATCCTGGCCAGCGGCAACGTGCTGCTGGAGTCCGCCGGCACCGTCGCCGCGGTGCGGAAGAATGCCGAGACCGCCCTGCGCGAGAGATTCGGGTACGACGCGTGGGTGCTGGTCTACGACATCGACACGGTGCACGCCGTCGTCGACGCCTACCCCTTCGAGCGCGAGGTCGACGGGTATCAGTCCTACGTCACGTTCGTCGCCGACGCCGCGGTGCTCGACGAACTCGCCGCGCTGAGCCACAAGGCCGGCGCGGACGAGAAGATCAGCCGCGGCCCCGATCCCCTCGGCGTCGTCTACTGGCAGGTGCCCAAGGGCGCCACCCTGGACAGCACGATCGGCAAGACGATGGGCAAGCCGCGCTACAAGCCGTCGACCACGACTCGCAACCTGCGGACCCTGGATAAGGTGCTGCGGTGAGCGGCCACGAGCCATCGAAACAGCACGTCGCCCTCGGCGGTCTCTCCGAGACGGCCCTGCTGACGCTCAACGCACGGGCCCAGGAGGCCCGCCGCCCAAATCCCGTCCTGGACGATCCGCTGGCCATCGCGGTGGTCGACTCCATTGCGTTCGACTTCGCAAAGTTCGGTCGGCCACGCCAGGACACCGCGCTGCGCGCACGGGCCTACGACGCCCAGGCACTGGCCTATCTGGATCAACACCCGACCGCTACCGTGGTGGCACTCGCCGACGGCCTGCAGACGAGCTTCTGGCGGTTACAAGCGGCCCGACCCGACGGCCAATTCCGTTGGCTGACAGTCGATCTGCCAGAAGTCATCGATCTCCGCAACCGGCTGCTCCCCAGCTCGCCGCGGGTGCGCAACTGTGCCCAGTCCGCACTGGACTACAGCTGGATGAAATTGGTAGACCCCTCCGCCGGGGTGTTCATCACCGCCGAGGGGCTGCTGATGTATCTGCAGCCCGAGCAGGCGCTTGGATTGATCACCCAGTGCGCCAAGGCTTTCCCCGGCGGTCAGATGCTCTTCGACCTGCCCCCGGCCTGGATTGCGAAGGTGAAGCGCTCCGGAATACGAACCTCGCGGACCTACAAGAGCCCGCCGGTGCAGTTCAGGCTGTCGCGCAAGCAGGCGGCCGACCTGGCCAACACCGTGCCGGGTATCCGCGCGGTCCGCGATCTGCGCCTGCCCCCGGGACGGGGCCGGGTGTTCAACGCCGCCCTGTCGATCATGTACCGCAAGCGTTTTCTCGCCCCGCTGCGGCCGATCTTCACGCTGCTCGAATTCGGCTAGCCCGCGTCTTCATCGTCGGGCACTTCCTCGATGTAGCGCAGCGCGTCGGCCTTGCCCAACCCCAGGCCGCGGGCCACCCGGACGTATTCGCGGGCCGCGGCGGCCATCGCCGCGTCGGTCGGGTCGTAGCGGGCGACGAAAGTTCCGAAGCGGCCCCGGGTTTCGACGATGGCCGCGGTTTCCAGCTCCCGGTACGCGCGGGCCACCGTGTTGACCGCGACGCCGAGTTGGCCGGCCAGCTCCCGGACCGTCGGCAGCCGGGAGCCCGGCGGCAACGCGCCCTCGCGGACCCCATCGATGACCTGCGTCCTGAGCTGGTCGAACAACGGCTTGCCCGCCTTCAGGTCGACCTTCAGCCAGTCCGCCAGCTGCACGTACCCAGTATCACCCAGGCACCGCTATCTTGGTGGGATGCGAGTGACGGTGCTCAGTGGCGCGGGGATCTCCGCGGAGAGCGGCGTGCCGACCTTTCGCGACGACAAGAACGGGTTGTGGGCCCGCTTCGACCCGTACGAGTTGTCCAGCACCCAGGGGTGGCGCGACAACCCCGAACGGGTCTGGGGATGGTACCTGTGGCGCCATTACCTGGTCGCCGACGTCCAACCCAACGCCGGGCACCGGGCCATCGCCGACTGGCAGGATCACGTCGACGTCAGCGTCATCACCCAGAACGTCGACGACCTGCACGAGCGCGCCGGCAGCGCCCCGGTGCATCATTTGCACGGAAGCCTCTTCGAATTCCGTTGCGCGCGTTGCGATATGCCCTACAACGAGACATTGCCCGAGATGCGCGAACCGGCGCTGGAAGTCGAACCGCCGGTCTGCCGTTGCGGCGGCTTGATCCGGCCCGACATCGTGTGGTTCGGGGAGGCGTTGCCCGACGAACCGTGGCGGCGCGCGGTCGAGGCGACCGAGGCCGCCGACGTGATGGTGGTGGTGGGCACCTCGGCGATCGTCTACCCGGCGGCCGGCCTACCGGAACTGGCGCTGTCGCGCGGCACGGCCGTGATCGAGGTCAACCCCGAACCCACCCCGCTGACCCGCAGCGCCACCCTCAGCATCCGCGAGACCGCGAGCCAGGCGTTGCCCGGGCTGCTGAAGCGGCTGCCGGCCCTGCTCGGCTGACGGCCGGCGGCTGACCCGCGCGAAACGCTAGCACCGGCGCGCCCGGCCCAGCACCAACTCCGACACCGGCAGCGGCGCCCAGACCGGCAGCGTCCACTCCCGCCGGGAGCTGTCCACCTCGAATCCGGCGTCGAGGATGGCGCGCTCGGTGTCGCGGTGGGTGTGACAGTTACCAAACAGCCTGGGCCACAACGTCGAATCCGCAAGGCGCTGCAACCGGCCCCGCGCACCCGCGCTGGCCACATGCTCGAGATACCGAAGCTCCCCGCCCGGGCGCAGCAACGAGCGCAGCCGCCGCAGCACCGCGACGGGTTCGTGCACCGAACACAGCACCAGCGAGCACACGACCGCGTCGAAGGGCTTCTCGCCCTCGAACGCCTCCACGGTCTGGCCGGTCACCGCGATCGGAACGGGCGCGGCGGTGGCCGCGGCCCGGGCGCGCGCCGCCAGCCGCGGCTCGGGCTCCACGGCCACCACTTGCTCGACGGATTCCGGATAGAGGGCGAAGTTCGTCCCGATGCCCGCGCCGACCTCCAGCACCCGGCCCGACAGCCCGGCCACATTGTCCCGGCGCAGCACCCGCACCGCCTCGACCTCGCGGGCCGCGACGAGGGGCCAGATCCTGGCGAAGAACGGATTGTCGACGGTGGATGCCGATGCCGCCGCAGCCGTCATGGTCGGACTCCCTCACGATGTCGATGTGTCGGCTAACCAACCCGGGTCGCCGACTCCCACACTTCGTGCCCATTGTGCTGCACCGAGACCTCGACCGGGTCGAGTTGGACCTCTTCCGGCGGCCCCTCGCCGACGCCGAACCGCTCGTGCAGCCGCGCCAGCGGCTTGGGCGCCCACCAATTCCACCGGCCCATCACATGCATGAACGCCGGAACAAGCACCATCCGCACCAGGGTCGCGTCCGCGGCCACGGCAAGCGTCAGGCCGAGGCCGAACATCCGCATGAACGAGACGTGTGCGGCGATCAGCGCGGCGAACGACATCGACATCACCAGCGCGGCCGCGGTGATCACCCGCCCGGTCCGGGCGACGCCCAACGCGACACTCTCGTCGTTGGCGGCAGACGCCAGCCAGTATTCGCGGATCCGTGAAACCAGGAACACCTCGTAGTCCATGGACAGGCCGAAGGCGATGCAGAACAGCAGCACCGGCATGTTGGCGACCAGCGTGCCGCTCGGGGTCGTTCCCAGCGCGCCGAGATGACCGTCCTGAAAGATCCACACCAGCGCGCCGAACGCCGCGGTCAACGACAGGACATTGCACATCAGCGCCTTCACCGGCAACACCACGCTGCCGGTCAGCAGGAACAGCAACACGAAG
The DNA here is from genome assembly GCF_059813025.1 of Mycobacterium sp. NGS26. Classification (NCBI taxonomy): domain Bacteria; kingdom Bacillati; phylum Actinomycetota; class Actinomycetes; order Mycobacteriales; family Mycobacteriaceae; genus Mycobacterium; species Mycobacterium sp. NGS26. Next base: position 209,573 of record NZ_JCALDU010000001.1, read on the forward strand.
GTGACGGCGGCCATCAGACCCAGCACGGTCGGAAGTCGATTCGTCACCGCGTCGACGCTGTCGCGGTTGACTTGCGCGACGCCGGCCATCTGCACGGGTCGGCCGGCCGGGCCGGGCACGGCGTGCAGGCTCTTCAGCTGAGCGTCGGAGGCCGCCGAGAACAGCGGCGCCACGCTGCTCACCGTCAGGAATGCGCTGCCGTCGGCCACCCCGGTGGCCGCCGCCGGCGGCCCCGCTCGCTTACCGCTCACGTACGTCCCACCCGGCGCCGACACCGCCGACACGTCGGGCACCCGGGACAGGTCGGCGGCGTACCGGTCCAGGTCGGCTCCGCTCACGCCGCTTGTGTCGGGAATGACGACGGGCACCGACGTCGAGGAATCGTGCGCGAAATTGGTGCGCAATTCGTCGCCGACCTGACGCGCCGACGCCGAACGTGGCAGCACCCGGTCGTCCGGGAACCCCCACTTCACCGAAATGAAGGGAAGCCCGAGCAGCACCAGCAGCGCGGCCACCGCCAGGCCGATCGGCAGCCAGCGGCGCATCACGAACCTGCTCGACCGGTACCAGAACCACTGCTCGACCGGCCTGCGCATCGGGTCGGGCCGGCGGAACACCCGCCGCAGCAGCCGGCGCACGTCGAGCGCGTTCAGCCGCGGCCCCAGCAACACGATCGCGGCCGGGGTTATCAGGATCGACGCCGTCGCGACGAAGGCCACCGTGGCCACGCCCGCGTAGGCGAACGACTTCAGGAAGTACATCGGGAACAGCGCCGTCGCCGACATCGACAGCGCCACGGTGACCGCCGAGAACAGCACCGTGCGGCCGGAGGTGGCCATGGTCCGGATCAGCGCCTCGTCGGGGTCACCGCCCTCGGCCAGCTCGTCGCGATAGCGGCTGACGATCAGCAGGGTGTAGTCGACGGCCAGCGCCAGGCCCAGCGCGGTGCTCAGGTTGAGCGCGAAGATCGACACCTCGGTGGTGAAGGTGACCAGCCGCAGCACGGACATCGAGCCGACCACCGCCAGCGCGCCCAGGATCATCGGCAGCGCGGCGGCCAGCAGGCCACCGAACACCCAGACCAGCACCAGGAAGCTCAGCGGGATCGCGATCGCCTCCATGACCAACAGGTCGTCCTGGTTCTGCCGGTTGATCTGGGCGTATTGCATCGCCGAGCCACCGGCGCGGACCGTGACGCCGTCGCGGTCGTGGACGAATTCGTCGGCAAGGGTTTGGGCGTTTTTCTGCGCGTTGTTCTCGCCGCCCTTGAGGTTGACCACGATCAGCCCGGACTTGCCGTCCTTGCTGACCAGATCGGCCGACGCACCGGGCGCCTCGGGAGGTCCCGTCCACGCCGAGGACACGTTGTAGACCAACGACGAGCGCCGCAACAGGTCGACCAGCTCGGTGCCCACCCTGCGGGCCGGTTCGCTGTCGGCGCCCGCGGGCGCCGCCACCAGGATCAGCATCTGCTGGCCGCTCTGCCCGAACGTGTCGGTCAGCACTGCGATGGCGTGGGCGGACTCCGAGCCGGGATCTTGAAAACCGCCGGGCGCCAGGCTCTTGGCGACGGGGATGCCGAACACCGCGGCGGCGATGAAGACCAACACCGCAACCGCGATGATGCGCCGCGGCGCCGCGATCGCCAGCCGGGCGGTCGCTTGCAGCATGTTCGTCCTATCCAGGCCACTAAGTTACAGGTGTCAAACAACACCTTCCCTGAGCACGCAGCCGGGCACCCGGATGGTTCAACGGCACGTCAAACCCGCATGACCATAAGAGTCCGGGAAGAAAAGCGGGTCGCGATCAGGCCGCTCACCGGCCCGATCCGTGGCCCGACGCGGGCGAACCTACCCGTCAGTAAATTGCCACCATTTTCCGAATCGTGACTCAAAGATTCCTTAATGGTGGCCCATACGCTCATCCTCATGTGGATCGACGACTCGAGTGCCGACGTCATCAAGGCTGACTTCGAGGCCCTTTACCACGGCGACATGCTGGTGGAAGGTGAGACCTCCGAGCAGTTCGAAGACTCGCACCCGCTGCCTACGGCAAGCTGACCGCCATGAGCATGGTCGCGCGGCTACTCATGGCCGATTCCGCCGTTATCCGATGGTTCCGTCGATAACCTTCGTTCTTGATTCCTAGACAGCCCTCCGCATGCGGGGGGCTTTCTTTTTGCCGGCGAGCAGACGCGAAAGCGCCCGAAAACGTTCGTTTTCGGGCGCTTTTGGGTCTGCTCGGCCTCGACCCGTCAGCGCGGCGCCATCCGGATGGCGCCGTCGAGGCGGATCACCTCGCCGTTGAGCATCGGGTTCTCGACGATGTGCACCGCCAGCGCGCCGTATTCGTCGGGCTTGCCCAGCCGCGACGGGTGCGGCACCTGCTTGCCCAGCGACTCCCGGGCCGGTTCCGGCAGGCCCGCCAGCAGCGGGGTGTCGAACAGGCCCGGCGCGATCGTCACGACCCGGATCGCCTTGCTGGCCAGGTCGCGGGCGATCGGCAACGTCATGCCGACCACGCCGCCCTTGGACGCAGAGTAGGCGGCCTGCCCGATCTGGCCGTCGAACGCGGCCACCGAGGCGGTGTTGATGATGACGCCGCGTTCCTCGCCGATCGGTTCGGTCTTGGCGATCCGCTCGGCCGCCAGCCGCAGCACGTTGAAGGTGCCGACCAGGTTGATCTCCACGATCTTGCGGAACGCGTCGAGCGGGAAGACGCCGTCCTTGCTGAGCACCCGGATGGCGTTGCCGGTGCCGGCGCAGTTGACCACGATGCGCAGCGTGCCCATCGACTCGGCCGCGTCCAGCGCGCGGGAGACGGCGGCCTCGTCGGTGACGTCGGCCTGGGCGAACCGCGCCCGGTCGCCGAGCTCGCGAACCGCGTCCTCGCCGCGCAGGTCCAGCACCACCACCTGCGCGCCGGCATCCAGCAGCCGCTTGGTGGTGGCCAGGCCCAGGCCCGACGCGCCTCCGGTGACGACCGCTACCGCGTCCTTGATCTCCATCCGAGTCCTTCCCCTATCGTCCGACCCATCCTGCCAACCAGTTGGTTGGGAACTATACCCAGTCGCGGAGTACGGCTTCGGCATCGGCCACCGACGCGGGCCGCGGGGTCTCGGGCGCCGTGCGCGAGAACCGCGGAGCCGGCCGCGGCTGCAGGCCGCCGTTGACCTCGTAGAAGGTGTTCCGCTCGGTGATGTGCGGCTCGGTCTGCACCTCACCGAATGCCAGCACCGGCGTCACGCAGGCGTCGGAGTCGGCGAACACCTTCGTCCAGTGATCGCGGTCGTGGGCGGCGAACGCGTCGGTCAGCACCGCCCGCAGCTCGGGCCAGCGGGTGGTGTCGTTCTGCGCCGGCAGCTTGGCGGCGTCCAGGCCGAGCCCGGCCAGCATGGCCGCGTAGAACTGCGGTTCGATGGCGCCGACGGCGACGTAGCGGCCGTCGGCGCACTCGTAGGTGTCGTAGTAGGGCGCGCCGCCGTCGAGCATGTTGGTGCCGCGCTCGTCGGTCCACATGCCGGACGCGCGCATCTGCCACATCATCTGGATCAGCACGCTCGACCCGTCGACCATCGCGGCGTCGACGACCTGACCCTTGCCGGAGCGCTGCCGCTCCCACAGCGCGGACAGGATGCCGACCAACAGGAACATCGAGCCGCCGCCGAAGTCACCGACCAGGTTCAGCGGCGGCACTGGCCGCTCGTTGGCCCGGCCGATGGCGTGCAGGATCCCGTTCAGCGAGATGTAGTTGATGTCGTGGCCGGCCTGCTGACTGCGCGGGCCGGTTTGACCCCACCCGGTCATTCGGGCGTAGATCAGCCCGTCGTTCACCGCGGCGCACTGCTCGGGTCCGATGCCGAGGCGCTCGGTGACGCCGGGGCGATACCCCTCGATCAACACGTCGGCCTTGGCGACGAGTTTGAGCAAAAGTTCGCGTCCCTCGTCGGACTTGAGGTCGGCGGCCACGATGCGCCGATTGCGGCTCATCGCGTCCTTGGCCACACCCCCCGGGGCGCCCGACGGGCGCTCGACGCGCACCACGTCGGCACCCAGGTCCCCCAGGATCATGGCGGCATGCGGCCCGGGCCCAATGCCAGCCAGCTCCACAACACGTAGTCCACTCAGCGGTCCCGCCATGGTGTAGCCCCTTGGTCTGCTTTGGTCTGCTTCCGACGTCGTTCGCATCTTCGCAGCCGCGTTCTTCGGCCGCGCACCCGGTCGCCTAGGGTGAGCGCATGCCGCAATCCGTAGTCGACGCACTGGCCCCCGTCGCGGGCCTCGACGTCACGCTGGCCGACGGCGTGCTGTCGGTGACCATCGACCGCCCCGACAGCCTCAACTCGGTCACCACGGCGGTGCTGGCCGGCATCGCCGACGCGATGGAACGCGCGGCCACCGATCCGGACGTCAAGGTGGTGCGGCTGGGCGGTGCGGGCCGCGGCTTCTGCTCCGGAGCGGGCATGGGCGCCGACGACGTCGGCAGCGGCGGCCCGGGTGCCGAGATCATCGCGGAGGCCAACCGCGCGATTCGGGCCATCACCGCGCTGCCGCGGCCTGTCGTCGCCGTCGTGCACGGGCCGGCGGCCGGCGTCGGCGTCTCCCTCGCCCTGGCGTGCGACCTCGTATTGGCTTCTGACACAGCGTTTTTCATGCTTGCCTTCACGCAGGTCGGGTTGATGCCCGACGGCGGCGCGTCGGCGTTGGTCGCGGCGGCGGTCGGCCGGATCCGCGCGATGCGGATGGCGCTGCTCGCCGAGCGGCTGCCGGCCGACGAGGCGCTGTCGGCGGGCCTTGTCACCGCGGTCTATCCCGCCGAGGAGTTCGACGCCGAGGTCGACAAGGTGATCTCGAAGTTGTTGCGGGGACCCGTCGTCGCGTACGCCAAGACCAAGGAAGCCATCAACGCGGCCACGCTGACCGAGCTCGACGGCGCGCTGGAACGCGAATTCCGCGGCCAGTCGGCGCTGCTGCGGTCGCACGACTTCATCGAGGGCGCAACGGCATTCCAGCAGCGCCGCACCCCCAACTTCACCGACCGCTGAGGGCTTTTCGCGGTTCTAGACGCCGAACAGCGGGGGCAACGCCAGCACCATGATCAGCCCCCACACGAAGTGGGTCAGGATCGGGGCCAGCACGCCGCCGCTGGCCCGGCGCTCCAGGGCACACACCGTCCCCAGGACGATCGCGGCGAACCCGAGCATGAGGTTGCCACTGGCCATCGTCGCGCCCGTGTACAGCAGGGTCGAAATCACCGCCGGATGGTAGCGGCCCAACGCGCTGTAGAGCGCGCCGCGGAAGAACACCTCCTCGGCTACGCCGTTGATCACCGTGATCGCCACGATCGGCCAAAACGATCCGTGATGGGCGAACGCGAGCACCCGGCCGATCGGCCCGGCGACGGCCGGAATCTCCCGCACGATCATGCCGCCCAGCACGAACGCGCCGCCGAGGACGAGACCGATGGTGGTGCCGGTGATCACCGGGCGCTGGTTGCGCCCGCGCCAGCAGATGCCGCCCAGGTGCAGCGGACCCGAGGTGAATCCGCCGACGAACCACACCGCCGCCAGCGCCAGGGTCAGCCAATAAAAGCTCGATTCGCCCGGATGACGCCGCAGCGAGAATCCCAGCACGGCGGCGCCGATCACCAGCGTGACGCCGACGACGATGCGCCGGCGCCGCACCACCGCGGGCGATTCGTTATGTGGCACAGCGACATTGGTGACCGCGCGGCGCAGCTCGGAAAGCACACTGGCGCGGTAGGGGGTGCTGGGCTGGCTCATGCTGGGCGCACTTTCGGGGTGAGGGTGACCAGGATGTCGAGGCCGGTTCGAAGCGCCCCGGCGATGGGACCGGGAATGACGTTCAGCAACCCGAGGGTGGGCCGCGCCGGCGGCGGCGTCACCGCGCGCGCGAGCCGACCGATGCGCAGCGCATCCCCGCCGGCCCAACCGGGATCGGTGTCGGCGAGGCGATGGGGATCGGCCAGGGCGTTGACGGGCGGCGGCGGGCGGTCGGTTCGGTCGGCCAAGGCCAGCGCGATGGCATCGTCGACGGACAGCAGGCCGCCGGGCGGGTCGGGGACCAGGTCGCGCAGGCCGCTGCCGGACGCGACCATCGGGTGATCCAGCGACTCGACCAGCTCGCCGGCCAAGCCCGGCGGCACCGGCAGCGCGATGCCGGTGATCAGTGACGCCAGCGCGGTGTCGACCACCCCGCCGACCGGGACGGCGGCATGCCACCGGCCGGAAATGCGCGCATACGTCTGCAGCAGCTCCCGGTAGGACGTGGTGTCGGGGCCGGCGATGTCGTAGCCGCCCGCGGGAACCCGCTCCGGGTCGGCGGCAGCAACCAGATAGTGCAGCGCGTCGCGAATGGAGATCGGGTCGATGGGGTTGGTCATCCAGTCCGGTATCGGCATCAGCGGGAACCGATCGCCGACGTAGCGCATCATCTCGAACGACGTGGAGCCGGCGCCGATGATCATCGCCGCCCCCAGCCAGACCAGTTCGGGGCCGCCCTCGACGGTCAGGGCGTCGGCGACCTCGGCGCGGCTGGCCAGGTGCTCCGATATTTCGCCGTCGGGCACGAAGCCGCCCAGGTAGACGATGCGTCGCACGCCGGCGTCGCGGGCCGCGGCCGCCACGTTGTACGCCGCGGCCCTGTCGGCGTCCCGGAAATCGCGCTGCCCGATCGCGTGTACCAGGTAATAGATCACGTCGACGCGACCCGCTGCGTCCAGAGCCGCCCGCGCCGACGCCGGATCGCAGGCATCCATCCGGACCGCCGCGACGTCGTCGAACCACCCGAAACGGTTGAGACGCGCCGGGTTTCGACTGGCCGCCACCACCTGGTGCCGGTCCGCCAGCAGCGCCGTGACCAGGCGCGACCCCACATAACCCGTGGCGCCGGTGACCAGAACCCGCATACTCCCGACCCTAGCGGGCGGCGGGGTCCGTCGAGGCGCGGTGCAGGTCCAGCAGCCGCCGGTACACCTCGGCGTTGTGCATGTTGTTGGCGACCTCGGCCGCGCTGAGCTCGCGTTGCACCCGGGCCGGCACACCGGTCACCAGCGACCGGGCCGGCACCACCATGCCCTGCGGCACCACCGCGCCGGCGGCCACCAGCGCGCCGGCGCCGACCAGTGCGCCGTTGAGGATGACCGCCCCCGAGCCGATCAGCGCGTCGTCCTCGACGGTGCACCCGTGGATGACGGCGTTGTGCCCGACGCTCACCCCGGCCCCGATGCGCACCGGGAATTCCTTGTCGACGTGGACGGTGACGCCGTCTTGGATGTTGGTTCCGAACCCGACCTCGATCTGCTCGGCCTCCGCCCGCAGCGTCGCGGAATACCAGACGCTGACCCTGGCCGCGAGGCTGACCTTTCCGATCACGCTGGCGTTGGGCGCCACCCAGGACTCGGCGTGCAGCACGGGCGCATGGCCCCGAATGGAGACAATCAGCGGCGCGGACATGGACGTCATCGTAAATGCCCGCAAGCCAACCGTTTACCGGGCTGCGCTTGAACCGATTCCGGGGCCCCACCGTCAACCGGTATGTGGACCCCGCTGGCGTGGTAGTGCCCGCCCACGAGATAGTGAAGAGATGTACTACCTGCTGATCCTGGCGGTCGGGATCGAGCGCGTGGCGGAGCTGGCGGTCTCCACGCGGAACGCGCGGTGGTCTTTTGCCCAGGGCGCCAAGGAGTTTGGTCGTGGGCACTACGGGTTGATGGTCGCGATCCACACCGCGCTGCTGCTGGGCTGCATCGTCGAACCGTGGGCGCTGCACCGGCCGTTCATCGCCTGGCTCGGCTGGCCGATGCTGGCCGTGGTGGCGCTGAGCCAGGGGCTGCGCTGGTGGTGCATCGCGACGCTGGGGCGGCGGTGGAACACCAGGGTGATCGTGTTGCCGGACGCGCCGCTGGTGCGGGCCGGCCCCTATCGGTGGCTGCATCACCCGAACTATGTTGCAGTGGTGGCCGAAGGATTTGCGCTGCCGTTGGTGCACACGGCGTGGCTGACCGCGGCCGTTTTCACCGTCGCCAATGCGGTGTTGCTGAGGGTGCGCGTGCACGTGGAGAACTCCGCGCTGGGCTACACATGACGAACCGCGCCGGCGACGATGCAGAGCGAAGCGATGAGGAGGAACGGCGCTGATGTCCTACGACACCGACCTGCTCATCGTCGGCGCCGGCCCGGCGGGCCTCGCCACGGCGTTACATGCGCGCGGGCAAGGACTTTCGGTGATCGTCGTCGAGCCGCGGGAGAGCCCCATCGACAAGGCGTGCGGCGAGGGGCTGATGCCCGGCGGGCTCGGCGAGCTGATGTCGTTGGGGGTGGACCCGGTCGGCATGCCGTTTCACGGCATCGCCTACGTCAGCGAACATCGTCGGGCCGAGGCGCGGTTTCGCGGCGGCCCGGGCCGGGGCGTGCGGCGCACCACGTTGCACGCGGCGCTGGCCGCGCGGGCCAAAGAGCAAGACACCGAATGGATCCGGGCGAAGGTGACGACCGTCGAGCAGGACGCGCGCGGCGTGACGGCCGCCGGGGTGCGTGCGAAATGGTTGGCGGCGGCCGACGGATTGCATTCGGCGGTGCGACGCGCGGTGGGCATCAAGGCGGTCGCCGGAAGACCGCGGCGTTACGGCGTGCGCCGGCATTACCGGGTACCGGTGTGGTCGGAGTTCGTCGAGGTGTACTGGTCGCGCTGGGGTGAGGCGTACGTGACGCCGGTGGAACCGGATCTGGTGGGGGTGGCGATCCTGTCTCGCGGACAACCCGACCTCGCCTGGTTCCCGCGTCTGGCGGGGCACCTGGCGGGCGCCGACCGCGGACCGGCACGGGGCTGCGGCCCGCTGCGACAGGTGGTCTCCCGCCGGGTCGCGGGCCGGGTGCTATTGGTGGGCGACGCGGCGGGCTACGAGGACGCGCTGACCGGCGAGGGCATCAGCCTCGCGGTCAAGCAGGCGGCCGCGGCGGTCGGGGCGATCGTCGACGACGCTCCGTCGTCATACGAGGCCGCGTGGCACCGGATCACCCGCGATTACCGGCTACTGACGCGCGCGCTGGTGCTGGCCAGCACGCCCCGGGTGATGCGCCGCGCCGTCGTGCCGGCGGGTGTGCTGCTGCCCGGCGCGTTTCGGGCCGGGGTGAACGTCCTGGCGCACTGATCAGCGAGCCTTCCAGACCGGCTCCCGCTTCTCGGCGAACGCCAGCGGGCCCTCCCTGGCGTCCTCGGACCTGATCAGCGAACGCATCTCGCGCACGGTGCGCTCCCAGCCCGCTTCGTCGTCGGCGATGACGCCGTCGTCGACCCCGTAGGCGATGCGCTTGCTGGCCTGCACCGACAGCGGCGCGTTGACGGTCACCCGCGCCGCCAGGGCCAGGGCCGCATCCAGCACCGAGCCGTCGGTGACCACCTGGTTGACCAGGCCCCACTCGCACGCGTCGGATGCCGTCAGCGGGTCACCGGTCAGCAGCAGCTCCATCGCCACCTTGCGGGGCAGCTGTTGCGCGATCCGGAACACCCCGCCGGCGGCGGCGATCAGCCCGCGCTTGACCTCCGGCAGCCCGAATTGGGCGCGCTCGTGGGCCACCACCAGGTCGCTGGCCAGCGCCAGCTCGGTGCCGCCCCCGAACGCGGTGCCGTTGACCGCGGCGATGGTGGGCTTGTCAATGAAGTGGTGGACGTAGCCGGCGAAGCCCCACTCGGGATGGTCGGGGTGATACAGGTTTTCCCGCCGCGAGATCGCCTTGAGGTCGGCGCCGGCGCAGAACGACTTGTCGCCGGCGCCGGTGAGCACCACCGCCCGCACCTCGGGGTCGTGCTGCGCCTCCTCGAGGGCGTCGCCGACGCCGATGCTGACGGCGGCGTTCACCGCGTTGCGCGCTTCCGGCCGGTTGATGGTTATCACCATCACGTTGCCGCGGCGCTCGGCCAGGGCCCCCGGCGCGTCGGTCACAACAGTTCCACGATGGTGGCGTTGGCCTGGCCGCCGCCCTCACACATCGTCTGCAGGCCGTAGCGAATTCCCTTGTCCCGCATGTGGTATAGCAGCGTGGTCATCAGCCGCGCGCCCGAACCGCCGAGCGGATGACCGAGCGCGATCGCCCCGCCGTTGGGGTTGAGCTTCTTCTCGTCGGCGCCTATGTCCTTGAGCCAGGCCAGCGGCACCGGCGCGAACGCCTCGTTGACCTCGTAGGCGCCGATGTCGCCGATGGACAGCCCGGACTTCTTCAGCACCTTCTGCGTCGCCGGGATCGGCGCGGTCAGCATGATCACCGGGTCGGCCCCGGCCAGCGTCGCCGTGTGCACCCTGGCCAGCGGCTTGAGCCCCAACGACTTGGCCTTCTCGGCGGACATGAACAGGATGGCGGCCGAGCCATCGGAGATCTGCGAGGAGTTACCCGCGTGGATCACGCCGTCTTCCTTGAACGCCGGCTTCAGCGAGGCCATCTTCTCCATCGGCGTGCCGCGGCGGATGCCCTCGTCCTTGAGGACGACGTTGCCGTCCTGGTCCTTGATGCCCACGATCTGGTCGTCGAAGGCACCGGAATCCTGTGCCGCCGCAGCCTTTTCGTGCGATCCCAGCGAGAACTCGTCGAGCGCGAGCCGGTCGAGGCCCCACTGCTCGGCGATCATCTCGGCGCCGATGCCCTGGTTGGGCGTCTGGCGGTACCGCTCCTTGAAGGCCTTCGGGTACGGGTTGCCGCCGTTGGCCAGCGACGAGCCCATCGGGGTCCGCGACATCGACTCCACACCGCCGGCGACGACGACGTCATAGTGCCCGGCCACCACGCCGGCGGCGGCGAAATGGATCGACTGCTGGCTCGACCCGCACTGGCGGTCGACGGTCACGCCCGGCACGGTCTCCGGCCAGCCGGCCGCCAGCAGCGCGGTGCGGCCGATGTCGAGGGCCTGTTCGCCGGCCTGCATGACGCAGCCCCAGATGACGTCGTCGACGATCCCGGGGTCGATGCCGGCCTTGTCGACCAGACCGTTGAGTACCTGCGCGGACAGGTCGGCCGGGTGCACCCCGGACAGCCCGCCGTTGCGTTTCCCGATCGGTGAGCGCACTGCCTCGACGATGACGGCTTCAGCCATGATGATGTCTCCTTTGACTCCGGGGTCTTGCGTCGATTGTCAACCAACGCGTTGGGCGGTTGCTGAGCGGGGTGGTCCTGGGAGCGTTTGACGTCGGCTGCTCGCGGTGAGAAAGTGCCGGTCTGCGGCATCCACGAGGTGGTCAAGGTGGTCCAAGGCGAAGTGCGGCGCCCCCTGGCGGTCTTCGCGTGCGTAGCCTGCGCCGCGGCCGCGCTGTTGCTGGCGTTCATGGCGGGCTGGGATCTGTACCTGACCGGCTTTCCCGATTCGCACTTCACCGACTACGACAAGGCGGCCGCCGCGCCCAAACGGATCCTCATGTGGGCGGAATGGGGTTTCGTTGTCCTGTTTCTGATCCTCGGCTGTTCGCCGATCGGCACCCGGGCGCGGATCGCGGGATTGCTCGTCGCGCTGGCCGCGTTGGTTCTCGTCGCCGCGGTCCAACTGCTCGGCATCCCTTGGTATTTCATCACCCATCTCGGTCTCGACAACGGAACCGGCGGCTAGCCCTTCTCTCACACCCGCCGAGCGTGCGCAGAATGCCGCGCGGCGCGGCGTGTCTGTGCACAGACACGCACGCTCGCGCCGATCGCAATCAGCCGGCCGGATACGCGACCGATTTGATTTCGGTGTACTGGTCGAACCCGGCGACGCCGTTCTGGCGTCCGACCCCGCTGTACTTGTATCCGCCGAACGGGGTGTCGGCGCCGTACGGCGCGCCGCCGTTGACGCCCATGAAGCCGGCCCGGATCCGGCGGGCCACCGCGAGCGAGCGCTCCAGCGAACCCGACATCACGTTGCCGGCCAGGCCGTACTTGCTGTCGTTGGCGATTCGGATCGCGTCCTCCTCGTCGTCGAACGGGATGACGGCCAGCACCGGGCCGAAGATCTCCTCCTGCGCGATCGTCATGGAGTTGTCGACGTCGGTGAAAAGCGTTGGCCTGACATAGAATCCCTTGTCGAAGCCGGTGGGCGCGTCGGGTCCGCCGACCAGCGCGGTGGCCCCCTCTTCGACGCCCTTGCGGATGTAGCCCATCACGCGGTCGCGCTGGACCGCCGAAATCACCGGGCCGCACAGCGTTCCGGGATCCTGGGGGTCACCGCACGTGACGTTCTCGTAGATGCCCTTGAGGATCGCCACGCCCTCGTCGTAGCGGGACCGCGGCAGCAGCATCCGGGTGGGGTTCGCGCAGCCCTGCCCGGCGTGCATGCACGGCGCGATGCCGATCGCACACGCCATCCCGAAGTCGGCGTCCTCCAGCACGATGGTCGCCGACTTGCCGCCGAGCTCCAGGAACAGCCGCTTCATGGTCGCGGCGCCCTTCTCCATGATCCGCTGCCCGACCACCGTCGAGCCGGTGAACGAGATCAGGTCGACCTTGGGCGAGAGCGTGAGCTCTTCTCCCACAAAGTGATCCGACGCGGTGACGACGTTCACGACGCCCGCGGGGATGTCGGTCTTCTCGGCGATCAGCCGGCCCAGCCGGGTCGCGTTGAACGGGGTGTTCGGCGCCGGCTTGAGCACCACGGTGTTGCCGGTGCCCAGCGCCTGGCCGAGCTTGTTGAGGGTGACCTCGAACGGGAAGTTCCACGGCACGATCGCGCCGACCACGCCCACCGGCTCGCGCCAGACCTTGCGGGTGGTCAGCGTGCCGGTCAGGCTGATCACCTTGTCACCCAGGTCGGTCTCCCAGGCGTACTCGTCGATCAGCCTGGCGGGATACTTCAGCCCGTCTTCGAGGGGGGCGTCCAGCTGGGGCCCGAAGGTGATCGCCCGCGGCGATCCCACCTCGAGGATGAGCTCCTCGCGCAGCTCCTCCTTCTCGGACTCGATCGCCTCGTGCAGCTGTAACAGGCAGCGCTTGCGCAGCTCCCGGTTGGTGGACCAGTCCGTCTCGTCGAAGGCGCGCCGGGCGGCGTCGATGGCCCGGTGCATGTCCGCCTTCGACGCGTCGGCGACCTCGCCGAGCGACTCCTCGGTGGCCGGGTTGATGTTGGTGAAGGTGCCGGCCTGGCCGTCGACGAGCTTGCCGTCGATCATCATCTTCGGCTCGAAGCGGACCTTTACAGCCTCAGTCATGTTTGTCACTCTCTTCTGACTCGTTGCAGGGGCTACGGAGAGCCTTACTGGAAACTAGCCGATTGGCAAGCTGCCGGGATCATTGGGGATCGAACAACACCGGCACCGCGGTCGGCGACCGGAATACCTGCCCGCGGATGTGCGGGTCTTCGGCGTCGGGGTCCAGCCGCAGATTCGGCAGCCGGTCCAGCAGCAGGTTGATGGCGGTGCGCATCTCCAGCCGCGCCAGGTGCATGCCGAGGCACACGTGGACGCCGTGCCCCCACCCCAGGTGCGCCCGGGCCTCTCGGTGGATGTCGAACCTGTTGGGATCGGGATAGCGGTCCTCTTGCCGGTTCGCCGAACCGAGCATCGGCATCACCGTCGCCCCGGCCGGAATCGCCACGCCGCCGAGTTCGGTGTCGCGGGTCGCCACCCGGGTGATGGTCAGCAGCGGTGATTCCCACCGCACGCCCTCCTCGATCGCCTGCGGCAGCAGCGACCGGTCCGCGCGGATGGCATCCAGTTGCGGCGGATCCTTCAACAGCGCGAGCAGCAGGCTGCCCAGCGCGCGATACGTGGTCTCCACGCCGGCGGGCAGCAGCAGCCGCAGGAACGAGAAGATCTCCTCGTCCGCCAGCTTCTCCCCGTCGATCTCGGCCGCGCCAAGCGCGCTGATCAGGTCGTCCTTCGGCTCGGCCCGGCGGGCCTCGAGTATCGGCGCGAAGTAGTCGCACAACGCGGCCGAGGCCGCCAGCCCGCGCTCGGGGTTCATCAGCCAGCTCAGCAGCGAAATCGACCACCGCTGGAACTGTGGGTAATCCTTTTCCGGCAAGCCCAGCAGGCCCGCGATGATCTGGCTCGGGTAGTCGAAGGTGAATTCCTTCACCAGATCGGCCTTGCCGTTGGGCGCGAACTTGTCGATCAGGCCGTTGGCCACGCGGCCGACCAACTCGTCCTGCCAGCGCGCCAATGACTTCTGCGAGAACGCCTTCGACACCAACGAGCGCAGCCGCCCGTGGATCGGCTCGTCCATGCCGAGCATGACGCCCTCCCCCAGCACGGGGCCGAATGCCGCGATGACGGCGGCCGAGGAAAACGTCTCGTTGTCGCGCAGCATCTGCTGGATGTCCTCGTGCCGATACACGATGAATATCGGCAGCCCTTCCTCGTGCGGAAGGGCTCCCGACGTCTCGAGCCGCTGCACCGGTTCCTCGCGGCGCAGCCGCGCCAGCTCGGTGTACGGATCACGCACGTCACCGGATATGGCGTCGTCGAAGGCGCCGAAATCCTCCAGATCGTCGAAAAGCTGTTCCATTGCTACCCCTCGTTTCCCTTGCGGCGCTTGGCCGCCAGCGACGCCAGGCGCTGCAGCACCGGCGCCGGAAGAACGCGCGCGACGACCACCATGGCCCGTTGAGCCGCCGTCAACGGCCACGCCCCGCCCCGCATCGAGCCCTGTCTGGGTATGCCCAGCACGATCCGCGACACGTGGTGCATGCCGGAGGCCGGGAGGATCCTGTTGGCGGCCAGCAGCATGGCGACGTCCGGGCCGACACCGCGGCGCCGGAACGGTTTCCGGTCGTCGAGCGCCTTGACCAGTCCGTCGGTGAACCGCTCGGGTGGCCGGGCGAAGCGGATCGCGAACCTGCCGCGGGTGTCGATGGTGTTGTGCAGCCGCGCGTACGGACCGTCGAAATCACGGTCGTCGATGGTGCCCGCGTCGGTGATGATGTCGGTGTCGTACATGCCGCTCACCAAAACGGTGACACCGAGACCGAACGGCGCGATCTCGCACGCCATGGACTCCCCCCACCGCTCCAGCGCTCCCTTGGCCGCCGAGTACGGCGCGGTGTTCGGCTGACCGCGCACCCCGGCCGCGCTGGATATCAGCACGATGCGCCCCTCGCCGGCCGCGCGCATCGCGGGCAGCAGGACCTGGGTGAGCGCGACCGGGCCCAGGACGCTGGTGGCGAACATCTTCTGCCAGAGCTGCATATCGGTTTCCTCCACCATTCCGGCGGCGGAGATCCCCGCGTTGTGCACCAGCGCGTAGGGGGCGCCCACGGCTTCCTCGATTGCCTTGGCCGCGGCGGTGATTGACGCGTTGTCGGTGAGGTCGAGCTGCACGCCGATCAGCCGGTCGTCCTCTTCGCCTGCACCGGTCGCCTCACGAAGGTGCGCCATCCCTTTCTCCGGCGTGCGCATCGCCGCGACCACCCGCCAGCCCTCACGGTAGAGGCGAACCGCCGAGGCGAAGCCCAGACCGCGAGAGGCGCCGGTGATGACGACGCTGCGGGGCTCACCCATTCTTGCTCGGTGTCGCGCAGGCACCTTCGCCGGGCGGCGGCGGCTGCACATCGGGTCGGCCATTCGGTTGCCCGCTCATCCAGGTCGACCAGATGCCGACCGAGTAGGGGCCCTGCGCGCCCGCCTTCTCGTAAAAGCCTTGCGGGTCATAGACTTTGGCTTCCGGATACGGCCACGGGCAGGCGACCGAGGTCGCCGCCTTGGTGGCCTTGATGACGGCGAACCAGGTGCCGTAGGCGAAGTAGGACACGTTGATGATGGCGAACATCACCAGGAACGTCCCGAGCACCGGGCGCGTCGGGAATATCTTGGCCTTGGCGGCCAGCTTCTCCGCCACCGACTTACCGGTGTCGTCGCGATAGACCAGGATCGCCGCGGGCACCATCACGAAGGTCACCGAGAACGACTCCCAGATCAGCGGGAACTGGAACGTCGTGCCGGTGAACACCGAGCCCCACGGAATGACCTGCGAGTAGATGTACATGCCCATGTGGACCAGCTGGATCTCCAGCCACGCATCGAAGACGAAGCCGATCGCACAGGTCAGCAGGCCCAGGCTGACCAGCGGGTGACGCGACACGAACGCCGTCGGCCCGTACTTGGCCTGCAGCTTGCGCAGGATCCAGACCGCCGGGAAGTACGGCCCGAAATAGAAAGTGACATAACCGAATACGACGAACGGTTCGACGGTCGGCGACAGCGACACCAGCGGCCACGACTCCGGCCAGTGGATCAGGTCCGGGTTGTACACGGCGAACGGGGCCCAGTTCATGATCGGGTCCTGCCACACGATCAGCGTGGTGCACAGGAACATCAGCATCACCGGGCTACCGGGGTTGCGCCGCCAGCCCCTGACGAACACCACCAGCAGCACCAGCAGCATGATGACGGTGGAGATGTGCAGGAAGGTGATGTAGTCCAGGCCGAAGATGAACCTGACCGGGCGGGGCCGGCCCTGGACATTCGGGTTGGCCACGCGCGGGTCGAGGGCTACGCGACAGTTCGCGATGAAGAAGAGCGCGAACGCCGCGAGGGCGGCGCCGGCGATCCATCCGCCCCAGCCGCGCTTTGCCCGCGGCGCCTCGTCCGGCCGCCCGAGTACGGACTGTTCCGTGGCCATCTCAGCCCTCCGCTCCGAAGCGATCGACCAGGTGCGAGTTGGTCCCGTCGGCGTCCAGGGTTCGGGCCACCAGGTAGCCCGCGCCCATCCACCCGCGCCGCGTCCACTTGCCGAAGGAGACCCGGGTGCCGGGGGCGCCGGAGGCGGCGGGCATCATCTTCACCCGCTCCAGCGCCTCTTTGACCCCGCGTGGGCTCAGCGGGTGCGCGTCGGCAAAGGCGCGCACGAGCGTGGCGGCGACGTCGTGGTTGACCACCGGCACGCAATATTCGGGACGGCTGCCCTCGTACTTCTCGGCGTAACGGTCGAGGAAATCCTGGCCGACTCGATTCGCCTCGTCGTACTGATCGACCCCGACCCAGCCCATGAACGCGTTCCACATGATCGGGTTCACCCACGCGTTCTGGAAAGCCGTGGTGGTGAATCGCGGCGGGTCCCACTCGACGGCCTCGAGCGCCGGGTTGATGAACACGATGCCGAAGCCGAAGCCCAGATGCACGATCGCCTCGGCCTTCGCGTCGTGCAGGGTGCGCACGGCCTCGTTGATGTCCTGCGCGGTCTGTGCGATCGGGGCCTCCGCGACGATCCGAATGCCGTTGCGGCGGCACGCGCTTCGCAGGTTTTTGAGATAGCTCTCGCCGATCAGGTTCTGCTCGACCAGTACCCCGATTTCGGTGAGCCCGCGCTTCGCGACCAGGTCCGCGATGAAGATCGGCTCGTCGGTCATCGAACCCTGCGGGAAGGAGAACGTCCATTCGCCCAGCCAGTCGTCGGTGCCGGTGACGCTGATCGCGGGGACCTTGAACCGCTCCTCGATCGCCTCGCGGGTGGGCACGCAGTTGTCGGTGATGTGCGGACCGAACACCACCAGGCAGCCCTCGTCGACCAGCTCCCCGAAGGCGTCGATCACCGCCTTGACCGATCCCTTGGGCAACCCCTCCACCTCGCGGTAGATCATCTGCACTGGGCGATCGATCAGGCCCTGTTCACGGGCTTCTTCGAAGACGAGGTCGAAGCACCGCGTGAAACTCGCCAACAATTCTTCCGGGAATCCCGGCGGCAGCGTGAAGTCCATCAGGTAGCCGACCTTGATCGGCTCTGCGGTGCTTTCGTAGGACATCTGACCTCCCGGGGTGGCAGCCTCGCGCGCCCGATACCGAAAACCTAATATTTGTTCAGACCCTAGCGGGGCCCGTATGCAGCGTCAATCCTCATCGGAAGCACCCAGGTAGATGTCGATCATCTCGTTGAGGGCTTTGCCGACGGCCACGTCGTCGGTCAGCGGCCCGGCGATCGCGGCCCGGGCGGCCTCCCGCATCGTCAGGCCCTCGGCGACCAGCCTGCCCGCCGCGATCAGCACGCGGGTGGACGCGACCTCACGCAACCCGCCGGTCTCCAGCCGGCGGATGGCTTGCCCCAGACGCACCAGCTCGGCGGCGGTCGCGTCGTCGACGCCCGCCTCGTGCGCGACGATGCCCACTTCGACTTCGGGTGCGGGGAAACCGAATTCGACGGCGACCATGCGCTGACGCGTCGAATCCTTCAGGTCCTTGAGCACGCTCTGATAGCCCGGGTTGTAGGACACGACGAGACCGAAGCCGGGCGCGGCGTCCAGCGTGATGCCGAGCCGCTCGATGGGCAGCTGCCGCCGGTGGTCGGCGAGCGGGTGCAGCACCACGGTGGTGTCCTGGCGGGCCTCCACCACCTCGTCCAGGTAGCAGATCGCGCCCTCGCGCACCGCCCGGGTGAGCGGGCCGTCCACCCACACCGTCTCGTCGCCCTGCAGCAGGTACCGGCCGACCAGGTCCGCGGTGGTGAGGTCGTCGTGGCAGGCGACGGTGATCAGCGGCCGGCCCAGGTCGTAGGCCATCGCCTCGACGAAGCGGGTCTTGCCGCAGCCCGTCGGCCCCTTCAGGACGAGCGACAAGCCCTGCCGGTAGGCCGCCTTGAAGATGGCTTCCTCGCTGCCGATCGCCTTGTAGAAGGGACGTGCCATCTCCGCCTCGGGGGTCACGCCGTTCCGGTACACAGTCCCGGACTCATTGGCCATAGCTTCCCTTCCGCTTCCCTCCCGCTTGGTGTGGAGCCTAACCGGAACAGATGTTTGTTTCAACGGCCATCACCGCCCGCGAACGTGCGCAGATGTACGCGGTCGGCGGCGTGTCGCCGCACCGACACGCACGCTCGCCGTCGACTGCCCCGCGCTCGCGACGGGTCGGCGGCGAACCTCGGCCGAGCGCAGCGCGGACCGGAACAGCGGTCCGATCACGCCGGCGAGTTGATCCGGGCGGGCGATCGTCGCATGCGCGGTGCTGCCGAATACCCGCCGCAGCGATTGCACGTCGGTTCCGGCGCCGATCGTCAGGCACACGCAGCCGGTGCCGCGGCGGCGGGCCTCGATCAGGGCGCGGCGCGCATCCGCGGCGCCGTACGGCCGCTCGTACCCGTGGTCGTAGGCGAGTCCGTCGGACAGCACGACCAGGAGCCGCCGTGAGGTTCCCCCGCGCGCCTCCAGGACCGCCGAGCCGTGGCGGATGGCCGCACCCAGGCGGGAGTAGGCGCCGGGCTCGAGGCTGTTCAGCCGCTTCATGACTCGGGAGTCGAGGTGATCGTCGAACCGTTTGACGGGCACCAGGCTCACCGCGCGCCGGCCCTGCGAGTAATAGGCGTAGAGCGCGACCCGGTCACCCAGATCATGAAGCGCCACAGCAAGATTGGCGGCAGCCGCGCGCTGTTGCTCGTGCACCGTCCGGCCCACCGTCCCCGGTTCCCCCGCCGACCCCGACACATCGAGCAGGAGCAGCACCGACAGGTCGCGCCGGCGCCGCAGGCTGTCGAGGTACACCGCCTCGTCGGGCACCGACCCGGCCAGCACCTCGACGCGGGCTTCGACCGCCGCGTCGATGTCGATGTCATCACCCTGCGACTGGCGGTGGCGGCGGTGCAGACCCATCCCGAGCCGGGACAGCGGGCGCCGCAGGCCGATGGCGTCGTCGATCGCATGGGTCGCGGATGCCTTTATTTCGGACTCGATTTCGCGAACGGTGCACCACGCCGGCCGGTAGCAGTTGCGCGCGGCGTCCCACTCCGGATACGTCAGGCCGTCGGCATCCTCGGCATCCTCGCCGTCCTCGCTCGGGGTCGACGCCAGCGACGACACGGCGTGCAGACCGCGGTTGGCGGCGTTGGTCCGGTGCGTCGGGGTGTCGGCGCCGGGCGGTCCGCCGCGGCTGCCGGTCTTGCGCGCCGAGGACAGCATCTTCTTCAGCCACTTGCCGATGAAGCCACCCCCACCGACCGGGCTGGTGAACATGTCGGGATCGTCGGAATCGTCGACAGCGCCGTCGTCGAGTTCCTCGAGCTCTTTGGGGCCGCCGCGTGGGATGTGTTGGGGGTCTTCTCGGTCCGCCCGCTTGGCCGCCGCCGAGCACGCGGCCAGCACCTTCGCCGGACGGATCGCGCCGAATTCCGGCGGCGGGTCGTCGATCGCCACCCGCCCGCCGGCGAGTCGCAGGGACGCGGCGGGTGAGTCGCTGCGGCTCGCGATGTCGCGATCGCCCACTGACGTCAAGGCGCGCGGCAGCAGGTAGCCGTTGGCCACCAGCGCCCGATGGCCCTCGAGGGCCAGGTAGCGCCTGGCCTGCCGCGGGTGGCGGACCAGGGCGCGAACGACGTCGGGATCCAGGCTGCCGGCCGCGATCATCGAGGCGTGCACGGCCACCGCTTCGAGCTTCGCGCGGTTTCGCGCGGAGGAATCCAGGTAGATCGTCTGGCCGTCGGTCCACGGGGGTTCGCCCGGCCGCTGTTCGGCGACCGCCAGGGGCCGGCCGGCGAGCGCGGAGGCGAGCAGGCCGAGGGCCTGCAGCCGATCGCCCGGAGCTTCGCCCGCCACGCGCCACCTCCGAACCCCGCGACTCGTTGACCAAATATCTGTTCCAACGTAAAGTCCGGGACTTGGCCCAGTCAATCGCGCGAGGTAAACAAGAGGACGTGGATTTCTCCTACCCGCCGGAGGTGGAACGGTTCCGCGCCGAGCTGCGCGAGTGGCTGTCGGCGAACCTGACCGACGAGCTGATCGCCGCCCGGCGGCCCTCCGGCCGCGACGACGCGACGTTCGCGATGCTGCGGGACTGGAACCGCACCATGGCCGACGCCGGATGGGCGGCCGTCTCCTGGCCGCGCGAGTACGGCGGCCGCGGAGCGACGGTCCTGGAGCAGCTGGTCTACACCGAGGAAACCACACGCGCTCGGGCACCGTTGCCGCTCAACGTTATTGGCATGAACAACATCGCGCCCGCGATCATGCAGTACGGCACCGAGTCGCAGAAGACGACGCTGCTCCCCCGCATGATGCGCGCGGACGACATCTGGTGCCAGGGGATGTCGGAGCCCGAGGCGGGGTCCGACCTCGCGGCGCTGCGCACCCGCGCGGTGCGCGACGGGGACGACTTCGTAGTCAACGGGCAGAAGATCTGGACCTCGCTGGGGCATCGCGCCGACTGGTGCCAGCTGTATGTGCGCACCGACCCCGAGGCGGCGAAACACAAGGGGATCTCCTGCCTGATCGTCGACATGACGCTGCCCGGCATCGAGGTCCGACCGCTCGTCACGCTCAACGGTGACACCGACTTCGCCGAGCTGTTCTTTCGCGACGTGCGGGTCCCGGCGGACGCGTTGCTCGGACCCCTCGACGGCGGTTGGCAGGTGGCCACCACCACGCTGAGCCACGAGCGCGCCGGTGCCGCGCGGCTCTACGCCGAGATGCAGGTGCGGCTCGAGGAACTGGTGGCCGACTTCGCCGCGTCCAATGCCGGTCAAGACCCAGTGACACTGCGGCGCCTCGGCGAAATCGGGGTCCGCATCAAGTATCTCGAATTGCTTTGCCAGCGCTCTATTTCCGCGACGCTGCACGGCGGCTCGGACAAGGCAGCGCTCGGTTCGGCCAGCCTGGCCAAGACCGTGTGGGGCGAGATCGGGCAGGACATGGCCGCGCTGGCCTTCGACGTGCTGGGCACCGGCGGCG
This sequence comes from Mycobacterium sp. NGS26, assembly GCF_059813025.1. Lineage (NCBI taxonomy): Bacteria > Bacillati > Actinomycetota > Actinomycetes > Mycobacteriales > Mycobacteriaceae > Mycobacterium > Mycobacterium sp. NGS26. The sequence continues at coordinate 231,190 of NZ_JCALDU010000001.1, forward strand.
AGAAGCACCGGTGGGCCGATTACCGGCTGACGTCGCGATCGCTGACCATCGCGGGCGGCACGACCCAGATCAACAAGAACATCACCGCCCAACGGGTGCTGGGGTTGCCGCGCCAATGAACCTCGAATTGACCGACGAGCAAGTTGCGCTGCGCGACACGGCGCGGCGGTTTCTCGCCGAGAAGGCGCCGATCTCGGGCCACGTGCGCGCGCTGCTCGACGACGCGACCGGCACCACCGGCGCCGTCTGGCGCGGCCTCGCCGACCTCGGGACGACCGGCCTGCTGGTGCCGCCGGAATGCGGCGGGGCCGGGATGTCGATGGTCGAGGCCGGCATCGTGGCCGAGGAGCTCGGCGCGGCGCTGCACCCGGGACCGTGGCTGTCGAGCGCCGTCGGCGCGCCGCGCGCCCTGGCCCGGCTCGGGGCCGAGGGCGCGGCCGCCGAGCTCTTCACCGGAATCGCCGACGGCACCACCATCGCCACCGTCGGGCCGCTGCAGCGCAACGACGGTGCCGTCACCGCCGCCGACCGAGGCCCGGAGGTGGTGCTGCGCGGTGCGGCCGAGATCCCCGACGCCGCCGCGGCGGACGTCCTGCTCGTGCTTGCCGAGAACGGAGGCGGGACCGGGCTTTTCGCGGTGCGGGCCGACTCGTCGGGCGTTTCGGTGACCCCCGACAGCGGTATCGACCCCACCCGCAAGCGATTTCGGGTCGCGCTCGACGACGCGCCCGCACGCCGGCTGGCCACGCCGTCCCCGGATGCCATTGCGGCCGTCGTCGACGACGTGCTCATCGCCACCGCCGCCGACGCGCTCGGCGCCGCGCGGGCCGTGATGGACCTGGCCGTCGAATACGCCAAGGTGAGAAAGCAATTCGGCCAGGCCATCGGCTCGTTCCAGGCGATCCAGCATCTGTGCGTCGACATGTACGAAACCGTCGAGCTGGCCCGCAGCGGGGTGATCCACGCGCTGTGGGCCGCCGACCACGCCGACGCGCAGGAGCGGCACCTGTCCGCCTTGCGGGCCAAGGCGTTCGCCGGACGGTTGGCCACCGTCGGCGACACCGCCATCCAGGTGTTCGGCGGCATCGGCTACACCTGGGAGCACGACGCTCACCTGTACCTCAAACGCCTGCTGGGCTGGAGCGCGTTTCTCGGTGGGCCCGACGAGTATCTCACCGAAGTCGGTGCGCGCCTTGCGAAACGGAGCAGTTCATGATCGATTTCACCGGCCAGGTTGCGATCGTGACGGGCGCGGGCCGCGGCCTCGGCCGGTTGTATGCGCTGGAGCTGGCCCGGCGCGGCGCCTCGGTGGTCGTCAACGACCTGGGCGGCACCATGCACGGCGACGGCTCCGATGTCACCGTCGCGGACCAGGTCGTCGCCGAGATCCAGGGCGAGGGCGGCGTCGCGGTGGCCTCGCACGACTCGGTCGCAAGCCCGGGGGGTGGTGAGGCGATTGTCGAGCAGGCCGTCGAACGCTTCGGCCGGCTCGACGCCGTCGTAAGCAATGCCGGGATTTTCAACAGCATTCCGTTCGACGAGCTGAGCGCGGACGACTGGCGCAGGATGCTCGCCGTGCATCTCGACGGCGGCTTCTATCTGAGCCGGCCCGCCTACCGGGTGATGAAGAAGCAGCGCTACGGCCGGTTCGTGTTCATCTCCTCCTCGGGAGGCATGTTCGGCCAGCCGCTGGAGGCCCACTACGCGGCGGCCAAGGCGGGCCTGGTCGGCTTGTCGAACGTGATCGCGATCGAGGGCGCCGAGCACGGCATCCTTTCCAACACCGTGCTCCCGTTCGGCTTCTCGCGGATGGTGACCGAAACGGTCGGAGACCCGAAAGCCCTTGAGGAGATTGGTTTCTTGAGCGTGATCAGGCCCGAGTTGGTGGTGCCCATGGTGGTGTTCCTGGCGAGCCGGGCCTGCGAGTTCGGCCATCGGAACTACTCGGCCTGCGCCGGTCGTTTCGCCCGGGTCTTCGTCGGACTCGGCGCGGGCTGGCTCGCGGACAAGGACGGCAACCCGACCGCCGACGACATCGAGGCCCACCTTTCCGAGGTGTCGGCGACCGAGCCGTTCACCGTGCCCGATTCGATCTTCGAGGAAGTCTTCGCTGTGGCGGCCCGGCTCGGCGTGAGCACCTGATGGACATCGAGTACCTGCTGACCGCCACCCGTTCCGCGCGCAAGTCGCTCGACGTGGACGCGCCGGTCGACATCGACGACATTCGCGACTGCCTGCGGATCGGGTTGCAGGCGGCCAACGGCTCGAATCAGCAGTCGTGGCGGTGGCTGGTGATCACCGATCCCGCGTTGCGGGACAAGATCGCCGGGCTGTACCGGGAGGCCTATCTGCTGCGGGTCGGCGGGCAACTGCTCGCCGGCATGCTGCCGGCCGGCACGCCGGAGGGCCGGCTGATGTCGTCGACGGAGTGGTTGGTCGAGAACATGGCGAGGGTGCCGCTGCTGGTGATCCCCTGCTATGAGCCGTATCTGCCGCGCATCGACGGTGACGAGTCGTTTCACCGGGCGACGCTGTACGGATCGATCTTCCCGGCGGTGTGGAACTTTCAACTGGCGCTGCACACCCGCGGCTACGGGACGTGCGTCACGACGCTGCACCTGCACCGCGAGGACGAGGTCCGGCGGCTGCTCGGGATTCCGCCGACCTACGTCCAGGGCTGCCTGCTGCCGGTGGGCCGCCTCAAAGCCGGGCACACGTTCCGGCCGGCCCGCCGGCGCCCCGTCGAGGAGGTGGTCGCGCGCGACCGCTGGGACGGGCCCCCGCTTTAAAATGGGTCTTTCATCGCTTTGTACAGCGGATTCCTTTGCACCCGGTCTGATAGCCTCTAACAAAGATTTGGTTCGGACGGGAGGACGAATGCGCATGCCGTCAAAGCGCTCGTCCGCGCTGGCGTACCACTAGTCATGGCCAAGGCCGAATCCTTGGCATCCAGGCGGCCGGCCGATCGCCTGGATGGGGCCGGCGCCGACGACTCCGGGACGCGCCGCACCGAGATCCTGCAGACCGCGGCATCGCTGATCGCCTCGTCCGGACTGCGCACGTCGCTGCAGGAAATCGCCGACGCGGCAGGCATTCTCCCGGGAAGCCTGTATCACCATTTCGAGTCCAAAGAGGCGATCCTCGTCGAGCTGATACGCCGCTATCAGGACGATCTGAACCGCATCGGGCTCGCGGCCCAGGCCAGGCTGGACGAACCCGACTCGCGACCCGTCTCGGAGAAGATCCTCCAGCTGGCTTCGGCGATCGCCAAGTGTGCCGTCCAGCATCGGGCCGCCCTGCAGATGTCGTTCTACGAGGGACCGAGCGCCGACCCGCAGCTCATGAAGCTCACCCGGCAGCAGCCGACCGCGATTCAGGAGGCGATGCTGCAAACGCTGCGTGCCGGCCGGTGGAGCGGCTACATCAAGCCCGACATCGACCTTCCCACGCTGGCCGACCGCATCTGCCAGACCATGCTGCAGGTCGGGCTCGACGTCATCCGGCACACCGCGTCCGCCGACCAGGTGGCCCAGCTGCTGTGCCGAATCATCTTGCAGGGCTTGGCGGCCCGGCCGCCGACCGACTCGGCCCTGGATCGATCCCAGGCTTTGAAGGGCGCGAGCGACGTGATCGAGACGTGGGCCGACGACCGCGAGGCGGACCCCGCCGACAAGGCGGCCCACGTACGGGCCGTGGCGCGCGCGGAGTTCGGCCGCAAGGGGTATGAGGTCACCACCATCCGGGACATCGCGTCCGCGGCGGGTCTTGGCACCGGAACCGTGTACCGGGTGATCGGGTCCAAGGACGAACTGCTGGACTCGATCATGCGCTCGTTCGGGCAGAAGGTGGAGGCGGGGTGGGTCGCCGTGTTGCGCTCCGATGCCACCCCCATCGAAAAGCTGGACGCGCTGAGTTGGGTCAACGTCAATGCGCTGGACCAGTTTTCCGACGAGTTCAGGATCCAGCTCGCCTGGATGCGGCAATCGCCGCCGACGGCCAACCCGGGGTGGTCGTACGCCACACGACTTCGGCAGATGAAATCACTGCTCTCCGAAGGGATTCGGTCGGGCGAGATCCAGATCGACACGCCCTCCACCGCGATGCTGGCGCGGTGCGTCATCGGGGTGCAGTGGATACCGGAGAACATTCTTCGCGCCATCGGCCGCCGCGCGGCGCTGATACACGCCCGCGACACCTGCCTGCGGGGCGTCGCCGTTCGCGGGAAGTAAGACCGTCTAACTCAATCCGGGACCCCGGTATTGAACCAAATAACTGTTACCCATACAGTTGTCCAATTAGAACCGGGTTGGCAGTTACCGAGAAGGGGATTTCCATGACCATTGTCGATCGGTTGCGCTACGACGGCAAGCGCGCGCTCGTTGTCGGCGGTGCGACGGGCATGGGCGCCGCGGCGGCCAAGTCAGCCGGCGAGCTCGGCGCCGAGGTCATCGTGATGGACTACGCGCCGGTGAAGTATGACGTCGCCAAGTCCATCCAGGTGGACCTGCGCGACCCCGCGTCGATCGACGCCGCCCTCGAGCAGGTGGACGGCCCGGTCCACGCCCTGTTCTCGGCCGCCGGCATCGCCGACGGGACAACCGACCTGATGGCGATCAACTTCCTCGGCCACCGGTACCTCATCGAGCGCCTGCTCGAGAAGAACCAACTGCCCTCGGGCTCGGCGATCTGCTTCATCTCCTCGGTCGCCGGCATGGGCTGGGAAAACGACCTGGACCTGCTGAACGAGTTCCTCGCCACGCCGGACTTCGCCGCGGCACAGGAGTGGGTCAAGGCGCACGAGCCGGAAGGCATCATCCACTACGGCTTTTCCAAGAAGGTCGTCAACGCCTACGTCGCGACCCAGGGCTACCCGCTGCTGAAGAAGGGCATCCGCATCAACGCGATCTGCCCGGGCCCCACCGACACCCCGCTGGCCCAGGCCAACGCCGACCTCTGGCTCACCTTCGCGCAGGACTACCGCGACGAGACCGGCTCCAAGGTGCACACCCCGGAGCAGATGGGCGACGTCATGGCGTTCCTCAACAGCGCCGCCGCCTTCGGCATCAACGGCATCACGCTGCTGGTGGACTACGGGCACACGATGGCGTCGCTGACCGGCGCCTACCCGCCCGGCAAGCCGATCATCGATCTGATCATGGGGCGGGTGAAGCTCTAGCCCGTCGTCTCCCCGCGAGACTGCAACGGCCGACGGGTCCACTCGGCGTTTGCGTCGGTAACTGCAGTCTCGCGGTTGAGTAAAGGTCGTGCTGCAGCTCGCCCGCATCCTGTCCGAGCGCAGCGACGAGGTGACCTCGGTCTTCCGCAACCCCGACCACTCCGACGACGTCGCCGCCACCGGCGCCCACCCGGTGGTGGCCGACATCGAGCGGCTCGACACGGACGCGCTGGCCGACGGCTCGACCGTCCACCGCACCATCGAGTTCAACAACGGAGACATCCCGATCGCCGAGGCGCTGGCGGGCTGACTAAGCTGCTTCTCGCAGCTGGTCTGCCGTCGCCGCAGCCGCGGCGCCGGCATCGAGCGAGGCATGTTAGTCATGCGTCGCAAGAGGGAACCCGGTGAGAGTCCGGGACTGTCCCGCAGCGGTATGCAGGAACGAACGCCGTCACCAAGCACTGGTCTGAAAGACCGGGAAGCGACGGCCAGTAGGAGCACCACCGGGGTGCGCGCCTGCGAGTCCGAAGACCTGCCGGCTGTGCCGGGCGCGCCGCGTCCGGCGGGCTCATCGCCTCGTGGAATGGGCGTTTGGCCGTGGCCGTTGCGGTTTGTGTACCGCCAACGGCATCGGCTGCGCGTCCGCCGGCGGTGAACCGAACCGTCGAATGAAGGACGAAATCGTGACCCCTGTAAGCAGTCAACCATTCACCGCCACGGTCACAGGCTCGCCGCGCATCGGCCCGAAGCGGGAACTCAAGCGCGCCACCGAGGGCTATTGGGCCGGGCGAACCAGCCGAGCGGAACTGGAGTCCGTCGCCGCCACACTGCGCCACGACACGTGGGCGGGCCTGGCGGCCGCCGGCCTGGACTCGGTGCCGGTGAACACCTTCTCCTACTACGACCAGATGCTGGACACCGCGGCCATGCTCGGCGCACTGCCGGCCAGGGTCGCGCAAGTCCCCGACGAACTCGACCGATACTTCGCCGCCGCGCGCGGCAACGACGAGGTCGCGCCGCTGGAGATGACCAAGTGGTTCGACACCAACTACCACTACCTCGTTCCCGAGATCGAGCCCGCAACCCAGTTCGCGCTGAACCCGGACAAGGTGCTTTCCGAGCTCAAAGAGGCGCTCGGACAAGGCATTCCGGCGCGCCCGGTGGTCATCGGACCGGTCACCTTCCTGCTGCTGAGCAAGGGCGCCGATGGCGGGGGCGCACCCATCGAGCGGCTGCAGGAGCTGGTGCCGATCTACTCCGAGCTGCTGTCACTGCTCGCCGACAACGGCGCGCGGTGGGTGCAGCTGGACGAGCCGGCGCTGGTCACCGACATCTCCCCCGACGCGCCCGCGCTGGCCGAGGCGGTGTACAACGCGCTGGGCGCGGTCAGCAACCGCCCCGCCATCCACGTCGCCACCTACTTCGGCGACCCGGGCGCCTCCCTGCCGGCACTGGCCCGCACGCCGGTCGAGGCGATCGGGGTCGACCTGGTCGCCGGGGCCGACACGGCCGTCGCGGCCATTCCCGAGCTGGCCACCAAGACGCTGGTGGCCGGCATCGTCGACGGGCGCAACGTCTGGCGCACCGACCTGGAGTCGGCGCTGGGCAAGCTGGCGACGCTGCTCGGCTCGGCGGCCAATGTCGCGGTGTCCACGTCGTGTTCGACGATGCACGTGCCGTACTCGCTGGAACCCGAAACCGGGCTCGACGACGCCCTGCGCAGCTGGCTGGCGTTCGGGCGGGAGAAGGTCGACGAGGTGGTGACGCTGGCGCGCGCACTGCATGACGGGCCCGACACGGTCGCCGACGCGATCGCGGCGTCCAACGCCGCGGTGGCCTCGCGCAAGAAGGACCCGCGGCTGCACAACGACGAGGTTCGGGCCCGGATCGACGCGATCCTCGCCTCGGGCTCGCACCGGGGCGACGCGGCCGCGCGCCGCGCGAGTCAGGAGGCCCGGCTGCAGCTGCCCCCGCTGCCGACCACGACGATCGGCTCCTACCCGCAGACGTCGGCAATCCGCAAGGCGCGCGCGGCTTTTCGGGCCGGCGAGATCGACGAGGCCACCTACGTCGGCAAGATGCGCAAGGAGATCGCCGACGTCATCGAGCTGCAGGAGGAACTCGGCCTGGACGTGCTGGTGCACGGTGAGCCCGAGCGCAACGACATGGTGCAGTACTTCGCCGAGCAGCTCGAGGGCTTCTTCGCCACACAGAACGGCTGGGTGCAGTCCTACGGCAGCCGCTGCGTGCGTCCCCCGATCCTCTACGGCGACGTGGTTCGCACCCACCCGATGACGGTCGAATGGATCACCTACGCACAGTCTTTGACCGACAAGCCGGTGAAGGGGATGCTGACCGGGCCGGTCACCATTCTGGCCTGGTCGTTCGTCCGCGACGACCAGCCGCTGGCCGACACCGCCAACCAGGTGGCCCTGGCCATCCGGGACGAGACCGTGGACCTGGAGGCCGCCGGCATCGCCGTCATCCAGGTCGACGAGCCGGCGCTGCGCGAGCTGCTGCCGTTGCGCCGCGCCGACCAGGACGAGTACTTACGTTGGGCCGTGGGCGCTTTCCGGTTGGCCACTTCCGGGGTCGCCGACTCGACGCAGATCCACACGCACCTGTGCTACTCGGAGTTCGGTGACGTGATCGGGGCGATCGCCGACCTGGACGCCGACGTCACGTCGATCGAGGCGGCACGCTCGCACATGGAGGTGCTGGACGATCTGAACGCCGCCGGCTTTTCCAACAGCGTGGGCCCGGGCGTGTACGACATCCACTCGCCGCGGGTGCCGAGCGCAGACGAGATCGCGGAGTCGCTGCGCGCGGCGCTGCGAGCCGTTCCGGCGCAACGACTCTGGGTCAACCCCGACTGCGGGCTGAAGACCCGCAACACCGACGAGGTCACCGCCTCCCTGCGGAACATGGTCGCCGCGGCGCGGGAAGTCCGCGCGAGCGCCTAGTGCTCCGGCGAGCGTGAAACTGTTGCGAATCCGCCGCCGGGATCTCGCAACAGTTTCACACTCGGCGGTTCAGGTCGGACAGCACCTGGACGGGAACGTCGTCGTCCCACGGCTGCCGGGTGACCATGTCGGCGACCCGCACGATGCCCCGCTCGAACTCGCCGGTCGCCGCATCCACCAGCCGATACTCCTGCATCTGCTTGTGGATCGGCTGCGCGTCCAGCAGGACCACGCGCACCTCGCCCGGCTCGAAGTGGCAGCGCTCCTGCATCGCGGCGATCAGCTGCTCGTTGTGCATGTGGCCGTCGCCGAAGTTCCAGCCGATGGCGGTGCTGCAGATCCGCTCGCCGTCGGTGATGACGTAGTCGTCCTCGTTCTGGCCGGCCATCGCCCGGTGCGCCAGCGTGAACAGCGCCCGGCCGTGCGTGTTGAAGCCGCGGAACGCGTACCCCATGTAGATCGGGATCTGCGCGGCTTCCGGGCTGCCGTAGAACCGCTCCAGCTGGGCCTGCGGCATGCTGGCGATCGCCACGATGCCCCGGCTGATCTTGTCGTTCGCGGAAGGCTTGATGCACCACAGCGTGGTGTCCCAGTTTCCGGCGTAGTAGCGCATGCCCGGCAGGAACGAGATCTTGCGCGGGAACATGTTGCCGAGCACGACGATGCCCGCGATGACGGCGAATAGGATCGCCACCGGCACTGGGTGTTTCAGGTCGCTCAATCCCAGGCGGGCGTGCGCGACGAACAACGACAGCACGCCGAAGATCATGAACACGTTCCACTCCAGCGGCACCCCCATCGGGATCGACACCAGGATCCCCAGGTGGAAGCACACCATGACGATCGCCGCGATGGTGGTCGGCCAGCCGCCGTGGCAGAAGAACAGCGGCAGCGGCACCAACATCTCGATCGCGGTGCTGAGGTGAGCCAGCATCCGTGACAGCCGTCCGGGCCGCAGGTCGTCCGGGAACTTCTCGAAGAAGCGCCGTTTCAGCCACCGGGGCCGCATCAGTGGGTTGTTGGACATCATGGTGGAGATCACGAACGGGAAGTGCCTGTTGAGCTTCGACGTCGCCGCGCCCACCCAGATCACCAGGAACACCACCTTGGACGCGACGATCATGTCGGCGCCGCCGAACAGGAACGTGACCGTCATCGTCACGTACACCTCGCCGCGGGCGGCCAGGAAGATCACCTTGTCGCGCAGCCCCAGCACCGCGACGATCACCAGGATGGTCACGATCTCCCACGTCGGCAGCAACCCGATCGTCGTGCCGAGCTCGGGCACCGGTCCGGTGCCGTCCGAGAACAGCGCCCGCAGCGTCACCAGCAGCAGCAGTGCGTACAGGGCGACGTCGAACGGGGTGCGCTTGGTGCCGCTGGTCCCCGGGACGCGATCCGGCCACGGTGGCAGCCGGATGGTGCCGAAACGCATCCAGTACAGGATCGAGCCCATCGGCGGGAAGAACCGGTTGTTCAGCGGGCCGAAGCCGCAGCCCAGCCCGATCACCTCGAACAGCATGGTGTAGAGCACGACCTTCTCGAACACGATCGGTTCCGACCACCACGACGCGACGTTGGTGAACCCGCCAATTCCCTTGGTGGCCGACGCAAACAGCCACGCGAAGAGGATGTACAGCAGGATCTTGACGACGTAGAACAGGTGCAGCGCGACCGGTGTTCCGAAACCCACCTCGGCCCAGTGCCTCGCCATCGGGCGGATCTTCTCGCTGCGGGTGCCCTTGCTCCACTCGGCCATCTCGATCTGCGGCAGATCAGGCTTGAGAAATCCCATGGTGTCACAGACTAGAACGTGTTCTAGGGGCGTGGCTCGGGTTGGGGCCAAGAATCTTTGCCCGCGGCCCCGGCGCCGGATACGGTGACGTTGGGTCGGCACGTTCCGGGGAGACGTCCATCATGAGCAAACTTCGATTCGCCATCGTGGCAACGGTTGCGGCCGTCTCAGCGATCGCCGTCACCTTGGGGGCCGGCACCGCTCGCGCCGACCCGCCCGCGCCCGGCGACGGCTGCACGGTATTGCACGCGACCGCCAAAGACGCCAACGGCCGGATGATGTGGTGCAACCCGACCATGACCGGCGACCACAGCCTGGTGTGGCAGTACGGCGGCCCCGCCTGAGAAGGGCCCGCCGCCGAATGTGAAGCTGTTGCGAATTTCCGCCCGGAATTTCGCAACAGCTTCACGCTGGGCGCGCAAGCGATTTCAGTCAGCGAAAGATCCCCGGCGGAATGACGGGCGCGCGATTCAGCACCCGCGGGTCGACCACCACGTTCAGCGCGTCCACGACATCCAGGTCGCCCAGGGATTCCACGGCGGATAGGAACCGGCGCTGCTCGGCGGGTTCCACGATGCCGTCGGCGAGTTCGGAGAACTTCTGCACATACTGCGGGCGTCGAAAAGGTCGCGCGCCCAACGGATGGGCATCGGCGACGGCCAGTTCGTCGGAGATCACCTCGCCGCTCTTCAGCGTCACCTCCGCACGCGCTCCGAACGCCTGCTCGGCCGGATCCGTCGAGTGGTAGCGACGTGTCCACTCCTTATCTTCGACGGTGGAGATCTTGCGCCACAACTCAACGGTGTCGCGCCGGTGGGCCCGTTCCGCAGCGTAGGACCGTTCGTGATGCCAGGAGCCATCCTGCAGCGCGACGGCGAAGATGTAGGGCAGCGAATGATCCAGCGTCTCCCGTGACGCGTCGGGGTCGAACTTCTGCGGATCCCCCGATCCCGTCCCGATCACCACGTGGGTGTGGTTGCTGGTGTGCAGCACGATCGCCGCGATCTGGTCGAGGTCGCCGATGCGCCGCCGCAGCCGCCGGGCCAAATCGATTGGCGCCTGACTCTGGTACTCCGCGGAGTGCTCCTTGGTGTAGCTGTCCAAGATGGCGCGCTTGGGTTCGCCGGGACCGGGCAACGGCACGTGGTATTCGCGGTCGGGTCCGCCAAGTAGCCGGGCGATCACGGCGTCCTCACCCTCCCAGATCGGCGCCGGCGACCGCTCGCCGCGCATCGCCCGGTCGACCGCCTCGACGGCGATCTTTCCGGCGTGCGCCGGCGCGAACGCCTTCCAGCTCGAGATCGACCCCTTGCGGGATTGGCGAGTGCTGGTGGTGAGGTGCAGCGCCTGTCCGACCGCCTCGTAGATGGTGTCGGTGTCCAACCGCAGCATGGTCCCGATCCCCGCGGCGGCCGAGGGACCGAGATGCGCCACGTGGTCAATCTTGTGCTCGTGCAAGCATATTCCGCGCGCCAGGTCGATTTGGATCTCGTATGCGGTGGCCACACCACGGATCAGGTCGGCGCCCGACACACCAAGCTGCTGCCCGACGGCGACAAGCGGAGGGATGTTGTCACCCGGGTGTGAGTATTCGGCGGCCAAAAAGGTGTCGTGGAAATCGAGTTCGCGCACCGCGACGCCGTTGGCCCAGGCCGCCCATTCCGCCGAATAGGTGCCGTCGACGCCGAAGACCGTAGCGCCCTGTCGCGTGGAATGAGCCAGCGCCTGCCGGCGGGCCACCGTGACCGGGCGGCGCAACACGGCCGCGGCGCTGACGGCGGCGTTGTCGATGATCCGGTTCGCCACCATCTCCGCGGTTTCCGGTTCGACGGCCACCGGATCGGCGGCGACTTCGGCAATCTTGGCGGCCAGGTGTTCAGCGCGTGGGAATTCGTCGGAGCTGCGCCGGGTCCGCACCGTATGCATCAACACAATTCGCACACTAGGACGCCGGCGCCGGTTTGACCGCCCGGAAAATCATCTAACGCGCTCCTGCCGCACACGTGATCGGTGTAGTTTGCTGCTGGGGCGGGCTAGGTGAGGAGCCAGTCGTGGCCGAGGTCGATTATTGCGTGGTCGGTGCCGGATTCGCAGGGTTGACCGCGGCCCTGCGGTTGAAACAGGCGGGCCGTTCGGTGGCCTTGCTGGAGGCGCGGGATCGGGTCGGCGGCCGCACGTTCACCGTGACCCGTCCCGACGGGACGTGGATCGATCGCGGCGGCGCGTGGATCGGGCCGGGCCAGGACCGGATCTACGCGTTGATGAGCGAATTCGGTGTGCCGGAATACAAACAGCACCTCGACGGTGACGCGATGATGATCGTCGGCGGCAAGAAGCACCGCTATGGCGGCACCATCCCGTGGACGATGAGTCCCTGGGCCGTCACCAACCTTGGCATCGGTTTGCTCTCGTTCGACAAGATGTGCAAATCGATCCCGCTCGAAGCGCCGTGGGAGGCAAAGCACGCCGCCGAGTGGGACCGCATCACCGTTGGTGAATGGATCGCGAACAACACCATGTCCAAGCAAGCCCGCGAGATGCTGGACATGGCGCTGGCCGGCACCTACACCTCGGCGGGGTCGGAGACGTCGCTGCTGTGGGCGCTGACGCAGATGGGGTCCTCCGGCGGGGGTGCGACGTTCGTCATTTCAGTCAAGGGCGGCGCCCAGGATGCCCGGCCGGTGGGTGGGATGGCCGCCTTGCACCGCCCGATGGTGGCCGCACTGGGCGACGCGCTGCACCTTTCCCGGCCGGTCCGGCAGATCAGCCAGGACGACGACGGGGTCACCGTCGCCGCGGACGGCCTGACGGTGCGGGCTCGGCGGGCCATCGTGGCGATACCGTTGGCGGTCGCCAGCTCGATCGTCTACGAGCCGATGCTGCCGGTGGATCGGGCGCTGCTGCATCAGCGGATGCCAAGCGGCGCGGTCATCAAGATCTCGGCCATCTACGACGAGCCGTTCTGGCGCGCCGATGGGCTGTCCGGTCAGTCGGCCGCACCGGGAACCCCGGCCTCACTGACCATCGATGCGTGCACGGACACGGGCGACCCCGGGATCATGTGCGTCATCACCGAGGGGCCCGCCGCGCGTCGGCTGACCAAGCTCGACGAGGCCGAGCGCAAGGCGATAGTCATCGGCGAACTCGTCGACCGGTTCGGCAGCAAAGCCAAAGCGCCGCTGGAATTCCACGAGCAGAACTGGACGACCGAGCGCTATTCCGGTGGCGGCATGATCAGCCACGCCCCAACCGGCGTGCTCACCGAGTTCGGCTACACGCTGCGGCAGCCCTGCGGCCGCGTGCACTGGGCCGGGACGGAGAGTTCGGCCGTCATGTGCGGCTGGATCGACGGCGCGATCCGCTCCGGCGAACGCGCCGCGGCCGAGGTGATGGCGACCGAGACCGCGGCCGTCGCCTCGACGACCTGACGGCGAACTCGCGGAACCTACCCGGCTTGCTTGGCCGGCGGCCGGTAGAAGATCAGCAACTGGCCGATGGCCCCGGCGAGGCCGAGCCCCACCGACAGCACCAGGCCCGGCCACCCGTCGAGCCAGTTCTTGCCGAAGATCAGCCAGTCCAAGCTGAGCCTGCCGGCGCCCAGCGTGGCCACCGCGACGGCGCTGACCGCGAGCACCAGGTTGTACTCCCAGCCTTCCTTGACGATGAAGAAGCCGTTGGGACGATGCACGGTCCAGGCCGCGACCAGCATCAACGACACGAAGCCCGCGGCCGGGATCGGCGTGAGCAGCCCGGCGGCCAGACCCAGCCCGGCGGACACCTCCGTGGTGGCGGCCACCGCGGCGTGAAACTTACCGGGCTTCATGCCGATACTCTCGAACCACCGGGCGGTGCCCGGTATCCGGCCCCCGCCGAAGAACTTGTTGAAGCCGTGCGCGGCGAGTGTCAGTCCCAGCACCAGCCGCAGGATCAGTAACCCGACGTCATACACATTCATAGGTGCAAACCTAGATCATTGAATCCGCGCGCTCGCGAGTAGCGCTCACCCGCGGAAGGAGCCCGACATCAAGATCGCGATCATCGGGGCCGGCAATGTCGGCAGCACGCTGGGCACCGCCTGGCGCAATCGCGGCCACCAGGTCACATTCGGTGTCCGACACCCCGAAGACCCCAAATACGCCGCGCTCGACGGCGTCCAGACGAACGAGTCCGCCGCGTCGGCCGCCGATGTCGTCGTCCTGTGCACCCCATGGCAGGGCACGCAGTCGGCCCTGCGGAGCTGTGGCGACCTGGCGGGCAAAGTCCTCATCGATTGCACCAATCCGCTGACCCCCGACCTCGCGGGCTTGGAGGTCGGGCTGACCACCTCCGGCGGAGAGGAGGTGGCGAAGTGGGCCCCCAGCGCCCGGGTCTGCAAGGCGATGAACCAGATCGGCGCCGCGCTGATGGACGCGCCGCAATTGGCGGGCACACCGGTGATGTTTGTCTGCGGTGACGATGAGCAAGCCAGGTCGGTGACCGCCGGGCTGGTCGCCGAGCTCGGCTTCGAGACAATCGACGTCGGCGAACTGAAGCTGGCGCGGCTGCTCGAGCCGTACGGGCTGCTGTGGATCCACCTGGCGCTGCGGCGCGGATTCGGCCCGAGCTTTGGCTTCGGGCTGCTGCGCGGACCGTCCTGACATACTCGTCGAGGCCCGCCGGGAAGGTCCCATCAGGCCGAGCCGCATGACGAGGGGGTGCACCGTGGCGGTCGTCTTGCTCGATGGCGAGGCGAATCTCCCACGCGAGCTGCTGGGCAACAAGGGCCACGGCATCAACGTGATGCGCCGACAGCACTTGCCGGTGCCACCCGCGTTCTGCATCACCACCGAGGTGGGCCTTCGGTACCTCGCCGACCCCACGGCGACGATCGACGCGATATGGGACGACGTGCTCGACGCGATCGGCCGGCTGGAGGCGGCCACCTCGCGCACATTCGGGCGCGGCCCGCGTCCGCTGTTGGTGAGCGTGCGGTCGGGAGCCGCGCACTCCATGCCCGGCATGATGGACACCATCCTGAACCTGGGCATGAACGACGCCGTCGAACGGGCGCTGGCCGCGTCGGGGGCCGCGTTCGCTCGCGACACCCGGCGCAGGTTCACCGACATGTATCGACGCGTCGTGGGCGACGACGTGCCCGCCGACGCGTACGCGCAGCTGCGGGCGGGCATCGAAGCCGTGTTCGCCTCGTGGAATTCGTCGCGCGCCCTCGCCTATCGCGCCCACCACCGCATCGACGACCGGGGTGGCACCGCCGTGGTGGTGCAGGCCATGGTGTTCGGTAATCAGGGCCCCAATTCCGGTGCGGGAGCACTCTTTTCGCGCAACCCGATCACCGGCGCCGACGAGCCGTACGGCGAATGGCTACCCGGCGGCCAGGGCGACGACGTGGTATCCGGGCTCGTCGACGTGGAGCCGATCACCGCCCTGCGCGACGAGCAACCCGGCGTCTACGACGAGCTGACAAACGCCGCCCGCCGCCTGGAGCGGCTCGGGTCCGACATGCAAGAGATCGAGTTCACCGTCGAGGACGGCACGTTGTGGCTGCTGCAGACGCGGGCGGCCGAGCGCTCGGCGCAGGCGGCGGTGCGCCTGGCGCTGCAACTGCGGCACGAAAGTCTCATCGACGACGCCGAGACCCTGCGCCGGGTGACACCGGCACACGTGGCGGCCCTGCTGCTTCCGGCGCTGCAGCCCGAAACACGTTTGGCCGCACCACTTCTGGCGAAGGGCCTGCCAGCCTGTCCCGGCGTGGTATCGGGCACCGCGTACACCGACGTGGACGCGGCGCTGGACGCCGCGGACCGGGGCGAGCCAGTCATCCTGGTGCGCGACCACACCAGGCCCGAAGACGTCCGCGGCATGCTGGCCGCGCAGGGCATCGTCACCGAGGTGGGCGGGGCCGCCAGCCATGCGGCGGTGGTCAGCCGCGAACTCGGCCGGGTGGCGGTGGTGGGCTGCGGCCGCGGAGTGGCCGCGTCGCTGGCCGGCCTGCGGATCACCGTCGACGGCTACGAGGGCGAAGTGCGCGACGGGGATCTGACCGTGTCCGCCTGGTCGGAGACCGACACACCCGAGCTGCGCGAGCTCGCCGACATCGCGCGGCGGATCAGCCCGCTGCGCGCCCACACCACCGGCGACCACCCGAGGCTTGACGACACCTCCGAGGCCGCGGTGCGCGCGGCCCTGGACGGCGGGCACACCGACGTGGTGTCGGCGGCCCCGCTTATCGTCATGCTGACCGCACTGCGGCTGACGGGGAAGGCCGGCCCGTGACGGAACTGGCTGTGCTACAAGCGGTCCGGCTCAAGGGCCGGGTAACGCCCGCCGAACTGGCGGCGACGTTGGGCGAAGACCTCGAAGCCGTCACCGCCACCGTCGAGCGGCTGACCGCGTCGGGCCTACTCGTCGATGGCACCACGCTGAAGATCAGCCCCGACGGCCGGGCCCGGCTGGAGAGCCTGCTCGCCGCGGAGCGCGCGGGCATCGACGCGGCAGGGATGGCGGCCGCCTACCACGACTTCCGCTCCGTGAACGCCGATTTCAAGGCCCTGGTCACGGACTGGCAGCTCAAGGGCGGCCCGGTGCTCGCCCGCCTCGACGACCTGCATGCCCGGGTGGTCCCGATCATCGACGCGGCCGCCGCCCAGCTACCGCGGCTGACCGCCTATGCGTCGAAATTGCGTGTGGCACTGGACAAATTCCGGGCCGGCGACACGGCGTGGCTGACCAGGCCACTGATCGACTCGTACCACACCGTGTGGTTCGAACTGCACGAGGAGCTGATCGGCGCCATGGGCCTGACCCGCGAGGAAGCGGCCAGGTCCGGCGACGCCCAATAGGCACCCAAATAGGCCGCTACAGCGCGGCGTCGAGAAGCTCCACATAAGCGTCGATGTCGGCACCTTCACGTTGGAACGCCGACTCCGCCGCGTGCACGCTGACCGCGACGGTGTCGCCGATGCCATGCACCCCGTGCGTCAGGCTCATCGCCGGAGACAGCGCCGGATATCCGGCCGTCAGCAGCACCGGTGCACCCCCGAAACTCAGGTCGGCGGGCCCGCGATTGACGCTGGACACCACGGTGTTGCCGGCGACCTGCGCCGGCCGCGCGTCGGCGTCGAATTGGGAGATGCCCCAGCGCAGCAGCGCGGCGGGCACCGCGGCGAACGCCCGATCCGCGGAGCGCATCGCCGGGTGCTCGAAGCGACGACGCCCGTCGGCCAGGTCGGCGGCGATCCGCCGCATCCGGGCATCGCGACCGAGGCCCGGGTACAGCCCGACGACGACGTTTCCGAAATGGTTATGTGCCAGTGGCACACCGGGTTTCGCCATCGGCACCTCCGCCCCCAGCGAGTCGGTGTCGCCCAGCAACGCGGACAGCGCCGTGGACACCGCCGACAGCACCCCGACCGTCACCGTGGGCCCGGGCAGTTGCGAGCGGCGCCGCACCAGCGTGCGCACCGAGCGGGCGCCTTCGGGGCGCGCATTGGTGGACAGCGGCGGGCGCGGCCCGGGCCCCCGCGCCACCACCCCCGCGCGGGTATCGCGGACCAGCCGGCGATGGGCGCGGGCCGCGTCGACCGCCCGCCACGGCAAGAAGCCCGGCCGCGGCGGCCGCACCTCGGGCACCGGCGCCCCCCGGCCGAACAGCCAGGCCGCCATCGCCGAGGCGCGAGCGCCGTCCCCCAACGCGTGCGCGACCTGCAGGACGGCGACGGAGCCCGGGCCGCCGGCACCCGGAATGCCACGCACCGGCGCGAACACGTGCAGCCGCCACGGCATCCGGCGCGCGTCGAGCTGATCGTCGGCGAGCGCCACGACGGCCGCGAGGCAGCCGCGCCAATCCCGGTCGAGCAGGTCGTGACAGACCACCTGCTCCGGCGCGACGGCCGCAGGGACCCACCGCGGATACGTCAACCGGATCCCGTCGTCGACCCTGATCCGCAACTCCGCGCAGGCGCCGGCCCGACGGCGGACCTGCTCGACGGCATGCCCGAGATCCGTTGGCGCGCCGTCGAATGCGTAGAGCAGGAACTGGTCGTTCGGCAGTTTGGCCGACATCCAGTAGAACTGTGCGTCGACGGCCGCCATGCGCTGCGCCGACATTCAGCCGGGCGAGCCGATAAACGCAAGCACCAGGTCGGCGACCTTGTCGGGCTGTTCGAGCTGCAGGAAGTGGCCGGCATGGTCGACGATGGCCGCCTCGCTGCCGGCGGGCAGCGCCTTTTCCGTCCAGTGCGTGAAAGCCGACGTCATGCAACCGTCGTCGCGACCGTGCAGATACAAGCTCGGCAGGATGGGTGGCTCGGTCCAGAGCCGGTTCAGCTCGGCGTATCGCTCCGGAACGCGGGTGCCTCGCAGCGTGGCCCGGTACGGCCCCAGCGCCGCCCGCCAGCTCTCCGGCGCCCCGATCGCGGCGTCGACGTGGCGCAGATCCTCGTGCGCGTGATAGCCGGGCGACCATCGCCGCCACAGCAGCGGCAGCACCCAGGAAGCGGAACGTTCGGGCAGCCAAGGCAATTGGAAGTAGAAGATGTACCAGCTGCGTAGCAGCTGATGCGGTATGAGCCGGGCCAGCCGCCCGCGCTCGGTCACCCGGCCCAGCGGGCGGAACGCCGCGGAGACCGGCACCGACATGATCACCGCCTTGACGAACGGGCTGTCCGGCATCGCGGCCAGGCCCGTGGCCGCCATCGCGCCCCAGTCGTGACCGATCACCACGTCCCGGTCGGTGCCGCCGGCGGCCGCTCGGACGCGCAGGGCATCGTCCATCAGCGCGCCCACATGAAAGCTGCCGTCGGCCGGGATCGCCGACGGGGCATAGCCGCGCATGAACGGCGCGACGACCCGCCAGCCGGCCTCGGCCAACCGGGGAGCCATCTTGCGCCACCCGTAGGCGGTGTCGGGGAAGCCGTGCAGGCACAACGCGATCGGGGCGTCGCGCGGACCCCAAGTCAGCGCCTTGAGCTCCGCACCGGGGCCCGGCACGTCGATCCAGCGTGGCTCACCCATCATCACTCCCCGTTCGGCGCGTCCGCACGGACCAACCTAACTCGTGCGGAGCCAAGACGGGACCGACCCGACGACGGGTGGATGATCGGGCGGCCTACCGGATGAGCTCCGCCGCCCTATCCAGCTCCGCGATGACGATCTTGCGCATGCCATACATCGCCTGGGTGGCCGCCGCCGCGCGAGCGCGATCGGGATCACCGATCAACTCGTAGAGCCGATCCGGGACGATCTGCCAACTCAGGCCGAAGCGGTCCCTCAGCCAGCCGCACTGGGATTCCTCGCCACCGTCGGTCAGCCGGTCCCAGTAATAGTCGACCTCGTCCTGGTCCTTGCAGTGGACCGTGAACGACACCGCCTCGCTGAACCGGAAGTGCGGCCCGCCGTTGATCCCGATGAATCGGGTGCCGTCCAGCACAAAGCTGCCCGACAGCACCGTGCCCGGCTCGCCGGGCCCGGCATCGGTGGTTCGGTTGAAGCCCTCGATGTGCGAGTTGGGGAACACGGAGGTGTAAAACCTGGCCGCTTCCTCGAGGTTGTGGTCGAACCACAGCGAGGGCGTGATCGATGGCATGCCGCCTCCTAAGGGTTGGATCGGGGTCTCGGTTGATTGACCCCGCCGACGGCAAAAACTCACCGCCGGCCGGGCCAGCTCGAGGGTGAATAGACAACCTAGGTAACGTCAGGGGGCGACCTACCGAGAGGACGCGGATGAGCGCCGTGAGCAGCAGCCCCCAGACGGTCGAGTTTTCCGGTGCCGGCGGCATCACGCTGGTCGCCGACGAGTGGAACCGTGGGTCGACCGACCGCCCCACCATCCTGATGCTGCACGGCGGCGGCCAGAACAGGTTTTCCTGGAAGAACACCGGACAGATCCTCGCCGACGACGGCTTTCACGTCGTGGCGCTGGACTCCCGGGGCCACGGCGACAGCGATCGCGCGCCCAACGCCGACTACGACGTCGAGACGCTGACCGACGACGTCATGCAGGTCCTGGACGCGATCGGCCGCCCCGTCGTGCTAATCGGGGCCAGCATGGGCGGGCTGACCGGCATCCTCGTCGCCCACCGGGCCGGCCCCGAGCGGGTGACGCAACTGGTGCTCGTCGACGTGGTGCCGCGATTCGAGAAGGGCGGCAGCGCCCGCATCCGCGACTTCATGTTCAGCGGCCTGGACGGGTTCGACTCGCTGGAGCAGGCGGCCGACGCCGTCGCCGCCTACCTGCCCTACCGGGAGAAGCCGCGCAGCCCGGAGGGGCTGAAGAAGAACCTGCGCCTGCGCGACGGGCGCTGGTATTGGCACTGGGATCCGGCGTTCATGACCAAGCCCGGCGACGACCCCGAATTGCGCACCGAGAAGTTCGAGCAGGCCGCGACGAGCCTGACGATCCCGGTCCTGTTGATCCGCGGCAAGCTCTCCGACGTCGTCAGCCCCGAGGGCGTCCAGCATTTCCTGACCCAGGTGCCGCGCGCGGAGTTCGTCGAGCTGTCCAACGCCGGGCACACCGCGGCCGGCGACGACAACGACGCCTTCAGCCAGGCCGTGGTGGCGTTCGTCGAGCGCAGCTAGTTCGCCGGCTTTTCGGCGTGCCCGCCGAATTGCTTGCGCATCGCCGACAGCGCCTTGTTCGCGAAGTCGTCGAGTGAACGCGAGGCGAAGCGGGACTGCAGCGCGGTGGTCAGCACCGGCGTGGGAACGCCCTCGTCGATCGCCGCGATGGAGGTCCACCGGCCCTCCCCCGAGTCCGAGACCCGCCCGGAGAACTCCTTCAACTCGGGCGACTCGTGCAGCGCGATGGCGGTGAGGTCAAGCAGCCAGGAGCCGATGACGCTGCCGCGCCGCCACACCTCGGCGACGTCCGGGATGTCGAAGTCGTACTGGTAGAACTCGGGATTCGACAGCGGCGCGGTTTCCGCGTCGCCCTCCTGCACGTGCTTGCCGACGTCGGCGTTGCGCAGAATGTTCAGCCCCTCGGCGAGCGACGCCATCATTCCGTACTCGATGCCGTTGTGCACCATCTTGACGAAGTGCCCCGCGCCGGACGGCCCGCAATGCAGGTAACCCCGCTCCGATTGGGTGACCTCGCCGTCGCGGCCGGGCGTGCGCGGCGCCGCGTCGACGCCGGGCGCGACGCTGGCGAAGATCGGTTCGGCGTGTTCGAACGCGTCCGTGTCACCGCCGATCATCAGGCAGTAGCCGCGTTCCCGGCCCCACACCCCGCCGCTGGTGCCGCAGTCCAGTAGCCGAATACCGTTCTGCGACAAGGTGTTCGAGTGGCGGATGTCGTCGCGGTAGTAGGAGTTCCCGCCGTCGATCACGATGTCCCCGGACTCGAGCGTCCTGGCCAGCTCCTCGATCACCGACGTGGTGATGGTGCCGGCGGGCACCATCACCCAGACGACCCGTGGCGCGTCGAGCTTGTCGCGCAGCTCGGACAGCGACGTCACCCCCGTCGTGCGTTCCTCGCCGGCCATCGCCTTGACGGCGTCGGGGTTGTGGTCGTACACCACGCATTCGTGTCCGTCCTTGGCCACGCGGCGCACGATGTTGGCGCCCATCCGGCCCAGTCCGATCATGCCTAGCTGCATCGCTTTCGTCTCCTTAGTCGCTTGCCTGCCTGCTGCCGGGTAGCCACGGTTCCTGCCACCTGCGGTGACCGTGCAGCAGTGACTGCGCGGCCTCGGGTCCCCAGCTGCCGGGGTCGTAGTGGTGGATCCGGCCCGGCTTGTCCAGCAGCGGCTGCACGATCCGCCACGTCTCCTCGATGGCGTCCTCGCGGGCGAACAGCTGGCGATCGCCGATGAATGCGGCGTACAGGAGCCGCTCGTAGGGCCGCACGGCCTCCCCGAGGTCCTCGGCGAACGACGAGTCGAGGTGGACGTCGTGCCACGAGTTGCCGACCTGCGCGGACAACTGCAGGCGCATCCCCGGGTCGGGGTCGATGCGCAGCACGATCTGATTCGGCTCGGGCGGCCGGCGGTTGGGCAGAAAGGAAAACCCGGGAACGTGATGGAGGAACATCCGGACCTCGGTGACCTTCACCGGCAGCGCCTTGCCCGCGCGCAGGAAGATCGGCACGCCGGCCCAGCGCCAGTTGTCGATCTCGGTCCGCAGCGCGATGTACGTCTCGGTCTGCGAATCCTTGGCCACCCCGGGGACGTCGGTATAGCCGCGGTACTGGCCCCGCACGCAACGCTCGGGGTCCAGCGCCGGCATCGCCCGGAACACCTCCGCCTTCTTGTCGTTCAGGTCGTCGGCGCCCGGGCCGACGGGGGGCTCCATCGCCACCAGCGCGAGCACCTGCAGCAGGTGGTTTTGCACGACGTCGCGCACCGCGCCCACCGCGTCGTAGAACTTGCCGCGCTCCTCGACGCCGAAGTCCTCGGCCATGGTGATGTGGATTTCGGAGATGCTGTCGCGGTCCCACACCTTGGCGAGACCGTTGTTGGCGAAGCGCAGGTATTGCAGTTCCTCGACGGGTTGTTTGCCCAAAAAGTGGTCCACGCGCAGGATTTGGTCCTCGTCGAGCACCGCGCGCAGCCTTGTGTTCAGGTCGCGCGCGGACGCCAGGTCGTGACCGAACGGCTTTTCCACCGCGACGCGCGCGCACTCCAATAAGTCGGCCTGCGCGAGGTTTTCGACGATCGGCGCGAACAGATCCGGTGGCATCTCCAGGTAGTACAGCGGACGACAGCCCGAGCCGATCCGTTTGGCAAGCTGCTTGTAGAGCCCGGGATCGGTCACGTCGCCGTGCAGGTAGGACAGCCGCCCCGCCAGCCGCTCGAACACGGCGTCCTCGAGCTTCTCGCCGGACGCTTTGATTGCATCCCGCGCCCGCTTGACCAACTCCTCGACCGAGATGTCGTCGCTGGCAACACCCAGGACCGGGCAATCCAGCAGCTTGCGGGACTCGAGCCGGTACAACGCCCGGAACGTCATCTTGCGGGCCAGATCGCCGGTAATTCCGAAGATCACCAGCAGATTTGACGAACCACCACCGTCGTCGGCCAAACCGAACCTCCCAGAAGTCACCCAATCGGCTCACTTGAGAGTTCATTACCCGGGCCGTCCGGAGTCAACCCTAGACACTGCCGGTAGGCCCGACAACCTCAACCGACGTCGGCCTTGGCAGGATGCCTGACGTGGGTCCACAAGCGGGAAGCGCGCTGCATATCGCGCTCTACGCGCTGGCCGGGGTCGCCGTCGTCGAAGCCGGCGCGCTCGTGGTGCTGTGGCAACTGCTCGCCCGCAGCCGCCGCGAGCTCAACGAGCTGCGGCGCCGCACCGACGCCCGCAACTGGCTGCTGTCGGGCGGCCGCGAGGCCGTCAAGACGGTGTGGAACACCGCCAACCTGATGCGCAAGGAGGGCTTCGGCGCGGCCGTGCGCAGCTCGATCGAGGACCTCGCCGACTGGGCCGAAGTCGAGCGGCCCGACCTCGCCCGGGTCACCCCGGACGGCCGGGTGGTGATCCTGTTCTCCGACATCGAGGAATCCACCGCGCTGAACGAACGGATCGGCGATCGCGCGTGGGTCAGGCTGATCGGCTCGCACGACAAGCTGGTCTCCGGACTCGTGCAACGGCGCTCCGGGCACGTGGTGAAGAGCCAGGGCGACGGGTTCATGATCGCCTTTTCGCGCCCCGAGCAGGCGGTGCGGTGCGGTATCGATCTCCAGGACGCGTTGCGCAGGGACGCAAAACGCAAGCGGCACGAGCAGATTCGGGTCCGGATCGGCATCCACATGGGCCGCTCGGTGCGCCGCGGCGACGATCTGTTCGGCCGCAACGTGGCGATGGCGGCACGGGTCGCCGGGGAGGCCGCCGGCGGCCAGATCCTGGTGAGCGAGCCGGTGCGCAACGCGCTGAGGGATTGCGACGACGTCGCGTTCGACGAGGGTCGCGAGGTCGAGCTGAAGGGCTTTTCCGGCAGCTATCGCCTGTTCGCGGTTCAGACCGAATCCGACTTGGATTGAGAGCCCTCCGGATTGGCCTCGGCGAACCGCTGATGCAGCCTGGCGCGGATCTCGTCGGCCGTGTAGGCCCGGCGCTTCCGTTGATCGCGCGCTACCAGGACGCCGCCCGCGACGACGCCGGCGACACCGGCCAGGCCGATCCACTTCCAACTGTTGCGCACACTCGACAGGCTATTACCGCCCATGGACACCCTCCGCGCCGAGGTCGCCGTCATCACCGGAGCGGAAGGCGTTCGGAGGTCGGATTGCTGACGAACGTTGTGCCCCAAGATATTCCGTCTGCCGAATCAGTGCACACTCGACTCCGACCTGGAGGCGGCTGCCGTGGACGGCGACGAGGCCTCAGAAGTCATCGCGGTCACGCTTGCCGTTGGGCAGGTCGGCATGCCAACGTGACACATGTGGCGGTCGGGTTCCTTGTCAGCGCACCACGGGGCTACACCGGCTACCCCGGTGCCGTCACCGCGCGCGCCCTCGGACGCGAGGTACGCAGGTGCTGACCCTGGACCAGGCGCTGGAAGAGACGCGGACCGGCGACCTGTGGCTGTTCCGCGGCCGCTCGCGCCCCGACCGCGCGATCCAGACCCTGACGAACGCCCCGGTGAACCACGTCGGCATGACGGTGGCCATCGACGACCTACCGCCGCTGATCTGGCATGCCGAGCTGGGCGACAAACTCACCGACATGTGGAGCGGCACCAACCACCGCGGGGTGCAGCTCCACGATCTGCGCCAGGCCGTGCTGCAGTGGACCGAGCGTTACCACCAGCGCTGCTGGCTGCGTCAGCTGACGCCCTACGCCACCCGCGAACAGGAGGACAAGCTGCTGCGGGTCATCGCGCGGATGGACGGCACCCCATTCCCGACCACCGCTCGCGTGACCGGCCGGTGGTTTCGCGGGCGCCTCCCGACCATCAACGACTGGGTACGGGGAATCCCGTTGGTGGACAAGAAGGTTCGCGAGCAGACGCAGCGACGCCGGGAAGAGCGCAAGATGAGCCTGGAGACGGCGTACTGCGCTGAGACGGTGGCGATCACCTACGAGGAGATGGGACTGCTCGTCACGGACAAGGATGCGCACTGGTTCGACCCGGGCAAGTTCTGGAGCGGTGACACGCTGCCGCTGGCGCCCGGCTATCGGCTGGGCGAGGAGATCGCGATCTCGGTCGTCAGCTGACCGACATCTCCCCCATCTCGGACCACCCCGTCGCGTCGATCGTCTGACTGATGATCTTGGGCGTGGACCTCAGGGCCTGCGGCAGCTCCTGCATCGCGCGCTTGAAGTGGTCGCTGTTGACGTGCATACCGCCCGCGTCGGCGTCGCGGAACGCCTCGACCAGTACGTACTCGGCAGGGTTGTCGAGGCTGCGTGACCACTCGAACCAGAGGTTGCCCGCCTCGGCGCGGGTGGCCTCGGTGAACTCGGCGACCAGTTCCGGCCAGCGATCGGCCCACTCGGGTTTGGTGTCGAACTTGACGACGATGAAGATCATTGCCGCTCCCTCGCCTCTGCTCAGCACTCTCGGTGCGCCAGGATACGTGCATGGCGGTGTGAGCCGCAGCGGCGATATGGATTCTTATTCGCTATTGACGGCACAGCAAATTCGATGGTGATGTGGCACACAAATCAAGTGCGTTCGGTGCTCTTTCACTTTTCCCAGGCGCGCAAGGCGAGCAGCGCGATCAATGTTGCGCATCGGTCGGCCGCATTGATCGACACACGCGCAACCCGCTTTCTCATCAATTCGCAATTCCCGGGTCGCCGGGCGGCGGCAAATCGGGCGCCGGCGGCGGCGGCGCGGGAGCCACGGCGCCCACCAAAACGGGCGGCGCATCCGGGGCCGGGGGCGCGTCCGGCGGCGGGGCCGGT
Organism: Mycobacterium sp. NGS26; assembly: GCF_059813025.1. NCBI lineage: Bacteria > Bacillati > Actinomycetota > Actinomycetes > Mycobacteriales > Mycobacteriaceae > Mycobacterium > Mycobacterium sp. NGS26. Next base: position 256,976 of record NZ_JCALDU010000001.1, read on the forward strand.
GCCTCGGGCGGCGGAGCCGGCGCGCCGAGGAACGGAAACGGTGCGTCCGGCGGCGGCAGAACGCCCTCGCCCTCGGGTGACATCGGCAGGAACATGTGGTGCGTGAAACCGGCCTGGTAGGCGCCCGGGCCGCCGATGTGCACCCCACCGCGCTCACCGCTGGACACGGCGGTGCCGTCCGGCAGGGTGACCGCGGTGTGGCCACCGTTCCAGCCGATCACCAAGGCGTTCGGGGCGGTCCCGTATTGAAAGCCCCGCGCCAGCAAAGCGGCTTCCTCATTCCCGGTGTTAAAGCGATTGCCAAACACCGGCCGGTCACTTGCCGCATTCGCAACCCAGGAGGCAAGTCCTGAACAGTCGGTCCCGGCGGGAGAATCTCCACCCGGAATATAGGGCGTCCCGGAGACCTGGTTAATGAGCGACATCAACGTGGCTAGAACAAACATGGCCAGGGACATTAGCAATGGGATAGTTAGCAAGCCAAAATTTGTGGCGGGCATCACGTATTGCCCAAAGAATGGCTTGCGCCGCATATCCAGCAAATTTATTACACGAAAGTCTATTTACGGATACAAAATTGCTGCGGGCCCGTCGGCGGCGTTACTGGTAGTCCCGGTTTCGCTCGGTGTTGGCCATCTCGCGCCAGACGTCGGCCTGCTCGCGCCTGGCACGGGCTTTCAGGCGGTCCACCCGCTGGGCTATGCGCTGGAGCCGATCGCGTTCACGCGCCGCCGACGTTCCCTCGCGCTCGTCAGCGCGACGCTCCCGCTCGTCCGCCAGTTGCTCGCGCTCGTCGGCGATCCGGTCCCGATCATCCGCGACGCGATCCCTTTGGACCGCGAGCCACTCACGCTTTCTAACCTCGGCCTCACGTTTCGCAAGGGCCTCCTCGCGCTCGTCAAGCGTGAGGGCCCTGCGTTCGAGTTCGTCAGCCACATGGCCGTCGGCGACCACAATTTCACCTTAACGCCCGGGGGAAGGGCTCGCCCGTGTGCGAGAGGGAAAACCCGGGCCTCACCGCTTGCCTCCGTTCTATTTGTCTCGTTTACGCGTTGAAACGAAACCCCACCGGATCGCCGGTGGTCACCGAACGCCCCCAACGTCGCCGACAAGCACTTGGACGGCAACACCAAGCGCCTCGTAGGTAGACCGCGCCCGTGCATCTCGAGTGGCCAAAGCGGCACCGTGCTCGCGAGCCGCCAAAGCCACCAACCCGTCGTACGTCGCGCCACCGGCAATACCTCGTCGTGCGAACTCGCGATGTGCGGATCGCGAGGCACGTGCACCGAGTTGCAGCGACGCAGTGAAGTTCGCATCGATCAATGCCACTGCATCGGCAGCATCGACGCGAGCATCGCCGGGCAACCGGGTCAGGACCGAGTACGTCTCCGCCAGGGCATGCCCGCAAAGACCCAGGGTTCGCCCCTCCGCCCACGCAGCGATCACCCCGTGGTGTCGGTGCGATGTCATCAGCAGCGGGACCGCGACACTGGTGTCGACCCCCGTGACAAGGACAGTTGTCAACGTCGCCCGGAGTCGATCAGAGCGAACATCATCTCGTCGGTGACCTCGGTGTCAGCGCGAGCCACCAAGCGTCCGTTCGCATCCCGCTCCAGCCGCGCTGTCCGGCCAGCGGGTGTCACCTGCAATCCGGTCCCGTACGGCGAGATGTCCACCGTCGTACCCGGCGTCAAGCCGAGCGCGTCACGAAGGTGCTTGGGAAGCACCACACGTCCCCCGGAATCGATCACCGCTTCCATTGGGAACATGCTACCAGTGAAATCCCATTCCCATGGGCGGGCGCCCCGCCGTTGACTCTGCGGTGAGGGCGCAGAAGTGCGAGAGCACATCGCCATAGCCGCAGAGTCAACGAGCGCTAGACGTTGAAACGAAACTCGACCACGTCGCCGTCGGCCATGACGTAGTCCTTGCCTTCCATCCGGACCTTGCCGGCCGCCTTTGCCGCCGCCATCGACCCCGCGGCGATCAGGTCGTCGTACGAAACGATCTCGGCCTTGATGAAGCCCTTCTCGAAGTCGCTGTGGATCACGCCGGCCGCCTTCGGCGCGGTGTCGCCCTGGTGGATGGTCCAGGCCCGCGCCTCCTTCGGGCCCGCCGTCAGGAACGTCTGCAGCTTGAGCGTGTGAAAACCCGCCCTGGCCAGCGCGTCCAGGCCGCGTTCGGTCTGCCCGATGGATTCCAGGAGCTCGGCGGCCGACTCGTCGTCGAGCTCGGTCAATTCGGCTTCGATGGCGGCGTCGAGGAACACCGCATCCGCGGGCGCGACGAGCCGGCGCAGCTCGGCGACCCGCGCGGCGTCGGTGAGCACCGCCTCGTCGGCGTTGAAAACGTACAGAAATGGCTTGGTGGTCAACAGGTTCAGCTCCCGCAGCACCGAGGTGTCCATCCCCGCGGCGAACAGCGTCTTGCCGCCGTCCAGCACCTCCCGCGCGGCGAGCGCGGCCTCGTAGACCGGCTTGCGTTCCTTGTTGTTGCGGGCTTCCTTCTCCAGCCTGCCCACCGCGCGCTCCAGCGTCTGCAGATCGGCCAGGATCAGCTCGGTCTCGACGACCTCGATGTCGGACTGGGGATCGACCTCCCCGGCCACGTGGGTGACGTCCTCGTCGGAGAACACCCGGACCACTTGGCAGATCGCGTCGCACTCGCGGATGTGGGCAAGAAACTTGTTGCCGAGCCCGGCGCCCTCGGAGGCACCCTTGACCAGGCCGGCGATGTCGACGAACGTCACCGGCGCCGGCACGATGCGCTCGGATCCGAAAAGCTCCGCCAGCTTGGCCAGCCGGGGATCGGGCAGCGAGACCACGCCCTCGTTCGGTTCGATCGTCGCGAACGGGTAATTCGCCGCCACCACGTTGTTCCGGGTCAGGGCGTTGAACAGGGTCGACTTGCCGACGTTGGGCAGGCCGACGATTCCCAGGCTCAGGCTCACGGGGAACCAAGTCTAGGGCGCCTCGGCGGGGCCGGCGGCCGTGGACCGTTCCCGCCCGAAACGCACGGCACGCCCTGCGCCGCTACAAGGTGTTTACCGGCGTTTCGTCCCATTGCCGGTACGGTCTACATGTGTCAGCAGAGCGGGTCAGAGCGGCGGTGGAACCTTCCCACCGCTCGATCCACCCAAACATCCCGGGCGTGCCGTGGTGGGCAGCCCTCGTCATCGCTGTCACCGCCACCGCCATCGGGTATGCGATCGACGCCGGATCGGGCCACAAGGAGCTGACGCACGTCTTCGCCGGCCTCTATATAGCCGGCTGCCTCGCGGCGGTGCTGGCGGTCCGCCAGGACGGCCTGTTCACCGCGATCATCCAGCCGCCGCTGATCCTGTTCTGCGCGGTTCCCGGCGCCTACTGGCTGTTCCACGGGCGCAAGATCGGCCACCTGAAAGACCTGCTGATCAATTGCGGGTATCCCCTCATCGAGCGTTTCCCGTTGATGCTGGGCACCGCCGGCGTCGTCCTGTTGATCGGGCTGGTCCGGTGGTATTTCGGGATGTCGAACCGAACGACGTTGGCGGCCAACAAAACCGGCGACGCGACCACCGCCGCCGCCTCCGACGTCAAGTCGTTCGTCGGCGGCATCGTCGCGAAACTGAACTCGTACCTCGGCATCGATTCCGGGGACGACGGGGCCGACGAGGCCGCCCCCGGGTCGAAGCCTGCGCGCGCGAGCGCCCGGAAGGCCGCCCCGAAGTCCGGCCGGGGGGCGCGCGCCGGCCGTTCCGCCGGTCGTGCCACCACGGCATCGACCCGGTCGCGCTCCCGGCATGCCCGGCCGTCGCTGGAAGACCACGCCGAACCCGAGCGCCCCCGGCGTCCAAGCCGCAGAGGCCAGGCACCTCCCCGCGACTTCGACCCCGGTGACGAGCCCCGCCAGCCCCGCCGGCCGCGCCGGCGCCCCAGGCCCGAAGACGATCCCGACTTTACCCAACCGCCGCGGGAAGGCCGCCGGGACCCACGGACCCGCCGCAGCCCGTACGAGCGGCCGGTGCCTCGCGGCGGTCGTTTCGACGGCTACGACGCGTACGAGCGGCCCGCGACGCCCGAGCGCTTCGGCCGGTACGACCCCTATGAGCCGTACGAGCCCTACCCACCCTCGTACGAGCCCCCGCGGCGTCGTCGCCCCCCCGGCGGCGGCTCGAACGGCGCCACCCCGACGCACCACCCGATCTCGCGCGTGCGCTACCGCGGCGAAGCCCCCTTCGAGGAGCCGAGAGCAGAGCCGAGGGCCGAACCGCGGCCCGAACGCCGGGGCCGATCACGGGCGCATGGCCGGCCTCCGGCCGACTCCTGGGAGTACGACGTCTAGGTCCCTGACCGGCGAGCGAGCCGTCAGGTCATCGACCGGATCTCGCGGGGCAGGGCGAACACCAGCGTCTCCTGCGCCGTCGTCACCGGCTGCACCACGCCGAAGCCGTAATCGGCGAGCCGCTCCAGCACGCCCCGCACCAGCACCTCGGGCACCGACGCACCGGAGGTGACGCCCACCGTCGTCACGCCCTCCAGCCACGCCGGGTCGATATCGTCGGCCCAGTCGACCAGGTGGGCGGCCGCGGCGCCGCCGCCCAACGCGACCTCGACCAGCCGCACCGAATTCGACGAGTTGCGGGACCCGACGACGATCACCAGCTCACACTCGGGCGCCATCGCCTTGACCGCGACCTGCCGGTTCTGGGTGGCGTAGCAGATGTCGTCGCTGGGCGGATCCTGCAGCTTCGGGAAGCGCTGCCGCAGCCGCTCGACGATCTCCATGGTCTCGTCGACCGACAGCGTCGTCTGCGAGAGCCAGACCACCTTGTTCTCGTCGCGGACCGTCACGTTGTCCACGGCGGCGACCCCGTCGACCAGCTGCACGTGCTCGGGCGCCTCCCCCGCGGTGCCGATGACCTCCTCGTGGCCCTCGTGGCCGATCAGCAGGATGTCGTAGTCGTCGCGGGCGAACCGCCTGGCCTCGTTGTGCACCTTGGTCACCAGCGGGCAGGTGGCGTCGATGGTGTGCAGGTTGCGTTCGGCGGCCGCGGCGTACACCGTCGGCGCGACGCCGTGCGCGGAGAACACCACGATGGCGCCCTCGGGAACCTGGTCGGTCTCCTGGACGAAAACCGCACCGGCCTTGACCAGGGTGTCGACGACGTGGCGGTTGTGCACGATCTCGTGTCGCACGTAGACCGGGGCGCCGTGCTTCTTCAGGGCGCGCTCCACCGTCTCGACGGCCCGGTCCACGCCGGCGCAGTAGCCACGCGGCTCCGCGAGGAGCACCCTCTTGCGGGTCGGGTCGTTGGCTGGCGGGCTCCCCGACTTCACAGCACCGGGAATCCCCACATCGACAGTCGGCGGCATGACATTCAGGGTACTTTCCGCCGGCACATAGGGCACATTGCCTGCTGCGCGGGGGCGGGCTTGGAGTTATCCGCCGCTGCTGGCAGTCTTGGACCCATGGCCACTGCACCGTACGGAGTTCGGCTTTTGGTCGGCGCGGCGACAGTCGCCGTCGAGGAGACGATGAGGCTGCCGAAGACGATTCTGATGTACCCGATGACGTTAGCCAGCCAGGCGGCGCACCTGGTGATGCGCTTCCAGCAAAACCTTGCCGAGCTGGTCATCAAGGGCGACAGCACGTTGGAATCCATATTTCCGCCCAAGGACGAAAAGCCGGAATGGGCGACGTTCGACGAGGACTTGGGTGAGGACGCCGACGGCGGTCCCGCCGCGGTGCCGGAAGGCGCCGACGTCGATCGCCGCGCCGAGGGGCGGTTCGCCCTGTACTCGGTAAACGACGCACCCGGGGCCGATGCGTCGATGAAGCCCGCCCGGATATCGACGAAGTCACCGGCGGCCGACCCGACGATTCCGGCGCCGGCGGTGGCGGCCGAACTCGACTATCCGACGCTCACGCTGGCCCAGCTGCGGGCCCGGCTGCCGTCGCTGGACGTCGACGAGCTCGAAGCGCTGCTGGCCTACGAGCAGGCCACCAAGGCCCGGGCCCCGTTCGAGACGCTGCTCGCCAACAGGATCACCCGCGCGAACGCGAAGTGACCCGAGCGGCGAATTCGGAGCCGAACTCCGCCGAGAACCCCTTCCCGGTGCGCGCCGTGGCGATCCGCGTCGCGGGCTGGATCGACCGGCTGGGCACCGTGTGGGTCGAGGGGCAGCTGGCCCAGATCAACCTGCGCAGCGACTCCAAGACCGTGTTCATGGTGCTGCGCGACCCGGCGGCCGACATGTCGCTGACCGTGACGTGCCCGCGCGACCTGGTGCTGGGCGCGCCGGTCAAGTTGGCCGAGGGAACGCAGGTGGTGGTGTGCGGCAAGCCTTCGTTCTACACCGGGCGCGGCACGTTCTCGTTGCGGCTCAGCGAGATTCGCGCCGTCGGCGTCGGCGAGCTGCTGGCCCGCATCGAGCGGCTGCGCCGGCTGCTGGACGCCGAAGGACTCTTCGACCCGCGGCTCAAACGCCCAATTCCCTTCCTGCCCAACATGATCGGGCTGATCACCGGGCGCGCGAGCGCCGCCGAGCACGACGTGACGACGGTGGCGAGCGCACGCTGGCCCGCCGCGCGTTTCGCGGTGCGCAACACCGCGGTACAGGGGCCCAACGCGGCGGCCCAGATCGTCGAGGCGCTGCGCGACCTCGATCGCGACGGTGACGTCGACGTGATCGTGCTGGCCCGCGGCGGCGGCAGCGTCGAGGACCTGCTGCCGTTTTCCGACGAGACGCTGTGCCGCGCGATCGCCGCCTGCCGCACGCCGGTGATCAGCGCGGTCGGTCACGAACCCGACAATCCGCTGTGCGATCTGGTCGCCGACCTGCGGGCCGCCACCCCCACCGACGCGGCCAAGCGGGTGGTGCCGGACACCGCCGCCGAGCAACGGCTGATCGACGAATTGCGGCTGCGCAGCGCTCAGGCGCTGCGCAACTGGGTGTTCCGCGAGCAACGCGCGCTGGCCCAGCTGCGCAGCCGCCCGGTGCTGGCCGAGCCGCTGACAGCCCTGACCGCGCGCGCCGAAGAGATCCACCGCGCGCGCTCGGCGGTTCGCCGCGACATCACGCGGCTGATCGGCGCCGAGACCGACCGCGTGGGCCACCTGGCCGCCCGGCTGGCGACGCTGGGCCCGGCGGCCACCCTGGCCCGCGGTTACGCCGTGGTGCAGCGGGTCCCGGCGGATGGGGCGCCCGCGGAACCGACGCAGGTGCTGCGGTCGGTGCGCGACGCGCCCGCGGGCACCCGGCTGCGGGTGCGGGTTTCCGACGGCGCCGTAACGGCGGTGAGTGAGGGGCTGACCGATGGTCACTAAGCAAGGCGCCGACGAGGGCGGCGGGGTTACGCCTATTAGTCGGCTCGGCTATGAGGCTTGCCGCGACGAGCTGATCGAAGTCGTGCGTCAGCTGGAGCAGGGCGGGCTGGACCTCGATTCGTCGCTGAAACTGTGGGAAAGGGGCGAACAGCTGGCAAAAAAGTGTGAGGAACACTTAGCCGGCGCCCGCAAGCGCGTCGAGGACGCGCTCGCCGCGGGCCAGGCCGAGGACGGTTGAGCGCGGCCCTTCCGCGAAACCGGTCGCCGAAAATTTCTTCCCAAACTGGAACACGTTTCAGTTATGCTTCGCGCCATGGGTGATCCATCACTGACAACCGAACTCGGTCGCGTCCTGGTTACCGGCGGCTCGGGGTTTGTCGGCGCCAACCTGGTGACCACCTTGCTCGATCGTGGCTACCAGGTGCGTTCCTTCGACCGCGCGCCCTCGCCGCTGCCGCCGCACCCGCAGCTGGAGGTGTTACCGGGCGACATCACCGACACGACGGTGTGCGCCCGTGCGGTGGACGAGATCGACACCATCTTCCACACCGCGGCGATCATCGAGCTGATGGGCGGCGCGTCGGTCAGCGACGAATACCGACAGCGCAGCTTCGCGGTCAACGTCGGTGGCACCGAGAACCTGGTGCACGCCGGGCAGGAAGCCGGGGTGAAGCGGTTCGTCTACACCTCGTCCAACAGCGTGGTGATGGGCGGTCAGAACATCGCCGGCGGCGACGAGACGTTGCCCTACACCAGCAGGTTCAACGACCTGTACACCGAGACGAAGGTGGTCGCCGAGCGGTTCGTGTTGTCGCAGAACGGCGTTGGCGGCCTGCTGACGTGCGCGATCAGGCCGAGCGGGATCTGGGGCCGCGGCGATCAGACGATGTTCCGCAGGCTGTTCGAGAGCGTGGTCGCCGGCCACGTCAAGGTGTTGATCGGCCGCAAATCGGCCCGGCTGGATAACTCCTACGTGCACAACCTGATTCACGGTTTCATCCTGGCCGCCCAGCATCTGGTGCCCGGCGGGACCGCACCGGGTCAGGCGTACTTCATCAACGACGCCGAGCCGATCAACATGTTCGAATTCGCCCGCCCGGTCATCGAGGCCTGCGGGGAGAACTGGCCCCGAATCCGGGTCAACGGCCCAATGGTGCGCGCGGCGATGACCGGTTGGCAGCGGATGCATTTCCGCTTCGGGATGCCCGCGCCGCTGCTGGAGCCGCTGGCCGTCGAACGGCTGTATCTGGACAACTACTTCTCCATCGACAAGGCACGGCGCGACCTGGGCTATGAGCCCCTGTTCACCACCGAAAAGGCGATGGCGGAATGCCTGCCCTACTACGTGGACATGTTCAAGGAGATGAAGAGCCAGGCGCAGGCCGCCAAGGCCGCCGCGGGCTGAGCCGCCGGTGCGCGTGGCGCTAAGGTTCAGCCAACAGCGACGCGGAGGGCGGCCCGGTCCCGATGAACACCGAATTCACGCTCACCCAGAAACGAGCGCTCGCGATCTGCACCCTGGTCGCCGTGTTGTTCGGCGCGTACTTCCTGCGCAACTATTTCGTGCTCATCGTGGTGGCCGCGGTGGGGGCGTACCTGTTCACGCCAATGTTCAACTGGTTCAACAGACGTCTGGGCACGGGCTTGTCGGCCGCCTGCACACTGTTGTCGGCGCTGGCCATCGTCGGCCTGCCGGTCGGGCTCCTGGTGGTCCTGGCGTTCGTCCAGATTTCCCGCATGGTCGACAGCATCTCCGGATGGGTCAAGACGACCGACCTGAGCGGGCTGGGCGCCAAGGTCCTGCAAGCGGTCAACGACCTACTGGCCCGGGTTCCGTTCGCGCACACCACGATAACCGCGGAGACGCTCCGGAAGGCGATGGTGACGGTGGGGCGCAACGTGGGCGAATGGGTGCTGCACTTCTTGCAGGGCGCCATCGGCGGCATCGCCGGCGCCGTCGCGTCGGCGATCATCTTCCTGTACGTGTTCGTCGCGCTCCTGGTGAACCGTGAGAAGGTGCGAACGCTGATCGGCCAGCTCAACCCGCTCGGCGACGAGGTCACGGACCTGTACTTGAAGAAGGCCGGAGCGATGGTGCGTGGCACCGTCAGTGGCCAGTTCGTCATCGCGCTCTGCCAGGGCGTCGCCGGCGCCGCGTCCATCTACGTCGCCGGATTCCACCACGGCTTCTTCATCTTCGCGATTCTGCTGACCGCGCTGTCGATCATTCCGCTGGGCGGCGGCATCGTGACCATTCCGTTCGGCATCGGAATGATCTTCTACGGCAACATCGCCGGTGGCGCGTTCGTCGTCCTATGGCATCTGCTGGTGGTCACCAACATCGACAACTTCCTGCGCCCGATCCTGGTTCCCCGCGACGCCCGCCTGAATCCGGCGCTGATGTTGCTCTCGGTGTTCTCCGGTATCGCCATGTTCGGTCCCTGGGGCATCGTCATCGGTCCGGTGCTGATGATCCTGATCGTCACCACCGTCGACGTCTACCTCGCGGTGTACAAGGGCGTCGAACTCGACACGTCCGACGAGCAACCCGCGCGCCGCAGTTGGCTGCCGCTGCGCAAAGCCAAAGCGGGCGCGACACATTCGGTCACCGAATAGTTAGCGGAAGCTCACCATCTCGCTGCCCCAGGCGGCACGGATGCGTCGGTCTACATCGTCTGCCAGGGTGTCGCGCCTGTCGATGATCAGGCAGGCGCGATCGCCATCGCGGTAGGCCGTCCAGTCCGGCTCGCCGGCTAGGCCGATGGGCTTGCCGTGGCTGGCGAAGTTGATCCACCTGGTGCGCACCCGTTTCGAGACCGCCTTGGCCGTCTTGGCGCCGCCGAGCTTCAGCGTCGGGTCCTTCGGCGTCCCCAGATTGCCCCAGACGTAAGGTAATTCGGTGGCGTGGGCGGCGCTGGCCAGCAGCACTTTGAGCAGTGGGGTCGCGTAGTCGAACCGGTACAGATGCACCGGCGCCACCCTGCTGTGGCCCTCGGCCAGCCACACCGAGGGCATGCGGAAGCCGACGTCGGTCGCGATGCTCAAAGACCTTGCCTTGCGGCGCATCCGGGAATACGCCGACACGATCTGCTCCTGGGTGGGCAATTGCAGGTCGGGCTGTTCGGCGGCAATCTGGGTGAACACCGACGTGATCGCGCGCGGGGTGATCGGCATCAGCGGCGAGCGCATCAGCCGGAAAAGCGCCGCCTCATGCTTGTTGGTGCCGATGATCAACGGGATCGGGTGCGAGCGGCCCTGCTGCGCGAGCCTGACCGGGTAGTCGCTCAGCAGATCCCCGTCGACGATCGGCACGAACGCGAGCGTGCCCGGGTTGCGGACCGGCACCTCGTCGAACACCTTTCGCGACGCGGCCACGATCGCCGCGATCGGCGCGTCGCGCAGCGCAGCCACGTCGGACGGGGCGATCGCGAGCTTGTCGAGGACGCTGACGGCGACGTGGCGGGCCCGTTCGCGGTCGTACACCGATGTGGCGGGCGAGCTCTGGGCGATCGCGCGGGCGAACAGGCCCTCGGCCGCCGGGGCGGCCAGCAGCGTGGTGACGATCCCCGCGCCGGCCGATTCACCGAACAGCGTGACCCGCTGCGGATCTCCCCCGAACGCCGCGATGTTGTCGCGCACCCAGCGCAGCGCGGCGAGCACGTCGTGCAGCCCGATGTTCGAGTCGAAGCGGCGCCGCGCGGTGCCGAAGGAAGACAAGTCGAGAAAGCCCATCGCCCCGAGCCGGTAGTTGATCGTCACCACGACCACCTCGCCGCCGCTGACCAACCGCCGGCCGTCGTAGAGGGGCTGGCTGCCGGATCCCAGGACGTAGGCGCCGCCGTGTAGCCACACCATCACCGGCTTGGCGTCGCCGGGCTCGGTGTCCGCCGACGCCCAGACGTTGAGCCGCAGGCAGTCTTCGCCCCGCGGCGCACCGAGGTCGATCGGCATGTTGGGGAAGACCGGTTGGGGGCAGGCGGGCCCGTAGGCGGTGGCCCCGGCGACCTCCGCCCACGGTTCGGGTGGTTCCGGTAGCCGGAAGCGCAGGTCGCCGACGGGCGGCGCGGCGTACCGGATGCCCTTCCACGTCCTGACCTCACCGTCGTCGGCGCCGCGGACGGGACCGAAAACGGTTTCGACCACCCGCTCGTCGATCGTCATCCCTGTCGAGCTTCCCTAACTGAGCCGCTGGGTCAGGAATTCGACTACTCGCTTGCGGGCCTCGTAAGCGGGGTGACCGTCGACCTCGCGGACCTCGTCGGTCAGCACCGAATGCGCACCCTTGGCGAAACCGCCCTCGTTGCCTGGGCCCGAGTCGATCTCGATGACCTCGAACGCGTCGCCGAGCCGCTCCTTGAGCGCCGCGAACCGTTCGCGCGGCACGACCCTGTCCTCGCTGAACCGCAGGCCCATCGCGCACAGGCCGTCGTTGGCGCAGCGATCGGCGACGGTGGCCAGCTCGGCCTCGCTGAGCCCCGGGTCGGCGCGTCGCGCGCGGCCGAGCGGCAGCGGCACCGACGGCTGGGACAGCACCGGGGCGAGCACGCTGTCGTCGACCGCGGCGGCCAGCGCGAAGCCCCCGGTGAAGCACTGGCCGATCACGCCGACGCCGTTGCCCGGTGTCGACGCGTTGAGGTCGCGGGCCAGCGCGCGCAGGAACAACGACACCGGCCGCTGCTTGTTGGTGGCGAACGCCGCGAATTCCCTTGCGACGCAGGCCCGCCCGATCGTGGTGAAGATGTAGCCGCCCGTCGCCGGCTTGCCCGGCTCACCGAACAGCGACGGGATCGCGACGGTGAACCCGTTGTCCACCAGGTGATTACCCAGGGCCAGCACACCGGGATGGATGCCGGGTATCTCGGGAATCAGCACCACCCCCGGGCCGGTGCCCTTGCGGTAGACGTCATGGGTGTAGCCGCCACCGGTGAACGGTGACGCGGACCAGCCGGACAGGTCGGCTTCGGGTGCGGTCACGCGGGTCCTTTCTGTTCGGCCGTCTATCGAGTCGGCAGCGGTGGCTGGGATTGGGTCGCCGCGGCCAGCGTACGAAACTGGTCGGCGCTTCCGGCGCCGGTGATCGCCAGCTGGGTGGCGCCGGCCGGCGCGGTGAGGCGGGTGGTCCACACCAGCTCGGCGTCCGCGCCGCTCTCGCCGGCGCCTTGATAGACGACCCAGCGCGTGCCGGAGACGTCGACGGCTCCGGTCGGATACGCGGCCCGGTGGATCGAGCCGACCAGCTTGTCCTCGTCGGCGTTGCTCTGGGTCAGGCTCAGATACATCCCGGTCGGGCTGAGGTATCCGACGGTCGACGTCGCCGCGTCCAGCCGCCGGCCCGTCGACGGGTCGGTTCGCCCGTTCTGGATGCCGCCGCGGCCCCCGGAGTTGGGCTGCCAGCCCGCGGGCAGCTGCGGCTGCCGGATCGGGAACCCGAGCGTCTGCGCATCCGCCCGCAATGCCGCCGCCGCGTCGTAGGACGGGACCGTCCCCCGGTTTGTCCCGCCCGGCTGGAACGAACACATCCCGACCAGGCCCGCCAGCAGGATGCAGCCCAGGACCAGCGGCGCCAGCGACCAGAACATGTCGCGGCCGTCCTGCAGCAACCGCGGTTTGGCCGGCCTTGGAACGGGGCCGGCCGCGTCGGCGCTGGGCTGCGGCTCCTCGGTCACCCTGTGAGTATCCCAGCCGGTCGTCGACAGCCGCAGCCCAGCTCCAGGGGGCCGATTCGTTTCTGGGACAATCAGCAACCATGACAGTTCAGGGCGACCGCTCGACGGGATCCGGGGCCTCGCAGTCGCGGCCGCGCGGCGAAGCGCCGGACCGCAACCTGGCCATGGAGTTGGTCCGGGTGACCGAGGCCGGCGCCATGGCCGCCGGCCGCTGGGTCGGCCGTGGCGACAAGGAGGGCGGCGACGGCGCCGCGGTCGACGCGATACGCGAACTGGTCAACACGGTGTCGATGCGCGGCGTGGTGGTCATCGGCGAGGGCGAGAAGGACCAGGCCCCGATGCTCTACAACGGCGAGGAGGTCGGCAACGGCGACGGCCCGGAGTGCGACTTCGCCGTCGACCCCGTCGACGGCACCACGTTGATGAGCAAGGGCATGCCCAACGCCATCTCGGTGCTGGCGGTCGCCGATCGCGGGGCGATGTTCGACCCGTCGGCGGTGTTCTACATGAACAAGATCGCCGTGGGGCCCGAGGCCGCGCACGTGCTGGACATCACCGCGCCGATCGCGGAGAACATCCGCGCCGTCGCCAAGGTCAAGGCGTTGTCGGTGCGCGACATGACCGTGTGCATCCTGGACCGGCCGCGGCACGCCCAGCTGATCAAGGACGTGCGGGACACCGGCGCCCGGATCCGGCTGATCACCGACGGCGACGTCGCGGGGGCGATCTCCGCGTGCCGGCCGGAGTCGGGCACCGACATGCTCGCCGGCATCGGCGGCACCCCGGAGGGCATCATCGCCGCCGCGGCGATCCGCTGCATGGGCGGCGCGATCCAGGCGCAGCTGGCGCCCAAGGACGAAGCCGAACGCCGCAAGGCGCTCGACGCCGGCTACGACCTGGATCAGATCTTGACCACCGAGGACCTGGTGTCCGGCGAGAACGTCTTCTTCTGCGCCACCGGGGTCACCGAGGGCGACCTGCTCAAGGCCGTCCGCTATTACCCCGGCGGCTGCACCACCCAGTCGATCGTGATGCGCTCGAAGTCGGGCACCGTCCGGCTGATCGAGGCCTACCACCGGCTCTCCAAGCTCAACGAATACTCCGCGATCGACTTCACCGGCGACAGCTCCGCCGCCTACCCCCTGCCCTGACGACCATCGAGGACTCCCATTCCATGACGGACACCGAATACCGCATCGAGCACGACACCATGGGGGAGGTCCGGGTACCCGCAAAGGCGTTGTGGCGGGCCCAAACTCAGCGCGCGGTGGAAAACTTCCCGATCTCGGGCCGCGGCCTGGAGCGCACCCAGATCCGCGCGCTGGGCCTGCTGAAGGGGGCCTGCGCGACGGTGAACCGGGACCTGGGCCTGCTGGCACCGGAGAAGGCGGACGCGATCATCGCCGCGGCGGCCGAGATCGCCGACGGCAAGCACGATGACCAGTTCCCCATCGACGTCTTCCAGACCGGCTCGGGCACGAGTTCCAACATGAACACCAACGAGGTGATCGCGTCCATCGCCGCGGCCAACGGCGTCACGGTGCACCCCAACGACGACGTGAACATGTCCCAGTCGTCCAACGACACCTTCCCGACCGCGACCCACATCGCGGCCACCGAGGCCGCGGTGCGTCACCTGATTCCGGCGCTCGAGGTGCTGCGCGACGCCCTGGCGGCAAAGGCCGGCGAGTGGCGCACGGTGGTCAAGTCCGGCCGCACCCACCTGATGGACGCGGTGCCGGTCACGCTCGGCCAGGAATTCAGCGGATACGCCCGCCAGATCGAGGCAGGCATCGAGCGGGTGCGCGCCACGCTGCCGCGCCTGGGTGAGCTGGCGATCGGCGGGACCGCGGTGGGCACCGGCCTCAACGCGCCCGACGGCTTCGGCGCTAAGGTCGTCGAGGCGCTGATCGACAAGACGGGCCTGAGCGAATTACGCACCGCGGCAAACTCTTTCGAGGCCCAGGCCGCCCGCGACGGGCTGGTGGAGGCCTCCGGGGCGCTGCGCACCATCGCGGTGTCGCTGACCAAGATCGCCAACGACATCCGCTGGATGGGTTCCGGCCCGCTGACCGGCCTGGCCGAGATCCAGCTGCCGGACCTGCAGCCGGGCAGCTCGATCATGCCGGGCAAGGTGAATCCCGTTCTGCCCGAAGCGGTTACACAGGTCGCCGCCCAGGTGATCGGCAACGACGCCGCGGTCGCCTGGGGCGGCGCGAACGGCGCCTTCGAGCTCAACGTCTACATCCCGATGATGGCCCGCAACATCCTGGAGTCCTTCAAGCTGCTGACCAACGTGTCGGAGCTGTTCGCCCAGCGCTGTATCACCGGGCTGTCCGCCAACGTCGAGCACCTGCGTGAGCTGGCCGAATCGTCGCCGTCGATCGTGACGCCGCTGAATTCGGCCATCGGCTACGAGGAGGCCGCAGCGGTGGCCAAGGAAGCGCTCAAGGAGCGCAAGACGATTCGTCAAACCGTCATCGACCGCGGCCTGATCGGCGACAAGTTGTCGCTCGAGGAGTTGGACCGCCGGCTCGACGTCTTGGCGATGGCCAAGGTCAAGCCGGAGCAGCGATGACGACACCCCCGGGTGGCCCCTACGGCCAGGACCCCTACGGAACCAATCCGTATGGGCAGGAACCGCATTGGGGCGGCCAGCCGCAGGGCACCCCGTACCCCTACCAGCAGGGCGGCCCCTACCCGTACCCGCCACCCGGCCAGTACCCCGGTCCGTACCCGCCCCAGCAGTACCACCCGCCCGGCCAGCAGATTCCCCCCGGCTGGCCGGGCGGGCCCTACCCGCCGGGACCACCGCCGAAGGGGCCGGGTTCGAAGGCGCCGTGGCTGATCGTCGGCGCCCTCGCGGTGCTGGGCGTGATCGCGCTGGTGGTGACGCTGATTGTCGTGTTCAGCGGCAACGGGAACAAGTCCACCAACGCGACCCCGCCGGGGCCGTCGGTGTCCACGAGCGCCCCGACCTCGCAGCCCAACGGCTCCGGGCAGACCGCGACCGACTGCACCCCCAACGTGTCCGGCGGTGACAAGCCCGCGGGCGGCGCCCCGGTCAGTGCGGGCAAGCTGTCGTTCCCGACGACCGCGGCACCCGGATGGATGCCGTTCTCCGACGACCAGACCCCGAACCTCATCGGCGCGGTCGGCCTCGCCCAGGAGGTGCCTGGCGCCAGCCAGTGGGTCATGCAGGCCGAGGTCGCCGTCACCAACTTCGTCAGCAGCATGGACGTCGGCGCGCAGGCATCGAAGCTGATGCAGTGCGTGGCCAACGGGCCCGGCTACTCGAACGCGTCACCCACCCTGGGCCGGACGAAGACGTCGTCGATCACGGTAGACGGGACCAAGGCCGCGCGGGTGGACGCCGACGTCACGATCGCCGACCCCTCCCGCAACGTGAAGGGCGACTCCGTCACCATCATCGCGGTCGACACCAAACCGGTCACCGTCTTCCTGGGCGCGACACCCATCGGCGATGCGGCGTCGGCGGCCACGCTCAGCCAGGTCATCTCGGCGCTCAAGGTGTCGAAGTGACTCGAAACCGAGCGCCGAGCGTGGGGGATATGGCGGAAAATCGGTGGCCTTGTGTCCCTATCCCCCACGCTCGACGCGGTTTTGGCTCACGCCGCTAGCCGGGGCCCGCGGGCGCCGAGACGTGGGTGGCCTCGGAGCGTCCGCGCAGCACGGTGGAATAGCACTCGGCCCAGTGCGCCCGCTCGGCCTCGCCGGCGCGGTCGATGGCTCCCGCCGAGCACAGGATTCGCCGGTCGGTCGTCTTGGCCAGGTCGGCCAGCCGGGCGGCCTCGTTGACGGCGTCCCCGATAACCGTGTATTCATAACGGTTTTCGGCTCCGATGTTGCCGGCGAAGACCCGGCCCGCGGAGACGCCGATGCCGAAATCGACCACGGGCAGCCGGCGCAGCTGCGTGCCCAGCGCGCGCGCCGTCGCCAGCGCCGCCGATGCCGGCTCGCTGGTCCGCAACGGCGCCCCGAAGACGGCCAGGGCCGCGTCGCCCGCGAATTTGTTGATCAGCCCGCTGTGTTCGTCGACGGCTTCGACGACGATCCGGAAGAAGTCGTTGAGCACCGCGGCAACCTCTTGCGGGGGGCGGCTTTCCGCGAGCTGCGTGGAACCGACCAGGTCGATGAAGAGCACCGCCGCCTCGACCACGTCGCCCGACAGCGAGGCGCCCTCCTCGATGGCGCGCTGGGCGACGTCGGTTCCGACGTGGCGCCCGAACAGGTCGCGCAGCCGGTCCCGCTCGGCGAGGCCGGCCACCATCCGGTTGAATCCCGTTTGCAGACGCCCGATTTGGGAGCGCTCATAGGCGCCCACATAGGTGTCGATGTGGCCGTGCTCGACCTCCGCCATCGCGTCGGCGACCTCGGACAGCGGATCGGCGATCGATCGCGACGTCAGGATCATCGTCGGCAGCCCGAGCAGCAGCGCCGCCAGCGACACCACCAGGACGGGCACGTCCAGCGACGCGGACTTCTGGATGAGCCAGCCGTATGAGCGCAGGACCACCAGGGTCGCGATCACCCCGATGGGCAGCGCGCTGCACAGGAACCACAGCAGAACCAGCCGCGCGAACACGCCGGGCACCGCCAGCCGCGGCTCGGCACGCAGCGTGGCCGCGGTCATGATGGGGCGCAAGGTGCGCTGGGCGAGCAGCATCCCCATGCCGGCGGCGGCCGGTCCGCCGAACAGCACGCCGAGCAGAATGGGCAGCAAAAACCTCGACCCGCCAGCAAGATTCAGCAGCGCGAAGATCGCCCCGGCCGCGGCCCAGGCCAGCAACAGGATTACCGACTGGCGGCCGGCCAGCTTCATCGCCGCTTCCCGCTGCTCCTGCGTCGGATCAGCCCCGGCGGCATACCAGCGCAGTGTGGGTGCCAGGCTCACCACGCCGGCCACCGCGACGCCGACGACCCCGAGCGCGACGAGCACGATGACCGTCGTGGTGTTCTTCTGCGCGAAGTCGGCGTCCACCGCGGCGGACGTGTGGCCCCGCAGCGGGATCAGGATGGCGGCCGCGTCGATGGCGGCGATGATGTAGGCCGCAGCGAGGTCGATCCCGTATTGAATCGATAACCTGCGGGCGCTTTTTCGTCGCCCGGTGCTCGCCGAGTCCGCGTTTCGGCTAGGCACCGTTGTTCGGCCCGCCGGAGTTCTGGTCGGGTATGTCGGTGATCGGGAAGTTGGGCATCGGCTTGGGCGAGGGGGTGTTGGGCAGCGCCGGGATCTCGCCGGCCGGGATGTCGTGGAGCTGGTTGGCGGGCGGACCGTTTTCCCGGCCGCCGTAGCTGCTGCCCGGGGCCCGCGGCCCGAGCAGTTCGCTGACCGTCACCAGCCGGTAGCCGTTGGCCTTGAGCACCGGGATGAACTGGTATACCAGGTCGACTGTGCTCGAGTAGGTGTCATGGAACAACACCACCGAGCCCGGCTTGATGTAGGTCATCAGCATGTACCGGGTCGCCGCCGTGTTCGAGTCGTTCGCCCAATCGAAAGGGATGACGTCCCAAAGGATTTCGGCGAGCCCGAACTTGGCCGCGGTCTGGCGGACCGCTTCGGTGGACAGCCCGCCGGCCGGGCGGTACAGGGTCGGGGTGCGCCCGGTCGCGGCGGCGATCGCGTCGTTGGCCCTGGAGAACTGCCCGGCGACGTCTTCGGCGGGGATCGTCGTCATGTTGGGGTGCTCCCAGGTGTGGTTGCCGATCTCCATGCCGGCGTCGGCGATGCGCTTGGCGCCGGCCGGGTTGGCCGCCACCTTGTTGCCGATCAGGAAGAAGGTGGCCTTCGCGTCGTTGTCCTTCAGGATTTGCAGCAGCCGGTCGTCGAACGGGCTCGGCCCGTCGTCGAACGTCAGCGCGACGCACTTGACCACCGAGCAGCTCAGGTTGTCGGCGCGCGTCACGTGGCCGGTGAGGCCGCCGATCACCAGGACCGCGCCGGCCGCCACCACACCCAAAACGGTCCGCCAGTAGCGCCAGGCCTGGCTGTCGGGTCGTTTCGGCACGGTAAAAGCGTACTCACCGCGAGACTGCAACTAGCGACGCATATCGCGAGTGGACCCGTCGTGGAATACAGTTTCGCGGCGAGAAGGGGCTCAGTGCGGGCCGGCGATCTCCTCGAGCATCTCGGTGACCAGCGCGGCGATCGGCGACCGCTCGCTGCGCAGCAGGGTGATGTGGGCGAACAGCGGGTGGCCCTTGAGCTTCTCGATCACGGCCGCCACCCCGTCGTGCCGGCCGACCCGCAGGTTGTCGCGCTGGGCGATGTCATGGGTCAGCACCACCCGCGATCCGGCGCCCAGTCGGGACAGCACGGTGAGCAAGACGTTGCGCTCCAGCGACTGCGCCTCGTCGACGATGACGAACGAGTCGTGCAGCGAGCGGCCGCGGATGTGGGTCAGCGGCAGCACCTCGAGCATGCCCCGGGACAGCACCTCCTCCAGCACCGCCGGGCTGGCCAGGCCCTCGAGGGTGTCGAAGACCGCCTGCGCCCACGGGCCCATCTTTTCGCTCTCGCTGCCGGGCAAGTAGCCCAGCTCCTGCCCGCCGACGGCATACAGCGGGCGGAAAACCACCACCTTGCGGTGGGTGCGGCGTTCCAGCACCGCCTCGAGGCCCGCACACAGCGCCAGCGCCGACTTCCCGGTTCCGGCCTTGCCGCCCAGCGACACGATGCCCACCGACTCGTCGAGCAGCAGGTCGAGCGCGACCCGCTGCTCGGCGGAGCGGCCGCGCAGCCCGAACACCTCGCGGTCGCCGCGGACCAGCTGGACACGCTTGGCCGGTGTGACCCTGCCCAGCGCATGGGAGCTGCCGCCGAGCAGCCGAATCCCGGTGTGGCAGGGCAGGTCCCGCGCTTCGGCCAGGTCGATCTCGCCCTCGGCGAACAACGCGTCGATGTCCTCGGCCGCGGTCTCGAGCTCGTGCATCCCCGACCATCCGGAGACGATGACGTCCTGCGCGTGGTATTCGTCGGCGGCCAGGCCCACCGCCGCGGCCTTGACCCGCAGCGGAATGTCCTTGCTGACCAACGTGACTCGCCTGCCCTCGGCGGCGAGGTTGGCCGCGCAGCTCAGGATGCGGGAGTCGTTGCTGTCGGTGCGGAAGCCGGCGGGGAGCACCGCCGGGTCCGTGTGGTTGAGCTCGACGTGTAGCGTACCGCCTTGTGCCCCAACGGGAATGGGCTGATCCAACCGGCCGTGCTCCAGGCGAAGATCGTCGAACAGGCGCAACGCCTGACGGGCGAACCACCCCAGCTCGTGGTGGTGGCGTTTGGCCTCCAGCTCGCTGATCACCACCAGCGGGACCACCACCTCGTGCTCGGCGAACCGACTGCACGCCCACGGGTCGGACAGCAGCACGGACGTATCGATCACATAGGTCCGGGTATCGGTCACGAAGCGCTCCTCGAGCGGGGTGAGCCCGCGCGGACCCGCGCGGGCATGTCGGCGGGAAACACGGCACCAGGACCGGGGCCGGTCCTGCCGTAGTCGTGACGGAAGGTGCCGCCCTGGCAGCAGATTTTGTCGCTGGCCATCGAGAAACGACGCTACTCTCGTGGCCGCTGCTGCGCCGCGCAGGCGCGCCGAAACGGGCGGCGCGGGCCGCGCGGTCGAGCCGCGAAATGTGCGCCGGTGGGCGAAGGTTGGGTCAGCCGATCACGAACTGCTTCAGCGCGGGCTCGTCGGCCACGCCCCACGCGGTGATGCGATCCGAAATCGCCTGCCGCAGCTCGGCCGGGCCGAAAATGCCCGCGTCGGCGACGTTGCGCACCTTGTCCTGGTACGCGTCGATGTCGGCGCCGACGACCTGGAGATCCGCCGCGCGGGCGGCGATGGCGGCGATCGTCTCGTCGCGGGTGTATTCGAGGCAGTGCGCGACGAGCTTGGCGAAGATCTCCTCGTGGCGCGTCTCGTCGCGGGCGATCCGGTCGATGAGCCCGGCCAGCACGGGCTCCTCGATCTGCGCGGCGAGGTTGCGGCAGAAGACGGCCTGGTTGCGCTCGGTGAACGCCATGTACACCAGGGTCTCGACCTGGGTGTACATGTCGCCGCGGTAGCCCTTCATCACGTGCTGGACGCGGGCCTCCTCGTTGGCGGTGGGGTCGACCTCGCGGGTCACCACCAGGTATTCACGCAGCGCGATGGCGTGCAGGTGCTCCTCGGCGGTCCACCGGCCCAGCCAGCGGCCCCACCACTCCTCGAGGATGAAGTGCTCGACGAGCTCGCGGTGGTGGGCGGCGAGGTTGTCCTTCAGCAGCAGCAGGATCTCGCAGGCGTCCGTGACGGTCCTGGGCAGCGTCGTCTGGGACGGGTCCCAGTCGTGCCCGCCCAGGAAGGCGAAGTTTTCGCCCTGGTCGAACGGCACGTAGTCGTGGGCGAACCAGAGTTCCTCGGTGTTGAGGTGGTGGTCCATGAGCTGTTCGACCACCGGCTCCAGCTCCAGGGTCAGCGCGTTGGGAACAGGTTTCTGTGCCATGCGGTTACTGTAACCCGCGTACACAGGTTCCGTAAAATCCTTGCCGCGTGTCGTCGCCGAATGGTGACCTTGGTCCTTTTGGCGGTCCTTTGGCGGTCCTTCGGCCGTGGCTAACGGTCGACCAGGGTCCAGTCCTCCAGCCCCTCATACAGCGGAAATTCCCTGGTCAGCTGCGTCACCCGGTGTCGCAGCGAGGGCAGATCGGCCGCGCTTCCCGCCGCCAGCGCGGTGGCGATGATGTCGGCGACCTCGGTGAACTCGGCGTCGCCGAAACCGCGGGTGGCCAGGGCCGGGGTGCCGACGCGCAGGCCGGAGGTCACCATCGGCGGCCGCGGGTCGTTGGGGACGGCGTTGCGGTTCACGGTGATGCCGATTTCGTCGAGCAGGTCCTCGGCGGCCTTGCCGTCCAGCGCGGAGTCGCGCAGGTCCACCAGCACCAGGTGGACGTCGGTGCCGCCGCTGACCACCGAGACACCGGACTTGGCGACGTCGGCGGCCAGCAGGCGCTCGGCGATGATCCGGGCGCCGGAGAGCGTGCGCCGCTGCCGGTCGGCGAACTCGGGCGTGCCGGCGATCTTGAGCGCGACCGCCTTGCCCGCGATGACGTGCATGAGCGGGCCGCCCTGCTGGCCGGGGAACACCGCCGAGTTGACGATCTTGGCGTACTCCTGCTTGCCCAGGATCATCCCGGACCGGGCGCCACCGAGCGTCTTGTGCACAGTCGTGGACACGACATCCGCGTGCGGCACCGGGTTCGGGTGCAGGCCCGCGGCCACCAGACCGGCGAAGTGCGCCATGTCCACCCACAGCTTGGCGTCGACCTCGTCGGCGATCGACCGGAACGCCGCGAAGTCGAGGATGCGCGGGTAGGCCGACCAGCCGGCGATGATCACCTTGGGCCGGAATTCGAGCGCCTTGGACCGGACCGCGTCCATGTCGATCAGATGCGTCGTCGGGTCCACGCCGTAAAAACCGACGTCATAGAGCTTGCCGGAGAAGTTGAGCTTCATGCCGTGCGTCAGGTGGCCGCCGTTGGCGAGGTCCAGGCCCAGCAGCCGCTCCCCCGGCGTCATGAGCGCGTGCAGGATGGCCTCGTTCGCCTGGGCGCCCGAATGCGGCTGGACGTTGGCGAACTCGGCGCCGAACAGCGCCTTGGCCCGGTCGCGGGCGATGTTCTCCACGACGTCGACGTGCTCGCAACCGCCGTAGTAGCGCCGCCCCGGGAGACCCTCGGCGTATTTGTTGGTCAGCACGCTGCCCTGGGCCTGCAGCACCGAGCGCGGCGCGAAGTTCTCCGAGGCGATCATCTCCAGCGTGTCGCGTTGCCGGTGGAGTTCCTTGTCCAGCAACTCGGCGATGTCGGGGTCGACTTCGGCGAGGGGTGCCGACATCAGGGAGGCGGTACGGGCGTCGGGTGCGGCGGTCACGGGCGCCAGTCTATCGACCGGCCGCATTCGCCAGCCCACCCGATCGACGCGCGTCGGTCCCTGCAACACTGGCACCATGCCGCGGCTGAGCGAGCCGAGCCCCTATGTGGAGTTCGACCGGAAGCAATGGCGCGCGCTCCGCATGTCGACGCCGCTGGCGCTGACCGAAGAGGAACTGATCGGCCTGCGCGGTCTGGGCGAGCAGCTCGACATGCTCGAGGTCGAAGAGGTTTACCTGCCGCTGTCCCGGCTGATCCACCTTCAGGTCGCCGCGCGCCAGCGGTTGTTCGCCGCGACCGCGGAATTCCTCGGTGAGCCGCAACAAAACCCGGACCGGCCGGTGCCGTTCGTCATCGGGGTGGCCGGCAGCGTGGCCGTCGGGAAGTCGACGACGGCCCGCGTGCTGCAGGCCCTGTTGGCTCGCTGGGAAAACCACCCCCGGGTGGACCTGGTCACCACCGACGGCTTTCTGTACCCGAATGCGGAACTGGATCGACGAAACCTCATGCACCGCAAGGGTTTTCCGGAGAGCTACAACCGCCGGGCGCTGCTGCGGTTCGTGACTTCGGTGAAGTCCGGTTCCGACTACGCGTGCGCCCCGGTGTACTCGCACCTGAAGTACGACATCATTCCGGGCGCCAAGCACGTGGTCCGGCATCCCGACATCCTGATCCTGGAGGGCCTCAACGTCTTGCAGACCGGTCCGACCCTGATGGTGTCGGACTTGTTCGACTTCTCGCTGTATGTGGACGCCCGGATCGAGGACATCGAGCAGTGGTACGTGTCGCGGTTCTTGTCGCTGCGCGGCACCGCGTTCGCCGACCCGGAATCACACTTCCACCATTACTCGGCCCTGAACGACACCAAGGCCATCGCCGCGGCGCGTGAGATCTGGCGGTCGATCAACCGGCCGAACCTGGTCGAGAACATCCTGCCCACCCGTCCCCGCGCCACCCTGGTGCTGCGCAAGGACGCCGATCACTCGATCAACCGGCTGCGCCTGCGCAAGCTGTAGCAGGCCGGCGCGGGGCGGGAGCCCAGAGGTCAGGCCGCGAGGCGGCGCACCCCCAGGTATTGCAGCGCGGCGAAACCCGCGGTGTAGACGCCACTGGCCAGCGTCGCGGCGACCCCGATCGCGGTCATGGGCACGACTTCGGCGGCCACGATCGCGGCCAGGGTGTACACGACGTTGGCCACGACGACGCCGATCCCGGCGCGGCGCAAGTCCGTCGCGGCCGCCAGGCCGAACACCAGCAGGCCGTAGAGCACGAAGAAGGCGCCCATCGAGTATTCCTGAAGGGACGTCAGCCCGGTCAGCGACGAGAGCGGGTCGGCGACGAAGGCGACCGCAAGGCCGAGCAATCCCGTCAACGTGGCATCGGCACGCATGGCGAAACGCAACAGCGAGTCGGTCGAGTCGTACAGGGGGCGGGTTGGTAGACCAGATACAGCGGTCATGTGATTACTCCTCGCGATGGCAGTAGTCGAACAGGTTTGAGCGTGCCGCCCACGCACTGCCGTATCGACTCGTGGCGCTGCCAATTGCTGCCACGGATAGAAAGACCAGCTAGTTCCCGCGGGTATTCCCCGGCGCAGCGACAAAGCCGAAGGCGTCCCGAAACGTGGGGCCGGTGGCCGAAACGGCGGGCACCCGGGTTAGACCGCCTGCCCCTCGAGCACGCTGAACGGCGAGGCGGTGTCCACCACCCGCGTCATCCGGAACCCGGCACGTTGGAACAGTCGCTCGAACTCGGCGGCGGGGCGCTCCCGCGCATCCAGCGCGACCAGCATTTCCAAATCCAGCCAGTTGCCCATGTATTCGCGATGGTGGTCGGGGACCACGAACTCGACGAGCAGAACGTGACCGCCGACCGCGACCGCATCACGCACGTTGCGCAGGATCCGCACGGCGTCGTCGTCGGGCCAATCGTGAATCACGCTCTTGAGAACGTAGGCGTCGCCGCCGGCGGGCACCGACTCGAAGAACGACCCCTCGACGATGCGGATCCGGTCCTGCACCCCGAGTTCGGCGAGCACGGCCGGAGCCCCCGCGACGACTTGAGGTTGATCGAACAGCACGCCGCGCGCCCCGGGCGTGGCCGCAAGGATCTCGGCCAACAGGCGACCGTGACCGCCCCCGACGTCGACGATGGTGGCGAAGGGGCTGAAGTCGTAGGCGGCGATCACCGGTCCGATCGAGAGTGCGGACCCGCCCGTCATCGCCTCGTTGAAGATCTCGCCGAGCTCCGGCTCGGACGCCAGGTATTCGAACGCCGTTTTGCCGCGCAACGTGGGGATGACGGACCGGCCGGTACGAATGGCGTCGGCGAGGTGGCTCCAGTGTTCGCGGTGTTGGGGCGAGCCCAGCCATCGGGCCCAGCCGGCCATCGGTACCTCCGCGTCCCGGCGGAGAGTGTCCGCGAGCGGGGTGAGGTCGTAGCGCCCGTCACGGCGTTGCCGGAAGACGCCCCGGCCGCTCAATGCCCGAAGCAGGCGACTGACCGCGTCGGCGTCGGCGTCGACCGTGGTCGCCAACTCCTCGGCCGACAACGGACCCTTGGCGAGCGCGTCGGCGATACCCAGCTGGGCCGCCGCGGTGATCGCTTGCGCCGCCCACGTTTCGGCGATCATTTCCATCATCGCCACGGGCGGCGGGACCATGCGGCGGTGCAGCCGGGCCAGGTGATGACGAACTGCTTCGATTACCCGCACCACTTTGGCGGGCGGGACCTTTGAGGTCATGGGTCCGTTAGCTTAATCGCTGGCAACCGCGACGCGCCCGCGCAGATCGGCCGCGATGAGCCGGGCCGCCGCGTTTTGCCAGTTGTGCAGCGAGCGCTGCGGGACCTCGGTCACCAGCCACTGCCAGGCCCGCCGGGCGGTCGGGTCCAGACCGGCCGCGGTGGCGTTCTGCGCGTACGCGCGCACCCCGACGACGTAGGGGAAATACAGCGAGTTGTAGTAGCGCCACTGCTCGGTGGTCCCGAAATCGCCGCCGTCGCGGGGCTTGAGCCGCCCGATGCCGTCGGCGAGGACGGCCTTGAGCTCGTTGGCCCGCTCCAGCGGGTGGTCGGGCGCTCCCCGGGCCGCCAGCCGCTCGTCGATCACCGGCAACGCGGTCAGCGGGCTGGCGACCAGCTTGGTCAGGTCACCGTAATGGCTCAGGGCCCGGCGGGTGAGCCGGGCGAACGTGTCGTCGTCGACGTCGCTCAGGGGATTGTCGGACCGCAACGGCAGCGCCGCCCCGGTGTGCCGCAGCGCGGCCCGGTCGGCCCGCAGGGTGGGCGACTTCGAGAACGCCAGCCGGTCGAGCACCCCGGCCAGCGGGTCGGCCAGCACCTGCACCACGATCGCGATCGCCAGCGTGGTGAACAGCAGCATCGTCAGCGTGATCTGCGCGGTCGGGTCGTGGCGGGTGACCGCCAGGCCGATCAGCGCCTGGCCACCGAACAGCACGGCCACCGCCGCCGACCCGGCGAACGACCGCAGCATGTCGGCGCGCAGCGCCTGGCCCTCGTCGAAGGCGTCCCACAGGGCCACCGCCACGCCCAGCGCCAGCACGTCGAAGCCCGTCGACGCCAGCGCCAGCCAGCTGGGCACCAGGCCCAGCGGGATGATCACGATGGCGTTGGCCAGCGCGAAGAACAGGGTCGCGACGACCACCACGCCCGCGACGGGCGTCGGCTGGGCGGGGCGCCGCACCGCGACGACCATCGCCCCCAGCGTGGACACCGAGATCACCGCCATCATCAGCACGTGACCCGGCCGCAGCGGTCCGTCGACGCTACCGGCCATCGTCGCGCCGAACACGATGAGCGCGGCGACACCCCCGACGAGCAGCAACTCGCCGGTGCGCGCGCGCCAGCGGTCGCCCGGGCGGGACAGCTCGACGAGCACCGCGAACCACGCGATGCTGGGGACGGCGACGAGGTAGATCTCGAGCCGACCGAACAGCGCGAGGTGGGCGGCCCCGGCGGTGCGCACCGCGTCCAGCGCCACGACCAGCGCGAAGCCGCACAACCCGACGGCCGCCAGCGCCAGCACCGGCTTACGCGGATCCCGGGCCAGCAGGTACAACCCCAGCCACCCGCTCAGCGTGAACACCACAGCCGACAGCGCAGCCATGCGTCTAGTTTGTCACGGGCTCCGGACTTCTCACTTGCCGTAGCGGCGGTGGCGCTGGCTGTAATCGCGCAGCGCGCGCAGGAAGTCGACGCGGCGGAACGCGGGCCAGTGCGCCTCGCAGAACCACATCTCCGAGTACGCGCTCTGCCACAACAGGAACCCGGACAGGCGCTGCTCGCCCGACGTGCGGATGACCAGGTCGGGATCGGGTTGCCCAGAGGTGTAAAGGTTTTCGGAGATCGCCTCGACGGTCACCGCGTCGACGAGTTCCTCGGCGGTGGCGCCGTTGGCGAGCTCCTTGCTCAACAGTGCGCGCACCGCGTCGACGATCTCGCGGCGCCCGCCATAGCCGACGGCGACGTTGACGTGGAACGGCGCCACCGCCGGCGTGGACTCCACCGCCCCCCGCAGCCGCCGGGCGGGTTCGTCGCCGAGCAGCTCCAGGTCCCCGACGGTGCGCACGCTCCAGCGGTTGGCCGGCGCGCAGATCTCCTCGACAACATCAGTGATGATCTCGATGAGCGCGGCCAGCTCGTCGGGATTGCGCTGCAGGTTTTCGGTGGACAGCAGGTAGACGGTGGTCATCTCGATGCCCGCCTCCTGGCACCAGCGCAGCATCTCGGCGATCTTGGCCGCGCCCATCCGGTAGCCGTAGCTGACGTCGTCGTAGCCCGCGTCGCGCGCCCAGCGCCGGTTTCCGTCGCACAGCACCGCGATGTGCCGGGGCAAATCGGATTTCGAAGCGGCCAAACCCTGCCGCAGCCGCAGCTCGTAGATGCGATACAACGGCTCCTTGAGCCGCGGCGGGATTATCTCCACGAAGAGTCACCCTACTGTGAGCTGCACCAGTTTCCGGGTTGCATTTCCGGCAATCTCACCGCACGTCTGACGCGGCCCGGGCCCGTCGACGGCTATCTTTGGCAATATGAGCGGCCACACCACCACGGTCACCCATCCCGATCCCGAAGCGCAGGGCCCCGCGGCCCACGCCGCCCAGCACCTGGTCGACGGCGTCGCGCGGGTGCTGGCCAAGCCGCGCTTCCGCGGCTGGATCCACGTCTACTCCGCCGGGGCGGCCGTCGCCGCGGGGGCGTCGCTGATCGCGGTGTCGTGGGCGCTCGGGTCGACCAAGGCCGGGCTCGCGACGTTCGTCTACACCGCGGCCACCATCGTCATGTTCACCGTCAGCGCCACCTACCACCGCGTCAACTGGCAATCCGAGGCGGCGCGTACGTGGATGAAGCGGGCCGACCACTCGATGATCTTCGTGTTCATCGCCGGCAGCTACACGCCGTTCGCGCTGCTGGCCATGCCGCCCGACGCCGGGCGTGCGGTGCTGTCCATCGTGTGGGGCGGCGCGGCGGCCGGGATCCTGCTGAAGATGTGCTGGCCGACGGCGCCGCGCTGGGTGGGCGTGCCGCTGTATCTGCTGCTGGGCTGGGTCGCCGTGTGGTACACCGGCACGATCCTGCACAACGCCGGGGTGGCCGCGATGGTGCTGCTGTTCGTCGGTGGCGCCCTGTACAGCATCGGCGGCATCCTGTACGCGCTGCGCTGGCCCGACCCGTGGCCGAACACGTTCGGCTACCACGAGTTCTTCCACGCCTGCACCGCGGTCGCGGCGATCTGCCACTACATCGCGATGTGGTTCGTCGTCTTCTGACGCTGGGTCTTCTAAAGCTGGGTGACGTCGGCCGCTGACCAGTAGGCCTTCATCGCGGCGACCTTGCCCTGATCGTCGAACACCATCACGTCGATCGGCTCGATCACCATCCGGTGCCCGCCCGCGGTGACGGTGAGCCGGAAGTGGAAAGCCGCCTCGTTGCCGGCCACCCGCAGCGTGACCAGTTCGCACTCCCGCTGCGCATCGTCGAGCGCCGAGTAGAAGCCGTGGATCGCGTGGCGACCGATGTGCACCTCGCCCCCGACGGGGTCCTCGACTGTCGCGTCGTCGGCGTACAACTCGACCAGGTCGTCGGCGCTGCCCTTGGCGACCAGCTCGATGTAGCGGTTGACGGTGTCGGTGATCGCTTGGGTTTTGTCCGTGGCATTCGGCATGGCACGCAGGGTAGCCCGCGGGCTACCGCCCGGGAACACCCAGGGCGGCCGCCAGTTCGGCGGTCCGCGTGACCGGCAGGTCGCACACCCGCCCGCGGCACACGTAGGCGGCGTCGGCGTCGGCCATCCGGCCCCGCCCGGTGAGCAGGACCGACGAGTCCCGCTCGCCGCCGACCACGATCGCCCCGCCCGGGGCGAGCCGGCGCGCATCGGCCAGCAGCGCCGAGCGGGACGGGTCGCAGGCGACCGCGACCTGTAGCGGTCCGCGAACCGCGGATTCGGCTGCGGCGAGCCAATTTCCGGCCGACCGCGGTGCGCGCGCCAGCAGCACCGAGTGCGCGCTCAGCGCGTCGGAGGAGGCCTGCAGGTAGCGCCCCGCCCGCTCCCCGTCGACCAGGTGCGCCGCGGTCAGCAACGCCTCGGTGATGCTCGATGCGCCCGACGGCGTCGCGCCGTCCAGCGGGTCGGCGGGCCGCAGCATCAGCCGCTCGGCGTCGTCGGCGGTGTCGAACCAGCGGCCGGGCCGCTGCGGATCGGCGAAGTGCGCCAGCGCGATGTCGAGCAGCTCGGTCGCCGCGGCCAGCCAGGCGTCGTCGGCGGTCAGCTGGTACAGCGCGAGCAGCCCGGTGGCCAGCATCGCGTGGTCCTCCAGGATGGCCGCGCTGTCGCCGGCCACCCCGCCGAGGCTGGCGCGCCGCAACCGGCCGCCGACGACGTGCAAGTCCAGCAGGGCCGCGGCGCAATCCCGTGCGGCACGGGCGAACTCGGGCTCGTCCAGCGCGACGCTGGCCTCGGCCAGCCCGGTGATCGCCAACCCGTTCCAGGACGTGACGACCTTGTCGTCGCGTCCCGGCTGGGGCCGGGCGAGCCGGGCGGCCAGCAGCGCGGTCCGCACGCGTTCCAGCCGTTGTGCGTCGGGATCGGCGGGCAGCTGCAGCACCGACGCCCCGTGTTCGAACGTTCCGGATCGGGTGACCGCGAAAACCTCTGCGGCCCAACGCCCGTCGTCGGCGCCGAGCACCTCGGTCAGCTGCTCCGGCGTCCACACATAGGTCGAGCCCTCGCGCCCGGCGGCGTCGGCGTCCAGCGACGAGGTGAACATGGCGCCGTCGGCGAGCTCGTCGAGCAGGAACCGCGCCGTCTGCGCGGCGACCCGGCGGGCCAACGGATCCCCGGTGCGCCGCGCCCAGTGCGCGTATGCCCGCAGCAGCAGCGCGTTGTCGTACAGCATCTTCTCGAAATGCGGTACCACCCAGGCGTTGTCGACGCTGTACCGGGCGAAGCCGCCGGCCAGCTGGTCGTAGATGCCGCCGCGGGCCATCGCGTTGCCGGTGCGCGACACCGCCTGGAGCGCCGCCGCTGAGCCGGTGCGCTCGTAATGGCGCAGCAGCGCCTCGAGGATCGCCGACGGCGGGAACTTGGGCGCGCCGCCGAAGCCCCCGTGCACCGTGTCCTGGTCGGCCAGCACCGCCGCGACGGCATCGTCGCACAGCGAGGGCGCGACGTCCGGGCCCCCGCCGGGCACCCCTGGGAGCCCCTCAGCCATCTTGCGCAGCTCGCCGGCGATGTGTTCCGACGCCTCGTCGACCTCGCCGCGGCGGCTGCGCCACGTCTCGGACACGGCCGAAAGGAGTTGCAGGAAGCCGGCTTTCGGGTAGTACGTGCCGCAGAAGAAGGGGCGGCCGTCCGGCGTCAGGAAGCACGTCATCGGCCAGCCACCCTGACCGGTGAGCGCGACGGTGGCGTTCATGTAGACCGCGTCGATATCCGGCCGTTCCTCGCGGTCCACCTTGACGCACACGAATCCCGCGTTCATCACCGCGGCCACCTCGTCGTCCTCGAACGACTCGTGGGCCATGACATGGCACCAATGGCACGCGGCGTAGCCGACGGACAGCAGGATCGGCACGTCGCGCGCCGCCGCCTCCGCCAGCGCTTGCGGCCCCCACTGCTGCCAGTGCACCGGGTTGTCGGCGTGCTGGCGCAGATACGGGCTGGTGGCCAACCCGAGGGTGTTCGTCCCGGAGTTGTCAGCCGGGCTCATCGCCGGGCCCTGGCGGTGCCGATCCGCCACCCTGCCCGGGCGGTTGCTCCGGTGCTTGATCCGGCGCCTCGCCGACGGTGTCGGTGCCCTCGTCGGCGGCCTGATCGGGCTCGGGGTGTTCGGG
The DNA here is from genome assembly GCF_059813025.1 of Mycobacterium sp. NGS26. Lineage (NCBI taxonomy): Bacteria > Bacillati > Actinomycetota > Actinomycetes > Mycobacteriales > Mycobacteriaceae > Mycobacterium > Mycobacterium sp. NGS26. Next base: position 288,231 of record NZ_JCALDU010000001.1, read on the forward strand.
GTCGAACGTTTTGGGGACCTTCTTCAGTTGCCGGTTCATCGATCGCAGCAGCAACAGCGTGGCGATCAGCAGCAGCACCACAACCAGCAGCCCCAGCGGGCTGGCCTTGCCGAAGTCCGGGCCGTGGTTGTGTGGCGTGCCGTCGGCAATCACCGCGAGCAAGGCGCTGCTCATCCGTCGTTCTCGATTCCGGCGAACAGGTCGTCCTCGGGCAGCCGGACGGGCACCCGCGAGCGGGCCAACTCGAATTCCTCGGTCGGCCAAAGCCGCTGCTGCCATTCGATCGGGGCGGCGAAGAACTCGGCGTTCGGGTCGATCTGGGTGGCGTGGGCGCGCAGCGCGTCGTCGCGCTGGCTGAAGTACTTCGAACACTCCACGCGCGTCGTCACCCGAGACTCGAACGGATCGTGCTCGGGTTTCCAGTGCTCGAGCCACTTGCCGAACGGGCCCTCCTCGCCACGCTTGGCGAACTCGTCCTGCAGCAGCTGCATTCGCTGGCGCAGGAAGCCGTGGATGTAGTACAGCTTGGACACGTTCCACGGCTCGCCGGCGTCCGGGAAACGCGCGTGGTCGCCGGCCGCCTCGTAGGCGGCGACCGAAACATTGTGGCAGGCAATGTGATCCGGGTGCGGGTAGCCGCCGTTCTCGTCGTAGGTGGTCATCACGTGCGGCCGGAACTCGCGGACCACCCGCACCAGCGCCTCGGTGGACACCTCCAGCGGGACCAGCGCGAAGCAGTCCTGGGGCAGCGGTGGCGGCGGATCGCCCTTGGGCAACCCCGAGTCGACGAAACCCAGCCAGGTGTGCTCCACGCCGAGAATCTCGGCGGCCTTGGCCATCTCGTCGCGGCGGATCTCGGCCATGTGCCCGTGCACGTCGGGCAGGTCCATCGCCGGGTTGAGGATGTCGCCGCGTTCGCCGCCGGTCAGCGTCACCACGAGCACCCGATGGCCTTCGTCGGCGTACCGGGCAAGGGTGGCCGCCCCCTTGCTGGACTCGTCGTCGGGGTGGGCGTGCACCGCCATCAACCGCAGTTCGCTCACATGCCCCCTTGTCGGTCTGCTGGACGCCCGGTTTCGACCCTATAATTCCAGCTGCCGATCGTGTCGGCCGAGGTCCGGCAGTCGGTCAGCCCAGGCATACCCACCCATGACCGAAAACCCCATCGCTCGTCCCGAGTCCCGCTACGGGCGGTCGCGGCTGCCCCGCGCGCCGCGGCGCTGGCTCGTCGTCGCCGTGGCCGTGCTGGCCGTCGCGGCCGGCCTGGTGATCGCCGTCATCGGCTACCGGCGGCTCGGCACCCGCGACGTGTCCGGCTCGCTGGCCGGCTACGCGGTGATCGACGACGAGACGGCGTCGGTGACGATCAGCGTGACGCGATCCGACCCGTCGCGGCCGGTGGATTGCATCGTGCGGGTGCGCGCCAAGGACGGCAGCGAGACGGGCAGGCGGGAGGTGCTGGTCCCGCCGTCGGGCCAGGCCACCGTGCAGGTGACGACGACGGTGAAGTCCTCCCAGCCGCCGGCGATGGCCGACATCTACGGCTGCGGCACCGACGTGCCGGGCTATTTGCGGCCGCCCGATCGACGATAGAGAACTGCGAATATGTGGCCATCGGCCGTTTCCGCAGTGGTAACATGGATGAATGCACGGTTCCTGCTGGGACCGTGTATTGCTGCTTAGAGGCCGTGAGCAGAACGGCGCCGAGCACCCGGGGTCGGACCCGGACACCCCGACAGCGGGGCTGTCGAAGCTTACGCGGATACGCGGAACCGATAAGACGAGGAGCACCAGGAGATGACGGACACCCAGGTGACCTGGCTGACCCAGGAATCGCATGACCGGCTCAAGGCGGAGCTCGATCAGCTGATCGCCAATCGCCCCGTCATCGCCGCGGAAATCAACGACCGGCGCGAGGAGGGCGACCTCCGCGAGAACGGTGGCTACCACGCCGCCCGCGAGGAGCAGGGGCAGCAGGAGGCGCGCATCCGCCAGCTGCAGGACCTGCTCAACAACGCCAAGGTCGGCGAGGCGCCCAAGCAGTCCGGCGTCGCGCTGCCCGGTTCGGTGGTCAAGGTCTACTACAACGGCGACAAGTCCGACACCGAGACCTTCCTGATCGCCACCCGCCAGGAGGGTGTCAACGAGGGCAAGCTCGAGGTGTACTCGCCCAACTCACCGCTGGGTGGTGCCCTGATCGACGCCAAGGTGGGCGAGACCCGCCGCTACACGGTGCCCAACGGCAACACCGTCGAGGTCACGCTGGTCAGCGCGGAGCCCTACCACTCCTAGGGGCGGGCTCCCCACCGCGAGCAGACGCAAAAGCACCCAAACGCGGCGTGTCGGGGGCTTTTGCGTCTGCTCGCGGTAGCTAGGCGAGGGCCTGCTCGAGATCGGCCAGCAGGTCGGCGACGTCCTCGATCCCGACCGAAAGCCGCACCAGGTCGTCGGGCACCTCCAGCTGTGAGCCGACCGTCGACGCGTGCGTCATGGCGCTGGGGTACTCGATCAGCGACTCCACCCCGCCCAGCGATTCGGCCAGGATGAACACCTTGGTGCCGGCGCACAGACTTTCGGCGGCCGCCCGGCCGCCCCGCATGCGCACCGACACCATGCCGCCGAAGCCGCGCATCTGGCGCGCCGCGATCTCATGTCCGGGGTGGGTGGGCAGACCCGGGTACAGCACCGCGCTCACCGCGGGATGCCCGGCGAGGAATTCCGCCACGGCATAGGCGTTTTCGCCGTGCCGCTGCATCCGCAGCACCAGGGTCTTCAGGCCGCGCATCGTCAGGTAGGCGTCGAACGGGCCGGGCACCGCGCCGGCCCCGTTCTGCAGGAAACCGAACGCGTCGTCCAGCTCCTCGTCGCCGGTGACCAACGCCCCGCCCACCACGTCGGAGTGGCCGCCGATGTATTTGGTGGTCGAGTGCAGCACCACGTCGGCGCCCAGCGTCAACGGCTGCTGCAGCGCTGGCGAGGCAAAAGTGTTGTCCACCAACACCTTTGCTGAATGCTGTCGGCCGATTTCGGCGATGGCGGCGATATCGGCGATGGACAGCAGCGGGTTGGTCGGCGTCTCGACCCACACCAGCCGGGTCCGCGGTGTGATCGCGTCGCGCACGGCGTCCAGGTCCGACAGCGCCACCGGCGTGTACCCGACGTTCCACTGCGTGAAGACCTTGTCGATCAGCCGGAATGTGCCGCCGTAGGCGTCGTTCGGGATGACGACGTGATCGCCGGGCCGCAGCATCGCCCGCAGGGCGCAGTCGGTGGCGGCCATCCCGGAGCTGAACGCCCGCGCGAAGGCGCCGTCCTCGACGGCGGCCAGCGAGGTTTCCAGCGCCGACCTGGTCGGGTTGCCGGTGCGCGCGTATTCGAATCCGCCGCGCAGTCCCCCGACGCCGTCCTGGGCGAACGTGCTGCTCGCATAGATCGGGGCGTTCACCGCCCCGGTCGCGGGGTCCGGGCGGTAGCCGGCGTGGATGGCCTTGGTGGCCAGGCCGCTGATTCCTCGGCCTGCCTTATCGTCGTCGCTCATCGACGATCAGCCTAACGACGTCCGCGGCGGCCAGTTCGCCGCCGCACGGCGCCGTCACTGTTCGATCGGCAGCACCACCGTCGTCATGATCTTGTCGGCCAGCGTCTGCCGCTTGGCGTCCCACAGCGGAAACAGGAAACCGATGTAGCAGATGACCGCGTCGACGAAGTGGGCGAGTTGGCGCACGAGCGACATCCCGAAACCGAGGGGCTGCCCGGTGACCTCGCTGACCACCTTGACCTTCATCACGGACTTGCCGAGGCTCGACCCGGTGGTGCCCTGGCGGTAGCCGTAGTTCCAGACGCCGTAGGCGAGTATCGCCAGCCACGCCAGCCCCTGCACGAGTAGGCCGAGCATCGATTGCTGCGTGTAGCAGTACTGGCTGACGTCGTACTGGCTGATGTTCGACACGCAGGACGACTGCCGGGTGAGCACCGCGATCACCCACGCGATGCCGTAGACGACCGCGATCGGGACGTTGTCGATGAGGAAGGCCAGCACCCTGGTGGGCCACGGCGTGTAGGCCTCGGTCGGCAGCGCACGGATCGCCGGTCCGGGCGGCGGCGGCGCGTAGCCACCCGAAGGCGGCGGGGGCGGGGGATAGGAACCGCCGCCGGGTGGCGGTGGCGGCGGAGGTGGCTGGAACCCGCCTGGCGGTGGAGGCGGCGGCTGGAATCCGCCGGGCGGTTGATCGGTCATGGGCTACCTCCACTCCGGTTTGCGCTGAACCAGGCGGGATTACAGTACCCGAGCGCGGGCCGCCCGGGCGAGACTTGCGCAACGCGCCGATCGGCGTCGCGACGAGGCGGCGCGCGCTAGTGTCGCGGTGGCTCCGACAGGAATCCGAGCAAGTCGTACCGGGTGATCACGCCCACCGGTTTGCCCTGCTCCACCACCATCAACGCGTCCCACTCGCGCAGCGCCTTGCCGGCCGCGGTCACCGACTCGCCGGCGCCGATCATCCGCAGCGGCGGGCTCATGTGTTCGGAGACGGCGTCGGCCAATTTGGCGCGCCCCTCGAAGACGGCCGAGAGCAGTTCGCGTTCCGAGACACTGCCGGCGACCTCGCCGGCCATCACCGGCGGCTCGGCGCCCACGACCGGCATCTGGGAGACCCCGTACTCGCGCAGGATGCCGATGGCGTCGCGGATCGTCTCGGACGGGTGGGTGTGCACCAAATCCGGTAGCGCGCCGGACTTTCCGCGCAACACGTCGCCGACGGTCGGCTGCTCGGTCGAGCCGTCGAGGCGGCTGCGCAGGAATCCGTACGACGACATCCACGCGTCGTTGAAGATCTTCGACATGTAGCCGCGACCGCCGTCGGGCAGCAGGACGACGACCAACGCGTCGGGCCCGGCCTCCTCGGCCACCTTCACCGCGGCCACCACCGCCATCCCGCACGAGCCGCCCACCAGCATCGCCTCCTCCCGGGCCAGCCGCCGGGTCATGTTGAACGAGTCGGAGTCGGAGACTGCGATGATCTGGTCGGGCACCGTCGGGTCGTAGGCCGCCGGCCAGAAATCCTCGCCGACCCCCTCGACCAGGTAGGGCCGGCCGCTTCCGCCGGAATACACCGAGCCCTCGGGGTCGGCGCCGACGATGCGCACCCGACCACCGGACACCTCCTTGAGGTAGCGGCCCGCGCCGGTGATGGTCCCGCCGGTGCCGATGCCGGCGACGAAGTGGGTGACCTTGCCGTCGGTGTCGGCCCAGACCTCCGGGCCGGTGGTCTCGTGGTGGCTGGCCGGGCCCTCCGGGTTGGCGTACTGGTCGGGCTTCCACGCGCCGTCGATCTCTTTCACCAGCCGGTCGGAGACGCTGTAGTAGCTGTCCGGGTGGTCGGGCGGCACGGCCGTCGGGCACACGACCACGTCGGCGCCGTAGGCGAGCAGCACATTGCGCTTGTCCTCGCTGACCTTGTCCGGGCAGACGAATACGCACTTGTAGCCGCGGTGTTGGGCGACCAGGGCGAGGCCGACGCCGGTGTTGCCCGAGGTGGGTTCGACGATCGTGCCGCCCGGCCTGAGCAGCCCGGCGGCCTCCGCGGCGTCGATCATCTTCACCGCGATCCGGTCCTTGGAGCTGCCCCCGGGGTTGAGGTATTCGACCTTTGCGACGACGGTGCCGGCGCCGGGGGGGACGACGGAGTTCAGCCGGACCAGCGGCGTGCCGCCGATGAGGTCGCTGATGTGCTGCGCGATTCGCATGCGTTCATCGTCTCAGGCGGTTTGCGGCTCGGGGAATTTGGGCATACCCGCGCCGACCGGCGCCGGGCGCGGCGTCAGCCGGTGGCTTCGCGGATGTAGTCGCCGATCTGGCGCAGCGAACGGATCGCCTCCGGCACCAGCGGCGCGGCCAGCTGGAAGTCGTGAATCTGGCCGGGCCACACCCGCACCTCTGCCGGCACGCCGACGGCCGCCAGCCTGGTCGCCGCCAACTGCGCGTCGTGCAGGAGCACCTCGGAGCCGGACACGTGAATCAGCGTCCGCGGCAGGCCCGGTTTGATGTGCTCCAACGGCTCGTAAATCTCTTCCGGCTTGCCGTCGACTTTGTTCTTTTCGGCCGCCCCAGCAACCAATGCGACGAGCGCGTCGAACACCTGTGGCGGGAACATCGCGTCGGTCTTGATGTTGGGGTGCGCCTGCTTGTATTCCTTTGCTAGCTGCAGCAGTGGCGAGATAGCCACCAGCGCCGCCGGTTCCTCGCCCTCCTCCTGGAGCAGCTGCGCGAGCGCGAGCGCCAGATACCCGCCCGCGGAGTCGCCGGCGAGCACGATCTGGTCGGGCTCGTACCCGCGGTGGCGCACCCATTGGTAGGCGTCATGGCAGTCGCCGAGCGCCATCCCGACCGAGTGCTTGGGCAGCAGCCGATAGTTGACGATCATGACGGGCGAATCAGCAAACTTCGAAAGCGACTCGACGAGCCGTCCGTGCGAGTTTGCTCCACAGGTCAAGAACGCCCCGCCGTGGAAGTAGAGGACCATCCGCCGGGTGCCGTCCGCGGGCAGCACGCCGGGGGCACGCACCAACTGCGCCGAGGCATTTGGCAAGTTCACGGTCTGTCGGACCGTGGCGGTGACGGGAAGCACGACCCGGGACGCGAAGTCGATGAGGCCCCACGGCCAGGGCAGGTTCGGGGCGTGGCTCCCGGCGGCCAGGATCGGCCGGATCGTCAACCGCGACGCCAGGTTGGCAAGCCGCGCAGCAACGCTCGGCCCCGACTCGAGGACCTCGACCGGCGCCCCGTCGCTGATCGCGAACTTGCGTGCTTCAACTCTACGTGCCCGGAGGACGTCGTGTGTGCAAATCGCTCTCGGGGCGGAACCGGATACCTTGCTCGGTGCGGTCATGCTCAACACTTCCTACGCCGTTGTAGTCCGATACAGCATGTGACGAGGCGGCCAAGCGTCCGGTTCATCTGTGTTCGCCGAGTCGTTCAGCCAACTCGCTCAATTTAGCTTGACAGGCTTTTTCCGGTGCAACATTTGACGAGTCTGATTTGATACCACATGTGATTCACAACGTGATCACATTGTTTGTCAGCCGCCCGCGCAAACACCGAAGCCGACCTAAACTGATTGTGTGACCATCCGGGTGCCGCGTCGCTCGACGATCGCCCTGGCCACAGCGGGTGCACTCGCCTCGACAGGTACGGCGTACCTGGGCGCTCGCAACCTGCTCGTCGGCCAGGCGACGCACGCGCGCACCGTCATCCCGAAGGCGTGGGACACCCCGCCCCGCGCCGACGGCGTCTACGGCCCGGGCGGCGGGCCGGTGGAGCGTTGGCACCGCGGCGTGCACGCGGATCTGCACCTGATGATCTTCGGGGACTCGACGGCCACCGGGTACGGCTGCACGAGCGCCGAGGAAGTGCCCGGCGTGCTGATCGCGCGGGGGCTGGCCCAGCAGACCGGCAAGCGGATCAGGTTGAGCACCAAGGCGATCGTCGGGGCGACCTCGAAAGGCGTTCTGGGCCAAGTCGATGCGATGTTCGTGGCCGGGCCGCCGCCGGACGCGGCCGTGTTGATGCTGGGCGCCAACGACGTCACCGCGCTCAACGGGATCAGCCAGTCCGCGCAGCGCCTGGGCACGACGGTGCGTAGGTTGCGCAGCCGCGGCGCGGTGGTGGTCGTCGGCACCTGCCCGGACCTGGGCGTCATCACCGCCATCCCGCAACCGCTTCGCTCACTGGCACACGCGCGGACCTCGCAGCTCGCCCGGGCCCAGGCCGCTGCCGTGCGGGCCGCCGGCGGTGTGCCGGTCCCGATGGCGCGACTGCTGGCACCGGAATTCCGCACCCGGCGCGAGCTGATGTTCTCCGCCGACGGCTACCATCCCTCGCCGGCCGCGTACGCGCTGGCGGCCCGGGCGCTGCTGGTCGCGCTCTGCGACGAGCTGGGCGAGCAGGTCGACGGGCCGGCAGCCCCCGCCCCGTCCCCAGCCCCGGTGCTCGGCACCGCGCACACCCGGCGCAGCGTCATGCCGCGGCTGTGGCAGCGCCCGGTGCGCGGTTCGCACGCCCCGTCGTCGTAGCCGGCGGTCGGCACCGACTAGATTTGTCCTAGCCCGTCGGGGCACCCGTGCGTACAGAGCCCGCGTCCCATTGGAGAGAATCGTCATGCCCGAAGCCGTCATAGTCTCCGCTGCCCGTTCGCCGATCGGCCGCGCCATGAAGGGGTCGCTGGTCTCCATGCGGCCCGACGACCTGGCCGCCCAGATGGTGCGGGCCGCGCTGGACAAGGTGCCCGCGCTCAACCCGCACCACATCGACGACCTCATCCTGGGTTGCGGCCTGCCCGGCGGCGAGTCCGGCTTCAACATGGCGCGCGTCGTCGCCGTCGAGCTGGGCTACGACTTCCTGCCGGGCACCACGGTGAACCGGTACTGCTCGTCGTCGCTGCAGACGACGCGGATGGCGTTCCATGCGATCAAGGCCGGCGAGGGCGACGCGTTCATCTCCGCGGGAGTGGAGACGGTGTCGCGGTTCGGCAAGGGCAACTCCGACTCCTGGCCGGACACCAAGAATCCGCTTTTCGACGAGGCCCAGGAGCGATCGGCGGCCGCGGCCGCGGGCGCCGACGAATGGCACGACCCCCGCGCCGACGGGAAGCTGCCCGACGTCTACATCGCGATGGGCCAGACGGCCGAAAACGTCGCGATACTCACCGGCATCAGCCGCGAAGACCAGGACCACTGGGGCGTGCGCAGCCAGAACCGGGCCGAGGAGGCCATCAAGAACGGGTTCTTCGAGCGCGAGATCACCCCGGTGACCCTGCCCGACGGCAGCACGGTCTCCACCGACGACGGCCCGCGCCCGGGCACCACCTACGAGAAGGTCAGCGAGCTCAAACCGGTGTTTCGCCCCAACGGCACGGTCACCGCGGGCAACGCCTGCCCGCTCAACGACGGCGCGGCCGCGTTGGTGATCACCAGCGACAAAAAGGCCAAGGAGCTGGGCCTGACGCCGCTGGCGCGGATCGTGTCCACCGGCGTCAGCGGCCTGTCGCCGGAGATCATGGGCCTGGGCCCGATCGAGGCGTGCAAAAGGGCGCTGGAGCGCGCCGGCATGTCGATCGGCGACATCGACCTGGTCGAGATCAACGAGGCCTTCGCGGTGCAGGTGCTCGGCTCGGCCCGCGAGCTGGGCATCGACGAGGACAAGCTGAACGTGTCGGGCGGGGCGATCGCGCTGGGCCACCCGTTCGGCATGACCGGCGCTCGCATCGCCACCACGCTGCTGAACAATTTGCAGACCCACGACAAGACGTTCGGCCTGGAAACCATGTGCGTTGGCGGCGGCCAGGGCATGGCGATGGTGATCGAGCGACTCAGCTAATCGCTGCGTTGACTCTGCGCCTATGGCGCAAAAGTGCGAGTAGGGCGCGCCACTAGCGCAGAGTCAACGCAGAAGAACTAGTCGTTCTGCAGATAACTGAGCAGGCGCAGGATCTCGATGTACAGCCAGACCAGCGTCACGGTCAGGCCCAGCGCGATGCCCCACGCCGCCTTCTCCGGCGCGCCGGCGCGGATCATCTGGTCGGCCGCGTCGAAGTCGATCAGGAAGCTGAACGCCGCGATGCCGATGCACACCAGCGAGAAGATGATCGCGATCGTTCCGCCGCTGCGCAGACCCAGGCCGGTGCCGCCGCCGACATGGAACATGGCCAGCACGAAGTTGCCGAGCATCAGGGCCAGCACGCCGAACAGTGCGGCCACCACCATCCGGGTGAACTTGGGGGTGACCCGGATGGCGCCGGTCTTGTAGACGACCAGCATGCCGAAGAACACCCCGAAGGTGCCCATGACGGCCTCGCCGATCAGGGCGCCGGCGTTGGCCGACGACACCGAGAAGTTGGCGAAGACGAAGGAGACGGCGCCGAGGAACAGGCCCTCGAGGACGGCGTAGCTGAGCACGATCGCCGGGCTGTCCTGCTTGCGCCCGAAGGTCGCCACCAGCACCAGCCCCAGGCCGCCGAGCGCGCCGACCAGGGTGAGCGGCATCGCCAGCGCGACGTTGGACGCCACCAGGAAATAGGAGACGATCGCGGAGACGGTCAGCACGCCCAGTGTGATGCCGGTCTTGGTGACAACGTCGTCGATGGTCACCGGGCGCGATACCTTGGCCTCCTGGTAGGGAGCCGCGTAGGGGTCGGCTTGGTAATACCCCTGCTGCACCTGGGCCGCGCCAGTGCCGAACTGCGCGTATCCGCCCCTCTGCTTAGGCAGCGAACGAAATACCGGGTTACTTGTCTCCCGCACCGTCGGATCCTCTCTCAGTGGCTGGAGCTGTGCGAACACATGCTCAACGATCGGTGACCCGCCCGGGTTCCCCAGCGGAGCTGGGGTTTTGTCTTCAGGTCCGGGCCCGGACGATGTCGTCCGGTTAAAGATAAACCCTACCCGCGGGTATTGCGCCCGGCAGTGACGATCTAGATTGCTGGTCGAGACCGGGCGGCGATGGAAGGCGGGGCGTTGACTGAGGAATCCGACCACCAATCCGACGAAGTCCTCACCCGGATCGACGGCGGCGTCGGGTTGATCACGCTCAACCGCCCCAAGGCGATCAACTCGCTCAACCACGCGATGGTCAAGGCGCTCAGCGCCATCCTCACGGCTTGGGCGGCCGACGACGCGGTGCGCACCGTGCTGCTGTCCGGCGCCGGGGACCGCGGACTGTGCGCCGGCGGCGACGTGGTGGCGGTCTACCACAGCGCCCGCAAGGACGGCGTCGAGGTGCGGCGGTTCTGGCGCGACGAGTATCTGCTCAACGGCCAGATCGGGCGGTTCGCCAAACCGTATGTGGCGTTGATGGACGGCATCGTGATGGGCGGCGGCGTCGGCGTCAGCGCGCACGCCAACGTCCGGGTGGTGACCGACACGTCCAAGATCGCGATGCCCGAGGTCGGCATCGGGTTCATCCCCGACGTCGGCGGGGCGTTTCTGCTGTCCCGGGCGCCGGGCGCGCTGGGCCTGCACGCGGCCCTGACCGGCGCGCCGTTTTCCGGGGCCGACGCCATCACGATGGGGTTCGCCGACCACTACGTGCCGCACGCCGAGCTCGACGCGTTCACCGCGGCCATCGTTTCCGACGGCGTCGAGGCGGCGCTGGCCGCGCACGCCGTCGAGCCACCGCCCAGTGCCCTTGCCGCGCAACGCGACTGGATCGACGAGTGCTTCTCCGGCGAGACCGTCGAGGACATCGTCGCGGCGCTGCGCGCCCATGACGCCGGACCGGACACCGGACCACGAGAGGCCGCCGACCTGATCGCCACCCGCTCCCCCATCGCGGTGTCGGTGGCGCTGGAGGCGGTGCGCCGGGCCGCCAAGATGGACACGCTGCAAGACGTTCTGGTGCAGGACTATCGGGTGTCGAGCGCGTCGGCGCGCTCGCACGACCTGGTGGAGGGCATCCGCGCGCAGATCATCGACAAGGATCGCAATCCGAAGTGGTCGCCGGCGACCCTGGCCGCGGTGACCGCGGCCGATGTCGACGCGTATTTCGCGCCGGTCGACGACGACCTGAGTTTCTAGAAAGGCAAGGCATGGCGTACGAAACAATCCTGGTCGAGCGCGACCGGCGAGTCGGGATCATCACGCTGAACCGGCCCAAGGCCCTCAACGCGCTCAACAGCCAGGTGATGCGCGAAGTCACCGATGCCGCAACGGAATTGGACAACGATCCCGGCATCGGCGCGATTGTCATCACCGGTTCGGCCAAGGCGTTCGCCGCCGGCGCCGACATCAAGGAAATGGCCGGCCTGACGTTCGCCGACGCCTTCGACGCCGACTTCTTCGCCGCCTGGGGCAAGTTGGCGGCCGTGCGCACCCCGACGATCGCCGCGGTGGCCGGCCACGCGCTGGGCGGAGGATGCGAGCTGGCCATGATGTGCGACCTGCTGATCGCGGCCGACACGGCGAAGTTCGGTCAGCCGGAGATCAAGCTCGGCGTGCTGCCGGGCATGGGCGGCTCGCAACGCCTGACCCGGGCCATCGGCAAGGCCAAGGCGATGGACCTGATCCTGACCGGGCGCACCATCGACGCCGCCGAAGCCGAACGCAGCGGCCTGGTTTCGCGCGTGGTGCCCGCCGACGACCTGCTGACCGAGGCGAAGGCCGTCGCCACCACCATCTCGCAGATGTCGCGCTCGGCCGCCCGGATGGCCAAGGAAGCCGTCAACCGCGCCTTCGAATCCACACTGGCCGAAGGGCTTCTCTACGAACGCCGGCTCTTCCATTCGACCTTCGCGACGCACGACCAGTCCGAGGGAATGGCGGCATTCATCGAGAAGCGCGACCCCGACTTCACCCATCGGTAGGGTGCTGAGATGAGCGAACCGGAGGTCGACGTCGAGGAGTCCACGGACTCCGATACCGAAACCGAAACCCAAACCGAAACCGCCAAGCCCCGGCTGCGCGAAAGGGATTGGTGGGTAAGGCATTACACCTTCACCGGCACCACGGTGGGGCTCATCTTCGTGCTGTTTTCGTTGACGCCGTCGCTGCTGCCGCGCGCCGCGTTGTTCCAGGGGCTGGTCAGCGGGATCTCCGGCGCCATCGGCTACGGGCTGGGGGTGTTCTCCGTCTGGCTGATCCGCTACATGCGCACCAAGAACTACAGCCCGCCGGCGCCGCGCTGGGCGTGGCTGGTGATGGTCCCGTGCGGCGCCATCGGCATGGTGCTCATGGCGATCCGGTTCCACGTCTGGCAGGACCAGGTGCGCGACCTGATGGGCGTCGAGCACCTGAAGTGGTACGACTACCCGATCGCCGCCGGCCTGTCGCTGGTGGTGCTGTTCACGCTCGTGGAGATCGGTCAGTTCATCCGCTGGCTGATCGCCTTCCTTGTCGGGATGCTCGACCGGATCGCGCCGTTCCGCCTCTCGGTCACCATCGTGGTGGTGTTCCTGCTGGTGCTGACCATCACCCTGCTCAACGGCGTGGTGCTCAAGTTCGCGATGCGCACGATGAACAACACCTTCGCCTCGGTCAACAACGAGATGAGCCCCGACACCGCGCCCCCGAAAACACCGCTGCGATCCGGCGGTCCGGAGTCGCTGGTGTCCTGGGAGTCGCTGGGCCACCAGGGCCGCATCTTCGTCAACGGCGGCCCCAGGCTCGACGAGCTGACCACCTTCAACGGGGCCCCCGCCACCGCGCCGATCCGCGCCTACGCGGGACTGAACTCGGCGGACGGCATCACGGCGGCCGCCGAGCTGGCGGCGCGGGAGCTGCAGCGGGCCGGCGGGTTGCAGCGCGCCGTCGTCGCCGTCGCGACGACCACCGGGACCGGCTGGATCAACGAGGCCGAAGCCTCGGCGCTGGAATACATGTACAACGGCAACACCGCGATCGTGAGCATGCAGTATTCGTTCTTGCCGAGCTGGCTGTCGTTCCTGGTGGACAAGGAGAACGCGCGGCACGCCGGGCAGGCGCTGTTCGAGGCCGTCGACCGGCTCATCCGCCAGATGCCCGAGGCGCAGCGCCCCAAGCTGGTGGTGTTCGGCGAGAGCCTGGGATCGTTCGGCGGCGAGGCGCCGTTCATGAGCCTCAACAACGTCCTGGCCCGCACCGACGGCGCGCTGTTCAGCGGCCCGACCTTCAACAACACGATCTGGACGGACCTGACGTCCACCCGCGACGCCGGTTCCCCGGAGTGGTTGCCCATCTACAACGACGGCAAGAACGTCCGGTTCGTCGCTCGCCCAAGCAATCTCGCGCGCCCGGACTCGGCCTGGGGCCACCCGCGGGTGGTGTACTTGCAGCACGCCTCCGACCCGATCGCCTGGTGGACGCCCGACCTGCTGTTCAGCAAACCGGATTGGCTGCGCGAAAGGCGGGGCTACGACGTGCTGCCGCAGACCCGCTGGATCCCGGTGGTCACCTTCCTGCAGGTCTCGGCGGACATGGCGGTCGCCCAGAACGTGCCCGACGGGCACGGGCACCACTACGTCGCCGACGTCGCCGACGGCTGGGCGGCCGTGCTGTCGCCGCCGGGGTGGACGCCGCAGAAGACGGACAGGCTGCGGCCGCTACTGCACGCCAACGGTTAGCTACATCCAGCGGCGACCGGTCGTCCCGGCCTCCGCCAGCCCCGACGGGCGCGGGTCGATCGCCGCACCGGCGAGCCGTTCCAGCACACCGGCACCCGCCAGCGCGTGGTAGCCGCCGACGACGTCGGTGGCGCGGTGCAGGCCGATGTCGAGCAGCGCCGCCGCGGCCAGGCTGGACGTGTAGCCCTCCGAGCACACGATCACCCACTCGACGTCGTCGCCGACGGCCTCCGGCAGCCGGGCGTCGCTGGTCGGGTCGCAGCGCCATTCCAGCACGTTGCGCTCGACCACCAGGGCGCCCGGGATCTCGCCCTCGCGGAATCGCTGGGCCTGCGGCCGGATGTCGACCAGCACCGCGCCCCGTCGCACCGCGTCGGGCACCTCGGCGGCGGGCAGGCGGCGATAGCGGCGGCGGGCGGACCTCAACACGACGTCGATGCGGCTCATAGCGTCCCTTCCGGCTGGTCGGTCAGTTCGGTGCGCCGGCGGCGCAACCGGTTGCGGTCGGTGACCTCGTAGTACGACATCGCGGTCAACGGCGGCGAGTAGGCATGCACGCTCAGCGTCGGCTCGACCGGGCCCCTGCTGGCGGGTGCCGGCGCGGCGACGGCCCGGGGCGCCCACACCACGTCGTGCACCCAGCCCAGCGGGAAGCCGGCCTGGTCGCCCGCATCCAGTCGGCGGCGGCGCAATCCTCTTCCGTCCCAACGGAATTCGTTGAGCGAACCCGACAGCACGGTCAGCGCGCCGAGGGAGCCGCCGTGGTCGTGCAGCTCGGTGGCGCGGCCGGGAACCCAACTAATCAGCCAGATGTCGAGCTCGTCGTCGCCGTGGATGCGGGCGAACCAGCGCTGGGCCCCGGGCACGCCGCCGTCGGGCAGCAGGTGGTCGCAGCGCCCGCTGAGCACGTCGTCGGCGGCCTGGTCGGTGGCGTGCAGCAGGTCGGGCACCCGCAGCCGGGTGGGACCCGGGGCCGGGACATGGGGGCGCAGCTCAATCGAAGAGGCGACAGGCAAAGACATCGAGGAGTGCTCCAGGGAGAACGGATCGGGACAAGCGGCGGCGGGCTAGGGCCGACAACACTCGCAAAATCCGAAGCGCTCCATCACGGCAGCCAGTGTTGCATAGATTGACATCGTGCGCCGGTGCAGTCGTTGGCTCCTGCCGTGTACCGCGGTCGTGGTGGCGACCGGCTTGTCGGCGGTCGCCGGGTGTTCGCACGGCGAGCGCGACGGCACGGCCGCCTCCTCGTCGGCGCGGCCGTCGGGCATCCCCGTCGGCCCGGCCTCCGTGCCGCCGGGTGCCATCGGCCGGTCCCCCGCGGGCGTCACAACCCGGGTCGACGTTCCGGCGGATTCCACCGAGGAGGAGTACTACCAGGCCTGTCACGCCGCAAAAGTGTGGATGGACGCCCAACCCAAGACGGGTCAGCCCATGTTCGAGCCGTATCTGGCGATGGTTCAGGCGTCGCAATCGGGCACCGCGGGCAGCTGGAACGTCCGGTGGGCGGAGCTGACCCTGGCCCGGCAGGCGGCGTTGATCACCGCGGCGCGCGCGGCCGCCAACGACGAATGCGGGTAGCGCGCAGGCCCACGTTTGCAGCCGCCGGGTAATTGCGATCACGGCTGAAAAAAGTGCCCACCCGGCCGGTGACGGCGGGTTGCGCCGCGCAGACTGTAGGGGTGGCTGGCGAAGTGGTCGCGCGTGGATCGGCACCGACGCGGGTGGCGTTGGCGCTCGGCAGCGGGGGCGCCCGCGGCTACGCCCACATCGGCGTCATCGAGGTGCTCGCCGAGCGCGGCTACGACATCGTGGGGATCGCCGGCTCGTCGATGGGCGCGGTGGTCGGCGGTCTGCAGGCCGCCGGGCGCCTCGACGAGTTCGCCGACTGGGCCAAGTCGCTGACGCAGCGCACGATCCTGCGGCTGCTGGACTTCTCCATCAGCGCGGCCGGCGTGATGCGGGCCGAGAAGATCCTGGACACCGTTCGCGACATCCTCGGGCCCGTCGCCATCGAGCAACTGCCCATCCCCTACACCGCGGTGGCGACCGACCTGCTGGCCGGCAAGTCGGTGTGGTTTCAGCGCGGCCCCCTCGACGAGGCCATCCGGGCGTCGATCGCGATTCCCGGGGTGATCGCCCCGCACGAGCTCGACGGGCGACTGCTCGCCGACGGCGGGATCCTCGACCCGCTGCCGATGGCCCCGATCGCCGGGGTCAACGCCGATCTGACCATCGCGGTCAGCCTCAACGGCAGCGAGACCATCGTCAGCCGCGCCGAGGAGCCCGGCGCCACCGCCGAGTGGCTGAACCGCATGGTGCGCAGCACTTCCGCGCTGCTGGACACCACCGCGGCCCGTTCGCTGCTGGACCGGCCCGCGGCGCGGGCGATGCTGAGCCGATTCGGCGGACCGGGCGGGGAATCGGATGCCTGGCCCGACGATGCCGAGGGCGACCCCGAACCCGGCGCGGACGCCCTCGCCGCCCTGGGCGAGGCTCCCGAGGTTCCGAAGCTGGGCAGCTTCGAGGTGATGAACCGAACGATCGACATCGCCCAATCGGCGCTGGCCCGCCACACGCTGGCGGCCTATCCGGCGGACCTGCTGATCGAGGTGCCGCGCTCGACGTGCCGGAGCCTGGAATTCCACCGGGCGGTGGAGGTGATCGCCGCGGGCCGCGAGCTGGCCACCCAGGCCCTGGACGCCTTCGAACGCGAGGATGACGAGCCGGTTCCCCCGGCGGTCGAGGGCTGACGCTTCTAGACGCCCAGGAACTGCGCGACGGCCGCGGCCTCGCGCCGCCCCTGCGCCCGCCCGGCCAGCGCCGACGGGATGCGGCAGCGCGGATCCAGCGCGTTGGGCCCGAAGGCCGCCAACGACTCGGCGTCGGCGAACACCGAGAACACGGCGCCGGCGAAGGCCGCGATCTCGGCCGCCGGCCCGGCGCCGAACGGCGACGGGGCGTCCACGCCGGAGGGCACCAGCACCACCGCCTCGTCGCAGTCGGCGGCGACGCCGAGGTTGACCGAGCTGCCGACCCCACCGTCCATGTACCGCCGGCCGGCGATCGTCACCGGCGGCCACGCTCCCGGCACCGCGCAACTGGCGGCCACCGCGTCCACGAGCGCGACGCCCGACTCGTTGTCGAAGACGGCCAATTCGCCTGTGGCGGTGTCGATCGCGGTGAGCCGCAGCGCCCGGTCGGGCCAGTCGTGCGACGGTAGGCGTTGCGCGATCACCCGGCGACGGACCGGTTCGGCGACGGTTTGGGTCGCCACCGCCACGGCCCCGATGCGCCGCAGCTGCTGGCGGGTCTTGTCTTCTGTGTTGTCGTAGGGTCCGGCCAGGGCCGCGAGGAAAAGCCCGGCGATGTCGTCGACGTCGACGCCGGAGTCGATCTCGGCGGATTCCTCGGCAACCTGCCGGTCGTACAGCTCCTCGAGCGTGCTGCCGCTGCCGATCTGGGCGGCGACCGCCGAACCGGCCGAGGTGCCCACCAGCACGTCCGAATTCAGCAGCAGCCGTGCGGCTTTCGGCGACTCATCGGCGATCCCTCGTAGAACGCCTGTCTCCCAGGCGATTCCCGCGATGCCTCCGCCGGCGAGCACGAGCGCGCGTCTGGTTGCCACGCCCACCCACTCTGCCAGACGGCGTGCGCTTAGAGACGACCCGCCACGAAAGTCGCGGCCTGACTGGGCATCCCGGACTGCTGATAGGAAAGGTGCGCGGGGGAGAACATCTCGTCGTGCGACGGCAGCGTCAGGGGGGCGCCCGGCGAGCACACCGGATCGCCGGGCGCACACAGGTCCACGGCCTTGGCCCCGTACCACGGGCTGAGCTGAGTTATCGGCGCCCCCAGAAATCTGCCCGACGGGTTGCCGAAGGTGGCGACCGCGGCGACGTGATCGGCCTCGTCGGCGGTGAGGATGTCGGGGATCAGGCCCGCGACCGGCGCCTGGGCGATCGTGATCAGGTCTATCACCCCCGCCCCCTGGGAATATCCGCCGAGCACCAGCTTGGTGTTGGGACAGGTCGCGACCATGGACCGAACGTGGGCGTGCGCGTCGTTGGCGCCGGCGTTCGCGGACGGGGCGATGTCGTCGCCGGCGGGGTAGTTGACGGGATACACCCCGACGGAGCGACCCTTGGCCTGCGAGCGCAGCGAATCGATGAACTCCTGCCCGACCCCGCCGACGCCGGGAGGCTCGCCGGTGCCGCGGGCGAACGTCACCTCGGCGTCGGGGCAGGGATCGGCGGACGCGGGGCCTATCAGTATCGGTGCGCTCAGCGCCGCCCAGCCCGTCACCACCGCGGCGCCCAGTAGACAAGCGCATTGCCGTGCGTTCACGTCACAATGCTGACACATCGCGGTCGCTTCTGAAGCGTGCCGCCGAGTCGCAAAGCTTGCTTGCGGGTCGCCCTCAGGCGTTAGCGCGGTTCGTTTGCCACCACACACTGCACTTGCGTAACGGCATCGTTCGGCTTGACCCCCATACCCTCCAAGGTCTGAACTATTTGGGCTGGGGATTCACCAGAATCGAGATCCGTCTCAATGCTTCGAACGAGGGGAAACCAATCTCCTGGACGCACCCCCGGGGGCGGGGGCGCCGCATCGCTGTGCATGCAGCGGAGGTAACCATTGACACCGGTGTCGGCGTGAGCAGACGACGCCCCGATCAGCAGAACGACCGGGGTCATGAACAGGACGGCGATGGCCATGCCGACCGCCGCAGCAACATAGATGATGACGCGCATGCTCACATGTACCCAGCAATGGCGACGGTTAACCAACTTATTTGACACGGGGCCTCGCGCCCCACAACACCCGAGTCGCGCCCGGGGTTTTTCCATCAAAATTCCGGGTCAGACGCGCGTGAGAGCAGGCGACTTATTAAACATATATCCAGTAGTGCCTTTTAAGCATTTGCTGCGAACTCGACGCCACCCGGCGTCAGGCGAGCCGCCGGGTGTTGGGCAGGGCGTGCTGCGCGTCTTGGACCGGCCCGCTCAGATCCTGCCGACGGAGCAGATGCCCGGGCGGGTCGGGGAGCGCCACACTGCGGGTGACCCGCAGCGCGGCGTCGACGTGGACCAGCTCCCCCGGGCCGAGCAGGCGCCAGCCCGGGTCGTCGTCCATCGGCTCGGACGCGAACACCACCGACGGCCGGGTGCACAGATGTTCCGACCGCGCGCGAATTCGCTTGGTGCGCAAGTCGAATTCGGGACCGCCGGGCGCCGTCTGGCGTTCCAGGATGTACAGCTCGTGGGTGTCCGGGTAGCGCAGGGCCCACATGTCGGTCGCCGTGCTCAGCAGCACGTTGACCGCGTAGATCGGCACATTCGCCGCGAGCCACCTCATCGCGTCGACCAGGCCGGCCGTCACGTCGCCATCGTGCGCGCGGACCGATCCGGTGATCAACGCGAACACCCGCTCGGAATCGGTGTCGCCCCGCACCAGGTCATCGGTGCCAACCGCGCGCAGCCGCTCGTCGATGACGTCGAGACCCTCGAGCACGCCGTTGTGCGCGAAGATCCGGCCGTCCTGCAGGAACGGGTGGGTGTTGCGGACGTCGAGCGAGCCGGTCGTCGCGTAGCGGACGTGCGCGACGAACGTCGTCCCGGTCACCTCGTGCGCCTCGGTGGCGAACGCGGCGTCCTGCCAGGCCGCGATGGGCTGCTTGTCCACCACGGGCCGGCCGTGCTCGTCGAAGACACCCAGGCCCGTGCCGTCCGGGTTCCTCCTGCTCTGCTCGGCGAGGCTGTCGGGGGCGTCCAGCAACCAAAACGTCGCCGTGCAGGCGTCCGTCCCGGCGTGCAGACCGAACAGTCGGCACATGAACTCAGGCCGTCAGCGTCGTCGCGAGATCCTGCAGGGCCTTGCGCGCGTAGCCCTTCCAAAGCGTGCCGAACACCGGGAGCAGCCACGACGTCAGCGGCGACGTGGAGTGGATGTTCCAGCGCCAGGTGACTTCGGTTCCGCCCGTTGCCGGGGTGAAGATCCATTCGCCTTCGACGTGGTCGACCAGCAGCGCCATCGGACCGGTGACGTTCGTGAGCCGGTAGCCGAACGACCGCGGCGGGTCGACGCTGGTGAGTTCCTCGCGGGTGCTGCCCCCGCCGACGAGCACCACGGTGCGGGTCTGGCCGGCGGCGTCCCATGCACCCGTCTGCTCGCGCACCTCCTTGATCGGCGGGAAGGGGCCATGCCAGCGCTTGAAAACCTGCGGCAGCGGGGCCGGCAGCGTGTTGTGGAACGCCTGCTCGACGGGGACGGGGATGACGAGCGATTCCTCGACGGCGAGTGATTTTGCCATGGGTACAACGCCTTTCAATTGTCCGCTCGCAGGCCCGCGGCGGCCCGGCCGGTGAACAGCGGCAGATCGAAGAAGCTTTGGATGCCGGCCGGCGCGGCGCACGTCGCGGGGACGGCATTGACGCAGTGCGCCGCGGTCGCGACGATCCCCGGGTTGCTCTTCAGCCCCGCCTCCACACTCTCCGGCTGCCATCCCTTGACCGTCACGAAGGCATCCGGGTTGCCGTGCACCTCGATCTCGTAGCGCTCCCCCTCGGGCCCGAAAGACCAAGGCGGATCGAGGTTTTCCGAACCCATCAGCCAGTTCACCGTGATCCGGACGACCACCTTGTCGCCGACGATGGCCTCCCAGTGGAAGCGACGGCCGGCGACCTGCCCCGGCTCGATCACCCCGATGGGCGACTCGATCGGCGCCGTCGCGACGGCAACCTCCTGCGACGAATGGACGCCGGGATCGGCGGCGAAGCCCAACCGGTCGACGCAGAGCCGCACCGACTGGATGAAGCCGCCGTCGAGCAGCTTTTGCATCGGCCCGGTCAGGGCGCTGTCGGGCGTTCCGCCGAAGCCCATCACATAGCGCAGCACGTCGGGTGAACCATAGGTACGCAGGTCCGAAAACTCCTCGGCGCGAACGAAAGTCACGCCGGTGGACATCATGGTGAACAGCAACGGGAACAACTCGGTGGCCGCCCCGGGTCCGATGCCCGCACCGTGCAGGGTCGCATTGCCGGCCTGCGCGGCGACCTCCAGCGGGGCGCCCTCCTTTTCGCTGGGATAGAACCAGCCGAGCGGGGTGACGACGTTTTTCCCCGACCGCAGCAGTGCCGCGACCTCGTCGGCGTTGGGCAGCAGCGGCGCGTAGATCACGGCGTCGGCGTCCATCGCCAAAACGTCGTCGACGTTGTTCGTCGCCGTCACTCCCAGCGGCGCCGCACCGATGATCTCACCGACGTCCTTGCCGGCCTTGGCTTCGGAATGCACCCAGCAGCCGGCGAGTTCGAGCTCGGGATGCTCCAGCACGCCCTTGATCGCCGCCACGCCGACCGACCCGGTTGCCCATTGGACGACCCGCAGACCCATGAACTCGTTCTACACCATCGGCGCGGGCGTCCCTCAATCCCGCGCCTCGACCACCCAGTAGCCGCGCTCGGCGTATCGCGACCGAATGGCCTTCTTGTCGTACTTGCCCACGCTGGTCCGCGGGATCTCGTCGACGAACGTCCACCGTTCCGGCAACCACCACCGAACGACCTTGTCCGCCAGAAACGTTCGCAGATGCTCGGCGCTGACCGAGGTGCCTTCCTTGGTCACGACGACGGCGAGCGGCCGTTCCTGCCAGCGCTCGTCGGGAACCCCGACGACCGCGGCCTCCAGCACATCGGGGTGGCCGATCAGGCAGTTCTCCAACTCGACCGACGAGATCCACTCCCCGCCGGACTTGATGACGTCCTTGGCCCGGTCGGTCAGGGTCACGAAGCCCTGCTCGTCGATGCGGCCGACATCGCCGGTGCGCAGCCAGCCGGAGTCGAACTTGGACTCGTCCCGGCCCCGGTAGTAGGCCCCGGCGATCCACGGGCCGCGGACCTCCACCTCGCCCACCGACCTGCCGTCGTTGGGCAGCACCCGCCCGTCGTCGTCGACGATCCGCATTTCCACGCCGCATACCGGCTGGCCCTGCGTCGCGCGAAACGCCCAGTGCCGGTCCTCCGGCGCTCCCGGCGGCGGCCAGGCCATGGTGGCCAGCGGCGAGGTTTCCGTCATGCCCCACAACTGCCGGATCTGGACGTCGTACTTCTCCTCGAAGGTGCGCATCAGCGACACCGGCACGGCCGAGCCGCCGCAGGCCACCAGGCGCAGCGACGACATGTCGTGGCCGGGGTCGTCCTCGAGGTGATGCAGCACGTCGTTCCAGATGGTCGGCACCGCGCCGGCCACGGTGGGCCGCAGGTTCTCGACCACGTCGATCAGCGACCGGGCGTCGAGGTGGCGGTCGGGCAGCACCAGGTCGGCGCCCGCCATCAGCGCCGCGTAGGGCAGCCCCCACGCGTTGGCGTGGAACATCGGCACGATCGGCAGCACGCGATCGTTGGATCCGATCCCTATCCCATTCGCCGAGCACGCCGCCATCGTGTGCAGAAAACTCGAACGATGGCTGTAAACCACACCTTTGGGGTGGCCGGTGGTGCCGCTGGTGTAGCACATCGCGGCCGCCGACCTCTCGTCGACGGCTGGCCAGTCGAACTCCGTCGGCTCGTCGTCGATCAGCTCGGCGTAGCGCAGCACGCTCTTGCCCGATTCCTGCAGCGGCGCTGCGTCGCCCTCGCCGACGGCGATCACCGTGTGGACGGTTTCCAGCTCGGCCAGCACCGGTCCGAGCAGCTTGGCCAGGGACAGGTCGACCAGCACGACCTGGTCTTCGGCCTCGTTGGCGACGTAGGCGATCTGCTCGGGGAACAGCCGGATGTTGAGGGTGTGCAGCACGGCGCCCATCGAGGGCACCGCGAGGTAGGCCGCCAAGTGCTCGGCGTTGTTCCACATGAACGTCGCGACCCGCTGGTCCCCGGTGACGCCGAGGCGGCGTAACGCGTTCGCCAGCTGGGCCGCCTGCCGCCCCAGTTCGCGGTAGCTGATGTGCCGGTAGCCGTCGTCGGTGGCGGTCGTGACCGTGCGCGCCCCGTGGACGCCGCAGCCGTGCCGCATGATCGCGGCGATCGTCAGCGGAAAGTCCTGCATCGTGCTGTCCATCGATGTACCGCCTTATGGGTCTCGGCGCAGCACCGCCTGATGATCGATCGGGCGAATGCTATCGCCGCGCGCGACTATGAGAAACGGGTTCCCCCGACAAGGCGCGTTTTACCCACGCTGGAGGCCGGAAGTTCAGGCGAGCGCCGGCTGCAACAGCTCGGGCGTGACCCAGTCGGTCGGGACTTGGGTCTCGGGCGCGGTGCTCTCGGTGCCCAGCGCCACGATCGATGCGACCGCCGCCACGGTGACCGCGCCCGAGTAGTCGGCGATGTACAGGAACTTGGCGTCCGGGCTCTCGACCACGCACGACGGCTGATCGGTCACCGTCACCGTGCCGACGACGTCGTGGGTCAGCGTGCACAGCACCGCGATGCCGTCGTCGCTGACCAGGTAGGCGCGATCGCCGTCGCGGCTGAGCGTCAAACCGGTGAGGACGCCGCCGATCTCGCCGAGCTTGCGGGTGCCGACGATCTTGTTGGTGGCGGTGTCGACGACGTCGACCACCGCGCCCAGTTCGGGCTCGCAGCTGGCCACGTAGGCGACGGCGCCGTTGGGGGACACCGCGACGTCGCGAACGGGCAAACCGACGTCGATGGTCGCGACGACGCGCAAGCCGGTTTGCCCGGCCTCGGATCGGGACGGGCCCCGCGCGCCGATCACGATCAGCCGGCCGCCGGTCGGTCCATTGGTGCCGACGTACAGGCGGGCCCCGTCGGGGCTGACCCGCACGCACGCGGTGGTGTTCCCCGGCGCGGTGGCGACCTCGAGCGCCTCGACCTCGCCGGTGGCGGTGTCCAAGGCGGCGACGTCGGCGCCGCGGGCACCGTTTCGGCTGGTGTAGACGTGGCGTCCGTCGGGGCTTATCGCCAGGTCACCGACGCTGAGCGCAAGCGGATGCGTCGCGACCACCGTGTAGGTGGGCACGTCGACGACCGCGATCGAGTCATACGCCGTCGAGACGGTGCTGACGTAGGCGCGCTCGGCGTCCTCGCTGCCCATGGCGATCGCGAACGGCTCGCCGAGTCCGGCGATGGTGTGCACGACGCGGCAGGTGTCGGTGTCGATGACCGAGACGCTGTCGCGGCCGTAGTTGGTCACCAGCACCCGGGTGCCGTCGGGGCTGGTCGCGATGCCGCTGATGGGGCCGTTGCGCACGGCGATCTCGGCGACGATCGGGAACCCCGGCGCTTCGCCGAGCTCGAGGACCTCGGGCACCCGGTCGTCATGGGCGGCCGTTCGGCCGTTCGCTCTGCTGCTCATGCTGGTACCGCCTTTCGTCGGGGCCCATGCGCGCGACGATCAGGACCACGAGGGGTCTGCGTGACATGGGATCAACCGGATTCCAGCACCTGAAGGTGACTGCTCCCGAAGATGACTGCTTTGGTCAAATTTTAGCGACGGGATATCGGCCCAAAAGGAGCGAATTCTTACGCTGTAACCCACGTCACGCCGACCACACAGGCTGCGCTTAGATTGCGCTTATCGGGCAATCGTGGGCCCGGCCGATGGCGAACGCCAGATGCCCACCCGCACAGGCGATTTGAGTGCCGCGGCGAACCAACGACGCGCACGCTTCGATGCTCGCCGACTAAGAACTTCTTAGAATCCAGCGCAAAAAGAGAAAAACGTCACATTTATGCGTTCTCCCGCGTGTCGGGAACCGAATCCGGCCGCGTCAGCTAACTTCTCGCCCGCCGATTAGCTGAACTGCGTCCGCGGCCGGGACAGGGCGGCGCCGTCGACGGTGATGTCGAGCTTCTCGTTGTAGAAGGCCACCAGGCCGGCGATCTGACCGACGGCGGGCAGCGGGTAGTGGTAGGTCCACGCGAGGTCGGGACGCACCGTATCGCCGACCCGCACCGACCAGTAGCCCGACGTCGCTCCCTTGTACGGGCACAACGTCTGCGTCGGGCTGGGCTCGAGGTGCTCGAAGGCGATGTCGGTCGGGTCGATGTAATACCTTGTGGGTAAACCGGTTTCGAACAGTAGGACCGGGGATCGGGTGTCGGCCAGCACAATTCCGTCGAGTTCCACCCGGACGTGCCGGTGTGAGCGCAGCGCGTCGACCCGCGAATACGGATTGCGCGGGTGGCCGTAGATCGGCTCGTCTTCTTCGAACCACCGCAAGGGATTCCATTCGAACCGCACCGTGCCCGCGACCGCGGTCCCGCCGTCCGCGTCGAACACGCGGGCCGCCGATGGGTAGGTTTGGCCGGCGCCGATTAGGGAGTGCAGCCGCGACGGGCCCAGCTGCACCTGCTGCGGATGGTCCTCGTCGCGCAGGTAGCCTTCTCGGACATCGGCCAATGGCACGTAATACGCTGGGTAGTAAGGCAATTCCCACACATAGCGTGCCGAGGTGGTGTCGAAGACCAGCTCGTTGCCGAGGAAGCCGCGCACCCGGCGGGGGGCCGGCTCGACCCGTCCGCGCGTGGCGGCCATTTGGGGGTAGTCGCGGTCACCGAAGCCGTCGGTCATCTGACACCTACTGATCCTTCGAGGCCAGCCCGGCCGGGGCGTGGGCGATCGCTTTTCGGATGGCGTCGGCCAACGCCAGCGCGCTCTCCTCGGTGAGTTCGAGCGCGACCCGCGCCGACGGGCCGAGTCGCGGGTTGATGACGTCGATGTTGACCGTGTGGCCGTAGGGCGCGTGCACGGGATGGTCGACGTACACCGTCGCGGTGCTGGCGCCGAACCATCCCGTCGCGCCCTTGCCGCTGCCGTCGATCTCGACGTGTTCGGTGAGATATGTGCACATGCGTTCGGGCACCTAGCCTTTCAGGTGGGTCGCGAAGAACTCGTCGATGCGGCGCCAGCCGTCGACCGCCGCCTCCACCCGGTACGCCGGCCGGTCGACGGAGAAGAACGAGTGGCCCGCGCCCTCGTAGGAGTGAAACTCGTGCGGCTTGCCGAATTTGGTCAGCTCGGCGTCCAGCGTGGCCACCCCGGCCGGCGCCGGAAACCGGTCCTCGGCACCGAACAGGCCCAACATCGGACAGCTCAACTGCGGCGCCAGGTGCAGGATCGGCTGCATGGTCTTGGGCATGCCCTCGGGCGGATCCTCGACGACGAAGGCGCCGTAGCAGTCCACCGCGGCGTCGAACCGCAGCGAGCACGCCGCCAGGTAGGCGTGCCGTCCGCCCGAGCAGTGCCCGATGACGCCGAACTTCCCGTTCGCGCCCGGCAGCGAGCGCAGGTGCTCCACCGCCCCGGCAACATCGCCGACCAGCCGCTCGTCGGGCACCCCGCCTGCGGCCCGCGCCGCCGCGGCCGCGTCGTCGGGCGCAGCGCCCGGGGCCTCGCGCGAATACAGGTTCGGCGCGACCGCGTGATAGCCGTTCACCGCGAGCCGCCGCACGAACTCCTTTGTCTCCCGGTCGTAGCCGGGCATGTGATGGATCCAGACGACTCCGCCGCGCGACCCCTCGGCGAGCGGCATGGCCCGGTAGGCCTCGATCTCGTCGCCGTCGCGGCCGGTGATGGTGATCGTCTCGGCGCGAATGGCATCTGGGCTGGGCGCATTCATCGCGTGCTCCTCTTCGGCCGCAGGCGGGGCAGGTGCCCCGCGCCCCAACGTATCCGATTCGCGTCGGCCGCGTCCGGTGGCGAATCGAGTACTGTCGACCCGTGGCTTTACGACGGGAAAGCCCCATTCGCGGGCGGCGGCTGCGGCTCGACGAGGCGCTGTTCGAGCGCTTCGCCATGAGCCGCCCCGGCTACCTGTTCGCACTGCACGTGGCGCCGCGCATCGACATGGCGCTGATCCCCCGGACCAACGGCCGCCTGAGCATCATGGGCGTCGACAGGGTCGGGCTCGTCACCACGACGGGCGCCAAGTCCGGACAGCCCCGCACGCACCCGCTGGCCCTGCTCGACGACGGCGACGGGCTGCTCGCGATCGGCTCCAACTACGGGCGGCCCAGCCATCCCGCCTGGAGCGCCAACCTGCTGGCGCACCCCGAGTGCAACGTCGAGTTCAGGGGTCCGCCCAGGCCTTATCGGGCCGAGTTGCTCACCGGCGAGGCCCGCGCCGCGGCCTGGGCGAAGGCCGTCGACTTCTACGCCGGTTACGAAAATTACCGGACCAGCTGCGCGCCCCGCGAGATCAGGATCTTCCG
This sequence comes from Mycobacterium sp. NGS26, assembly GCF_059813025.1. NCBI lineage: Bacteria > Bacillati > Actinomycetota > Actinomycetes > Mycobacteriales > Mycobacteriaceae > Mycobacterium > Mycobacterium sp. NGS26. The sequence goes on from NZ_JCALDU010000001.1 coordinate 315,493, forward strand.
CCTGCGGCCCGTCGGCGGCTGACCGCACGCCATTCAGTGCCGCTTGTCGCGCACCTTGTAGGTCGAGGGCCACGACTTTCGCGACTCGTCTCCGGTCAGCGGGGTTCCCATGCCGCCGACCTTGACGCTGTAGGCCTCCTTGCCCGGGCCGACTTCGCGGTTGGCGTGTTCCTGGGCGAGGTAGTACAGCTCGTCGATGGTGGCTTCGTCGTACGCGACGAACGAGGTTTCCCGCGCGATGTCGTCGATCCCGGCGAGCATCCGGTCGGGCAGGTACCGCGACGCCAGGGCCGCGGCGCCCAGCAGGGAGAACGGAATGACCCAGTAGCAGACGAACGACAGCGGCGTCTTGGTGTCGAGGATCGTCGCTTCCTCCCCACCGAGGCGCTGCACGATCGGCGGGATCGCCGACGACACCGTCATGCCGGCGAAGGCCGCGATCCAAATCCAGGTCAGGACCGCGACGACCCGACCGAACACCTCGGTCTTGGCGACGTCGGCGGGCTGCTCGGCCGCGGCGAAGTCACGCACGAACGGCTTGCCGACCAGCAGGCTGCTCAGCGCCACCAGGAAGATCCCGGCGTTGCTCAACGGCTGTATCCAGCCCTGCATGAAGGAGTCGCTCAACGTGAACGTGAGCACGGTCAGCACCAAAAACGTTGCGACAGCACCGATGTCGAGCGTGCGACCCGGCTTCCCGGTGGCGCGCCCGACGACCAGCACGGCGACGGCGATCGCCAGCGCGACCAGCACCGCCGCCGCGAACGGGACGTTACCGACAAGCACCCAATAGACGATCCACGGCGCGAATCCGAACAGCATGCCCACGAGGGGTCAGTGTATGGCCGCCGATTCGGGGCGCGGCGGCCGCGTCTCACCGCCGCGACGGCTGCGCATCCGAGAGCCCGAACAGTTCCGCGCACCGCTGGGCGGCGGCCGGGTCTCCCTCGAGGGTGAGGGTGCCGGCCTCGATGGCCGCAGCGGGCTTGATCCGGCCGGTTCCGAGCCCGGCGAAGGTTTGCGTGTCGGTGTGCATCACGACGGCGGGCCTGTCGGCCGGCCCCTGACGGACGTCGACGTTTCCGGCCTTGACCGTCACGGTCATCGCCTCGTCGGCGACGCGGAATTCGTACTCGTCGTCGACGTCGGTGGGGGGCGATTGCGCGCGGACGGCGGCCTGGACGGCGGGAAGCCAGTAGCTGGCCTTGACGGTGTCGTGCGCGCCCGGCGTGCCGACGACATCAAGGCCCCATTCGAAAAGTGCGCGCACCACCTGGCGCAGGCCGTCGCCGCGTTCGGTGAGTTCGTACACCGTCGATGCCGCCGGCGGGGGAAGGCGCCGCTTGCGTATCAGGCCGTTCGCCTCCATCGACTGCAAACGGGCGGCGAGCACGTTGGGACCGATCCCGGGAAGCCCGTCCTGCAGGTCGGTGTAGCGCTTGGGCCCGAACAGAAGCTCCCGGACGATCAACAGCGTCCATCGCTCGCCGACCAGGTCCAGCGCCCGGGCCGTCGGGCAGAACTGCTGATAGCTGCGCATAGATGCATGCTAGCAATCGAAAAGTCAAAACTAAATTTCTAGTTGCCTTTACTTATCTATTAGTAGTAGAGTCCACGCTATGCGGCAGGATGATGTGACCAAAGACGCCGGCTCCGAGGGTCCGGGGGCCGAGACCCCGCGGGTGATCGCGCCCCCGCCGCTGATCTACCTCGCCGGCCTGGCGGCCGGCTTCGCTCTCGATGCCGTGCTCCCGCCGGTCTCGATCCCGGCCGCAGTCGCGGTGCCGGTGGGCTGCGCGCTGCTGGTGGCGGGCGGCGCCCTCGCGGTGTCGTTCATTCGCGCGTTCGCGCGCGCCCGCACCACGATCAACCCGTACCAGCGGTCCAGCGCGCTGGTGACGACCGGCCCCTACCGGATCACCCGCAACCCGGGCTATCTGGGCATGGCGCTGACGTACGCCGGAATCGTCGTCCTCGCAAGTGCCCCTTGGGCATTCATCGCCCTTGCCGGCGTCCTGGTCGTGGTCGACCGCGGCGTCATCGCACGGGAGGAGCGGTGCCTGGAGGCGACGTTCGGCGAGTCGTATCGGCGCTACAAGCGCCGGACCCGAAGGTGGCTCTAGGCGGAGCTCCGTACCTTTACGCCCGTTCGGCCGTCATGTTGATGTCAAGCGTGCCCTGACAGGGGCCGCTCAGGATGTCGGCGTGCATGGTGCCGGCAAGCGACCCGTTGGGTTGGGGCGTGTAGCGGGTTTCGCCGTGGGCCGGGGCCCACTGGATCGAGGTGTCGGGCATCATGCAGTCCCATTGGAAATCGGTGACTCGCGTCCATGACGACCCGTCCCAGGTGAATTGGACGGGTTGCGGAACCGTCGGGTTCCTCGGCGGCGGGCCGTCGACGATCGTGGCGATGCACTTTCCGCTCGCACAGCTCGAACGGAATGTGTAAGTGTCGGTGTACTGCCCCTCGGGCTGAGAGGCCGCCACGCTTGTCCCGTCCTTGGGGCCGACGATGAACGTGATCGCGTACCGGCCGTTCCAGGACGGAGTATCCGCGGAGGCAACCAACGGAGGCGACAGGGCGATCGCGAGCGACGCAGCGCATAAACCGATGCGACTTCTCAGGCTGTCCGGGGCCATCGGTTCCTCCTCTGGGTCCGCACCCCCTCTACATCCTGTTATGCCGCTGCCATCGCCGACAAGCTTCTCGGCCGCAAAAAAGGGCAGCCCCATGTTCGCCCTAGCGCGCGACTCCGAACGGTTCGTGCCCCCAGTCGGACTCGAACCGACACTGGGCGGATTTTAAGTCCGCTGCCTCTGCCAATTGGGCTATGGGGGCCCGGCGGCGAATGTAGCGCCCGGACGTGGGATCCGGGGCGCCGCGTCGCACTCGAATCTTCGCCGAATTCTCGAGATGCGCAACCGGCGGACCTCGCCTAAAATGCCCGCGCCCGCGCGCGACGGCTGATTTGTCACCCCTAATCAGATGACGCCGCTATGTCGCCCGGCAGGAGCTTGTTAAAACTGCCGACGTTCGCGTTAAGAAGCCGTAAACGGCTGTCACCCTGGCGCTTTCGATCGGGAATGTGGAGACGGGGGTGTTTAGCCTTACGCGAATACACAGGGGTTCATATGCCAACGGACAGGGTCGGCCCAGCACGTTGGGTCGGCGTGGTTCACACACTAGGAGCAATAGATGTCGTTTCTGACAACACTGCCTGAAGAGTTGCTACTCGCACAGGGCCTGCTCGAGGGCATCAACACGAACCTGGCGGCGCAGAACGCGGGCGCCGCGGCAGCGACCACTGCCATCGCTCCCGCTGCCGCCGACCCGGTGTCGGCACAGCAGGCGGCGATCTTCTCGGCATACGGCACGCTGTACCAGCAGATTGCGGCCGAAGCGCAGACGATCCAAGAGCAGTACGTGAGCACGTTGGGAATCAGCTCCAACAGCTACAGCGGCACCGAGGCCGCCAACGCGGCCGCGAGCACCCTGTCGAGTGCCGCCGCCCCCAACCTCGCTGCGGCCCCCAGTCTCGCCGCCGCCACGCCGTCGAACACTCCTCTTGACTACCTTGCATATCTGCTCGGGAGCACCGGCAACGGCACCAACCCGAACATGTTGGGTGGGATGTTCGGCCTGTCCAGCAACGGTGCCAACATCTTGAACATCGGCGCCGGGAACTGGGCCTCTGCCTCCTCCAACCTGCTCGGGATGGCGAGTGGTGGTCTGCTGGACACTTCCGTTGGTGACGCCGCCGCCGGCGCGGACCTCGCGGGAACGACGGCGCCGGTGGCGCCGGCCGGTGGCATGGCCGGCATGGGCGCGATGCCGATGGCCGCGGGGGCGGGCCAGGCGAGCTTGGTCGGCAAGCTGTCGGTGCCGCCGAGCTGGACGGGCACCGTCACCCCGGTCGCGGGTACCAGCGCCGCACCGCTTGAGACGGTGGGCTGGACCGGCGCCGCGCCGCAGGCCGGAACGGGCACGGTCATCCCGGGGATGCCCGGCGTGGGCGCGGCCGCCCGCAACAGCGCCGGATTCGGCGCGCCGCGCTACGGCGTCAAGCCCATCGTCATGCCCAAGCCGACCGCCGTCTAAGGATCGGCACAACCAGCCAAATTCGCTCAACTGAAACGGGATACAGAAAAATGGTTTTGGATTTCGCAGCCGTACCACCTGAGATCACCTCGGCGCTCATGTACACCGGCGCCGGCGCGGGACCGCTCATGGCGGCAGCGGCGGCTTACAACAACCTGGCTGCCGAGCTCAGCGCCACGGCGACCCAATGGGAGTCGATAATTTCGCTGCTGACCACCGAACAGTGGACGGGTGCGGGTTCGGCCGCCGCGGCGGCGGCGGCCCAGCCCATCGTGTCCTGGCTGACTACCTCGGCGGCAGCGCTCGAGGAGGCGGGTGTCCAGGCCACAGCGTCGGCGGCCGCCTATGAGGCGGCATTCGCCGCGACAGTGCCCCCGCCGGTGATCGCGGCCAACAGAACGCTCCTGGCGACGCTCATCGCGACGAACTTCCTGGGTGTCAACTCGGCCGCGATCGCCGCCACCGAGGCCCAGTACGCCGAGATGTGGGTGGCAGACGCCACGATGATGGCCGCCTACCAGGCCGCTTCGGCGGCGGCCGGGGTCCTTCAGCCGGTCACGCCGCTGACGTCGGCGCCCAACCCGGATGCCGCGGGGCTGCAAGGCCTGGCGGTCGCCAATGCCTCGGCGAACGCCCCGGTCCAGGCGCTCGCCGGCCCGATCTCCGCGGCGCCCTTGGCGCCCGCCGCGGCACCCTTGGCCTCCGCGCCCACCCTGCCCTTCCAGACCACGGGCCTGCTGTCCTCGATCGACAACTTCCTCGGCACTCCGTCCGTGCTGAACGCCATCAATGGCGCGGTCAACACCGGGGCCTGGTTCACATTTGCCGCCATCCCGAACGCGTTATCACTGGGGAAGACCGTTGGCACCGTGCCGGGGATCCCGTTCGCCCTGTCCGACGCCGTTGCGCCCGCCCCCGGCGCGGCCGCCATAACGCCAGGCACCATGGTGGGCGCGACGGCGTCCGCGAGCCTGGGCGAGGCGTCCGCGGTCGGCGGCCTGTCCGTGCCCGCCGGCTGGAATGCCGCCGCCCCCGCGTCGCTGGCCTCCTCCACCGCCCCGCTGGAGGGCTCGGGCTGGACCGCCGCCGCCGAGGAGCCCGTCGCGGCGATGCCCGGCATGCCGGGGATGGCCGCGGCCGCCAAGGGCGCGGGCGCCTACGGCGCCGGACCGCGCTACGGGTTCAAACCGATCGTCATGCCCAAACAGGTCGTCGTCTGATGCGCGAAAAAAGGGGGTACATGTCACGCATTTGAGGCCAGCTGTTAACCGCCACGCCGTAATCTATCCGCGATACGGCCACCACCACCTACCGATAGCAACCGCGGAAGCCTCGACAAAGTGAAGGCTTGAAAGACAAGGAGATAGGCAAATGCCAGCACGTTTTATGACCGACCCGCACGCGATGCGGGCCATGGCGGGCCGCTTTGAGATGCACGCTCAGACGGTGGCCGACGAGGCGCGCAAGATGTGGGCGTCCTCGCAGAACATCGCCGGCGCCGGCTGGAGTGGGCAGGCCCAGGCGACCTCCTACGACACCATGGGCCAGATGAACCAGGCGTTCAACAACATCGTCAACATGCTCCACGGGGTCCGCGACGGGCTGATCCGCGACGCCAACAACTACGAGACCCAAGAGCAGGCCTCGCAGCAGATCCTCAGCCACTAACCCGCCAAAACCCCTGCCGCTTAACACTTTCCATCAGGAGGACATGAACAATGACGATCAATTACCAGTTCGGCGACGTCGACGCCCACGGTGCGCTGATTCGCGCGCAAGCCGCCTCGCTGGAGGCCGAGCACCAGGCCATCGTGCGCGATGTGATTGCCGCCGGTGACTTCTGGGGTGGCGCCGGTTCGGTGGCCTGCCAGGAGTTCATCACTCAGTTGGGCCGCAATTTCCAGGTGATCTACGAGCAGGCCAACGCCCACGGGCAGAAGGTGCAGACCGCTGGCAGCAACATGGCCAGCACCGACAGCGCCGTCGGCTCCAGCTGGGCCTGACAACCGCTTAGACCGTAGACCGGGGCCGCACACCGCTCGGTGTGCTGCCCCGGCGTTTGCTTGTCGCCGTCGAACTCAAAACCATTTCAGCGCTGCTCATCTCGATTTGCCCGCGGAAATTCCGGCCCGCGCTAAGATTTGAGCTTTCTATGAAGTCCGTGACAGTTCGATATGTGTTTTGCGAGAATGTGGGGACATGACCGCAACGTCCGGATACGCAGGCAGCCAGCGGCCGCGCCAGGCCATCCTCGGACAGCTGCCCAGGATTTACCGCGCCGACGGGTCGCCGATACGCGTTTTGCTGGTGGACGATGAGCCCGCGCTGACCAACCTGGTCAAGATGGCGCTGCATTACGAAGGCTGGGTCGTCGAAACCGCCCACAATGGGCGCGAAGCCATGGCGAAGTTCGACAGGGTCAACCCCGACGTGCTGGTCCTCGACATCATGCTGCCGGACGTGGACGGGCTGCGAATTCTGCAGCGGATCCGCGAATCCGACGCCTACACTCCCACGCTGTTCCTCACCGCGCGCGATTCCGTCATGGACCGCGTCACCGGGCTCACCGCGGGCGCGGACGATTACATGACCAAGCCGTTCAGCCTCGAGGAGCTGGTCGCCCGGCTGCGCGGGTTGTTGCGCCGCTCCGGCCAGCTGACCCCGCCCACCCCCGAGGCCCTCAACGTCGGCGATCTTCGAATGGACAGTGCCAGCCGCGAAGTCAGCCGCGACGGGACGCCGATCTCGCTGTCGTCGACCGAGTTCGAATTGCTCCGCTTCCTCATGCGCAATCCGCGCCGTGCCCTGAGCCGCACCGAGATCCTGGATCGGGTCTGGAACTACGACTTCGCGGGACGCACCAGCATCGTCGATCTGTACATCTCGTACCTGAGAAAGAAGATCGACTCCGGCAGGGAGCCGATGATCCACACCGTCCGCGGTGTCGGATACATGCTGCGGCCACCGGAATGACGCCGGAGCGCAATACGCCCCGGTGGTTCCCCCGGTCGTTGCGCCGGCAGTTGCTTGTAGGCGTATTGGCCGTTGTCACAGTGGTATTGGTGACGGTCGGCGTCGTCTCGGTGCTGAGCCTGCGCGGCTATGTCACCACGATGAACGACGCGGAGGTCGCCAAGTCCCTGCACGCGTTCGACAACTCCTACACCAGATATCGCCATGCCGACCAGACTTGGGTGCACAGGGGCACTCCCCCGGTATCGCAGGCACTGCTGGAGTTCACCGGGCAAACCCCGGGAAACCTGATCGCCGTGTTGCACGACGGCGTGGTGATCGGCTCGGCGGTCTTCTCCGAAGACGAACCGCGACCCGCGCCGGCCGACGTCGTCCGCGCGCTCGAGGGGCAAAAGTGGTATGACGGCCCGCCCCACAGCGAAAAGCTCGGCAGCCTGGGGCACTACCGGGTGGACTGCCTCATCGACGGGCCCGACGTCCTCGTCGTCGGCGTGCCCCTGAACCTCGCCGACCGGATCATCGCGCGCAAGAACATCACCACCACGGCGCTGATCACGGCCGCCCTGCTCGTCACCGCGGGACTCACCGTTTGGGTGGTCGGCTACACCCTGCGCCCGCTGCGCCGGGTCGCGGCGACCGCCGCGGAAGTCGCCGCAATGTCACTCACCGACGACGACCACCGGATCGGTGTGCGGGTCCGGCCGGAGGACACCGACCCGGACAACGAAGTAGGCATCGTCGGGCACACGCTGAATCGGTTGCTGGACAACGTCGATACCGCGCTGGCGCATCGTGTCGAATCCGACCTGCGCATGCGGCAATTCATCACCGACGCCAGCCACGAGCTGCGAACCCCGCTGGCCTCCATTCAGGGCTACGCGGAACTGACCCGCCAGGACAGTTCGGCGCTGCCCCCCACGACCGAATACGCGCTGGCCCGCATCGAGTCGGAAGCCAGGCGCATGGCCTTGCTCGTCGACGAGCTGCTGCTGCTCTCGCGCCTGGGCGAGGGCGAAGACCTGCAGACCGACGACGTCGACCTCGCCGACCTGGTCATCAACGCGGTGAACGACGCGGCGGTCGCGGCGCCGACCCACGAGTGGGTCAAAGACCTGCCCGACGGGCCGGTTTGGGTCCGCGGGGATCCTGACCGGCTGCACCAGCTGGTCAGCAACCTGCTCAGCAACGCGCGGTTGCACACGCCGCCGGGAGTCACGGTCGTCACCGCGATCACCTGCCAACGCACGCGCGCCGACGGGGCCTACGCGGAACTGACTGTCGCCGACGACGGGCCCGGCATCGACGCGGACCTGCTGCCCCGGCTGTTCGAGCGCTTCGTCCGCGCGGACACGTCGCGGTCCGACGGCTCCGGCATCGGGCTCGGGCTGGCCATCGTGAGCTCGATCGTCAAGGCGCATCACGGCTCGGTCACCGCCGAATCCGCCGCCGGCCGAACGGTGTTCCGGGTGCGGCTGCCGCTGATCGACAGCCCGACCACGCGCAGCGGCTGACCCGCGCGTGGCGTAAAGAAACCGTAAAGGTGCACTGCGACGCCGTTAGGAAAGTGTCAACCAAACGGCCCATCCGGCCGGCCCCGCCTAATTTCAAGCTGACATTACCTCCGGGGACCGCGCTGCAGCGGACTCGATGAGGTCCTTTCGTATGCACGCGATCGGCGCGGAACGGAGACAAGGTGGGCGTGTTCGTATACATCGTCCTGACGGTGGCGATATTCGCCGCGCTCGGCCTGGCGCAGAAGCTGGTCGAGCGGCTGTGAACTACGAAAACATCGTCGGCTTGGCGCTTTCCATCCTGCTCGCGGTATATCTCGCCGGCGCCCTGCTGTTCCCGGAGAGGTTTTAGTGAGCGCAACGGTGGCCGGGATCATCTTCCTCGTCGTTCTCGTCGCGGCACTTGTCGCGGTGCATGTTCCCTTGGGCGACTACATGTATCGGGTGTACACGTCGCAGAAGGACCTGAATGTCGAGCGGCTGATCTACCGGCTGATCGGTGTAGATCGCCGCTCGGAGCAGACGTGGGGCGCATACGCGCGCAGCGTGTTGGCGTTCTCCTCGGTCAGCATCCTGTTTCTGTTCGTGTTGCAGCTGGTGCAGGACAAGTTGCCGTTGCACCTGCACGATCCGGCGACCAAGATGACGCCGGGGCTGGCGTGGAACACCGCGGTCAGCTTCGTCACCAACACGAACTGGCAGGCGTACTCCGGCGAGTCGACGCAGGGCCACCTGGTGCAGATGGCCGGGCTGACGGTGCAGAACTTCGTCTCGGCCGCCGTCGGCATGGCCGTGGCGATCGCGCTGGTGCGCGGGTTCGTCCGCCGGCGCACCGGGGATCTCGGGAACTTCTGGGTCGACCTGGTGCGCGGGACGCTGCGAATCCTGTTGCCCATCGCAATCATTGGCGCGATCGTGCTGGTGGCGGGCGGAGCCATCGAGAACTTCCATCTGAACGATCAGGCCGTCACCACGCTGGGCGGCGCGCAGCAGACCATCACCGGCGGCCCGGTGGCCAGCCAGGAAGTGATCAAGGAGCTCGGCACCAACGGCGGCGGGTTCTACAACGCGAACTCGGCGCACCCGTTCGAGAACCCGGCGACGTGGACCAACTGGGTGGAGATCTTCCTGCTGCTGGTGATCGGCTTCTCGCTGCCGCGCACGTTCGGGCGCATGGTGGGCAGCAAGAAGCAGGGCTATGCGATCGTATCGGTCATGGCGACCCTGGCTGCGATCAGCGTGTCGTTCATGCTGTGGTTCCAGTTGCAGCACCACGGCACCGTGCCCACGTCCCTCGGCAGGGCCATGGAGGGAGTCGAGCAGCGATTCGGCATCGCCGACTCGGCGGTGTTCGCCGATGCGACGACGCTCACCTCCACCGGCGCCGTCGACTCGGCCCACGACTGCCTCACCAGCGTCGGTGGCATGATCACGATGTTCAACATGCAGCTCGGCGAGGTCGCCCCCGGCGGCACCGGCTCGGGCCTGTACGGCATGTTGATCCTGGCGGTGATCACCGTCTTCGTCGCCGGGCTGATGGTCGGGCGGACTCCCGAATACCTCGGCAAGAAGATCAACCCGCGCGAAATCAAGCTCGCCGCAAGCTATTTCCTCGTCACACCGCTGATCGTGCTGACCGGCAGCGCGGTGGCGATGGCGCTGCCGGGCGAGCGCGCCGGGATGCTGAACACCGGCCCGCACGGGCTGTCGGAGGTCCTGTACGCCTTCACCTCCGCGGCCAACAACAACGGCTCGGCGTTCGCCGGACTGAGCGCCAACACCAACTGGTGGAACACCGCCCTCGGGCTGGCCATGGTCTTCGGTAGGTTCCTGCCCATCGTGCTGGTGCTCGCGCTGGCGGGCTCGCTGGCCAGACAGGGCGTCACCCCGGAATCGGCCGGAACGCTGCCCACTCACCGGCCGCAGTTCGTCGGAATGGTCGCCGGCGTCACGGTGATCCTCGTTGCCCTCACTTTCCTGCCCATGCTCGCGCTCGGGCCTCTCGCCGAAGGAATCCACTGATGACCGCGACTGCCGTCGACTCGTCCGAGCAGACGCAGGCCGCGACAACCGCTGGCACCAAACGGGTTCAGGGCGGACTGCTCGATCCGAAGATGCTGTGGAAGTCGACGCCGGACGCGCTGCGCAAACTCGACCCGCGCACGCTGTGGCGCAACCCGGTGATGTTCATCGTCGAGATCGGCGCCGCGTGGAGCACCGTGTTGGCGATCATCGACCCGACATGGTTCGCGTGGCTGACCGTGGCCTGGCTCTGGCTGACCGTACTGTTCGCGAACCTCGCCGAGGCGGTGGCCGAAGGCCGCGGCAAGGCCCAGGCCGAGACGCTGCGCCGGGCCAAGAGCCACACCGTGGCGCGGCGTCTCAAGAACTGGGAACCGGGCGCACCCGCCGTCGAGGAGGAAGTCGCGGCGGCGCTGCTGCGGCAGGGCGACATCGTCGTCGTCGAGGCCGGCCAGGTGATACCGGGTGACGGCGACGTGGTGGAAGGCATTGCCTCCGTGGACGAATCGGCCATCACCGGCGAGTCGGCGCCGGTGATCCGCGAGTCCGGCGGCGACCGCTCGGCGGTCACCGGCGGCACCACCGTGCTGAGCGACCGGATCGTCGTGCGGATCACCCAAAAACCCGGAGAAAGCTTCATCGACCGGATGATCGCGCTCGTTGAGGGGGCCAACCGGCAGAAGACGCCCAACGAGATCGCGCTGAACATCCTGCTGGCCGCGCTCACCGTCATCTTCGTGTTCGCCGTCGCCACCCTGCAACCGCTGGCGATCTACTCCAAGATGAACAACCCGGGCGTCGCGGATACCCAGGCGCTCAACGCCAATGGCGTCACCGGGATCGTGATGGTGTCGCTGCTGGTGTGCCTGATCCCGACGACGATCGGCGCACTGCTGTCGGCGATCGGGATCGCCGGCATGGACCGGCTGGTGCAACGCAATGTGCTCGCCATGTCCGGACGCGCGGTCGAGGCCGCGGGCGATGTCAACACCCTGCTGCTCGACAAGACGGGCACCATCACGCTGGGCAACCGGCAGGCCGCGGCCTTCGTCCCCCTGGACGGAGTCACCAGCGAGCAACTCGCCGACGCCGCGCAGTTGTCCAGCCTCGCCGACGAAACACCGGAGGGGCGTTCGGTTGTCGTGTTCGCCAAGCAGCACTTCGGGCTGCGCGCGCGCACCCCGGGCGAACTCTCGCAAGCCCACTGGGTCGCCTTTTCCGCCGCCACCCGGATGTCGGGCGTCGACCTCGACGGGCACCAGCTGCGCAAGGGCGCGGCCAGCTCCGTCGCGGAATGGGTGCGCGCCCAGGGCGGCACGGTTCCCCTGCGGCTCGGCGAGATCGTCGACGGCATCTCCGCCGGCGGCGGCACTCCGCTGGTCGTCGGCGAATGCCGGGGTGGCGAAGCCGACAAAAATGCACGAGTGCTCGGCGTCATCCACCTCAAGGACGTCGTCAAGCAGGGCATGCGCGACCGCTTCGACGAGATGCGGAAAATGGGCATCCGCACGGTGATGATCACCGGGGATAACCCCTTGACCGCCAAGGCGATTGCCGACGAGGCCGGCGTCGACGACTTCCTCGCCGAGGCCACGCCGGAGGACAAGCTCGCGCTGATCAAACGCGAGCAGGAAGGCGGCAAGCTGGTCGCGATGACCGGCGACGGCACTAACGACGCGCCGGCGCTCGCTCAGGCCGACGTGGGCGTGGCGATGAACACCGGCACGTCGGCGGCCAAAGAGGCCGGCAACATGGTCGACCTCGACTCCGACCCGACCAAGCTCATCGAGATCGTCGAGATCGGCAAGCAGCTGTTGATCACCCGGGGGGCGCTGACCACCTTCTCGATCGCCAACGACATCGCGAAGTACTTCGCGATCATCCCGGCGATGTTCGTCGCGTTGTTCCCCGGGCTGGACCTGCTCAACGTCATGCGGTTGCACAGCCCGCAGTCGGCGATCCTGTCGGCGGTGATCTTCAACGCGATCATCATCGTCGCGCTGATCCCATTGTCGCTGCGCGGGGTGCGCTACACGCCGAGCAGCGCGTCAAAACTGTTGAGCCGCAACCTCTACATCTACGGGCTGGGCGGAATCGTCGCCCCGTTCATCGGTATCAAGCTGATCGACTTGATCGTCCAATTCGTCCCGGGGATGTCCTGACATGAAGTTCTCGAATTTCGTCCGCATGCACTGGGCGGCGTTGCGCGCGCTGCTGGTGCTGACGGTGATCACCGGTATCGCCTATCCGCTGTTCGTCTGGCTCGTCGCGCAGCTGCCCGGACTGCACGACAAGGCCGAGGGGTCGATTCTGACCGCCAACGGCAAGCCGGTCGGCAGCCGGCTGATCGGCCAGCTGTTCACCGACAAGGACGGCAATCCGCTGCCGCAGTACTTCCAGAGCCGCCCCTCGGCCGCCGGCAACGGCTACGACCCGACTTCGTCGGGCGCGAGCAACCTCGGCCCGGAAAGCGTGGTCGACGTTCCCGGCGATCCGGCCAAGCCGAGCCTGCTGACGCAGGTGTGTTCGCGCAGCGCCTCGATCGGTCGGCTCGAAGGGGTCGACGGATCGCGCCCGTTCTGCACCGGCGGCGGCGTCGGCGCCGTTTTGTCGGTGATCGGGCCCCGCGACTCGCGCGGCTACGTCACCCACCCGACCCGGGTCGTCAGCGTCAACGAGCCGTGCGGCACGACACACCAGCCCTTCCTGGACTTCTACCAAGGCGTCCGGGTGGAGTGCGCCAAGTCCGGCGAGGACTACACGATCGGCCGGATCGTGCCCGTCCGCGGGACCGCGCCCGCCGACCCGGCCGTGCCCGCCGACGCCGTCACCGCCAGCGGCAGCGGGCTCGACCCGGACATCTCCCCGGCGTACGCCGATATCCAGGTCGCCCGGGTGGCCAGGGCCCGCCACGTCGGCCCGGACCAGATACGCGCGGTGGTGGCGCACTACAGCCGCGGCCGCGACCTCGGGATTTTCGGCGAGCCGGCGGTGAACGTGCTGCAGCTCAACCTCCAACTGGATCAGCAGTATCCGGTCTCGGGCTAGCGCCATGGGGGATGATGGTTGACGTGAGCGAGACCGACCACCGTCCCAAACGCGGGGAGCTGCGCATCTATCTCGGTGCGGCACCGGGTGTCGGCAAAACCTACGCGATGCTCGGCGAAGCCCATCGACGGTTGGAACGCGGCACCGACGTGGTCGCGGCTGTCGTCGAGACCCACGGGCGAGCGAAAACCGCTGAGCTGATTGAGGGCATCGAGGTCGTCCCGCCACGCTACATCGAATATCGCGGTGGCCGCTTCCCGGAACTCGACGTGCCCGCCGTGCTGGCGCGGCACCCGCAGGTGGTGCTGGTCGACGAACTCGCCCACACCAACACGCCGGGCAGCAAGAACGAAAAACGGTGGCAGGACGTCGAGGAACTGCTCGACGCCGGGATCACGGTGATCTCCACGGTCAACATCCAGCACCTGGAAAGCCTCAACGACGTCGTCGCCCAAATCACCGGCATCGAACAGCAGGAAACGATTCCGGATTCGATCGTGCGCCAGGCCTCGCAGGTCGAACTCATCGACATCACCCCGGAGGCGTTGCGCCGCAGGCTATCCCACGGAAACGTCTATGCGCCGGAAAGGATCGACGCGGCGCTGTCGAACTACTTCCGCCGCGGAAACCTCACGGCATTAAGGGAATTGGCGCTGCTGTGGCTGGCCGACCAGGTGGACACCGCGCTGGCCAAGTATCGCGCGGAGAACAAAATCACCGACCTGTGGGAGGCGCGCGAGCGGGTGGTGGTGGCGGTCACCGGTGGCCCGGAGTCGGAGACGTTGGTGCGGCGCGCATCCCGGATCGCGTCCAAGTCCAGCGCCGAGCTGATGGTCGTGCATGTCATCCGCGGTGACGGGCTGGCCGGCGTGTCCGACCGCAAGATGACCAAGATTCGCGAGCTGGCAAGCAGCCTGGACGCCTCCCTGCACACCGTGGTCGGTGACGACGTGCCCACCGCCCTACTCGATTTCGCCCGCGAGAACAACGCCACCCAGCTGGTGATAGGAACGTCGCGCCGGCCCCGCTGGGCCCGCCTCTTCGAGGAGGGGATCGGCTCGACCATCGTGCAGCGGTCCGGCAAGATCGACGTGCACATCGTCACCCATGACGAATCCAACCGCGGCTTCCACATCGGGTCGCTCGCGCCCCACGAGCGACGCGTCGCGTCCTGGCTGGCGGCGTTCGTCATACCCTCGGCCATCTGCGCGGTGACGGTCACCACGCTGGACCGCTACCTGGACACCGGCGGCGAGAGCGCGTTGTTCTTCGTGGGCGTGCTGCTGGTCGGCCTGCTGGGAGGCGTTGCCCCGGCGGCACTTTCGGCGGTGCTGTCCGGGTTGCTGCTGAACTACTTTCTGATAGCCCCGCGACACAGCTTCACCATCGCCGAACCCAACAGCGCCATCACCGAGTTGGTGCTACTGCTGATCGCGGTCGCGGTCGCGGTCCTGGTGAACTTCGCCGCCAACCGCGCCCGGGAAGCGCGGCGCGCCTCCCAGGAGGCCGAGCTGCTGACGCTGTTCGCCGGATCGGTGCTGCGCGGCGCCGACCTCGAAACGCTGCTCGAACGCGTGCGGGAGACCTACTCGCAGCGCGCGGTCAGCATGCTGCGGGAGCCGGGCGAGGAAGACCGCGCCGCCGGGAAGAAGAGCTACGTCGTCGCCTGCGTGGGCAAAGATCCTTGTGTGAGCGTCGATTCCGCTGACACCGCGATCGAGGTCGGCGACGACGAATTCTGGATGCTGATGGCCGGCCGGAAACTCTCGGCCCGCGACCGCCGGGTGCTCACCGCGGTGGCCAAGCAAGCGGCGGGTCTTATCCGGCAGCGCGAACTGGCCGAGGAGGCCGGCCGGACCGAGGCGATCGTGCGGGCCGACGAGCTGCGCCGCTCGCTGCTCTCGGCGGTCAGCCACGACCTGCGCACGCCGCTGGCCGCGGCCAAGGTCGCGGTGTCCAGCCTGCGCGCCGAGGACGTCGCCTTCTCGGCCGAGGACACCGCCGAGTTGCTGGCCACCATCGAGGAGTCCATCGACCAGCTGACCGCGTTGGTCGGCAACCTGCTCGATTCCTCGCGCCTGGCCGCCGGCGCGGTTCGCCCGGATCTGCACCGGGTGTATCTCGAGGAGACGGTGCAACGGGCGCTGGTCAGCATTGGCAAGGGCGCCACCGGCTTTTACCAACCCGCCATCGACCGCGTCAAGGTCGACGTCGGTGACGCCGTCGTGATGGCCGACGCCGGGCTACTCGAGCGGGTCCTGGCCAACCTGATCGACAACGCGCTGCGGTACGCGCCCAACAGCATCGTGCGGGTCAACGCGGGCCGGGTCGGCGATCGCGTCCTGATCAACGTCATCGACGAGGGCCCCGGGATCCCGCACGGGGCCGAGGATCAAGTCTTCGAAGCGTTCCAGCGGCTCGGCGATCACGACAACACCACCGGTGTGGGCCTGGGCATGTCGGTGGCGCGCGGCTTCGTCGAGGCCATGGGCGGCACCATTGCGGCCAGCGATACCCCGGGCGGCGGGCTCACCGTCGTGGTGGATCTGGCCGCCCCGCAACAGGTTGGCGCGCGATGACCCGGGTGCTGGTGATCGACGACGAGCCGCACATCCTGCGGGCGCTGCGAATCAACCTGTCCGTGCGCGGCTACGAGGTCATCACGGCCTCGACCGGCGCCGGTGCGCTGCGTGCCGCCGCCGAGCACAAGCCCGACGTGGTGATCCTCGACCTCGGCCTGCCCGACATCTCGGGCATCGAGGTGCTCGGGGGTCTGCGCGGCTGGCTTTCGGCGCCGGTGATCGTGTTGTCGGCGCGCACCGATTCGTCGGACAAGGTGGAGGCGCTGGACGCCGGCGCCGACGACTACGTCACGAAACCGTTTGGGATGGACGAGTTCCTGGCCCGGCTGCGCGCCGCGGTCCGCCGCAATGCGGCCGCGTCCGAAATGGATCAGCCGGTGATCGAAACCGACGCGTTCACCGTCGACCTGGCCGCCAAGAAGGTCACCAAGGACGGCGTCGAAGTGCACCTGACCCCGACCGAATGGGGCATGCTCGAGGTGCTGGTTCGCAACCGCGGCAAGTTGGTCGGCCGCGAGGAGCTGCTCAAGGAGGTGTGGGGGCCGGCGTACGCCACCGAAACCCATTATCTGCGAGTGTATTTGGCGCAGCTGCGCCGCAAGCTGGAGGACGACCCGTCGCATCCCAAACACCTGTTGACCGAGTCGGGCATGGGCTACCGCTTCGAGGCGTGAGTCACATCCGTCACTTTCGTCGCCCGAGGGAGGCGGTGCTCTTGTTGCCCGCCTCACAGCGACTTGGCCGCGGCCCGCAACGCCAGCACGCGCTGGTGGATCCGATGTTCGGTGCCACGCGGTATATATCCCGGGCCATACCGGCCCCGCCCCAGCCGCAGCACCCTGCCACGTTCGATTTCCCACCGCAACGCATCGGAGATGACCTTCGATGGCCTGCCGCGCAGGCAAAAGCCGTGCCATTTCAGCGCGTCGATCAATTCGGCTATGGTCGCCGGCCCATGGACGGCCAACTGCAGCGAGAGCACGTACCGCAGCTCAATTCCGCGAAGGTTCATTGTCGAACCGTCGCACACGGGTACGACACCCCACGTTGTCGCTCCGAGGCGGGCAAAAAGGGTGCCGCCTCCTTTGCAGAGGCCAATGTGGCGGATGTGACTCAACCGGCGATCGACAGCACGATGCCGTCCAGGATGTCGTGTTCGCTGACGGTCAGCTCGTCGATGCCGGCCCGGGTGCGCAGTTCGCGCGCCAGTTCCTCGACCACGATCGCCCCGCCCCCGATCACGTCGGCGCGGCCCTCGTGCATCGGCGGCAGCGCCGCACGCTGGGATCGTGTCATGCCGATCAGCCGCTCGCAGACGGCCAGCAGGTCTTTGGCGTCGACGCGCGAAAGATGAATCGCCGCAGCGTCATACGTCGTCATACCATGGGCCAGCGCGGACAGCGTCGTCATCGTTCCGGCCAGCCCGACCCAGGTTCGGGCCCCTTCGACGGGCACCGCGCGCAGCGCGACGTCGAGCCGCTCGCGCACCACCTCGCGGGCCGCCGCAACTTCCTCTGGTGTCGGCGGATCCGAGTGCAGGCAGCGTTCGGTCAGCCGGACACAACCGATGTCGGCCGAGTGGCTGGCCGTCACCGCGTCGCCGCCGACAACGATCTCGGTCGACCCACCACCCAGGTCGACGACGACGAAAGGCCGTCGCGCGCTGTCCAATTCGCCGACCGCACCGCGGAACGACAGCTCGGCCTCTTCGGCGCCGGTGATCACCTCGGCGACCGCGCCGGGCAGCACCGCGCCCAGCACGTCGGCCGTCATCGCGAAGAAGTCGTCCCGGTTGGCGACATCGCGGGCGGCCGACGTCGCCACCATCCGCACCCGCTCGACGCCGTGCCCCCTCAGCAGGGCGGCGTAGTCGGCCAGCGCGGCGGCGGTTCGGTCGAGCGCGTCCGGCGCGAACCGGCCGGTCGCGTCGACACCCTGGCCGAGCCGCACGATCCGCGTCTCGCGATGCACGTCGCGCAGCCGGCCCGCGTCGACGTCGGCGATCAGCAACCGAATCGAGTTGGTGCCGCAGTCGATTCCCGCGAGCCTGCTCACCACTGCCCCGCCACCAAGACCGGCGCCATCCCGGGCTCGCCGGCCAGGATCGCCACCGCCTCGTCGCCGAGCGGGTTCACCCCCGGGCCCTTGGCCAGCGAATGCGCGATCAGCACGTGCAGGCATTTGACCCGGTCCGGCATGCCCCCGGCGGAAAACGTGGTGCCCAGCGGCTCGATCGCGTCACGCTCGGCCAGATACGACTCGTGCGCCCGCCGATACGCCGCCGCCAACTCGGGGTCGCGCCGCAACCGCTCGGTCATCTCGCGCATCAGCCCCGTCGTCTCCAGCCTGCTCGCGGCCACGGTGAGCACCGGGTGGGTGAGGTAGTACAACGTCGGAAACGGGGTGCCGTCAGGCAGTTTCGGCGCCGTCTTCACCACGCCGGGTTCGCCGTTGGGGCAGCGGTAGGCGATCTCCAGCACCCCGCGCGGCTCGCGACCGAGCTGGCGCGCCACCGCTTCCAGGTCCGCACGATCAACCACCGGGAGCCGTGGGGGTGGGCGACAAGGCGTTCGACGGCGGCAGGTGCGGGGCGTCGGCGATCGTATGCCACAGCGCGGTGTACCACGGGTCGCTGCTGGCGGGTTTGGCCGTATCGGACCCGGGTTGCGGGGTCGCCGCCGACGGCGGCAGCTGGACCTGGAACGGGATGTCCCCGGGTTTCACGAAGCCGAGGCGCTCGCGGGCCTGCGCCGCGATGTAGGCCGGGTCACCGAGCTTGACCTTCTTCTGCTCGAGTTCGGCGATCTGGCGCCGCAGCGCGGCCTCGCTGGCGGCCAGCTGACTCATCTCGGTGCGCTGTGCGAAGTAGGTGCGCACCGGGCCCGCGATCGTCAGCGTCAGCACGCAGATGACCGCGGCGAGCACCGCCGCCCGCCGGGCGGTGAACCCCAGGCGCTGATCCGACCGTTGCTCGACGGATTCGGCGAGCTGCCGCTTGATGGGTTCGACGACGTGCTCACGCAGCGTGGCCCTGGAGGTCCCGGTGGAGCGGCGGCGCCGACCCGAATCGCCGGCCTTCCCCGGGCGCGATGCCGGGGAACGCCGCTTCGGATCAAGCTTGGCGGCCAAGCTATTTGGCCTCCAGCGCGAACCGCGGGAACGCCAGGTCGCCGGCGTAGCGGGCGGCGTCGCCGAGCGCCTCCTCGATGCGCAGCAGCTGATTGTATTTGGCGACGCGCTCGCTTCGGGCCGGCGCGCCCGTCTTGATCTGACCGCTGCCGACCGCCACCGCCAGGTCGGCGATCGTGGTGTCCTCGGTCTCGCCGCTGCGGTGGCTCATCATGGTGCGGTACCCGCTGTGGTGCGCCAGCACGACGGCGTCCAGCGTCTCGGTCAGCGTGCCGATTTGGTTCACCTTGACCAGCAACGCGTTTGCCACGCCCTTTTCGATGCCCTCCTCGAGGCGCTCGGGGTTGGTGACGAAGATGTCGTCGCCGACGATCTGCACCCGCTCGCCGATCGACGCCGTCAGGGCCGCCCAGCCGTCCCAATCATCCTCGGAGAGCGGGTCTTCGATGGACACCAGCGGGTAGGAGCCGAGCAGGCCGGCATAGAACTCGGTCATCTGCTCGGCGCTGCGGGTGCTGCCCTCGAAGGCGTAGCCGGTGCCGTCGGTGTAGAACTCGGTGGCCGCGGCGTCGAGTGCCAGGGCCACGTCGACGCCGGGTTTCAGGCCCGCCGAGTCGATGGCCGTGCTGATCAGGTCCAGCGCCGCGGTGGTGCCGGCCACGTCGGGGGCGAAGCCGCCCTCGTCGCCCAGGCCGGTGCTCAGTCCCTGCTTCTTCAGCACCGACTTGAGCGCGTGGTACACCTCCGCGCCCCAGCGCAGCGCCTCGCCGAAGCTGGGCGCGCCGATGGGCGCCACCATGAATTCCTGGATGTCGACGGCGGTGTCGGCGTGCGCGCCGCCGTTGAGGATGTTCATCATCGGCACCGGCAAGATGTGCGCGTTCGGCCCGCCGAGATAGCGAAAAAGCGGCAGCTCGGCGGAATCGGCGGCCGCCTTGGCGACGGCGAGCGAGACGCCCAGGATCGCGTTGCCGCCGAGCCGGGACTTGTCCGGGGTGCCGTCGAGGTCCACCAGCGCCTGGTCGACCAACCGCTGATCGTCGGCGTTGAGGCCGATCACGGCCGGGCCGATCTCGTCCAGCACGGCCTGCACCGCCTTCTGCACGCCCTTGCCGCCGTAACGCTCGCCGCCGTCGCGCAGCTCGACCGCCTCGTGCTCCCCGGTCGACGCGCCGGACGGCACCGCCGCGCGGGCAAACGTCCCGTCGATCAGAGCTATCTCGACCTCGACCGTCGGGTTACCGCGAGAATCGAGGATCTCGCGGGCCCCGACCTGTTCGATAATCGGCACTGGGTTCTCCTTGTCGTAACTGGCGCCGTCAGCGATACATCCTGCTACAGCGGGTGGCCCGCGGCGTAGGCGGTCGCCCAGTCCCGGACGGCCCGCGCGTAGATGCCGGAGTTGTTGTAGGCGCGCAGCGCGGTGATCCAGCCCCGGGGGGTAGCGAGATCCTTTCCGCGCCAACACAAATAGCCCGCCGCCGAGAGCGCCGCGTCGTCGATGTTGTCGGGACTGAGACGGCCGTCGTTGTGGGCGTCGACCCCGTACAACCGCCACGTCTCCGGGATGAACTGCATCGGGCCCATCGCGCGCACCACCCCGACACCGCGATCCGAACCGCCCGTGGTGTCTTCCTCGCTGTCGACGATCCGCAGCGTGCCGCCGCTGCCGTCCAGCCGAACACCCCGAATCGGGGGACTCACATCGCCGTTGGGCGCCAGCGTCGCGCCCCGGTACGTGCCGTGATGGCTCTCGACCTGCCCGATGCCCGCCAGCGTGGTCCACGCGATGTGGCACTTCGGGTTCTCCACCTCGGCGACCCGGGCGGCATACGCGTAGGCCTCCAGCGCGATGACCGGAATCTCGAGACCCGCCGACCGTTGCTGCGCCCACTCCCGCAACTGGTCCGCGGGCCGGCCGCTGGCGTGGGTGTCCACCGGCGGCACCGCATCCCCGGCCGGGGGCGGCACACCGTCGGGGATGAAAAGGCTGAGCTGCCAGGTACAGCTGGACGCCATGAGCATCGCGGTCGCGCCGATCACAGCGGCCGCGCGCAACCAACGCCTCGGCGACACCACGCTCCCCTTAAGTTCCCTACGTCAACTTCGCCACCACCATCGTCCCATGAGTTTCGGGACTGCCCGGTCGGTTGGGGGGCCCGGCGCAGCGACACGCCGCAATACCAGCTGATTGCCGGGCTCAGCGGCGGCCGCGCCGCTTCTTCGAGCCTTTGGGCGCGACGGCGGGCTCGACCGGCTCCGCATCGACGGCCGGGCCGGCGGAGGGCCAGTGCTCGCGCCACTCCTCGTCGGTGATCTCGCCCAGCGGGGCCACGTCGAACTCCTCGGGCACGCCGTCTCCGCGCCGGGTGGCGGCGATCGCCTTCTCCACACCGCGAACGGTGTCCACAAACTCCAAAACCGCCGTCCGCAGCGCGCTTTCCGCGTCGACGTCGGCCGACACGGAGATCGTGGTGATCTCGTCGGGGATCAGGTCGGCCGGCAGCCCGGCCTTCTCGGCGCGTTGAATGACCTTCTGCGCCAGCGCCAATGACGGCTGCCCGGTGTGCACCTCGTCCATGACCGAGCGCCGCGGCTTCTCGGCCGCCTTGCGCTCTTCCCACTGAGCCAGCTGGTCCTCAAGCGAAATGGATTGGCCCGCAAGCACTCCCGGAACCCGGTTGCCCAGCTTGCGCATCAGCGCGGCGGCGACGTCGTCGATGGTGAACGGGTGCTGCGGCGCATCCTCGGCGATGCGGGCGTGGAAGAGAACCTGCAGCAACACGTCGCCGAGCTCTTCGCGCAGCTGGTCGGCGTTGCCGCTGCGGACCGCGTCCAGCAGCTCATAGGTCTCCTCGAGCAGGAACCTGCGCAGCGAGTCGTGCGTTTGCTCGCTTTCCCACGGCCCGGCGGTGCGCAGCTTGTCCATCATCGCGACGGCGTCGACCAGCCGTTCGCCGCGCGGGCTGTCCGGCGCCGAGATCAGCCGGGCCCCGGCGGCCAATCGGGCGACGACGGCGGGGTGGTCGGGGTCGGACGACAGCAACACCGGCGCGTCATCTCCGGTGTGCACCGGGCGCGCCGCGGGCAGCGACCAGGGCACCGCGACGGGCATCTCCTCGGTGTACTGCACCTCCCCGGTGAGGTGCTCGACGGCTTCGACGGGCACCAGCGAGGGGCGGCGGGGATCGAACAAGACGACGATCGTCATCGCGCTTGCCGCTCCTCACCGGACATCGCCGCAGGTGAACTCGCTGTGCCAATATCCTGTTGTGGCTTGCCCTGCAGTGCCGTCACCACGTTGGCCACCATCTGGACCAACTCGACGTCGCGGATGCGTGGCGCGCCGACACCCCCGGCTCGCGGAATCGGAACCTGGACCGTGGCGGTGGTGGCCCGGTAGCGCGCGCCCGGATACATCCTCGCCAGGCGCACCTGAGCCGAATCTAGCAGCGTTATCGGCGACAGCCGCACGGTCGCCGCGGAGGCGGCCGACACCTCGGTGACGCCGGCGGCGCGACACAGCAGCCGCAGCCGCGCCACGGCCACCAGCCGGCGGGCGGGTTCGGGCAGCGGCCCGTAGCGGTCGGTGAGCTCCTCGACGACGCCACCGATGGCCGCGTCGTCGGCCGCGGCGGCCAGCCTTCGATAGGCCTCCAGCCGCAGCCGGTCGCTGGCGATGTAGTCCGGCGGCAGGTGCGCGTCGACCGGCAGGTCGATCCGCACGTCCTTGGGCTCCTCCCGGGCGGTGACGGTCTCCCCGTCGGCGGCCGCCCGGTAGGCCTCGACGGCCTCGCCCACCAGCCGCACGTACAGGTCGAACCCGACGCCGGCGACGTGGCCCGACTGCTCGACACCCAGCACGTTGCCGGCGCCGCGGATCTCGAGGTCCTTCAGCGCGACCGCCATGCCCGCGCCCAGCTCGTTGTTCTGCGCGATGGTGGCCAGCCGGTCGTAGGCCGTCTCGGTCAGCGGCACGTGCGGCGGATACAGGAAGTAGGCGTAGCCGCGTTCCCGGCTGCGCCCGACCCGGCCGCGCAGCTGGTGCAGTTGGGCCAGCCCGAAGGTGTCGGCGCGCTCGACGATGAGCGTGTTGGCATTCGAGATGTCCAGCCCGGTCTCGACGATCGTGGTGCAGACGAGGATGTCGTATTCGCGGTTCCAGAATCCCTCGACGGTCCGCTCCAGCAGGTCCTCGGGCATCTGCCCGTGCGCGACGGCGACCCGCGCCTCGGGCACCAGCTCGCGCACCCGGGCGGCGGCCCGGTCGATGGAGCTGACCCGGTTGTGCACATAGAAGGCCTGCCCGTCGCGCAGCAGCTCCCGGCGCAGCGCGGCCGCGATCTGCTTGTCGTCTTGCGGCCCAACGTAAGTCAGCACCGGGTAGCGCTCTTCGGGCGGCGTCAGGATCGTCGACATCTCGCGAATGCCGGCCAGGCTCATCTCCAGGGTGCGCGGGATCGGGGTCGCGCTCATGGTCAGCACGTCGACGTGGGTGCGCAGCGACTTGATGTGCTCCTTGTGCTCGACGCCGAACCGCTGCTCCTCGTCGACGACGACGAGGCCCAGGTCCTTCCAGCGCACCCCGGTCTGCAGCAGCCGGTGCGTGCCGATCACGATGTCCACCGACCCGTCGGCCAGGCCGTCGATCACGGCGCGGGACTCGGTGGCGTCGGTGAATCGGGACAGCCCCTTGACCACCACCGGGAAGCCGGCCATCCGCTCGCGGAAGGTTTGCAGATGCTGGTCGGCCAGCAGCGTGGTGGGGACCAGCACGGCGACCTGCTTGCCGTCCTGCACCGCCTTGAACGCCGCGCGCACCGCGATCTCGGTCTTGCCGTAGCCGACGTCGCCGCAGATCACCCGGTCCATCGGGATCGGCTTTTCCATGTCGGCCTTGACCTCGGTGATCGCGGTGAGCTGGTCGACGGTCTCGGTGAAACCGAACGCGTCCTCCATCTCGGCCTGCCACGGGGTGTCCGGCCCGAACGCGTGCCCGGCGCTGGCCTGCCGTTTGGCGTACAGCGACACCAGTTCGCCGGCGATCTCCCGGACCGCGCGGCGGGCCTTGGTCTTGGTGTTGGCCCAGTCGCTGCCGCCCAGCCGGCTCAGCGCCGGGGCCTGCCCGCCGACGTACCGCGACAGCTGGTCCAGCGAGTCCATCGGGACATACAGCCTGTCGGCCTGCTGGCCGCGCTTGCTGGAGGCGTACTCCAGCACCAGGTACTCGCGCCGGGCGCCGCCGACCGTGCGCTCGACCATCTCGACGAACCGCCCGATGCCGTGCTGGTCGTGCACCACCAGGTCGCCCGCCGTCAGCGCCAGCGGGTCGACGGTGTTGCGCCGCTTGGCCGCCAGCCGCTTGCCCTCGACGGCGGTGGCCCGGTTGCCGGTCAGGTCGGTCTCGGTGATCACGACCAGGCTGGCGCCGGGCACCACGACGCCGTCGTGCAGCGGTCCCTTGAGCACCCCGACGATGCCGGGCTTGGGTGCCGCGCCCGATTCCAGCATGGCGGCCGGCGCGTCCGATTCGGCCAGCCGCTCCGCCACCCGGTGGGCCGTTCCAGCGCCGGGCGCGACGACGGCGGCGTACCCGCCCGTCGTCACGTGCGCGCGCAGCATCGCGAAGATGCCGTCGATGTCATGCTGATGCCCGCGGGCCGACGGCGCCGCCCGGATGTCCAGCTCCACGGCCGACTCGTCGGACAGCTGGCTCAGCGTCCACCATGGGTGACCGGACCGGGCCGCCGCGGCCCGCACGTCGTCGAGTTCGGCGAAGCCCGACCCGCCCAGCTGCGCGACGTCGACGGGCGCTTGGCCTTGCGAGCCGCCCAGGGCGGCGACCGACCACGACGCCTCGAGGAACTCGCGGCCGGTCTTGATCAGGTCGGCCGCCCGGCTGCGCACCTTCTCCGGGTCGCACAGCAACACCGGGGTGCCCTCGGCCAGCTGATCGGTCAGCAGGACGTGGGCCCCGTTTTCGGCGGGCCGGAGCACCGGCAGCAGCGCCTCCATGCCGTCGACCGGGATGCCCTCGGCAAGCTTGGCAAGCATGTCGGTGAGGCTGCCCGTGATCGCCCCGTCGCCCGCGGGATGCTGCGCGGCCAGTTCCGCCGCCCGCGCCCGCACGTCGTCGGTGAGCAGCAGCTCGCGGCAGGCGACGGCGACCAGCGTGTCGACGTCGAGCTCGGGAATGGAACGCTGGTCGGCGACCGAGAACATCCGCATCTCGGTGATCTCGTCGCCCCAGAACTCCACGCGCACCGGGTGTTCGGCGGTCGGCGGAAAGAGGTCGAGAATCCCTCCGCGGACGGCGAATTCGCCGCGTCGGCCGACCATGTCGACCCTGGTGTAGGCCAGCTCGACCAGCCGGGCCACCACGCCCTCGAAGTCGACCTCCTCACCGGCCCGCAAGGTCAGCGGTTCCACCAGGCCCAGCCGCGGCGTCATCGGCTGCAGGAGCGAGCGAACCGTCGTGACCACGACCCGCAGGGGCGTGCCCAGCCTTGTGTCGTCGGGATGGGCCAGCCGGCGCAGCACCATCAATCGGGTGCCGACGGTGTCGACGCCGGGCGAAAGTCGTTCGTGCGGCAGCGTTTCCCAGGACGGGAAGAGCGCCACCGCGTCGCCGAACACGCCTCGCAGCTCGGCGGTCAGGTCGTCGGCTTCGCGACCGGTGGCGGTGACCACCAGCAGCGGCCCGAGCCGCGCCAGCGCGCCGGTGACGAACACCCGGGCGGCGGCCGGGCCGACCAGGCTCAGTTCCGCGGGCCGGGCGGCGGCGCGCTCGATGAGCTGCTGGAAAGTCGGCGCGGTCAGCGCAAATTCGATGAGCCCCGCGATCGGGGTTTCTGGGCGAGCAGGCCCCGGTGCGGTCATGATGAGGCCCATTCTAGGGACGCCAAACGCGGTCGACCGGGTGCGGTCAGGGGCTACTCGTCCTGCAGCTTGGGGTCGGCCTCCAGGTGTGTGAGGCCGTTCCACATCAGGTTGACCAGGTGCGCGGCGACCACTTCCTTCTTGGGCTCGCGGGTGTCGAGCCACCACTGGGCCGTCATCGACACCGAGCCCACCAACGCCTGCGCGTAGAGCGGTGCCAAATCCGGGTCCAGGCCGCGGCGGGCGAAGTCGCCGGCCAGGATGGAACTGACCTGGCTGACCGCGTCGTTGAGCAGGCTGGAGTAGGTGCCCGAGCTGATCGCGGCCGGCGAGTCGCGGATCATGATCCGGAAGCCGTCGGTGCGCTCCTCGACGTAGGTGAGCAGCGCCAGCGCGACGCGTTCGACCCGCACCCGGGAGCGGTTGTTGGTCAGCGACGAGGTGATGCCGTCCAGCAGCGCCGACATCTCGCGGTCGACGACGACGGCGTACAGGCCCTCCTTGCCGCCGAAATGCTCGTAGACGACCGGCTTGGACACGTTGGCACGCTGCGCGATCTCCTCGATCGAGGCCCCCTCGTAGCCGCGCTCGGCGAACAGCGAGCGCGCGATGCCGATGAGCTGGTGCCGTCGCTCGCTGCCGGTCATCCGGGCGCGCGGCGCCCGCACTTCTTTATCCGGGGCTGCCACGTATCTCAGGGTATCGGTTTGCGCAGGTGAAGATAGTGTCTAGAGTCTTGTTGGCGCGGTCGGCGAACGGGCGCCACCCCGCCGTGGCAGGCCAATCCGTCGTGGTGTAATCGGCAGCACCTCTGATTTTGGTTCAGAAAGTTCAGGTTCGAGTCCTGGCGACGGAGCACAGCTCTTTGCCGCGAGCGTGCATGAAATGACACGATTGACGGCGTGTCGACATACAGACACACACGCTCGCGCGGAAGGGAGAAGCGTGGCGTTTCGTGGTGACACCGCGGTCCTGGTCTTGGCGGCCGGGCCCGGCACCAGGATGCGATCCGACACCCCCAAGGTGCTGCACGCCATCGCCGGCCGCAGCATGCTGTCCCACACGCTGCACGCGGTCGCCAAGGTGGCGCCCCAGCGGCTGGTCGTGGTCCTCGGCCACGACCACCAGCGCATCGCGCCGCTCGTCGCCGAGCTGGCCGAGAGCCTCGGACGCCCGATCGACGTGGCGCTGCAGGACCGGCCGCTGGGGACCGGCCACGCGGTGCTGTGCGGGCTGTCGGCGCTGCCCGACGACTACGCCGGCATCGTCGTCGTCACCTCGGGGGACACGCCGCTGCTGGACTCCGACACCCTGGCCGACCTGATCGCGACGCACAACGCGGCCTCGGCCGCGGTGACCGTGCTGACCACCACGCTGAGCGAACCCTTCGGCTACGGCCGCATCCTGCGCACCCAGGACGACGAGGTGATGGCGATCGTCGAAGAGGCCGACGCGACGCCCTCGCAGCGGGAGATCCGCGAGGTCAACGCGGGTGTCTACGCGTTCGACGTCGCCGCGTTGCGCTCCGCCCTGGGCCGCCTGCGCTCCGACAATGCCCAACGGGAGCTCTACCTCACCGACGTCGTCGCGATCCTGCGCGGCGACGGCCGGTCGATCCTCGCCCAGCACGTCGACGACAGCGCGCTGGTCGCCGGCGTCAACAACCGCGTGCAGCTCGCCGAGCTCGGCGCTGAGCTGAACCGCCGGATCGTCGCCGCCCACCAGATGGCGGGCGTGACCGTCGTCGACCCGGCGACCACCTGGATCGACGTCGACGTCACGATCGGCCGCGACACCGTCGTCCATCCCGGGACGCAGCTGCTCGGGCGCACCCGGATCGGCGGTCACTGCATCGTCGGCCCGGACACCACGCTGACCGACGTCACCGTGGGCGACGGCGCGTCGGTGGTTCGCACCCACGGCTCCTCGTCGTCGATCGGCGACGGCGCGACGGTCGGCCCGTACACCTACCTGCGGCCGGGCACCGTGCTGGGGGCCGACGGCAAGCTCGGCGCGTTCGTCGAGGCCAAGAACTCCACCATCGGCGCCGGCACCAAGGTTCCGCACCTGACCTACGTCGGCGACGCCGACATCGGCGAACACAGCAACATCGGCGCGTCCAGCGTGTTCGTCAACTACGACGGCACCACCAAGCGGCGCACCACCATTGGCTCGCACGTGCGCACCGGGTCGGACACCATGTTCGTGGCGCCGGTGACCGTCGGCGACGGGGCCTACACCGGCGCCGGCACCGTGGTGCGCGACGACGTCCCGCCGGGTGCGCTGGCGGTTTCCGCGGGCCCGCAACGCAACATCGAGAACTGGGTACAGCGCAAGCGGCCGGGCAGCGCGGCCGCCAAGGCCGCCGAAAAAGCCGCCGAAAAGGCCGCCCAGCAGCCCCAACCCCCACCCGACCCCGATCCGACGCCGTGAACCCGCGACGTGGCAATCCGGCATCCCATCGAAGCCCTTCGCTTACGATGGGGCGTTCCGTTTCCGATCTCGACCCCGATACGGCGAGGGCAGCACCGTGAGCCACGACTGGACCGACAACCGCAAGAACCTGATGCTCTTCTCCGGCCGCGCCCACCCCGAGCTGGCCGAGCAGGTGGCCAAGGAGCTCGACGTCCACGTCACGGCGCAGACCGCGCGCGAGTTCGCCAACGGGGAGATCTTCGTGCGGTTCCACGAATCGGTCCGCGGCTGCGACGCGTTCGTCCTGCAGTCGCATCCGGCGCCGGTGAACGACTGGCTGATGGAACAGCTGATCATGATCGACGCGCTCAAGCGCGGCAGCGCCAAGCGGATCACCGCCGTCATGCCGTTCTACCCGTACGCCCGCCAGGACAAGAAGCACCGCGGTCGCGAACCGATTTCGGCGCGGCTGGTCGCCGACCTGCTCAAGACGGCGGGAGCCGACCGGATCGTGACCGTCGACCTGCACACCGATCAGATCCAGGGCTTCTTCGACGGGCCCGTCGACCACATGCGCGGCCAGAACCTGCTGACCGGCTACATCCGGGACAACTACCCCGACGGCAACATGGTCGTGGTCTCCCCCGACTCCGGCCGCGTGCGCATCGCCGAGAAATGGGCCGACGCGCTGGGCGGCGTGCCGCTGGCCTTCATTCACAAGACCCGCGACCCGCGGGTGCCCAACCAGGTGGTGTCCAACCGCGTCGTCGGCGAGGTCGAGGACCGCACCTGCGTGCTGATCGACGACATGATCGACACCGGTGGCACCATCGCCGGCGCCGTGCAGCTGTTGCGCGACGACGGCGCCCGCGACGTGATCATCGCCGCGACCCACGGCGTGCTGTCGGACCCGGCCGCCGAGCGGCTCGCCGCCTGCGGCGCCCGCGAGGTGATCGTCACGAACACGCTCCCAATTGGCGAGGAGAAGCGTTTCCCTCAGCTGACGGTTCTGTCCATCGCGCCGCTGCTGGCCAGCACCATTCGCGCGGTCTTCGAAAACGGCTCGGTCACAGGGCTGTTCGACGGGGACGCGTAGATGGCCTCCGGTTCACGCGACACCGTCATCTATCACAATCCCAAGTGCAGCACCTCGCGCAAGACGCTGGACCTGTTGCGGGACAATGGTTTTGAGCCCACCATCGTCGAATACCTGAAGACGCCGCCGTCGCGCGACGAGCTGGTCAAGATGATCCGCGACGCCGGCATCGATGTGCGCATCGCGGTGCGCAAGCGGGAACCGCTGTACACCGAACTCAACCTGGCCGACGCGAGCGACGACGAACTGCTCGACGCCATGGCCGAGCATCCCATCCTGATCGAACGGCCGTTTGTCGTCACACCGAAGGGGACCCGGCTGGCCCGGCCGATCGACGCGGTCCACGAGATTCTGTGACCGCTCGCCGCACGGTCGCGACCGCTCTGGCCGCTGTGGTCGCTTTCGTCGCTCCGATGTCGGTGGCCGGCTGCGCCCCGAAGGCCCCCGACTACTCGTCGGTCTTGGGGACGACGTCGGCGACCACTACCACCACGACGACTCCCAAACCCGTTCCCCTGTCGCAGTATCTGGAGAGCATCGGGGTCACCGGGGAGCCGGTGGCGCCGAGCAGCCTCACGGATTTGACCGTGTCGATACCGACGCCGCCGGGCTGGTCGCCGTACACAGACCAGAAGATGCCGCCGACCACGGTGATGATCTCCAAGCCCAGCAAGGTTCCGAACGCCATGCTGGTGGTGTTCAGGCTGC
This sequence comes from Mycobacterium sp. NGS26, assembly GCF_059813025.1. Classification (NCBI taxonomy): domain Bacteria; kingdom Bacillati; phylum Actinomycetota; class Actinomycetes; order Mycobacteriales; family Mycobacteriaceae; genus Mycobacterium; species Mycobacterium sp. NGS26. Next base: position 345,955 of record NZ_JCALDU010000001.1, read on the forward strand.
ACGGGGACTTCGACGCGGCGCAGGTCATCAAGCACGGCAACGACGATGCCCAGCTGCTACCGGGTTTCACTCAACTGGATGCGTCGACCGCCCCCTTCAACGGGTTTCCCTCGTCGATGATCCAGGGCAGCTATGGCGCCAACGAGATCCGGCTGCACAGCTGGAACCGGATCGTCATCGCCACCGGGTCGCCGCCCGCCAAGCAGCGGTACCTGGTTCAGCTGACCATCACCAGCCTGGCCGCCCAGGCGGCCGCGCAGTCGGCCGACATCGAGGCGATCATCCGCGGCTTCGTCGTCGCCGCAAAGTAACCCTCACCGCGAGACTGCAACTGGCTACGCATTTGTCGAGTAGGGCCGTCGGTAGTTGCAGTCTCGCGGCACTCTTTCAGCCCTGGCGACCCGCTTCTTGGACCAGCTGAACGCGGGAGGCCAGGCCGAGCTTGGCGTAGACGTGGGTGAGGTGGGTCTGCACGGTGCGCGGCGAGATGAAAAGTCGCGCGCCGATGTCCCTGTTGCCCAGCCCCTCACGGACCAGACGCACCACGTCGTTCTCCATGGGCGTCAGCGATGCCCAACCATTTGTCGGGCGCTTGCGCTCGCCGCGTCCCCGCTGCGCGAAGGCGATGGCCTCCTCGGGGGACAGAGCTGCGCCTTCAGCCCACATCAGGTCAAAATCCTTCTCGCCCAACGCTTCCCGGGCGGCCGCGACCGTAATGTCGTAGCCGGGTTGGTACATCGGGTAACGGGCCTGCCCCATTCGTTCCCGGATGCCGTCGGCTGCGCCCAACAGGCGCGCCGCATAGGAGTGATTGCCGCCGTCGACCGCCAGCCGGGCCAGGCATTCCAGGGTGTCGGCCACTCGCAGATATCCCTGCGAGCGAGCGGCGGCCCCAAGAGCCTCGTGGGCATCGCGCTCCGCCTGGTCCGGCTCACCCTGCGCGATCGCGACAAAGGCGCGCACCGTGCGCGCGACCACTTGGTGCCAACCCGGTACCACAGCAACGCAATCGTCGGCCCAGTTGCGCGCAGTCACCAGATCACCGCAGGCCAGCGCGGCCTCGCCCAACGGATTGACGCTTCTGGTGAAGACTTCGCGCACCGGCACGGTGAGGCGCCAGGCCACCTCCGCGGCGTCCCTCGCCCGGGCGGGGTCACCGGCCGCCAGCGCGGCTTGCGCAGTGACCGCGGCCACCGCGTCTGCCCACTGACCGCCCACCTCCTCGGCAATCACTCGTGCGGATTCGGCCGCCGCTTGAGCGGTATCCGCCCGTCCCTGATATGCGAGCACCACGGTGCGACCCACGTCGCCGAAGACTTTCATCGGCTTGTCCCCGGCCGCTTCGGCCTCCTCGACCAGATCGTCTTCGACCAGAGCGGCGTGGGCCAGATTTCCCTGCATCATCAGCGCGATGGCCAGCCACGCCCGGGAGTGACGCGAGAAGAACCCGAAGCCCAACGCGTCGGCGAGGTCACGTCCCTCCTCGGCCGCGGCGCGCGCGCCCGTCGGTTGACCCGCCATGCAGCCGATGGTCGCTCGATAGCTGAGAATTTGGCACAGGCTCCAGCGATCGCCGGTCGCGCGGGCCAGTTCCATGGCCTCGGCGAGGTGGAGCTCGGCCATCTCGGGGTTGTAGAACGCGAGGGCCCCGCACCCCATCAGGACTCGAGCCAGCAGTACCGGATCCCCGAGTTCGCGCGCGGCGGCCAGGGCGTCCCGTGCCCGGTCCTCGTTCGCCGGGACAACCGCCCACCCCGTGAGCGTGCTCTGGTCGGCGACCGCGCGAATCCACACCGCCCGTTCGACTTCCGCGCAGCGGGCATCGCTCAGCACCATTTCAAATCCGGATATTCCTTCGCGGAACCGGCCGGCAGCTATCCAGACCAACTGCAACGTGGATAACAGCCGCAGCGCCGTGTCGAGGTCGTCATTCTCGCGACTCCACGTGAAGGCCGCCCGCAGGTTCTCGACCTCGGCTTGTGCCCAACCCAGCAGCAACTCGTCGCCGCTTTCGTGGCGTGATTCCAGCTCGGTTGCGGTGGAGGTGTAGTAGTCGCGATGCCGAGTGCGTACCTCGTCGGCCTCACCGGACTCGCCGAGCTTTTCCTGCGCGTATTGGCGCACCGTCTCCAGCAACCGATACCGCATCCCGTCGCCGGTGTCGTCGGCGACCACCAGCGATTTGTCGACCAGCAGGCTGAGCTGATCGACCAGTTGGTAGCGCTCCATTTCGCTGTCGGCGCCGACCGCCAGGGCGGCGTCCAGGTCGAACCCTCCGGCGAACGCCGCCAGCCGGCGAAACAACACCCGCTCCGGTTCGGTGAGCAGCGCGTGCGACCAGTCCACCGAGGCCCACAGCGTCTGCTGGCGCCGCACCGCGGTGCGCGCACCCCCGGTCAACAGCCGGAACCTGTCATGCAGGCTGTCGGCGATCTGCGCCAGCGACAGCGCCCTGACCCGCGCGGCGGCAAGCTCGATCGCCAACGGCATACCATCCAGCCGCCGGCAGATCTCTTCGACCACCGCGGTGTTGTCTTCGGTGATGGTGAATTCGGGGCGGGCCCGCCGGGCGCGGTCGGCGAACAGCTCGACGGCCTCGTCGGCAAAATTCAGCGACGGGACCCGCCAGCTCAGTTCGCCGGGCACGCCGAGCGGCTCACGGCTCGTCGCCAGGACCGTTAGCCGCGGGCAGGCCGCGAGCAATTCGACGACCAGCGTCACGCACGCGTCCAGCAGATGCTCACAATTGTCGAGCAGCAGCAGCATCTTCTTTTCGCCGAAGAACCGTTGCAGCAGCTCCATCGTGGAGCACCCCGGCTGATCGGGCAGGCCGAGGCTGCGCGCCACGGTCACCGGTGCCACGGCGGAATTGGTGATCGGCGCGAGGTCGATGTACCACACCCCGTCGCAAAACTCGTCCGTCAGTAGCGAGGTGAGTTCCATGCCAAGGCGGGTCTTGCCCGCACCCCCGGCGCCGGTCAGGGTCACCAGCCGGTTGTCGGCCACCAACCGCCGCAACTCCGCCATTTGTGCTTGGCGCCCAACGAAACTCGTCAACTGGGCCGGCAGGTTGTGCGACACCGCGACCTGGCGGACACGAAGCGGCGGAAAGTCGTTGCGCAAATCGGGATGACACAACTGCAGCACCCGTTCCGGGCGCGGCAGGTCGCGCAGCGGATAGTGGCCCAAGTCGGCCAGCCACACCCCGTCCGGCAGCCGATCGGCCACCAGCGGTTCCGTCGCACCGGACAACACGGTCTGCCCGCCATGGGCCAGATCACGCAGCCGCGCGGTCCGATTGATCGTCGGACCGGCGTAGTTGGCGTCGTCGCGCAGCTGCACTTCACCGGTGTGCACGCCGATGCGCAGCCGGATCGGCCCGAGCGGGGCACGCTGCAGCGCCAGTGCGCACGCCACCGCGTCGGACGCGCGCGCAAAACCGGTCACAAAGCTGTCGCCCTCGCCCTGCTCCAGCGGGCGCACCCCACCATGCGCGGCGACGGCCTCATCCACCGTGCGGTTCAGCACCGCCAGGGCGGCGCTCATCTGTTCGGGCTTGGTCTCCCACAGCCGCGTAGAGCCCTCGACGTCGGCAAGCAGCAACGTCACGGTACCGGTCGGCAGCAACTCGGTCACGCTCAAACGCTCCAGGTCAGCAGCGGCATCTCCGCGTGTTGGCTCATAGTAGCCAGCAACGCGGTCGCAAACCAGGCAAAAACCTGGGCAATTGGGCACGGATCCAACAAACGCCCCCGGCGAGGTTACGACCGGCGCCGCGCGGATCTACGCGCCAAGGCGGATGGTCTTCGTCGCGCGACACCGGATAGTCGAGTTCCATGACGACCCTGCTCAGCAATTGCCCCAGCGTTTTCGGCGCCGGGCTGCCCGCCTTCGCCTACGACCACCTCACCGATCCCGACGACGCGCACGCGATCATCGGGGACGCGCGCAACCGGGCCCCGATCGCGATCGGCCCGCACGGCCCCGAGATGTTGAGCCACGAGCTGGTCCGAACGACGCTGCGCGACGGTCGATTCGTCACCGCACGCGGCCTCGGGCTCGACCTGCAGGGCGTGACGTCGGGCCCGCTGTGGGATCGGGCGATCAGCAACATCCTGGGCCTCGACGGCGCCCGCCATCACCGGCTCCGCCGGCTGGTGTCCAAGGCGTTCGCGCCGCGCGGCGCCGAGCGGCTGCGCAGGTTGGTCGTCGAGATCATCACCGGGCTGGTCGATCCGCTGACCGCCGTGGGGCACTGCGACGTCGTCTCCGACATCGCCCGCCGCTACCCCACGCCGGTCATCTGCGCGCTGTTGGGCGCGCCGCCCGAGGACTGGCAATTGTTCAGCGACTGGACCGACGACATCAAGAAGATCTTCGACTGGAACGTCGCCGAAGACGGCCCGGCGATCCTCGCGGCGTGGGATCAACTGGACGCCTACCTCGAGGACCTGATCGCGCGCCGGCGCGCGTCGCTGGGCGATGACCTGATCTCCGAGCTCATCCGCACCGAAGACGACGGCGACCGCCTCACCCACGACGAGCTGCTGATGCTGTGCGCCACCCTGCTCGGCGCGGGCACCGACACCACCCGCAACCAGCTCGCCGCGGCGGTGCAGGTGCTGTCCGCCCACCCCGACCAATGGGCGCTGCTGGGCCAGCATCCCGAGTTGGCGGCCGACGCCGTGCACGAACTGATGCGTTACTACCCAATAGTTTTCGGCGCCGCACGCAAAGCCGCCGAGGACGTCGAGCTGGGCGGGGTCTGCATCCCCGCTGGCACCCTGGTGCTGGCCAACACCGCCGCGGCCAATCGCGACCCCGATGTCTACACCGACCCGGATCGCCTCGACATCACCCGCCGAGACCCACCGGCGATGCTCACCTTCGGCGGCGGCGTGCACTACTGCCTCGGCGCGCACCTGGCGCGCCTCGAGCTCACCGAAGCGCTTCGGGTCATCACGCGGCGCATGCAGAACCCCCGTCGGATCGGCCCCGCCCCGTGGAAGGCCATCAGCGGCATCACGGGCCCGACCACCCTGCCCCTGGCGTTCGACGCCGGGCACTGAGCGGGCGCCATTAGGCTCGGCGCATGACCGACTGGACCGCCGCAGACCTCCCCTCGTTCACCGGGCGCACCGTCATCGTCACCGGAGCCAACAGCGGGCTGGGCGCGGTGACCGCCCGGGAGCTCGCGGCGAAGGGGGCCGGGATCGTGATGGCCGTCCGCAACACCGAGAAGGGTGAGGCCGCCGCGCGGCAAATACCCGGCCAGGTCGAGGTGCGCCGGCTCGACCTGCAGGACCTGTCGTCGGTGCGGCAGTTCGCCGACGGGGTGGACAAGGCCGACGTGCTGATCAACAACGCCGGCATCATGGCGGCGCCGTACGCGTTGACCAAGGACGGCTTCGAGAGCCAGATCGGCACCAACCACTTCGGCCACTTCGCGCTGACGAACCTGTTGCTGCCCAAGCTCACCGACCGCGTCGTCACGGTGTCCTCGATGGCGCACTGGCCGGGCTGGATCGACTTCGACGACCTCAACTGGGAGAACCGGCGCTACTCGCCCTGGCTGGCCTACAGCCAGTCGAAGCTCGCCAACCTTCTGTTCACCAGCGAGCTGCAGCGACGCCTCGGCGCGGTCGGGTCGCGGCTGCGCGCGGTGGCGGCCCACCCCGGCTACTCGCACACCAACCTGCAGGGCGCGTCCGGCCGGAAGCTGGGCGACGCGCTGATGTCGGCGGCCACCCGGGTGTTTGCCACCGACGCCGATTTCGGCGCCCGGCAGACGCTGTACGCGGCGTCGCAGGACCTGCCGGGCGACACGTTCGTCGGGCCCCGGTTCGGCTACATCGGCCGGACGCAGCCCGTGGGCCGCAGCCGGCGGGCGCGGGACGCGGCCACCGCCGCCAGGCTCTGGGAGCTGTCCGAGCAGCTCACGGGCACCAAATTTCCGCTCTGAGGGGCTGGGTGGAAATTGACTCTGCGCTGGTGGTGACGGCTACTCGACAAACTGCACCATGACCGCAGAGTCAACGCGCACCTGAGCCCGAAATTTCCGCTCTGAGCCGCCCATGCGATAACCTGGCCGGGCGTCACGGCGAGGGTGGCCGGCCGCTTGGCCGGCACCGTTATCGACGGAGACCGACGGATTAATCGTCGATCCTGGCCGTGCCCCGGAACCGAGCACACAGGAGCGACACGATGGCCAAGTCGGCAGTCAACCAACTCACAGCCACGGTGCGAACCGAGACCGGCAAGGGCGCGTCGCGGCGCGCCCGGCGCGACGGCAAGATTCCCGCCGTCCTCTACGGTCACGGCGAGGCCCCGCAGCACCTCGAACTGCCCGGGCACGACTTCGCGGCCGTGCTGCGGCACTCCGGCACCAACGCGGTGCTGACCCTAGACATCGCCGGCAAGGAACACCTGGCGCTGACCAAGGCGCTCGACATCCACCCGATCCGGCGCACCATCCAGCACGCCGACCTGCTGGTCGTGCGCCGCGGTGAGAAGGTGGTCGTCGAGGTCAGGGTCGTCATCGAGGGCGACGCCGTCCCTGGCACCCTGGTCACCCAGGACACCAGCACCATCGAGATCGAAGCCGACGCCATGTCGATCCCCGAGCAGTTGACCGTGTCCGTCGAGGACGCCGAGCCGGGCACCCAGTTCACCGCCGGACAGATCACGCTGCCCCGCGGCGTCAACCTGATTTCGGACCCGGAGATGCTGGTGGTCAATGTGGTGAACGCGCCGACCGCCGAGGACCTCGAGGAAGAGGGCGCGGGCGAGGCCCCCGAGGGCGAGGAAGCCGCGGAAGCCCCGGCCGAGGAAGAGGGCGGCGAAGCCGAGGCCCCCGCCGCCGAGTCCGAGTAGGCGGCTCACGACGTGGCCGAGCCGCTATTGGTGGTCGGCCTGGGCAACCCCGGGGACAACTACGCCCGGACCCGGCACAACCTGGGATTCATGGTCGCCGACCTGCTCGCCGCGCGGGTGGGCGCAAAGTTCAAGGCGCACAAGCGTTCCGGGGCGGAGGTCGTCAGCGGCCGGTTGGCCGGGCACTCGATCCTGTTGGCCAAGCCGCGCTGCTACATGAACGAGTCCGGCCGCCAGATCGGGCCGCTGGCGAAGTTCTACTCGGTGGCGCCGGCGGACATCGTCGTCATCCACGACGACCTCGACCTGGACTTCGGCCGCATTCGGCTCAAGATCGGCGGCGGCGAGGGCGGTCACAACGGCCTGCGGTCGGTGGCAGCTTCCTTGGGCACCAAGGACTTTCAGCGGGTGCGCATCGGGATCGGTCGTCCACCCGGACGCAAGGACCCGGCGGCTTTCGTGCTGGAAAACTTCACCGCCGCCGAGCGCCCGGAGGTCCCCGCGATCTGCGAGCGGGCGGCCGACGCCACCGAGTTGCTCATCGAAATAGGTCTAGAGGCCGCGCAAAACCGCGTCCACGCCTGGTAACCCCCCGGCGAGCAGACGCAAAAGCCCCCATTTCGCGCCGAAATTGGGGGCTTTTGCGTCTGCTCGCCGGGCTTAGCTGACCAGGGTCACCGAATTGGACCGGCGCAGCTTGCCCGACGGCGTCTTCGGAATGGTGCCCGGGCCCAGCACCACCACATTGCGGGGGCGCACGTCGACCTCGCTGACGACCTCGTGCGCGACCCGATGCTCGATGCGGCGCACCTCGGCCGGGTCCTGCCAGGCGTTGGACTCGACGGCGACGGCGAACGTCTCGCGCGAGTGGCCGGCGTCGAGCCGCACCGCGACGGCGCAGCCGGGCCGCACCCCGTCCACGCGGCAGGCCGCCCGCTCGATGTCGGTCGGATAGATGTTGCGCCCGGCCATGATGATCACGTCCTTGACCCGGCCGCACACCACGATGTGGCCCTCCTCGGTGATGTAGCCGAGGTCACCGGTGTCGTACCAACCATGCTCGTCCTGGGCCGGGATGAAGCCGCCCATAGTGAGGTAGCCGGGCGTCAGCGACTCACCGCGCAGCTCGATGACGCCCACGCCCCGCGGGGGCATCACGTCGCCGTGCTCGTCGATGATCCGGGCCTCGAGGTCCTGCAGCAGCGGCCCCAGCGTCGCCAGCCGGCGGACGTTGCCCTTGCTGGCGGGCACCGCCCGGCGCAGCGCGGCCAGCAGGTCGGCGTCGACCTCGTCGACGACGAGGCCGGCGTTGCACTCCGAGAACGACACGGCCAGCGTCGTCTCGGCCATGCCGTAGGCCGGCAGGATCGCGGAGGGCTTGAGCCCGAACGGCTTTCCCGCGTCGAGCAGGTCCTCGACGTCGGCGGGCTCGACGGGCTCGGCGCCGGACAGCGCGAAGCGCAGGGTCGACAGGTCGAAGTCGCCGGGCTTGGCGTTGCGGCGCAACCGCTTGGCCAGCAGCGCGTAGGCGAAGTTGGGCGCCGCGGTCATGGTGCCCTTGTACTTGTCGATGAGCTTGGCCCACAGCAGCGTGTCGCGCAGGAAGTCCATCGGCGTGACCTTGACCAGCTCGGCGCCGAAGTACATCGGGATGGTGAGGAAGCCGACCATGCCCATGTCGTGGAAGCAGGGCAGCCAGCTGACCATGACGTCCTTGTCGACGTCGTACTGGGCGCCGATGAACATCGCCTCGGCGTTGGAGTAGATGTTGCGATGGGTGATCTGGACCGCTTTGGGTGAACCGGTGGAGCCCGACGTCAATTGCATCAGCGCCAGGTCGTCCTCGCCGACCTCGACGGGGTCGACCGGGTCCGCCGCCAGCAGGTCGGCGACGGTGAGGACCTTGATCCCCTTCTCCTCGAGGACGGGGACGGCCACCAGGAAGGGCTCGGAGACGATGACGGCCTTGGCCTCGATCATGCCGATGACGGTCATGGTGTCCTCGGCCCAGATCGCCAGGTCGGTGCGCGGCGTGGGCTGGTGCAGCATGGTCAGGCTGGCCCCGCGCATCCACAGGCCCTGCGCCGTCGGGGCGATCTCCACCGGCAGGCCGGCCAGCACGCCGAGCGCGTCGCCCAGGCCGATGCCCGCGGCGGCCAGCCCGCCCGCGATGCGCCGGGCGCGCTCGTGGACCTCGCCCCAGGTGTGGCGGACGGGTTCGTGGGGTTCACCGGTGACCATGCCCGTCGTGGCGGTGCGGGCATTGCGGTACATCTTCTCGGTAAACCTGCTCACAAGGGCCTCCTCGGTCCCGGCACATTCTCTACCGCCAGGAATCTCATGTTCCGCCTGCTGGGGGCTACTTTGAAGCAGGCGCGCGAGCACAGTTGGGCAGCGGTTGGGTCTCGAAACAGTGATGAGCCGGCAACACCGCGCTCGGCTACCCGATCGGCAGGAGCGTGACCCGTCGAACCCGGCCGGTGTGGATGCGTTGGCCGTCCACCGCAGCTCCCGGTGGACGGCGAAATCGAGTGGTCCTGCTTACCGCTACTCGTCACCGCGAGTATCTTAAACTCCTCTTAAGTAACCGCCAAACTGTGGCGGCGTGTGAGTCGGATCTCACATTTTCGGTTCGGATTCGGTTCGGATCCCTCGGTTCGGATCAGACTTCGGTCATCGGTGCGGGCACCACCCGGGCACCGGGTACCGGCCCGCTGGCGACCCGGACCGTGCGGCAGACGCCCGCTCCCGACAGCTGGGTGCCGATGTCGACCGCCTCGGACGCCGAGGTGCACAGGAAGGCACACGTCGGACCCGAGCCGGACACGATGCCGGCCAGGGCGCCGGCCTCCACGCCGGCGCGCAGCGTGCGCCGCAGCGACGGGTCCAGGCTCACCGCGGCGGCCTGCATCTCGTTGCCCAGCAGCGGCGCCAGCTGCTCCGGGTCGCCCGCGGCCAGGGCCGCCAGCACCGGGCCGGGCTCGGCCAGCCGCGACAGCTCTCCGCCATCCCGGAGCCGGTCGAGCTCGCGGAACACATCGGGGGTGAGCAGCCCGCTGTCCGCGAACGTCAGCACCCAGTGGAACGTGTTGCGGGACAACACGGTGGCCAGCTCCTCGCCGCGTCCGGTTCCGAGCGCGGTGCCGCCGTGCAGCGCGAAGGGCACGTCGCTGCCCAGTTGCGTGGCGAGCATGCGCAGGTCGCGGCGGGGCACGTTGAGCTCCCACAGCGAGTTCATGGCGACCAGCACCGCCGCCGCGTCCGCGCTGCCGCCGGCCATGCCGCCGGCCACCGGGATGGACTTGTCGATCATGATCGAGACGTCGGGGGCCCGGCCCACGTGGTCGGCCATCAGCTCGGCGGCCTGCCAGGCGAGGTTGCGTTCGTCGGTGGGCAGCGTGTCGGCGCCCTCGCCGACGAGCTCGAGCGACAACACGTCGGCGTTGCGCACGGTCACCTCGTCGAGCAACGAGACGGCCTGAAACACCGTCGTCAGCTCGTGGTAGCCGTCCTCGCGGCGATCGCCGACCGCCAGGTACAGGTTCACCTTCCCGGGCACCCGAACGGTGACCGACCCGGTGGGCACCCACTGCGTGGCGGTGTTGCCGTCAGACGCGGACACCGCAGCAGACTATCGCGAAGCCCGCCCCGAAGCGTGCCGCAGCGCGGTGTCGGGGCGCGCCGGGCCGCTGCCGTCGTCCGGATCGCCGGAGCGCCGCAGCAGCCGCACGAAGTCGTCGATGGACAGCGTCTCGCCGCGGCGGGCGGGGTCGATGCTGGCGGCCAGCAAGCGGTTCGCCGACTCGTTGCCCGAGCCGGCCCACTCGGCGAACGCGTTGCGAGACGTCTTGCGGCGCTGCGCAAACGCGATGTCGATCAGTTCGAACACCCGCCGCCGGAACACCGCGTCGGACGGCCACAGCGGTTTCGCGTACCGGTCGATGCGGACCAGCCCGGAATACACGCGGGGGATGGGCCAGAACACCGTCGGTGAAACCATTCCGCAGCGGGTGACGCGACCGAAGAATCGGACCTTGACGCTGGGCACGCCGTAGTCTTTGCCACCCGGCTCGGCGGCCAGCCGCTCGGCGACCTCGGCCTGCACCATCACCGTCACGGCGTTGATCGACGGGAACTCGGCGAGCAGGTGCAGCAGCGCCGGGACAGCGACGTTGTAGGGCAGGTTGGCCACCACCGCCGTGGGCTCGGGCGCGCCCGCGAGGTCGTCGGGGCGAAGGGTCAGGACGTCGCGGTTGAGGACCGTCAGCCGCTGGATTTCACTGTGCGAGTGCTCCGCGACCGTCTGCGGCAGCCGGGCGGCCAGGACGGGATCGATCTCGACGGCGGTGACGGTGGCACCGCGGTCGAGCAGCGCCAGCGTCAGCGAACCCAGGCCGGGACCGACCTCCAGGACGTGGTCGGAGCGGCCGACCCCCGCGACGGAAACCACTCGCCGCACCGTGTTGGCGTCGTGGACGAAATTCTGGCCGAGTGCCTTCCGTGGCCGAAATTCAAGTTCCTTGGCCAGCCGCCTGATCTCGGTGCGCCCGAGCAGCCGGATGGTCAGCGTGCACCAGCTCTTCCGCTGCACACCGGCCACGCGCCCCAACCCTGACGCTCCCGCGTCACCTCGGCGACGGCGATCTGCTCTTCGCGCGTCGCGAGGTCGGCGCGCGGAGCGAACCGCGTCCCGCCGTTGCGCTCCCAGGTGCCCTGGTCGAATTGCACACCACCGTAATACCCGTTGCCGGTGTTGATCGCCCAGTTTCCGCCGGCCTCGCAGCCCGCGATGGCGTCCCAGATGGATCCGTTGGTCACCGCGGGCACATCGGTGCCGGGCTTGGTGCCGATGCGCACCACGGATTCGCGGGACGGCGTGATCACGACGTTGGCGACGGGGATGCGGCCGGTCTCCACGCCGTTGACGGTGGCCACCGCGTACGTCACGTCCTGCGTGCCGGGGCTACCCGGGTCCTCGACGACCTGGCGGCTCATGTTCATGTCCGGGTCCTCGACCCGACGGGCGTTCGGCGGCAGTGGAACCCGCTCGGTGACCCGTTGGATCCGGTTGCGCGTCACCTGGATTTCCATGCCGTCGACGATCGGCGACGACGCGGCCGGGGTCACCTGGTCGCTGTCGAGCAGCGGTGCGCCGGCGGCGCTCAGCAGCCCCGCCACGTTCGGCGCCGGCAGGTGCACCGTGCGGACCGCGCCGCCGTCGTTGATCCTGACGGTCTTGGCGCTGACGACGGGGAGGGACATCCCCGCCAGCGGAACGCGGCTGCCGCGCGAGGCCGCCGCGGGGGCGGTGTCGGTCATCGCCAGTTGGGCCAGCGCCTCGTCCACGGTGGACGCCGTCGTCCACACCTGCTTGGGATCGCGGCCGTCCAGTGAGATCTGCAACGGCCGGCTGCGCCGCAGCACGATGTTCGCGGCGTCGCGCACCTGCACATCACCGGCGGGATAAAGGTCGTCGCGCTGGTCGACCGTGTAGCCGTTCTCCTCGACGATGTCGATCACCCGCGACTTCATGGTTGTCACGCGCATCGCGATGCCGTCGACGGTCAGCGTCACGGTCTTGCTCGCCGAGACGGCGAAGCCGCCGGCCAACGCCAGTACTAATAGGAACCCTGCGACCACGAGCCGCAACATCGGTGATGGGGACTGATGAAGTTTCGCTACTACACTCAACGCGCTTTTACCCCGACCTCAGCAACCAGTTAACGACCTAGACAGCACGAATGGGCCCGCCGGCCCACCTTTCGATCACAAGACGGTAACGAACCAGCCAAGTTTCGGCAACTCCTGGCCAAACGTGGCTCAGGCGTTGGACAATCTCGACGTCCGATCTTGTTGTGCGTGCGTTCAACAAGAGGAGGCCGCGACGAAACACGCGGTGGCGTCAACACGAACGCTCGTCCGAGCACTCCCGTGGACGGTGGCTGGCGTATCGGCCGGTGGTCCGGTTCGCCACACGATAATCGATCGCGCAGGCCTTCTTTGTATGCGTAGCCGCTGGCGTGTCGTCGGGCACGCCGGCGGCGTTCTGTGTCCCGCGAAATCCTCACCGCGACGAACCGTTTTGAGGGGCGTGCTATGGGCGCATTACTTTTCGTGCTTGGGTCCGCGGCGGGGGCGGTTCTCGCCTGGCTGGCTAGCCGCGGTCGACTGAGTCGGTCAGCCGGTTTCGCGCTCAGTGGCGTCGTCAGCGCCGCCGCATGTGGATTGCTCAGCGGTTTGGCCTCGGCAAGCGACGACGCGAACGTCCCCGCGATCGGGACCTATGTCGCCTTCCTCGGCACGGCGGCGCCCCTGGCGTTCTGCATCACACAACTATGCGTGGCGGCCAGCCCCACGGGATTCTCGTCTGTGCTGGGCCACGGCGCCGCATTCGGACTGGCTTTGGCGGTCGGAACAACCTACGCGACCGCGGGTGTCGTCTCGTGGCACGGCGTACACACGGTCCACGCTATGCCGTCGCAGCCGATGGCCGTCGCGCCGTATTCACCCGCCGGCCTCAAGCTTCCTGCTGTGCCCGCACAGCCGACGGCGGTGACGCCGTTTCTTCCCTTCGACTTGGTGAAGGCAAATGGTGGCCGGAAGGTTTTCGCCGACTACATGCCGAACTTTCCGATTTCGATCGACAACAAGGACGCGGACAAGGACTACTACGCAACGCAATACCTCACGGTGCAGGGCGAAAAGGGTGTGCACGCCCCATACGGGGGATATCTGCGGGACAGGCCGCTGCCCCGGGCCCACAGCACCAGGCCCGATTGGCGACAGGCGGACCTGGAAACCGAGATCCAACAAGCCAAAAGCGTGGGCATTGACGGATTCGCCGTCGATGTTCTGCAAGCCGGCCGCGCCGCCTCCGATGTCATCGATCGGATATTGCAGGCCGCGGCCGCGGTGGGCGACTTCTCGATTCTGACCTCCGCCGACATAGACGGCGGCGAGTTGGAGCCCATGAGCCCCAACGACTTTGCCGCCGCTGTCGCACCGTATCTGAAAGCACCGGCGGCGTTTCGCCTGCCCGACGGCCGATCCGTGCTGGGCGCCTTCGCCGCCGAAAATCGACCGCCGACGTGGTGGGTCAGCGTGTTGGGCATCCTGCGCGACAAGTTCAATATCGCTGTCGCGTTCGTGCCGACCTTTGTTCACGTGGCCGACAACTTGGAGGCGTTCGCTTCCTTCAGCTACGGATTCAGCGCGTGGGGAGGCCGAGACCCGCGCGCGATGACCGTCGCGAACACCGGCCGCGGTTCCCCGGTGGATGTCATCCAACGCACGCATCGACTCGGCAAACTATGGATGCAACCCGTTGCCTTCCAAGACATCCGCCCGCGCAGTGCGACCTTTTGGGAATCCGACAACGGTTTGACCAACCGGCTGGCCTGGCAGCTCGCCGACCAGCACGACGCCGAGTGGGTGCAGCTGATCACCTGGAACGACTACTCCGAATCCACCGCAATGGCCCCGTCGGTGGTGCACGGCTGGCGCCTGCTGGACATGAACGCCTACGACATCGCCACGTTCAAGTCGGGCCGACCTCCTGGCATCGTCCGCGACGCGCTCTACGTGTCGTATCGCAACCAACCGGTCAGCGCCCGCCCGGTGGACCCGCAAACCTTGCTCATGCGCGTCGTGCCGACCAGCGCGCCCCCGCGCGACGTGATCGAGGTGGTGGCCTTTGCCAGTGCGCCTGCGCAGGTCTTCGTCAGGACCGGAACCCAGGACTATTCCTGCGACGTCCCGGCCGGCCGAACGGTTTGCACCTTCCCGTTGAGCCTCGGGCCGATCAGCGCCGTCATGTCGCGCGACGCCGTCGTGGTCACCACAGCACAGTCCAACGCCGACGTCACCGACACCCCCCGAATACAAGACCTGCAATACCGCGTCGTCGGAGGCCTGCGATAACGACGCAAACGTTGCCGCGCCATTCGAGCCGCTTCGTTTACTGTCGATCGCGTGGTGGCATCGCGAGCAACGCTCGTGCGTGAGTTCGCATGGGCGGCGGCGGGGGCGGCGGCCGGGAGCTTCGTATGCTTCTGGGTCGACCAGCTGTGGCCCCGACGCGGGTTCGCGTCCGTGCTCGTGGTCGCCGCCGTCACGGCACTATTGGTCGGCCTCGCGCTTGTCGCGTTGATCCGGGCGCCGCTGAAGACGGTGCTGATCGCCGCGGTCCTGAGCCTGCCGTGGGGGCTCCCACCGCAGTGGGCCGAGCCATTGCGTGCCCGATCGACGGCGGTGACGCCGTACCTTCCCTTCGACTTGGTCAAGGCGAAGGGCGGCCGGAAGGTTGTCGCCGACTACATGCCGAACTTTCCGATTTCGATCGACAACAAGGACGGGGACAAGGACTACTACGCAACCCAATACCTCACGGTGCAGGGCGAAAACGGTGCGCACGCCGCGTACGGGGGATATCTGCGGGACAGGCCGCTGCCCCGGGCCCACAGCACTCGGCCCGATTGGCGCCAGGCGGACCTGGAAACCGAGATCAGACAAGCCAAGAGCGTGGGCATCGACGGGTTCGCCGTTGATGTTCTGCAGGCCCGCGCCGCCTCCGATGTCGTCGATCGGATGTTGCAGGCCGCCGCGTCGGTGGGCGACTTCTCGATTCTGACCTCCGCCGACATCACCGGGGGCGAGCTGGGGGCGATGAGCCCCAACGACTTTGCCGCCGATGTCGCACCGTATCTAAAAGCACCGGCGGCGTTTCGCCTGCCCGACGGCCGACCGGTGCTGGGCGCCTTCGCCGCCGAACAGCGGCCGCCGACGTGGTGGGTCAGCGTTTTGGGCATCCTGCGCGACAAGTTCAAACTCGCTGTCGCGTTCGTGCCGACCTTTGGCGACGTCGCCGACAACTTGGAGGCGTTCGCTTCCTTCAGCTACGGGTTCAGCGCGTGGGGCGGCCGCGACCCGCGCGCGACGACCCTCGCCGACACCCGTCGCGGCTCCCCGGTGGACGTCATCCAACGCACACATCGACTCGGCAAACTATGGATGCAACCGGTCGCGTTCCAAGACGCCCGGCCGCGCAGTGCGACCTTTTGGGAATCCGACAACGGTGTGACCAACCGGCTGGCCTGGCGACTCGCCGACCAACACGACGCCGAGTGGGTGCAGCTGATCACCTGGAACGACTACTCCGAATCCACCGCCATGGCCCCGTCGGTGGTCCACGGCTGGCGCCTGCTGGACATGAACGCCTACGACATCGCCACGTTCAAATCGGGCAAACCACCAAGCATCACCCGCGACGCGCTCTACGTGTCGTATCGCAATCAACCGGTCAGCGCCCGCCCGGTGTATCCACAAAGCTCGCTCATGCGCGTCGTGCCGACCAGCGCTCCCCCCCGCGACACGATCGAGGTGGTGGCCTTCGCGCGAGCGCCCGCGCAGGTCTTCATCAGAGCTGGAACACAAGACCATTCCTGCGACGTCCCGGCCGGCCGAAAGGTTTGCACCTTCCCGTTGAGCCTCGGACCGATCACCACCATCATGTTGCGCGACGGCGTCGTCGTCGCCACCGCACACTCGAACGCCGACGTCACCGACACCCCCTACATCCAAGACCTCCAATACCGCGTCGTAGGAGGCCTGCGATAACGACCAGACCCGCGAGCGCGCCCATTTGTACGCCGAAACGCCGTCCAGGCCCGGCATTTTGAGGACGCCCGGCAAGCGAATTGATGCTCCGAGTCAGGGCGTGACCGGGAATTCGGGAGTTCCGGGCTTCGGGGCAGCACGCACCTCCCACGGCGCGTAATAGGCCAGTCCGAGCGAGGTCACCAGAATCGTTCCCACGGCCAGCCCCACAGCGACACCCCGTACGTCGTGGAACAGCAACGCGGCGCAGGCGGAGGCCACCAGCAGCGCCAACCCCGCCGCGAGTTTGAACCGCATCGCATCCGAGCTCCGATTGAACGTCCTCAAAAAAATGCCCAACCCGAACGCCACCAGGGTCGCGCAATACTCCACGACCACAACGGGAAGCACATACTGGGCCAGTTCGAACGACTGCCCCAAGAAGTAAGCCCCCACGCTGACGGGCAACCGACACAGCACCACCCCGGCAAGCACGGCAAGCCCCGCGAGTCCGACGGTCAATCGCAACGCGGCACGCCACACGGCCCGGGGTTGTGCGGAATTGCGGGTGCTCTCGGAGATGACGACGAGCTGAACGGCGGCCGCCAATATCGTGATGGGCGCCAACAGGAGTGTCGCGCCGCGAAGTGCCGCCGCGGCGGTGGGGCTCAGCACAACCGTCGCCATCGCGAGAACAAGGAAGCTGGTGGTCTGGTCGACCCCGGCGTCGACGCCATACCTGATGCGGTGTTGCCAACCGGCCCTGGCCCACTTCGTGAAGCCGTGCAGCCGGGGCAGAGTCCGAAGATCCGCCGCCATACCGGCAAAGGCGATCAGGCCGAGGCCCGCCCATCCCCCGATCAACCAGGACGCGGTCGAGAGCTTCAGCCAGGCCGAAACGAGGAGCAGAACGGTTCCCACGAACCAGACGCCATCCCACGTCGCCGCCACGTGCGGTCTGCCCTCGGCGATGGCGACATGCCTCAGAATGTCTTGGCACGACACGATCGGCGCGGAGACGGCGAGGAAAACCGCGGGCGGGCCGACCTGGTATCCGATGGTGACCATCACGGCGAGGGCGGCCGAACCGATCACCAGGCCGGCGAGCAACGCAAAGGAACCCTCGCGGCGTATTCGCTCGGCCGTTTGACCGGACTTCAACATCAGGGGAATTCCCACGGCGCCTCGTTGAGCCGCGAGTATCGCGACGAGGGCCGTGATCATCAGGGCGATCTCGCCGAACGATTGTTTGGTGGACACAACTGCGACAGCGAATGTGAAGATCCCATTGCTGGCGCTGGAGAAGACTTGGTCGAGCATTGCAGACCAAACACGTGTCCTGCGGTTCGACATCGAGGGCGCCACTCATCCTCGCAACACGTCATCGGGCCCGATCATCCGCGCCACGTGCCAAGTTTTACCAGCGCACAAGCTTCTCATGAAGAAGCGCGTCGCGTTGCGCCAATTGTCGCGCCTTACACTCGTGCCGTGGCAACCACCGAAGAATTGGTGCACCGTTTCTACCCCGAGTCCAATGCCGGCGGGTTCAGCCATGTCGATGGCACGGTCGTATTTTTCAATCAGGTTGCCGCGTTGCTTCGTCCGACCGATCGCGTACTTGATTTCGGCGCCGGGCGCGGCGAGCCGATCGCGGACGACCCGGTGCCCTATCGCCGCCAGTTGAGCGACATCAGGGGACGATGTGCGCGCCTGGAGGGCTGCGACGTCGACGAAGTCGTCCTTGACAATCCGTACCTGGACCACGCCGAGGTGATAAGTCCGGACTCATCGCTGCCATATCCCGACAATCATTTCGATCTCGTCGTCGCTCGATCGGTTTTCGAGCACATCGACGACCCGACTCACGTGGCAGCTGAGCTGTTGCGGATTGTCAAGCCGCGCGGGTGGATAGCGGCTCACACGCCCAACAAGTTCGGCTACATTGCGGTGGGCGCACGGCTGATACCCAACCGACTGCACGTGCGTTCGCTGAGAGTGGTTCAGCCAGAGCGCAAGTCGCAGGATGTCTTCCCCACCCGCTACCGCATGAACTCGCGCTCGGCTCTTCGGAAGGCTTTCGGTGGCGGTGCGGACATGTTCATCACCGGGTGGGCGTCGGAACCCTGCTACCACTTCGGTAGCCCCTTCATCTACCGGGTGGTGAAATGGACACACAGGCATCTGCCCGCGGGCCTGCAGCCGATACTTTTCATTTACATTCAAAAGCGTTAGGCCCCAGCGGTCAGTGAGCCAGCTCGGCCCACGACTTCAGGCCCGAGAACTTTCGGAACTCCTGGTCGTCGATTTCGGTCTTGGGCGTCCAACCGACCGGCTTGCGGGCCACCATCAACCACGTGTCGCGCGTGGACGGAGCGAGCCGGCTTGCCGCAAGGTAGACGCGCAGCAGTCGACGAGGAACCTTTTGCAGCATCTGATGCATTCCTCGTAGCTCCACCACCTCGAGCCCAAGAACTCGCGCCAGGGCGACGCAGTCCCCGCGCGTGTATTCACGCACGTGTCCGCGAAACTTGCCGGGGTACCAGTAATAGATCTCGTATTTCTGATGGCTGGTTTTGCCCAGCAGCACCGCGATCCGCTTCCGCAGGTTCACATGGTTGGGAACGGTGATGAAGAGGTACCCGCGATCACGCACGCGCGAGAGAAGGTCGTTCAGCAGATCTCTTGGTGAGTCATGCAGGTGCTCGAGAACATCGTGCAGCATCACCATGTCGAATTCACGGTCGGCGGGCAATTCATGCTTGTCCAACGGGATGTACTCGACGCCCATGCCCTTGGCGAACTCGAGAATCTTCCGTTTGGCGTCGCCGCGTTGGTGCCACTCGTCGCCGAGGTCGTCGACGGCCGTGCACTTGTAGCCCAGCATCGCCAGGATGGCTGTCTTGTCGGCCGGCCCCGCACCGAAATCCAGCACGCGGGATCCCGTCTCCAGGTGGCGCATCACGGTTTGGGCCATGTCCAGATGCCCCGAGAGAAACGGGTCGAAGTAGTCGGGAAACGGAAACCTCTCCAGGACCTTATCCACGGCGCCTTTCAATGCCATCTGATCCACCTGACTGGGCTCCATCGTAAGTGCCTCCTAGGATTTCAAAACCGCGGCCTGGCGTGCGATGCGAGCGCGCCGGCAATGTCACTCAACAACGATTCAAACCGTTCGCCCACGCGCTTCACCTCGAATGTGCGTTCCGCATAGCAGCGAGCCGCGGTCCCCATCCGATCTCGCGCATCGGCATCCGACAGCAGGTTCCTGAGCGCTGCGGCCGCGGAATCAGCGTTCTCCGGAGCCACCACGAGCCCCGCCCCCGCCGTTTCGATCATCTGGGCGACCGCGTTGTCCCCCGGCAGCAGCCCCAGCACGGGGCGGCCCGCACAGAAGTAGTTCAGAACCTTGGACGGCACCGAGTAGCGGCTGGCGTCACTTTCCAGCACGACGAGCAGCACATCGGCGCTCGCGAGCATGTCCGGCAGCTGCTCGTACGGCTGGTAGTCGAGCAGCATCAGGCCCGGTACCTCACCCGCCTCCGATTCCAGCCAGTCGCGGCCACTTCCCTCGGACACCACGACCATCCGGGTGCCCGCCGGCGCCGACCGTGCGAGCGCGGATATGACGGACGGGTCGTGCTTCAGGCCGAGAGTTCCCGCGTACATCACGACGGGCATGCCCACCAGGCCGTGAGCCTTCGCCCAGGCATTGTCGCGCGGCCGCATGGGCATCTCGTCGATCGCGCCCCAGTTGGGCACGACGTGCACTTTGCTCGGCCGAACTCCCCAGGCGGCGAGTTGCTCGATGAATGTGTCGCTGATGGCGACGACGGCCGCGGCACCGCGCGCGACCTGACGCTCGGCACGGTCCGCGGCGTAGCCGATCGGGTATCCCAACCGGCCGTACCGATCGCGGGCGATGACCCTGATCGCTTCGCTGTAGACGTCCTGCTGCCAGAAGACGTATGGGATCCGGCGCACGCGGAGAGAGAAAGTCAGGATGAAGAGAGACAGCAACGGGATAGTGGACAGCACCGCGACATCGGGTCGCGCCGCCAGGACGGCACGGGTCGCCATGCGGGCATACCGCAGCTCCTGCCAGAGCCGAACGAACGGCATGTAGCGGGCGAATTCGCTGCTCAGCTCGATGGGCCGCACGGTGAAGGACTCGGGATCGCCGCAACGCCGCTCGGTCGCGCCCCGGCCGCTCGGGAACGACGCGCAGTATTGGTGCTCGACACGATGCCCTCGGCGGGCCAGCTCCCGACTCAGGTGGACCGGGCCGGGGTGGCCGGAAAAATCGTGGATGACCAGCCTCAAGTCAACCTCTCGAACCGGCGGTGCACGTCGCCCGCGTGAGGCATGGCTCCGCGGCGTCGAGGCCAAGGGCGGCTTGCGGTCTGGTTTCCACCTGATATCCCGGATATTAGAATGTTTTAATAGGCGCCAGGATACTATCAGTCTGTTACGGTGCGTGGGTTTCCATATAGTTATGTGACCTGCTGGGCTCAAAAGGATCATCGGTGTAGATGGAATCGATCCTCTGGCGCCGCGGTGGCCGCGGCCCGTACTCGGGACATGCACTCCGCCCGGCGCCGTCGCGCACCGTGTCGGAATTCAATCCCGGACGGTTTCGCTCGTATCGTGCTGCCGTGGAATCGGTGACGCAACCCTGCGACGGCCGGAGCGGATCTGCGGCCGGACCCTCGAGCAGGGATCGCGGTGGCAACCCTTAAACCGGGCCGCTCGTATCACACCTTGGCCCAGGTGGTCTTCGCGTTGGCGCTGGCGGTCGTGGTGGCGGTGGCTCTCTGGTGGGGGTTCCTGCGAGAGCACGCGCCGATGGCCGCGCGCGGCATCCGCGTTCAGGCGGATTTCACCGCTCTGCCCAACGGGCCCGTGCCGAACCATTTCGACGGCGGCCAGCCCGCGATGGTCATGGCCGCCTCCGATGACCCCGGTGATCAATTCAGAATCCAAGACGGCCGATTGACGTATCAGCCCACGAGCCAGGGAAGCGCGGCCGCGTTCTTCAGTTCCCCCGACCTCGGTTCGTCGGTGAAGGGTATGGGCGCGCGGTTCGTCTTCAGGCCCGGATCGGGCACCCCGGGTGCGATCACACTTGTGGTGTCGCGGGGCGTCGAGAAACGCGTTCCACCGATGGTCCGGCCGCTGGCGATGCAGTTCGTCGTGACGCCGATCAACTGGAATATCAGCGTCGCGCGCAACGACGTCGCGCCGCTGGACGTCGTCGCGGCCGAGTTTTTCCCGCAACCGCTGCATGAAGATGGGCGAACTCCGTACGACGTACGTTTGACCATCGACGGTGCCCAAGTGACAGTGGATCTGCCCGGGACACACCGAATCGTGTCGGATCCGCGCTTTTCCGAGTGGCAGGGAAGTTTCGCGACATTCGAGCTCTACTCGAACCACGGAGCCACTGACTCCATCGGAGCCTTCGAGAAAATCTGGGCGACGGGCAACAGGGACTGAGACATGACCGAGGGTTTGTCGATCAGAGAAGTCCGCGCCGTTTCGAGTCCCGCCGACCGGATCTTCTTCGCCCTTAGCAACGTCTTGATCATTTTTGCGATCGCGGTGGTGTCCAGCCCGCGGCACTTCGGCCAGATTGCGGTTCTTCTGACGCTGCTCGCCGCGGCGGTCGGCGTCTTGCACGGTGCGCTGGGAACGCCCCTGCTGCTGACCGCGGGACGCAGCCCGGCCGAGATCCGGCGGGAAGGCTCGTTCGCCGTGACCACCGCCCTGCTGGTCAGCCCCGTCATCGGCGGCGTCATGTGGGCGGTCAAGGGGCAGGCGCCTCAGTTGCCGGCAACCTTGATCATCATCGCGACACCGATCGTGCTCGTCTTGGATGTCCTGCGTTACGTCGCCGTCGCCCAGGGCCGCCCACACGTTGCGACCCGCTGGAGCGGGATGTGGTTGGCGGGTTCGGCCGCGCTGCCGGTGGCGACGTGGCTGCGCCTGCCGGTGGCCACGACCAGTCACCTCATCGGCGCGTGGACGGCTCTCGCATTAGTTGCGCTGACCGGAATGCTGGCCGCCGTTCGCACCGGCCCGCGGCTCCACGGCTACCCGGCTTGGATCTCCGACGGCTGGCAACGTCGAGCGCGGTACGGAATGGACTCCGGCGTCGGGCAATTGGGACTGTTCGCGGTGCTGTTGTTCGCGACCGTTGTCTTGAATCCGGACGTGACCGCCGCGCTGCGTGGTGCCACGGCATTGCTGGCGCCCGTCGCCGTCGCGGCGTGCGCGGTTTCGTCGTCGGCGATCCCACGCACGCCGCCGCGGCGAGCGTGGAGCTCATCGGCCCGAACCGCTTCGATCGCCACGTCCGCGACGATCCTCGTCGGCGCGACGTTGTTTTTATTGCCCGGCAAGGTCGGTGAACTCGTCCTCGGCCCCACATTCAAAGAGGCACAGGCGATTATCCCGATCGTCGCACTGGACAACGCGATGGCGGCGTGGGTCATCGCCGTCACGATGCAGCTGCGCGCCGTGCATCGAAGCGCCGATGCGCTGAGGCTGCGGCTCGGCTACGCGGTCGTCGCGCTCGCGGCGGCGCTCGGCGGCGGGCTGCAGTTCCGCACCGCGGCGGGGATCGCGGTTGGTATCGCGACAGCGACGACATTCATCACGGCGCTCGCGCTGGTTCGGTACAGGCCGTGGGCCGAGCCGGCGGCCGGACGTCGCGGCGCGGCCGTCGAGTTTGTGACCGGCCAGGACTTTCTGAAGGTCGGCGCGCCGAGGCCCATGCCACTCGCGACGGGGCTGCGGCTGCGCGAATCGACACCGGTGGACGGGGCGCTCATCACCCTGTGGTCGTTTGCGGCATTGGCGGTGTTCATCCCCGCGGCGATCATCCGCTTCAGTGGGATTCCCACCGACAGGACCTGGCTGTGGTTGATCCCGACCATCACGATCTCCGCCGCGCGGCTCGCCTGGCTGATCGGGAATGGCGAACGGCGGCTGTTCGAAACCACGTTCTGGCTTTTCAGCTGCATCTTCATGGGCTTGACGCCGTTGGCTCAGGTTCGCGAGAACGAATGGCCCTACACCGACCCGCACATCGATTCGACCCTCGTCGTGCCGGCCGTGATGATCGTCCTTGTCGGATTCGGCGCATTTCTGGCCGGCGCCGGTTTGGACAACGTGAGGTGGCCGCAACGGCGCTGGCATGCGGCGCGGCGCACCCGGCCTAACCAGGACTTCACGATCAACTATCCACGCACCGTACTGCTTGTCGTGTTCGCCGTTCTCGTCGACATGTACTACCTCTCCCGCGTCGGCTGGTTGCAATTTCTGATGAGCCGCGCCGACCTGCTTGCGGCCTACGATGCCGCTTGGCCGCGACTGAGCCCGGGCGTCGTGATGATGCCGCTCACCCACATGGCGTTGCTGGTCGCCTTCATCGCGCTGATGCGCTTCCGCAGAGAGGCGAACAAGGCACGTGCGCGGGGAGAGGACATCTCCTCGACGGTCATGCGCAGCAACATGGCGCTGATCGTCTTGATCGGAATCCTGTTGGCGGACACCATGAATCCGATATCGAACGCGCGTTACCTTTCCGGCACCGCGATATTGGCTGCCGCCACGGCATTCGGGCTGTTTGCCACCAGGCGGCGTTTCCGTGTTGCCGTGTGCGGGCTCCTGTTCGGAATGCTCATCGTCTTCCCGGTGTACTCCAATGCATTTCGCTACACCACGCACGCGGAGATCGAACTGGAGAACCCCGTCAAGGCGCTGCTGTCACCCGACTACGATTCCTTCGACCAGCTGATGAACGGCTATCTGGTCACGGCGCGCGAAGGGAACGTGCCCGGCAAGCAATTCATGGGTGTGCTGCTCTTCTGGGTGCCAAGGGCGGTATGGGGTGACAAGCCCGTCGACACCGGTGTGTACATCGCGAACGAGCGCGGCTACTCCTTCACCAATCTGTCCGCACCCTTGTGGATCGAGTTCTACATGAACGGCGGTTGGGTGCCGCTTGCCATTGGAATGTTCGCTCTGGGATTCGGCCTGCATCGCTGGGACACGCGACTGAACGCTTCATTCGACGTCGACCGGATGCCCAGCCTGATCGGCTGCATCCTGCCGTTCTATCTGTTGATCCTGCTGCGCGGTTCGCTCCTGCAGGCCACGTCCTTCGTATTTTTCATCCTGGTGTTCTCATTCTTTGTCCGACAACGAAAGAACGTAAAGATCCGGCCCCGCGCACCCGCAGCGCGTCCGGAACCGCCACCCGCGTCACGCGTGCTGCAGCCAGGGGCGAGTTATGTCCCCGCCTAAGGCGCCGACGAGCGCGCGGCGCGCGATCCTGCTGGCCGTCGCCGCGACGTTGGCGTTGAGTCTCGGCGTCCTGACCTACCGCGAATTGCACGCCGCCGGCCGCTCGGAAAGCCGAGGCAGGTCGTCCGACATCGGCGCCTGGGTATCGCCGCCGTCCCCCTCGACGATGTTCGACTACAAGCCCACGTTGCTCGCCGTCGGCGACTGGTCCACCCCGTTCATCCCCTATCTGGTCACCGAAACCTTGGGCTGGAAGCTGGTTCTCGCCGCCCAAGGCGGCACCGGCTTCATTCGTGGCACCGACAACCCGTCACCTCCGCGAGTGCCATTCATCGACGGCCTGGACCAGGATGCGGCGACCTATTACGTCGATCATGTTCTGATCGACGGCGGCCGCAACGACATCGGCGAACCGCCGGAACGGGTGACGGCCGCAGCCGACGAGTACCTCAAGAAGGTTCACTCGGTCTGGCCGTACGCCAAGCTCATCGTCGTGCTCCCCGCCCCCGTCGCACCGGAGGTGGCTCCGAACTACCCCGCCGTGGCGGACGGACTTCGCCAGGCCGCGGGAAGCCTCGGGGCCTACGTGATCGATCCGGTGGCGCAGCAGTGGTATCTCGGCGTCGACATGAAGCCGCTGCTCTCGCCCGACGGCCTGCACCTCAACGACAACGGCGAGGTCTACTACGCGAGCAAGATCGTCGCGAGCCTGAGACAACTGGGGTTGACGCCGTGACGGGAATGCTGGCGTTGCTCGCGGCCGTGCGCGGCAAATTGTTGCTCCTTCTCATATGGACGTTGGCGGGCGCCGCCGCCGCGGGCGGAATCAACCTGCTGCTGCCCGTGGTCTACGAGGCAACCGCGAAGGTCGTCGTTGCGACGCCGTACTGGAACGACTCCACCGCGCTCGACGACCCGAATTTCGGTGGAGCCACGAACCTCGCGTTCGGTGACGAGTTCACCCAGCAACGCATGACGAGCTACTCGCGGCTGGTCACGACGCCGATGGTCACCGGCCGCGTTGCCGACCGCCTGCGGCTGAGCGAGTCCGCCGACGAGCTGGCCAAGAAGCTGACCGGCCACGTCGTTCCCGAGAGCGTGATCCTCGACGTCAAGGCCGAGGACGCCTCCCCGGCTCGGGCCGCGATGATCGCCGATGCGGCCGCGCAGCAGACCATCTACATCATCAAGGACGTCGAACGCCCGCCCTATACCCTGGTGTCTCCGGTGCAGCCGCTGCTCTTCCAGCCCGCGCCCGTTCCATCACACCCCATCTCACCGCGAACGTTGCTGAACGTCTTCTCGGGAGCAATCTTGGGTCTGCTGCTCGGGCTGACCTATATCGCCGCCTATGCCGCCGCGAAAGAACGGCGCCGGTTCGCGCGAATCCGGGGCGGCGACGGCACCCTCGCCGACGAACTCACCGGCGCGCTCGGTGTGGTCACCGCCGACGAGCAACCGCCGGCCGGCGGCAGCAACACCGACATGAAGCTGCTGCGCATCGAAGTCGCGCACCTCCTGAATCAGGCCGGCGCCCAATCGGTTCTGACGACGGCGCCCCGTGCCACCGCGGCCACCGGCAGGATCGCCACGCTGCTCGCGACCGCTCTGATCGAAGCCGGCTCACCCACCATCGTGGTAAGCGCCGACTTCACCGCCGAGCACGACGACCCCCGGGTCGGGTTGGGTGACCTGCTGCGCACGGCCTCGACTCTCGACTCGGCCATCGAAACGGACGACCGCACGGGCCTGAGCTGGATTCCGGCCGGAACCCCGCCCGAAGACCCGACACGGGAACTCACGGGCACGAAGATGCGCGATCTACTCGGTGACCTGGCCACTCGCTACCGCTACGTCATCGTCGTGGGGCCGGCGACGCTGGAGCTGGCCGATGCGGTGGACATGGCGAGTGTGACGGGTGCGTCGATTCTGGTCGACCCCGTCTCGCAAACCACCGCGGGGGAGGTTCGCGAGAGCGAACGGCTGCTGCGGCTGGCCCGCGGCACATACCTGGGGCGGGTCGCCGTGATCGATCAGTCTTTCTCGGAGGAGCTCGAGACGCCGCGGTCCGATCCGCGACGTCCGGCTACGAGTGGTCAGCAAGCACCGTGAACGGAGAACGATGGAGTTAGTGACGCGAGGCTGGGTGATCTTCAGGCGGCGTTGGCCAATCCTGCTTGCGTGCCTGGCGATTGCGACGGTCGGTGTGGCGGTTTACAACGTCAGCGCCGGCAAGAACTACGTCGCGTCCACCGAGGTGTTTCTCCGGGCCCCCGACGTGAAGACCTCCGTCACCGCATACCAGGGCGACCTGTTCTCCCGGCAACGCGCGCAAACATACGTCAAGACGTTCCAAAGCGACGAGCTGGCGCAGATGGTGATCGACAAGCTCGGCCTGAAAATGACGCCCCGACAGTTGTCGTCCCGGGTCTCGGCGAGCTACGTGAAAAACACTGTGCTGATGGTCGTTTCGGTCACCGACCCCGACCCGCAGCGCGCGGCGAACATCGCCAACGAATACGGCAATCTGCTGGGCGCCTACATCGCCAAGCTGGAGAACGTCAGCAACGACCCGAATTATCCGCCCCTGATTCAGGTCGTGGCAAAGGCGAACCCCGCCAGCGTCAAGCATTCCGGGTTTCCAACGTGGATGGTCGCGTTCGCGGCGGGCGCCATGGCCCTTTTCGTTGCGGCCGCTTTGATCTGGTTCCTGGAGCATTTCGATACCAAAGTGATCTCCCGACGGCAGGTGGAGGAGATCACCGGAAGCGAGATCATCGGCAAGCTGCCCAAAGTCTCGGATGTCAAGGCTCTGCGCAAGTCCGAGAAACTCCGCCAGGCGGCGTTGCGGCTCAGCCTGAACGTCGACTCCGTGCTGCAACGACTACCCACTTCGGGATCGCCACCCAAGGTCGCCGTCGTGGCCGGCAACCTCGATGATCGGGGCACCATCGCGACCTCGGCGCTCGCGCAGGCGTTCGCCGACCGTCGACGACTGGTAGGCGTCGTCCGTTTCGCCAAACGCAGGCAGCAGCCGGACGCGACCGACCCGGGCACCGTACGCTCCGCGCCCAGGCACGACCAAACCAATCCGGTGACGACCGTGATCAACGTGACGGCAGGGCTGACGCCGGACAGCGTCGGCCGCGAACTGGAGCAGCTGCGCCCGAGCAACAACGTCGTGTTGATCGACACCCCGCCGTTTCACGAGTCGACCGATGCGCAGCTGGCTCTCGGCGCGGCGGACGCCGCGATACTCGTCGTGCGGCCGGTCGCCACCACGACGGCTTCGCTGGCGGAACTGGTCGCCGGGGTCAAGGTGCTCGGCAAGCCCATCCTTGGTGTCGTCGTCAACATGGCGAAGGAGACGGCGACCGTCGACGGGCTCTACCTCTGACGGGTTCGCGACTCAAACAACATGTCCGCCTGGATCTTTCGCCCCCGCTCATCGCTGACGGCGCCGTAGGTGCGGACAGGCTCATAGCCGCGGTCACGGAGCCAGCCGACCAACTCATCGGCCAGCACCTGCCCTTCGTATAGCTCGACGAACGAGGCCTCCGCGCAGACGTAGGCGAACTTGTCGAGCAGCTCCCCGCACGCGCGCAACGCCTCGAGCTCGTAACCCTGGACGTCGAGCTTCAGCAACGCCGGCTCCTCGATGGAGCCGGCGTCGAGAAACTCCGACAGCGGGCCGGTCCGCACCGCCTCGGTGCGCACTTCGCCGGTGCCCCGGAAGACGCTTTCCTGTGTGGCGGTGATGGGCAGCAGGGACGACGAGTCATCGTGACGCGACACGTGCATGGTGGATTGCCCGCTCTCGGGCCCGAGCGCGGCATGGTGCAGCGTGACCCGCGGCTCGTTGGCAAAGACGCGGCGGAACGTTGCGGCGGGCAGCGCCAGCGGCTCGAGCGCGACGATCTTCGCGTCGGGAAATGCGCGCAGGGCGAAAAGCGTGAACTGACCGCGGTTGGCGCCGACATCGACGACGGTACGCAGCTGCAGCCCGCCGAGCGCCTCCTCATGCTCGACGGCCGCCGCCACCCGGTGCCGCAACAGCGCGGCTCGATAGCTCCCCACCCTCAGGATGGCGATGAGTTTCGCCGAGCGCCTCATGCCGCGCCGGCCTTCCCGATCGCCCCGGCTATCGACGTTACGAAACCGAGTGCGGCGCCCCGCGCTTCGAAGTTTTCGAGGAAGCAGGCCCGGGCGCGCCGCCGCATTTCTGCGCGGCCGGCGTCCGACAGGTCCATCCAGCGGTTCAGCAGCGAGGCGGCGCCGGCGACGGTATCGCCGTCGACAAGACCCGCCCCGCAGCGTTCGATCTCGCGCCAGATGTTGACCTTGTCGCTGATGAGGACGGGCAGCCCGCACGCGAGCGCCTCGGCGACGACGACGCCGAAGTTCTCCGAGTGCGACGGCAACACGAACGCGTCGGCAGCCCGGTATGCGCCCCACTTGGCATCGCCGTTCAGCATCCCGGTCCAGGTGATGCGGCCCGTCACTCCACGCGACTCGGCCAGCGCCCGCAGCCCGGCCTCCGATCCCGATTCGTCGGGTCCCGCCACGACCAGGTGCAGGCTCTCGTCGCGATCGCACACCCGCGAGAACGCCTCGATCAGCAGGTCGCACCCCTTCTTCGGATGCAGCCTGCCGAGGAAGAGCAGCCGACGCTTGTCTCGCAGGTGCGGGTTCGCCGACAGGAAGGCCTCCCGCTGCAGCGCCGGGTTGCCGTGCGGCTCTTCGATTCCCAGGCCGACGATGGCCTCCCGCGCGTGGTACGGCGTGAACGCGGTCCGGGCCAGGCGTCGCTCCTCCTCGCAGGTGTATAGGACGGCCCGGGCGTCGCGAAGCGTACGGTGCTCGAAAAGTCGCCAGTAGAGCGCCTTCTTGGCGTGCTTGCCGGGATAGCGCTCCCTGAACCACGGGTCCAGCGCGCCGTGCACGAAAAGAAAATATGGCACCCCGGCTTTGCGGCACGCCGCGCGCACCGCCTGGCTTTGGTACTGCCAGATACCGTGGACGGTCACGGCGTCGTAGCCGGGCGCATGCCGCTGTAGCCAGGGCCTCAAATGCCTTGTGTACCCGTACTTTCCGAGTCCAGGGCCGAAGGCGCGGGGTGAGCCGGGCAGATCGGTGAGCCACGGCGCGGACGGGGGGTCCAACGTGATCACGTCGACCGAGTGGCCCAGGTCGATGAGGCTGCGGGTGAGTTGATTCACGACGACGCACGGCCCTCCGTAAGCGGGGTCGAGTGTGCCCGCAACCTGGAGCAGGCGCACCGGCGGGATCCTCACCGGCTCCCGTACCGTCGCGACGTGTCGATGACGCCGACGCGGGGTACTGCGATCACATCACTCACAGCGGTGAGGCTATACACCTCAGACCCGCTCTTTGTGTCCCGACGCCACGATGCCGAAAGTGTTGTCCGGAAAGAACTTGGCGCCGATCGCCTGAAGCAACGCCGACTGGGTCGAAAAGTAGCGGTCTATTTCCACGTTGTCGAACCGCTCCCGCAGCAAATCGACGAGCGCCAGCTCATCCACACCCTGCCTGACCACGTGGTATTCGACGACGTCCGACGGTTCGGATTCGTCATATACCCCCCTGAGGCGCCGCCAACGCGTCTTGAGCCCGCGCTTGATCTCCCCTTGTGTCGCGCGCCAGGCGAAATACGACCCCCACGACAAAACTCGCGCCGTCCGGGTCTGGCGCGGATACCACAGCGGGTCCTGGAATGTCACCATGGCACCGCCCGGACGCAGCACCCGGTCGCAAAGGCTGGTGACCGCCTCGATGTAGTCGGGGATGTGGTGAATCACCGAAATCAGCAAGATGACGTCGAATTGCGACCCCACCCGCAGCGGTGCACTGCCGTTGGCGTCATAGATCACCGTCACGTTATGTTGACCCGCGAACTTGTGCTCCAGAAATTCGAAGCTCGCCTTCGACATCTCGGTAACGGTCGGGGTCCCGCCGGCCGCGAGAACGACTTCGGTCACGGAGCCGTGCCCGGCGCCGATCTCCAGCACGGCGCAGGTTCCCCGTCGGCTGACCACCTCGGCGACAACCGACGCGATCTTGGCGTTCAGGCGCTCATGCAGGGCGTCGTGTCGCAGGTGGGGGTTGCTGGCGTAGTCATGACCCTCGCCGTGCGAAATATCCTGAAAACGAAAAACAGCGGCGCGTTGTTTATCGCTCAAGCCCACTTTTCACCTGCTCGCTTTGGTGTAGACGCCAAAACCGCTCCAACTCCTTGTCGCCAGTCGGGTTTCGGCCCCTCATCAAAGGTAGTGTGGCCGCGACCGGAATGATATCCCAGAAGTACGGCGCATCAACCGATTTCGATGCCGAGAGCATGCGGCGGCGATTTCGCGGCGCATTCGGGTTCCCGGGAAGGCGGTGGGCAACCCGCGCCGTTGTGCGGGACGGCTTGGGATTTTGCTGGTCAATCAGATCTTCGCGCCGTTCGTGTGGGAGAAGCCATCAAACCTTCCGTGTTTTCACAAGTCGAATCATGTATTCCCGTGCCTCGGCCGATTTCAGACTCCCCGGGAGTCAGTGCCAGCATCCGTAAGCCACCCAAAAGCGCGGCATGCTTTCTCACATGTATTTCAAAGTTCCCATGCCAAAATAAATCTATAAATGGATGGACCGCGAACTAAAGCATCGCCGGCATCTTCCAATTGCGCTCGGCGATGCGCGGTTATTCTCCACCACCGCGGCCTTCCTGCTCGAACGATCACCGACACGCTTCGCCCGGGTCGGCGCCGGCTTCCTCGAGTCCCCCGGCTGGCCCGCAGTCTGTTCTATGCGGTGTATCCCGTGTGTGAGCATGCGCTCAGCATCAAGTTATACCATATGTCCCTAGTTAGCTTCCAAAACGGTCTAAAAGTATGTATCCTGCCCCATAGGGACATGAACGGTATATGAGTCCCGTACACCCAGGTGCCGCACTAACCCCAGCCAGCCTCCGGGTCGGCTTGCTTCCGTAGGAGGAAGGACATGTCGTTCGTGGCCGCGCGGCCAGAGCTGATTGCGTCCGAGGCCTACACCGCTACCGAGGCCGCCGACGCGGTGGCAGCCGGCTGAGGGACGGGTGTCTGTGGCGATCGACTTTGGAGCATTTCCCCCCGAGTTCAACTCCGCGCGGATGTATGCGGGTCCCGGCCCGGGATCGATGGCCGTGGCCGCGGCGCTCTGGGACGAGTTGGCCGCCGACTTGTATTCCGCCGCGAGTGCCTACCGATCGGTGATCACGGGCTTGACCACCCAAGGGTGGATGGGTCCCTCGTCACTCGCCATGGCATCCGCGTTCGGTCCCTATGCGGCCTGGATGGCCGGGGCTGCCGCGCGCGCAGCCGAGACGGCCAGCCAGGCCCGGCTTGCCGTGGAGGTTTGGGAAGCCGCCTTCGCGATGACCGTGCCACCAGTGGAGGTCGCCGCCAACCGGGCTCGACTCGCGGCGCTGGTCGCCACCAACATCTTGGGTCAGAACACCGCGGCGATCGCGGCCACCGAGGCCGAATACGCCGAGATGTGGGCCCTGGACGCCGCGGCGATGTACGGCTATGCCGCGGGGTCGGCAGAGGCCGCGATGCTGACAGGGTTCACCCCAGTGCCCGACGTCGTGAACCCGGCCGGGGTGGAATTGCAGGAGTCCGTGCAGGGAGCCCAGGCCGGCACGTCGACCAGCGCCGGAGCGCAGTCAGCGATCTCACAACTGATGTCCGCGCTGCCCACAACGCTCAACAGCCTCGCGTCACCCCTTGCGGCGCCCCTTACGGACGCGGGCGCCGGTGGGTCGTCCGCGGCCGCCGCGACCGGACTTTTCGGAGGAACGACCGGTTTGAGCAGCATTGCCCAAAGCGTGATCGCCTCGTACGCCGTGCTCCCGGGGTGGGCTGCGATGTTCTTCGGGGGCGACGCGCTGGGGCCCCTGATGAACCCCGATGTCTTCCTGCCCTTCGCGGCTTCCGCGGCGGCCGCCGCACCCGCGGCCGCGGCTTCGACCACCGCCCCGGCCGCGTTGGTGTCGACGTTGGCCGGGACCACGGGCGGTTTGGGTGGTGGTATGGCCGGCCTGGGCCAAGCGGCTGCGGTCGGCGGGCTGTCGGTACCGGCGAACTGGGGCTGGGCCGCGGGAGGTCCGGCGATGCTGGGCGGCATGCCGTTGGCGTCGCCGGTGCTGCCGTTGCCGGGCACCGGTCTTGGCACCGGGCTTGGTGCGCCACTGATGTTCGGTGCGCTGCCGCGGGCCGCGGCGGCGGGCTCAGGCGGTACGGCCGCCGCCAAGTACGGGCCACGCATGAGCGTCGTGGCGCGCCCGCCGGCCGCCGGATACCCGGCGTCCGCGACACCCCTGCCCGCCGCGGGTTATTCGATGCCCGCCGGACTCCCGCCGCCGGCACCCGGATACACGCCCGCAATCGTGTACCTCCCCACCAACGGACATGCGACGGTCCCAGAGTGATGCGAAGGAGGGCGCCCCACAGCACTGCGCCGTCACTGGTTCTCAGCCAAATCGACGAGCGACTGCCTCGGAAGGAGATGCAGTGAAGTACATGCCCACGACCGTCGCCGGGGTAACGGTCATCGACGTCGAACCCGACCGAGACCACCGCGGCTTCGTCTACCAGTCGTTCTGCGCGGCCGAATTCGTCTCCCGCGGCCTGATTCCCGACGTCTCGCAGACGCATGTCTGCTTCAACCACACCCGGGGCACCCTGCGCGGTCTGCGTCGCCAGGCACCGCCACACGCCGTGGCCACACTGGTTCGGTGCACCCGCGGCGCGGTTGCGAGCGTCGCGGTGGACGTCCGCCCCGAGTCGCACACCTATGGCGGCCACGTGATGGTGGAGTTGAGTGCGGACAACCGCCGGGCGCTGTTCCTGCCGCCGGCCGTCGCACACGGCTTCCAGGCGTTGACCGACGACACCGAACTCATCTACCAGGCCAGCGGTCCGTACGAGCCGGCGAGTGAGCAGGGATTCCGCTGGGACGAACCGGAATTCGGCATCGCGTGGCCGTTGCCGGTCACCGTGATCTCCGAACAGGACGCCAGCTGGCCCTACCTGCAACGGCGCCGGCTTGCCCCGACTCGCGCCGAGGATGAGGTCGCCAGGAGCGAGGCATCATGACGCCGCTCGCGGCCGCGTGCCGGCACCGCGGAGAGCAATCGGGATAGGTCGGCCATGGCCCGCGAAGTGCTCTCCCCGGTCGCGCCGAAATACTCTGCGCCTCAGCGCAATCGGCGATCGCACATTCACCGCCGAAACGGCCAGCCGCCCGTCACCGCGCAGTCGGCGCCGGCAGTCCACGCCGGCCCCGCGCGCCGCTGGCAGCACCAGTATTCGCGGCTGTTGTTCATCACCGATTCGCTGATCGTATGCGCGTCGGTGATGCTTGCGCAGTACGCCCGGTTCGGTGATTCACCGGGTAGTCCCGGTCATCCGCGCCAGTGGATCACACTGTTTTCGGTTGTGTTCATCGCACTGTGGCTGTTGTGCCTGACCGTGTTTCGCACGAGATCGATCCGTGTCATCGGTGACGGTATCGAGGAATATCGGCGCATCGCCAGCGCATCGTTCTGGACTTTCGGCATCATCGCGATGACAACTCTGCTCGCGAAGATCTTCCTGGCCAGAGGCTACTTGGCGGTCGCGCTTCCGGTGGGCACCCTGGGATTGCTGGTGAGCCGCCGCTTGTGGCGCTACTACGTTGCCAACCAACGGGCGCACGGCAGATATCAGACGCGGGTATTGGCGATCGGGGACCTCGCCGCCGTTTCCCAGCTGGCAGAGGAACTGACTCGCAATTCCCGGGGTGGCTACGTCGTCGTCGGGGTCGGAATTCCGGGATACGGGCCACCCCGCGGCCAGAAACTCCTCGTCCACGACAGGGAAATTCCCGTGCTCGGTGACGAGGCGCACGCGCTGGCTGCGATCGATAGTTGTGGGGCGGACACCGTGGCCTTGACCGGAACCGACTGTTTCGGCGTGCGTGGAATCAGACAGCTGATGTGGCAATTGGAAACCCTGGACATCGACCTTGTGGTGGCCCACGGGGTGATGGACGTCGCCGAAGCCCGGCTGGCCTTGCGCCCAGTCGCCGGGTTCCCGATGCTTCACGTCGAAAAGCCGCAATACCGAGAGGCTCAATCCTTCCAGAAGCGTGCCCTCGACATCTGTTTCGCGCTCACCGCACTTATCGTTGCCTCGCCCTTCCTCTTTGCCGCGGCGATCGCGATCAAGCTGACGAGTAAAGGGCCTGTCTTCTACCGAGCCGAACGCATCGGAATCGATGGCAAGCCGTTCATGATGCTCAAATTGCGGACGATGGTCGACGGCGCCGACGAACAGGTCGAGCACCTGCTACCCCTGAACGGGAGCGCTGGTGGTGTGCTCTTCAAGATTCGGCAGGACCCCCGGGTCACACGCGTGGGCCGCATACTCCGGAGATTCAGCATCGATGAGTTCCCCCAATTCATCAACGTGCTCAAGCAGGACATGAGCGTCGTCGGACCGCGGCCCCCGCTGAGGCGAGAAGTGGACAAGTACGACGGCGATGTGAGGCGACGGCTGCTCGTCAAACCGGGCGTCACCGGGCTGTGGCAGGTGAGCGGTCGTTCGGATCTGTCGTGGGAGGAATCGGTACGGCTGGACTTGTCGTACGTGGAGAACTGGTCGATGGCCGGTGACCTCATCATCATCGCCAAGACCGTCAAGGCGGTCTTGACCAGGCGAGGAGCGTACTGAGTGGGCGTCGACAGCGGCGTGGCCAGTGCGCGCTCGGTGACCGAGACGCGTTCCGGCAGTTCAGGATCCGCGTCGGACCTGTTGCCGCTGTCGGTATCGCAGACCGGGCTGTGGTATGTGAGCCAACTCGCGCCGGACTCACCGGCGTACAACGAGTTGATCGTGATCCGCAAAACCGGTCCGCTGGCGGTGGAAGCACTGCGCCGGGCGCTTACCGAGGTTGTGGCGAGGCATGCGGCGTTGCGCACCTCCTTTAGGACCGTCGACGGCATGCCCTATCAATTCGTCCGGGAGCCCGCCGATGTCGATCTGCCCCTCACAGATCTGTCAGACCTGGGTCCCGACCGCGCCGTTGCTCGTGCAACCGAGATCGCCGCCGCCGACACGATGCGTCGTTACGACCTTGCCGACGGAGCGTTGATACGTGCGCGGCTGATTCGCATCACCGATCAGGACCATCGCCTCTACCTGGGCCTGCACCATCTGGTGTGCGACGGTACAACGCTGAACCGCGTCGTATTCCCCGAGCTGATAGCGCTATACCGCAACTACGCCACAGGCGCGTCCTCGTCGCTGCCCGACCCGGAGGCGCAGTACGCCGACTACACGATGTGGGAACTCGATTGGGTTCGCGGACCCGAGGTGGCCAACCGAATTGCTCACTGGCGCAAGCGTCTTGACGGCAGCGCGGCCACCCAGCTGCCGCTGGACCACCCGCGACCGCTGCGTCAGAGTCTTTCCGGCGGGACGATCCCGCTCACGATTGACAGCAGCACCGTTTCCGGGCTACGCCGGGTGGCTGAACCCGCGGGAGGCACCCTTTTCCACGCGCTGGCCGCCGCGTACGCGTGGTGGCTTCATCTTTACGGCGAGTCCGCCGACGTCGTCTTCGGCACCACGGACGACCTGCGCCGCTGCGACGGCCTGCCGGGGGTGGCCGGATACTGCGTCACGCCGGTGGTCCTGCGATGTGGCGTGTCGGGCGACGAGTCCTTCACCACATTGGTAGGCCGAATGCGTGGCGTGGTCTCCGAGGCGCTCGGCGAGCTGGTGCCGTTCGACACCCTGGTGGCCGACCTGGGTCTGCCCCGAGATCCGCGCAGCAATCCCCTGTTTCAAGCAACGTTGGAACTTCAGTCGTCGCTGACGCCGGCAGCCGAGGATTGGTCACTGCACGTGATGGCACCCGACGTGGGCGACGCGGTGGCATCGGCGAAGTTCGACATCAGCATCCAGCTCGACGAGCGGCCGGAGGGGCACGTCGAGGGAGGGTTCGTCTTCAGCACGGATTTGTTCCACCGTGCGACAGCAGAGGAGATGGCCATCCACTGGTGCCGGTTGCTCGACGTTGTCGCGGCGGCACCCGGCATACCGATGGCCGAACATGACTTGGTAACCCCGGATGAGCGGCAGCGACAGCTCGGCTGGAATCGGACTACCCCGCAAGGCAATCCACCGCAATCCATACACGACGTCATCAGCGTGCAGGTCGAACGCGCACCCGACGCGCCGGCCGTGCGGGTCGGCCAAACGACCCTCACCTACCGCCAACTGGACGACCGCGCGACGGTCATCGCATCGGAATTGATTCGGGCGGGTGCCGCGCCCGGCACGGTGGTGGCCTTACTGCTGGACCGCACACCCGACCTGGTGGCGGCCATCTTGGGAGTTCTCAAATCCGGTGCGGCGTTTCTGCCGCTGGATCCCCGTCAGCCGACCTCCCGGAACAGGTTCTGTATCAACGACACTGGCGCCAGCATCGTGCTTACCGACCGCGAGCTGCCGACCGGCGGAGAGACCGTCGTGGCCACCGTTATCGACCTCCGCGATGTGGGGCCGGGCGAACCCCGCGGTGATGCGCTGTCACGCACCGTGTCTCCGGTGGACCTGGCCTACGTGATCTATACGTCCGGCTCCACCGGTCGCCCGAAGCCGGCGCTCATCGAGCATCGCGGCGTCACGAACCTCATGTGCACCATGTTTCGTCAGTTCGGTGTCACCTCCTCCGATACCGTGCTGTCGGTTGCCTCCATCGCCTTCGACATGGCGCTCGGCGACATCTTCTGCGCGTTGGCGTGTGGAGCACGCGTGGTGCTTGCCACGGCCATGGAGGCGATGGACCCGGCCGCGCTGATCCGGCTGATGGCGGATGCCCGCGCGACCTACATGATGGCCACGCCGGCCACCTGGACGGCGCTCATCGCCGCCGGGTGGAGCGGAGATCGGAACCTCACCGCAGTGCCCGCCGGCGAAGCGCTGACGGATACGCTTGCCGCCGCACTACTGCAGCGGTGCCGGGCGGTCTGGAACGCCTACGGCCCCAGCGAAACCACGGTCGTCACCAACGTCGTGCGTCTGGCCCCGGGGGACACCGTCACGGTGGGCAGGGCCTTGCCGAACGTCCGGGTGTACATCACCGATCCCCGCGGGCGACTCCAACCGATCGGCGTTCCCGGGGAAATCGTCATAGGTGGCGTCTCGGTGGGTCGCGGCTACCTCGATCGCCCCGAGTATGCGCATCGGTTCGCAGACGATCCGTTCCATGCCGGTGGACGTATATACCGGACCGGCGACCGGGGCAGGTTCTTGCCCGACGGCCGCATACAACACCTGGGGCGCTACGACGAACAGCTCAAGATACGCGGATTCCGCATCGAGCCGGGCGAGATCGAGTCCGCCCTGTGCGAGCACCCAGAGGTGAGAGGCTGCGCGGTGGTCGCTCGCGAGACACCCAGCGGCGAACAGCAGTTGGTCGCGTATGTCATCGACAGTTCCGGATGCCCGGGTGACGCACAAGCACGCGATTGGCTGCGCCGCCGCCTGCCCGAGTACATGGTTCCCAACGCATTCGTACGTCTGAGCGCACTGCCCACGAACGCCAGTGGAAAGCTCGACAAGGCCGCCCTGCCCACGCCCTCGGCACCGAGAACCGATCTCATCGGCGCTCGGCCTCCGCGCACCGACACGGAAAGGCGCGTCGCCGGGTTGTGGGCTGAGCTGCTGGTCATGCCGGTAACCGACGTCGAGGCCGACTTCTTCGACATGGGCGGTCATTCGCTGTTGGCGGCGCGACTGATCTCCGAAGTCGAGCGGGCATTTGGTGTCGAGCTGTCGCTTGCTGCGTTCCTCGACTATGGCAGGACCGTTGCGCAACTTGCGGAACTACTCGACGCGGACGGCCGGGTCGGGAGCGACGAAGCAACCTCCCGCGCACCGCTGCACTTCATCTTCTCCGGTCTTTCGTCGGCGATGAGCCTGCGACACTTCACGGCTCAGTGGGGTGCCGCGCAGCCGGTACACGCGTTGGTCCCCGAACAGCCGGGTGGCCTATTCGACCGATCCATGACCATCGAGCAGCATGCCACCCAGGCCCTTTCGGCGATCCGCAGCCGGCAGCCGGACGGCCCGCTCGCGCTCGTCGGCTACTCGTTCGGCGGGCTCGTGGCCTACGAGGTCGCCCGGCAGGCCGTCGATGCCGGCCAGCACGTCGAGTGGCTGGGCGTTCTCGATATGCCGGCACCATCGATGGAAAAACATCTGCGGGCGGAGATGACGCTGCGATGGCGGCTTCGCCGGTTGCGGCGACGTCCGGCACAAGAGCGGTGGGCCAAGTACCGCGAGGTCGCGCTCCGGGTGCTTCGCGGCGGCCCGCTGTGGCCGGAGAACGACTTCGATTATCGCGGCGCCGCGGAGATCATATTCCGCTATCAGCAAGCCGGGCACGAGGTGCCGATGCACCTGTTCGTGAGCGAGGTAACGGCGGAGGCTGCGGAAGCAGATCTGTTGGGCTGGGACGAATTTCACAAGGGGCCGCTGACCGCCCATCGTATTGCCGGTGACCACACGGCGGCGCTCGATCCGCCGGAGGTCCAGCGGGTTGCAAGGATGATGCTCGACTCGCTTCGCGCAGCGAGGGCATCGAGACATTCAGATCCGTTGTAGTCCAGCGGAATTCACCAGCCGGTGGCCAACTAGTCCACGAGCTCGGCGCGCATGCCGAAGGTTGTCACCACAATCCGCCGGTCTACCCCTTCGCGAGCACTCACGCGGGGATTTTTTCTATCCTGCCAGATGATCACGGTATCGGAAGAGTCTGGGCCGGTTCCTATTTCCGCCGGGTCGTATGGAAGTGATTCGGCGTAGATCCGGCTCAGCATCGAGGAGCCGTCGAAAATGTGGCCGCACACCGGGTTGATGTAGACAACGTAAATGCTGCTGTCTCGCTCCCGCAGCGCGGCCTCGATCTTGTTCAGAAGCTGTGTGATCAGAACCTTTTCGAAGGGATTGAACAAGAATATGACGAGATTGCCCGGTGGAAGCGCATAGTCCAGAACGTCCCCTTCGACAACGGATATCGGCGTTCGCTGCGGGTGGTTCCGGCGCACCACCAGAGCATTCTCACTGGCAACCTCGGCGAGCTCGGGCGATATTTCCACGCCGACGATCGACCCGAACGGAAACTCGGACGCCACCACCAAAGCACGCCCTTTTCCGCAACCCAGGTCGACGAAAGTTGTTCCACTATCAACGGGGAGAATGTTCAAGGCCCGGCGAAGGATGCTCGGCTGCACACCGAGATAGCCGACGCGACCGGTGGTCGCTTTCAGGGGATAGCCCAGCCGGAGAACGGATCCGGGCAGCACGCCGCTGGTTTTTATTGCGTACTCGTTGTCAAATGGGTGGGCGGGAGCCAGACGCATGAATCTTTTCGATCTTTGATCGTAGTACTCGAAAAGTGCCCGGCGGATCGGCTCGAACCGGGAGGCGATTTCGAGACTACGGCCAACCAATCTGGTGCCACGACGAACCCAGGTGGGCCTCACATTCGCCCCGCCGACGGAACGATTCTTCTGCATACAACGCCCTCACATCGCGGCGATTCGGTCGCGTTGGAAGAACCCTAGCAAGAAGGCGGCAGGGGCGAGATTTTTGCGTACCGACCGCGTCACCGTGATGGAGCGCAATAAGGCGGGACGGCGGTCCCGGGTGACGCTACGATGAGGCGGTGCTGAAAGTACCGCCTCGGCACCGGGGCCGATAAACCGATGAATATGCGGCTCGCGGCGCGAATTGTCATCGCGCTCGTCGTAACGATGTTAGCCGCGCTGGCACTGTATTTCGTTTTCCTCCGGGGCGAGCGACCGGCTCACGGTGACGTGAATGATCCCATCCGGTCATCATCGGTTTCGGCGGTTGAAGGTTCCCAGTGAATGAGATGTGGTGAACGGCAGGACACGCATCTGGTCTGCGGTGGTCGACCAAGTCTTCTCCAGCGCCAGCAACGGAATCTTCACATTCGCCGTCGCGGTGGCGTCCAGCACGCGATCGTTCGGCGAAATCGTTCTGATGATCACGGCACTCACCGCCCTACTGGGAGCGCAGCGCGGTGCCCTCGGAACCCCACTGCTGCTGAAATCCGATCAAACGACCGTGCAAATACGCCGCGAGGGTTCCCACGCGCTGCTCGCCGGCCTGGTGGTCGGCTGCGTCGTTCTGGGCGTGATGGTGGCCTTCGGATACGCACTCGGCTTGCCCGCGGTGTTGCTGTCCGTCTCCGCGCCGATTGTGTTGTGCCAAGACATCTTGCGATATGTCGCGATCTCCGGTGGCAGGCCGCAAGTCGCGGCCACCTGGGACGGCGTCTGGTTCCTCGGAACGGTTCTGTTACTCGTTTCGGCGTGGCTGAAGCTTTCGACCGTGCCGTGGCTGATCGGGGGGTGGGCGGGCCTCGGCCTGATCGCTCTCATCGGGATGGCGGCGGATCTTCGGATGCTGCCCCGACTCGACGGCTTCGGGCGGTGGCTGCGGGCCGGCTGGCAGCACCGCATCAGATACGGCATCGACGCGGGCCTCGAGCAAACCAACCTGTTCCTGGTCCTCGGAATGGTGACGGCGGTATTGAGTCCGGCGGCCACGGCGGCGCTTCGCGGCGCGACGCTGCTCTTGGCGCCCATTGGGATTCTCGTCGGCGCCCTGCAGCTGGTCGTCATTTCCGAAGCCACCCGCAACACCGCGCAGCCCCGGACGGTCTGGTACGCCTCACTGCGATGGTTCGCCGGCGTCGCGGCATTGGCCGTGGCCGGCGGTGTGGCGCTGTGTTCAGTGCCGGGCCGCGTGGGGGGCTACGTCCTGGGCCAGTCATTCGGACCGGCCCAACATGTCCTTCCCATCATCGTGATCGAGTACTGCGCAAGCGTGGTCGCGTTCGCGCTGTGCATCTTCCTCAAGACGTTCAATCGGAGTCTGGACGTGTTGCGGTTCAAAATCGCGTGGATGATGGTGACGCTCGTGACGTGCACCGGCGCCGCCTTGCTGTTCCGCAGCGCAAGCGGCGTGGCCGTCGGCCTGGCGGTGGGATCGATACTGGTGACCTCCCTGGGGCTGGCCTACTACGCACCGTGGGAGGCCTGCACCCGCGCGTCGTCCGTGGACATCACGGCGGGGACCAAAGAGCTTGGCGCTCAAGGTGATTGCGAACCGACCGATTCTAACTTGTAGACGCGCCGAGCGTTGCTCGTGGTGATGTGCGCGACGTCCTCCGGCTGACGATCCAGAAGTTCGGCCACGGCGCGCACGGTGTACGGAAGGCAGTACGGCTCGTTGACCATGCCCCGATACGGGTGCGGCGTCAGAAACGGCGCGTCGGTTTCCACCAGCAGCTGCTCCGGCGGTATCAATCGCACGGCCTCGCGCAGGGCGTGTGCATTGCGAAAGCTCACCGTCCCGGACAGGCTGAGCAACCACCCGGCGTCCACGCAACGGCGGGCCATCGCACTGTCCGACGAAAAGCAGTGGAAGATCACGGCGTCGGGTGCCCCCTCGGCGGCCAGCACGTCGAGCACCTCGGCGTCGGCATCGCGGTTGTGGATCATGAGCGGTTTCCCGCAGCGCTTGGCCAGGTCGATGTGCCAGGCGAATGCCTCGCGCTGGACATCGGGTCGGGCGCAGCCGTCCAGGCGCCCCGGCCAGTACAGGTCCATGCCCGTCTCGCCGACTGCCACGACCCTCGGGTGGACTGCCAGTCCCTCGATTTCGGCTCGCGCCGAATCGTCCAGCGCGTCGGCGCGGGTGGGGTGCAGCGCCACCGCCGCGTACACCCGCCGATCCCACTCGGCGGCCCGCGTCACCCAGCGCGCCGAGTCCAGATCGTCGGCGATGGTGACCATCGCGACCACCCCGA
Source organism: Mycobacterium sp. NGS26 (assembly GCF_059813025.1). Taxonomy (NCBI): domain Bacteria; kingdom Bacillati; phylum Actinomycetota; class Actinomycetes; order Mycobacteriales; family Mycobacteriaceae; genus Mycobacterium; species Mycobacterium sp. NGS26. The sequence goes on from NZ_JCALDU010000001.1 coordinate 388,663, forward strand.
CCGCCGCGGCGCGTTCCACGATGGCGCGCAAGCCGACGGCGTCACCGGCGCCGCACGCGTCGAGGTGGGTGTGGGCATCGACCAGGGGCGCCAACGGCTCCGGGGCGGGCGGCGCTTCTCGTTCACCAGATCGGTAGGAGCTCACGCGGACACAATAGGGTGGTTCTCGATGAGGCCCTACTACGTCACCACCGCGATCACGTACCCCAATGCCGCACCGCACCTGGGGCACGCCTACGAGTACATCGCCACCGACGCGATTGCCCGGTTCAAGCGGCTGGACGGCTTCGATGTGCGCTTCCTGACCGGGACCGACGAGCACGGCCTCAAGGTCGCCCAGGCCGCGGCGGCCGAGGGGCTGCCCACCGCCGAACTGGCCCGGCGCAATTCCGACGTGTTCCAGCGGCTGCAGGAGAGGCTGAACATCTCCTTCGACAGGTTCATCCGCACCACCGACGCCGACCACCACGAGGCCTCCAAGGAAATCTGGCGGCGGATGTCGGCGGCCGGCGACATCTACCTCGACGCCTACTCCGGCTGGTACTCGGTGCGCGACGAGCGGTTCTTCGTCGAATCGGAAACCAGGCTCCTCGACGACGGGAACCGCATCGCCGTCGAGACCGGCGCCCCGCTGACGTGGACCGAGGAGCAGACGTACTTCTTCCGGCTCTCGGCGTATGCCGACAAGCTGCTGGCCCACTACGAGGCCAACCCGGACTTCATCGCGCCCGAGGTGCGGCGCAACGAGGTCGTCAGCTTCGTGTCGGGGGGCCTGCGCGACCTGTCCATCTCGCGCACCTCGTTCGACTGGGGGGTCCAGGTGCCCGATCGCCCCGATCACGTGATGTACGTCTGGGTCGACGCCCTGACCAACTACCTGACCGGGGCCGGCTACCCCGACACCGACTCCGAGTTGTTCCGGCGCTACTGGCCGGCCGACTTGCACATGATCGGCAAGGACATCATCCGGTTCCACACCGTGTACTGGCCGGCGTTTTTGATGTCGGCCGGAATCGAGCTGCCCCGAAGGGTTTTCGCGCACGGGTTTCTGCTCAACCGCGGCGAGAAGATGAGCAAGTCGGTGGGCAACATCGTCGACCCGGTGACCCTGATCGACACGTTCGGCGTGGACCAGGTGCGCTATTTCCTGCTGCGGGAAGTCCCGTTCGGCCAGGACGGCAGCTACAGCGAGGAAGCCATCGTCACCCGGATCAACGCCGATCTGGCCAACGAGCTCGGCAACCTGGCCCAGCGGTCGCTGTCGATGGTGGCCAAGAACCTGGGCGGTGTGGTGCCCGAACCCGGCGAGTTCACCGCCGCCGACACCGAACTGCTGAAGACGGCCGCGGGTCTGCTGGATCGGGTGCGCGCGAGCTTCGACGCCCAGGCGATGCACCTGGCCCTCGAGGCGATTTGGCTGATGCTCGGCGAGGCGAACAAGTACTTTTCGGCCCAGCAGCCGTGGGTGCTGCGCAAGAGCGAGTCCGACGCCGATCAGGTGCGGTTCCGGACCGTCCTCTACACCACCTGCGAGGCGGTCCGCGTCGCGGCGCTGCTCGTGCAACCCGTCATGCCCGAATCGGCCAACAAGCTGCTGGACTTGCTGGGCCAGGGCGAAGACCGGCGGGCATTCGCCGCCGTCGACGCGCGGCTGGTGCCCGGCACGCCACTGCCGGCGCCGACGGGTGTGTTCCCCCGTTACCAGCCTTCCGAAGTCGAGTGAGCGGAACGCAGTGACGGGAACGAGACGAGCATCCAGCACCGACGTCGAGTGATCATGCGAATGAATTGCGAATGCATTGGGGGAAAGCTCCCCACACAGCCACTGCTACGGCCATAATCTGCGCGTGGACCGACGACGTAATCGGCAACAGGACCAATCACCGATGGCCACGTTGCAGGAACTGCCGGCGTCGCTCGTGCTGGAGCGGATCCCGGTTCCCGTGCTGGCCGTCGCGCACGACGGCAGCATCATCTTCACCAACACCGCATTTGCGGAGATGGTGGGCTACGAGCCGGACGAGGTCTTGTCGCTGGGCTTCCACCAAATCTTCAGCCAGGCCCAGACCGCGGAGTCCCCACTGTCGCTCGTCCACGCCCTGGCGAACGAGGTCGTCGAACTGGTGCACAAGGACGGCTCCGTGGTGCGCGCTCTGATGAGCAAGTCCGCGATGAAGCGGGCGGACGATCAATTTGCCCTCGCCACGTTCCAGGACCTCACCGAGCAGTTGTGGCAGGACGAGCGCTAAAAGCGCGGGCACCTAGCGGGTCGCCGGCTCGACCGTGGCGTCGTCGCGAGCAACCGCGACCTTCGCATGGCGCAGCGCTTCGCGGTGCAGGAATTGCTGGAAATATGACAACGACGCTTCCACCGCGATGCCGGGCAGCAGCAGTTCCCAGATCTGTGTCAACCGGCCGGTGAGCCCGCCGCCCGCGGCCATGTCATTGCCGGACTTCGCGTTGAACACCAACCGCGTTCCGAACATGGCGCCGATTATCGACTCACTGACCATTTCCGGATCGACGTGCTCCCGCAGATCTCCTTCGGTGATTGCCCGCCGGGCCTCGGCCGCCACCTGGTTCACCAAGTTTGCGTAGAAGCCGGAAGCCGTTTCATTGAACCCGCTCAGGGCGGCGGCCAGTTGCTCGGCCGCGGCGGCCGTCTTGTCCGAGCCGAGCACGTTCGCCACCGCCAGCGTTCCATGGATCATGTTCTCGAGCGCCGGCGAACCCGGTCTGCACACATTGCGAAAGGCCCCGAGGAGCGTGCCGGAGCCTTCTTCGATGATCGCGGACGCCAGCGGTTCCTTCGCATCGAAGTGGTGGTACAGGGCGCCCTTCGTCATGCCCGTGCGCTCGACGATCGTGCCCCACCCGGCGGCCGTGTACCCGACCTCCATGAACACGTCGATCGCGGCGTCGAGAATCTTTCGCCGGGTCAGCTCGGATCGAACCTGGCGCGCCACCGCTGTACCTCCGGAATTTGGACCGGCCTACACGCCGAACCTCGGTGCCCTACATCCTCCCCCGGTCAGCGGGTCAAGCGTAAGCGAACCGCCCTAACGGGGTTAGTCGTGAGTTGCGCCGGCGGTCGTGGCGCTGTTCGCAAGTGCTGCGCGCCGGCCGATGAATTGCCGGAAGTAATCGATTCGGTCCGGTCGCAGGATCCCGGGCAGCAGCAGGGCCCAACTCTTCTCCAGATCGTGGAGAAACCGCTCCGGTTCGTCCAGGTTGCTGGTATGCCGCAACCCCAGGTAGAGCGACACGATGAGGCGCCCGACATCCTCCGGATCGCACCCTTCGTCGACATCACCGTCGGCAATCGCGTCCTGCACCACGCGGGCGAAGGTTTGGATCCACCCGCCCAACAGCGTCGCGTGCAGGTCTTCCACCCGCCCGATCGCCTCCACCAGGTGCAGCGATGCCCTGGTCACGTCCTGCGTGATGTCCTCAACGGCCAGCCAGAAGACGAGGTCCACGAGGGTTTCCAGGCCCGAAAGCTCGCGGGCGAACAGGTCTGCGAACGCGGCGGTACCGGTGGCGATCTGTTCTTCGATGACCGCGATCGCCAGGGCGTGCTTCGACCGGAAGTGGAAATACATGGCGCCCTTGGTCAATTCGGCCTCGGCGAGGATGTCGTCGAGGCCGACCTCGTGGTAGGCGCGGCGCGCAAACTGGTGCGCGGCGGCGCCCAGAATCTGTCTCCGAGTGGTGTCCGCTCGGCTGCCGGTCGGACGTTCGGTCATCGCACCCGCAAGGCTGGTTTGTGTAGCGCCGGAACGGGGACGGCTGCGCCGACGTGCGCATGGTGTTTCACGTTCGCGATGCCTTCCTCGGAAAACGCCCCCATCTGCAAGCCGCCGGTCCCAGTAGCCACCGGTTGGCATTCATCGGACGGCATGGGAGCGGCGCTTCGAATGTAGTTTAGGTGCCTTCGTTCGGCGGGCGGAGTTTCAAGGCCTTAGCGGGCCGATTGTCCCAACATACTTAGATACCTTATATCGGCGGTAACCGCTCTCATCATACAAAAAGTATGTATGATCCCTCCATGCTAGCGGTGGAACATCGCCCTGCGATGGCCGGGACGCTCTCGGCCGTTGGCGCCTCGAGCCCGGTGGCGGCCAGCTGAAGTTGTTCCGGTGATGCATGGGAGATGTGTGCGCGGCATCGTTGCGCTGATCGGTGTGTTCGCAATCTTGACCGCGAGCGCCCCGCCGTCGTGGGGTACGCCCGACGAGCCGGGCACCCCGACTGACTCGATGACCCTGCCGTTAACCGACCTGGGGTCCGGTTCGATCCTGACCTTCTGGGGCCAAGAAGGCTGGGTGCCGCTGACGCTGCCGGTTCCGCGCGGGCTGGCACCGGCCGCTCTGAACGCGACCGTCCAACCGCCCTTCAATCTGCGGTCGGGAGTGATGGTCGTCACACAGGGCGACCGCACCATCGCGAAGGTGGACCTGCCCACCACCGACGGAGCGCCAATCGTCCTCCCGCTGGGCGCGGCGGAAGTGACCAACGGCTACCTGGCCCTGACATTGCGTTCCTATCTGCAGCAGGCAGAGGGCAACAACTGGTGCGACCACGGGAGCCCGCTGCGCTTGTTCGACGCGGCGGTCAGGTTCACCGGGGTCGAACAGCCGCCCGACACGGTGGCCCACTTCCTGCCGCCAATGCTGCGGAAGCTGACCATATTTCTGCCGCAATCGCCGTCGACGGTGGAGTCCGACACGGCGGTTCAACTGGCGGCCTCCGCGGCCACGCACTACAGCTCACAGTTGCCCGAGATTGCCGTGGTCCCGCTGACCGAAGGGCAGGTGGCGCCGCCGTCGCCGCCGGGACCGCTGGAACGCCAGATCCTCGTCAAAGAGGGACCGAGCAACGGGCTTTCCATCCAAGGCACGACGCACCCCTGGCTGCTGATCTCGGGACCGCTGCGGCGAACCGACGAATCGGACGCGGCCGTGCTGTTCAACAACGACCTGTCCCAGCTGGCGCTCGCCCCCAAGGCTGTCGTGGGATCGCTGCAGCCCAGCGTCCGACTGCCCGGCGACACCACCACGCTGCGCGAACTGGGGCAGCCCGACTTGACGTCCGCCACGCTGCAGCCCCGGGTATCGATCACGTTGAACCAGACCGGGTTTGGCAGATCCATCCACGCGGTGCGGGTGCATCTGCGGGGGTCCTACACCCCCACGCCGGCCAATATGGGCGGCCAGATCACGGCAGCGATCGGATCGGAGACCATCGACCAGTGGCCCACCGACGGCCGCGGCCTCATCGACCGCTGGATCGACGTCCCGGATCGGCTGCTGGGGCGATACACCCGTCTCGATGTGACGCTCACCGTTTCGGGGAACTATGGGCCGTGCGGGGACTACACCGCCCTCGGGCCCGGGGACCGGCTCCTCACGTTGACCATCAACGGCGACAGCGCGGTGCAGAGCAGCCCCGCCAAACCGCCGGTGCCCGCGGGCCTGCTGTCGGTGCCCCAAACACTGCTGCCCCGGGTCCTGGTGGGCATCGAGCCCCGCTCGTTCAGTGACACCGCGCGCGCCGTCGCGATCATGGTGGGCCTGCAGCGAATGAGCGCGATACCGATCGAGACCGCCGTGACGAGCGTGCAACAAGCGATCGATTCGCCAAGCCCCGCGATACTGATCGCCGCCAATGGGTGGAATCACCCCGACATCGTGCTTCCGGTGTCCGCGGGATCCACCGGGCCCATCACCGTCAACGCCCTTGGGCCGGAGGGCAAACCCACCACTCTCGCATTGGACCCGCCGGTGCCGTTCGCTTCCCTTCAAACGGTGTTGAACCGCGGCCGAACGCTGTTGATCGCGACGTCCACCGGGGCACCCGGGCAGCTCGACGAGCTTCTCCGACGGCTCAACCACGACGCCGCGGGCTGGCAAAGCCTCAAAGGCGCGGCGATCATATCCATGCCCGGACAGGATCCGGTGACCGTAGACAACCCGGCCAATCCGGCCCCACCGACCGAGCGTTCGGCGAGCTGGGGATGGCTGTGGTGGCTGGGCGCGGGGTGGCTTGCCGTGGCCGTCGTCGGCGCAGCGGTCATCCTAGTGCGCAGCCGGCGCGGATCGCACCGCGGCTGACGCGCGCGGTCATCGACCGTTCGCCGTCGTGGACTCGCGCGGAATATCCAGCGTCGCAACCGGATACAGACCCGAGCCGTCGCGACCGTCCCGGGCCAACGCCATCGGGGCGTAGTTCACCACGTGTGACGCGCCCGGCTTGTGCTGTTGCCAGTCGACGGATGCGCGCAGCGTGTAGTGCCCCGGCGCCAGGCCCGTCAGGTCGACGCGCACCGACTCGGTCGACGGCGCCGGGACCGCCTCCTCGCGCGATTGGCTGGAATCGTCGTGAACAAGCGTCTTGAGGTTCACCGTCGCCGGCAGGGTCCGGACCACGGCTCCCGAGAAATCGATCAGCTTGTAGCCGGGCGACCACTGCTCCGTTGCGGCCGCGGAGCCGTAGTTGGTCCAGACGACCGAAATGCTCGCCACCCTGCCCTGGATCGATTGCGACCCCGGCCGCGCCTCCACCGAGTACTGATAGCCCGCGGAGGCGTTGGCCTGGGCCCACAGCGCATACAGGTTGGGGTCCATCGCCGAAGTCGCGTCCCGGTCCGGGAATTTGGTGCTCGACGTCATCGACACGTGGTACCTGATGACATCGTGCAGGCCCTTCTCGTAGTAGGCGCGCGGGTCGGTTCCGTTCGGCATCCGGCACCATTCGCTGATCACCGGCGCCGAGGTCAGCCGCTGCTTGATCGCGTTGACGACGGCATCGTTGGACCGCACATAGTGTGAGTCGCCGGCCTCGGCCCAGGCCGGCAACGGCGCCTGCACGCCCAGGCAATCCGCGCGGATGCCCACCGGCGCGGACAGTTTCTTGGTGACGTCGTCGCCGAGCAACTCGCGCACGATCTCCGGGTTCTGCGGCGTGACCACCAATTGCGTGTGGGGGAACGCGTTTGCGTTGGCCGCGACCAGCCGCCGGATGGACGCGGCGGTGATGCTCTGATCGCGAAACTGGCTGTAATACCCCAACATCGACACGCTGTCGTCCGGCGACGGGCCCGGCGCCCCCAGCGAATCACGCAGATAGGCGATGTCGTTGCCGCTGGCGTCCCCGTAGCCGGAGAACTCGAAAACACTGAGCCGCTCGTCGCCGTCGTAGCGGCGGCCCAGCGCGGCCAGCAGCTGTCCGAAGGCGTCCAGGTAGCCGGGGTTGTTCCAGTCGGGCACCACCTGCGTCACCCCCGCCGTGTTCGGCGGCCCCGGGTAGCTGGTGGCCACCGAGCGCATCCAGTCGGGGATCGCGATGTTCGCGTTGTCCGAATAGGAGTCGTTGCAACACGAGTCGTAGGCGTACACGCGAAGGATCAGCCGCATGTTGCGGCTGGACAGCTTCGCCAGCGCGTCGTCGATGACGCTGAAGTCGAACTTGCTGTCGTCCGGCGCGTCGGGCGGCAGCGTGCGCGGATCGGTAGGCTGCAACCGCCGCCACGACACGCGCAGGCTCGCGTCATACGACGCCGGCCAAGCCGGGTACCGCTGCTGGGCCGGATTGCCCTGCGGGAAAAGGGGATTCAAAAGACCTTCGTACTGTCCGCGCAGCGGGTTGGCGATCGCTTGAACGCTCGGCGGGATGGCCGGACTGATCATCGCGGAAAACGGCCCCGGGTTGGGATGCCCGCCGCACGCGTCCAGCATCAGCGTCACCGCGCACAGGGCAACGGCCAGCACACGTTTCATCGATGGAGCGAACATCGGTGCGTCAGATCACGCCCAACGACAACGCCTCGCGGTCGGCGAGGAACGGCATCGGCATCCAGCGCGCGGCGAGCAACGCCTCCATCGCATCGCCCGGAACGGGACGCGACAACAGGAATCCCTGCGCGCGGTGGCACCCGTGTTGCATCAATGTCAGTGCGGCAGCGGGTGTCTCGACGCCCTCGGCGACCACCTGCAGGCCGAAGGCCTCGGCGAGCCCGATGATCGCCCGCACTATGGCGAGGTCGCCGGCGTTGTTGCCCAGGTCGCGAACGAACCCGGTATCGATCTTGAGCATGTCGACCGGCAGCGACTTCAGGTGCGACAGAACGGCGTAACCGGTGCCGAAGTCGTCGATGGCGATCTGGACCCCGACCTCTTTGAGCTCGGTCAGGGTCTTGCGAGTGGTCTCGATGTCGTGCACCACGGCCCGCTCGGTGATCTCCAGGCAGATCGATCCGCCGTCGATGCCGAATTCGTCGATGGTGTCGGCGACACTGCGAACGAATCCCCGAGTGATCAATTGCACGGGCGACACGTTGATGCGCAACACGGCGCTCTGCCCGACACCGTTGGCCCGCCACCGGCTGAATTCCGCACAGGCGCTTCGCATCACCCACTGGCCCAGGTCGGCCGCAAGATTCGTCGTCTCGGCCACCCCGATGAACGAATCCGGCAGCAGCAACCCCCAGATCGGATGCCGCCAGCGGACCAATGCCTCCGCGGCCACGATGGCACCCGTCCACAGGTCGACCTCGGGCAGGTAATGCAACAGCAGCGCTTCGCTCTCGATATCGCCTCGCAAATGCAGCTCGATGTCGTTGCGGAAGGCGCTTTTCAGCGACATGTCATCGTTGAACATCGCAACCTGGTTGCCGCCCCCGCGCTTGGCGGTCAGCACGGCCTCGTCGGCACGGCGCAGCAGTTCGGCGACGTTGTCACGCCCCGGTATGCCCATCGCCAGCCCGATGCTGGCGGTGCGGGTGATCATGTAGCCCCCGACGGCCAGGCGTTCGTGCAGCATCGCCCCCATCCGACGGGCCAACGACTCCGCGGTGCCGGTCGACATCGGCTGGTCGGGGATGACGACGAACTCGTCCCCACCCAACCGCGCGATAAAGCTCTGAGGGCCCGCGCAAACCCGAATGCGTTGCGCGAAGACCTTGAGGAACCAGTCACCGGCGGCGTGGCCGAGGTAGTCGTTGATCGGCTTCAGCCGATCGAGGTCGAGATACAAGACCGCGACCGGCCCCGTCCTTCCCTCCGCAAGCCTTTCCGAGAGATGCGCCACGAGCGCCCGACGGTTGTACAGGCCGGTCAGATCGTCGTGGTCGGCCAGGTGGCGCAGCTTTTCTTCGGCCGCGAGACGGGCTTGAAGCTGCGCAAACAGCGCGGCGACGGCTTCGAGGGTGTTGATCTCCGTTTGGTTCCACTTCCGTGCGCCGAGCTTGACGAAGCCGAGTATGCCGGTGACCGTGTCGCCCGAGACCAGGGGCGCGGCCGCCACCGAGGGCGAGGGGTGCCCGTTGGCCCGGTGCAGCCAGCGCTGCAGGAAACCGCCATCCTGCTCGCCGCGCATCACTACCGGTTTCCTGCTGCGCTCGCATTGGGCGAGCACCGGGTCGGTGCTGGTGAAGTGGATGACGGCGATGGGATCCGGGTCCGGAACGTCAGTTCGCGGCGGCCATTCCGCAACCAACACCGAGGCCCGGATCTCCTGGTCGTTGTGGCGCAGGAAGCTGCTGTCCATGTCGAATTGCTCGACAAGCTGCTCGAGGATCTTTTCGCTGACCTGGGTCGCGGTGGATCTCGTGGCCTGCATCAGCTGGGTGGCTACGGAGGTGACGACGAGATCCAGACTGCGCGGCACGGGCTCCTCCGACGTCGGGCAAATATCCCGTCTGGGCGGCTGGCCCAATCAGTATGGCGAAGCGTATCATGCGCGACCCGGCCCACCCGACGTTCCGATCGGCCTGAAAACGAACGGTTTCGAGCGCGACCTGGCAGTGAGACAGCTCACAATCCGGCCCCGGCCTGTCACACCCGCCCGGTCCGCGGTGTCTCAAGGGCACTAGGCCCGCGAGAATAGGAGACACAAATGAGCGAGGTCGCCCGCAAGAGAACCCATGTCGTCGTTGTCGGCGGCGGATACGCCGGAACCCTGGCCGCGAATCACTTGCGGCAGCGTCCGGACATCGATATCACCCTGATCAATTCCCGTCCGGTCTTCGTCGAACGGATTCGGTTGCACCAGTTGGTCGCCGGCACCGGCGTCGCGACCGCCGACTACGGCACACTGCTCGGTGACGGGATCCGGCTGATCGTCGACACCGTGGACCGCATCGAGGTCGGCGCCCGGCGGGTCCTGCTCGACTCGGGCGCCGAGCTGGCCTACGACTATCTGATCTACGCCGTCGGGAGCACCGGCGCGACGGCGCCCGAGTTCGCCTACTCGATAACCGATTTCGAGAGCGCGCAGCGGCTGCGGCACGCGCTCGCCGACCTGCCCACCAACGGCCCCATCACCGTGGTCGGTGGCGGGCTGACGGGCATCGAGACGGCCGCCGAGCTGGCCGAACGGGGACGCCCGGTGACGCTGGTCTGCGGGGCCATCCTCGGGCCGTCGCTGAGCAACCGGGGCCGGCGTTCGGTAGCCAAGCGCCTGCGCAAGCTCGGCGTGAACGTGCTGGAATCCGTTGCGGTGAGCCAGGTCCGCTGGGACGCGGTGGTGCTCACCGACGGCGTCGTGCTGCCCAGCGCCGTGACGGTGTGGACGGCCGGTTTCGCCGTGCCGGACCTGGCCGCGCGCAGCGGGTTGCGCACCGACGCCGAGGGCCGGCTGCTCACCGATGAGACGCTGACCAGCGTCGACGACGAGCGCATCGTCGCCGCGGGGGACGCGGCCGCGCCGTCGGGCCGGCCGCTGCGGATGAGCTGCCAGGCCGCCGGGCCGTTGGGCGCCCAGGCCGCCAACACCGTGCTCAGCCGCATCGCCGGGGAGGAGCCAGCGCCGCTCAACCAGGCGTTCGTCGGGCAGTGCATCAGCCTGGGCCGCGCCCACGGCGCCTTCCAGCTCGCGCGCACCGACGACACCCCGGTGAACGTGGTCGTCGGCGGCCGCAGCGCGGCGTCGATCAAGGAGGCGATCTGCAAGGGCACGCTGTGGGGCATCCGCCGCGAGGCCGCCAAGCCCGGCTCGTACTTCTGGCTCAAGGGCGGCAATCGGCCCGCCCAACTGGCGGCCGGCGAGCAGGTCGCACTGCGATGACCGCCACCGGTGAGCACGCCGAACGGTTCACCCTGCTGCGGCCGTTGCTGTTCACCATCGCCTACGAAATCCTGGGCTCGGCAACCGAAGCCGACGACGTGCTGCAGGACAGCTACCTGCGGTGGGCCGGGGTGGACCTGGCGACGGTGCGCGACACCAAGTCCTACCTGGCCCAGCTGGTCACCCGCCAGGCGCTCAACGCGCTGCGGGCCGACGCTCGTCGCCGCGAGGAGTACGTGGGGCCGTGGCTGCCCGAGCCGCTGTTGACCGACGATCGGGACCCGTCGACGGATGTCGTTCTGGCCGAATCGGTTTCGATCGCGATGCTGGTGCTGCTGGAGACGCTGAGCCCGGACGAACGAGCCGTGTTCGTGCTGCGGGAGGTGTTCGGTTTCGACTACGGCGAGATCGCTGCGGCGGTCGGGAAACCGGCCGCGACGGTGCGGCAGGTTGCGCACCGGGCCCGCGAGCACGTGCGGGCGCGGCGCAAGCGATTCGACGGGATAGACCCGCAACGCAACGCGGAGATCACCGCCCAGTTCCTGGCCACCGCGGCCAGCGGCGACGTGCAGGCGCTGATGACGATGCTCGCCCCGGACGCCACCTGGATGGCCGACAGTGGCGGCAAGGTTTCCGCCGCCCGCAGGCCGGTGGTCGGCGCCGAGCGGGTGGCCAGGGCGATCACCGGGCTGATGCGCCGGGGCGCGGCGGCGCTGCGCGTGGAGATGGTGACCTGCAACAGCGCCCCCGCGGTGTTGTTCTACCTCGGCGAGCGGCTCGAGGGCCTGATCACGCTGGAGATCGCCGATGACAAGATCACCAACTTCTACGTGATGCGCAACCCGGACAAGCTGGTGGCGCTGGCGACCGCTCGCGACATCAGCCGCGGCTGACGACCCGGGCCCGGCGCGCGCAAGTCGCGCGTTCTGTCAAGCTGGGTCGGTGCGAATCGACCGGCTCGGCGACCTCGGCGACGCGCCCTCGGTGCTGCGCGCCGTCGCTGCCGCTGCGTGCCGGTTGGGCCTGCCGCCGCCGGCCGCGCTGACCGGCGACTGGTTCGGCGCGCTGGCCGTCATCGCGCCGAGCCTGTCGGCCCGACCGGTCGGCGTCGACGACGCGTTCGCCGTCCCGTCGGTCGCGCAGCCGCCCGACTCCGGGGCCGTGGGCGGTGGCTGGGTCGGTTACCTGTCCTATCCCGACGGGGCCGCCGACGGCCTGCCGAACCGGATCCCCGAGGCCGCGGGCGGCTGGACGGACTGCCTGCTGCGCCGTGCCCGGGACGGACATTGGTGGTACGAAAGCCTGTCCGGGGCGCCGATACCGGATTGGCTGACCGCGGCGCTGGCCGCGCCGCCGGCGCCCGCGCGCGATTGCCGGATCGACTGGGCCGCGCCCGATCGGGGGGCCCACCGCGACGGGGTTCTCGCCTGCCTGGAGGCGATCCGCGCCGGCGAGGTCTACCAGGCGTGCGTGTGCACGCAATTCACCGGAACCGCCGCCGGGGAGCCGCTGGATTTCTTCGCCGACGGCGTCGCGCGCACCTCCCCCGCCCGGGCCGCCTACGTGGCCGGACCGTGGGGCGCGGTGGCGTCGCTGTCCCCGGAGCTGTTCCTGCGGCGCCGGGGTGGCGTCGTGACGTCCAGCCCGATCAAGGGCACCCTGCCGCTGGACGCCTGGCCGTCCGCGTTGCGGGCCTCGGCGAAAGAGGTGGCCGAGAACATCATGATCGTGGACCTGGTCCGCAATGACCTTGGCCGGGTGGCGATCACCGGCACGGTCACCGTGCCCGAGCTGCTGGTGGTGCGGCGCGCGCCGGGTGTCTGGCACCTGGTGTCGACGGTGGCGGCGCGTGTTCGGGCCGACCTGCCGACGTCGGCGCTGCTGGACGCCGCCTTCCCGCCCGCCTCGGTGACCGGCACACCCAAACACCGTGCCCGCCAACTGCTTTCGAGTTGGGAGCAGCGTCGCCGCGGGATATATTGCGGCACAATCGGTTTGGCGTCGCCGATCGCCGGGTGCGAACTCAACGTCGCGATCCGCACCGTCGAGTTCGACGCGGCGAGAGGCGCCGTGCTGGGGGTCGGCGGCGGGATCACCGCCGACTCGGATCCCGACGCCGAATGGGAGGAATGCCTGCACAAGGCGGCCCCGGTCATCGGCCTGCTGCCCCGCGCGGTGCCGGTCGGTTAGCCCGGCTCGCGGCGTGACCGCAGGACCGCGGCGTAGAGCTGGCGCGAGCGCACTCCCGGATGCGCGGCGGCCACCTCGCCGCAGGCGTCCTTGACGCGGGCGCCCGCCGCGACGAGCTCCTCCACGTCGGCCACCAACGACGGCAGGTCGGCGCGCGGGGTCGCGCCGGCCAACACGACGGTGATCTCGCCGAGCACGCCGCCGGCCGCCCAGCCGGCCAGCTCGTCGAGCGACCCGCGCACCACCTCCTCGTGCACCTTGGTCAGCTCGCGGCAGACGGCCGCCGCGCGCGCCCCGCCGAGCTCCTCGACGGCGTCGCGCAGGCAGGCGGCCAGCCGGCGCGGCGACTCGAAGAACACGACGGTGCGCCGCTCGTCGGCCAGCGTGCCCAGCCAGGTCCGGCGCGCCGAGCCCTTGCGCGGGGCGAAGCCCTCGAAGCAGAACTTCTCCGACGGCAGGCCGGACACGGCCAGCGCGGTCGTCACCGCGGAGGGCCCGGGCAGGCACGTCACCGGCAGCCCCGCGTCGACGCACGCCACCACCAGGCGGTAACCCGGGTCGCTGATCACCGGCATCCCGGCGTCGCTGACCACCAGCACCGTCGCGCCGGCCTTGACCGCGTCGAGCAGGGCGGGCACCCGCGCCGCCTCGACCTGGTCGAACAGGCTGACCACCCGGCCGCTGATCCCGACGCCGAGGCTTTTCGCCAGGGTGCGCACCCGCCGGGTGTCCTCGGCCGCCACCACGTCGGCACCGGCGAGCGCGTCGATCAGCCGCGGCGAGGCGTCCGACGGCCGGCCCAGCGGGGTCGCACCGAGCAACAGGCGACCATAGGACATGACGGACAGCCTACGATCGACACCGATGTCCGCCCCGCCCCGCGAAACCTCCCTGAACGTGGAGGGCGCCCTCCAGGAGCGCGTCGTCCCCGTCGTCAGCCCGGGCCCGCTGGTCCCGGTCGCCGATTTCGGGCCCACCGACCACATCCGCGGCTGGGTCGTCACCGGCGTGATCACGGTGCTGGCGGCGGTGACCCGGTTCATCAACCTGGGCTCACCGACCGATGCCGGCACACCGGTTTTCGACGAGAAGCACTACGCGCCCCAGGCGTGGCAGGTCCTGCACAACCACGGGGTGGAAGACAATCCCGGGTTCGGCCTGGTGGTGCACCCGCCTGTCGGCAAGCAGCTGATCGCGTTCGGCGAGGCGATCTTCGGCTACAACGGGGTGGGCTGGCGGTTCACCGGGGCGCTGCTCGGCGTGCTGATGGTCGCGCTGGTGCTGCGGATCGTGCGGCGGATCAGCCGATCGACGTTGGTGGGCGCCATCGCCGGGGTGCTGCTCATCTGCGACGGCGTCAGCTTCGTCACCTCGCGGACCGCGCTGCTCGACGGCTTGCTCAGCTTCTTCGTGGTCGCCGCGTTCGGCGCGCTCATCGTCGACCGGGACCAGGTGCGCCAGCGAATGCACGTCGCCCTCGTGGAGGGCCGCACCGGCGAAACCGTGTGGGGCCCGCGGCTGGGTGCGCGCTGGTGGCGCTTCCTCGCGGGAATCCTGCTCGGATTGGCTTGCGGGACAAAGTGGTCCGGCCTCTACTTCGTGCTGTTCTTCGCCGCGATGTCGTTGGCTTTCGACGTGGCGGCTCGGCGCCAGTACCAGGTGACCAGCCCGTGGCGCGGGGTGGTCCGGCGTGACCTGATCCCCACCGGGTACGCGCTGGCGTTGATCCCGTTCGCGGTCTACCTGGCCAGCTACGCGCCGTGGTTCGCCTCGGAGACCGCGATCGACCGGCACGAGGTGGGCCAGTCGATCGGCCCCCACTCCGTCGTTCCCCTTCCCGACGCCATTCGCTCGCTGTGGCACTACACGGCCAAGGCCTTCCAATTTCATGCGGGCCTGACGAATTCGGCCGGCAACTACCACCCGTGGGAGTCCAAGCCGTGGAGCTGGCCGATGTCGTTGCGACCGGTGCTGTACGCCATCGACCAGCAGAACGTGGCCGGCTGCGGGGCGCAGTCGTGCGTGAAGGCCGAGATGCTGGTGGGCACCCCCGCGATGTGGTGGCTGGCGGTGCCGGTGTTGCTGTACGCCCTGTGGCGATCGGTCGTGCGGCGGGACTGGCGCTATGCGGTGGTGCTGGTCGGCTACTGCGCGGGATGGCTGCCCTGGTTCGCCGACATCGACCGGCAGATGTACTTCTTCTACGCGGCGACGATGGCGCCGTTCCTGGTCATGGGGATCGCGCTGATCTGCGGCGACATCCTCTACTCCCCTCTTGCGGCTCGAGGCCCGGGTCAGAGCCCGGAGCGCCGGACGCTGGGCCTGATGGCCGTGAGTTTTTATGTCGCTTTGGTGGTGACCAACTTCGCCTGGCTGTTCCCGGTGCTCACCGGTCTGCCCATCTCGCAACAGACCTGGGACATGGAGATCTGGCTGCCCAGCTGGCGCTGACTTCACAGCCGCCACAGTCGCCGCGAAACTGCAACTAACGACGGCGCTACTCGAGAAATGCGTCGGCAGTTACAGTTTCGCGGCGGTGTCAAAGCGGTGCTGTCAAAGCGGGTCGCGGGCGACGGGGCAGCACATGCAGCGCGGGCCGCCGCGGCCGGTGCCCAATTCGGAGCCCGCGATGGTCAGCACTTCGATGCCGGCCTCCTGCAGGCGGGCATTGGTCTGCATGTTGCGTTCGTAGGCGACGACGACCCCCGGCCGCAGGGCCAGCGTGTTGTTGCCGTCGTCCCACTGCTCGCGTTCGGCGACGACGGGATCGAGGCCGGTGTCGATGACGCGCAGCTTGTCGATCTCCATGGCCTTGGCCGCCGCCTCCAAGAAGGGGGTCTCATCGCTGATGCTGACGCCGTCGGGCGTGCGCTGAATGGTGAATGCCGAGAGCGTGTCGACGACGTTGGCGTACATCACCACGGTGTCGATGTCGACCATGGTGCACACCGTGTCCAGGTGCATCTGCGCGCGCTTCTGGGCGATCGGCACGGCGAGCACCGTGTTGGCGAGGTCGTCGTCAAACAGGCTGCGCGCCAACGCCTCCGCGCCGGCCGGGGTGGTCCGCTCGCCCACCCCGACCGCGAGCACGCCGGGCGCGAGCAGCAGCACGTCACCGCCCTCGACCGGAGCGGTGCGCGACTCGTAGGCGCGCCGCACACCGGTGAAGCGCGGATGGTGCGCATAGATGAGGTCGGTCAGCGACGCCTCGCGAACCCGGGCCCGCAGCGCCAGCGTCGGGATGACGACCCGCGGCCCGATCCATATCGACGAGTCGCGGGTGAACACCAGGTTGGGCAGCGGCTCGATGACGAAGTCCCCGCCATGATGCATGCGCAGCACCAACGACACGTCGGTGCGGGTGTCGGGCGGGAGTTCGTTGAACGTCATCCCGGCCATCAGGACGTTGGCCAGCAGCACCGGGTCAAGGCCCCGCAGGTAGGCCGAAAGCTCTTGCGCCAGAGGCGTTCCGAGCCGGCGGGCATCGACCGCGGCGGCAACGCCCTGCATCCGCGCGGCCCCGCTGTGGCTCAGCGCCTCGGTCAGCAGGTCGGACAGCAGCAGCACCTCCACGCCGGCCGAACGCAGCAGCTCGGCGAACCGGTCGTGCTCCTCCTGCGCGCGGGCGACCCACGGCAGCCCGTCGAACAGCAGCTGGTCGTTGTTGCGCGGGTTGAGCCGCCGCAACTCGGCCCCGGGGCGGTGCAGGATGGCGACGCGCAGCGTGCCGACCTCGGAATCGGTGCTCAGCTCAACACCCACAGTTCAAACCGTAGCCGGTCACCTTCTGATCGAACGGGTGTGCGATAGACTGGCCGGCGTGAGCATCGCGGTCCAGGGCTCGCTGTTCCAACACACCGAGCGCAGACAACTCGGTGACGGCGCCTTCATCGAGGTCCGGGCCGGCTGGTTGAAGGATGCCGACGACCTGCTGCAAGCCCTGCTGTCGACGGTGCCGTGGCGGGCCGAGCGCCGCCACATGTACGACCGGGTGGTCGACGTCCCGCGGCTGGTGAGCTTTCACGACCTCACGGTCGAGGACCCGCCGCACCCGCTGCTGGCGCGGCTGCGCGTGCGGCTCAACGACATCTACGCCGGCGAGCTCGGCGAGCCGTTCACCACGGTGGGGTTGTGTTGTTATCGCGACGGCTCGGACAGCGTCGCCTGGCACGGCGACACCATCGGCCGCAGCAGCTCCGAAGACACCATGGTGGCCATCGTCAGCCTGGGCGCCACGCGCACGTTCGCGATGCGCCGGCGCGGCGGCGGCCCGTCGCTGCGGCTGCCGCAGGCACACGGCGACCTGCTGGTGATGGGCGGGTCGTGCCAACGCACCTGGGAGCACTCGGTGCCCAAGACGTCGGCGCCCACCGGTCCGCGGGTCAGCATCCAGTTCCGGCCCCGCGACGTCCGCTGAGCACGGTCAGCTCCGAACCGCGGTCACCGCCTTGACGAGCAGGTCCCGGGCGCGCTGCGTGTCGACCTTGGCCACCGGCTGGTCGGGCACCACGAGCGGATTGGCGATGACGATCACCTGGTAGTCGCCGAACTGGGCAGAGTAGTCGTAGAGCTCGCCGGTGCGGGCCGTGTTGCCGACGAGCGCCTGCAGGACGCGGTGCACCCCGAACGTGTGCGTCCCGTCGATGTGCGGCGCGTCGATCACCTCGAGGCCGCCGCGCACCTGGCCCCCGGAGAACGCCACCTTGGCGCAGTCCTTTCCCGGATCCTCGACGGGCACCGGCTTGGAGGTCTCCACCGCGATGACGACGTATCGGTTGCCGTTGCCCTCGGCGGACACCGCGGCCATGTTGCCCTGCAGGTCCGGCGGCATGGTCGGGCCGAGCGCGGTTTTCGCGCAGTTGGGGGGATCGAAGTTGAGCCCCTCGGGCAGCTTGCGGGCGGACAAGAACTTGGGATCGATTGCCCGTTCGCTGATGTCGGTGACCTTGAACTCGGGACCGAAGCTCGACTTCACCCCGGAGACCTTGGCGATATCGACCTTCGTCGATGCGGTATCGGTACCCGATGAGCAGCCGGCGAGCACACCCACCGACGCGATCGCCAACACCACCTTCAACATCGTGGCCAATCTACCCAAACCCGTGGCTCAACTGCGCAACGTGGACACCGTTTTGACGAGCAGGTCGGCGGCGAATTGCGGCGGCAGCGCCGGCACCGTCGAGCCCGGGTCGGTGGTCAACGTGGTGAACGTGTAGTAGTTGCCCAGGTAAGCGGTGAATGTGTATGTCCGCGAATCGATTTCGGCGCCCGACTCGACGGCGGACCTGATGTCGGCGACCATGCCGAGCGTTTCGGCGCCGTCGATGCGCGGAGGGTCGGTGAGGTGAACGCCGACCGTGGTGTGCCCGGCGGTCATGGTCCACTGGCCGCAGGCCGCGACCAGATTGTGGTCGAGGCCAACGGGGCCCGGCAGGGCGACGACGATCGCGTCGACGATGCCGCCCGCGCCCGAGGCGGACAGGCCCTGCGCGGACTGGTCGCGCCCGCCGCCCGGGTCGGCGAGGGCGGCACACTGCGCCGGCTTGGCCCTCATGTCCGCCGCGTCGGCCCCGAGGCTCCAGATCACCCGGGGCGAGGCCGCGCCGGGGATGCCGGTGCTGACCTCGTAGTTGGGCGGCAGGTCGCGCACCACCCGCTTGATGTTGGCGGGGTTGACGGCCGCGGCGTGCGCCGACGACGAGGGTGGGCCCGGCGGTTTCGGCGCGCGCGAATGAACGCACGCGGTGATCAGCAGGGCGAGCACCACGCCAATCCAGAACGGCCGCATGCCCGTTCCTATCAGCCGACCGCTTCGATCACCTGGCGGGCGACGCGCTCGATCCGCTCGGCCATGTCCCGCTTGAGGTGCAGGTCGCGCCGGCGCGGCACGTCGATGACGGTGGTGATGACGCCGACGTCCTCGCGCTGCCACACCGCGCCGTAGTGGTCCATGATGGTGCGCATCGGCAGATTGTCGGAAAGCATTCGCGCGGAGAACTTTTCGATCCCGTCGACGCGTGCGGCGATGGACAGCGCGCCGATCAGAAAGCTACCGATCCCCCGGCCCTGGTAGGCGTCGGCAACCGTGAACGCGATCTCGGCGCTCGCCGGATCGGCCTCGTCGCGCACGAAGCGCGCGTCGGCCACCGGGTCGCTGCCGTCGGTCACCACCCAGACGAAGTGGTCGACGTAGTCGACCTCGGACAGGTAATGCATCAGCGCCGGGCTGGGCAGGCGGGCCGTCATGAACCGGCGATACAGCGTCTCGCTGGAGAATTGGATGTGGCCGTGCACCGTGCGTTCGTCGTCGCCGGGCAGGACCGGGCGCAGCAGCAACTCGGTTCCGTCGCGGACGCGCACCGGGATCGGGGTGATGAACGCGGCGAGGCGCTGGCGGACGGTGCGCAGCAGCCGCGGCAGCACCTCGGGGATGTGCACCATCCTGGTGAACGCGTCGTTGTCGCCGATCCAGCCGGTCAGCGGTTCGGCCGTGGTGACCGTCGCGATCCGGGGACGGTTGCGCAGCAGGGCGATCTCGCCGACGATCGTCCCCGCGGATGCCTCCCCGGCAGTTACCGTGCCGTCCGACCCGGTGTGTTTGATTTCGGCGGTGCCCGACGAGATCAGCAGGAACGAAACCGCCTGCTCCCCTTGCTGCATCAGCACCTGGCCGGCCGCGGCGCGCAGCGGCTGGACGGACGCCGCCAGCGGGGCCAGCTCCTCGGTGGGACATCCCTCGAAGATGTCCATCGCCGCCAGCTCTTCCACCCGCGCACCGGTCAATCCGGCCACTGGACCTCGAGTCCCGATGACCGTTTTGCCATGACCAGCCCTTTGTCGCCGTCGTCTACCGCGCCAGCTCAGGTTATGAGGTGGCTCGGGCCCCGGCAAGGATCGCTGCGGGCGGAGCCCGGCCGCACCCGGGCCAACGGCCCGGTGACACCGCCCACTAGCCTGACGGCGTCATCCCGCGCCGCCCAACGAAAGCAGCATGATGAGTCAGGATCCGGTCGAGTTGACCCGTGATCTCCTCGACGAGCCCGCCGTCCTGCGGCACGGTTTCCTCGACGTGTTGGGCGAATCGACGAGCGCCCCGGTTCCCACCGTCGCCCAGCGCGCCATGAACAGCCCGTTCGTTGCCACCGTGTACGAGCGGCTGTGGCGCCCGACCGCTTTCTACCTTGCCAGCGGCGTCACCCACCGCGCCGAGCAGCATCGCGCCGCGTCGGCCCTGCGCCTGTCCACCGCGCGGCGATTGCTCGACGTCGCCTGCGGCCCAGGCAATTTCACCGGGCCGCTGGCCGAGGAACTGCCCGATGGCGGCCTGGCCGTCGGATTCGACATCTCCGCGCCGATGCTGACCCGGGCCGTGCTGGACAACAGCGGGCCGCAGACGTGTTATGTCCGCGGCGATGCCCGCAAGTTGCCGTTCGGCGACGAAACGTTCGACGCCGTCTGCTGTTTCGGTGCGCTGTACCTGATGCCCGAACCGTTTCGGGTCGCGCGCGAGATGATCCGGGTGCTCAAGCCGGGGGGCCACATCGCGATCCTGACCAGTTACGCCCGCGAGGTCGCCCCGATCAGGCAGGCCCTGACCGTCGGTGCGCGCGCGATCGGGCTCACGATGTTCGACCGGACGGCCTTTGTCGACCTGTTCTCGTCGGCCGGGCTGGTCGACGTCAAACAGCAGACGCAGCGCGCGTTGCAGTTCGTTGCCGCCGGCAAGCCCGGCTGAAAGGTGTTTGTGATCAGGAGGCGGCTTTGCAGACGCCGACGATCCGGACGACGGGGGTGCCCTCTTCGCACTCCACCACCCATGGATCGCCGCCGTTGACGGGCTCCGAGGTGAGCGTGAACATCACCGGCCGGCCGGCCCGCCGGGACATCTGCGTGCATTCCACCTGGAACAGGCGGTAGTCGCCGTCACGGTGAACGGCCAGCGAAAAGCCCGGCTGGACGGACTCGACCGGTACCTTCTGCAGGTAGTACTTGGTGCTCATCGGCTCGACATTAGAGCCGGCACCGTGGCTAATCCCGCCCCGCCACGCGGTCTTACCGAATGTTCAGCAAATTTTTGGCAGCGCATCAGTTTTGGGCTCGCCCTACGCCAGGCAGCGTTGGCGATCAGCAAAGCGCTAAAGCGTTGCGCCGCAATCCAATTGCCAAACGGAGTCCCTTGCGCAGCAAGGCATCTCACCGCGCGGGCGCCTCGATTTTCCTTTGCCTCCGGCATGCTCGGCGATACTATCGAAGCATGCGTTCCACCTATGTCGCCGCGGCGGCCGGCATGCCCACCGCCGTCCTGTTATTCGCCCCGGTTGTGCTCATGGGGGCGTCGCCCGCTCACGCTGACCTCAGCGGTTACCGCCGCTGCGTGGGCAACATCAAGGAAGTCCCGCTGGCCCAACCAGACCCGCAAAATTTGCAGCTCGTCGGACTCATCGAGATGGATCTCAAATCCGGTGTCTCCCCCGCCGCGGAAGCACAGAAAATAGCCCGGACGGGCTTTGACACGCGCGTGGCCAACGGGGTTGTGCAATGCGTCGTGCAGGAGAACCCGTAAGAAAGCCGAGGCGAAACGGCCTAACCGGGTGCTGGTGTCGCTTGAGTGGCCTTGCTACCAAAGTGATCGGGCCCCTGCCCATCCAGATCGACATAGGGCCTCGGGCCTCATTACCGCGTCGGTCGACCCGCTGCACCTGGGTTGCCAATCACCGTGGGGTCGGTGGTCCCGATGTCGGTGCTGTCGACGTTAGTGCTGTCGACGTTAGTGTTGTCGACGGCAGGGACGAGGATGTTGATGCGGTCCCCCTTGGCGAGCCGGACTGTTGGGTCGGCCTCGACGAGCTGGCGGTCGTGGAGGATCGACACAGGGAGGTGACCGGCTGGCCAGTCGAGTTCACCGAGGGTACGGCCGACGGCAGACGAGTCGGGTCCGAGCGTGCGTTCGACGATGTGGTACCCGGCGAGCTGGCTGCGCGGATCATGTTCGGCCCCTCCGGCTTTCGGGTTGGCCCACTCGGCGACCTGGTGACTGGCGGCTATGTGGGGTTGGACATCGGCGAGGTGGGTGCCAACCGCGCGCAGCACATTCTGGTTGGTCAACCAGCCCTGGACGTGCCGGGCGTCGGTGTCGATGACCGGTAGGCCGTCACGGCCGTAGAGGACGAGCTGTCGCAGGGCTTGAGCGAGGCTGTCGTTGGTGAATAGCGCCTGTGGTTCGCGAATGCGGGTAACGGGGCCGAACAAGGTTGTCCAGTCCCGGCGCGGGTTTACGTCGCAGGTGAGATCCACCGGAACGGTGAACCGGTGCATGGCGTCAGCGGCGGTGAGATCGGCGAACGCATGGGTGGAAGTCGGCCGGTCGATGTCGATACCGCGACGCAGCAGTTTCGTGGTGTAGATGGTGCCGTAGGACAGTGCGCGAGACACCGTCGTGCCGACGGCGACGGCCAGCATGACCGGCAGGGTGAGTGTGAAGTCGCCGGTCATTTCGACGGTGCTGGCCAGCGCGGTGAGCGGGGCGCGTGCCGCGGAAGCGAAGACAGCGCCCATTCCGACAATTGCGTAGAGGGCGGGTTCCCCGACCCCCGGCCCGATCAACTGGTGGACGGTTAGCCCGAAGGCCATGCCGGAAGTAGCACCGACGAACAGCGACGGCGCGAACACACCGCCTGAGCCGCCGATGCCGATGGTCAGGCTGCAGGCCAACATCTTGCCCGCGGCGAGGATCACCAAAAACCAGAGTGCATAGTGGCCGGCGAAGGCGGCGTACAGCACCGGGTAGCCGACCCCGTACAGTTGCGGCACCGCCAGGAGCAGAACCCCGAGCGCGATCCCGCCAACTGCCGGCCTTGCCCAATCCGAACGGTGACGCCACGCCCGGTCGCACAAATCCTCGGTCTTGTATAAGACGTTTTTGAAGACAACCCCGATCAGTCCGGCGACCGCTGCGAGAAGGGCCACCAAAAGATAGTTGGCGATATGGTCCAGCTCGATGCCGGCGGGGAGCTGAGTGAGGAAGGGGGCGGAGCCGAAGAAGACCCGAGCGATCACGTCCGCAACCATCGCCGAGAGCATGATGGTGAAGATCGCCTCGACGGAGAGCTCCCGCAGGATCAGCTCGATGGCGAAAAATACCCCGGTGATTGGGGCATTGAACGTGGCCGAGATACCGCCGGCGGCGCCGCAAGCTACCAGCACCCGCAGCCGGTTCTCCGGCATCCTGACCCACTGGCCCAGACTGGACGCCAGCGCCGCGCCGATCTGCACGATCGGACCTTCTCGGCCAACCGACCCGCCCGTGCCGATGCACAGAGCCGAGGCGAGTGCTTTCACCATCGTCACCCGCGGACGGATGCGACCGCCGTTCTCCGCCACCGCGATCATGACTTCTGGCACGCCGTGGCCCCGAGCCTCGCGGGCGAACCGGGAAATCAACGGCCCGTACAGCAACCCACCGACGACCGGGATGACCACAAAGAACCCAACCCCGAGCCAGGGCAGGTGGTCGCTGGCGACCCAACCCTGCCGGCCAAACGAGTTGTGCCCTGTCGCTAGCCAGGTGAAGCCATAGATCAGGTATCGAAACGCCACCGCGCCGAGCCCTGAACCAATCCCTACTACGATCGCCGCACAGAACATCCCGAATCGGTTCGCGCGCGACCAACCGGCCACCCGCCCCGCCGCACGGGATACCGATCGCGGTAGCCGCACCGGATCAGCTGCCGTCTTTTTCCGTTCAGTTCGCCGTCTGCACATGAGCTGACCTATAAGTCCGTGTCGACGCGAGCGGTGGGCTCACCCCCGGCGGCGGTAAACGCGGTCAGCGCACGCACGAGTCCGAGCCGTTCCTGCGACGGCATCTTTTCCACGATCTGGGCGATCTGGCTGCGCCGATGCGTAGTGACCTGCCGCATGACCTGACGTCCGCACGGGGACAGGGTGGCCAGCAGTTCACGGCGAGAGGTCGGGTGCGGTAGGCGATCAATCAGGCCGGCGCCGACGAGTCGGTCGACCATCCGGCCGGCGGCCGGCGGTTGCACGCCAAGCGCGCCAGCCAGCGTGGCGAGATTGACGGGACCTCGATTGGACAAGATCACCAGGGTCCGGAACTGCGGAATCGTGATGGTCTCGTCGACCTGAGCGATCGAATGAGCAGAGATCGCCACTAGCAGCCGTGATGCGGTCAGCAACGCGCCGGTGATGGCATCGAGTGACTCATCGGTTGCCGTCGTGTTTTCGATGGGTGCTTCCCTTGTCCGAGCCGGTCGACGTTCTCCGTAGATCACAGACGCTGCGATCAGAATAGTGTAGCAAGTGCATACAATAATAGACAGCAATTATTTCCTAGTAATACTATCGGCCCCACGGCATTCTTCCGTAAGGGTTTCGCCACGCGCTGTCGCGCCGACAACGACGTCGCGGTAGACGATCCCTCTCACTTTTCTTTGGAGGCCAGGATGGATATCGAAACCGCCACAGGCGAAGACCACACATTGGCGAGCGACCATCGTGCGGTGTGGGCGCTGGGCGACTACGCGCTGATGGCTGAGCAGGTGATGGCCCCTTTAGGCCAGGTTCTGGTGGGCGCCACTGGCATTGGCCCCGGCGATCGGGTGCTTGACGTCGCCGCGGGATCAGGCAACATCTCGATCCCGGCCGCCAAAACGGGCGCTGCCGTCGTTTCCACCGACCTCACACCGGAGCTGCTGGAGCGCTCCCGGAAAAGAGCTGCCCAACAGGGCGTCACGCTCGAGTGGCGGGAAGCCAACGCCGAAGCCCTACCGTTCGCTGACGGCGAGTTCGACACGGTGATCTCCGCGATCGGCGTCATGTTTGCACCGCATCATCAGCTCGCGGCCAACGAACTGGTCCGGGTCTGTCGGCCCGGTGGCACTATCGGTCTGATCAGCTGGACACATGAAGGATTTTTCGGCCAGATGCTGACCACTATCAGGCCGATCATGTTGCCAGGCGTGCCACCGGCGGCGCTGTGGGGACGTGAGGACTATGTGGTTGGGCTGCTCGGGAATCGAGTCAGCGATATCAGCACCCAGCGGGATACGTTGCGGGTGGACCGGTTCGGCAGCGCCCAGGCAGTCCACGAGTACTTCAAAACCCATTACGGCCCAACGATCAACGCCTACCGCAACATCAGCGGCAATTCCGTGCTTACCGCCACCCTCGACGCCCAACTCGTCGAACTCGCCCAGCACCACCTCCGTGACGGTGTCATGCAGTGGGAGTACCTGCTCGTCACCGCAGAAAAACGATGAGCCGCAGGTAGCCAATCGTGAAGATTGTCAAGAACGTTCAGCCACCGGCCGGACTAACGCGGTTCCTGTTTCGGATTCCTATCCACCTGTATCGGCTCAGGCTCGGGTGGGTGTTCGGGAGCCGCCTTCTACTGCTCAACCACATCGGCCGTGTCTCCGGCAAGCCCCGACGGACCGTCCTCGAGGTCGTCGAGCACGACGGCGACAGCTATGTCGTCGCCTCGGGGTGGGGACCTACCGCCGCGTGGTACCGCAACATTCTGCACACCCCCGACGTCACCATCCAGGTGGGGGGTCGAACGATACCCGTGACCGCCATGCCGCTCACGGGGGAGGAGGGAGCACAGGTCTTCCTACGGTATGCGTCACGGCATCGCCGTGCGGCCAAGTACATGCTTCCCCGCGCACTCGGATTCTCGGTCGACGGATCAGACGCAGACTTTCGCGCTGTCGGACACCACTTGCCCTTCATCCGGTTCATCCCCCGGGCAGAAGTTTGAGGTCAGACCGCTATGCCGCCAGGACCGTCGCTACGAACCGGCCATCAGGTGGCGGAAATAAGCTTGGCCTCGAACCGCTTTCCCGCATCGGGAGACGATCGGTGCCGACACCGCGCGCAGAGTGCAATGTTGGGTGTGTCAGCGGCAGCAGCCGTAGCACTGGCGCTCCTCTGCGTTTCCACCAGCACCCGGTTATGAATAACGCCACTGCGTTGAGTAGAACCGACATGTTGGCTCACTGCCCAAAAACCCGGCATGGCAATCTCGTTCGTTCAAAGTCGCTTCGGCCAATACGTTTTGCTAGCCGGTCGCGATCGCATTGGCGGTCTCGGTGGCCGCATACGAACCAGCGCTGGTCGCCAGCGTGTTCACGAACATTTCGTGAATCGCGGCGGCTTGGGTGCTGATCGCCTGGTAAATCTGGGCGTGCGCGACAAACTGTGTCGCTGTTAGCGCTGATACCTCATCGGCCGCAGCAGGAACCACGCCTGTGGTCGGGGCTGCTGCGATCATGTTCTCGGCCCACATCGCCGAGCCGATACCCTGCAAATCTCCGGCCGCGGCGGCCAGCAGCTCCGGTTGTGTGGTCACGAAAGACATTGGCTCTCCGTTTCTAGCTATCCCCATTTGGCCTGGGGTGGCGTGGGTTTGGACCTGTTGGCGGAGGACAAGTGCACCGCGTGCACGCCCGGTTTCTTCGACAGCTGGTCCAAGAGGCTCTCCAGGTGCTCCTTGTCGGTGTGCCAGTGCTGCACCGACTCGGGCTTCTGCGACAGTTCTGCGAGGACACGCCTGAGTTTGTCCGGCGTCTTGTTGTCCTTGTCGGGGCGGCCTACTCCTCGGGCGGCGTTTCCGGCTGTCGCACGGGGAACGGTGCCGCCCAGCGCGTTTCCGGCCAAGCCTGCCAGGGCCATTTCGCCGTATAGGGTTCCCGCGCTGTCCGCGACCGCTGGGGCGGCGGCCGCGCTGGTGCCCTGCAACACGGTGGCGGCCAACCTTATCGTCGGAGTGGCCTCGGCCCAGCTCGGCGGCACCGACAACGCCCCCACCAGGCCCGCGCCACCGGTGCCCGCCGACACCGTCGACCCGCCCGCCGCCAGGCCCGCTGCCCCCAACACGCGCGTGCCCGCACCAAGCTGCGCGAACAGCGGACCCTCTAGTTCGACCGCCCTGTCATTGATGGTCCGCGCCGCTGCCACCAAGGCCACGCTGTTGCTGACCATCGCGTCGCTAGCCGGGGTGGCTCCTTTGGCGATGAACTCAATGTTCCCGGCGGCGAGCGCCAACGGGGATGAATTCAGGCCGGTCAGCAGACTCGTCAATGATGGCGGCGACGGCGGATCAGCGGCCGCGGGCGCTGCGAGGCTTTGCAGCGCTTGCGGCGTCGCCGACATCAGCTGCGGCAACATCGATTGTGCGTTCGTGCCGGCGGAAGTCCCGGTGGCTTGGGCGACCGCAGCGGCCTGGCCGGCAGGGCCGTCCGCGTTGGTGGTCTGCGGCGGTGGGCTGAACGGTGTCAGCCGGGCGATGGTCGCCGAGGAACCGGCATAGCCGTACATCGCGGCGGCGTCTTGGGCCCACATATCCTCGTACTGCGCCTCGGTGGCCGCAATCGCCGGCGTGTTCTGCCCCCAAACATTCGTCGCCACCAGTGACGCCAGCTGACTGCGGTTGACCGCGATCACCGGCGGAGGCACCGTCGCCGCAAACGCAGTCTGGTAGGCGGCCGCTGCCGCCCTGGCCTGAGTGGCGGCCTGCTCGGCCTGCGCGGCGGTGGCGCTCATCCACGCCGCGTACGGTTCGACCGCGGCCGCCATCGTCGCCGACGACGGACCCTGCCACCGAGCAATCAGTCCGGAGATCACCGACCGGTAGGACGCCGCCGCCGAGTGCAGCTCGGCGGCCAGCCCGTCCCACGCCGTCGCGGCAGCCAGCATCGACCCTGACCCGGGACCGGCATACATGTGAGCGGAGTTGATCTCAGGCGGCAACATTCCGAAATCCATCACTGCCCCTTAGCCGTTCGCAACCGTGTCAGCGGCCTCGGTGTACGCATGGTCGCCGCCGCCAACATTTCCGGCTGTTTAGTTCCCACCAACAGGTGTCCTTCCTATGTCGTGGTTTGAGACCGGGCTCGAGCCGAGCACATTGTCGGAGTCGGCCCATGGTGTTGCCCACAGCGGACCGAAAGGTGCGCTGCGGTATAAACGCATCGCTGTTGTTGATCCGGCACTGTCTGCAAACGCCCGAGCGACAATCAGTTTGCGAACGATCGTCACCCTGCGTTCGGCCTGCAACGCCGTGGCCGCCGAGCCTCTGCTGGCGGGGCCGAAGTCGATCTGGCGGTCGAAGGTCATCTAACGTCTCCAAAATTTCAGGTCAGGGCCGGCAGTCCGCGGCAAGTGCAGCTATTCCTCCGCGTCGTCGGCGGGTATCACGATGATGGTGGCCGTCGTGGCCGGCCCCCCGCAGCCAGCGCCGCCGAATACGCTGAGGGGCCGGGCAGCGGTAGCACCGTTACCGGCCATGGCGCGTCCGGCCAAACTCGACAAAGCCATATTGCTGAACAGGCTTCCCTGACCGTTTGCTGCGAGCGCCGCTGGCGCGGTAAACAGAGTCGTTTGCGGCAACGCTACGGCGACCGGCCGCACCGCCGGGGCGGCCGCGGCCCAACCTTGCGGCACCGAGAGACCCCCGACCAAGCCGGCACGGCCCATTCCCGCCGAGACTCCGGGTCCACCTGCTTCGCCCACCACACGCGCCCCCAAACCAAGGCCGGGGCCCAGCCCCGACTTCAACCGGTCCCTTTCGAGCCTTTCGGCCGCGCTGGTCAGGTTCGCCCCGTTTTGGGGCAGCAGATAACCTGCCAGACCTAACAGATACGGGCCGCCGCCAATGCCGTACAGCGAGGTGGGCCCTAACGGACCAATGAGCAACTGGTCGAGTGAGAGCAGCGACGACAGCGGAGCCGCCGCGGCGGGCGGATCAGCCGCAGCAGGCGCTGCGAGGCTTTGCAGTGACTGCGGAACCGCAGACATCAATTGTGGCAGCGCGTGAGCATGCGTCCCGGCCGCCGTCCCGGTGGCTTGGGCGACCGCAGCAGCCTGGCCGGCAACCCCGACCGGATTGGTGGCCTGCGGTGGCGGGCTGAACGGGGTCACCGAGGAGGCGGTCGCAGAAGAGCCGGCGTAGCCGAACATCGCGGCGGCGTCCTGGGCCCACATCTCGGCGTATTGGGCCTCGGTGGCCATGATCGCCGGGGTGTTCTGCCCCAGAAAATTGGTCGCGATCAGTGCCATCAACTGCGCACGGTTGGCCGCAATCACCGGTGGTGGCACCGTTGCTGCGAACGCGGTCAGATAGGCGGCTGCCGCGGCTCTGGCCTGGGTAGCGGTCTGCTCAGACTGGGCAGCGGTGGCGCTCATCCACGCCGTATACGGCGCGGCCGCGGCTGCCATCGCGGCCGACGATGGACCCCGCCACCCAGCGGTCAGGGTGGAGATCACCGACCCGTAGGAACCCGCCATGGAGTGCAGCTGGGCTGCCAACCCATCCCACGCCGCTGCGGCCGCGAGCATCGGTCCCGCCCCGGGACCGGCATACATACGACCGGAATTGATCTCTGGCGGCAATAAACCGAAATCCATCACCACCACCCCCCCTTGCCGGGACAGCATGCGAGTTGTTCTCTTTGGCCCACACGACTTACCCGTCCCAGATGACGGCGAAACGTGGCTCGCTCCATATTGTTTGACTGAGTCACGTGCCCGCCTGTCGTGACAATGCTTGGCCGCCAACCGGATACAGCGCACATATCAACGCCACAGGGCGAGTATATCGTGAATATCCTTTGTTCTCAACAACTTTGCGGCTGACCTTAAATTGTAGCAACCGCAGGGCGTCTTAAACCTCCGTCGTCACCAATGTGCGACGGATCTCAAACCGGTTTGGTGGCAAGCGGTGTCGTCATCGAGGCTTGCTATTAACGGCTTTGCAATTCAGCTGGGGATGGTCGCGGCCCGCTCGACCGAATGCACATGCAGCAACTGCTTGCACTGCCGCTGTAAACCATTTGGGTAAGCTTGTCGGTGTTACCTCCGGTGTTTAGACAGCATTGGGTCAAGACCCTCCATGACGTTTCGTTGCCTCGATTGACCACCAGCGGCTTCCGCGAAATGGTGTGCAGCACTGCCGCCGGGTGGAGATGCGGCATCATCACAAGGTCTGACGCATGTGGCCAATGCCGACTGCTGGTGTCGGTTCCGTGCGGGTCGCGCGGAGATTGCGCACGACATCGGCCACAGTTCGGCGAAGCCACGTTAGCGTCCACGTCGATAGGCCAGCGCATGACGCATCCAGCGGCGTGCGAACGATATCGAACCCTTTACCCGATTCGCGCATAGCATCATCGGGCGATTGACTGCGTTCGCCTAGTCGCTGACGCCACCGAGCGCTAGGAACCGCGACTGCGCCACTGCCGATGTCGTCGGCGCTGCAGATACGCCTCAATGCCACTGTGACGGTGCGCCGATCGGCGCCAGTCGTGCCCACTGCGGCAGCAATATTCGGGCGCTCTTGCGCCCCGTACTTCGGCTCCGAACACTGCTCGGCTCCTTGGTCACCCCGTACTCCTGCAGAGCGTCGGGGCCAATGACATACCCCACTGACCGGCCGGGTAAACCAATCCAATCGGAACCTACTCCGACCGACGCACAAATCGACAGGGCAGCGCTTATTGGTCGTCAATCTGGTCACTGAACGTCGCAGGCGCCAGCTGGTGGCCGCGCGGCGAATGCAGCCGCGGCGTGGTTCGTGTTGCGGGTGTCCGACTTCGAAATGCTGCGCCGCCGGATGAACGTATCGCTGTCGGTTACTGAACGCGGCGCTCCGGTCAAGGGCATGTCAAAGACGTGAGACACGACCTGCACCGCACGGCGGCGGCGCCGATTGAATTTGCTCCATACCGCCGGCGTACCGGGCAACCAACGGCCGGATCCAGCTGACCGTGAATGCCCAGCTGGTGTTTATCGGTGGAGCTAAGGGGATTCGAACCCCTGTTCGACCAGGGGGAATGCGGATCTATCTGCGCTTTCGTTCCGACCCAATGCGTCTGCGTCCCGCCCGTTACCTGCGAATTCGCTTTCAAGTCTTGACGGCGTCAAGAGCATCGAGCCCGCTCAGGATCTTGTTGGGCACGGTGAACCTTAATCGTTTAGGCCGAGCGCTGGCGCGGATGCTCTACTCGATCAACGCCGCCAGCTGACCGGGCTTCCCGTCCTGACCAGATGCCTGAGGGGTGTGAAAACACTTCATCGGCGCCGCTGGGAAACAGATCGGCCAAAACCAATGCCTGGATAGTTGGTCGGACCCCCTGCTCTCCTCGGGCGGCGCCAGTCTGGATCGATGCGCCTTTACTATTTGCTGACTACAGGCTGCGCTACTCGGCCAACTGATCGAACCGGGCGCTGGAGCGGGGCCCGGCCGCTATCAATATCAGGGCTGGATTTCCTTGCTGATATCGACTGGCGCTGTGGAGCCGTCGGTGCGGTGGTCGGATGTGTCGCGGCATTCGCCGTTGATATCGGCCCCGACGTGACGGACAGGGCTGATCGAAGGCGGAGGCTGCGGCGCAATCGTCAGGATTACGTTTACGCCGTTCTTCTTCAGCGTCGGCCCATGGGATTTGAAATCAGAATCGGTGCTCCAACCATCAGCGACCAGGCCTTTGATCACCGCCTGCGGGTCGGCGGATTGGTTATGCGCGACACCAGGCATCCAGAACGAGACGTTCACAACACCGCGAAATGGTGCCTCTCCCTGGTCATTACACGATTCGTAAGAGAACGTCGCCTCGGTCACCTGGGCGTGCAGGGCGTTGACGATGTCGCGAGCGGCGTCGACGACCTGGGCGCGGGCCTGCGCCGGGGGCATCGGGTGACTCACGCTCTCACCACACCCACTGAGAGCGAAGCCAATGCTTACCGCGCCGATGGCGATCCTGGCTGTCAAAGTCCACACTCGTCACTTTCCTTCCCCATGCCCTGATGTAGTAGCGGTTTGCGGTTACCCCGTTGGCGCGCTGTGGGTATGTCCGGTAGTCGCTGATCGCCACGCTTCCGGGTCGACCCATTCCGGAAGCCCGTATTCGCCGCGATGGTGTGCGGTCAGGCCGTCGTGCTGCAGCGCATCACCGTGCCCCGAAACCACATCGGCCATGGCGAACAACGACTCCGAACCTTTGTCGAAATAATGAGAATGATCGAAGATCGGATTACCAGTGTATTGAGGGTTTTCGGCTTGAAATCGAGTGGAGCCAAAACCGTCAACCGAGGGATCGTCCCCGAGGCCGCCCAGAGTTGGACCGATCAGGCCCGGCCCTGTCACATGACCCGGCGACCAGGTCACCGCATCGCCTGAGGCCGCCCCGACGTAGAGATGCCCGCCGGGCGCCAGATGGAAGTCGGCCGCCGAATGCGCCAGGTCGGTGCCCGGGCAGCCCACCAGTACCACATCGTTGGTGCGCATGCCGTACGCGGCCGCCGCATCGGAGACGACGGTGGAGCCGTAGGAGTGGCCGACCACGGTCATGTGCGATGGTGCGCCGAGGTGGGTGACCGGCAACGCGTTGACGTCGGCGGCCAACGACTGGGCTCCGGTGCGAGCCATGTTCGGCTCATAAAGACCCGGGTCCGCAACGGTATTCGGCGCGTCGTATCCAACCCACATCACCACAGCGGTCTCCCTGCCCCAATCAGCGCGGGTGGACTCCTCATACAGGCGCACCCCGTCGGGGTTGGACAGCGTGCCTTCCCGTACGCCGGAGCCCAGTCCCTTGACCAAGACGGCGGTGTTGGCTGCGGTGTCGGGGTTGCCCATCGCGATAGCTGCGGACCCCTCACCGCCGAAAGCCTCAGGCTGATACTTCAGCAAATACAGCGGTGGATGACGACCGAATGCGTCCACAGCTTTTGAGTCGGTAGCCAGACCGTTCCTTGCCTGGACGGCGTTGTTGTAGCGCATGATCGCCGTCGGGGACAGCCCATACTTGCCCGGATCGTTGAGTACGTCTTGGGGCGAGACGCCATTGTTCTTGGCGATGTCTTCCACCCGGTGAAGGTCGTCGTTCATTACGGCCTCGTTGATGTCACTGCGGGCGGCGACAGGCACGCCGTTGAGATTGCCAAGTTCTTCGGGATGCTCAGCGATGAGGTGCTGGCGTTCCTGCGGTGTCAGCGACGTCCACCATTTGTGCACGTCCTCAGCGCTGGTGCCCGGTGGCGGAATCTTCGTATCCGCGTCCACCCCCCGCAGAAGGCCGTCGTCTGCATACCCGTCGGTGCGCAAAGTCGCAGTTGCTCGTTGCAGGTATGCGGAGTAGCCGTCGCGGAGCGAATTGAGTTGGCCCAGCGCCGCTCTGGTGTCGTCAATGGCTTTCTGTTCAAGACTGGCGATCAGCGCCTCAAGCGCCCGCCGATATCCTTCGGTGAGGTGGATGTCTTTCTCCTCTTCCACCGCTTCGCCGATTTCGTTGTCGAGCTGCTGCAGCTGGCTTTCTAGGGTCGAGATCAGGGTTGTGCCGGTTCGCTGGGCCTCGGCCAGGGCGGCGGCGATGTTTTCCAGATCGGCACCGATCTTGGGTAGCTGTTCGGACTGTGCACCGAGCGCCTGGGCGGTGCGCTGAACTTCGGCGGAATCATTGATCGGATTCTCCCCGCTTTCCCGGTTCCAGGCCGCCTCGAAGCGGCGACGGGCTTCGTCGAAGGCTGCATTGGACTCTGCGGTGGACCGGCCTGCAGCGTGAAACGCCTGCGCCAAGTCAGAAATCTGGGCCGGGCGCCCCGCTTGCAGGCTTTGGTTGATCGCCCAGGGGTCACCGCCAGCCTCGCCGATCAGCAGCGGGACGCTTATGTAGCGCAGCTGCATCGCACCGCCAACGGCTCCCGGGGTAGCTGATCAGCCCCATCGTGAGCATAGCCACCCGCGAGCCCATGCTCGCGTGTGATAGACCGGCGAAAACCAGAACCTGAAGACATCGCCACCCCTCCTGAGCTGCTGTAACCCTACAACCGCGCATCCCTCTGTCAATTCACGTGGGATTGACGGATCGGGAGCCACTCAGGCATATCCCTGTCCACCGTGGTCACCGGGAACCCGCCGTCTAATGAAGACCTCGGCACGACGGTCTGGTCGTCACCGGTATCGCGGTCGGCGTCGATAGCCAGCTCGGCTCGGGAATTCGGTTGGCCAAAGCTTGCTTTCAACCCTGTCTGAGACAGCCCACGGCGCGCCCAATAAGTGCAGGGAAGTACCGAGAAAAGACCACAATGCGCGATTCCAAATGGAGGAGACATGGCGGTGTCCGTGATGGAGACGGTCGGCGACGTTGTCGACAAGTCAATGGAGCTGGCCCCGAGCATCGATGGGTTCCATATCGAGCCGCGATGCCGGGTGTGCAGAAACGACGAAGTTCGGAAAAAAGTCAACGACTTGCTGGCGACCGGATCCAGCTACGCCATGATCTTGCGCGCCCTCGAAGACGCGAATGCCACCCTCGACAAACGTGATCGGGTGAGCACCGATTCAATCCGTAACCACACTGCTCGGCATTTCCCAGTCCAGCACGTTGCCCGCGCTGCGTACCGGGAAATCCTCGAACGTCGGGCTAAGGAAAACAGCATCGACTTCATCGAGGGTGTTGCCACGGCCATCACGCCGATGGCCTTCTTCGAAACCATGATGGTGAAGGGTTATGCGACCTTGGTCGATGAGGAGACCCAGGTGAGCTACCGCGACGGTATGGCGGCCGCCCTCAAGCTCGCCGAGGCATTACGCCAGGCAGTGGACGAGATCGACGTCGCCCAGATGAATGTCCAGATCGGTCGAATGATCGACGCGATGCGCAGATTCATCCCAGAAGAGAGGTGGCCCGAAGTTCAGGCCAGGCTGCGCGGTGACCCACCCCCTTACTCGCAGACGGCCACCGACCGAGTACCGCATACGCCTATCGGGATGGTTTCGATTAGTGACTGCGCCGACGAAGACTGACTGAGGCGAATCGGTTATCACGTACGCAAATCCAAATGCGAATCAGACCGAATCACAATCCAATGACAAATTATGTCAAGCGCGGGTGCCAACGCTGGTAATTGCCCAGGCACCCGAGAGATCCGGGCCCTGGGTCTATGAGGTGCGATTTAGCCATAACGGGCTGCACGTCTACCTCGTGAAGATTCACAGGGCTACAGATTGGAGCCGCAGTAGCGGCACTTTATGGCTGCTGCCTTGATAGTCTCCGCGCAGTATGGACATAACTTCTCGTCGGCGGTCAGTTGGTGTTGCACCTGCGCGGTAATCGCGGGTTGCTGATGCGCCGCTTCTATTTGCTGGACCACGGGCGCCAAGAGCGTTGCCCATTGGGCGGGCGGCAGCCGCGTGTTGAGCAGGGTCACGCTCCCCGAGTTCCAATTGAGGTGGAATATCGTTTCTATGTGGTGGTGCTCGATGGTTGTGAGTGCGTTCAAAATCGTGGCGAGTCCGACGCCCTCGGCGATGCCGCGTAGACCAAAGCCACCGCCCCACCAACCTCCGCCTGAAGTGGTCACAAATTCTCCGCGACCGGTGATCTGGAGCGAAGTGATATCCGAGTAATTGAGCCGACGCTGGTTGGACACGGTCCCAATCATCACCGTAACAAACTCCGCCATGAAGTCGCGGTCGAATATCACAGTGCAATCGCCTGTCGTAATTCCAGAGACGCCAGTCGCCGACAATATCGAGCCGTTAATTCTTCGCCGTCCAGGATCCGATATTGCTGCACACAACCGCTCTCCGTAGAGAGCCAGCGCCCACTCACTAGGGGTTTCAGGGAATACGGAAATCGGTGCGGCTGGCCACCGGCGCCGACCCGTCGTCTTTCGGCAGCCGGTGCACTTCCAGACCAGGGTGTCTGCACTTATCAGGTTCGCCGGGATACGAAGTGCCTTATTGCAACGTGGACACCGCCTATACGCGGTCACGCTACCGCATGCGCAACACTGCCATTCTGATGCGGTTGGATGTACAACATTCCCTGCGCCGCACAATCTACAATCGATCGCGATTCCACCAGCGGCCCGCAACTCACCAGCCACGATTTTGCCTCCACGTGCCCGCTCGTCTCCGAGATCAATCCCAAGGGAATCCCCCCCCGCCAACTGCGCCCGTCACCAATGGCAACCGATCCTCTATCTCCGCCAGCCGGTGCAGTAAAGCCAACCGCCGCCTCCACCTCCCGGGGCAGTTAAGCGTGGTTGGTACCCCGACCCGGCTGGTACTGGGAAGCAAAGGTATTGGAACGGCAAGCGGTGGAGTGATCTGCTACTGCGGTAATTGGTCAGCAGCCAGCAGCCCTTCGCTATCGTCGCCTTCATTTCACAAACCCCCTCTGTGCGTAACGGTGTAGCCAAACTGAGCTAGGGGCTGTAAGGACTGCCCACTGGGATCCTTGGTAGAGAAGAAAGCCGAAACCTTACCGTTGTCGTCGCGAGTCGCCATGCTGCCGGTGTTATAGGTCACCGCATCCCCACCCATAGCGTCCATTGACGAGTACTGGCCGATGAGTATCGGGTTGCCCTTGAACGATGCGCAGAATCCTTGTTCATCCGCGAACTGCAGGAATTGGCGGGCACCGTAGGTGAAACTGCCTGGGCGGCATACGGCTTCGATCTCGTTGTTCGGCATGGCATGAGCGGATGCAGAACTCGTTAACGCCATCGCGCCGATCATGGCTGCGACCACTGCCGTCATCCTTATCGCAACGGCATCTGCTTCAACCGTCATCGATCTCGGCGCATTGCCCATCGGTCACCTCTCATAGTTGTCTAGGTGCACCTGGCAGTAGGAGACCAAGAGGTAATGTTCGTATTTGACAGTGGCGGGGAACCACTTGCCGTTGTTCTCCTGGGCTGCAATGCAACGGTGCAGCTTCTGCCCGGGTGAGTTGTACCAGGACAGGACACCTATCAGGAGAATCGCCGCGACCAGACCGGCGAGCAGCCATTTCGCTTTGGTGCTCACCAGCCCCGCCCCCATCGCAGCCGGGTCATCTCGGTCGGGCCGTCCGCGTAGCCCTGCCTATAGGCTGCGTCAGTGCCCTTTTACGGGCGTGAATCATTTCGTCCACCCGAAAGTTCCTAACCGGACCTGACAACCAAGAGAATCAATATCCTAAATTGGGATATTCCTGGGTGCAAGGTGCGCTGGCCGAGTGGAGAAATCCATCTACTCGGAGCAGTACCAGCAGCTATGCACATTGCTGCGGCAGCTGCGCCGGGAAGCCGGACTCACTCAAGTAGACGTCGCCAAGAAGCTCGACGTCCCCCAATCTTTCGTCAGCAAGTACGAGTCGGGCGAACGCCGACTCGATGTCATCGAACTCCAGCATGTCGCTGAGGCGCTCGGCACGACTCTTGAGATCGTGGTCTCGCACCTGGACTGAACTCCGTCACTTACCTCGCGGTCTTTCAATGCGCTTCTGGGACATTGCCTCGTTACCCTTTGAGCCACGAAGCTACTCGTGGCCACTCGTCCCGTATTGGGTACCCGCCTCCACTCGCCACCGCCGCCGGTTACAGCCCCCGCCGATGTGGACCTGGTGCTACTTGTGCCACCGACAACGAGCCCAAAAGCAGGTGGTACCTCTTCGAGAGGGTCCCACAAACGCAACCACCAAGTCGATAATCTCGGTTCATCGCAATCACGCTGGCCATCAACATTGCGGGCTGCAGTTCGGGACCCACCTGGCCTACCCGGCTTAGAGGTCTCCGTCGTTATCAGGCGAGTTATCTTCTGCCACAGCCAGTTCCAAATTGCGGATCGCGTTAAGCTGATCCCGAGTGAGTTGAACAGTCCTTACATCCAACGTACGTCCCTCCGTCGGGACGATTATTGCCCACATGCGGCCCGGAATCGGAATATTTGAGACTATCGCACCAGCGAATATCTCGCCCGTTGGCACCTTCTCCATTGCGCAGTAGACGAATCGAGAAAACTGCCACCGAAGCTCACCCGAGATGGTTACGGCATCTACACGCTGCAATTTGTCGTCAGGCAGACGGACGTAGACTTCATCGCGGGCGACGTCGAGCGTATGTCCAAACGGCCATTGAGGCTCCTCCGGCATCGGCAACGTCCCGCGACTACGGAACGCATGTATGAGCGGTTCGACACGATCCCTCAACGGCTTTATCGGCCACAATATGTCGGTGGAACGCATCACCATATCGTCCGCAAAGGTTAGGAAGTCTGGATAGTGCGAGTGCCTCTGACCGTGTGCGTCGAAGAGCGGAGCTTTCTGTTCGATATGGAACTCAGGCGCATCAACAGACAGCCAGATGTCCCGCTTTGGCCATGTGAGAAGGAACTGCCCACCCCTAATGACCTCCTCTGGAATACCCTTCATCGGAGCCAGGTCCGGGAACTGCTCTTCAAGTGGTGTGGTCCAGTTTTTGATTGCATATAGGTCGATGCCGTGGTGCTCAGCCTTCCTGATCGCAGGCTTGTAATACCCGGATGTCGAGACGATGCCGCGATGGGTCACCGCTGGCATGTCCTTGAGCTTCATCGCCAGCTGTTCGACGTGGGAAGCGTTGAGAGGCTTTTTCCAATGCTTAACCTCGTAGCCCATAAATGCGTACACCCCCTCGGGAGTGTCGAGCGTGACAGTCACGTCAACGTCGCGTGGCGTACCCGTTGCCTCATCGAGGACCATGTCGCCGAGGACGGCGTTCACAGATGCTGCTCCTCCCCACTTCAACATGCATAGTCCGACGAGGTACTGAACGAGCATCGGCGACAGCGGCAACTTCTCTGACTGCGGCATAACCCCAAATGTAATTTGTGTCGGCTTCGGGTAACCACGCGAGGCTCGGCCTCGCCACGGTGGAGGCCGGAGCCGTCTGCTGCCCGGCGCCGACGGCTATCACAGTCTCGAAAGAGACGGGTTTCTGAGATCCTTGCCGAGACACTTTATGAATTGGCAAGTCTCCCAGAGCTTCTCCCGAGATTCAGGTGGCCACTCTGTCAGCGGCGGGACGGTCAGGATGGCATCGACCA
The DNA here is from genome assembly GCF_059813025.1 of Mycobacterium sp. NGS26. Lineage (NCBI taxonomy): Bacteria > Bacillati > Actinomycetota > Actinomycetes > Mycobacteriales > Mycobacteriaceae > Mycobacterium > Mycobacterium sp. NGS26. The sequence goes on from NZ_JCALDU010000001.1 coordinate 427,787, forward strand.
GCTTTTCGCGCTTCTCATCGTTGTCGGTGTTCTCGGCGGTGAGGGCCAGAAGGGCTTGAACCGCAGCGTCACCAGGGTCAACAACGTAGTCGTAGTGCACGTCGGGCAGCGTAGGCAGGGGTACCGACGGTCCGGCCCGCAAAGAAGTGCTACATCAGAGTCATCAGATCGTTCGGCGCGTGCATCCACCCGGATGGCCAACCTAGTCACAAGGCAAAGAGGCCATATTCCACGACTTCGGGCGTCTGCTGCCACGACGGATCAGCTGCCCATTCCTCAGCCAGGTCCAGGTAACGAAGGTAGTCGGCCTGGTGTACCAAACCCTTTGATGGCACGGTCCCCGGCGCAATATCTGGTTCATTAAGTGCTTTCCGGACCCGCTCGTCGAGCACCAGCGGTCGTGGACGGTGCTCGGTTGTGTACCCGGCGAAGTAGATCAGCTTGGTACCGAAGGACATGTTCAGGCCGTCAACCTTGTGGGTATTGAGGAGCGCGTGCCAGCCAGGCCCGGCGCCTTCAGCCCTCGTGATGGTAACGATCGACCGGATCTTGTCCTCCGCTCCATCGGCGTCGAGGACTTCCCGAACGCGGTGCGGCCCATAGTCCTTCGGTTTGTATCCCCACGCCATAGCCATCAGGAATATATCGATCGGATCACCACCGGCTTGGTCGTGGATGAACTTGCGAGCGATTCCACCCTCGGTTTCTGAATGGGCAGCCAGCTTCCTGTGGGCACTCTCGTGGCCTTCGAATGCGGCGGTCCAGCGCTCGGGCACCCACCTGATTCGCTGCGCGTCGACATCAACGAGGGTGTACTTCAGTATCCGGTCAGGCACACCATTGTTCATCTTACGACCTCCAACAAGACGATTTAGCTGGCTCGCTTCGGCTATCAGGCTCGAAGGCAGTGTCCGGTCCGCCAGCGGTGAGGCTACGCAACCTCAACGACACATGTGGGCACGTCTGCCCGATTTATTGCTTCAGCTTCCAAAGACTTGTCGTCGGCTTAGGGTTACCCCGACCACTGTTTGCCTGGGAGGGATGACGTGGAGGGGACGCTGTTCGGCCGATACCGCCTGATCGAGTTGTTGGGCCGAGGCGGCATGGGTGAAGTGTGGCAGGCTCATGACACCGTCACCGACCGTGTCGTCGCCATCAAAGTCTTGCCTGCAAATCTGTCTGAGGATGAGGACTTTCAGCGGCGATTCCGCCGAGAAGCCCACGCCGCCGCTCGGTTAGATACTCCGCATGCGGTCCCGATCTACGACTATGGGGAGATCGACGGTCGCCTGTTCGTCAGTATGCGGCTCATCAAGGGCCGCGATCTACATACCGTGCTCGCTGGGGGCCCACTGGATCCCGCCCGGGCGGTGCGGATCATCGACCAGGTCGCTAAAGCCTTGCATGCCGCGCATCGCGTTGGTGTGCTCCATCGGGACATCAAGCCCTCCAACATCTTGCTCGATGACGACGACTTCGCCTACCTGATTGATTTCGGTATCGCCCATGCTGCCGATGAAACCCGGATGACCAAGTCCGGCCACATGATCGGGACTTTCCAATACATCGCACCCGAGCGGCTCGACAGCCAAATCGAAGAGGATGCCCGTTCTGACGTCTATTCGCTGGCCTGCGTGCTCTATGAAGCCCTGACCGGAGAGCCACCTTTTGCCGGTAGCACTGCCCAGCTCATGTTTGCGCACGTCAACACCGCGCCGCCGCGACCCTCGGCCACCCGACCGGATGTGCCCCCACAGGTCGATGAGGTCATTGCGACCGGTATGGCCAAAGACCCAAGCCAGCGCTACGCCACAACGATCGAGTTGGCCGACGCCGCGCGCGAAGCGATGACCGAGCCCATTCCCCGACCGACACAGCGCCCCCCAACCCTCCCACCGACAGAGCAGGCACCCCTCCCACCGACGCACCGAACAGGGGATCGTGTCACCGCGCAGCCGAGGACGTTGAAGGCCGGTGGTGTCGTTGAGTCGCCCGAAAGCGGAGGGACGGAGCAGCACGACCTGCAAAGCCCATACGTGCCAAGTAGGGCGCTGTGGGTAGGCATCGCCGCAGGAATCGCTTTGATCGCCATCGTCGTCATCGTGGTGCTGGCTTTCGTCAACACCGACCACGGGCCAGCGTCATCGTCGTCGACCAGACCATCGACAACGGCAGTATCGAATACCACGATGGTCCCGCGATCTAGTGGGCCAGGCGCTGCCGCATTGCCGCCGTTCAATCCCCCAGCCGCTCTCGGCGAGAACTGCGCCTATTCGGCGACCGCCGATGCCGCCGTCAAACAAGTCACCCCACCTCATTCGGGAAAGATACCGACCGAGCCGACAGAGGTTAGCGCCACCATGGTGACCAACCAAGGGTCTATCGGCATCCAGTTGAACAACGGAATGGCGCCCTGCACCGTCAACAACTTCGCGAGTCTGGCCCAGAAGGGGTTCTTCGATAACACTCCTTGTCACCGGTTGACGTCGGCGCCAACATTGGCCGTGCTGCAGTGTGGTGACCCCACCGGCCAGGGAGCGGGTGGGCCCGGCTATCAATTCGCTAATGAATACCCTACAAATCAATATGCATCGAATGATCCTGCGCTGCAGCAGCCGGTCGTGTACCCACGGGGCACCGTTGCCATGGCCAACGCGGGACCGGGGACGAACGGGAGTCAGTTCTTCCTGGTGTACAAGGACTCCGAGCTTCCCCCGGAATACACGGTCTTCGGCAGCGTCAACGAAACGGGATTGGCAACCCTTGACAAGATCGCCGCAATGGGTGTCGCCGGTGGCGGTGAGGACGGCACGCCCGCGACACCGGTCACAATCAAATCAATCCGTTTAGATTGAGCCTCTTTCCTCCGCGTCTCTAAATAGACCACAAATGAGACACCGTCCGGGGAACCCGAACTGGCCGCGTTCCCCGAGGCCTAGTTGTCTCGAAAGTTCGTCTCGGAAATAACTTTCTCGAATTTGCGATTCCAGTACTTATGAGTCATGCCCCCGGCGTCGATGGACACACGGTTGGCCAACATGTCGGGTATACCCGGGTCTCCACGGTCTCCCAAACCCTCGACCAACAGAACGAGGCGCTCATCAACGCCGGGGTGTCGAAGACTTTCGAGGACGTGATGTCCGGCGCCCGCGATGACCGCCCAGGCCTGGCCGCGCTAATGGAGTACGTACGCGAGGGCGACACCGTCGTGGTCTGGAAGTTGGACCGACTTGGCCGCAATATGTTGCACATCCTGCACACCGTCAAAGAGCTGACCGATCGTGGCGTCACGTTGATCTCCACCACTGATGGAATCGATTCTTCGACTGCGGCGGGTCGGATGATGATCGGGGTATTGGGCTCTCTCGCTGAATACGAACGGGAGTTGATCAAAGAGCGTACTGCGTTGAAAAGAACAGCATCTCGCGCCAATGGCACTAAGTTCGGTAGGCCCCGCAAGGTTCGGGAGATCCAGGACCTTGCCACAGCCAAGCGTATGAAACAAGACGGGCACACGGGTCGGGACATAGCCAGATACCTCGGGATAAGCAGGGCGACGCTGTACCGGTACCTGGCCGACGACGTCTAGCTGGGCAGCCCCGGCGCTCGGAACCAGCTAAAGCCGAAATGAGGGCGGTTGGGCCCACCCGGAATGGGTGCCTGCGCCGTGCCCGGCCCCCTTTGTTCGTGTCAACCCGGTTTAGTCGCCCAGGGATGCCGCGCCAACGGATTGACGCTCCCGGTTCCGGTCCCCATCTCTTAACCCGCGTCGATCACACTGCTCATCATTTCGGCAGCCCGCACTGGTTGTAGGGCCATGTGGGGTCCTGCCAGTTCGGTGAGGTATGTGACGGGTCGATGCCATTGGGACACGGGTTTGGCACCGGTCGGGCGTTCGTCGGAAACGGGTCGGTGTACTCTCCGGGATTGCCGGGAGAACCGGGAGCGCCGCGAGTCACGCAGTCCATGATCTGTCCCAGCGCGTCCAACTCGCAACAGGTGCCCTGATTGTTGCAGACCTGACGGGTCTTGAACGGATTGCCAGCATGCGCTGCCGGTGCCGCCATGACCGCGACCCCGATCAGGCCCGCCGCGAACGCCGCGGTGATTTTCATTTGCGGCTCCTTCCCCCGGTGCTGAATGCCACCACACCGCCAGCGGAAGCTCACAGCGCATTGGGGGCAGCATAGGCTCTCGCGTGTGTACCGGTATAGGGCCGATGAACTCTATTTGTGAATCCCCGCGCCAGTCAGTCAACTCTGACCATTCTCGCCTTGACGCGCGTGGTCGCGGTCATCGTCGGTACCTCGGCCATTAGGGACGCCACCTTGCGCCATTCGTCGGGCGTCAAGGTGATTAAGCGGTTGTTGGTGGGTCTGCCTGGGTGGGCGCTGCACGGTCGTCGGCTGCCTCTGCGTCGACAATCCGTTCATGTGAAAATATATTTTGGCGTGCGCGGATGCTGGTGCGCGATGCTGGGATTGAACCAATAATTGCACCAGGCGGTCCGCTTCTTCACGGGCTGTGTTTCCCTGCGAGGACAGCGTCGGTTCGTTCTCATACACTGACGTTGCTTCACGAGTTGCGCCATCAAGCCCCGGCTTGGCGCACACCAACCCCAATTGCTCACGGGTGGTCCGGGTGACGAAGCGGCTGGCGCCAACCGGTGTCGGCAAGAGCGCCTCCCTTTACGGAGGCCCGGTTTTTCGGGAGTTCTGGCTATGACAGACGTACCCAAGTTCACGCGGGAGCAGCTCCTTGCCCTAGCCCGCGAGCGCGGCATCTACCCGCCGAAGGACGCCAGCGATGAGGAGATGGAGGTGGTGAAACGGCGGTTGTCCGCCGAACGCGGATGGATCATTCTGCCGCGACCCAACCCTCACAGAGTGGAAGCATGGGCGGAGCGGCATCGTCGTGACGGTCACCATCCCCACCCGGCGCCGACCGCCGAGAACCCCGAGCGCTGGGATTGTGACTGCGGCTACATTTGGCGCATCCTGACGCCCGCGCAGATCAGGCAGAAGTTCGCCCATCTGAGCCAGCGGAATATTGCGGCGCGCAGGACCGACCCGGAGGCGCGGCGTCACATCAAGGAGATCCAGGCAGAGCAGGAGCAGCGCAATGCCAAATTGCGCAAGATCGACCACAGTGACATCCCGCCCCTGCCGATCGCCGCCCGGTATGCCGCTGGGAGGCCGGGTCGCGGCGGCTTCCAAATCCGAAGCCGGGAGTAGTTCAACACCGGCAGCGACTAATGCAGGATGGGCGTGATGGCAGGCAAGCGCGTCCGCTTTAGTCCACAATACGATTCCATGCACGTGGAAGGCGTGGGCGACGCAATGCTGATGGATAGCGACCACACTTTCTCGTCCCTAGAGGTAATCGGTCCGGCAAGCCTCTCGTCGCTTCGCCAAGCGATGATGGCTGTCTACCCGGAATGCGATTACAAGGCCGAAGATGACCCGCTCGCGGACCTGCCGCGGTTCTTCGTTCAGTGGTCGCTCGATAGCGCCGCACACTTTGATGACGATCTTTCGCTGGCGGAGCCAGTCAGCGTTGCCCTGATGCGTGACGGAACAGTCGTGATCGAGTGTGATGTCGAGTCTGCACCTCCTCCACGCACGGAGAAGGACACCTGGGACGAAGCTACGGACATTCTAGAAGCCTGGCTCGGGCCTCGCCGCGGTCGATTGGTTTCCTTCACGCCGTACCCTGGCTACCGCGGGTACTGGACCGTTCGATTTGAAGTACCAATTCGGGGTCTTACAGTAGCGGACGCACACCAAATTGGCAGTGACGCAATCGCAGTCGTGGAGGCATATGCCCACGGCGACGGTGCTACCTCGATCGAGTCCCTCGTTGCACTGCTCCGCGCAGGTCATGCCAAAGCTCTGCTCGGCCTCAACGAGCACCAGTTGCTCGAAGCCAAGCGAAGCCTTCACCTGGTTGACCAAAAGGCTCGCTTGGAATTAGCGAAAGACGTTTCCGCTATGGCCAACTCGCATACCGGCGGACTCCTTGTCGTCGGTTTGGAAACCAAGCCGAAGTCCGGCCGGGATGTAATCACCGCGGTTCACCCGATGCCCGATACTGGACAGGTCCGCGCCATCCGGAAAGTTATAGACAGGCTCGTTTATCCGCCCATCGAGCATTTGGATGTATCGCTCGTCCCTGCTGACCCGACGCGTCCTGCCGGCCAGCACTTGCTTTTAATCGCCGTCCCGAAGCAGCCCCGCGAACTCTTTCCTTTCTTGGTCATCGGAGTGGTAGCCAGCGGGCAGTTACTCGGGAATTACGTCGGTATGTTCGAGAGAAGGGGCGAAGACACCTTCGCGTCTGGGGCAGCGTCCATCCATGCTGGACTGTCGGCAGGGCTTGCTCTCCTCCGGAGAGGAAGCTCTGGCTCTGCCGCCGACCAATAGTTGCCGCCGGTTATTCGTCCAGGCGGAAGAACTCGATCGAGAACTTCCTCCGGAGAATGCGCTATGACCCTTCCCGTCGAACGGAAGCCGCCGGGCTAGCGCCAACTCCGGCGCGGCTTACGTGATGCGGGGAAGAATGTCGGCCATGGCCGCTGCACCGCTGAGGCAGCAGGCGGTGGTGTTGTAGGCAGCCCGCACGGCAGGGGCGAAAGCGAACGTATCCTCGGACCTCACCGAGCGGTGGTCACCGGAGTACACCGTGTGAAAGCCGTGATCCCCTAGCGTTTGGACCCCGGTAGGACCAAGTCGGGATGCCACTGGTGCCTGGAATGACCGGGACCTTGGCCAACCCCGATTGCGAAAGCGGCCGACGCGCCGGTTTAAGAGGTTTACCCGTCGTCCACGAGGTATTGCAGCCTGGGCGGAACGGGGGAATCTCTGAGATGTTTTCTGACGATCTCAAGGGCACGGCTCCCGTAATCGGGCCCTGGCGAGGCCGGGTAGGTCAGGCGTAATGCGCGCTTGTCTCCGCGTCGACTGTCGGGGATTTTGCCGCGTGTCCGATCATCCGGGTCGTATATCTCTATCAGACCAAACTCGCATAACTCATGCACGGAGGCGTAGGCCTCATGGGCCAAGCCGTAGTCACGCCACTTCAACTTGTCGGGGATGGCAACACCCTCGTGGGCGTCGAGTGTTCTCCCACCGTGGCGGAGCAGGCGAGTGTGCTCCATGATGACGAGCAGCGTCGCCATTTCTTCAGCGGTCAAGACCAAATGCCAGCCCGCGAGAAAGAAGGCGGCCGGAAGCACGACGGTGTCTGTCGTCGAGGTTCCCGGAACGTGGTAGGGGCGACGGGACCCGTCGTCACAGTTGAGACGAAACCCGTCGTACCGGTGAGGGTTACCGGGTTCTGCGACCGTGACTAGGCCATACCGGTCTAGCTTATTGAGGGCACGGGTAATCCGGAGATTGAGTTCGCGGGTTTCCACGCCGCGTGTTCGCAGACCGCTGAGATCGGCCCATCCACGGGCGCCGTTGTGGTGGCGGTTTTCGACGCGGACGCCTGGATCGAATTCCTGGTGGACGACATAGATGGCCGTGAGGTAGGCCTGCTGAGCGTTGCCTGGCCGATTAATGAGCTTGGTGTTCGGCGGTCTGGTAGCCGCATCAGCCCCACGCCGTGCAAGTGGTGTGCCCGCTTCGCGGGGAGCACGCGACTGTTCTAGTCGTATGAAACTGCTGCGGATGCGGATGTCGGGATGATCCCCGGTGTCGAGGGCTCGGTAAAGATTGGTGGCGATCTCGATGCCGTATGCGCGAGCGTTGAGGTTCTCCAACCGCTTCTGCCTGATGGCTTCGGCATTGGCGAGCGCCTTTTTGTCGTCCTCTTTCTGCTTCTTCAGACGAGCCGCTTCTGCGAGCCAATCGAACTTTTTCATCCCGCGTCACGCGCCGGTGAAAACTTCTTGGGTAACCCCTAGCGGGTTACCTGCTGGCGGCATATAGGTCATATTCTGAGTATAGGTTACGTGCCGCTAGCGATTACCCAACATACCGCTAGGAGCTATCCGACCGCTGCGCGACGTGGAGACCAGGCGCGCCACACAATGTCGACCATGACCAACCGCGACGCCAAGAAAAGCGAACTGGAACGGGTGGCGGCACGCGGCTGGCTGTTCACCTTCCGCTACGTCCTACTGCTACAGGCGAGCACCCCATCCACTCGGCTAAGCAAGTGGGCCACCGCGTTCGGCGCGGCTTTAGGGTCAGGTCTCATCAGCGTCGCGGCAGCGCGAGGTTATCGATAGTGGCGAGTTCCGTTGATCGACCTGGTGACGTGAGAAACCGCACGAAGACCTCGCCGAGTTGATGGGCGACGTCGACTAGCTCTACTGAACGGTGGGTGCCATTGGCCAGTACCGCCGTCATGGTGGACATGCATAACCAGACAGGAAGCAGCACACAGCCGACACCACAAGCGCGAGGTAGTCACGAGCCGGGCCCGAGCGGCGGGCGCGGAACCCTGGGTAATGCGCTCTATTTTTCTTCATGTTCGTTCCCCTGCCCCTAAAGGGGCAGTGGGAAACGTGAACGGTTGTCGTGATCGTATTCCGTGAACGCTTTGTGATCGTTCTACCTGCAACTACGCCAAAGCCGTGATCGACGATGATCGGTTCGTGAACGCTCCCGTGATCGAAATCTTCCGTGAACGCCCGACCAGCGGTTTTACCGGAATCGTGATGGCTGCGTGAACGGTCGTCATGCCACGACCCAACTCGTCGCAGTCCCACCAGCCGGGCCTCCCGTGGTACCCGGAATACATCTGAGGCTGCCTTCATTTGTGCATTTGGTCAGCTGGCGGCGGGCCTTCTCGATCTCGGCACTCTTCGGCTTGGAGGTGTCGAACATCGCCATGGCCAATGCCCTGGCGGTGATGCCCTCATCACCAGCTTGCTTGGCAAGCGCCACCGGATCCGTGCTCGACAGGATCGCGATGGTTCCGGTGCCCTCGTCGTGGGAGAGCATCAGCGGCCCGATCTCCTCGGCAGGCTGCTTGAGGTGACGAAATCCCACTATGGGGTCACCGGGCTGGCCATTGAGCAGGACCACGGAACCAGCTCCGGCGGTCAACCACGCGGAACCGTAGACATCGCCAAGGCCAGGTACAGCAGGGAGCCGCTTGACGAGATGGTGTAGCTCAACCAGCTGGATATTGCGGTTGAGAAGGATCTGCCGGGCCCGGTTGTATCGGGCGCCGACCTCATCGTCAGACAGGCCCAGGGCACCGTCCTTGAGTGAATCGAGATACACCACCGAAGCACCAGCACGTTCAGCTAGTTCGACCAGAAGCCGTGGGTTACTGGCGATATCACCTGGCGGCGGCCCTTCCCAGATCACCAGCCGCTCACGGAGCACATCGCGATAGGAGTCGTCGAACTGACGGTGTAGCGACCGGGCAATCTGTGCGGGGCGGTCCATCGCCAAGTAGAGGATCTTGCCCTCCACCGGCACCACGGGTAGATCGAGGACGTACTCCTCGATTCTCCCAGTACCGCCGAAAATTCTCCCCATACCCCCCAGCTGGGCTCCGATGAGCATTCCCGCCAGCGTCGTCTTACCGAGGCCCGGTAGCCCGCAGATCATCAACGACTCGCCCTCTGGCCACAACACCTGCTGGCCACTACCCCACAACGCCGGGATCTCGTTGGGCACGTCGAGGATGAACGAAGCACCGTCAGTGAAGGTCTGGGTATTGCCAGATCCCCTGTCACCGTTGTCGTGCTCGGTGATCTGTGACGGCGACGTTGCGGCAACCAGGGCAGCCGCACCCTGGGTGAAGCGCAGAAACTCGGCCTCAGCCACTGACTGGGGCCGAGTGTCGGTGACTTCAAGGACATACGCCTTGTACAACTGATCCAAGGCATTGGGAACCCCGACGCGACCCACAGCTGCAAGGCGCATTAGGGCGCCAACACGATCGCGAGTGGTGTCATACCGGCTACCGGTGTGCTTACTCAGATCGGCCATTGCCTGATCCAGCTGTGCCGCAACGACGCTATCGGGCGGTGATCCGTGGTCATGTTGAGAAATCAGCTTTTGATACAGCTCTTCGTTGATCTTCGCCCGCTGTGCCACAGTGCGGTTCGGTGCCGAGCCGTCAAAGACCTCGTCCAGCACCGAATCCCGGCTCAGCTCCTCAACCCATTTCGCTGGCAGCTCCGGCAGATCCTGCACGCGGGGCACCTGCCCCTCCGGGAGCAACGCACCGTCAGGCCCATACCACCGGTACTGGCCCCCGATGGGGTGAATGGATGGCCATGCGGTGATGTGGCGGTGGTGGGGCTGAACGATGTCGACGTTGCCGATACCGAGGTCATCAAACTTGAGACCACCCCGAAACAGCACGCCTTGGGGTACTCGATAGGGGCGGATACCGCTCACAGCGTCGTCACCGCGAGAGCTACTACGGTACGTGGGCGACAAAGCGCCCCAGAGTTTTTCGGCCTCGTCAAGGGTGCGACCGCCGGACTTGCCGCTGTAGGCATCCACGTCGATGCCGATCACACCGTGATGAACCCGGAGCATGAGGTTGGCATCAGCGGGCTGGTTCTTGATCCACGCAGCGATCTGCTCGTCGGTAGGCCAGACACCGTCATAGCCGGTGAATCCCGCTAGGTGAGGTACCTTCTCCCGGGGCCGCAAGGGCAGCACACCCAGCCAGCCAGCATCTCGATAGATCGGGGCTGCGTCCCTATAACCGACAAATTCGGCCCCTTCGATTGCGCTTATTTGCGTTTCTGCTGCAATTGGTTTATTATTATTCACAGTTTCTTCTTTCCAGCCCCCCACTTCGGTAGGGGCTGGTTTAATTCTTGGGTAGTACTTCCAGCCCTCATAAACTCACGAAGGACGTGGGTGAATTACATTAGGCGCCTTGGAGAACGACGCTTCGCGTCGACGGTGTAGCCGAGGCTGCGTAATTCGGCCGCGAGCCCTACGGCATACCCAGGGTGGATACGCCAGACCTTCGCGTCGGCATCCCAATCCCGGCCCCACGGCGGTAACGCTCTGATTGCCCTCGCCGCTCGCTCGGCGTGTTCGAAGCTGACCAGCGCATCGTCGTAGTACTGGCCTAGACGCTCGAACCAGACGCACTTTTTATACGATTTTTTTGGTGGTCGCCTCCTCGCCGGAGGCGACTTTGTTTTGTCATACCAATTCCTTCAAGTTCGACCAGTAACCCAGAAGGCTGCGTTACAGGGGCGGCCCACGTCGTTGAATCCGGCGAGCTGTGGTTTTGGTCATCGACGATGAAGTTGCAATACCAGCGGAGGAATTGACAGAGAAAGCTGATTCGGGGGCGACCTTGCAAATTTCGAGGATGGCAGCGATATCATCGTCCCCAAGTAACCATTTGCGCCCGATTTTCCGGGCAGGAAACTGGCCAGCTCGCAGTCGATCTGCGAGCCAGCGCTCGCTACAGTGCAGCTCGGAAGCGGCTTGACGTAATTCCCGGAGAGTCATTCCCGCGTCGGCTCCTTCGATAATGATGAAGACGACCGAATGCTATCGGGAAGACATTGCACACGGAAATAAGCAAACCGGCATCGGGGGATGAGTTCTCAAGGCCGTGTCAAAGCCTTATCAAATCGCGACCAAATCCTTGTCAAATCAAATTTCAAAAGCCCAGGGGAATTTCGAACCAGTGGCAACTTGAGCACGTGATGAACATCACACAAGCGATTTGGAGCCGGGCGAAAAAATCAAGCGTCGACCGAATCGTTTTGCCGCCCCACGGATCCATTCGTCTTCAATGCCTTGCCGACGACATCGGCCACAACCCGTGACGACCTCCGGTCCAAATGGCCGTAACGGTCCACTGTCGTCTGAATGCTTTCGTGGCCGAGGTGCCGTTGGATCACCGGCAGCGGTACACCACCGGCGATCAACCACGAGGCGTTGGTGTGTCGGAGATCGTGGGGTCTCGGCGACTTGCTGAGCCCCTTCTCTTTGGCCCTGATTAATGCAGGCACCCAGGCGTTAGTGTGAAAGTTCTGGGCCCGCACAGGATCATTGGGTCCTCCGCGCCAGCCTCTACCGGAGTTTCTGAAGGTCCACTCGCCGGTCAGATCGAGCTTGGCCAGGGTGTCGGCCGCAACGTCGACAGTGCGGACGGCGCGCCTGGTCTTGGGGGGCCCCAGCTGGTAGCCGTCACCGGGGACATAGCGCCAAGCGCGTTGTATTCGGACGGTGCCCTCGGCAATGTCGATGTCGCCCGGCTTGAGCGCCGTGGCTTCACCGAACCGGGCGCCGCTGGCGACCAGGAACTCGACCAGCGGCTGCCAATAGTCACCGACGCACGAATGCAGCAGAAAGAACTCCTCGTGGGTGAGGAATACCATCTCGCGAGCTTCGTCACGGGGCAGCCGGTTGCCGTCACAGGGATTTGCCGAAATGTGGCGGGCCCGCACCGCCGCGTTGAGAGCACCGGCCAAGAAGCCATGCTTGTTCGCAGCAGTCTTCGCAGAGCCGGTCAAACTGTTGAGCCACTGGGCAGCATCGGCGTTGGTCAGTGCCGCCAACGGCAAGGGCCCGATCTTGCTGGGGGCAATGTCGTTCGCGATATACCGCCGGTACCGGACGCGGGTTGCCTCATTGACCCCCGTCAAGTGGTCCACATGGCGGGTGCACCAGCTGGCCACGGTAAAGCCATCGGCACCGGGCGTTTGGGTTGCCCAGACTTCCAACGCCTTGGCTGGGCTGGTCTTGTTGGCCAGCTCCTGAAACCTCACAGCCTCGGCGTGATTGTTGAACGAGGACGAGGTCTGCTTGCCGTTCAATATGTACAGCACCGCCGTATAGGTGCTGCCGTCCCTGCGCTGGCGAATTCTGAGACTTGCCACGGGCGCATCCTACGCCGAGTCTTGACGGGGATCTTGACGCGGAAGCTGTGCCGAATAGATTTATTGCTCTGACCTGATGATTTCGTAGTGGAGCTAAGGGGATTCGAACCCCTGACCTACTCGATGCGAACGAGTCGCGCTACCAACTGCGCCATAGCCCCTGAGTGCTAGCAGGCTACCAGTTCCGCCGCGGCCGGCGCCCCGCCAGGGGCTACTGACCGACGGCTCGCGGCAGGTCCCTGGGCCACCCGTAGTTGCGCATCGGCATCGCGTAGTCCAGGTGCTCGAAGATCGGGTCCTCGTCGTCGATCTCGAGAACCACCGCGCCCGGGCGCCGCAACCGCGAGGGGACCACGTCGTACTCGCGGTCGTGGGCGTTCTCCACGCCGAACCGCGCCCGCGCCATCCGTTGCATCCGGCGGCGGCGCACCTTCTCCTCGATGCGGGTCTGCCGGCGCAGGTAGCCGAGGTAGAGCACGGTCACCGCGGTGGCGCCGCCGCATACCCACCAGGCGGTCGGCGTCACTTTGAATGCGGCCGTGGCCGAACCGATCAGGACGAGCGCCATCACCATCAGCACGCGCTTGCGGAAGGCGTATTTGCGGGCGCTGACCGCGGCGGCGGTCTTGGTGTCGAATCGACGCCGCCGCCGCGCGTCCGCCGATGGGACACGCGCCCGCAAGTCCTCTTCCTCTTCGGAGTCCTCCTCCGGCTCCAAGCCGGACGAATCCTCCATGTATTCGTAGCGGTCGCTCAGCTCTTCGTCGACCTCCGCCTCGGCGAACGCGTCGGTCTCGTCGGCCACCCCTTCCGCATCGGCCTCGTCGGCCTCGTCGGCCTCGTCCACGGGCACCGCGGCGCCGGCGCCCGCCGGAAGGGCGCCCGAATCCTCGACGACGTCGACGTCGAGGTAGTCGGGTTCGGCATCCTCGGCCGGGGCGACCTTCATGACGACCGGACGCGCGCTCTGCAGATCGTCGGTATCGGCTTCCTCGTCCGGGCTCTCGTCGGCGTCGTCGGCGAAGTCCTCGTCCGCCGTGTCTTTCTCCGGCTTCCAATCGGGGTCACTGCGATGACCCGCGGCCGGACCGCCGCGCCTGAGCAGACGGGAAGCGCCGCCGTTGAGCACCCGGGTCGCCAGGGCGACATCACTGGTTCGGCGCACCGCGTCGCGTTTGCTGATGAGCATCGGAACCAACACGAACAGCCAGAGCACCACGAGCGAGATCCACAACAACGATTGCGGGATGCTTGGCATGATGACCTGCTCCTTCTGGTCTGTATCCCCGCGAGGCTCATCGGCGGCCAGCGCGGCCGGGTCACAGCGACCAGGACAATTACACACCTGTAATTTGCCCCCTACAAGCACCAAACGTCACTCGTGTCGCGCTAGTCACAGCCAATGGTGGCCGCGGGCGCCGTCAGCGGCTACCGGTCACGCCCAACTCGCGTGGCCCGCGCGGACCAGTGTCGATGCCACCGAGCCGTACACCTCTTCGATGGTGATGGCCATCAACAGGTGGTCCCGCCATGCCCGGTCCACCTCGAGGTAGCGGCGCAGCAAACCCTCCTCGCGGAAGCCGACCTTCGCCAGCACGGCCCGGCTCGCGGCGTTCTCCGGACGCACGGTGGCCTCCACCCGGTGCAACATGACGGGGCCGAAGCAGTGGTCGAGACCCAGCGCCAACGCTCCGGTGGCCACCCCGCCGCCGGTCGCCGACCGGGACACCCAGTAGCCGATCCACGCCGACCGCAACGCGCCGTGGGTGACGTTGCCGATGGTCAGCTGACCGCAGAACCGCCCATCGAGCTCGATCACGTACGGCAGCATGCGCCCCTTGCGCGCCTCCGCCCGCAGCCCCGAACACAACGCCGGCCACGCCGAAACCGCATGCCGGCTGGTCCAATCCCCCTCCGCGCTGGGCTCCCACGGCTCGAGGTGCGCGCGGTCGGCCAACCGGATCCGGCTCCACTGCGCGCCATCGCGCATCCGCACCGCCCGCAACCGGACCACGCCGGCCGGGACGCGCAGCGGCCCGACGTCCAAGGGCCAACCGGGATGGCGGGAATTGGTGCGCAACAGGTTCACGGGCGTGTGCAGTCGTTGCGCTCAGCCGCGCTGGGCCAGGAAGGCGACGTCGACGATCTCACCGGTACGAATCTGCTCGGCCCCGCTGGGAACCACAACCAGACAGTTCGCCTCGGCCAGCGTCGCCAACAAGTGCGACGCCCCGGGCGCCCCGCCCAGCGCCTGCACCAGGTACTCACCGGTGTCCTGGTCGCGCATCAGCTGGCCGCGCAGGTAGCCCTTGCGCCCGGCCACCGAGGTGATCGGCGACAGCGTGCGCGCCTGCACGATCCGGCGCATCGGCTGCCGCTTACCCAGCGACAGCCGGATCAGCGGCCGGACCATCACCTCGAAGACCACCAGCGCGCTGACCGGATTGGCCGGCAACAGAAACGTCGGGACGCCCTCGCGGCCCAGCTGCCCGAAGCCCTGCACGGAGCCGGGATGCATGGCGACGCGGACCACCTCCATGTCGCCGAGCTCGGCGAGCACCGACCGCACCGCCTCGGCCGCCGCGCCACCGACCGCGCCGGCGATCACCACGATCTCGGCGCGATTGATCTGGCCCTCGACGACCTCCCCGAGTTCCTTGGGGTTGTTGCTGACGATGCCGATGCGGTTGACCTCCGCGCCGGCATCGCGACCGGCGGCCGCCAACGCGTAGGAGTTGACGTCGTAGACCTGCCCGTTGCCGGGGGTGCGCGAGATGTCGACCAGCTCGCCGCCCACGGCCATCACCGACAACCGCGGGCGCGGGTGCACCAGCACCCGTTCGCGGCCGACCGCCGCCAGCAACCCCACCTGGGCCGCGCCGATGATCGTCCCCGCTCGCACGGCCACGTCGCCGGGCTGCACGTCGTCCCCGGCGCGGCGTACATAGGCGCCCGACGGCGCCCCGCGCAGCACCCGCACCCGCGACGTTCCGCCGTCGGTCCATTTCAACGGCAGGACCGCGTCGGCCAGCGTGGGCAGCGGGGCGCCGGTCTGCACCCGGACGGCCTGGCGGGGCTGCAGCCGGCTGGGTGTGCGGGCGCCGGCCTCGATGGTTCCCATCACCGGCAGGACCAGCCCGTCGCGCGCTTCCTCGTCGGCGAGCGCCTCGCCGGTGTCGTCGTCGTGCGCCTCGACGCCCAGCTCGCCGACGCCCAGCACGTCGACGCTGCGCACCGCGTAGCCGTCGATGGCGGCCTGATCGAAACCGGGCAGGGGCCGTTCGGTGATCACTTCCTCGGCGCACATCAACCCCTGCGCCTCGGCGATGGCGACACGGATCGGCCGCGGGGCCACCGCGGCGGCCGTTATCCGGGCCAGCTGCTCCTCCACAGAACGCACAAGCGCGCCTCTCTGCCCTCAAGCCCTGACGGCGCCGGGCCCGCTACTGCTCGGTCAGGCCCAGTCGCGCCACCAACCACCGCCGCAATTCCGGGCCGTAGTCGTCACGATCCAATGCAAAGTCAACCGCAGCCTTGAGGTAGCCGCCGGGATTTCCCAAGTCGTGTCGAGATCCCCGATGCACGACGACGTGGACGGGGTGGCCCTCCTTGATCAGCAGCGCGATCGCGTCGGTCAGTTGCATCTCACCGCCGGCCCCGCGGTCGATGCGGTGCAGCGCGTCGAAGACGGCACGGTCGAGCACGTAGCGGCCCGCCGCGGCATACATCGACGGCGCGTCCTCGGGCTTGGGCTTCTCGACCATGCCCTTGACCTTCAGCACGTCCGGGTTGCCACCGGGAACGGACTCGACGTCGAAAACGCCGTAGGCACTGATCTCTTCGGGCGTCACCTCGATTGCGCACAACACGGTGCCGCCGTATTCGGCGCGCACCTTCGACATCGTCTCCAGCACACCCGTCGGCAGCACCAGGTCGTCGGGCAGCAGCACCATGACGGCGTCCTCGTCGGCCGCCAGCGTGGGCTCGACACAGCTGATGGCGTGTCCCAGCCCGAGCGGTTCGGCCTGCACGACGGACTCGACCTTGATCAGCTGCGGCGCGCGCCGCACCTTGTCGAGCATCGCCTTCTTGCCGCGGGCCTCGAGCGTGCCCTCCAGCACCAGATCCTCGACGAAGTGCGCGACGACGCCGTCCTTGCCCTCGGAGGTGACGATCACCAGACGCTCGGCGCCGGCCGCGGCCGCCTCGGCCGCGACCAGCTCGATACCCGGGGTGTCGACGACGGGCAGCAGCTCCTTCGGCACCGTCTTGGTCGCCGGCAGGAAGCGCGTGCCCAGGCCGGCCGCGGGAACGATCGCCGTGAACGGGACCGGGACTTCTGGGCGTGACATCGTTCACACCATAGCGCTCATAACGTTTGCCGCCTCTGCATGGCAGGCCGAGTACCCGTGCTGTCATGGTTGACGCATGGCAACGGTGACCAAGGCCGCGTTGCGGGAACAACTGCTGGCGGCCCGCGACGACGTTGCCGACGACGTTCGGGCCGCCGAGGCCCGCCGGCTCACCGAGCTGTTGGAGCCGGTGGTGAGCGGGGGCAGCACGGTCTGCGCGTACGTGCCGGTGGGCACCGAGCCCGGGTCGATCGAGATGCTGGACATGCTGCTGCGCCGCTCGGCACGGGTGCTGCTGCCCGTCGCGCGCACCGCCGCCGACGGCATCCCCATGCGGCTGCGGTGGGGCGAATACCGGCCGGGCACACTGGTTTCCGGCCCCTGGGGGCTGCTCGAGCCGCCCGCGCCCTGGCTGCCGGAGTCGGCGCTGGCCGAGGCCGCGCTGGTGATCGTGCCGGCGCTGGCGGTCGACCGCCGGGGCGTGCGGCTGGGCCGCGGCCGCGGCTTCTACGACCGGTCCTTGGACGGCCGGAACGCGCGGGCGCGCCTGGTCGCGATGGTGCGCGACGCGGAGCTGGTCGACGAGTTGCCCGCCGAGCCGCACGACGTGCCGATGACCCATGCGCTCACCCCGCGCCGCGGGCTGGTCGCACTCGGCGGGGAATGAGACCGATCATGCGGCGGTTCTAGCACTTGAGCATGTAGAGTGCTAACCAGGCTTACATTCACGGAGGTTATCCAGTGCCGACCTACAGCTACGAATGCACCGAGTGCGGCAACCGCTTCGACATTGTGCAGGCCTTCACCGACGACGCGTTGACGACGTGCGAGCAGTGCTCCGGACGGCTGCGCAAGCTGTTCAACTCGGTCGGCATCGTGTTCAAGGGCAGCGGCTTCTATCGCACCGACAGCCGGGAGTCCGGCAAGAAGGTGAAGAGCTCCACCAACGGGTCGTCGACCGACTCCGGGTCGGCGTCGACGGATTCGGGGTCCGCGTCCACCGACTCGGGGGCGAGCGAGAAGTCTGCCAAGAGCTCCACGCCATCCACCGCGGGCGCCTCGGCCTAACGCGTTATCCACAGCGGGGTTTCACCGGCGCCACCGCGCCGGCGGGACCCCGCTTACTGTTGCGGCGTGGGTCAATCCTCGCTGAATCCAACGCTATTGCGCCGGCTGTCGGCGGCGCTGCGGCCGGACTGGACCCGGACGGTGTTGGCCCGCCGGGTCGCCGCCGGCGCACTCGTGGTGTTGGCCGGCGTCGCCACGTTGCGTTCGAACCCCGACGGTGACCGCGTCGACGTTGTGGTGGCCGCGCGTGACCTCACCCCCGGCATCGCGTTGACCGCCGACGACGTTCGGATCGAAAAGCGTTCGGCCGCAACGGTTCCCGACGGGGCGCGGAGCGACCTGAGTGCGGCGGTGGGTGCGACCCTGGCCAGCCCGACGCGGCGCGGCGAGGTGCTCACCGACGTGCGGCTGCTGGGCAGCCGGCTCGCCGAGGCCGCGCTCGGGCCGAAGGCCGGGCCCGGCGCCCGCATCGTGCCGCTGCACCTGGTGGACAGCGCCCTGATCGACCTCGTGCGCGTCGGCGACGTCGTCGACGTGCTGGCCGCCCCCGACACCGACGCGTCGGCGGGCGCCCCGGCCGCGACCAAAGTGGTGGCGACCGACGCGGTCGTCGTACTCGTTTCGGCCAGGCAGAAGGCCCAGGCCGCCGACGGCGACCGCGTGGTGTTGGTTGCGCTGCCGGCTCGCGTGGCGAACACTGTGGCAGGCTCGGCGCTGGGCCAAGCGGTGACCCTCACCCTGCACTGATCCTCTGGCCGCTGCCCGCCACACCCCGTATGGATCAGGAGGACGTCTGGGGACTGGCGCAGTATTTGCACTTGTGCGCGGCCTCCGGGATGTCGGACATGCACTCCTGACATGCCTTGGTCGCCGGTTCGTCCCCGAACACGGTGACCCCGCGGCGGGCCTGGATGTGCTTGTAGGGCACCACGATCATGAAGTAGACGGCCGTCATGAAGACGATGAAGTAGATGATCGCCGAGATGAACGATCCGATGTCGAGGAAGGTCGCCTTGTTGCCCGCGTCGCCGAGCTGCCAACCCAATCCGAACTGGGTACCGGGCTGCACGGCCGCGACCAGCGGATTGATCACGCTGTCGGTGAAGGCCTTGACGAGGTTCGAGAAGGCCAGGGCGACGACCAGACCGATGGCCACGGTGATCACGTCACCACGCATCACAAAACTCTTGAATCCCTTGAACATGCGCACACCTCCCGTAGCGCCAATTAGGGCGACGCGCCGCCACCCGAGAAAACGGTATGCCACGTTGTGGGCTATCACACATTTCCCGGACAATAAGTCACCAAAGGTTGACCGCGTGGTGACGTCGGCCAACGGAACCCCTTAGCCGACTCCCCTACTCAACTGTGGTGTGGGGGCACGTTCTCCCGCAACCACTGCTCGTGCTCGTAGGCGTCCGAGTCGAACCCGTCCGTCGACTCCTGAACTCCTGAACCCAATTCGGTTCCGAAAACCGTGTTGGCCCCGTGCGGGTCGTGACCGGAATGTGTGATCACAGCAGATCCTCGGGAAAGAAAGTCAGATCTCCAGGCTCGACAGCTGGCCGATGATCTGCGCCGCGAGCGGATTCAGCGTCGCCATCCCGTCGCGCACGGCGTAGCGGGAACCCGCGAGGTTGACCACCAGCGTGCTGCCGGACACGCCGGCCAGCCCTCGTGACAATCCGGCGTCGATGATTCCCGCGGAGAGCCCCGAGGCGCGGATGGCCTCGGCGATGCCCAGGATTTCGCGATCCAGGATGTCGCGGGTGGCCTCCGGCGTGACGTCGCGCGGCGTGACGCCGGTCCCGCCGACCGAGACCACCAGATCCACCCCGCCGATCACCGCCGTGTTCAGCGCGTTGCGGATCTCGACCTCGTCGGCCGCGACCGCGACCACACCGTCGACGACGAATCCCGCCTCGGTCAGCAGCTCGGTGACCAACGGCCCGCTGTGGTCCTCGTCCCCGTGGGCGGTGCGGTCGTCGACCACCACGACCAGAGCCCGGCCGACTACCAACTCCGCACCAGTTTCCATGGGTGCCACCGTATATCCGAGCTCCGACAGCGGCTCGTTCAAGGGCTCCTCGACTCTCATCACTGATCCGCCTTGCCCAGCGTCACCTGCACGGTGCGGCTGGCGCCGCCGGGATCCTGGAAGGTCAGCGTCACCTTGTCGCCCGGCGCCTTGGACCGCACGGCGGCAACCAGCGCGTCGGCGTTGTTGATCGGGCGGTCGTCGACCTTGGTGACGACGACACCCTTGGGCAATCCGGCGGTCGCGGCGGCACCGCCCTGAACGACGTCGACGACCTTGGCGCCCGGGGTGGCCTTGTCACTGGTCACTTGCACGCCGAGCGAGGCGTGGGTGGCCTTGCCGGTGCTGATCAACTCGTCGGCGATGCGCTTTGCCTGATCGACCGGAATCGCGAAGCCCAGGCCGATCGATCCGCTCTGGGCGTCGGGCGAATCGGCGCCCAGGGTGGCGATCGCCGAGTTGACGCCCACCAGCTGGCCGCTCATGTTGACCAGCGCGCCGCCGGAGTTACCGGGGTTGATCGCGGCATCGGTCTGGATCGCGTCCAGCACCGTGTTCTGGTTGCCCGACTCGCCGGTGGTCGACACCGGCCGGTTCATCGCGCTGATGATTCCGGTGGTCACCGTGCCCGACAGGCCCAGCGGCGACCCGATGGCCACCACGGGCTGGCCGACGCGCAGGTCCGACGAGGAGCCCATGGATATCGGTGTGAGGTTGGGGACTCCCTGCACCCGGATCACCGCGATGTCACTGGTGGGGTCGGCGCCGAGCACCGTGAACGGCGCGGTGCGGCCGTCGGAGAACGTCACCGTCGTCTTCGGCGGCGGACCACCGGGTGCGCCCGGCACGCCGGGGGAGTTGGGCGGCTTGGCCGCGGCCGCGACGACGTGGTTGTTCGTCAGGATCAGCCCGTCGGCCGACAGGACGATGCCGGAGCCCTCCTCGGAGGCCCGGCCCATATCGGTCTCGAGCATCACGACGCTGGGCACCACCTTGGCGGCGACCTGTTCGACGCTGCCGGGCGGCATGTTGGCGGCCGGCACGCTGGGGGCCGCCCCCGGGATCAGCCCGGTCCCGCCGCTGGCGGTGGAGTGCGTACCCAGCTCGACGACCGTGGCCGCGGCCCCGCCGATGCCGGCCGACACCACCGCGATCGAGACCGCACCGACCGCCAATATGCCCGCGCGGGAACGCCTTTGGGGCTGAGGGGGAGGCATCGGCGGCAGCATCCCGGGTATCGGGCCGGTGCCGGTGCCCCCCGGGATCGGACCCGTACCGGTCCCGCCGGGTATCCGGCCCGGCCCGGTGCCGTTGAACGGCTCGTAGGGCTGACGGAACTGCGTGGTCTGCGAGGGTTGCGACTGCTGCGGCGTCCGATAACGCCAGTCGTACTGCTGGTTGTACGGCGGCTGGGGCCCCTGGGCATAAGCGGGGGGCGCCGGCTGATTAGGCGCGGTACGGTATCCCGGCTGCTGCGGCGGTGGCGAATACCTCGGGTCATTCGTCATGTCGCTAAGTCGCTCTTCCTCTATATCGGCTATATCGGCTCATGTCGGCTCTCATCGGCGCGTGCCGGCTCGACTTGGCTCGATTTCCAACACTAACTGCAATTACCTTGCCTGCGCCGACTGAGAGTCCACTGAGATAACGTTCGCCGAATCCCGAGAGTTCGCCCCATTGCCGGCCGCCGGTGCCGCGGGGTCGGTCCTTTGGTCCTTGGCGTCGGAAGTGGGCGTCGGGCCCGTCGAAACCGGCATCGGCCGGCCAGGCAGCAGCACGTAGATCGATGTTCCCGGCGGCTGCCCTCCCGAAACCGTGTCTTCGACACGAAGTAACCCGCCGTGATTGAGGACCACCTTCTTGACGATGGCCAGGCCCAGTCCCGAGCCGGGCATCGCCCGCGCCGTCGTCGACCGGTAGAACCGCTCGAAAACCAGCCGGCGTTCGTGCGGCGGAATTCCCGGCCCATGGTCGGAGACCACCACCTCGGCGTGCGACGCGTCGAGTTGCCTCATCCTGACCCCGACGTGGCCGCCCGGCGGGCTCCACTTGGCCGCGTTGTCCATGAGGTTCAGCGCCGCTCGCGACAACCCGGCGGCGTCGCCGTAGACCTGCCACCCGATCACATCGACATCGAAGTGAATATCGTTGCGCCGCCGCCGGACTCGCTCGAGGCTGCGATCGATGACCTCGGACATGTCAACGGGCTCGTACACCACCTGACCGGCGTCGTCCCGGGTCAGATCCACCAAATCGCCTACCAGCGTGGACAATTCCTCGATCTGCGCCAGCACATCGGCTCGCAGGTCGACCATCTCCTGTTCCGGCAGCCGCGGCGCTCCCGGTTCCATCGAGGCCATCAGCAGCTCCACGTTGGTGCGCAGCGATGTCAACGGGGTGCGCAATTCGTGGCCGGCGTCGGTGACCAGCCGCGCCTGCCGTTCCCGCGACTCGGCCAACGCCCGCAGCATCAGGTTGAAGGCCTCAGTGAGCCTTGCCAATTCGTCACTGCCGAACACCGGGATCGGACGCAGGTCGTCGGTCCGTGCCACCCGCTCGGTCGCCTCGGTCAGGCGAGCCACCGGGCGCAGCCCGGCGCGGGTCACCATTCCCCCGGCGACGGCGGCGACCGCGACGCCGATCCCGCCGACGAGCAGCAGCACCCAGCGCAGCTTGGTCATGACCGCTTCGGTCGGCTTGAGGCTCTTGGAGATCAGCAGCGAGCTGCCGTTGGGCAGGTGGATGGCCAGTATCCGTTGGTCGGAGGCGGTGCGCCGCGACATGAACAGGTCGCCGCGGATGACGGCCTTCTCGGCCGGTCCGACCGGCAGCGTCTGGCCGGGCTGGTTGGCGGTGTAGATCGAGTGGCCCGGGTTCACCAGCATCGCGTTGACATCGGAATAGGCGGTCCCCTCGATGGCCTTCCCGGGATCGGCCGCCAGCGAGCCGCTGGTGATCAGCAGCTGCGCCCGGCTCTCGAGTTGGTTGTCGATGTCGCTGTACAGCGCCCTGGAGATCACCGCGTAGACGGCGCATGCCATCAGGACGACGACCATCGCCACCATCGCCATGGCCAGCAGCATCACCCGCCACCGCAAGGACAACGAGCTGGTCGCTCGCAGCGGCGCCCCCCGGCGGTGGTGTTGGCGGACCATCAGGGCGGCGTCTCCCGCAGGACATAACCCACCCCGCGCACGGTGTGGATCAGCCGCGGCTCACCGTCGGCCTCGGTCTTGCGGCGCAGGTACCCCACATAGACCTCGAGCGCGTTGCCCGAGGTGGGAAAGTCGAATCCCCACACTTCCTCGAGGATGCGGCTGCGGGTGAGCACCCGGCGCGGATTGGCGATCAGCATCTCCAGCAGGGCGAACTCGGTGCGGGTCAGGCTGATCCGGCGTTGCCCGCGGGTGACCTCGCGGGTCACCGGGTCCAGGGCCAGGTCCGAGAACGTCATGGCGACCGAATCGGTGGCATCGTCGGGCTTGGTGCGGCGCAGCAGCGCGCGCATGCGGGCCAGCAGTTCTTCGAGCGCGAACGGCTTGGGCAGGTAATCGTCGGCGCCGGCGTCCAGCCCCGCGACCCGCTCGGAGATCGAGTCGCGGGCGGTGAGCACCAGGATCGGCAGGTCGTCGCCGGTGCTGCGGAGTTGACGACAGACCTCGAGGCCGTCCAGCCGCGGCATCATCACGTCCAGGACCAGCGCGTCGGGCCGGTCGCTGGCGATCTTGTCGAGGGCCTCGACGCCGTCGTGGGCCAACTCGACCGAGTAGCCGTTGAACGAAAGCGACCTGCGCAGCGACTCGCGCACCGCGCGATCGTCGTCGACGACAAGAATCCGCACGGCCACTAGTTTCGTCCCAGCGTCTGAGAGCGGCCTGAGAGGCGCGCCGTTCTACAGCGATGCACTTTCACACCGGCCACACCGGCGACGTGTCTGCCCGTCGGGGCCCCTAGCGCCGGTCGAGGTCGATCAGACCGAGGCGGGCCGCCTTGAGCAGCCGGCGGGGCAGTTTGTGCTGCTGACCAGCAACCGTGACACTGACGAGCTCGGGCTTGGCGGCCTTCCACTGCGCGCGGCGGCTCCGGGTGTTCGCGCGGGACATCCTGCGCTTGGGTGTGGCCATGGTCGGGCCTTACTCCTCGATCGGGGCTTCGGTTCGCCGAACGGCGATTTCCTACCAGAATTGCCTCTCAGGATAGTCGGTGGCCCGGCGGGCGCCAAAACGCCGACGGCCGCGCGCCACCGGCCGCGCGCCAGCCGCGCGCCGAAACTTAAACCGCTGCGGTCCACATCGGGGTGTCTTGTGCGTGGTTTAAGTGTCGCGGTGGGTTTCAGCAGCCCAGGGGGACGGCGCATGCTGGTATTCACGCCGCCGTCGGCGTCCGGCTATGCTGACCTACCGGTTGGTTGGTTCGGCTCACGGTAATCCCAGCGAGGGGAGGATGCGCATGGCTTCTGGCGCCGCCGCTGCCCGGATCGCGAACTGCTCGGGGTTCTACGGCGACCGGCTTTCGGCGATGCGCGAGATGCTGACCGGCGGCGATGTGGACTATCTGACCGGCGACTACCTGGCCGAGCTCACCATGCTCATCCTCGGCCGGGACCGGATGAAAAATCCCGACCGCGGCTACGCCAAGACGTTCCTGACCCAGCTCGAGGACTGCCTTGGCGAGGCCTGCGACCGCGGGGTGCGCATCGTCGCCAACGCCGGCGGCCTCAATCCAGCCGGCCTGGCCGACGCGGTCCGGGCGCTGGCCGAGCGCCTGGGCATTGCGGCGCGGGTCGCCCACGTCGAGGGCGACGACCTGGCGCCCCGCGCGGCCGACCTGGGGCTGGGAACGCCGCTGACCGCGAATGCCTACCTGGGTGCGTGGGGCATCGTCGACTGCCTCAACGAGGGCGCCGACGTCGTGGTCACCGGGCGGGTCACCGATGCCTCGGTGATCGTCGGGGCCGCCGCCGCGCATTTCGGCTGGGGCCGCACCGACTACGACGAACTCGCCGGGGCCGTGGTCGCGGGCCACGTCATCGAGTGCGGAGTCCAGGCCAGCGGCGGCAACTACTCGTTCTTCACCGAAATCCCCGACCTGACCTACGCCGGCTTCCCACTGGCCGAGGTCAACGCCGACGGCTCGTCGGTGATCACCAAGCACCCCGGCACCGGCGGACTGGTCAGCGTCGACACCGTCACCGCGCAGCTGCTCTACGAGATCACCGGCGCGCGCTACGCCAACCCCGACGTCACGGCCCGGATGGACAGCGTCGAGCTTTCCGCCGACGGGCCCGACCGGGTGCGCATCGGCGGCGTGCGCGGCGAACCGCCGCCGCCCACGCTGAAGGTGTCGCTGAACAGCATCGGCGGGTTCCGCAATGCCATGACGTTCGTGCTGACCGGCCTCGACATCGAGGCCAAAGCCGAATTGCTGCGCCGGCAGCTCGAGGCCGCTTTGACGGTGAAGCCCGCCGAGCTGGAATGGACGCTGGCCCGCACCGATCACGCCGACGCCGACACCGAGGAAGCCGCCAGCGCGTTGCTGCACTGCGTGGTCCGCGACCCCGATGCCGCCAACGTCGGTCGCCAGTTCTCTTCGGCCGCAGTGGAATTGGCGCTCGCTAGTTATCCGGGCTTCCACGTCACCGCCCCGCCGGGCGACGGCCAGGTCTACGGCGTCTTCACGCCAGGTTACGTCGACGCCACCCAGGTGCCGCACGTCGCGGTGCACGCCGACGGCAGCCGCACCGACATCCCCTGCGCCACCGAGACTTTGGAGTTGAAGCCCGCCGGTCCCCCGCCGTTGCCCGACCCGCTGCCGGCCGGCCCGACGCGCCGGGTGCCGCTGGGCCGGATCGCCGGGGCCCGCAGCGGCGACAAGGGCGGGTCCGCGAACGTCGGCGTGTGGGTGCGCACCGACGAACAGTGGCGCTGGCTGGCCAACACGCTGACCGTCGAACTGTTCAAGGAGCTACTGCCCGAGGCGGCCGGTTTCGGCGTCACCCGCCATGTGCTGCCCAACCTGCGGGCGGTGAACTTCGTCGTCGACGGCATTCTGGGCCAGGGCGTCGCCTACCAGGCACGATTCGATCCGCAGGCCAAGGGGCTGGGCGAATGGCTGCGCAGCCGCCACGTCGACATCCCGGAAAGGCTGCTGTGAACATCTGGACCACGCCGGAGCGCGAACAGTTGCGAAAGACGGTGCGCTCCTTCGCAGAACGCGAGATCCTGCCCCACGTCGACGAGTGGGAGCGCAGCGGCGACCTGCCGCGCGACCTGCATCGGCGCGCCGGGGCCGCCGGGCTGCTGGGCGCCGGCTTTCCCGAGGCGGTCGGGGGCGGCGGCGGGGACGGCGCCGACTCGGTGATCATCTGCGAGGAGATGCACCAGGCCGGCGCGCCGGGCGGCGTGTTCGCGTCGCTGTTCACCTGTGGCATCGCGGTGCCGCACATGATCGCGTCGGGCGACCAACGGCTGATCGACACGTTTGTAAGGCCGACGCTGGCCGGCGAGAAGATCGGATCGCTGGCCATCACCGAGCCTGGCGGCGGTTCGGACGTGGGACACCTGCGGACCAGCGCGGTGCCCGACGGCGACCACTACGTGGTCAACGGCGCCAAGACCTACATCACCTCCGGGGTGCGCGCCGACTACGTGGTCACCGCGGTGCGCACCGGCGGCCCTGGCGCGGCGGGGGTTTCGCTGCTGGTCGTCGAGAAGGGCACGCCCGGATTCGAGGTGACCCGCAAGCTGGACAAGATGGGCTGGCGATCCTCCGACACCGCCGAGCTGTCCTACACCGACGTGCGAGTGCCGAGGGCCAACCTCGTCGGCGCCGAGAACAGCGGATTCGCCCAGATCGCCCAGGCGTTCGTCGCCGAACGGATCGGCCTTGCCGCGCAGGCGTATTCGAGCGCCCAGCGCTGCCTGGACCTGACCGTGCAGTGGTGCCGCGACCGGGGGACCTTCGGCCGGCCGCTGATATCGCGCCAGTCGGTGCAGAACACGCTGGCCGAGATGGCCCGGCGCATCGACGTGGCGCGGGTCTACTCGCGCAATGTGGTCGAACGGCAACTGGCCGGCGAGACCAACCTGATCGCCGCGGTGTGTTTCGCCAAGAACACCGCCGTCGAGGCCGGGGAATGGGTTGCCAACCAAGCCGTTCAGCTGTTCGGCGGCATGGGTTACATGGCCGAGTCCGAAGTCGAACGCCAATACCGGGACATGAGGATCCTCGGCATCGGCGGCGGGACCACCGAAATCCTCACCGCACTGGCCGCGAAAACCCTGGGATATCAATCGTGACGGTATTGCAGTCCACCCTGGATCCCAAGGCCGACACCTACGCCGAGGCGGCGTGGGCCGCGAACACCAGGCTGGCCGAAATCGAGGCCGAGCTCGCCAAAGCGCTTGCGGGCGGCGGACCCAAGTATGTCGAGCGCCATCACGGCCGCGGCAAGCTCACCGCCCGAGAACGCATCGAGCTGCTCGTCGACCCGGACTCCCCGTTCCTGGAACTCAGCCCGCTGGCCGCCTACGGCAGCGCCTTTCAGATCGGCGCCAGCACGGTCACCGGCATCGGCGCGGTGTCCGGTGTGGAGTGCATGATCGTCGCCAACGACCCGACGGTCAAGGGCGGCACCAGCAACCCGTGGACGCTGAAGAAGATACTGCGGGCCAACCAAATCGCGTTCGAAAACCGGCTTCCCGTCATCTCGCTGGTCGAATCCGGCGGTGCCGACCTACCGACGCAGAAGGAGATCTTCATCCCCGGCGGGCGGATGTTCCGCGACCTGACCAGGCTGTCGGCGGCCGGGATCCCCACCATCGCGCTGGTGTTCGGCAACTCCACCGCGGGCGGCGCCTACGTTCCCGGCATGTCCGACCACGTGGTGATGATCAGGGAACGCTCGAAGGTGTTCCTGGCCGGCCCGCCGCTGGTGAAGATGGCCACCGGCGAGGAATCCGACGACGAATCGTTGGGCGGCGCCGAAATGCACGCACGCACATCGGGTTTGGCCGACTACTTCGCCGTCGACGAGCTCGACGCGCTGCGGATCGGGCGCCGCATCGTCGCCCGGCTGAACTGGGTCAAGCACGGCCCCGCCCCCGGGCCCGTGACCGAGCCGCTGTTCGATGCCGAGGAGCTGATCGGCATCGTGCCACCGGACCTGCGCATCCCGTTCGACCCGCGCGAGGTGATCGCCCGCATCGTCGACGGCTCGGATTTCGACGAGTTCAAGCCGCTCTACGGGCCGTCGCTGGTCACCGGGTGGGCGCGGTTGCACGGCTATCCGCTGGGCATCCTGGCGAACGCGCGCGGCATCCTGTTCAGCGAGGAGTCGCAGAAGGCCACCCAGTTCATCCAGCTGGCCAACCGGTCCGACACGCCACTGTTGTTCTTGCACAACACCACCGGCTACATGGTGGGCAAGGACTACGAAGAGGGCGGCATGATCAAGCACGGCTCGATGATGATCAACGCGGTGTCCAATTCGACGGTCCCGCATATCTCGCTGCTGATCGGCGCGTCCTACGGCGCCGGCCACTACGGCATGTGTGGGCGCGCCTACGACCCGCGGTTCCTGTTCGCCTGGCCCAGCGCGAAGGCCGCGGTGATGGGCGGCGCCCAGCTGTCGGGGGTGCTGTCGATCGTGAGCCGGGCCGCCGCCCAGGCCCGGGGGCAGCAGGTCGACGAGGAAGCCGACGCCGCGATGCGCGCCGCCGTCGAGGGACAGATCGAGGCCGAGTCGCTGCCGCTGGTGCTGTCCGGGATGCTCTACGACGACGGCGTCATCGACCCGCGCGACACCCGCACGGTACTGGGAATGTGTTTGTCCGCCATCGCCAATGGCCCGATCAAGGGGACGTCGAACTTCGGCGTCTTCCGGATGTGAGCCCCATGGTCACTCGAGTGCTGGTCGCCAACCGCGGCGAGATCGCCCGGCGGGTCTTCGCCACCTGCCGGCGGCTGGGCCTGGGCACCGTCGCCGTCTACACCGACCCGGACGCCGCCGCCCCGCACGTCGCCGAGGCCGATGCGCGGGTGCGGCTGCCCAACACCAACGACTACCTGAACGCCGATGCCATCATCGCGGCCGCCCGCGCCGCCGGGGCCGACGCGGTGCATCCCGGCTACGGATTCCTCTCAGAGAACGCCGAATTCGCCGCCGCGGTGCAGGAGGCCGGCCTGACCTGGGTGGGCCCGCCGGTGGCTGCGGTGCGCGCGATGGGCTCCAAGATCGAGGCCAAGAAGCTGATGGCCGCCGCGGGCGTCCCGGTGCTCGACGAACTCGACCCCGACACCGTCACCGAAGCCCAGCTGCCGGTGTTGGTCAAGGCATCGGCGGGCGGCGGCGGGCGCGGCATGCGGGTCGTTCACGAATTGTCCGCTCTCCCCGCCGAAGTCGCCGCGGCACAGCGGGAGGCGCAGTCCGCGTTCGGCGACCCGACCGTGTTCTGCGAGCGCTACCTGCCCACCGGGCACCACGTGGAGGTTCAGGTCCTCGCCGACACCCACGGCACCGTGTGGGCCGTCGGGGAACGCGAGTGCTCGATCCAGCGCCGCCACCAGAAGATCGTCGAGGAGGCGCCGTCGCCGTTGGTCGAGCGCACACCGGGCATGCGCGCCAAGCTGTTCGACGCGGCCCGGCTGGCCGCCGGCGCCATCGGCTACGCGGGTGCCGGGACGGTGGAGTTCCTCGCCGACGATGACGGCGAGTTCTACTTCCTGGAGATGAACACCCGGCTGCAGGTCGAGCACCCGGTCACCGAGGAGACCACCGGGCTCGACCTCGTCGAGCTGCAACTCGCCGTCGCCGCCGTGGAGCGGCTCGACGCCGACCCGCCTGCGGGCGAGGGATATTCGATCGAGGCCCGGCTCTACGCCGAGGATCCGGCGCACGGCTGGCAGCCGCAGGCCGGTGTGGTGCACACGGTCGACGTGCCCTCGGTTGCCGCCGAGTTCGGCTCGCTGGGGCGGCGCACCGGGATCCGGTTGGACTCGGGCATCGTCGCCGGCTCGGCGGTGTCGATCCACTACGACCCGATGCTCGCCAAGGTCATCTCCTACGCGCCGACGCGCCGGCAGGCCGCGCTGGTGCTCGCCGATGCGCTGGCCCGTGCCCGCCTGCACGGTGTGCGCACCAACCGCGAGCTGCTGGTGAACGTGCTTCGCCATCCGGCGTTTCTCGACGGCGCCACCGACACGGCGTTTTTCGACACGCACGGCCTGGCCGAACTGTCGGCCCCGCTGGCCGACGACGCGACGGTCCGGTTGTCGGCGATCGCGGCCGCGCTCGCCGACGCCGCGCACAACCGCGCGATGGCGCAGGTGTTCGCCTCGATCCCGAGCGGCTGGCGCAACCTGGCGTCCGGCTTCCAGGTGAAGAGCTACCGCGACGACGCGGACAACGAGCACGGGGTCGAATACCGTTTCACCCGAACCGGATTGGTGCTTGCCGGAGACGAGCCGGTGCGGCTGGTCTCGGCGGCGCACGATGAGGTCGTGCTGGCCGACGGCGCCGGTGTGGCTTGCGGTTTCGCCGTCGCGCGCTTCGGCCAGGACGTCTACGTCGACTCCGCGCGCGGGCCCGTCCACCTGGTCGCGTTGCCACGGTTCCCCGAGCCGGGTTCGGCCGTCGAGCAGGGATCCCTGGTCGCACCGATGCCCGGCAACGTCATCCGGCTGGGCGCCTCCGTCGGCGATGCCGTCACCGCCGGTCAGCCGCTGATCTGGCTCGAGGCGATGAAGATGGAGCACACCATCACCGCGCCGACCGACGGTGTGCTCGCGCAGCTCGACGTCACGACCGGTCAGCAAGTCGAAGTAGGCGCCGTCCTCGCACGAGTGGAGGCGCCGTCCCAAGAAGGAGATCCGAAATGACCGATACCAGCTTCATCGAGAGCGAGGAGCGCCAGGCGCTGCGCAAGTCGGTGGCCGCATGGGCGTCCAACTACGGCGCCGAGTACTACCTGAGGAAGGCGCGCGCGCACGAGCACACCGACGAGTTATGGGCCGAGGCAGGCAAACTCGGCTTTCTCGGGGTGAACCTGCCCGAGGAGTACGGCGGCGGCGGCGCCGGCATGTACGAGCTGTCACTGGTGATGGAGGAGATGGCCGCCGCGGGCAGCGCGCTGCTGCTGATGGTGGTGTCGCCCGCCATCAACGGCACGATCATCAGCAAGTTCGGCACCGAGGAACAGAAGAAGCGCTGGATTCCCGCCATCGCCGACGGCTCGCTGACGATGGCGTTCGCCATCACCGAGCCGGACGCCGGATCCAACTCGCACAAGATCACCACCACCGCCCGCCGCGACGGCAGCGACTGGGTTCTCAAGGGCCAGAAGGTGTTCATCTCCGGCATCGACCAGGCCCAGGCGGTGCTGGTGGTGGCCCGCACCGAGGAGGCGAAGACCGGCAAGCTGCGCCCCGCGCTGTTCGTGGTGCCCACCGATGCGCCCGGCTTCACCTACACCCCGATCGACATGGAGCTGATCAGCCCCGAACGGCAGTTCCAGGTCTTCCTCGACGACGTCCGGCTGCCGTCGGACGCGCTCGTCGGCGCCGAGGACGCCGCCATCGCACAGCTTTTCGCCGGCCTGAACCCCGAACGCATCATGGGTGCGGCCAGCTCGGTGGGCATGGGACGGTTCGCGCTGGAGAAGGCCGTCGACTACGTCAAGACCCGTCAGGTCTGGTCCACCCCCATCGGCGCGCACCAGGGCCTGTCACATCCGTTGGCGCAGTGCCACATTGAGGTCCAGCTGGCCAAGCTGATGATGCAGAAGGCGGCGACGCTCTACGACAGCGGCGACGACATGGGCGCGGCCGAGGCCGCCAACATGGCCAAATACGCTGCGGCCGAGGCGGCCACCCGCTCCGTCGACCAGGCCGTCCAGTCGATGGGCGGCAACGGGCTGACCCAGGAGTACGGCGTCGCCGCCATGCTGACGTCGGCGCGGCTGGGCAGGATCGCCCCGATCAGCCGTGAGATGGTGCTGAACTTCGTCGCCCAGACCTCGCTGGGCCTGCCCCGCTCGTACTGATGGACACGCTCGTCGACTACACCGGCCCGGCCGATGCCGGCGGCCCGTTCGCCCGGCTGACGCTGAACTCACCGGCCAACCGCAACGCGCTCTCGACCGCGCTGGTCGGCCAGCTGCATCAGGGGCTGCGGGACGCCGCCGCGGATCCGGCGGTCCGGGCGGTGGTGCTCGGGCACACCGGCGGCACGTTCTGCGCCGGTGCCGACCTGAGCGAGGCCGGCGGCGGCGACCCGTTCGACATGGCGGCGGCCCGGGCCCGGGAGTTGACCGCGTTGCTGCGCGCCATCGTCGAGTCCCCGCTGCCGGTGATCGCCGCGATCGACGGGCACGTGCGGGCCGGCGGGTTCGGACTCGTCGGCGCGTGCGACATCGCCGTCGCCGGTCCGCGCAGCACCTTCGCGCTGACCGAGGCCCGCATCGGCGTGGCCCCGGCGATCATCTCGCTGACACTGCTGCCGAAGATGTCGGCGCGCGCCGCCGCCCGCTACTACCTGACCGGCGAAACGTTCGACGCCGCCGAGGCCGCGGAGATCGGGTTGATCACCATGGCGGCCGACGACGTCGGCGCCGCGGTAGCGAAGCTGGTGGCCGACGTGAGCCGGGGGTCTCCGCAGGGGCTCGCGGCGTCCAAAGCGTTGACCACGGCGGGTGTGCTGGAGGGGTTCGATCGCGACGCTGAGCGGCTCAGCGAGGAGTCGGCGCGGCTGTTCGTCTCCGACGAAGCCCGCGAAGGCATGCTCGCATTCCTGCAGAAACGCCCGCCTAGTTGGGCAAACGTCTAACGGCCAGCCGGGGCGCCGGAAAAGGCCCGTCGCTCAGGAGCGGCCCGGGAAGAAGGTTGCAGTTTAGCCAACCCGCTTGCAGCAAAACTTCTACGTCGTACGCTCGTGGATGATGAGCAACCCAACGCAACGTGACGAAAACGACACACGCGACGAATCGTCACGTGCGGGCGACACCGATCGGATCCAGATCGCGCAGTTGCTGGCCTACGCCGCCGAACAGGGCCGACTGCAGCTCAAGGACTACGAAGACCGATTGACCAAGGCGTACGCGGCGACCACGTACGCGGAGCTCGACGAGCTTCGGGCCGACCTGCCCGGCGCGCCGATCGTCCCGCGCCGGGGCGGCAAGCTCAATCCCGCGCCGTCCACCCTGCTGCTGGCGCTGCTGAGCGGATTCGAGCGGCGGGGCCGATGGAACGTCCCGAAGAAGCTGACCACGTTCACCCTGTGGGGCAGCGGGGTGGTGGACTTGCGCTACGCCGACTTCACCTCGACCGAGGTTGACATTCATGCGATCTCGATCATGGGCGTCCAGAACATCCTGCTGCCGCCGGAAGTGAACGTCGAGATCCACGGGCGCGGTGTGATGGGCGGCTTCGACCGCGACGTCGTCGGCCAGGGCACACCGGGCGCGCCGAAGGTCAACATTCGCGGCTTCTCGCTGTGGGGTGGCGTGGGCATCAAGCGCAAGGCCCGCAGGCCCCGCTAGCAGCGGGCAAACGGGCTGGTCAGCCGCGGAGGGTAACTGGCTCGAGCCCCCGGCTCGTGCAATACTCCGCAGGAGCGAAGCCACAGGATCTCATTCAGGGCGGGGGCGAGTCATGGCCGAGGAATTGCGCGCGCAGCCGGACGTACTGAGCCACGTGGGAACCCAACTCGCCAACCACGGTGAGACGTTGCTGGCCGTTCAGCAGGCCTGCCTCGGCGCGGCCGCGGACGCGCAGTCGGGTTGGGTCGGCTCGTCGGCGGGCGCACTATCGGGATTGCTCGACGGTTGGGAGACCGCCGGCACGACCCACATCGGCCGCTTCGGCGAGCATTCGTGCGGCATGCATTTCGCCGCCGTGGAGCTCACCGAGATGGAGCAGCGCACCGCCGCGGCACTGGCCGAGGTCGGCACCACCGATGGGGACGCTGCGCGCGGCGTATGACGAACAGCCTGGCCGACATCGAGCGCTGGGATCCCGCGGCGATCAGGGCGGTCTTCGATGCCGCGATCAAGCGCTCGCACGGCACCCGCACCGCATCGGCGGCGCTGACCGATACCATGCGGCTCCTGGATTTCGGCGGTGACGCCGCCGAAGCGGCGCACGCGGCGACGCATCGCACCTCGCAAATCCTCGACACGCACGCCGACGCCTGCGAGGCCGTCGCTCGCGCCGCCGAGAAATCGGCCGATGAGGTTGCGGCAATCAAGGTGCGGCTCAACGCGATTCGCGACGATGCGCGCTCATCACCCGACGATCGACGACGCGACCGGCCTCGCATACGGGTCGCGGGCCATCGCCGGGTCCAACGGGTCGAAGTCCGTGATCTCAACGTGCTTTGGGGCACGGCCGCCGGCCAACCTCGACTGGGCCTTCCTGGCGGCGGTGCGCGCCAGTACTTTTGCCGCCATCGGCGCGCACGCCCGGGCGAGCTGCGCGTCGCGCCGCAGCGTTGCGGTCACGGGTGCGAACCCACCAATGAACCCGGTCGCGTCGTGCGTCGCCGTCATCGGCCCTCGATCCAAGGCAGGATTTGGACAGTGCAACGATACCGGCGCTCATCGCGATAAGTGCGTCGTTAGCCTGTTGTTTACGAATCCTCGTGTCGTCGTTAACAGGGGTCGCCACCGACTCGACGCCTGGCCTGGCGGGGACCGCTACGATGCTTCAACCACTGCGGAAGGCGACGCGTGTGAATCCGGTCCGAGTCGGGCTGAGCGTTCAGCTCCTCAATTCTCGATACTCCGCGACCGCGCTCGCCCGCGCCAACATGCTGATGGCCACGGCCGGCGGCGTCGACTCCTACTGGGTGGCCGACCACCTGAATTCGCTGTTTCCGCGCTCGATCGCCACGCCGGGCCACCTCGGTGTCGCCACACTCGTCCCGAAGGTCGACGCGCAATTCGAACCGTGGACCATGCTCGGATATCTCGCCTCCCACAACCGCTTTGCGCGTCTGCGCCTTGGCGTCGGCGTTACCGATGCCAATCGCCGTCACCCGGCGGTCACCGCGCAGGCCGCGGCCACGTTGCAGTTGATCACCCGCGGCCGCGCCATCCTGGGCCTCGGCGTGGGAGAACGGGAGGGCAATGAGCCCTACGGAGTGGACTGGACCAAACCCGTTGCGCGCTTTGAAGAGGCGATCGCCACGATCCGTGCGCTGTGGGAATCCGGTGGCGCGCCCGTCTCGCGTGACTCGCCGTATTTCCCGTTGCGTGACGCGGTGTTCGAGCTGCCGCCCTACCGTGGCAACTGGCCCGAGATATGGATCGCCGCCAAGGGACCGCGGATGCTGCGGGCCACCGGGCGCTACGCCGACGCGTGGTTCCCCGGGTTGTTGTCGGGACCCAAGGCCTACGCGTCCGGTCTCGAAGCAGTGCGCACGGCGGCCTCCGACGCCGGGCGCGATCCCGCGTCGATCACGCCGGCAATCTCGGCCTTTGTCATCACCGGACGCAGTCGCGACGACGTCGAGCAGGCCCTGAATTGTGCTGCGGCAAAAGCCTTCGCGCTCATCGCTCCCGGGGAGATGTGGGCCGAGCACGGCGTGCAACATCCACTCGGACATGAGTTCGCCGGCGCCCAGGACCTGATCCCGCAAACGTTAGACCTTCGGACCGTGTTGTCCTACACCAAGGACGTCCCGGTATCGCTGCTCAAAGCCGCCGTTCTGGCCGGGACGCCCGACGAGGTCGTCGACCGGGCCGCGCAATGGCGCGGCCACGGAGTGCGCTACTTCGTCGTCAACAACCTCAGCTACCTGCAGCCGAGCCTGCGGAAGGGCCTCGCTTCCAGCGCACCATTCGTCAGGATTCTGCGCGGCCTCAAGAGGCTGTGAGGTCGAGTTAGTGCGCGCGAGCAGACGCAAAATCGCCCAAATCTTGCGAAATTTGGGTGATTTTGCGTCTGCTCGCGCAACTTACCGGCGGCGCCGCCGGGAGCGCAGGTAGTCGCCCACCACGGCGGCGCCCAGGCCGTCGAGATCGGGCACCACGACGCGTCCCTCGACGCGGCGCGCGACCTGGTCGATGAACCGGGCCAGCCCGGGGTCGCTGCCCAACCGGAAGATGGTGACCTGCGCGCCCAGCCGGGCCATCTCGTCGAACCCGCGCACGGTGTGGGCGATGGTCCGCGGATGCGGCGGATAGTCGAAGAACACGGCGGAAGACCCCTGACCGTCGACGTCCTCCAGGTGGGCGGTCGGCTCGCCGTCGGTCACCACCAGCACGACGGGCTGCGCGTTGGGGTGCCGGCGCAAGTGACGGCCCGCCAGCGCCAGCGCGTGATGCAGGTTGGTGCCCTGCTCGTAGACACCCTCCAGACCTGTCAGCTCGGCCGCGGTCACCGTCCGCGCGTACCGCCCAAACGCGATGATCTGCAACGCATCCGACCGAAACCGGGTGCACACCAGGTGGTTGAGCGCCAGCGCGGTCTGCTTCATCGGCAGCCAGCGATTCTCCATCACCATCGAAAACGAGGTGTCCACCAGCAGCGCCACCGCGGCCTGGGTGCGGGTCTCGGTCTCGGAGACCTCCACGTCGTCGACGCTTATCCGGATCGGGCCGGCCCCGCCCTCCAGGGTCGCGGTCCCCGCCTCGCGCAGCACCGCATTGGTCAGCGTGCGCGAGATGTTCCACGGCTCGGTGTCACCGAATTGCCAGGGCCGGGTCGCGCCGGTCAGCTCGCCGGCCGCGCCGGCACGCCGATGGTCGCGCTCGCCGTGGCGGCCGGAAAGCTGTTGCGCCACATCGCGTAACGCCGTCTCGCCGAGCCTGCGCATGGCCTTGGGCGACAGTCGCCACTGGCCGTCGGAGCCACGATCCAGGAACCCCTGGTTCACCAGCGCGCGTTCCAGTTCGGCCAGCGTCCGGGCGTCGATGGCGGCCTGGTCGCCGAGCTGGCGTGCCAGCGCGTCGAGGTCGACGTCGTCCATGGTGGCGCCCGGGTAACTCTGCGACAACTGCTCGGCCAGCTGCTCGAGCTCGCCGATGTCGGCCAGCGCCTGGGTGCCCTCACCCATGCCCAACGGGTTGTCACCGGAGAACTGCTCGGAGCCGGTCCAGT
Organism: Mycobacterium sp. NGS26; assembly: GCF_059813025.1. NCBI lineage: Bacteria > Bacillati > Actinomycetota > Actinomycetes > Mycobacteriales > Mycobacteriaceae > Mycobacterium > Mycobacterium sp. NGS26. Next base: position 465,171 of record NZ_JCALDU010000001.1, read on the forward strand.
CCTCCCCCGGCCGGGCGGCCTGCAGATGCGCGTCGAGCCGGTTCAACGCCTGCATCAACGACGGTGAGCCAAAAGCCTGCTGCGCCAAGGCATCCAGCTCGGCGCGCTGCTCGGGGCTGAGGCTGTTGCGGAAGCGCTGCGCGGCGGCGGCGCGCTTGGCCAGCGAGTCCAGCAGCTCCTCGACGTTGCGCGGGTTCTCCGGGAAGAACTCGCCGTGCTTGTCCATGAAGTCCTGGAAGTCCTGTGGCGTGTCCTGACCTCTTGCGTGCTTGTCCAGCAGCTCGTTGAGGTCGTCCAGCATCTCGGTGACGCGCTGGCGATCCTCGTCGGTGGCGCCCTCCAGCGCTTGCTTCATCCCCGCGAAGCGCTGGTCCAGCATCTCGCGGCCCAGCAAATCCTTGATCCGCTCGTACTTTTCGCGCGCCTCGGCGCTGCGCCAGTTGTAGTCGGAGAGCTCCTGCACGGCCTTGGCCGGCGAGGCGGGCAGCGAGTCCAGCTGCAGTTCGCCGAAGCGGGCGTCGTCGTCCAGCGCGCGGGCCAGTTCCTTGCGTTCGGCCAGCACGGCCTCGTCGAGCAGCTTCTTGATCTCCTGCAGCGTGCCGTCCAAGTTGTTGCGGCGCAACAGGTCCCGCCGCCTGCGGTTGGCGTCGGCCGCGAGCCGGTCGGCGCCGGGCATGTTGTTGGTGCCGCGGCGCAGCAGCTCGGACAGCGCCCGGCGCGGCGAGGTGCCTCCCATAACGTCCTGCCCGATCTGTTCGAGCGCCTCGCGCAGGTCCACCGGCGGGGCCAGCGGGTCGGGTCCGCCGGTGTACGCCGAGTAGCGCGAGGAATGCCCTTTAGCCATAGACGGTTTGGCCCTCCCCGGACACCTTGTCGATCCGCTTGGCCAAATACAGCGCCTCCAGCGCGAGCTCGAGCGCCGCGGCGCGCTCGCCCTCGGACTCGGCGCCCAGCTTTTTGGCGATCTTGTCGACGACGGGCAGCCCGGGCACCGCGGCCAGCACGTCCTTGGCCGACACCCGCTCGCCCGTCGTCACCGCCGAACCGGCCTCGACGGCGGCCACCAGGGAGCCGACGTCGACGCCGCCGAGCACCCGCGACGCGGTGTCGGCGGTGGCGCGGCGCAGCAGGTGTTCGAGCACCGCCTGCTCGCGGCCCTCCTCGCCGGACTCGAATTCCAGCTTGCCGCGCAGCACGTCGATCACCGTGCCCAGGTCGACCACGCGGGCCACCGGGTCGGTCTCGCCCAGCACCGCGCCGCGATGCCGGGCCGCGGCCGCGACGGTCTCGGCCGCCGCGATGGCGAACCGCGCCGACACCCCCGAGCGCTGGTCGACCGAACTGGACTCGCGCAGGTACCGGGCGAACCGGGCCAGCACCTGGATCAGGTACTCGGGCACCTGCGCGCTCAGGTGCGCCTCCTGGGCTATCACGCCCATCTCGGCCTCGAGCTCCAGCGGGTAATGGGTCCGGATCTCGGCGCCGAAGCGGTCCTTGAGCGGGGTGATGATGCGGCCGCGGTTGGTGTAGTCCTCGGGGTTCGCGCTGGCCACCACGAGCACGTCCAGCGGCAGGCGCAGCGTGTAGCCGCGGACCTGGATGTCGCGCTCCTCCATCACGTTGAGCATCGACACCTGGATGCGCTCGGCGAGGTCGGGCAGTTCGTTGACCGCCACGATGCCGCGGTGCGCACGCGGGATCAGCCCGTAGGCGATGGTCTCCGGGTCACCGAGGCTGCGGCCCTCGGCGACCTTGATCGGGTCGATGTCGCCGACCAGGTCCGCGACGCTGGTGTCCGGAGTGGCCAGCTTCTCCGTATAGCGTTCGCTGCGGTGCTTCCACTCCACCGGCAGATCGTCCCCGAGCGTGGCGGCCCGCCGGATGGACTCGGGCGTGATCGGCGTGTAGGGGTGCTCGCCCAGTTCCGCCCCGCCGATCACCGGCGTCCACTCGTCGAGCAGCCCTACCAGCGCGCGCAGCAGCCGGGTCTTGCCCTGGCCGCGCTCGCCGAGCAGCACGACGTCATGGCCGGCGATCAGCGCCCGTTCCAGCTGCGGGATGACGGTCTCGTCGAAGCCCAAGATGCCGGGCCAGACCTCGTCCCCGTCGGCCAGCGCGGTCAGCAGATTCTCGCGGATTTCCTGCTTGACTCCCCGCTCACGATGGCCTGCGGCACGCAGCTCGCCGACCGTGCGGGGCAGGTTGCTCGGTAATGGCACCACTCCACGCTACGCGTTGCTGGTCCGCGCGCGATGCCTGGTGTTCAGTGAGCGAAGTGGCGCGCGCCGGTGAGGTACACGGTGACACCCGCCCTGGCCGCGGCCTCGGTCACCTCGTCGTCGCGCACCGATCCTCCCGGGTGCACGATCGCCCTCACCCCGGCCGCGGCCAGCGTCTCGAGGCCGTCGGGGAACGGGAAGAACGCGTCGGAGGCCGCGACGGCGCCCCGGACCCGATCACCGCCGCGCGCGACGGCCAGCCGGGCCGCGTCGACACGGTTGACCTGGCCCATCCCGACGCCGATGGTGGCGCCGTCCGCGGCAATCACGATCGCGTTCGACTTGACCGCGCGGCACGCGCGCCACGCAAAGACCAAGTCGGTCAACGTCGCCGGATCGGCCGGTGACCCAGTCGCCAGCGTCCAGTTCGCGGGATTGTCGCCGTGCGCGTCGAGCTCGTCGCGCTGCTGCATCAGCAGCCCCCCGCTGACCGCTCGCAGCTCGGCACCGCCGGTCAGCGGCTCGGAGGCCACCAGCACCCGGACGTTCTTCTTGCGCGTCAGCGCATCGACGGCGCCCGGCGCGTACGCGGGTGCGACGATCACCTCGGTGAAGATGGTGCTGACATATTCCGCCATCTCGACGCTGACTTCGGTGTTCGACGCGATGACTCCCCCGAAGGCGCTCAGCGGATCGCACTCGTGCGCCTTGCGATGCGCGTCCGCGACCGAAATCGACGAGATGGCGATCCCACATGGGTTGGCGTGCTTGATGATTGCCACACACGTCTGCTCGTGGTCGAAGGCCGCCCGCCAGGCCGCGTCGGCGTCGGTGAAGTTGTTGTAGGACATCTCCTTTCCGTGCAGCTGCTCCGCCTGCGCCAGGCCGGGCCAGGCGCCCGGGTCCACGTACAGCGCCGCCTGCTGGTGCGGGTTCTCGCCGTAGCGCAGCATCGCCGAGCGGCGCCAGCCGCGGCCGAACCACTGCGGGAACGCCGTCGGCGGATGCTCGGGCGCCAGCGTCGACTCCATCCAGCTCGCGACGGCGATGTCGTACTCCGCGGTGTGCTGAAAGGCCAGCGACGCCAGCCTTTTGCGCTCGGCGAGCGTGAATCCGCCGTTGCGCACCGCGGCGAGCACCCCGTCGTAGCCCAGCGGGTCGGTGACCACCGCGACGCTGGGATGGTTCTTCGCGGCCGCCCGCACCATCGACGGCCCGCCGATGTCGATCTGCTCGACGCAGTCGTCGATGCCGGCGCCGGAGTCGACGGTCTCGCTGAACGGATACAGGTTGACGACGACCAGTTCGAACGCCGCGATCCCGAGCCGCTCGAGCGCCGCGGCGTGCTCCGGCTTGCGCAGGTCGGCCAGCAACCCGGCATGCACCCGCGGATGCAGTGTCTTGACCCGGCCGTCGAGCACTTCGGGAAAGCCGGTCAGTTCCTCGACCGGTGTCACCGGGATGCCCTTGCCGGCAATGGTTTTGGCGGTCGATCCGGTCGAGACGATCTCGATGCCGGCCGCACTGAGACCCTGGGCGAGTTCGATCAGCCCGGTCTTGTCGTAGACGCTGATCAACGCGCGGCGAATCGCCCTTCTTGACTCGTCGGTGCTCACGGGAGTGCTCATCCCAGGGTCGCCTTTCGTCCGGTCCAGGTCACGCCGCGGGTTGCGATCGCGGCCACGACGTCCACCAACAGCTTCCGTTCGGTGACCTTGATGCGTTCGTGCAGTGTCTCCTCGGTGTCGCCGTCGAGCACCGGGACGGACTGCTGCGCCAATATCGGTCCCGTGTCGGTGCCGGCATCCACCAAATGCACCGTACAGCCGGTGACCTTCACGCCATAGGCCAACGCCTCGGCCACCGCGTGCGCGCCGGGAAACGCCGGCAGCAGCGCCGGGTGCGTGTTGAGGATGCGGCCGCAGTATCGTGAAAGATACTGTGGCCCAAGTAGTTTCATGAATCCCGCGGATACGACCAGATCCGGCGAGTGCGCGGCGGTGGCTTCGGTGATGGCGGCGTCCCAGGCCTCGCGGCTGGCGTGGTCGCCGAGCCTGACGGTGAAGGTCGGCACCGATGCGGCCTCGGCGATCTGCAGGGCCAAGCAGTCGCGGTCGGCGCCGACGGCGACCACGCGGGCCGGGTAGCCGCCGACGGCGGCGGCGAGCAGCGAGCTCAGCAGCGACCCGGTGCCCGACGCGAGCACCACCAGCCGCGCCGGTGCGCTCGGGGGCACGTGGAGCGGTTGCTGCACATCGGCGAGCCTACTGGGAGTGATGGGCGCCATACGGTTTGCGTCTATTCCTCCGCGTCGCGGTCGGTCGCGTCCTCCTCGGCCGGGGCTGCGGCCGGCTCGTCGTCGCCGACCGGCCCTTCGGGTTCGGCCGGGGGCTCAGCGGGCTCGGGTTCGGGTTCGGCCGGGGGCTCAGCGGGTTCGGGTTCGGCCGCGACCGCGGGTTCGGGTCGCTTCGGTCGCCGCGGTCGGCGCCGGATCCCGCCGCTCATCACCACCGTGACCCAGCCGACGACCGCGAACCAGAAGAACACGCCGACGACCAGCGCACCCTGGTCCACGCCGACATCGCCGAAGTTGCCCAGCCGGCCGCTGCCGGCGTATGCGACCAGCGACATGACCAGCGCCCCGGCGACGGACGCGACCAGCAGCTTGGCCAGCGCCGGAAGCAGCGGGAGCGGACGCCGCGCGCACTGCTGCCCGACCGCCACACCGGACGCCGCGCCGACGATGAGCAGCGCCACCCACACCGGGCCGAGCGGCGGCCGCGGCACCGCGGCCAGCACCGGCAGCGCGGGGATGTCGCCGCCGAACACGGTGAACGAACTGAACGTCGCGAAGCCGAGGTGGGCGCTGGACCCGACCGCGACCGCCGCGGTGCCGACGATGACGTTGGGCGCATACAACACCGACAGCACGGTGAGGTTGAACTGACCCCAGATCGAATCGGTGATCCCGTAGAGCTCCTGCATCGTCGCCCAGTGCACGACCAGAGACCCGGCAGTCACCATGCCGGACAGGCCGACCAGCGCCAGCACGCCGGCGGCCGCGGCACGCGCGGAATCGCCGAGCCAATCAGGCAGCGGCGACGCCGCCAGCGCCCGTCGGCCCACCCGGGAGAACACGCCGATCGCGGCGCCGATGGCGTGCACCACCAGCACATTGACGAAAGCCCGCAGGGCGCTTGGTGTTTGCAGCTCGGTGATCACCGACGACGCGTCGTGGATCACCGCCAGCGCGATCGCCGCCATCAGCAACGGCCCGCCCAGCGCCGAGGCGAAAACCCAGCGGGCCACGAGCCACGACGACTGCGGGGAGGTGGCCCGCGCGGTGCTGCGCGCGGTGGCCCAGATCATCAACATGACCGGCAGCAGCGGCAGCACGCCGAGTTCGCGGCCGCCGATCGAGATCGGCACCTGGTGCACGCCGAGCCACATGCTGGCGATGGCGCCCAGCGCGCCGGTCATGTCGCTGTTGGCGATCAGCAACTGCAGCAGCGTGACCGCGGCGATGATGCCCAACGCCACCACGGCCGGGCCGAACGCGACCCTGACGAGGTCACGCGCCTGGCGAGCGCCCGCCGCCCGGTCGTCCGCGCTTTCCGACACCCTTTTCACTCTTGGCGAACGTGCCCGACTAGGCGCGAAGGCGCGCGGTCAGGCCGGCGCCGGCCCAGCCGGTGACGACGGCGACTGCTCCTGGCCCTGGCCGGAGGACTGCTGCTCGCCGGCCGGGTTCGCCCCGCCGCCCTGCGGGGGCGGGCTGAAGCTCGGGAAGCCGGTGGGCGGTGTGGACGACCCCTGCTGCGCCGCGGGCTGGGCGCCCGACGACGCGTTGAATCCGCCGGTCGACGGGTTCGGGATCGCGGCGTTCTGGGTCGGCGCCTGGCTCGACTGATAACCGCCGTACTGCGACCCGTATGGGGCGTGCTGCTGGGCACCGGGCTGGCCGTAATACCCGCCGGGCGGCTGCGCGCCGTACCCGTACTGCCCGTATTGGCCATACTGCGCGTAGGGGTCGTACTTGGGCCGGGGCGTCGGCGCGGTGATGACGCCCGCATCCAACAGGATCACGACGACGGCGGCGATCGCCTGGAAAATGCTGCAAGCCACCAGAGGCCACATCGCCCAGCCGATCGCAAAACCCGACGGCGTGTTGATCGTCTCCGAGATCGCCAGTAAGGCACCCAATGTGGCGATCACACCGACAATGCCCGCGTAGCTCTTCGCCTTGGGCAGCAGGCCCAGCCCGGCGAGCAACGCGGCCAGCAACGCGACGAGGACCGCGGTGCCGGCATCACCGGCACGCCCGCCGGCGCCCGGCCCGAGGTCGGCCCCGATGGTGAACGTCGGCCCGAAATTCAGCAGGTACACCGCCAGGCCCAGCACCACCACCGCGATGTTCAGGTACAGCGGAAGGCTGCTCTCCACGTTCTCGTCCTTGGCGAACGACGGTGTGGCGGCTGGGTAGGAGCCGCCGGGTTGCGCTGGTGGATATCCGGGACTACCGGGCGAGTAGGTCATGACTCCTCCTGTTGCTTCCAGTGCCTTGAAGGCCTCCGCGGCGCCAGCCTTGCAGTGCGACGCTGTGCTCCCGGCGCGCCGTTCCATAGCCACCGGCCTTGCTGCGCTTTCGGTGCGACGCGATCGATGAACCACGCTAGCGCACGTTCGGGTGCCTTCGCCGGGGCCACCGGAGTGTCGGGGCGCCCGTCCGCGCGAGGCCCGCTTGCCCCCGCTAGGTAGAACACGTTCTAATCCTGTGCATGGATTACGGCCTTGTGCTTTTCACCAGCGACCGTGGCATCTCCCCGGCGGCGGCCGCCAAGCTCGCCGACGACCACGGCTTCAAGACGTTCTACGTGCCAGAACACACCCACATCCCGATCAAGCGCGAGGCGGCCCACCCGACGACGGGTGACGCGTCGCTGCCCGACGATCGGTACATGCGCACGCTGGACCCGTGGGTGAGTCTGGGCGCGGCGTGCGCGGTCACCTCCCGGGTGCGGCTGTCCACCGCGGTGGCGCTGCCCGTCGAGCATGACCCGATCACGCTGGCGAAAAGCATCGCCACCCTCGACCACCTGTCCGGCGGCCGGGTCAGCCTGGGCGTCGGGTTCGGGTGGAACACCGACGAACTCGCCGACCACAACGTGCCGCCGGGCCGGCGCCGCACCATGCTGCGTGAGTACATCGAGGCGATGCGGGCGCTGTGGACCGAGGAGGAAGCCGCCTACGACGGCGAATTCGTCAAGTTCGGCCCCAGCTGGGCCTGGCCCAAGCCGGTGCAGTCGCACATTCCGGTGCTGGTCGGCGCCGCGGGCAACGAGAAGAACTTCAAGTGGATCGCCCGCAGCGCCGACGGGTGGATCACCACCCCGCGCGACTTCGACATCGACGAGCCGGTGAAGCTGCTGCAGGACACCTGGGCGGCCGCCGGCCGCGAGGGCGCGCCGCAGATCGTGGCCCTGGACCTCAAGCCGGTGCCCGACAAGCTGGCGCGCTGGGCCGAGCTCGGGGTCACCGAGGTGCTGTTCGGCATGCCGGACCGCCCCGAAGACGAGATCGCCGCGTACGTCGAGCGGCTGGCCGGCAAGCTGGCCGCCCTGGTGTGACGAGCAGACGCAAAAGCACCCGCACGCCCGGCGTGTCGGGTGCTTTTGCGTCTGCTCAGCGTGGAAAGCAGCGGTTGCCGTAGTCGAAGGAGCGCACCCGAACCTCGCGACCCAACGGGTCGCCGTCGGTCAGCAGCGCGATCAAATCGTCGTCCTCGGTGGTCGACAGGAATCGGCTGCCGTCTTCGGCCAGCCGGCCGACGATGATCCCGGTCAGCCGCCCCGAATCGCGCCGCACGGTGTAGGTCTCGACAGTGGCGGCGCCCTCGGCCGTCTCGGTCACCGCCTGTGTGGGCGATCCGCCGATCTGCGCCTGCAGCGCGGCGCTGCGGTCCGGCTTCCATTCGGTTGGGGTGGTCGAGTAAATGCCGACCGAGTACTTGCTCAGGATGCCGCCGTTGGCACCCACTAGGCCGAATTCGCCTGGCGCGCTTCGCATTCGGGCCACAGTCTCGGCGACGCCGTGCATCGAGTAGTTGTTGCCGGCGCCGCCGAAGAAGGGCAGCCCGCCGGTCAGGGTCAGGCCGCGCGGATCGTCGGGCGCGATGCCCATGCCGTCGCAGATGTTGAACACCGGCACCGGGAAGCAGCTGTAGAGGTCGAAGGTGGCGACGTCGTCGATGCCGATGCCGGCCACGCGCAGCGCCTCACGCACCGCCATGACGGCCGACGGCGCGTGCCCGAGGTCCGGGCGTTCCAGCAGCGGCTGCTCCTCGAGGTCGGCGTGGCCGTGCAGGTACACCCAGTTCTCCTCGGGCACGCCCAGCCGCCGCGCGGCCTCGACCGACATCAGCAGCGCGGCCGCGCCCTGATTGACCTGATCGCGGGCGACCAGCAGCCGCGGGTAGGGCTCCGAGATCATCCGGTTGCTCTCGGTCACGGTGATCAGCTCGTCGACGCTGCGTTCCACCGGCGCGGCGGCGAACGGATTACCGGCGGCCACCTTGGTGAACGGCGCGAACAGCTCGCCCATCCGCCGCAGGTATTCCGTTGGGCCCAGCCCGGTTCCGGCGCGGCGGGCGTTCTCCAGCAGCGCGTACTGCGTCGGCGCGTCGACCAGCCCGTGGACGACCGTGTAGCGCGTGACGAGCCGGTCCAGCCCGTAGCCGCGGTCCTCGAGCGAGCCGTCGACGGTCTCGGAGAAGTCCGGACGGTTGTCGGCCCCGGCGAAGTACCGGGTGGTCGACGTCGCGTCGGAGCCGAAGATCAGCGCGACTTCCGAACGGCCGGCGGCGATCTCGCCGGCCAGCTCGGTGATCAGATGCTGCGGGCCTTGGCCGCCGACGACCTCGAGGATGGCGCGGGCGGGGTCCGCGCCGATCCGGTTGGCCACCGATCGCGGGTATTTATTCGACTTGCCCAGCACCGGCTGGGCCGGCCCGGAGATCTCGAATTGCCTTACGCCCGCGACGGTGTCGATCGTCGCCGCGACCTTGGCGACGTCGGCGCCGCAGTCGTCCAGCGCGGCACGCACTGCGGCCGTGGCCAATTCGACGCCCGACATCGCGCGGTAGTAGGCGTCGTCGATGCGCTCGGCCGCCTGCCCAACACCGACGACGACGGGCGTGCGCGGGTCCAGTGTCACTGTGCGAAACCGTCGTTACAGGCTGGTCAGGATCTCCCGGGCCAGCGCCGCCGTCGCCGACGGGGTCTTGCCGACCTTGACCCCGGCCGCCTCCAGGGCCTCCTTCTTCGCGGCGGCGGTGCCCGAGGAACCGGACACGATCGCGCCCGCGTGGCCCATCGTCTTGCCTTCTGGCGCAGTGAATCCCGCGACATAGCCGACGACCGGTTTGGACACGTGCGCCTTGATGTAGTCGGCCGCGCGCTCCTCGGCGTCACCGCCGATCTCGCCGATCATCACGATGACCTTGGTGTCGGGATCCTTCTCGAAGGCCTCGATGGCGTCGATGTGGGTGGTGCCGATGATCGGGTCGCCGCCGATGCCGATGGAGGTGGAGAAGCCGAGATCGCGCAGCTCGTACATCATTTGGTAGGTCAGCGTGCCGGACTTGGACACCAGCCCCACCGGTCCCGGGCCGGTGATGTTGGCCGGCGTGATGCCCACCAGCGCCTGGCCCGGGGTGATGATGCCGGGGCAGTTCGGGCCGATGATGCGGGTCTTGGCGCCCTTGTGCAGGTTGTAGGCCCAGGCATATGCGCTGTCCTGCACGGGGATTCCCTCGGTGATGACCACCAGCAGCGGGATCTCGGCGTCGATGGCCTCGATGATGGCGTCCTTGGCGAACTTCGGCGGCACGAAGATGATCGACACGTCGGCGCCGGTCTGTTTCATCGCTTCGGAGACGCTGCCGAACACCGGCAGCTTGATCATCCGGCCGCCCTTGTCCTCGTGCGTGACGGTGGTGCCGGCCTTGCGCGCGTTCACACCGCCGACAATTTGCGTGCCCGCCTTGAGCATTCGCGCGGTGTGCACGGTGGCCTCGCTACCGGTGATGCCCTGGACGATGACCTTGTTGTCTTTGGTCAGGAAGATAGCCATGTTTCAGTGGTCCTTTCAGGCGCTCGCCAGCTCGGCGGCCTTGTCGGCGGCCTCGTCCATCGTCGGCACCAGCGTCACCAGCGGGTGGTTGGCCTCGGCCAGGATGCGCCGGCCCTCGTCGACGTTGTTGCCGTCCAGCCGGACCACCAGCGGCTTGTTCGCCTCGTCGCCCAGGATCTGCAGCGCCTGCACGATCCCGGTCGCCACGGCGTCACACGCCGTGATGCCGCCGAACACGTTGACGAACACGGCCTTGACCTGCTTGTCGCCCAGCACCACGTCCAGGCCCGCGGCCATCACCTCGGCCGAGGCGCCGCCGCCGATGTCCAGGAAGTTGGCCGGCTTGACCCCGCCGTGCTTTTCCCCGGCATAGGCCACGACGTCGAGGGTGGACATCACCAGGCCCGCGCCGTTGCCGATGATGCCGACCTGCCCGTCGAGCTTGACGTAGTTGAGGTCGTGCTCCTTGGCCTTGAGCTCCAGCGGGTCGGTGGCGTCGCGGTCCTCGAACTCGACGTGGCCGGGCTGCCGGAAGTCGGCGTTGGCGTCCAGGGTGACCTTGCCGTCCAGCGCCAAAATCCTGTCGTCCGGCGTGCGCACCAACGGGTTGACCTCCACCAGCGTGGCGTCCTCACCGACGAAGAGCTCCCACAGCTTGGAGATGGTGACCGCGGCGGCGTCGAGCACCTCGGCCGGCAGGTGACCCTGCTCGGCGATGGAACGCGCAGTTGCCAGATCCACGCCCTCGACGGGGTCCACCGGGACCTTGGCCAGCCGGTCGGGCTTGGTCGCCGCGACCTCTTCGATCTCCATGCCGCCCTCCACCGAGCACATGGCCAGGTAGGTGCGGTTGGCGCGGTCGAGCAGGAAGGAGATGTAGTACTCCTCGGCGATGTCGCTGGCCTCGGCGACCAACAGCTTCTTGACGACGTGCCCCTTGATGTCCAGGCCGAGGATGTTCTTGGCGTGCTCGTAGGCGTCTTGCGGTGTCGCGGCGAATTTGACGCCACCGGCCTTGCCCCGCCCGCCGGTTTTGACCTGCGCCTTGACCATCACCGGCCGCCCGATCTCCTCGGCGATGGCCCGCGCGCCCTCCGCGGTGTCCGTCACCCGCCCGGGCGTACTCGGTACGTTGTGTTTGGCGAACAACTCTTTGGCTTGATACTCGAAAAGGTCCATGGGCTCACTGTCTTCGCTCGGCTTGCTGCTAAGGCCTGTACCTGGGCGGCGCCGGATTCGGCAACGCGCACGGACGAACTTTATCCACCCACCGAACGGCTGCCATCGCCGCATCCCACCCATGTGGCACAGCTCACGACATACCGCCGGGCCTGAAACGTGATGCGAATCACAATATTGGTCGGGATATTGCCCCGAGGTTGCCAGCCCCGTCCGTTAACCGATACCTTCCTTAGGTCCAGATAACGTTATGGTCACGATACGAGGACATTTCAGCTTGTCCCAGCACCGTTTGGCTCGTTCTTCTGCCGATTTTGGCGTGGTGAGAGTGGGTCGCGCAGCGGGTGGCCGGCGGGCGGAGCCTCACCACAACGAAGTCACCGAGATCCTTCCGCTCGACGGGTTCGACTTCGACGGCCTCGAGTTCGCCGACGACCATGGCGAACTTCTCGACCTGGACTTCAGCAACGACTCGCCCTTCGACAACGAAGCCCGGGTTCTGCTCGCCCCCGAGCTGGACGACCTGCACGACGTGGACGACCTGGGTCCGCTGGTGCTTGCCGCCCCGGCCGCGGCGCCGGTCCCGGCGCGCTCGGCGCCCGACACCGATGGGCCGGCCCGCTCGAACCCCAGCGACATCACCGACGTCATCGGTGTGATCCGCCGCGGCGGGCAGCACCGCAAACAGCCGACCAGCGCGGCCAGGGGCCGGGTGCTGATCTCGGCGATGGCCGCGGGCGCGGCGGCCGCGGCGGCCCACACCGCGACCAGCCATGCCGACACCCCCAAGACCGAAGCGGTGCTGACCGCCAACGCGTCGGCCCTCACCGGCGGGTCGGCCGGCAACCCGACCCGGGGCGCTCAGGTGATCACCGTCCAGCCCGCCGCCAACGCCGCGGTGCACAACGCGGAGCTCGCCAGGGGGGTCGCGTTCGCCAACGACCGCGCCCAACGCGAGGCACGGCTGCAGCAGCCGCTCTACGTCATGCCCACGCACGGCATATTCACCTCGAACTTCGGCTACCGCTGGGGTGTCCTGCACGCCGGCATCGACCTGGCCAACTCGATCGGAACACCGATCGTCGCGGTGTCCGACGGGGTCGTCATCGAGGCCGGGCCGGCCGCCGGCTACGGGGCGCTGGTCAAACTGCGCCACGCCGACGGCACGGTCACGCTCTACGGCCACGTCAACAGCACGCTGGTCAGCGCCGGCCAGCGGGTGATGGCCGGCGACCAGATCGCCACCATGGGCAACCGGGGCAATTCCACCGGCCCGCACCTGCACTTCGAGGTGCTGCAGAACGGCACCGAAAGGATCGACCCGGTGCCGTGGCTGGCCAAGCGCGGCATCAACGTCGGCAACTACGCTGGATGAGGTGACCGCGCCGAACGACCCGCCTCCCGCAGCGCAACTGTCCGAACCGCCGGACCCACCCTCCGAAACAAGGACGCGGATCATCCGGCGCGCGCCGACGGGACCGATACCGACGATCCCGGAGCCGGCGACCACTCAGATTCCGCCACCGGCGACGTACGCGCGAGCGAGCGGGCGGGCGGGCCTTGCCGCCCCGCCGGCCGTCGAGCCCAACAGCCGGATCGTGGTCGCCGCCTGTGCCGTCAGCATCGTCAGCGGATGGGCCACGTCCGTGGTTGCCACGGATCTGATCGCCGGCTGGTGGAAGTCCGACCGGTTGTTCTGCATCGCGGTCGCGTTCCTGGCCCTGGTGTTCGCGTCGACCACCATTTCCGGCGTGATCATGCTGCTGCAGCACCGGGGGCTGGGGCGCTACCTGATCGCGGCCGGGGCGGTGGTCGCGGTGCTGACGTACGGCGGTGTGTTCATCGCGGGGGCCCACGTCGCGTGGATCGTGTACACGCTGTGGGTGCTGCCGGTTGCCAGCGTGGTGCTGGCGTTTTTCCCGCAGATCAAGGCGCTGGCCGAGCGGATAGCCGCGAGCATTCGGCGCTAGAGCTTGCTGAGCGGGGCGTGGTTGTGCATCAGCTTCACACGTCCCGAGCTGCCGAAGTCGATCAGCGACATGGCCGATTCGCCGACGCCGGAGACCTCCTCGACCCGGCCCAGCCCGTACTTGTCGTGGGTCACCCGGTCGCCGGGCTGCAGCACCAGCAGCGGGCGTTTGCTCGCTCCCGAGCGGGTCGGTGCCGCGCGCGGCGTGCCGAACCGGCCGGCTCCGCTCACCGGCGCACTGAACGACGGGGCGGGCGCGCTGCGGCGCCAGTCGATGAGCTCCTGCGGGATCTCGCGCAGGAACCGCGACTCCGGATTGAGCATCGGCTGTCCCCAGGACGACCGCACGATGGCCCGGCTCACGTACAGCCGCTGCCGCGCCCGGGTGATGCCGACGTAGGCCAGCCGCCGCTCCTCGGAGAGCTCGGTGGGGTCGTCGAGCGCCCGCATGTGCGGGAACATCCCGTCCTCCCAGCCGGTGACGAACACCACCGGGAACTCCAGCCCCTTCGCGGTGTGCAGCGTCATCAGGGTGACCATGCCGGCGCCCTCTTCGGGGATCTCGTCGCTGTCGGAGACCAGCGACACCCTTTCCAGGAATGCCGCCAGCGCACCGGTGTCCGGCACGTCCTCGTCCTCGGGCATCTGCAGGGACTCGTCAAGGGCGGCGGAGTTGGCCTGGTCGATGCTGAATTCGTGTGCGACGCTGACCAATTCGTTCAGGTTGTCCAGCCGGGCCAACTCCTGCGGGTCGCTCGAGGACTCCAGCTCCCGGCGGTACCCGGTGCGTTCCAGCACCGACTCGACGAGGTCGCCGAGGTCGTCGTCGAGGCGGCCCCGTAGGTCGTCGAGCATCTCGACAAAACCCGCGATCGCCTTCTCCGCGCGGGTGTTCAGCATCGGCACTTTGCCCTCGGCGGCGGCGACCAGCGCGTCGGCGAAGCTGGCGCCGGTGTTCTCCGCGTAGACCGCCACGCAGGCCTCGGCCCGATCACCGATGCCCCGGCGCGGGGTGTTGAGGATGCGCCGCATGCTGACCGCGTCGCCGGGGTTGTCCAGCACCCGCAGGTAGGCCACGATGTCGCGGATCTCCTTGCGCTCGTAAAAGCGCACTCCCCCAACGACTTTGTACGGAATCCCGGCGCGGATGAACACCTCTTCCAGCGACCGCGACGAGTTGTTGGTGCGGTAGAAGACGGCGACATCGTTGTAGGTGATCTCGCCGCGGTCGGCGAGCGCGTCGATTTCCTCGGCGACGAACCTGGCCTCGTCGTGCTCGTTGTCGGCGACGTAGCCGACGATCAGCTCCCCTTTGCCGGCATCGGTCCACAGGCGCTTCTCCCGGCGCCCGGAGTTGCGGGCGATCACCGAGTTGGCCGCCGACAGGATGTTCTGCGTCGAGCGGTAATTCTGTTCCAGCAGAATGGTTGTCGCGTCGGGGTAGTCGCGTTCGAAGTCCTCGATGTTGCGGATGGTGGCGCCGCGGAACGCATAGATCGACTGGTCGGCGTCGCCGACCACGCACAACTCGCCGGGCGGAACGCCGTCCACGGTCTCGGTGCCCACCAGCTCCCGCACCAGCACGTACTGCGCGTGGTTGGTGTCCTGGTATTCGTCGACCAGCACGTGCCGGAACCGCCGCCGGTAGTACTGGGCGATCTCCGGGAAGGCTTGCAGCACCGCCACCGTCTCGCCGATCAGGTCGTCGAAGTCCAGCGCATTGGCCGCCCGCAGGCGGCGCTGATACTCGCCGTAGACGGAGGCGACGGTGCGGGCCAGGTCGTCGGACTCGTCGGCCAGGTTGGCCACGGCCCGGTCGGGGTCGATCAACTCGTTCTTCAGGTTGGAGATGGCGTTGGCCAGCAGCCGCGGCGAATACCGCTTGATGTCGAGCCCCATGTCGCGGCCGATCATCTGCAGCAGGCGCCGCGAATCGTCGGCGTCGTAGATCGAGAAGTTGGAGTTGAGGCCCTTGATCAGGGACGCCTGGTTGCGCAGGATGCGCACGCAGGTCGAGTGAAACGTCGACACCCACATCGCGCGGGCCCGGGGGCCCACCAGCCGCACCACCCGGTCGCGCATCTCGGCGGCGGCCTTGTTGGTGAAGGTGATGGCCAAGATCTGACCGACCCCGACGCCCCGCGCGGCGATCAGGTACGCGATGCGACGCGTCAACACCGCCGTCTTGCCCGAACCCGCGCCGGCCACGATCAGCAGCGGTGAGCCCTGATGCACCACCGCTTGGCGTTGTTGGGGGTTGAGGTCGTCGAGCAGACGATCCGCTTCGGGAGCGGGCTTGGTATCGGTTGCGTGCACACTCATGTCTGTCCAAACTTACCGCCGCCCGCCGACGCCGGATGGCCGGTTCGGGCGCCGCGACCGACCTTTTTCGGGCCGGGCCGCCCCGCGTTTGCTGATGGGCGGCCGCGGTCAGCCGGCTTTTGCAGACGGCCTTTACATCGCGTTTTGCAACGGGTGCGCCCCTCAGTGGCTAGACTCGGTTCCGTGCTCAACGCGCGTCGCCGATTTTTCTATGGGTACCGGCCAGCGGTGCCCGTGGTCTAGCGCTGTCGCAGAGCCCCGTGGTCCGCTTTCCGGATTCGGGGCTCGTCTCTTTTGTGAGGCCTGATTACCGGATGAGACCAGAACCCCCACATCACGAGAACGCGGAGTTTGCAGAGATGAACATGGAAATGCTCGAAACGGAAGAACTCGCCGGCATCGACGAGTTGCGCGCGGAGATCGACCGGCTGGACGCCGAGATCCTCGCCGCGGTGAAGCGGCGCGCCGAAGTGTCACAGGCGATCGGCAAGGTCCGGATGGCCTCCGGCGGCACCCGGCTGGTGCACAGCCGCGAGATGAAGGTCATCGAACGCTACAGCGAGCTCGGTCCGGACGGCAAGGATCTGGCGATGCTGCTGTTGCGCTTGGGCAGAGGCAGGCTCGGCCACTGATTCCCGTCTGATTCCCGTCTCCGCCGGGGCCGGGCGCGAACCTGGCTGCGTCGCGCCCGGCCGCATTAGGGTCGAACCATGACCTCCCTGCAAACGATCCCGGACATCACCGCCACCCCGGCGTGGGAAGCCCTGCGCAGGCATCACGATCAAATCGGACGAACCCACCTTCGCCAGTTCTTCGCCGACGATCCCGATCGCGGCCACGACCTCACCATCGCCGTCGGCGACCTCTACATCGACTACAGCAAGCACCGCATCACCCGCGAGACGCTGCGGCTGCTGATCGACCTGGCCCGCACCGCCGGCCTCGAGGAGCGCCGCGACCAGATGTTCTCCGGTGCACACATCAACACCTCGGAGGACCGCGCGGTGCTGCACACCGCGCTGCGGCTGCCCCGGGACGCCGAGCTGGTCGTGGACGGGCAAAACGTTGTCGAGGACGTGCACGCCGTGCTGGATGCGATGGGCGACTTCACCGACCGGCTGCGCAGCGGCGAATGGACCGGGGCCACCGGCAAACGGATCAGCACGGTGGTCAACATCGGCATCGGCGGTTCGGACCTGGGCCCGGTGATGGTCTATCAGGCGCTGCGCCACTATGTGGACGCCGGGATCTCGGCGCGCTTCGTGTCCAACGTCGATCCGGCCGACCTCATCGCGAAGCTGGCCGATTTAGACCCCGCCACAACGCTTTTCATCGTCGCGTCGAAGACGTTCTCCACGCTGGAGACGCTGACCAACGCGACCGCCGCACGCCGCTGGCTGACCGACGCACTCGGCGACGCGGCCGTGTCAAAGCATTTCGTGGCCGTCTCCACCAACAAGCGCCTGGTCGACGACTTCGGCATCAACACCGACAACATGTTCGGGTTCTGGGACTGGGTCGGCGGCCGCTATTCGGTCGATTCGGCGATCGGCCTGTCGCTGATGGCGGTGATCGGCCGCGAGGCGTTCGCGGACTTCCTGTCCGGATTCCATCTTGTGGACCGGCATTTCAAGACCGCACCTTTGGAATCCAATGCGCCTGTGCTGCTCGGGCTCATCGGGCTGTGGTACTCCAACTTCATGGGCGCGCAATCGCGCGCCGTGCTGCCGTATTCCAACGACCTGGCCCGTTTCGCGGCCTACCTGCAGCAGCTGACCATGGAATCCAACGGCAAGTCGACCCGCGCGGACGGCACCCCGGTCACCACCGACACCGGCGAAATCTTTTGGGGCGAACCGGGAACCAACGGCCAGCACGCCTTCTACCAATTGCTGCACCAGGGCACCCGATTGGTGCCGGCCGATTTCATCGGCTTCAGCCAGCCGCTCGACGACCTGCCCACCGTCGAAGGCACCGGCAGCATGCACGACCTGTTGATGAGCAACTTCTTCGCGCAGACCCAGGTGCTGGCGTTCGGCAAGACGGCGGAAGAGATCGCCGCCGAGGGCACCCCCGCCGACGTCGTGCCGCACAAGGTGATGCCCGGCAACCGGCCGTCCACCTCGATCCTGGCCGACCGGCTCACCCCGTCGGTGCTCGGCCAGCTGATCGCCCTCTACGAGCATCAGGTGTTCACCGAGGGCGTGATCTGGGGCATCGACTCGTTCGACCAGTGGGGCGTGGAGCTGGGCAAGACGCAGGCCAAGGCGCTGCTCCCGGTGATCACCGGCGATGCCTCGCCCGCACCCCAGTCGGACAGCTCGACCGATGCGCTGGTGCGCCGCTACCGAACCGAAAGGGGCCGCGCGGGCTGACCCGGCGAGCAGACGCAAAATCCCCCATTTCGTGCCGAAATGAGGGGCTTTTGCGTCTGCTCGCGCCGGCCGGTGTGCGCTCTCAACCGGTGGGCACCACGAGCTCGGACCCGAAGCGCCGCACAAAGGTTCGCAAGCGCTCCACGGTCGCGGTCTCCGGGTCGCTGAGGTGCAGCTGCAGCAGTTCGCGACCGGCGGCATGCAGGATGCGGGCGGTGTATTCGGGGTCGTGCAGGTGGGGATTGATGCGCAGCAGTTCGCGGACGAAGAACTCGAGCACGACCGCCTGGGATTGAGCCAGGCGGGCGTACAACTCCGGCGGGGCGCCCTGCGGCGGGAACAGGAACAGCCGCCAGGTCGCCGGGTGAGCGTCGACGGCCGCGAGCACCCCGTCGAACGCGAGCACAAGAGTGTCGGCGCCGGCATCCAATCCGGAGACCGCATCGGCGAACTGCGCGCCGGCGCGCGCCGCCTCGCGGTCGATCAGGGCGACGAAGAGCCCGGCCGGGTCGCCGAAGAGCTGATAGATCAACGATCGATTGACGCCGGCCGCGGCCGCGATGCGGTTGGGTGTTGCCGCGTGGAACCCTTCGGCGTCGACGATCGCGTGCGTGACGTCGAGGATCTGCTCGCGCCGCCGCTCGGCGGGCATGCGCCGCTTCGGGCCGTCCGGATGCACGCTTGACAGCATAACTAACAACTTGTGAGGATTACTCACTAACTGTTAGTTAGCGGGAGGTTGCCTGCCATGCAAAGGGTCGCGTACTACCCCGAACTCGCGCAGCGGGTCCGCAGCCAGCGCGACTTGCAGCCGGACCTCTACGGGGATTTCGACTTCGACCTTCGGCCGGATCGCCTGGCCACCGAGCCCGAGGCCGAGTCGGCGCTGCCCGCCTGGGTCGCCGACCGCGCGCCGATCCTTGAAGACGACCGCGTCACGGAACTGATCAGCACGGCCACCCTGCTCGGCGACGTCGTCGCCGATCCCTACGCGGCACTGATGGCCACGCACAGCGTCGCGCACCTGATCGACATGCTCAAGACCGCCTGCCGCGAGGGAATCGAGGCGGTGCCCGACGCGCCCCCCGAGCTCGCGGCGTTCATCGCCGCGATGGAGGCCACCCCGGAGTGGATCGACTTCGACCTGGTGCGCGAGGGCGCCCGGCAGGAGCGCATCCCCGCGGCGCTGCTGGCGCCCTTCATCACGCGGGGAGCCTTCATCGCGACCTTCACCAACTCCTACGCCGCGCTGCCGATGGCACTGACCGGCGCGCTGTCGGGCAAGCGGGCCGCCCGGCGGGTCAACGAGACGGCCAGCTTCTTCGCCGTCACCACCCTGCCCGGCGCGCTGGACCGTTACGGCCCCGGCTTCGAGGCAGCTGCCATGGTCCGGCTGATGCACTCGATGGTCCGCTACAACGCGCTGAAGAAATCCGACAAGTGGGACACAGCCGTCTACGGCATGCCGGTGCCGCAGGTCGACCAGATGCCCGCCGGAATGATCGGCCAGTACCTGCTGGCCCGCAAGGCGCGCCAGCAGGGCCGGACGAAGTTCAGCAAGGAGGAGCGCGCCGTCGTCGAATTCGCCAGGTATCGCTGCTTTCTGCTCGGCCTGCCGGAGGAGCTGCTGCCCTCCGAACCGGCCGACATCATGCACGTCATGCACGCCCGCTCGGCGCTGCTGCGCCACGGGTTCGACAGCATCTGCCAGGAACTGGTCCGCGGCACCATGGCGGCCTATCTGCGCCCGGGCACCACGCTGTTCGACCGTTGCGCCGAGGCGGTCGAAAAGAGTTTCAGCAAGCTCACTTTCGTCCAGACCTTCTGCGGTGGCGACAGCGAGATCGCCGCGGCCATGGGCGTCTCGCTCGCGCCGACGGACCTGCTGCGCGTCGCGCTCACCGCGCCGTTCATCTTCGGGCGTTTCACCGCCGTGAGCCAGGCCAGCCGCATCCCCGTGCTTCGGGACATCACCGACGCGTACGTCATCGGGCTCCTCAAGCTCCGGCTGGCGACCTACGGCAAGCCCGAATTCACCACCGACGCGGCGCATTACACTCCGGTCCCACACTGAGTTTGTGTCGCGAGCGTGCGCAGATGTACACGATCGCGCGGTGTGTCGCGTACAAACACGCACGCTCGCGGATGGTTTGCTACGCAAACCTTTTGGTCAGCGGGGGTGGTAGCACCCGCATCAGCTGGACCATCGGCGCCCAGGGCCACCACGGCACGACGGCCCGGCCGGGCTCGCGTTCGATCGCGTCGACGAGCGCCCTGACGCCAGTTTCGTTGTCCACCATGAACATCGTGCTCGCCGATTTCGCCGTCATCTCCGACTCGATGTAGCCAGGCTCGATCACCGAGACCTTGATCGGGCCCTTGCGGTATTCGGCGCGCAACGATTCACCCAGCGAGCGCATTCCGGCTTTGCTTGCGGCGTAAGCGGCTTTGACGCCCGGCACACCCTTGTTGCCCAGCACCGACGAGATCAGCACCAGATGTCCCGAACCGCTCTTGGTGAACATCTCCAGCGCGGCCTCGATCTGCACGAGTGCGGCCACCAGGTTGGTCTCGAGCGTCGCCTTGTTCGCCCAGAGCTTGCCCGAGCCCAGCTTCGCGCCCTTGCCGATGCCGGCGTTGACGACGATGCGGTCGACGCCACCGAGCTCGTCGGCGATCTCGGCGAACACCTTGGGCACCTGCTCGTGATCGTTGACGTCCAGCGCCGCCACGGCGATCCTGATACCCGGATACCGTTGTGTCAGTTCGGCTTTCAACTCGTCGAGCCGGTCGGTACGACGGGCGCACAGGCCCAGGTCGCGGCCCTTGGCGGCGAAGGCACGCGCCATTCCCGCGCCCAGGCCGGAGCTGGCGCCGGTGATCAGGATCTTCTGACGAGTCATCCCGGCAGCATATCGGCTACTTGAGCAGCCGGGACAACCGCCGGTCGGCCAGCACCTTGCCGCCGGTCTGGCACGTCGGGCAGTACTGAAAAGACTTGTCCGCGAACGACACTTCGCGCACCGTGTCGCCACACACCGGACACGGCAACCCCGTTCGCGCGTGCACCCGCAACCCGGAGCGCTTCTCCCCCTTGAGCGTGGCCGCCCCCTGGCCGACGGAGCGGGCCACCGCGTCGGTCAGCACCGAGATCATCGCGTCGTGCAGGGCGGCGAGCTGCTCGCCCGTCAGCTTCGCGGCGGTCGCGAACGGCGAGATCTTGGCGACGTGCAGGATTTCGTCGCTGTACGCGTTGCCGATGCCGGCGATCACCTTCTGGTCGGTGATGACGGTCTTGATCCGGCCGGTGTTGCCGGCCAGCAACCCGGCCAGATCGTCGGCGCTGAGGTCGAGCGCGTCCAGGCCGAGCGCGGCGATTCCCGGCACCTGCCGCGGGTCGTCGACCAGCCACACGGCCAGTCGTTTCTGCGTCCCGGCCTCGGTGAGGTCGAAGCCCGGCGCGGCTCCGGGGATGCCGAGGTGCACCCGTAGCGCGATCGGCCCCTTGCCCGGTCGCAGCGGCGCCGCGGCCAGCTTGTCGGACCACCGCAGCCAGCCCGCGCGCGACAGGTGGGTGATCAAGAACAGCCGGTCGGCCTGCAGACCAAGGTATTTGCCCCACCGCCCGGCGCCGGCCACCGTCCGGCCGTGCAGCGCGTCGATCGGCGGGTCGAAGGTCTTCAGCACCGACAGCGCCGCGACGTCGACGCGACCGATCGGCAAGCCGACGGCGTGGCGGCGCAGGTGGTCGGCCAGGGCCTCGACCTCGGGAAGTTCGGGCACGCGTCAAGTCTGCCAGCCGGGCGCCCGCAGCAAATAGGTGTCCATGATCCAGCCGTGCCGCGCGCGGGCCGCGGCCCGCAGCTCCACGATGCGGGCCCCTACCTCCCCTACGGTCCCGGCCACCAGCAGTTCGTCCTCGGTGCCCAGGTAGGCGCCCCACCAGATGCCGGTGTCGTCCGGGCAATCCCGGAACGAACAGTCGGCGTCGAGCAGCACCACCGCCGAGCCGGACAGCCCGTGCTTGCGCAGCTGCCTGCCGGTGGTGAGCAGGACCGGCTCGCCGACCTCGTTCAGCGGAATGCGGTGGCGGGCCGTCAGCGCCTGCACCGCGGTGATTCCCGGGATCACGTCGAAGGTGAACTCCACCTCCGCCGCGACCGCATCGAGGATGCGCAGCGTGCTGTCGTACAACGACGGATCGCCCCAGGCCAGGAAGGCCCCGACGCCGTCGGGCCCCAGCTCGGTGGAGATGGCCGTCGCCCAGATCCGGGCGCGCGCCGCGTGCCAGTCCGCCACCGCCTCCCGGTAGTCGGCGTCGGGGGCCCGCTTCGGGTCGGGCAGCTCGACGAAGCGGTAGCCGGGCTCGCGGATGAACCGTGCACAGATTTGCCGCCGCAGCTCCACCAGGTCGCTTTTGGCCTCGCCCTTGTCCATCGCGAAGAACACCTGGGTGTCGTTGAGCGCCTCGACGGCCTGGGCGGTCACGTAGCCGGGGTCGCCCGCGCCGATGCCGATCACATGGATATGCCGACCCACTGCGCCCTCCTCGTTTGAATCAGGTTGCCGAATCGACCCCCCAAGGGCCTAGCCGGGACCCTAAGTACCCGATACCATGGGTACCGTCTGACGACCCAATGGAGGGATCAATGACCACTGCGATGAAGCCGGCCGGGCCGAGTCGTGAAGAGTTCTCCGACCGCCTGCTGAAGGGCTCGGTCAAAAAGTCCTACGAGCCTGTCGTCGACATCGACTGGGACGCGCCGCTGGACCCGGACAAGTTCTACCTGCCGCCCCGGCTGGTGTCGCTGTACGGCACGCCGATGTGGGACGAGATGACCCGCGAGCAACAGATCGAGCTATCGCGGCAGGAACTGGTCAACACCCTGTCGGCCGGGATCTGGTTCGAGAACATGCTCAACCAGTCGTTGTTGCGCACCATCATGCACGAGGACCCGACCAGCCGGTCGACGCACTACAAGCTGACCGAGCTCGGCGACGAGACCCGCCACATGATCATGTTCGGCAAGGCGATCGAACGCGTCGGCGCCAAGCCGGTGTGGCCGCGGCGGTTGCACCGCTACATCATCAACATGCTTCCGCTGGCCTTCCAGCGGGGCTCGATGCTGTGGGTGGCCGCGCTGATCGGCGAGGAGATCTTCGATTCGCTGCAGCGGCAGATGATGAACGACCCGGAACTGCAGCCAATCATCCAGCGGCTCATGCGGATTCACGTCACCGAAGAGGCCCGGCACATCCAGTTCGCGCGGGACGGCGCCCGCAAGCGGGTGCAGGAGATGCCCCGGCTCAACAAGTGGTTCATGGCCAACATCAACGGGCTCGGCGGGTACTTCTTCCGCTACCTGTTCACCAATCCGGTCCCGTATGCGCGGGCGGGGCTGGACGCCAGGCGGGCACGAAGAATTGCGCGCAGCAGCCCGCACCGTCGCGAGATACAGGTGGCCGGGTTCGCTCCGCTGGCGGCGTTCTTGACCGAGGTCGGCCTGCTGGGCCCGATCGCGCGCCGCGGCTGGCAACGCACCAGGTTTCTGTGAGCCGCACGCGCCTCGTCGTCATCGGTGCGGGAGCGCGTGGCCGTTGCGCCGCAACGGAATTGCTGTCGGCCGGCATCACCGACATCGTGATCCTGGACGGCGCGCCGGGCCAACCGCATGACTGGCCGACGGCCCTGGACGGGCTGCTGCTTCCCGGCCGCGAAGTGGTCGGCGCGCGGTTCGACGACGACACCCACACCTGGGAATTGCGGACCACCTCCGGCGAGACCTTCCACGGCGGTGTGGTCATCGCGGCCCACCCGTCGGTATTCGTTCCATGGATACCGGAGTTGCCCGGGCGCAACGACTTCCGCGGCCCGTCGTTTCACGCCGCGCAGTGGGATCCGGAGTTCGATCCGCGCGGCAAGCACATCGCGGTCATCGGCACCGACGCCGCCGCCGGCAACCACATCGGGCGGTTGGTCGAATCGGCGGCGTCCGTCACCGTCTTCGCGCATCCGCCGCGCCGGATCGTCGACGAATTGCCGTTGCCGGCAACGCGCGTCAAGCGGTGGTTACGTCGGCGGCCCGCGTCCAAAGGCCGGCGGTCGCGGCCCACGCCGGTGAAGTCGGCGGTCAGCGAAATCACCCCGTCGGGCATCCGCACCAGCGACGGCGCCGACCACCGCGCCGACGCCATCGTCTACGGCACCGGTTTCGCGATTTCCGATCGGACCCCCGACACGGCGCTGGTCGGCGCCGGCGGGCTGAGCATCCGGCAGGCCTGGAACGACGGCATGGAACCGTTCCTGGGAGTCGCCGTCCACGGCTTCCCGAACTACTTCTTCGTCGCCGGGCCCGATAGCGCCGCGCGGGCGCGCTACGTCGCCGAGTGCGTGCGGCACATGAAGCACGCCGCCAGCACCCGCATCGAAGTGCTTCGCAGCAGCCAGCAGGTGTTCAACGAGCGCGCCCACGTCGGGGCCCCGCAGCCTTTCCCGGTGCTCTCGGCGTTCGACCTTTCGTCGGGCGCCGCCGACGACGAGACCTACGACGGCGCGGCGACGCTGACCATCGCCGGAATCAGCCATGCGGTGCGCGTCCGGCTCACCGGCCACCTCGACCCGATCGATGGCCGCTACCACTGGCAGGGGACGGTTTTCAGTTTCCCGGCGCAACCCCTGCCGGCCGACGCGCTCAAGGCGCGAAACGTGACGGTGACGGTGGGCGAGCGCACCGCGCCCGCGCGCATCGTCGAACGGACACCGTGGGGCACCCATTCGGTCGCCGGGGTGGGCGCCCCGCCGTACACGCCGTAACGCGCCCCCGAAGAGCGATAAACGCACACCTCCCAAACTGCCGTGCGCCGGCAAAATCCGCGGGTTTGCCGACTTTTACGTCGGGGTAACCCGGTTAGGCTGATTCACCCAAACTGGGGGGCTGGCCGCGCTGGGTAGGCGGTCATGGTGGGGACGCGTGCTGCGGCAGGCGACGAGACAAAAAGAGATTGTTTGGCGTGGTGGCGGCGATGCTTTGCACAGGCGGGGGTCGGAGGCGCATCCCAGTCGCACGCATCTTGCTGCCCGGCCATCGTCGTTTCTCGGGCTCAGAAACTTCGGCCGCCATGGGGGCGGCTCTTCAGAAAGTCAGCCGGCCGAACTCAAGGAGCGGGGATGGAACCGGACCATGCAAGCGCGGGGAGCCAATCGCAATTCGGACACAACCGTTCGCAAATGACTTGCTCACTGATCGCGGTCGGCGAAAATGGTCCCGGTAGCGGAAAGGGGTGGCTGCGGTGAGTGCGGTATCGGAGTCGCCGAACTCGCTGGCCGTCGCGGCGCGGACGGACAAGTCGGTGGCCGTGCTGACCGTCGAGGGCGTGCTTGACGCCGGCAACTTCGCGCCGCTGCGCGACAGCATCACCAAGGCCACGCTGGACAAGCCCTCCGCGGTGGTCGTCGACATCAGCGCGCTTCGAGTGCCCGAGGAATCGGCGTTGTCGGCTTTCATCAGCGCGCGCTGGCAGCTCGAGGCCCAGCCGGACGTGCCGATCGTGCTGGTCTGCGCGCATCGCGCCACCCGCGAGGCGGTCACCCGCGGCGCGGTCGCGCACTTCATGCCGGTGTATTCGACCGAGGCGGCGGCGATCAAGGCCCTCGACCGGCTCACTCGTCGCCCGGTCCGGCGCGCCGACGCCGAGCTGCCCGCAAACCTGACCAGCCTGCGCGAGTCACGCCGCCTGGTCCGCGAGTGGCTCACCGCCTGGTCCCAGTCAGCGCTCATCCCGGTCGCGCTGGTCGTGGTCAACGTGTTCGTGGAAAACGTGCTGGAACACACCGGCAGCGTCCCGCTGATGCGGCTCGAGACCGACGGCTCGACGGCGACCATCGCGGTGGCCGACGACAGCACCACGCCCGCCGTGCGGCTGCCGTCGCCGGACAAGGGCATCGACGTGTCCGGCTTGGCGATCGTCGAGGCGTTGTCCCGCGCGTGGGGCAGCACGCCCACGTCGAGGGGCAAGACCGTCTGGGCCGTCATCGGCCCGGAGAACCAGCTCTGACTTCCGGAGCCTTTCGGAGCCTTTCGGAGACTTTCGGACCCCGGGCGCGGGTCAAACTAGAACACGTTCTAATCTCGTGTTATTGCCCGTTGACGGAAGGTGGACGACGTGCGGTTCAGCTTTGCGGAGTCACTGACCGACCCTTCGTTTTACATCCCGCTGGCCAAGGCCGCCGACGCGGCCGGCTACCACAGCATGACGATCGCCGACAGCATCGCCTACCCCTTCGAATCCGACTCGAAGTACCCGTACACCCCCGACGGCAACCGCGAGTTCCTGGACGGCAAGGAGATCGTCGAGGCGTTTGTGCTGGCGGCGGCGCTGGGTGCGGTGACGACGAACCTGCGGTTCAACTTCTTCGTCCTCAAGATGACCGTCCGGCATCCCGTGCTGACGGCCAAGCAGGCGAGTTCACTGGCCGTGCTGACCGGCAACCGGTTGGGACTCGGCGTCGGCACCAGCCCGTGGCGGGAGGACTACGAGCTGTTGGGGATCCCGTTCGCCAAGCGCGGCAAGCGGATGGACGAATGCATCGAGATCGTGCAGGGCCTCACCACGGGCGAGTACTTCGAGTTCCACGGCGAGTTCTACGACATCCCCAAGGCCAAGATGAGCCCGGCCCCGACCCGGCCGATCCCGATCCTGGTCGGCGGCCACGCCGATGCGGCGCTGCGCCGCGCGGCGCGCCTGGACGGCTGGATGCACGGCGGTGGCACCGACCCCGAGGAGCTCGACCGGCTCATCGCCCGCGTGTTGAAATACCGCGAAGAGGAGGGCAAGACGGGCCCGTTCGAGATCCACGCGATCTCGACGGACGCCTACACCGCGGACGGCATCAAGCGCCTCGAGGACAAGGGCGTCACCGACGTCATCGTGGGCTTCCGGTACCCCTACATCAACGGACCCGACACCGAACCGCTGGAGGACAAGATTCGCCACCTGGAACGGTACGCCGAAAAGGTGATGTCGAAAGTCTAAGCGTCACAGCGGATCCCACTTCGGTGCCCGCTTCTCCCGATGCGCCTTGGCGGCCTCGACCGGGTTGTTGGTGAAACCGGACAGGATCTGCGTTCGGTTCTCCAGCTCGATGGCATGCCGCAGGCTCGGCGCGTCCAGCGCCGCGTTGAGGCCAATCTTGGTCTGCCACACGCCATAAGCGTTATTCTCGGCGATCGAGCGGGCCAGCCGCAGGGCCGCCGGCATCAGCTCGTCCGGCGCCACCACCTCGTGCACCAGCTTGATGCGATAGGCCTCGGCGGCGTCGATGATCCGGCCGGTCAGCATGAGCTCGCGCGCCACGCCGGCGCCGACGATTTTCGGCAGCAGGTAGCTGGTGCCCATGTCCATCGACGAGAAGCCGGCCTTGATGAACGCGGACCCGAACCTGGCCTGCTCGGACGCGACCCGGATGTCGCTGACCAACGCGAACGCCAGCCCGCCCCCGACGGCGACGCCGTTCACCGCGGCGATCACCGGGATGTCGAGCTCGTAAAGCCGGGTGAACAGGTTGGCCAGGCGGACCTGGGAGTCGTAGTTGACCTTGAATGCGGGGCTGGTCGGTTTGGCCTTGGTCCACGCCTGGCCGGTGCCACTCAAATCGGCGCCGGCGCAGAATCCGCGACCGGCGCCGGTGAGGATCGCGACCCGAAATTCACCGCCGCCGAGCGCATCCAGGGCATGGTCCACGCCGTCGATCAGCGATCCGTCGATGGCGTTCAGCCGCTCCGGCCGGTTCAGGGTGATGCGGGCGATATTGTCCTCGATTTTTTCCAGTTCCACTGCTGACATACCCAAACCGTATGCGGCCGCCGCAGCGAAGGAGAAGCCATTCGATACCTCCGCCGACCTGACCGCGAGACTGCAACTGGCGACGGCTCCACTCGGGCGATGTGTTGCCAGTTGCAGTCTCGCGGTCAGAGCGAGCGCTTGGCCAGCCACTCGGCCTGCATCGTCAGCAGCGCCATGACCTCCAGCTGCGGGGTCGCGGGGTCGAGTTCGCGGTAACGCTGATAGACGTTGACGACGACGCGCTCGGCGTCCAGCCACGTCGCATACTCCCCGAGGTCGATGCTGTCTGCGGCCTCGGCCCACGTCAGGCCCTTGCGGTAGGCGGCCTCGGCCTGCGCGGCGACGTACGCGAGATAGCCACGCACGGCGCGGATTCCGTCGGGGTCGGTGACCGGCCCGTGGCCGGGCACCACGATCGGGGCGTCCAGCGCGATCATCACATCGCAGGCGCGTATCCAGTTGGCGATGGGGCCGGCCCACACGATCGGGGTGCAGCCGATGAACAGCAGGTCCCCGCCGAACAACACCCCCGCGTCGGGAACATGCACCACCGAATCGGCGGCGGTGTGGGCGGGGCCGAGGTTCAGCAGGTCGACCCGCCGGCCGCCGACCTCGATGGTCAGGTCGCCCTCGAAGGTCTGGTCGGCGTTGCGCAGCTTGATGCCGCTGAAGTCGAAGTGCCCGAACCGGTCTCGCACGTACGGCGTCGCGACGGGGCCGAGGTTGGCGGTCTGCGCCATGGCCAGCATCTCGGGCGCCATCCCGTGCGCGATCTCGTAGGCGGTGCCCCGCGCGGCGATGATCCGCACCGAATCGTCGAGCAGTTGATTGCCGTGGGTGTGGTCGCCGTTGGAATGCGTGATCAGGGCGTCGGTGATGGGCGCGGAGCCGGTGATCGGTCGCATGGCGGTGAGCATTTCGCGGGTCAGCGCCAGGTCGAACAGGGTGTCGACAAGCAGCGACGCGCCGTCGCCCGCGACCAGCCCGGCGTTGCTCCAGCCGTAGCCGCCGTCGGGCAGCGTCCACGCCCACACCCGGTCGGCGACCTCGTGCAGGCCCCGGGTGTACGGCACCCGCGCGTGGGCCGGGTTGACCCGGGCGGCCGGCGGCGCGGTGTCCGGGTTGGGCCGCACCGGCAGCGGATGCGGCGCGGCGCTGGCGCGCACCGTTTGCCGGGTCTCCCCCAGCCCCTGCACCCGCAAAGTCACGACGTCGCCGTCGTGCAGCCAGCCCGGAAAGGATTCCAGCGCAGCGGGATTGAGGTGCTCGACCAGCGTGCAGGTGGGCACGGTGCCGGAGCCGATGACGTCGCCGGGGCGCAGCGTCACCCCGCGGGACACGTAGGAGATGACCTCACCGAAGCTCCAGTCCATCTGGGCGGTGGACCCCGAACCGATCACGGTGTCGTTCACCAGCGCGGTCACCTGCAGATCGAGCCTGCCGTCGCGAAGGTACGACTGCAGCTCGTCGGGCGTGACGAGGTAGGGCCCCAGCGTGACCCCGCTGTCCTTCCCCTTGCCCTGCCCGATCCCGAGCTGGCTCTCCAGCTGCTGCAGGTCCCGCGCCGACCAGTCGTTGAAGATCGTGTAGCCGATGATGGCCAGCTCGGCCTGCTCGACCGTCAGGTCCTTGCCGCCGGCGCCGATGACCGCCGCGATCTCCAATTCGAAGTCTTGCCAAGCGCTTCCGGGCGCCGTCGGCGCGTCGTCGTAGGGGCCCAAAACCGTTGTCGGGCAGGCGAAGTAGAAGGCGGGGATGCGATACCAGGTGTCGGCGAGCACCCGGCCGGCGCCCAGCGCGGCCTGGCAGTTGCGCATGTGGTCCAAGAAGCACAGCGAATCGCGGATCGAGGGCGGGCGCGGGATCGGCGCCATCAGCGTCACCTCGCCGAGCGGCACCACCGCCGACGGCGACCGCAAGGCGTCCTCGCCGGCCTGTCGCAGCCCGTCGGCGCCGCGCCCGATCAGGTCGAGCAGCGCCACTCCCGGCGGCATCGCGTGGATCGTGTCACCGGAGAGGACCCCGGCCCGTTCGCCGTCGGCGCCTCGATACGTCACCCATTTCATTCGCGGATCACCTCACTCGGTTCCTTGTCCGGACGCAGCCCGCGCCAACTCGGTTGGCGCAGCCGGTTATCCGGGGTCCACTCGCTGTAGCGCACCTCCCCGACCAACACCGGCTCGACGAAGGTCACGCCCTTGGCGTCACGCGTCGGAAGGCGGGTGTCGAAGGGAGACTGGTCGGTGTGCAGCGGCGCCAGCATCTTCTTCAGCTTGGCCAGGTCGCGTTCGGTGAAGCCGGTGCCGACTCGCCCGGCGAAGCGCAGCCCGCCGGGGCCGGGGATGCCGACCATCAGCGAGCCGATGCCGCTGCTGCGCCCGCCCTCCCCGGCCTTCCAGCCGCCGATGACGACTTCCTGCGTGTGCCAATGCTTGTCCTTCAGCCACGACGACGAGCGGCGCCCCGGCTGGTAGGTGGAGTCCCGTTTCTTGGCGATCACGCCCTCCCAGCCGCGCTCGCGGGAGTGCTCGAGAGCCTCGGCACCGTCGCCGGGCAGCAGTTCGGGAACGATGAGACTGCCCGCGCCGGCCAGGGTTTCCAGCAGCTTTCGCCGGTCTTGATATTTGGCGCGCAACAGCGAGCGGCCGTCGAGATACAGCAGGTCGAACGCCCAGTACTGGATGTGGGTGCCGCGGCCGCGGTTCTGCATCGCGTGAAAGCTGGGCACGCCCGAGGCGTCCAACACGACGGCCTCGCCGTCGAGCACCACGTGATGATCGGCTAGATCGGCTGCCAGCGAACGCAATTCGGGGTATTCCCCGGTGACCTCGCGGCCGCGTCGAGACCGCACCCGCAGGTGGCCGTGGTCGGCCTCCACCAACAGCCGGTAGCCGTCCCACTTGCCCTCGAAGGCCCACTGGCCGGCCGGCAAGGCCGCCACCGACCGCTCGGTGGCGAGCATGGGCGTGATCTCGTCGAATTCGAAGACCTTCTGGTCCTTCATCCGGTGGGCCAGCCATTGGTCCCCGTTGGTCTGAATCAGCGCGTAGCGCCCGGAAATTCGTTTCCCGTGCAGGTTGACGATGACCTCTCCGTTTTCGGCGGGGTCATCGCGGAACTTCTCGGCCTCGTAGGTTCCGGCGTCCCAGATGATCACCTTGCCGGCGCCGTACTCGCCCTTGGGAATGGTGCCCTCGAAGGTGGCGTATTCCAAAGGGTGATCCTCGGTGTGCACGGCGAGGTGGTTCACCGACGTGGTCTCGGGCAGGTTCTTCGGCACCGCCCACGACACCAGCACCCCGTCGCGTTCCAGCCGGAAGTCGTAGTGCAGCCGACGGGCGTGGTGCTCCTGGATCACGAACGTATTGCCCTGGCCGGTGGCGGGTTTCGCCAACGGCACCGGCTCGGGGGTCTTCGACGGGTCGCGCATGCCGCGGTACTTGGCCAACCGGTCCGCCGCGGGCAGGTCGGCGTCCAGCGCCGCCAGCAGGTCTCCGTCACGGGCCACCCGGGCCAACACCTCGTCGTAGCGCAACTGGCGCACCTCGGGGTCCTCGAGCTCCTCCCAGGTGCGCGGCGCCGCGACCGTCGGATGCTCCCGGCCGCGCAGCGAATAGGGCGCGATGGTGGTTTTGGCGCCGTTGTTCTGGCTCCAGTCCAAGAACACCTTGCCCGCCCGCAGGCTCCTGGTCATGGTCGCCGTGACCAGCTTGGGCATGGTCTTCTCCAGTTGCTGCGCAACCCGTTTGGCCAACACCGCCGCGCCCCGGCTGCTCACCGGCTGATCCAGCGGCGTGTACAGGTGCAGCCCCTTGCTGCCGCTGGTGAGCGGGAACGTGGTCAGCCCGATGCCGGTGATCAGGTGCCGCACCGCATGCGCCACCTCGCAGAGCTGGGCCATCGTCACGCCCTCGCCCGGATCCAGGTCGAACACCAGTCGGGTCGCCGGGCCCGGCTTGAGTTCTTCGGCCCGGCTTCGGGTCCACTCGGCCACGAACCGCCACTGTGGCACGTGCACCTCCAGCGCCGCCTGCTGCGCGATCCAGGCCAGCGCGTCGCGGCTGCCGATGATCGGATACGTCGTCGTACCCGACCGGTGGGTCACGCTGGCCCGCGGCAGCCAGTCGGGCGCCGACGACGCCAGCTGCTTTTCGAAAAACGACGCCTGCTCGACTCCGTTGGGCCAGCGCTTGCGCGTCGCCGGGCGGCCCGCGATGTGCGGGAGCATCACGTCGGTGATGCGGGTGTAGTAGTCGAAGACGTCACCCTTGGTGGTTCCGGTGGCGGGGTAGAGCACCTTGTCGGCATTGGTGAGCTTCACCCGCGGCGACATGGTGTAAACCTACGCCGGGCCATGACGGCGCATATCGGTGTGGCCAAGTTCACGGTATCGGCGAAACGGCTGATGAAGACGCAATAGAGGCCACAACGGCTACCCGCTCGCTTCGCGAATTGCGTTCACCGTGGGTAAGTTCGGCCAGCGATGCGCCACGCCGACTGTCTTACGAACGTCGTCACTCAGGGCTGCACGACCGGGGTTCCGCTGAGCGACGCCACCCTGCCCCTACACTCTCCGCGGATCGATGTGCCAACCTATGACAGATCGGCCCTGCGGCCCGGTGTCGTTCACATCGGGGCGGGTAACTTTCACCGCGCGCACCAGGCGGTGTACTTCGATGACGTTGCCCGCTCGGGCATTTCCCGCCAGTGGGGGGTCACCGGTGTCAGTCTGCGCTCCCGCGACGTGAAAGACCTGCTGTCCGCCCAGGATGGGCTCTACACCGTCGTGCAGCGCGGCCATGACCACCAAACGGCCCGCGTCGTCGGCTCGATCGCGTCCTATCACTACGCGCCCAACGACAACGCCGCGGTCCGGGCCGCCCTCGCCGATCCCCAAACCCGCATCGTCAGCCTGACGGTCACCGGCAACGGGTACTACCTGGATCCGGTCACCTGCGAGTTCGACGCCACCCATCCCGACGTGCGGGCCGACCTTGTCGCGTCGAATTGCTTTGTCACCGCGTGGGCGTACCTGGCCGAGGCGCTCGACCGGCGCCGCCGCGCCGGAATCGCCCCGTTCACGGTTCTCTGCTGCGACAACATTCCCGGCAACACCCAGGCGGCCCGGACGGCGCTGGTGTCGTTCGCGGCGCTGAAGGACCCCGGGCTCGCCCGCTGGATCGACACACACGTCGCGTTCCCGTCGACCATGGTCGACCGCATCACCCCCGCGACGTCGGACTCGGAGCGCGAATTCGTCGAGCGCACGTTCGGCGTCGCCGACAACTGGCCGGTGCTGACCGAACCGCATTGCCAATGGGTGATCGAGGACGCGTTCAGCCACGGCCGCCCACCGCTCGACGAGGTCGGCGCCCAGTTCGTGGCGGACGTCAGCGACCACAAGCTCGTCAAGACCCGTCTGCTCAACGGGACCCATATCGCGATCGCGTGCCTGGCCACGCTGGCCGGCTACCGGCGCACCGACGAGGCGATGGGGAACCCCGTCATCTTCGATTACGTCGAGCAGCTCATGCGCGATGAGATTCAGCCGCTGCTGCCGGCGGTGCCCGGGATGAACACGCCCGGCTACCGCAACACGTTGCTCAGCCGGCTCAGCAATCCCCGCATGAGCGACCAGCTCTCGCGGCTGGCGCGCCGGGGGTCGACGAAGATGTCGTCGTTCCTGCTGCCCTCCCTGCAGGAGGCGATCGCGAAGGGCCGGCCGCACAATCTGCTGATGCTGGCGGTAGCCGGGTGGGCGCGCTACCTGCGCGGCGATGACCTGAACGGCCGCAAGATCCGCATCGACGATCCGCAGGAGGAATTGCTGACCAGGCTGGCGACCATGGGACGCAACAACCCCGCTCCGTTGCTGCGCCACGAGATTTTCGCCGAACTGCGTTTCGTCCCCGGTTTCAGCGAGCGCCTCGGCGAGATGATCGCCGACATCGACGAGCGCGGCGTGATACCCGCGCTGCGCCGATCGTTGCGGGACAACGTGCGGGAGCTGGTGTTGCAGTGAACCAGCCGATGTTTGTGCGCCAATTCGACCCCGCACCGATAACGACGTTGCTCTGCGACGCCGACGACAACCTGTTCCCTTCCGAGAAACCGGCATTCGCGGCCTCGGTCGAGGTGATCAACCGTTTCCTGGCCAGGTTCGGCGTGCGGGCCCCGTTCACCGCCGAGGAGCTGCGCAGGCAGGCCGTCGGAAAGAACTTTCGCAGCACCGCCCTCGATCTGGCCGTGGCGTCCGGGGTGCCCCTGGAGCCGACGCTGGCGCAGGGCCACCCGACCGCCGTCGTCGCCTCGGATGGCGATGCGGCAGCCGATCGCGCGCTGTGCGCCGACGAACTCGAGGACTGGGTGCGCCGGGAACGCGAGCACGTCACCGCGCACCTGGCCGCCACCCTGAAACCCGATCCCGAGGTGCTTGCTCCGCTGCAGGCCCTCGCGTCGCGGTACACGTTGGCGGCGGTCAGCTCCAGCGCCAGCAAGCGCCTGGCCGCCTGCTTCGACGTCACCGGCCTGGATCCGCTCATTCCGGCGGGTCTGCGCTTCAGCGCAGAGGACTCGCTTCCCACGCCGACGAGCAAGCCCAACCCCGCGGTGTATCTGCATAGCGGCGAGGTCATGGACGTCGACGCCGAGCAGGGCCTGGCCATCGAAGACTCCGTCGCCGGTGTCACCTCCGCGGTCGGGGCCGGCTTCGCCACCGTCGGCAATCTGATGTTCGTCCCGGCCGACGAAAGGCAGTGCCGCCGAACGGAATTGATCGATGCCGGCGCGGTCGCGATAGTCGACTCGTGGCGCGCCCTGGCCGACGTCCTCACGTTGTCGCCCGCGACGGGTGGGGTTTCCGGCTAATCTGGGCATCGTCACCGACGATCCGGGTCGTGCCCCGGGAGGAGTTGGCCAATGGTGGCTAGCGCGATGGATCTGAACAACGCGACGCTGACCAAACTGCCGATCGCCACGCCGAACTATGACCGCGGCGGCGTCGGCGTCGGCATCGCGCACATCGGGGCCGGTCACTTCCACCGGGCGCATCAGGCCATGTACATCGACCGGTTGCTGCAGCGGGGCCTGGCGCGCGAGTGGGGCATCTGCGGGGTCGGGGTGATGCCCGGCGACTGGACGATGCGCGACGTGCTGCGCGACCAGGACGGGCTGTACACGCTGATCCTGGAGAACCCCGATGGCAGCCGGGACGCCCAGGTGATCGGCTCGATCATCGACTACCGCTACGCGCCCGACGATCCGGAGGCGGCGGCGGAGCTGCTGGCCGCGCCGACCACCCGGATCATTTCGCTGACCATCACCGAGGGTGGTTACCGCGACGTGGACGGACCCGCGTTCGCGTTGATCACCGAGGCGCTGGACCGCCGCCGCGGCCGCGGGATCGCCGCGCCGACAATCGCGTCGTGCGACAACATCGAGAGCAACGGCGAGGTCGCCAAGCGCGCCGTCCTCGCGAACGCCGAACAACGGGATCCCGGGCTCGCCGAGTGGGTGGCGGAGCACAGCCGGTTCCCGAGCTCGATGGTGGACCGGATCACCCCGACCACCACGCTGGAGATGGCCGAGACGGTGCGGCGCGACCTGGGTGTCGCCGACCGGTGGCCGGTGGTGGCCGAGCCGTTCAGCGCCTGGGTCCTCGAGGACGACTTCTGCGACGGCAGGCCGCCTTTGGAGCAGGCGGGCGTGTTGCTGGTCGACGACGTCGCCCCGTACGAGGCGATGAAGCTGCGGTTGCTCAACGCCGGGCATCAGTGCCTGTGCTACTTCGCCCACCTGTGCGGCTTCGAGTACGTGCACGACGCGGCGCGCGATCCGCTGTTCGCCGAATTCCTGCTCGCCTACTTCGATTTCGAGGCCATTCCGACGCTGGCGCCGGTGCCCGGGATCGACCTGTACGAGTACACGCGGAAACTGATCGAGCGGTTCGCCAACCCCGGCGTGCGCGACACCATCGCGCGGCTGTGCGCCTACTCGTCGGACCGCATCCCGAAATGGCTGCTGCCGGTGATCCGCGACAACCTCGCCAACGACGGGTCGGTTCGGCTGGCGGCGGCGACGGTGGCCAGCTGGGCCCGCTACGCCGAAGGCGTCGACGAATGGGGTGAGCCGATCGAGGTGGTGGATCAGCTGGCCGACTCGCTGGTACCGATCGCCCGGTCGCAGTACGAGCAGCCCACCGCGTTCATCGAGATCACCGCGGTGTTCGGGGACCTGGCCCAGCAGCCGAGCTTTGTGCAGGCCTACCGCTGGGCGCTGGATTCGTTGCACCGCAAGGGAGCTCGGGCGACGCTGCAGGCCTTGGTGCGATGACCCGAGGGCTGGTGATCGGCGAGTCGCTGATCGACATCGTCGACGGCGACCCCCCGGCCGAACATGTCGGCGGCAGCCCGCTGAACGTCGCCGTCGGTTTGGGCAGGCTGGGCCGAGACGTCGATTTCCTGACGCACATCGGCGACGATCCGCACGGCCGGTGGATCGCCGACTACGTCGATTCCGCAGGGGTGCAACTCGTTTCGGGGAGCCGGGGTGCCGACCGAACGCCGACCGCGCGATTGACCGTCGGCGAGGACGGGTCGGCGGAGTACGCGTTCGACCTGGATTGGCGGCTTTCCGGCACACCGGTGGTAACGCCGCCGCTTTTCGTGCACACCGGATCGATTGCCGCCGTGCAGGAACCGGGCTGCCTGGCGGTCGCCGCGCTCGTCGACACCTACCGCGTCTCGGCCACCGTCACCTTCGATCCCAACGTCCGCCCCTCGCTGATCGTGGACCGGGACCTGGCCCGCGAACGCATCGAGCATCTGGTGGAGCGCAGCGACGTCGTGAAGGTCAGCGAGGAGGATCTGCGCTGGATCGACCCCGACCGTCCGCCCGAGCGAATCGCCGAAACCTGGCTGGCGCTGGGTCCCGCCGTCGTCGCGGTGACGATGGCCGACCGGGGAGCGACGGCGCTCTGCGCGGCCGGCCGGGCGCGGGTTCCCGCCCGGCGGGTGAACGTGGTCGACACCGTCGGCGCCGGCGATGCGTTCATGGTCGGCCTGATCGATGCGCTTTGGGGATCCGGCCTGCTGGGCGGCGACCGGCGCGACCGGCTGCGTCGCATCGGGCTTGACGCGCTGACCGCCGCGCTCGAGTCGGCCAGCCTGTCGTCGGCCCTGACCGTCGCCCGCGCCGGCGCCGATCTGCCCGACCGCGCGGCCCTGCGGGCGCAGGCCGCTCCGCCTGGTCGTTCCTGCTAGAAACCCCGGCGCGCGGGCCCGCGCGCTGTTTTGCCACCGGCGGTATGGGCATACTTGCTGCATGCGCTCCATCTGGAAGGGCTCCATCGCGTTCGGGTTGGTTAACGTGCCGGTCAAGGTGTACAGCGCCACCGAGGACCACGACATCAAGTTCCATCAGGTGCACGCCAAGGACAACGGCCGCATCCGCTACCAACGCGTGTGCGAACTCGACGGCGAGGTCGTCGAATACCGGGACATCGCCCGGGCCTTCCAGTCCGACGACGGCCAAATGGTGGTCATCACCGACGACGACCTCTCCACCCTGCCCGAGGAACGCAGCCGCGAAATCGAGGTGCTGGAGTTCGTCCCGGCCGGCGACGTCGACCCGATGTTGTTCGACCGCAGCTACTTCCTGGAGCCGGATTCGAAGTCGTCGAAATCCTATGTGCTGCTGGCGAAGACGCTGGCCGAGACCGACCGGGTGGCCATCGTTCATTTCACGCTGCGCAACAAGACCCGCCTGGCTGCGTTGCGCGTCAAGGACTTCGGCAAGCGCGACGTGATGGTGGTGCACACGCTGTTGTGGCCCGACGAGATTCGTGATCCCGACTTCCCGGTGCTGGACAAGAAGGTCGAGGTCAAGCCTGCCGAGCTCAAGATGGCCGGGCAGGTGGTGGAATCGATGGCCGAGGAGTTCAACCCGGACCGCTACCACGACACCTATCAGGAGCAGCTGCACGAGCTCATCGAGGCGAAACTCGAAGGCGGGGAAGCGTTTACCACCGAGGAGCAGCCCAAGGAGTTGGACGAGACCGAAGACGTCTCCGACTTGCTCGCCAAGCTGGAAGCCAGCGTGAAGGCGCGATCCGGCAACGGAAAGGCGCCGGCGAAGAAGGCGCCGCCGAAGAAAACCACCGCGAAGAAGCCGGCCGCGAAGAAATCGCCCGCGAAGAAGGCGCCGGCCAAGAAGACTGCCGCCAAGAAGACCGCGGCCAAAGCCTCGTCGAAGTCGTGAGTCGTCTATAACAGTGCCATGAAGCTCACTCGATGCGGCGCCGGACTGAACCTGTTGCTTGTCGGCGCGCTGGTGCTGTCAGCCTGCGGCGGCCATTCCAACCAATCGTCGTCGTCGACCGGAACCAGCGCCTCGTCGGTGCCGGTGGCATGCGGCGGCAAGAAGAAGCTCGTGGCCAGCGGCTCGACCGCGCAGAAAAACGCGATCGAGCAGTTCGTCTACGCCTACATCCGCGCCTGCCCCGGCCACACGCTGGACTACAACGCCAACGGCTCCGGCGCCGGGATGAAGGAGTTCCTGAGCAACCAGACCGACCTGGCCGGCTCGGACTCGCCGATGGACGCGTCGAGGGGCGAGCCGGACCGGGCGGCGGAGCGCTGTGGCTCGCCGGCGTGGGACCTGCCGGTGGTGTTCGGTCCGATCGCGGTCACCTACAACGTCAACGGCCTGGGTTCGCTGAACCTCGACGGGCCCACCACCGCGAAAATCTTCAACGGCGCCATCACCCGATGGGACGACCCGGCGATCAAGGCACTCAACGGGGGAAACAACCTGCCGCCGACGCAGATTCACGTCGTTTTCCGCAGCGACAAATCCGGCACCACGGACAATTTCCAGAAGTACCTCGACGCCGCGTCCGACGGCGCGTGGGGTAAAGGCACCGGTCAGACGTTCAACGGGGGCGTCGGCGAAGGGGCCGCCGGCAACGACGGCACGTCGACGGCCCTGAAACGAACTGACGGGTCCATCACCTACAACGAGTGGTCATACGCGGTGGGCCATCAGCTGAGCATGGCCCAGATCATCACGTCGGCGGGCCCCAATCCGGTGACGATCACCACCGACTCGGTCGGCAAGACCATCGCCGGGGCCAGATTCAAGGGACAGGGCAACGACCTGGTGGTGGACACGTCGTCGTTCTACAAGCCGACCCAGGCCGGCGCCTACCCGATCGTGCTCGTGACCTACGAGGTCGTCTGCTCGAAGTATCCGGACGCCCCGACCGGAACCGCCGTGAAGGCGTTCATGCAGGCCACGATCGGGGACGGCCAGAAGGGTTTGGACGAGTACGGCTACATCCCGCTGCCGAACTCGCTGCAATCGAAGCTGGTTTCGGCGGTCAACGACATCTCGTGATCGCTGCGGACGACTCCGCCGCCGCCCGGCAGCCTGGCAAAATGCCCGTGTTGCGGGCGTAGCATTTAGCTAAAGTAAAGATGTCCTGCGGGGCAAAACCGCGTCTGTCACGTGCGAGTCGTGTTTCAGAGTTCGCTGTGAGAAGCCTGTATTTGTGGTAGTTACCCTCGCCTACGATTTACCGTGTGGTAACCAGCCGTTCAGACGCGGCAGCGCTGCATCGCGCCGCGGTCCGCGGCCGATCGGATCTGGGCGAAAGGGGCGACGACGGTGAACGACACCGTTTCGCGAGTAGGGACGCAGTTCGGGCCCTACCAGCTGAGGCGGCTCTTGGGCCGCGGCGGCATGGGCGAGGTCTATGAGGCCGAAGACACCCGAAAGCACCGGATCGTCGCGCTGAAGCTGATCTCGCAGCAATTCTCCGGCAACTCGGTGTTCCGGGCCCGCATGCAGCGTGAGGCCGACACCGCGGGGCGGCTCACCGAGCCGCACATCGTTCCCATCCACGACTACGGCGAAATCGACGGCCTGTTCTTCGTCGAGATGCGCATGATCGACGGTGTCTCACTGCGCACGCTGTTGACGAACTACGGTCCGCTGGCCCCGCCGCGGGCGGTGGCCATCGTGCGCCAGATCGCGGCCGCGCTGGACGCCGCGCACGCCAGCGGCGTCACCCATCGCGACGTCAAACCGGAAAACATCCTGGTCACCGGCAACGACTTCGCGTATCTGGTGGATTTCGGCATCGCCCGCGCGGCGACCGACCCGGGGCTGACCCAGAGTGGAGTCGCCGTGGGCACCTACAACTACATGGCCCCGGAGCGGTTCACCGGCGACGAGGTCACCTACCGCGCCGACATCTACGCGCTGGCCTGTGTGTTGGGCGAGTGTTTGATCGGGGCCCCGCCGTATCGCTCGGACAGCGTGGAACGGTTGATCGCCGCCCATCTGCTCGAGCCCGCGCCGCGGCCCAGCCAGCTGCGGCCCGGGCAGGTGCCGGCGGCCCTGGACGCGGTGATCGCCAAGGGCATGGCCAAAAACCCCGCGGAGCGCTATTCGACCGCGGGTGATTTGGCCGCAGCCGCCCACGACGCGCTGACCGCGCCCGAACAGCACCAAGAGGCCACCATCCTGCGGCAAGAGGGCGACAACGCGACCCTGCTGCCCAACGCGATGGGCAGTGGCCTGGGTCGCGCCTGGACCCATTACGACGGCTCGGTCGCCGGTCCCGCGACCGCACGCGCGCAGGCTTCTCAGGGTCGTTATGCCGGCGACGAAACGATGGCCCGGCCCGTGCCGCCCCCCAACGGGGTGTGGCCGTCGAACCCGAACGCACAAGGCCAGTGGGCACCGGCCCCGAGCACCGGCAGCTGGCGCAGCAAGCCGCCCAACCGGCCCCCGGTCGCCTCCACGCGCCCGCCCACGCTTGACCACCAGATCGCGGCGGCGCAGCCCGGAGACAGACGGAAGATGTGGGCGATCATCGGGGCCATCGCGGTCGCCGTGGTCGTTGTCATCATCGTGGCCGGATTTCTGATTTCGCGGCCCTCGTCGCCGTCCAAGCAGGCGAGCGGACAAACCGTGCTGCCGTTCAACGGCCTGAACTTCCGCCTCTCCCCGGGCGGCGTGGCGGTGGACAACTCCGGCACCGTCTACATCACCAACCAGGGCATGTACGGCCGGGTGGTGACGTTGCCGGCGGGATCGACGACGCCGGTGGTCAAGCCGTTCGCGGGCCTCTACGAGCCGCAGGGGGTGGCGGTGGACGGCGCTGGCACGATGTACGTCACCGACTTCAACAACCGGGTGGTGACGTTGGCGGCCGGGTCGAACAACCAGACCGTGCTGCCGTTCAACGGGCTCAACTACCCCGAGGGCGTCGTGGTGGACGGCCAGGGCAACGTCTACGTCGCCGACCGGGGCAACAACCGCGTGGTGAAGCTGCCCGCCGGCTCCAACGCTCAGGTCGACGTGCCGTTCACCGGCCTGAAGAATCCGGACGGGGTGGCCGTGGACACCGCCGGCAACGTCTACGTCACCGACACCGACAACAACCGGGTGCTGAAGTTGGACCAGGGGTCGAACAACCAGACCGTGCTCCCGTTCCCCGGCCTGAGCATCCCGTGGGGCATCGCAGTCGACAACGCCGGCGACGTGTTCGTCACCGAGCACGACAACAATCAGGTGCTGAAGCTGGCGGCCGGATCGAACGCCCCGACCGTGCTGCCGTTCAGCGGCCTCAACACCCCGCTGTCGGTGGCGGTGGACAAGGACGGCAACGTCTATGTCGGTGACCGCGGGAACAACCGAGTGCTGAAGCTCGCGCCCTAACGTCGCCGGGTCGCCAGGAAACGAAACGCCGTGGCCAACAGGTTGATCACGGCGACGATGATGATCAGCGTCAGCGCCGCACCCCAGATCCGCAGATAACCGGCGTGCTCGGGGTTGGTGAGTTCGGTGTAGATCAACAGCGGCAGCGAGGCCATGTTGCCGTTGAAGATGTCGAGGTTGATCGAACGGCTGTAGCCGACCAGCACCAGCACCGGCGCGGTTTCCCCGATGACGCGGGCGACGGACAGCAGAACACCCGAGAAGATGCCCGGCATCGCGATCGGAAAGACAATCCGCACAATGGTTTTCCACTTGGCGACGCCCAACGCGTAGCTGGCTTCCCGCAGCTCGTCGGGCACCAGGCGCAGCATCTCTTCGGTGGATCGCACCACCACCGGCAACATCAGCAGGACCAACGCCAGCGACACGGCGAAGGCGCTCTGCGGAAATCCCAGGGTGGCGATCCACAGGCTGAAAATGAACAGCGCCGCCACGATCGACGGAACCCCGGCGAGCACGTCGACCATGAAGGTGGTGACCCGCGCCAACCGGCCGGCACCGTATTCCACCAGCAACACCGCCGTCATCAGGCCGAGCGGCACGGCCAGGACGGTGGCGACCGCGGCCTGCGCCAGAGTGCCGTACAGCGCGTGGTAGATCCCGCCGGCGAACTCCTCCGGCAGCACGCCGCGCAGGGAGTGGGTCCACCAGCCCGACCGCGTCACGGCATACCAGCCCCGCGCGACGACCACCGATAGCAGCCACACCAGCGGCACCAGCGCGATGACGAACGAGGTGAGGAAAAGCGTTGTGGCGAGATGGTTTTTGAGGCGCCTCTTGATGCTGAGCGGGCGGTACAGCGCGGTCTTGACCGGCCGTTCGAGCGCGTCAACGGTCATGCGTTGACCTTCCCGCCGGCGACCATGCGGGCGGCGGCGTTGACCACGAAGGTCAGGACGAACAGCGCGAATCCCGCGGAAATGTAGGCCCCCGTCGGCAGCGGTTCACTGAATTCCGATGCCGCCGAGGCGATCTTGGAAGCGAACGTGTAGCCGCCGTCGAACAACGACCAG
The DNA here is from genome assembly GCF_059813025.1 of Mycobacterium sp. NGS26. NCBI lineage: Bacteria > Bacillati > Actinomycetota > Actinomycetes > Mycobacteriales > Mycobacteriaceae > Mycobacterium > Mycobacterium sp. NGS26. The sequence goes on from NZ_JCALDU010000001.1 coordinate 508,006, forward strand.
TGGCCGGGTTGGGCCGCCGAGCGCAGGATGATCAGCACCGCCACCGTTTCGCCCAGGGCGCGGCCCAGGCCCAGCATCGACGCCGCGACGACACCGCTGCGCCCGAACGGCAGCACGGTCATCCGCACCACTTCCCACTTGGTCGCGCCGAGCGCCTGCGCCGCCTCGATCTGGATGCGCGGGGTCTGCCGGAAGACCTCACGCGACACCGAGGTGACGATCGGCAGGATCATCACCGAGAGCACGATCCCGGCGGTGAAGATGGTGCCGCCGCCGGCCAGGGACACGTTGCCCTGCTTGAACAAGAACAACCACCCCAGGTTGCGGTTGAGCAACTTCGCGAACGGCTCGAGCTGGGGCGCCAGCACGAAGATGCCCCACAGCCCGAAAACGATGGACGGGACCGCGGCAAGCAGGTCCACGATCGCCCCGAACGGGCGCGACAACCGTCTCGGCGCGTACTGGGTGAGGAACACCGCGATCCCGACCGCGATGGGCACGGCCAGTACCAGGGCGAAGATCGAGCTCAACAGCGTGACCATCAACAGGTCGCGGATGCCGAACGCCAGGTGGTGGGCGTGGACGGTGTCGAACGTGGCGCTGGTGAAGAAATTCGCGTGGTTGGCGCGCAACGACGGGACGGCGCGCACCAACAGGAACACCGCGATCAGCACGATCGCGATCACGATCGTCGACCCGGCGGCGGCCGCGGCCGCCTTGAACAGCCGGTCGCGCCGCCGCACCTTGCCCAGATCGACGACGTCCAGCACAGGTTTCGTCCCGAGCTGGGCGAGCGCTTCTCGGGACATCAATCCCCGATCACGCGATGGCGTTGACCGACGCCGACAACCTCGACTTGAACGCGTCCGGGATGGGGATGTATCCGTTGTCCCCCAAGCCATTCTGGCCGCCACCGATTGTGCTCTGCAGGAACGCCTTCACGGCCGTGCCGACCTGGGAGTCGGGATACTTCGAGCAGACGATCTCATAGGTCGCCAGCACGATGGGGTAGGAACCGGGCTGCGTCGGCTTGTAGAACGAGTTGGTGTCCAGCACCAGGTCGTTGCCCTGCCCGCTGACGGTGGCGCCCGAGATCGTCTTGCCGACCGAGTCGGTGCTGATCGCCACCGCGTCCGGACCGGCCGACGTAATGACCTTAGCCATGTTCAGCTTCTGCGCCTGGGCGAACGACCATTCGTTGTAGGTGATAGATCCCTCCGTGGCCTTGATGGCGGCCGAGGTGCCGTCGTTGCCCTTGGCGCCCTCACCGACGCCGCCGTTGAACGTCTTCCCGGCGCCCTTGCCCCAGGCGCCGTTGGAGGCGGCATCGAGGTATTTCTGGAAGTTGTCCGTGGTCCCCGACTGGTCGTTGCGGAACACGACGTGAATCGGCTCGGCGGGCAGCGCGGTCCCGGCGTTGAGGTTCGCGATCGCGGGATCGTTCCAGGTGGTGATGGCGCCGTTGAAGATCTTCGCCGCCGTCGGACCGTCCAGGCTCAGCGAGCTCAGGCCCTTGACGTTGTAGGTGATGGCTATCGGGCCGAACACCACGGGCAGGTTCCACGCGGGTGAACCGCAGCGCTGCTGCGCGGCGGCGTACTCGTTCGGGGCCAATGGCGAGTCCGACCCGCCGAAATCGGTTTGGTTGCCGGTGAATTCGCTAATGCCGGCGCCCGAGCCATTGGCCGTGTAGTTCAGGGTCTGGCCCGGGCAGGCCTGCTCGAACGCGTTGACGAAGCGGGTCATCGCGTTGGCCTGGGCTGTCGACCCGCTGGCCTTCAGCGTCTTCTTCCCGCCGCAGGCCACCTTGCCCGACGGTGCGCCGCTCGTCGCGCTTCCGCCGGTGGCGTTGTTGTTGTCACTGCCGCACCCCGACAACATCAGCGCACCGGTGGTAAGGATGCTCAGCGCGGCACTAAATCGATTGAGGTTCAATTCAATTCCCCTAAGACGGTACGGATGAAATGTGCGTCGCCGCAGCCGGTGGCCGCGGTCCGCCGCCCTGCCGTGTTGCTCGCAGCCATGAAGCTAACAGTAGCAAGGTTAACGTTCGGCAAATCTATGTGTTATGGGCCTGATACGGCTTCCCCCTGGTGGTGGGCGCCGAATCGGCGCGCCCGTGTGACAAACTAGAACCTGTTTCAGAAATGCCTTTCTTCGGGGCCGCGAGGCTTGCTACCGTTTCGTCCGACAACTCAAAAGGAGAGGCCGCAAATGATCCTCGACAGGTTCCGTCTCGACGACAAAGTCGCCGTCATCACTGGTGGCGGCCGTGGCCTCGGCGCGGCCATCGCGCTGGCTTTCGCCGAAGCGGGCGCCGACGTCCTCATCGCCTCGCGGACACAATCCCAACTAGACGCCGTCGCAGAACAGGTCCGCGCGACCGGCCGCCGGGCGCACGCCGTCGCCGCCGACCTGGCTCATCCCGAAGCGACCGCCGAACTGGCAGGTCAGGCCGTCGAGGCGTTCGGAAAACTCGACATCGTCGTCAACAACGTGGGCGGGACCATGCCCAACACCCTGCTGACCACCTCGACCAAGGACCTCAAGGACGCCTTCACGTTCAACGTCGCCACCGCCCACGCCCTGACGGTCGCGGCGGTGCCGTTGATGCTCGAGCACTCCGGCGGCGGGAACATCATCAACATCACCTCCACCATGGGCCGGCTGGCCGGGCGCGGCTTCGCCGCCTACGGCACCGCCAAGGCGGCGCTGTCGCACTACACCCGGCTGGCGGCGCTGGACCTGTGCCCGCGCATCCGGGTCAACGCCATCGCACCCGGGTCGATCCTGACCTCCGCACTGGACGTGGTGGCCTCCAACGACGAGCTGCGCGCGCCGATGGAGAAGGTGACGCCGATGCGCCGGCTCGGCGATCCCGTCGACATCGCGGCCGCGGCAGTGTATTTGGCCTCGCCGGCCGGCGAGTTCCTGACCGGAAAGACGCTGGAGGTCGACGGCGGCCTCACCTTCCCCAACCTCGACATACCCGTCCCGGACCTGTGAGGAGCCCCTGATGGCCATACCCGTCGTTCAACTCGGCACCGGCAACGTCGGTATCCACGCGCTGCGTGCGCTCATCACCAACCCCGAGTTCGAACTGACCGGCGTCTGGGTCTCATCGGAGGCCAAGGCGGGCAAGGACGCGGCCGAGCTTGCCGGACTTGAGGATTCGACCGGCGTGCGGGCCAGCACCGACCTTGACGCAGTGCTCGCCACCGGGCCGCGATGCGCGGTTTACAACGCGCTGGCCGACAACCGGCTGGCCGAGGCGCTGGAGGACTACCGGCGCGTTTTGGCCGCCGGGATCAACATCGTCGGCAGCGGCCCGGTCTTCCTGCAATACCCGTGGCAGGTGATACCCGAGGAGCTCGTCTCACCGCTGGAAGATGCTGCACGCGAGGGCAATTCGAGCCTTTATGTCAACGGGATCGACCCCGGGTTCGCCAACGACCTGCTGCCGCTGGCGTTGGCCGGCACCTGCCAGAGCATCCAGCAGATCCGGTGCATGGAGATCGTCGATTACGCCACCTATAACAGCGCCACCGTCATGTTCGACGTGATGGGATTCGGAAAGCCGCTCGACGAGATTCCCATGCTGCTGCAGACCGGCGTGCTGAGCATGGCGTGGGGATCGGTGGTTCGCCAACTCGCTGCGGGCCTTGGCATTTCGCTCGACGAGGTCGCCGAGGTGTACGTCCGCGAGCCGGCGCCGGAGGACTTCGACATCGCGTCGGGCCACATTCCCAAGGGCAGTGCCGCGGCGCTGCGCTTCGAGGTGTTCGGGATGGTCAACGGCGACCCCGTCGTCGTACTGGAACACGTCACCCGCTTGCGGGAGGACCTGTGTCCCGATTGGCCGCAACCGGCCCAGCGCGGCGGTTCGTACCGCATCGAGGTCACCGGCGAGCCCTCCTACGCGATGGACATCTGCCTGAGCAGCCGCAACGGCGATCACAACCACGCCGGGCTGGTCGCCACCGCGATGCGGGTGGTCAACGCGATCCCCGCCGTGGTGGCCGCACCGCCGGGCATCGTGACGACGCTCGACCTGCCGCTGATCACCGGCCGGGGACTCTACGTCCCGGGGTAGCCCGCGATTAGCTGCGCGGCAATGCGTTCGTTAACCTCACTTTCCTATCGGTAATGGATCGAGGTCGATACGTTGGCGCAAGGCACCCAGGCCTCGCTAAAGACGAGCTGGTATCTGCTCGGGCCGGCGTTCGTCGCCGCCATCGCCTACGTCGATCCCGGAAACGTCGCAGCCAACGTCAGCTCCGGCACGCAATTCGGCTACCTCCTGCTGTGGGTCATCGTCGCCGCCAACGTGATGGCCGGCCTGGTGCAGTATTTGTCGGCGAAACTCGGGCTGGTGACCGGACGCTCGCTGCCCGAGGCGATCGGCACGCGGATGAGCCGTCCGCTCCGGCTGACCTTTTGGGCGCAGGCCGAAATCGTGGCGATGGCAACCGATGTGGCCGAGGTGATCGGCGGGGCCATCGCCCTGCGGATCCTGTTCGGTTTGCCGCTGCCGGTCGGTGGGATCATCACCGGAGTCATTTCGCTGCTGCTGCTGACGATCAGGGACCGTCGCGGGCAGCTGCTTTTCGAACGCGTCATCACCGGCCTGCTGCTCATCATCGCCGTCGGGTTCGCGGCCAGCTTCTTCGTCGCCACCCCGCCGCCCGAAGCCGTCATCGGCGGATTGGTGCCCCGCTTCCGCGGCACCGAGAGCGTGCTGCTGGCCGCCGCGATCCTGGGGGCCACCGTGATGCCGCACGCGGTGTACCTGCACTCGGGTCTGGCCCTGGACCGGCACGGGCATCCCGAAGAGGGCCATCGCCGACGCTGGCTGCTTCGCGTCACCCGGGTGGACGTCGTGCTGGCCATGGCGGTCGCCGGGACGGTCAACGCGGCGATGCTGCTGGTGGCCGCGATCAACCTGGAGGGCCGCGAGACGCGCGGATCCATCGAGGGCGCCTACGCCGCGGTGCACGCCACCTTGGGGACGACGATCGCCGTGCTGTTCGCGATCGGACTGCTCGCGTCCGGGTTGGCCTCGGCGTCGGTGGGCGCCTACGCCGGCGCCATGATCATGCAGGGCTTGCTGCACCGCTCGATCCCGATGCTGGTGCGTCGGCTCGTCACGCTGTGCCCGGCGGTGGCGATCCTGGCGTTCGGTGTCGACCCGACGCGCACGCTGGTGCTCTCTCAGGTCGTGCTGTCGTTCGGCATCCCGTTCGCGGTGCTTCCGCTGATCAGGTTGACCAGCAACCGCAAACTAATGGGCACCGACGCCAACCACCCCGTCACAACGGCCATCGGCTGGGCGGTCGGAACAATGATCAGCGTGCTCAACATCGCGCTGATCTGGATGACCGTGACCGGTTAACCCAAATCGTCGTCAAAAAACTGTCCGGCTCACCTGCGGTGCCTCCTCCTACCTATGAAGCGACCCAGCCCCGGGGCCGCGACCCACCACCGAGGAGCACCCCATGACAACCACGCACGACTTCGATCGGACGGAGTTCGCCCCGCGCGGCGAGGAACCCACCTCGGTGTACGCGTGGGCGTCGAGCCCGCTCGGCGAGCCAGGCGATTCGCTCGCACACCTTCCGTACGAGCAGGAGCTTCCGCCCGGGCCGGTTGCCCCCGAGGCCGGGCCGAGGTCCATCAACAAGGCGATCGTTACCGCCGGCGTGATCGGCCTGATCGGCGCGGGCGCCGCGCTCGGCATCGCCCTGTTGGGAAGCTCGTCGCACCCGCGGCAGGTGGCCGTCGCGTCGGGCGCCAGCCCGATGGCGGCCGACGCTCCCACATCGGCTCCCCCGGCGCCGGTGGTCGCCGTGCCCGACACCCCGGCCCCCGCCCCCGTGGTCGCCATGCCGGCGCCCGCCGCGGTGGTCGCTCCCGCGCCCGAAAGCCCGCCGCTCCCACCCGGCCCGGCCGCCCTGCCCCGGGCCGTGCCCCCGCACCCGGTCGTCGCCAACCCGCCGCCGCCCGTCTGGGTGCCGCCTCACCCGCCGCAGCAACCATGGCAGTGGCAGCCGTCGCCGCCGAAGCAACCACCGCCCCCGCCGCCGCCTTGGCTGTGCCTGCCCCCACACCACTTTGTGCAGGGCGTCTGCAAGTGAGCTCCCGTCACCCAGTGACCCGTGCGTAGCGGGCGGATCGCCGGGTGCGGCAGTATGGGGAGGGTCGTCGGCCGTGGAGAGGCTCGCGGGAGTTCAGGTTGGTTCAAGATCTCGGCACCCAGACGGTGACTGGCTAGATGCTGGCCCGTCCTCGGCATTCCTACTTCGCATACGGGTCCAACCTGTGCGTCAACCAGATGGCGCTGCGCTGTCCGGACGCCGCCGATCCGCGACCGGCGGTCCTGTCCGACCACGACTGGCTGATCAACCAGCGCGGCGTGGCCACCGTCGAGCCGTTGGCCGGTAACCAGGTGCACGGGGTGCTCTGGCAGATCTCCGATCACGATCTTGCCGCCTTGGACAGCGCCGAGGGTGTGCCGGTGCGCTACCGGCGGGACCGGCTGACCGTGATGACCAACGACGGACCCGCGCCGGCCTGGGTCTACATCGATCACCGGGTGACCCCGGGTCCGCCGCGGCCGGGCTACCTGCCGCGGATCATCGACGGCGCTGTGCACCATGGGCTTCCGCAACGCTGGATCGACTTCCTGCACCGCTGGGATCCCGCGCGCTGGCCCCGCCCGGCGTCCGCGAGATCGCGCTCCGGGCCTGGGCCACAATCACTTTCGGCGTTGCTGGACGAGCCGGGGGTGTCCGAGTCCAGCCGGCTGCGGTCGCGGTTCGGTTTCCTCGCCATTCATGGCGGCGGCCTGGAGCAGATGACGGACATCATCGCCGAACGCGCCGCCGAGGCCGCCGACGCGTCGGTGTACGTGGTGCGCCATCCCGACCATTACCCGCATCACCTGCCGTCGGTCCTGTTTCACCCCGGTGAGTCGACGCGGCTGGCGGAGTTTCTCGACCACGTCGATGTCGCGGTCTCGCTGCACGGCTATGGCCGCATCGGGCGCGGCACGCAACTGCTGGCCGGCGGCCGCAATCGCGCGCTGGCCGCCCACCTGGCCCGCCACATCCGCCTGACCGGCTATCAGGTCGTCACCAACCTCGACGACATCCCGCACGAATTGCGAGGCCTGCATCCGGACAACCCGGTCAACCGAGTGCGCGACGGCGGAACGCAATTGGAGCTGTCCGTTCGCGCCAGGGGTCTCAGCCCGCGCAGCCCGCTGCCCGGGCCGGACGGCTTGTCGCCCGTCACCGCCGCGTTGGTGCAGGGTTTGGCAGCCGCGGCGCGCGCCTGGTAATCGTCAGCTGGTTGAACGGAGGTTGTTGGTGGCCAAGGATTTTCGCTTCTCGATGAGCATGCGCTTCTTCAAGTCCCGCGAGAGGTTGGTGGAGAAGGCGAAGCGAGCCGAGGACTTCGGGTACGACATTCTTTGCGTGCCAGACCATCTCGGCGCGGCGGCACCGTGCCCGACGCTGACCGCCGTCGCGATGGTGACCACACGGATGCGGCTCAGCATGTATGTGCTCAACGCCGCCTTCTACAAGCCGGCCCTGCTCAGTAGGGACCTCCAGGCGCTCGAGGTGCTCAGCGACGGCCGCCTCGAGATCGGCCTGGGCACCGGCTATGTGCGCGAAGAGTTCGAGGCCGCCGAGTTGCCCTACCCCAGCGCCGGGGCCCGGGTCGACTACCTCCAGCACATGACGACCTACCTGAAGGAGCACCACCCGAGCTCGCCGATCCTGATCGCCGGCAACGGTGATCGGGTGCTGACCCTGGCCGCCCGCCACGCCGACATCATCGGGCTGACCGGCGCCCGGGTGCGAGACGTCGAGGACCCGCTGGCCGAACGCGTCGAGTTTGTCCGCAACGCCGCGGGCGATCGGTTCGACGCGCTGGAGCTGAACATGGTGATCACGGCGATGCCGCGCGAGGGCGAGACCGCCCCCGACTTGAGGATGACCCGCCAATACGCGCCGGATCTGTCCGACGAGCAGCTGCTGTCCATGCCGTCGGTACTCAGCGGGTCACCGCGCGAGATGGCCGACACGCTGTCCGGGCTCCGCGAAAAGTACGGGCTGAGCTCCTTCACCGTGCAGGACAACAACCTCGACGCGTTCGCGAAGGTCATCGCGGAGCTGCGGTGACGTCTGCCGTGTTTGATGTGATTTAGATGTAGATGTAGATTTGATGGGTGATACGGACGCAGGTGCAGCTCCCCGATGAGCTTTACCGCGACGCCAAACGCGTCGCCAGCGAGCACGAAATGACGCTTGCCGAGGTCGTTCGTCGCGGGCTCGAACACATGGTGCGGATTTACCCGAGGCGCGACGTCGTGTCCGCCGTTTGGCACCCACCGACCCCGCGTCGCCTCGGTCCGTTTCGCGCGTCCGAAGAATCGTGGCGCGAGCTGGCCAACGAGTCGTAAGTCGCGCGTGCTCTCGATCGATACGAACGTCCTGCTGTATGCCCAGAATCAGGATTGCCCCGAACATGACGACGCCGCCGCGTTCCTCGTCGAGTGCGCCGGCCGGACTGATGTGGCGGTCTCCGAGCTCGTGCTGATGGAGCTGTATCAATTGCTCCGCAACCCCGCCGTAGTGACCCGACCGCTCGACGGTCCCGAGGCCGCGGAGGTCTGTCAGGCGTTCCGTCGTAACCGGCGGTGGGCGCTGATCGAGAACGCCCCAGTGATGAACGAGGTGTGGGCGTTGGCGGCCACACCCGGGATTGCTCGGCGGCGTTTGTTCGATGCCCGGCTGGCGCTGACATTGCGCCACCACGGTGTCGACGAGTTTGCCACTCGAAATATCAACGACTTCAACGACTTCGGCTTCTCGCGCGTGTGGGATCCGATAACGTCGGACCGCTGAGCGCGCGCCACCCGTTGCCGACCAAACCCGCCCAGCCGCCGCACCGTCGTCCCGCACGGGTGCTGTAGCAATCTGTAGCGTTGTTTGCTACAGTTGTGCCATGGCAAGGACTATCGCGCAGCGCGATCTCCGCAATGACAACGCCAAGGTGATCGACGCGGTAACCGCTGGCGAGACGTTCGTTGTGACGCGTAATGGCGAACCGGTGGCCGAACTTCGGCCGATACGGTTCGTTCGCCGCACGTTCATCACTCGCGACGAAGTCGCGACGCTGGCCGACGCAGCGGTGCGCATTGATCATCGTCAGTTCCGCGCCGACCTCGACCGATTGATTGACCAGAGTCTCTGAGGTGACATCCGGACTTCTGGATACGTCGGTCGTCATCGACTGGCATGATCCGGCAGTCGTTGCAGCGTTGCCGGACGAAATGGCGATTTCGGCGATTACAGCCGCCGAGCTGGCCGCCGGTCCGCTGCTGGCCACGACGCCGATCGAGGCGGCCAAGCGCCAAGCCCGGCTCCAGGAGGTGGAATCGAGGCTGGAGCCCATCCCGTTCGACGGGGCCGCCGTGCGAAGCTACGGGCTCATCGTCGCCGCGGTGGTACGCGAAGGACGAAAGCCGCGAAGTAGATTGGCCGATCTGCTGATCGCTGCGACCGCGCACGCCAACCATCTGAATCTCTACAGCCGAAACGTCGAGGACTTCTCGGGGCTTGAGAAACTGATCCGCGTCGTCGCGGTGTGACAACCGGCATCCCACACTTGACCTTCGCACGCGCCGGCCCACAATGGTTCGCGCGAAACCGCGAATGTGGCAGCAACGCGCTCGACTGCACCGACTACGACTGCCGGACAACCGATTTCACCTAACGCACCGACTACCGCTATGTGGCGATTCGCCTGGGGCAGCAACGCAATAAGCGGCCCGCCGGCACCGCCGACTTCAATCGTGAGCAACCCAACTTCCCGCGACACGACGAGACCCGCCCCCGCCGGCCACACCGAGCAGCGACATCGTGTTTGATGTTGCGGTCCCCGCTACACTTACACGCGCAGCACCCACGACCAGCCAGACCGCCGGGAACTGCGCCGAGACGTGCAGAACACCAGCGAAACCACCGCCGTTCCGACCGGCTAGGTATTAGTCAGTATTCGAAGGCATCGCGGCCCCGGGCCCCTGGCCCTCACGCCCTCGGGGACCTGACGAAAACTCTTCGGTGCCTGGTCGCGGGTGGGCTCGGCGGGTTGAGAACGTGATCGCGTGAGTTTGGGAACGCGGCGGAGTGCCGAATCATGGGCGGCAACTGACGCCAGGAATTGTCCGTTCGTGCTTACCGGGCTAAGCGCAGATGGACGCATGCTCCGAGACCTCTGATAGTGAATCCGCTATCATGAAACCATGTCAGGGACCAGTGACCAATCGCCGAGCGGGACCGCGGCTGCACTCGTGCGCGAAGCCCGCCAGCGGCGGGACATGTCGCAGCGCGATCTCGCACGAGCCGCCGGCGTGCCGCAGTCAACCGTGGCGAACGTTGAGTCCAATAGGCAGCAGCCCTCTGTTGCAATGCTCGAGCGCCTGCTCGATGCGGCTGGGTTTCGGCTCGAACAACGGCTAGTCAACACGGTGCGACCCGGTGAGCTGCTCGAGCGCCACCGCGATGGGGTAGCGCGCCTCCTCGCCCGCTATCCCATCGCCCGAGCCTGGGTCTTCGGTTCCGTGGCGCGAGGCGATGACCGCCCCGACTCCGACCTCGACCTCTTGATCGAGCTGACGCCCAACGCGTCCTTCGCTGATTACGTCGGACTCGGCGATGACCTCGCCGCGCTCCTGGGATGCCCAGTCGACGTCATCACTACCAGGGAACTGCGGTCCAATGACCTGTTGCGGCGTCGGGTGAACCGTTATCGACGGCGGCTGGAAGTGGCCGCCTGAAATGGACGATCGCGCGGCCGAACAGCTGCTCTACATCGACGCGACACTGGCCGAGATGAATCAGCTGGCGACCCGTGGCCGACCGGCATACGACTCCGACATCGCAGTCGCCCGCGCGTGCCAGTACAACATCATCCGGCTCGCGGCCGACCTCGAACGGCTCGGCGAAGAATGGATCACGGCCCACCCCGGCATCCCCTGGCGCCTCATCAAAGGCATGCGCAACCGCATCGCCCACAACTACTGGACCGTCGACGACGACACCGTCTGGGCGGTCGTCGACCAGCACGCCCGAGACCTACGCACAGTCCTCGCCGACGAGATCGAGATCGCCCGCACGCTACTCAACACACAGGACGACGACGAATCCACACCAGGCTGACCCGCCGAACACCCTTGACGGCGGCCGCATGATCGCCTACACCGCGGTCCGCCAGCTGACCGTGATGCTCGGATTCGCCTTGGGCCGCAATGCAATAGCGGCCTACCTACACCGACGACGACACCCCGAAGAGCGAGCCGCCTAACGGCCACCCCGACGAGGCTCACCCGCGCCGACCACGCACGCCTAAGCGCCGCGTGGCTTTTGTCGTGCCCGCTACACTCACACCCGCCGCACCTCGACGACCACGGAAGCGCCGGGATCGGCACCAGGACGTCCAGAACACGGTCGAGAACCATTCACAGCCTCGAGCGGCTAGGTTTTAGTCAGGTATTCAAAGACGTCCCCCGCCCTCGTAGCTCAGGGGATAGAGCACGGCTCTCCTAAAGCCGGTGTCGCAGGTTCGAATCCTGCCGGGGGCACTAGTGTTTTTGCGCAGCTCAGAGATGGTTTTCAGATGTCTGCCGACTGGCCTCGGCTGGTTCTGGTCGGTGCTGTGGTCGGTGATTGGTTGGCATCAGATGGCGCAGCCTGGCCCGCGATAGCCAATCTCGCGGCATCACCGCCGATGAGCGGGCGAGCGTCTTTCATCAACAGCTTCAGTGCAGCGGACCGGCCGGAGACGCCCAAGACTAGGAGCGGGCGTAGAACGCGCGGGCCTCATCATGCGGCACCCGCACAAAAGCGGCCCGCCGCCTGCCTATAGTAGGAAATGCTATAATCGGGCATGAGCGGTCGAAGTGACGTCTTGCGGACGGTGATGCACGAAACAGGCACCACCCAGTCCGAGTTGTCTCGGCTCAGCGGTGTGCACCAGCCGAGCATCAGCCAGTTCCTCTCCGACAAGGTTGAACTCAGCGATGAACAGCTCGACCGACTGCTGTCCTGCATGGGGTATCGACTCGAAATCACCCGCCAAGCAGTCACTCCCGACCTCACGCGATCAGAACGCCGCTCGTGGAAACTGCACCGCGAGCTGGCCAGACACCTGACACGGTCGACCCTCACACAATGGCAACCCACGATCGAGCGCAACCTGCGACGATTACGGTCCGGCGTCACCGGCCAGCCGCACATGAGAAACCTCGACCGGTGGGAATCGCTCGTGGGACACGGCGACGTGCCCGGCCTTCATCGCGTCTTTACCGGACTCGGCCGCGATTGCATCGAGATGCGCGAAGTCTCACCGATGGGTGGGCTGCTCCCCGATGAGGAGCGCATCCGCGTTCTGCGCACGGTGCGCTGATGCGGCGCGACCAGCTCGAGCACGCTATCCGAACTGCCTGCCAAATCGCCGGCCTGACCGAAGTGATCATCGTCGGCTCCCAAGCGATCCTCGGCACCTACACCGAAGATCAGCTGCCCTTCTACGCCACCAGATCGGTGGAAATCGACGTTATACCGATCGCCGACAACACAGGTGAAATCGCCTGTCTCGCAGACGAAATCGAAGGAGCAGCGGGCGAATTGTCCCCATTTGAACAGCTTCACGCCTTCAGCATCGACGCCGTAGACCTCCAGACCTCGGCACTGCCCGATGGATGGCGCGATCGACTGGTCAAAGTCCAGAACGAGAACACCGCCGCCCCCTCCGGCGAACCGCAATTCATCGGATGGTGCCTCGACAGGGAAGACCTTTGTGTCGCGAAACTGTGCGCCCTGCGAGAGACGGACCAGAACTTCGTCGACGCACTAATCACTGCTGACCTTGTTGACCCGCAAGTGATCGCAACCCGCCTCGCGACCGTACCCGACCCCTATCGGCGAGCCTCCCAACGCGCAGCCGGATGGCTCACCGCAGAAAGAGCTTTGAGTAGCTCGTGAAGCCGCAGACGGCCGCGACCGTGGCCGCTCCGACGCGTCTACCTTGGGGAACTCGCCGTCGGTGCTGCGGCGATCTCTGTGGGCTCAACGACGTCTGCAGGCGCTGCAGTTTCGCGATCACCTACGCCATGGCGTAATGTTTACACAAGGGGGCTTGTACAAACTAGAAAACGTGAGCCCCGATGGTCGACAGCAAACCCGACGTACAGCAAGCCCAGGGCAAGAGTCGCGGCACTGACAGACAGGTCGATGTGCCGGGAACCGCCGTAGGCACTGCGTTGCATCACCGCGAAAACCTCAAGCCAAACAACGACGGATACCAGGCCGCAGACTATCGCTCCGAGCTACACCTGGCAGAGGACATCGTCAACCCCGAGACCTGGGCCGGCGGAATCGAAGACAGGCGGGCGATCGCGCCGCGACTGCGGGTCGGCCACGACAAGTGGTTCAACCTGCTATGGCTGATTCCCATTGGGTTCGTGCTGCTCGTCACCGGGGTGGCAGTTGGCAAAACCCTGTACAACATGCCGGCCGTACACGCATTCATTCAGCAATATCCCGGCACCCACGTGCCGTCCGGAGTCAGCCCCGGCGTCCCCGCCTGGGTGAGCTGGACCCACTTTTTCAATCTGTTCCTGATGACGTTCATCATCCGCTCGGGGCTCCAAATCCTCGTCGACCATCCGCGGCTCTATTTCAGCCGCAACGCCACCCCGGGCAGGGACGAGTGGCTGCGCGTGACTGGGCCGGTGCCAGACGATCCGATGTATACGGCCAAGGACGATTCGGTCGGGCTGCCCCGTCAGTTCGGATTGCCGGGGATTCGGCATTCCATAGGGCTGGCTCGATGGTGGCACCTGGGTGTCGACGTCTTGTGGCTCCTCAACGGCGCGGTCTTCTACGCACTGCTGTTCACCACCGGCCAGTGGCGCCACATCGTCCCGACGAGTTGGGACGTCTTCCCCAACGCGGGATCCGTGGCAATCCAGTACCTGTCCCTGAACTGGCCGACCGACCACACCTGGGTGGCCTACAACGCGCTGCAGCTGCTGTCCTACTTCACCACCGTCTTCATCGCCGCGCCCCTCGCCGTCATCAGCGGGCTGGGTATGTCGCCCGCGCTGTCGATGCGTCTCACGGTGTTCAGTAAGCGGTTCAACATCCAGGCCGCGCGATCGCTGCATTTCCTGGTGATGGTGTATTTCGTGTTCTTCATCGTCGTCCACGTCACGATGGTCTTCACGACCGAGGCTGCGCGAAACCTCAACCACATGTTCGCCACCCGCGACGACGACAGCTGGGTGGGTTTGGCGATCTTCGCCGCTGCAATGGTGGTGGTGGCCATCGGTTGGGTGGCCGCCACCCCGTTCACCTTTCGTCATCCCCGCATGGTGCAACGGGTCGGCTACGCGCTCATCGGACCGCTGCAGCGACTGTTCGAGTACGCCAACCCGAAGCCGGGCGCGTTCACCGAAAAGGACATCTCGCCCTACTTCTGGCTCAACGGCACCTACCCGGAGACCGTCGAGTACAAGGAGCTCGAGAAGAACGACTTCGTGGATTGGCGGCTGCGGGTCTACGGTCTGGTCGAACACCCGACCGAATTCTCGCTTTCCGACCTGCACGACCTGCCGTACCACGAGCAGATCACCCAGCATTTCTGCATCCAGGGCTGGTCGGGTGTCGCCAAGTGGGGCGGTGTGTCGATGCAGACGATCATGGACATCGTCAAACCGCTGCCCGCGGCCAAGTGGGTGGTGTTCTACTCGCTGGGCCCCGGTCCCGACGGCGGGATCTACTATGTCGCACACCCGATCGAGCAGATGAGCCACCATCTGACCATGCTGGCCTACGACATGAACGGCGAACCGCTGAGCTACGGCCACGGGGCACCACTGCGTCTGCGCAACGAACTGCAGCACGGCTTCCGGCATGTGAAGTGGCTCAAGGGCATTGAGTTCGTCGCGCACTACTCCGAGCTCGGCAGCGGCTACGGCGGCTACAACGAGGACCACGAATTCTTCGGGCGCCACCAAACCATCTGATGCGTGCCGACCGACCGCGGCCGATGGAGGAGCACACGAACGTCTTCCCAAACCCCGCGACGGTGCATTAGAGTTTACACAATTAGTATTGTAAAAACTGGGGAGGGGCGAAACCCCATGGCCGACAACCAGCTCGACAAACTCTCCGCGGCCCCACTGCCGCGGGTTCCGACGGACGATGTCACGGATTCGGGTGTACCCGGAGTGGAGTGGAAGCTGGACTCGAACGTGGTCGCGCTGGCACCCGACGACAGAATCGATGCGCCCACCGGCACCGACGTCGACGTCTTGATCCACGTGCTGTCCGGTAGCGGCCGGCTGGTCACCGAGCAGGGCGTAATCGAACTGGCCCCCGGCTCCTTCGCGTGGCTACCGCGACGGTCGCAACTGCAGTTCACCGCCGGTCCGAACGGACTGCGCTATCTGGCCGTTCACCAAAGGCGTGAAATCTTGCCCATCACACCCTCTGCGCGCTACGCCGTCTGATGGCCGAAGTGTTGTGCGGAGGTGGAAGGCGGCCGATCTAACGCACCCGCAGTAGGAGGCTTGATGGCGACGGAAACGGTCCAGCGAGAATTGGTGGCGCACCGCCCCTTTCCCGCCCGGCTGGCGCCCAGGGGCAACCTGATCTACAAGCTGATAACAACGACCGACCACAAGCTGATCGGCGTCATGTACATGGTCGCCTGCTTCACATTCTTTTTCATCGGCGGCTTGCTGGCGTTGCTGATGCGCGCCGAACTCGCCGCCCCCGGGTTGCAGTTCCTGTCGAACGAGCAGTACAACCAGCTGTTCACCATGCACGGCACGATCATGCTGCTGTTCTACGCCACACCGATCGTGTTCGGGTTTGCAAACCTGGTGCTGCCGTTGCAGATCGGCGCGCCCGACGTGGCATTCCCCCGGCTCAACGCGCTGTCATTTTGGTTGTTCGTATTCGGCGCGCTGATCGCCATCGCCGGGTTCATCACCCCGGGCGGGGCCGCCGATTTCGGATGGACCGCCTACACGCCGCTGTCCGACGCCGTGCACAGCGCGGGCGTCGGCGCTGATCTCTGGGTCCTGGGATTGATCGTCGCCGGTTTGGGCACCATCCTGGGCGCGGTCAACATGATCACCACGGTGGTCTGCATGCGCGCGCCCGGTATGACGATGTTCCGGATGCCGATCTTCACCTGGAACATCCTGATTACCAGCATCATGGTGCTGATGGTCTTTCCGCTGCTGACCGCGGCCTTGTTCGGACTGGCCGCCGACCGGCACCTGGGCGCACACATTTATGACGCGGCCAACGGCGGGCCAATCCTGTGGCAGCACCTGTTCTGGTTCTTCGGCCACCCCGAGGTTTACATCGTCGCCTTGCCGTTCTTCGGCATCATCACCGAAGTCATCCCGGTGTTTTCCCGCAAACCGGTCTTCGGCTACACCACGATGGTCTACGCGACCATGACCATCGCCGGCCTGTCGACGGCCGTGTGGGCGCACCACATGTTCGCCACCGGAGCCGTTCTCCTGCCGTTTTTTTCGTTCATGAGCTACCTGATCGCAGTTCCGACCGGGATCAAGTTCTTCAATTGGATCGGCACGATGTGGAAGGGCCAATTGACCTTTGAGACGCCCATGCTGTTCTCGGTCGGCTTCGCGGTGACCTTCTTGATGGGTGGCCTCTCCGGTGTGCTGCTGGCCAGCCCGCCGCTGAACTTCCACGTCACCAACACCTATTTCGTGGTCGCGCACTTCCACTACGTGCTGTTCGGCACCATCGTGTTCTCTACCTTCGCCGGAGTCTACTTCTGGTTCCCGAAGATGACCGGCCGGCTGCTCGACGAGCGACTGGGCAAGCTGCACTTTTGGCTGACCCTGATCGGTTTTCACACAACCTTTTTGGTGCAGCACTGGCTGGGCAATAAGGGTATGCCTCGCCGGTATGCCGACTACCTGCCCACGGACGGCTTTCAGCAGCCGAACATTGTGTCCACCATCGGGGCGATAATTCTGGGCGCGTCGATGCTGCCGTTCATCTGGAATGTGTTCAAGAGTTGGCGCTACGGCGAACCGGTCACCGTCGACGACCCATGGGGATTCGGCAACTCGCTGGAGTGGGCAACCAGCTGCCCGCCGCCGCAGCACAACTTCACCGAACTGCCCCGCATCCGCTCCGAGCCGCCCGCCTTCGAACTGCACTACCCAAGCATGATCGAACGGATGCGTAACGAGCAGCACATCGGGCGCACCGTCATCGCCCAGAATGGAGAGGCCAAGTGACATACACCGCGAGCATGCGAGTGTGGCGTGGCGACCGCGACGGCGGCGCCCTGCACGACTTCACCGTCCAGGTCAACGAGGGCGAGGTCGTGCTCGACGTCATCCATCGCTTGCAGGCCACCGAGGTCCCGGATCTGGCGGTGCGCTGGAACTGCAAAGCGGGCAAATGCGGATCCTGCTCGGTGGAGATCAACGGCCATCCGAAGCTGATGTGCATGACCCGCATGTCGACCTTCGGCGAAAGCGAGGTCGTCAGCGTCATGCCGATGCGAACATTCCCGGTGATCCGCGACTTGGTCACCGACGTCGCGTTCAACTACGAGAAGGCGCGCGAGATCCCGTCCTTCACACCGCCAAGAGGGCTACAGCCGGGGGAATACCGGATGACGCAAGTCGATGTCACGCGCTCGCAGGAGTTCCGCAAGTGTATCGAATGTTTCCTGTGCCAAGACGTTTGCCACGTGATCCGGGACCACGAAGCCAACAAGAAGGCCTACGCCGGACCTCGGTTCTTCATCCGCCTCGCCGAGCTGGAGATGCATCCACTTGACACCGCAGATCGGCGAGACCTCGCCCAGGACCAGGCAGGCCTGGGCTTGTGCAACATCACCAAGTGCTGCACCGAGGTCTGCCCGGAAAACATCAAGATCACCGATAACGCCATCATCCCGCTGAAGGAACGCGTTGCCGGCCGCAGGTACGACCCGGTGGTCTGGCTGGGACGCAAGCTCTTCCGCCGGCGATGACTGATGGCCGACTCCAGCTCAGTCCTTCGCCTTAACCCTGACCAGGCATAGTTCGGGTTCTACGAAGGGCTCCAGTTCTGCCCGCATCACCTGCCGCGAATCACCCTCGGTCACTGCCGAATTAGCGAGGAGACCTTGCAGCAGTCCCCGATGCAGGGCGCACCCTACCTCTGGGTGAGCCCGAGCCAATTCCCGGACCGGACAGCTCCGTAGACGAAGGGTTCGCTGGGTTCTCGACGCTGCGTCGTGGGCCAGCTCGGGACCGAATCCCATCCGGGCGAACACCGTCGCGACCGTCGCTACTTGCTCCTCAAGGACCTCCCCCGCTCCAGCACGGTCTGGAAAACCTCGTCCCTCAGCACCGTCAGCTACCGACCCGGCCGTGATCCGCTCGGCCCACCGTCGGCCGGCGGCCTCGGCGCGGCGACGTCGCTTGTCGTTGGTGTCGCCAAGTTCCAGCGCCAGGATCTCGGCCAGGACCCGATAGTCCAGCCGCTCGCGCACGGCAAGGTAGCCGGTGCGGGGACGGCCGATGCCGGCCCGTGAGATCCGGGTGCGCTCGATGATCCCTTCGCTGCACAACGCGTCAAGGTGAAACCGCACCGTGGTCGTGTGCAGCCCCAGCCGGTTGGCGAGCTCGGCTGCGTCGACCGGCTGGTCGTGCGCGCGCACCAGGTCGAGGACTCGTCGGCGCTGCCGGTTGCGGCCCGTGCGGCGCGGTCGTCCGGTCTGGTGCCCCCATTGGTTGTCCACCCCTGGCTTCCTCTTCTCTGGTTGCCGTTCAGCTATTTAGAGGATATTATTTATTAATAATAGCATTGGACGCCAGAGCCGAGTCGGGGCCCACGAGGGCATGACCAAGATCAGCTCGGAAAGCCTTGGGGCAGAAAAGAAGACCGGAGGCGGCGGTGTTGGACACCAGGGTGGAAACCAGGGTCATCGAGAGTGCGGTCCGATTAGCGTGCCGGGCGCCGTCTCTGTACAACGCTCAACCGTGGCGGTGGGTCGCCGATGCCGGTCGGTTGGACCTGTTTCTCGATCCGAGCCGCGTGCTGCGCGCGGATCGATCGATGCGGGAAGCCCACATCAGCTGCGGCGCGGCACTCGACCACCTTCGGGTGGCGATGGCGGCTGCGGGGTGGGGCGCCGACGTCGACCGATTTCCCGACCCGAAATGCCCCGGGCACCTCGCCGCGGTGGAGTTCACGCCCCTCGACCGGGTGACCGGCGACCAGCGTCGCCGCGCCGACGCGATCCTGAAGCGTCGCACCGACCGGCTTCCATTCTTCGCGCCGACCGACTGGGAAGCGTTTGAGCCGCTGCTGCGCAGCAGGGTTGACACGGACACGGTGCGTGTGGACGTCATGCAGGAGGAGATGCGTCCTCGCCTTGCCGAGGCGGCCGAGATCACCGAATCGTTGCGCCGCTACGACTCCGTGTATCATTCCGAACTCGATTGGTGGACGGGGCAGTTCGAGGTCTCGGAGGGGATTCCGTACAGTTCGCTGGTTTCGGCCGGCGAGTCTGGCCGGGTGGGAATCAATCGAGCCTTTCCCTTCGTCCGCAACGCGGAAAGGCGCATCGGGGTCAGTCACGATTGCTCGAAGGTCGTGATGCTGTCCACCGACGATGACGGTCTCGGCAACGCTTTACGGTGCGGAGAGGCCCTGTCGACCGTCCTGCTGGAATGCACGATGGCGGGCTTGGCTACCTGCCCGGTGACTCATTTGACGGAGTTGTCGGTCAGCCGCGAACTCGTCGCGGCGCTCACCGATCACACCGACCTGCCCCAGGTGCTAATCCGGGTGGGCAACACACCCGCACTGGAGCCGGTGCCACCGCCCACCCCGCGACGGCCGCTTGCCGACGTGTTGCAACTGAATACTTGAGTGGGAATGCCACGATGCGTGCCCGACGCCAGCATCGAAGGTTCCGCGTGGAGCGTGTGATCGTCAATCCGCTTGTTTGACTATGTTTTACAACCGCCGAGGTGAATATGATGACATCGGGCAGTTTTGGAACGCTGGATCAGCTCAGCGTCGGCGACGAGAGGTACCTCATCCACCGGCTGGCACGAGTCGACGGCGCAGACCGCTTGCCCTACAGCTTGAAGGTGTTGCTGGAGAACCTGTTACGCAACGAGGACGGGCGACTGGTGACCCCCGAACAGATCAGTGCACTGGCGGCGTGGGATCCGACAGCCGAGCATGGCCGCGCGGTGGCGTATACCCCGGCGCGGGTGCTGATGCAGGACTTCACCGGAGTGCCGTGTGTGGTGGATCTCGTCGCGATGCGCGATGCCATCACCGAACTCGGCGGTGACACCAAACGCATCAATCCACTGTGCCCGACCGAGCTGGTGATCGACCACTCGGTGATCGCCGACGTGTTCGGCCGCCCAGATGCGTTTCGCATCAACGCCGAGCTGGAATTCGAGCGCAACGCCGAGCGCTACCAATTGCTGCGTTGGGCGCAGCAGGCCTTCGCGGACTTCCGCGTGGTGCCCCCGGACACCGGCATCTGTCACCAGGTGAATCTCGAATACCTGGCCCGGGTGGTGTTCACCCGGGACAGCGCGCAAGGAACGCTGGCCTACCCGGATACGTTGGTCGGCACCGACTCGCACACCCCGATGGTCAACGGATTGGGCGTGCTGGGCTGGGGCGTGGGCGGCATCGAAGCCGAGGCGGCGATGCTCGGCCAGCCGATGAGCATGCTGATTCCGCAGGTGTTGGGGCTGAAGCTGACCGGTGAGCTGCGTCCCGGCACCACGGCCACCGACCTGGTGCTGACGGTGGCCGAGCTACTGCGCCGCACAGGTGTGGTCGGCAAGTTCGTCGAGTTCTACGGCCCCGGCGTGGCCAACGTACCGCTGGCCAACCGGGCCACCATCGGCAATATGAGTCCCGAGTACGGAGCCACCTGCGCGATCTTCCCGATCGATGACGTCACGCTGGACTACCTGCGGTTGACCGGCCGACCCGAGCAGCGGATCCGGTTGGTCGAGGCCTATGCGAAGGATCAGGGGCTGTGGCACGAGGCCGGTGCCGAGCCGACGTTCTCGCAGACGATCGAACTCGACCTGAGCGCCGTGGAGCCGTCGATCGCCGGGCCCAAACGACCGCAGGACCGCATCCCGCTGCGTGTCGCTCCGCAAGCGATCGCCGCGCTGTTGTCCGGTCAGACATATGCCGAAGCGGTGGAGGCCGGCCTGGACGAGGCGTCGGCCGAGTCGTTTCCGGCCAGCGATCCGATCGCGGTCAGCCGCGACCACCCCGCTGATGCACCGCACGCGCCACACACCGATGGCGACGGATCCGACTGGCCGCGGAACCCGGTCGAGATCAGCCTGGATGGACACCAGGTCAGCGTCGACAACGGGGACGTGGTGATCGCCGCGATCACCTCCTGCACCAACACCTCCAACCCTTCGGTGATGATCGGTGCTGCGCTGCTGGCGAAAAAGGCGGTGGAAAAGGGGCTGCGCCGCAAGCCATGGGTCAAGACCTCGCTCGCACCCGGTTCCCGCGTGGTCACCGACTACTACGAAAAATCCGGGCTCACACCGTATTTGGACAAGCTCGGGTTCAACCTGGTCGGCTACGGATGCACCACCTGCATCGGCAACTCCGGGCCGCTTATCCCCGAGGTGAGCCGGGCGGTCACCGACAACGACCTGACCGTCTGTTCGGTGCTGTCGGGCAACCGCAATTTCGAGGGACGCATCCACCCGGAATGCAAGATGAACTTCCTGGCCTCCCCGCTGCTGGTGGTCGCATACGCGTTGGCCGGCACCGTGCACGCGGACCTGCTGCGCGACCCGCTGGGGACCGGCAGCGACGGGGAACCGGTCTACCTGCGTGAAATCTGGCCCTCGACCGACGAGATCACCGAGGTGATCGACAGCTGCGTGCGGGCCGAGATGTTCGGCAAGGACTACGCCGACGTGTACGCCGGTGACGAGCGCTGGCGGTCGTTGCCGGTTCCCGACAGCGACACGTTCGGATGGGATCCGGAATCGACATACGTGCGCAGACCGCCGTACTTCGACGGAATGGCCCGCGAGCCCGAGCCCGTCACCGACATCACCGGGGCCCGGGTACTCGCCAAGCTGGATGACTCGGTCACCACCGACCACATCAGCCCGGCCGGATCCATCAAGGCCGACTCACCCGCGGGAAAGTACCTGTCCGAGCAGGGAATCCAGCGCAAGGATTTCAACTCCTACGGCTCACGGCGCGGCAACCAGGAGGTGATGATCCGCGGCACGTTCGCCAACATCCGGCTGCGCAACCAGCTCGCCCCGGGCACCGAAGGCGGATGGACGCGCGACTTCACCCAGCCCGACGGACCGGTGGCGACCATCTACGACGCATCGGTGAACTACGCCAAGGCGGGCACACCCCTGGTGATCGTCGCCGGCAAGGAGTACGGCTCCGGCTCGTCGCGGGACTGGGCTGCCAAGGGCACCGCGCTGCTCGGTGTGCGCGCCGTGATCGCCGAGTCCTACGAACGGATTCACCGCTCCAACCTCATCGGGATGGGTGTGCTGCCCCTGCAGTTCCCCGACGGGCACAGCGCTAATTCACTGGAGCTGGCAGGTGACGAGACCATCGACATCACCGGCGTCGACACGCTCAACGACGCGATCCCCGACACCGTGCACGTCAAAGCCGGCGCCATCGAATTCGACGCGGTGCTGCGCATCGACACCCCCGGCGAGGCCGATTACTACCGCCACGGCGGCATCATGCAATACGTCCTGAGGCAATTGCTCGGCGACACAAAGGAGTAATCATGGCCGACGACATGTACCACCCCACCACCCCCGAGATCCACCAGCTACGTAGGGAACTCGCCCCGCACACCCACGAGGCGTTCGAGGCGTTCAGCCGTGCGGTGTTCGCCGACGGCGCGCTACCGGAGAAAACCAAACAACTCATCGCGGTCGCGGTCGCGCACACCACGCAATGTCCCTACTGCATCCGCGGCCACACCCGGCTCGCACGCCGGAAGGGCAACAGCGACCAGGAGATCATGGAGGCCATCTGGGTCGCGGCCGAGATGCGCGCCGGCGGCGCCTACGCGCATGCCACGCTGGCCCTCGAAGAACTCGCCAAATAACCGGCCAAATGGGCACCGAAAACCCCGGCCGCGTGCTTATTCGCGAGCACCGGGATCTTCACACGAGGATGCGTAGCGGGTGTTCGAGCAGCTTCACCAGATCCTCCAGGAATACTGCCGCCGTGGCGCCGTCGAGGACGCGGTGGTCGATCGACAGGGTGAGCTTCAACGTGGTTGCGGCGGTGAGTTGCCCGGCGCGGACGACGGCCTCTTCCCGGACGGCTCCGACGGCGAGGATCGCGGCCTCGGGCGGGTTGATGACGGCGGTGAAGTGGTCGATGCCGTACATCCCGAGGTTGCTGACCGTGAATGTGCTACCGGTCAATTCGTCGGGTGTGAGCTTGCCGGCCCGTGCTCGCTCGATGAGGGTATGCGCCTCGACTGCGAGTTCGGTGAGGCTCTTGCGGTCTGCGTCGTACACAACGGGTACCAGCAGCCCGTTGTCGGTCGCAACTGCGCAACCGATGTTCACGTGGCCATGACGGACGAGATGGTCTCCGCCCCACGAAGAATTGACGTCCGGGTGGGTTCGTAGCGTCACGGCACACGCCCGGATCAAGAGGTCGGTGACGCTGATTTTCGGCCCGGCATCGGAAAACTCCACGTTGAGCTCGGCGCGCAACTTCTGCAGCGAGCCGGCGTCAACTACCGAAGTGAGGTAGAAGTGCGGTGCTGCGGCGCTTTCCGTGAGCCGCTGGGCCGCGACCCGGCGTATCGCCGACAGCGGCACGTGCTCGTCGTCACCGCCAGCCGCGGTCGGGACCACGGTCGAGGCATCAGCTTGCGCAGCGGCCGCTCGCCTGCCGACGACGGCCTCGATGTCCTTGCGCACGATGCGTCCACCGGAGCCCGTGCCGGTCACGCCGGCAAGGTCGATCCCGTGCTCCCGCGCCAGGGCGCGGACGAGCGGAGTGGCGCGCACCTGCGCGGCAGGCGCCGGCGGCGTCGGAACCGACGCCTTTGGAGAGATCACTTGCGCACCACCATGTTCGGCGACAGTGGCCGCGGCCCGGTCGTCGATGACGGCGATGGGCTGACCGATGGCTACAGTGCTGCCGGGGGCGGCGATGATTCGGGTCAGCACCCCGCTGTCGTAGGCCTCGAGCTCCATGGTGGCCTTGTCGGTCTCGATTTCGGCGAGGACGTCACCACGCTGAACCATGTCACCTTCATGCTTGAGCCATTGGCCGACAACACCTTCGGTCATGGTGTCCGACAATCGTGGCATCAGCACGTCTGGCATGACGGTCCCTCTCAGTAGGCGAACCGGCTGGCGTCGAGAACCTCGCCGATGACCTTGGTCAGGTCGGCGGCGTCGGGCAGGGCCGCCAGCTCGAGCGGCTTCGCATAGGGCAGAGGCACTTCGGCGCTCGCGACCCGCCGGATCGGGGCATCGAGATAGTCGAAAGCACCCTCGGCGATCGTTGCCGCGATCTCGGCGCCCACCCCGTAGCTGAGCCAGTCGTCTTCGAGGATGACAGCCCTGCTGGTCTTGCGCACCGAGGCGCAGATCGTCTCGCGGTCCAGCGGCCGCAGACTGCGCAGATCGACCACCTCGATGGACACGCCATTGGCCTCGAACTGGCGGGCGACGCCCAAAGCGATCACCGTGGACCGCGAGTAGGCGATGACGGTGAGATCGGTTCCCGGCTTGGCAATCGACGCCCGCCCGATCTGGCCGATCTGTTCGCCGTCGGGCACGTCGCCCTTGGTGTTGTAGAGGGCCAGGTTCTCCAGGACCAGCACCGGGTCGTCGTCGCGAACGGCCGCGGTGAGCAGTGCTTTGGCATCCGCCGGGGTGGCGGGGGTGACGACCTTCATCCCGGGCACGTGCGCGTACCAGACCTCCAGGTTCTGAGAGTGCGTCGCGGCCAGTTGCTGCCCGCCACCGCCCGGGGTGCGGATCACCAACGGCACGGACACCTGGCCCGCAAACATCGCGTGCATCTTGGCGCCATGATTGACTATCTGGTCGAGGGCCAACAGGCTGAAGTTGATCGTCATGATCTCCACGATCGGCCGCATGCCGAGCATCGCCGCACCGATCGCGGCACCGACGAATCCCCCCTCGCAGATCGGGGTGTCGAGAACCCGGGTGGGACCGAACTCCGCCAGCAGCCCGGCGGTGATCTTGTAGGAGCCCTCGAAGACACCGATCTCCTCACCGATCAGGAACACCGACTCGTCGCGCAGCAGTTCGGCGCGCAGCGTGTCGTGCAGCGCCTGCCGGTAGGTCATCTCAGTCACATGCGCCGCTCCTCAGCATCGCTTCGCTCTGCCTCGTCGCCGGCGCGGTCATGGCTGTTCTGCCGGACCGGGCACGACGGGGTCGCCCGGAAGTTGTTGTGGCGCATTGGCTACCGCGGTGGCGTAAACGAAGTCGAACAGCTCGCTCGGACTCGAGTCGGCGCTGGCGTCGGCGAACTCCACGGCGGCGTCGACCCGCGCCTCGGCCTGCTCGTCGATGCCTTGAGCCGCCCGATCGTCCAGGATGCCGGATTCGATCAGTCGGCGCCGGAAAGCCGGAACGGCATCGAGCCTGCGCAGCCGCTCCGCTTCTTCGCGGGAACGGTATTTGGCCGGATCCACCACCGAGTGGCCGCGCAGCCGCTGGCAGACCGCCTCGACCAGACCGGGCTGACGCGCGGTCCGCGCGCGCGTCAGCGCCGACCTGGCCGCATCACGCACCGCCAGAACATCGTCGCCGTCGACTCGTTCCCCGGGGATCCGGTAGGAGCAGCCCCGCTTGTACAAATCGGGTTCCGCGGCCGCCTTTTCCACCGGGGTGCCCATGCCGAGGCCGTTGTTGACGATCACGTACACGATCGGCAGCCGCCACAGCCCGGCCAGGTTGAGCGATTCGTGAAATGCCCCGATGTTGGTGGTGCCGTCGCCGAGCACGCACATCACGGCCTCCGCGTCGGGACCGGGATCTCCCCGGTAGGTGAGCGCGAGCGCCGCTCCAGTGGCCGGCGGGATCTGCCCGCCGACGATGCCGTATCCACCGAACAGGCGCGACTTGACGTCGAACAGGTGCATCGAGCCGCCGCGGCCCCCGGACACACCAGCCGCCTTACCGAAGAGCTCCGCCATGACTCGGCCAGGCTCGACTCCGCGGGCAAGGGCGTACCCGTGGTCGCGATAGGTCGTGTATAGGTAGTCACGTTGTTCCAACGCTGCCATCAGGCCGACCACCGTGGCTTCCTCGCCCAGGTTGAGATGGCAGTATCCACCGATTTTGGCTCGCTGATACATCTCCGCGGCCCGCAATTCGAATGCCCGGATCAGCGCCATCCGTCGGTAGTAGTCACGGAGCGTCTCCGCGGGCTCATTGGCCGGAAATCCTTCGAGGACATCGGAACCGGTGTGCGGGGTCATCGGAGTCGGCTGGATTGTCATTGTCCTCCTTCGCTGCTGACCCGCGAGATTGTCGGCGCGACACCGACTTACGTGCCGGGTGGTTGCTCCTGAAGCACAAATTGCTCGCCGGTCGCCCGACACTTCGGGCACCTGGCGGGCAGGCGCTCACCACGCACCGGCTCGCCACAAACCTGGCAGACCCACTCGGTGGCCATCGTCGCGACGAGGTCATGGCGGCTCACGATCCCGACCAGACGGCCCTCGTGCACTACCGGAACCCGGCGAATACGCCGATCGATTAGGAGGTGCCGGATGTCGTCGGCGGCGCTGTCGGCGGTCACACTGAGCACCGCCGTCGTCATCAGATCGCTTGCTACGGCACCGGTCTTCGACAGCAGGTCATGCTCGCTGACGATTCCCAACAGCGCGCCGGTTTCGTTGACCACAGGTGCCGCGCTGATGCGGTGCCGGGTCAGGGTTTCGGCCACCCGCTGCGTTGGAGCGTCGGCTGCAACGGTGACCACGGGCGAGGTCATGATGTCGCCGGCTGTGACATGCGCCAGCGATGCCGCGGTGCCGTCCTGTGGATACACGTTCGCAGAGTACTCCGCCCGTCAGCCTTCAGGGATTGCGCAATCACGCTGCCCCGGTTCATAAGTCCGTTCGCCGTTACCCAGTTGGCACCACCCCTAGCCCTCGCTCTAGTCAGCGCCCGCAGCGATAGTCTAGAGTTTACACAAGCACAGTTGTACAAACCAGTCCATGGTGGACTTCAGTAAGGAGCCAGCGAGCATGAGCATTGCGGAACGCGCCACGCAGACGATTTGGGAGGGCCCGCTGGAGTCTGGCGCGGGCAAACTGTCGGGGGGAAGCAGCACCGCGCTGGACGGCTTACCGCTGACGTGGGCCTCCCGAACCGAACAGCCAGCGGGCAAGACCAGCCCGGAGGAGCTGGCGGCGGCAGCGCATTCGTCGTGTTTCGCGATGGCGTTGGCCTTGAAATTGGGCGAAAACCACACGCCGCCACAGCAACTCGACGTCAAGGCGACGGTCACCCTGGATGCGGTCGATGGTATCCCCACGATCACTACCTCGCGGCTGAAAGTCCGGGCGCAGGTGGCCGGGCTCGCCACCGATGCGTTTGCCGCCGTGGTGGACCAGGCCGCCGCGTTGTGTCCGGTGTCGCGATTGTTCGCCGGGGCCAAGATCAGTGTCGACGCGCAGCTCGACAAGACCCAACCCGCTCGCGCTGCGGACTGACGAACAGAGCACACGATGCCCAGCTCGGCGCTGTCTGCCGCCCTGACGCGGGAACACCGCGAAATCGACAGTGGGATAGAGGCTTTCCTTGAAAAGCTCGACGGCGGCAGCCTGCAGCCCGAACCGCTCACCGCAGCCCTGGAAGCACTGCGCCGGCACATCTACATCGAAGAGGTCTTTCTGTTCCCCCCGATCCGCGAGGCCGGGCTGGCGATGCCGATCTTCGTCATGATGCGCGAGCATGGCGAACTCTGGCGCACCATGGACACTCTGACCGATCTGCTGGCGGACGGACGGGACGGCGGACGGCTACGCGATACCTGCCGCCGGTTACAGGAGCTTCTCGACCGGCACAACGCCAAAGAGGAGCCCATCATCTATCCGCGCGCCGACGCCGACGTGCCACCGCAGACCACCGCGGAGCTGGCCCGCTTCATCGACACCGGCCACACCCCCGGTGGATGGGTGTGCCAACACGCGTGAAACCGGCTCCAGCGAATTACATTGGTATCAACGGGATGTCGAGTCGGCTTTTTACAGCTTGGTCAACCGCAGGCGCCACGCCTCCGGCCCGCGCTCCTCGTAGTTGATCTCCAGCCGGCCCGAGGTGCGGTCGTTGAGTTGCTGCAACAGCGGAATCGGGTCGTGATGGGCCACCAGGACCAGGGCGCCGCCGGCCGGCACGGCGTCGAACGCGCCGAACACGGTGGCGTGCCGGATCGAGTGCGGCACCTCGCGGACGTCGAGCACGGGATCGTCGGTGTCGTGTTCGCCGCAGCCGCAGGTGTGTGCCGGCGCTGCACCGTCGGCGGGCTGGTGATCGCCGAGAAGTTCGTGCATGCCGTGAACCACGTCGGCGAGGGAGACCTCCGCATCCGCGGCCACGATCGGCAGGATCCGCTCGTTCTCGTCCGTCAGGTGTGCGTCGAACACGACCCGCAGGGCGTGGCCGCACGCGGCGGCGCGCAGCGGCGGCTCGATGCGGATGCGCTCGACGAGTGAGCCGATGATGCGGTGCACCGCGACCATCGACTCGACCAGGGGCCGGGCGCGCTCGGTGCGGGTGGCGGCCGGGTACAGGCGCTCCTCCTCGGCGGCGGCGTGCGGCCGCAGCTGGTCGGTCAGGAAGACCAGGGCCGCGGCTCGGGCCGGCTCGAAGTCCGCACCGCGCTCGACCGCCCACAGCATCGCATCGGTGAGCACCGCAAGCCGCCCGGCGAGCTGCGCGTGATGGCTCTTGATGGCTTCGACGGCCTCGGCATCCGCGGCGCTCGACGCGACGATCACATCGTTGGCTGGCATGTTGCGTTCCTTCCGGCTGGCTCCGCTGACGCGAATGTGACTCATTGCCCTATGTGTTTCACCCGATAATTTACTACAGTTATTTCCGTGAAAAAAGACCTGGCGGCGTTGGGCCCCGAACCGGCGCCGGTACTCGGGACACCGGTGGCGCTGTCCGGGCAGCGGCTGCGGGTGCTCGAGTACGTGCGCGCGCACTCCCCCGTCCGGGTCGCCGACGCCGCCGCCGGTCTCGACCTGCACCCCAACACGGTCCGCGAGCATCTCGACGCGGTCGTCGGGCTCGGGCTCGTCGAGCGCTCCACCGCAACCGCCCTCGGGCGCGGACGTCCGGCCACGGTCTATCGGGCGTCGGCCGCCGACCCCGCCGTCGCGGTCCGCGACTACGCGGGTCTGGCGACCGCGCTGGCCGGTCACCTGGCGCGCACCAGCGCCCAGCCGGAGCGCGACGCGCGCGCCGCCGGCATCGAGTGGGGGCGCGAACTCGTCGACGAGGGCGGCCCGGCCGGCTCCGGTCCGCGGCGGTCCGTGATCGAGGCGCTGACCCGCCTCGGCTTCGCACCGGACGACGACACGCCCGATGCGCGCGGAGGCATCGCGCTGCGGCGCTGCCCCCTGCTCGACGCGGCCCGCCGCTACCCCACCATCGTCTGCCAGGTCCACCTCGGCATCGTCGAGGGAATGCTGGAGGCGCTCGGCGCCCCCAGCGAACCGGGGCTCGATCTCATCCCGTTCGCCGAACCCGGCGCCTGCCGGCTGTTCCTGCCCGATCCCGTTGTGCGACATGACGACTGACCGCCGAATCCCACCCCGGGCGCTGCTGCTGGTGCCCGGCGGGTTCGCGCTTTTGGCCGGGCTCGACGCCGCGCTGGTGCTGCTCGGCCTGCCCGCGCCGATCAAGACGACCCGGCTCGCCGAGGTGCACGGCATCCTGCTGGTGCTCGGATTCGTCGGCACGGTGATCGCGCTGGAACGAGCCGTGGCCGCGCATCGGTGGTGGGCCTACCTGGGCCCGGCGTTCCTCGGCGCCGGGGCGGTGCTGCTGGTCAGCACGGCACCCCGAAACGTCGGCGGCGCGCTGTTGCTCGCGGGGTGCGCGACGCTGGTTGCGGTGTACGTGTCGCTGTGGCGACGGTCCGCCGACGTGGCGGTCCTGGTCCAGGTCGGCGGTGCGGTGCTGGCGACGGGCGCGGCGCTGTTGTGGCTGGGCGGTGTGCCGGTCCCCGACCTGCTGCCCTGGCTGTCGGGTTTCCTCATCCTCACGATCGTCGGGGAACGCCTCGAGCTCGCCCGCGTGGCGATGATCGGCACCCCGGCCGAGGCGCAGCTCACCCTCGTCGCGGTGGCGATGGTCGCGGGTACCGTCGCCGCGTTGTTGTGGCCGACGCCCGGGTACCCGTTGCTGGGCGCGACGCTGCTCGCGGCGGTCGCATGGCTGGCCCGGTTCGATGTGGCCCGCCGCACCGTGCGCGCGACCGGCCTGACCCGGTACATGGCCGTAGCCCTGCTCGCCGGTTACGTGTGGCTGCTGGTGCCGGCGCTGACCTGGTTGCTGGTCGGCCGGGTCCGCCCGGGTGATTCCGGCGGCGGCTACGACGCGGTGGTGCACGCCGTGATGCTGGGGTTCGTGCTGTCGATGATCATGGCGCACGCGCCCGTGATCCTGCCGGCGGTGTTGCGTCGCCCGCTGCCCTACACCTCGGCGATGTACGGCCCGGTGGCGCTCCTGCACGTGTCGCTGCTGCTGCGGCTGGCGGTCGGTGACGCGCGCGGCGTCCACTGGGCGCTGCAGGCGGGTGGTGTGCTGAACATCGTGGCGGTGCTCGGATTCATTGCCGTCGCCGGCTATTCGGCGGCGCGGGCGGGCAGTCGGGTGCCGGCATGAACCGCTCGGGATGGCATCTGCGCGCGGGAGCGGTCGTATTCGCCTGGCTCGCCGCACTTTTCGTCGTGGCGGTCGCGCACCGGTTCGTCCCGCTGTCCGGCTGGCTGCTGGTCCATCTGCTGGGGCTGGGCGCGGCCGGCAACGCGATCCTGATCTGGAGTCGGCACTTCGCCGATGCGTTGCTGCGCCGGCCGCCGGATCCGGAACGAACGGCAGAGGTGTTGCGCATCGTGGCCTTCAACGCCGGTGCCGTCACGGTGGTCGCCGGCATGCTCGGCCGGTGGTGGCCGGTCGTGCTGACGGGCGGCGTTGTGGTCGGCGTCGCCGTCCTGGCACACGGGGCGACGCTGTTTCGGCAGCTGCGCACCGCATTACCCGCCCGCTTCGGCGTCACCGTGCGCTACTACGTCGCCGCGACGGCGTGCCTGGCGGTCGGAGCGGGACTCGGGGTGGCGATGGCGAATTCGGCGCTCCCCGGCGACATCCACGAGCGGTTCATCGTCGCGCACGCGGCGCTGAACGTGTTCGGCTGGGTGGGGCTCACGGTGGTGGGCACCCTGGTCACGCTGTGGCCGACGATGCTGCGCACCCGGATGGCCGCCGGGGTCGAGGTGGCCGCCCGCCGTGGCTTACCGGCGCTGCTGGCCGCCCTGGCCGTGGCCGCCGCCGGTGCGGTGGCGGGGTCGCCGCCGATCACCGGCGCGGGTGCCCTCGGCTACCTCGGCGCCGTCGGGTTCGTCCTGTGGCCGCACCTCGACGAGATCCGCCGCAAGCGGCCGGGCGATTTTGCGACCGTCTCGGTGTTGGCCGGTGTGGCCTGGCTGATCGGGTCGCTGGCGTTCGTCGCCGTCGCGCTGGCGATCGCGCCGACCTGGCCGACGGCGGCCGCGGCGGCCGGCCACCTCACCGCGCCGGTGCTGGCCGGCTTCCTGGTGCAGGTGCTGCTCGGATCGCTGACCTATCTGGCCCCCGTCGTGCTGGGCGGGCGTGCCGCCACCCTGGCGGCCGGGGCCGAGCTCGAGCGGGGCGCGCCGTGGCGGCTCACCGTCGCGAACGCCGGATTACTGCTCTGTGTCCTTCCGACTCCCAGCCTGGTGCGGGTCGGCGCATCGATGCTGGTGCTGGCGTCCTACGCGGCCTTCCTGCCGCTGCTGGTTCGAGCGGTGTGGCGGGCACACCGCGATCGCGACACGGCATCGGCTCCGAATTCGCCGGCGCCCGGGCGACGGCTCGGCGCGGCCGCCGCCGGACTCGCGGCCGTCGTGCTGGCGGCCGCGGCCGGTGTGGCCGCCGACCCCGCGTCGGTCGGCATCGGCACCGCACCGCGGATGGCGGTGGCCGCCACGGGGCACACCACCGCGGCGTCGGTCCGCATCGAGGGCATGCGCTTCGTGCCCGACGCGGTCGAGGTCCCGGCCGGAGACCGGCTGCTGATCACCGTCGTCAACGGCGGCACCGACCAACACGACCTGGTGCTGTCCAACGGCACCCGCACGGGACGCATGGCCCCGGGTGAGAGGTCGGTCCTCGACGCCGGCGTCATCGGCTCCAGCCTCGACGGCTGGTGCGCGGTCGCCGGACACAAGCAGATGGGCATGACGTTTTCGGTCCGGGTGACCGGCGCGCCGATGCCCACCATGCACCCGGGCCATCACGACCCCACGCACTCCGCGCCGATCTCCGCCGGCGACATCGCCCGCAGCCTAAGCGCCGACCCGGGTCCGGGTTTCACCCCGCGTGACGCCGCGTTGCCCCCGGCGACCGCCGATCACCGCGTGACACTGCCGGTGACCGAGATCGAACGGGAGGTCTCCCCTTCAATCACCCAGCGGCTCTGGACATTCGGCGGCACCGCACCCGGGCCCACGCTGCGCGGCAAGGTCGGCGACGTGTTCGAGATCACCCTCGTCAACGACGGCAGCACCGGGCATTCGATCGACTTTCACGCCGGGGCGCTGGCCCCCGACGAGCCGATGCGAACCATTCAACCCGGCCAGCGCCTGGTGTACCGGTTCACCGCGATGCGGGCGGGCATCTGGCTGTACCACTGCTCGACGATGCCGATGTCGCTGCACATCGCCAACGGCATGTTCGGGGCGGTGATCATCGACCCGCCGGACCTGCCGCGCGTCGATCGCGAGTATGTGCTCATCCAGTCCGAGATGTACCTGGGCGCGCCCGGGGGTGAGGCCGACGCGGACAAGGTCGCCGCGGACCGGCCCGACCTGATGGTGTTCAACGGCTACGCCCGCCAGTACGACTTTGCGCCGCTGTGCGCGCGGGTGGGTGAGCGGGTGCGCATCTGGGTGCTCGCCGCCGGACCGAACCGAGGCACCTCGTTCCACGTCGTCGGGGGGCAGTTCGACACCGTGTGGTCCGAGGGCGATTACCGGCTCCGCAATGGAGCGGGCGGCGCGCAGACACTCGGATTGTTCGCGGCCCAAGGCGGATTCGTCGAGTTGACCTTCGGCCAGCCGGGTCGATACCCGTTCGTGTCACACGCGATGGTCGACGCCGAGCGCGGCGCCCACGGCATCATCGCGGTGGCCGGGCGATAGCGTACTGCCGGTTCCGACGAGACCGGAAAGTCGCTACGCCGCAATCCATTACGGCGAGCCGCCGATGCTCACGCCGGCCCGTGCCGAACGTCCTTGGCGACGGTCAGCAGGACGACGGAATCTTCGATGGCGCGCAGACCGTGCCGGCTTGGTGGAATCACCAGGTGGTCGCCCGGAGCTCCGTTCCAGCTCGTTTCGGGAGCGGTCAGCTCCACATGGCCCTGCAACACCTGCAACGTGGCCTCGCCGGGGCTGTCGTGGTCGGCGAGCGTTGTCCCGGCGGTCAACGCGACCAGCGTTTGCCGCAGGGTGTGCTGGTGCCCGCCGTACACCGTGTGCGCTGCACGGCCGCTGTCGGACCGGCGCGCCGCCGCGAGTTGCTGGCGTGCGGCGGCGGTAAGCGAGATCTTATCCATCCGGGTGGCCCCTTCCCTGCTCAAAGCGTATGCCGCGGTGCGGCAACTCACTGCTGAAAGTACCGCAGGCAGCCAAATCGTCTGCCTGGCAGGGGCATACCTTCGTTGCCACGGGCATAGGCGGCGGCTTGCGCCCCTTACGCTCGCCACCAGGCGTGCCACCGCGACTTCGATTCCGCCGGGCCAACTCATCGACGTCGGCCACCGCGTCGTGGTCGGCGAGGACCCCGAAAACAGGTTGCCCTTTACCCTATTTAAAGGATATTATTCATTAATAATAGCGGTGACGCAAGGAGCTTGGCAGCCGCCCGCCGCGAATGAGCGGATGACGCTGGGCTCTGAGAACCGCTGGGACAGAAGGAAAGCCGGAGGTGGGTCATGATTACCCTGCTTCCCGATGCCGAGACGCTCCGCGCGGTCCTCGCGCTGGCTACCAGGGCACCGTCGATCAACAACACGCAGCCGTGGCTGTGGCGGGTGGGCCGCACCAGCCTGCACCTGTACTCGAACCCGGGCACGCGGCTGCCCAACACCGACCCGGATGGCCGGGACCTGATATTGAGTTGCGGTGCAACGCTTAACCATTGCGTCATCGCTTTGGCGGCGACGGGTTGGCGCGCCGAGGTGCATCGCTTACCGGATCCCGCCGACCCCAGTCACCTCGCGGCGATCGAGGTGTGCCCACGCGCCCCCGATCCCGAAGACATCGCCCTCGCCGCGGCAATAGAGCGGCGCCGAACCGATCGGCGAATCTACAGTGCGCGGCCGGTTCCGGCGAACGACATCGCCCAGATGAGCGCTCTGGCCGCCCGGATGGGGGTGATGTTGCGCCGGGTCGACGCCATGGACGAGCTGAACAAGATCGTCAAGCAAGCCGCGCGGGAGCACGCGACCAACCCTGAGTATCTTGCCGAGGTCACCATGTGGAGCGGTCGATACGGGTCACGCGCCGGTGTGCCGGCCCGCAACGTCCCGGAGCACGACTGCAATGCGCCGATACCCGGGCGCATCTTCGCGGGGCCAGGCCTGGCGCAGCCGCCGGGCGCCGCGGTCGCCGACGACAAGGCCGTCATCGTGGTGCTGGGCACCGAGGCCGACGACCGTCTGGATCAGCTGCGTGCCGGCGAGGCCGCCAGCGCGATCCTGCTGGCCGCGACCGCGAAGGGGCTCGCGACATGCCCGATCACCGAACCCCTGGAGATCCCGAAAACCCGGGACGCCCTCCGGTCCAATGTGTTCGGCACAGACGGATACCCTCAGATGCTGCTGCGGTTGGGCTGGGCACCGGCCAACGCGGACCCGTTGCCGCCAACCCCGCGACGCAGGCTTTCCCGCGCCGTGGAGTGGCCGAGCGAAGCTGAAGGCTGAGCAAAGGAGGAGTCATGCGCGTGGTGGTGGACCGTGATCGCTGTGAGGGCAATGCCTACTGCGTGAGGATCGCACCGGAGGTGTTCGAACTCGACGACGACGAGTACGCCGTAGTCACAACCGACCCCGTCCCGGCCGACCAGGAGGCGCTCGTCCTGCAGGCCATCACCGACTGCCCCCGAGCGGCGCTGTCCCGCAAAGAGTAAGGGTTGACCGCCGCCCCCACCCGACCCGTGACCGGGCGGCGCGACAGGCCGGCAATCATCGCAACTTCTGCGCGAATTCGATGACGTTGCCGTCGGGGTCGGCTATGTGGAGCGTCCTTTCATGCCACGGCCGGTCGATCGGTCCGCTGAGGATCTCGACGCCGAGATCTCTCAACCGCTGCGCTTCCGCGTCGACGTCGTCGATCAGGAAGCCGATCTCACCGCACGGCGCGATGCCGCCTTCGCGGCCGATGAGTTCGGGAAGCCTGGACCGTTCGAACAGCGAGAACTTGGTGTTCGCCATCTCGAACTCGACGTAGCCGTCGCCCTCGATCCGCACCTCGAGCCCGATCACGTCGCGGTAGAACGTCACCGACCGCCCGAGCGATTCGACGTATTGGATGACGTAGTCCACGCGACGCATGACATTCGGCTTCCCGCACGTAACTCCGTTAAAACATTGGCGGCGGGGAACGGAGTCCCGGCCGATGATTGAGAAGGATTGCGCCGCAGAATGTTTCACGCCTTACCCCGGGCTTAGTCGCAAGGCGTCCGGACGGCCCGCTATCTCACTCGTCGCCGTCGGTTTCTACCGCGTCAAGGCGTACCACCCGCAATTTGCCGCGCGCCAGGCACGCCGCGTATCCGTGGTACTTGCCGTACAGCTCCCAGGATGTGGTGTTACCGGCCGGAGGCACGTCGATCTTGTGACCGTCGGAGAACTCGAGGTGGAGATCCCCGGTGTCATACCAGACTGCGGCTGTGCATTTTGTGCCGGAGAAGTCGAAGAGCGGACGCACCTGGTAGGCCGGTTCTTTCGGATCGATCGTGACGACTTCCACGGGCGAGGTTGCGATGGCCGGGAGGGTCAGGCGCATCGGTGCCGTGATGACGAGCTCGTTGTAATCCTCGAAATTCAGCACCAATCCGTCGCGGAACATGATCCGCTGTACCGCACAGCCCTCAAGCCACCGCTCGATCATTTTCTGTTCGGTCATACATTCCACTGTGGCCCTAATTAGTCACATGTTCAAGCAAAGGCATTGCCGTCGGGGTGGGTTATTTCGGCCGCGACCTGCGCATATTCGCTTCGACCGCGGCACCGGCGGCGCGAATGTCGGCGAGGTGGTGCACACCTTCGTGCATGGCCTGGCGGACCAGCCAACGCGCGCTGCGCCGCTCGCCGGGTAACCGGGTGACGATGCGGTCCCAGTCCTGAGGATCAACACGGCCGATCTCCTCACCGAAGCCGACGGCGTTCGCGGCGAGCTCGTCGAGGATGGGCACGACGTCGCGCTCGTTGTAGCGGAATCGGCGCGCCCGCAGGTCATTGAACATCGGTTCCAGCGCGGGCCGGTCCTCGGTGCGAGCGCGGTGCAGCCGGATCGTGAAGCTCGCATATACGTCGCGCAAGTGGCAGACGTATTCGGTGACCGACCACACTTGCGGGCTGGGCCGCTCGCGGCGGGAGTTTTCGGGAACGGCAAACACCGCGTCGCGAACCGCCGTTGGTATCCCGCGGATTACCCCTGCGGCGTGTTCGACCGAAAGTTCGGAATAGTCCAGCGCGCAGCGGGCACACACGAAATCCTCGGCGGCCAACGGCGGCAACGCCGACCGGGCGCCGCCGCTGGCGGGGGCGGTGAAATCCGACATGGTCACCATCGTCCCGGCGCGAGGTCAACCAATTCAGTTACGCCACGCGCACCCGGCCACCCGACGGAAATTTCCGCCCAGCACGGCTCGGATGTCGGCGCCGCTCCACCCTCGGCGACGCAGGTGTTCGTCGAGCCGCACGAAGGTTTCCGGCGGCATCCACTGAATCGGCCCCCACCTGGTGTAGCTGTCGTCGAACAACTGCGGATTGCGCGCGAGTTCGGAGTTGAAATCGGCGAAATCGAACGAGAAGTCGGTGCTCACCCCGACGTGGTCGATGCCGACCAGCTCGACGGCGTATTCGAGGTGTCGCGTCATCGCCTCGAGCGTCGGGGTGTTGGGCCCCAGGAAGATGCCGACGCCGGTGATCCCGACAACGCCGCCCGTGGCCGCGCATGCGCGGGCCTGCTCGTCGGTGATGTTGCGTGGGTGCTCCCAAACCGCGCGCATGCACGAGTGGCTGTAGACGACCGGGCCGCTCGACGCATCGCACATGTCGAGTCCGGTGCGGATGCTGCAGTGCGATCCGTCCGGCACCATGCCGACGCTGTTCATCTCGGAAACGAGCGAACGCCCCCACGCGGTCAACCCGTCATCGGCGGCATCCAGACATCCGCTGCCGGCGCGGTTGGCGTGGTTGTAGGTGGGCAGCAGCGTGCGCACCCCGAGGCGGACCAAAGCGGCCAGGTTGTCGAGATCGCCGTCGAGCGGAGCGCAATCCTCGAGGTCGAACACGACGGCGATGCGACCGGCGTCGGCAATGGCCTCGACATCCTCGACGCTGCCCGCCAACTCGAGGTCGGGGTGCGCGTCGACCGCACCGCGATAGTGCCGAAGCAGCGCGGTCGTGTCGGCAAGGCTGTGCGGCGCATACCCTGCGTTGACCGACACGAGTGCGCCTCCGGCGCGCCGGTATCGGCTCAGCAAGTCGACGTCGGCGTCGGTCTGCAACGGCAAGCAGGTGTGCTGATCCCACAGCATCGTCATCGAGACCCATATTGCACCAGTCGCTGTACCCGTAATGAGTTGCGGCCCAGCCTGCTTCCGCGCGACACGCCCGGCCGACGAACCCGACACGTCGCTGAGCAGTGGAAAGCCCGCATTCCGGCAGCCGAGCTCCGCCGCGCGGCGGGGCCACCGGCCGGGTGGTGATGTTTGCCGCTCGCCGCGGGTGGTAATGCCCACGACGGGTGTGCGCGTCGGCCGGCCAACGCGCGCACCTAGGTCCCGTCGGTTCAGCCCGAGAGCCGACGGGTCCGCCTTTTTCGCGCTACTAAACGCGTGTCGGATAGGCCTGAACGGTTGCGTCCTTCAGGAGTAGCGTGCGGCGTATGGATGACTCGGCACGCGTGTGGATCCTCGGCGGCTACCAGAGCGATTTCGCCCGCAACCTGTCCAAGGAGAACCGTGACTTCGCCGCCTTGACTGCCGAGGTCGTCGAGGGCACCCTCGCGTCGGCCGAATTGGGCGCCTCCGACATCGGGGTGGTCCATGTCGGGAATGCGTTCGGCGAGATGTTCGCCAACCAGGGCCACCTCGGCGCCATGCCGGCCACGGTCTGCGACGGCCTCTGGGACGTGCCGGCCACGCGGCACGAAGCCGCGTGCGCGTCCGGCAGCGTGGCGGCGTTGGCGGCGATGTCCGATCTGCGGTCGGGCGCCTACGACACCGCGCTAGTGGTGGGGCTCGAGCTGGAGAAAACCGTGCCCGGCGACACCGCCGCACAGCACCTGGGCGCCGCGGCGTGGACCGGACACGAGGGAGCCGACGCGCGCTACCTGTGGCCGTCGATGTTCGCGCAGATCGCCGACGAATACGACCGGCGCTACGGGCTGGACGACGCGCACCTGCGAGCCATCGCCCAGCTCAACTTCGCCAACGCCCGCCGCAACCCCAACGCCCAGACCCGCGGCTGGACGGTCCCCGACCCCATCACCGACGACGACGCGACCAACCCGATCACCGAGGGCCGGCTGCGACGGTTCGACTGCAGCCAAATGACCGACGGCGGCGCGGGATTGGTCCTGGCGAACGACGCCTACCTGCGCGATCATCCGGACGCGCGCCCGATCGGTCGCATCGACGGCTGGGGACACCGCACCGTCGGGCTGGGTCTGCGGCAAAAGCTGGACCGCGCGGCCAACGACCCCTATGTGCTACCCCACGTGCGGGCCGCGGTGCTCGACGCGCTGCGCCGCGCGCGGATGACCCTCGACGACCTCGACGGGATCGAGGTGCACGACTGCTTCACCCCCAGCGAGTACCTGGCCATCGACCACATCGGGCTGACCGGTCCGGGCGAATCGTGGAAGGCCATCGAAAACGGCGAGATCGAGATCGGCGGCCGGCTACCCGTCAACCCGAGCGGGGGCCTGATCGGCGGCGGACACCCGGTCGGGGCGTCCGGCGTGCGGATGCTGCTGGACGCGGCAAAGCAGGTCAGCGGCGCGGCCGGCGAGTATCAGGTCGAGGACGCGAAAACCTTTGGCACCCTGAACTTCGGCGGCAGCACCGCCACCACGGTCAGTTTCGTCGTCAGCACAACCAAGGGCTCGTGACATGGATGTTGAGATCGTCGGCAAGTTCCTGTCCACGCTGCCCGAAGACGACGACCACCCCTACCGGACCGGACCGTGGCGGCCCCAGACCACCGAGTGGGACGCCGACGGCCTGGACCCCGTGCAGGGCGAGATCCCCCGCGACCTGGATGGCGTCTACCTGCGCAACACCGAGAACCCGCTGCATCCGGCGTTGAAGACCTACCACCCGTTCGACGGTGACGGCATGCTGCACGTGGTCGGGTTCCGCGACGGAAAAGCCTTCTACCGCAACCGCTTTGTGCGCACCGACGGGTTCCTCGCCGAGAACGAGGCGGGCGAGTCGCTGTGGCCGGGGCTGGCCGAGCCGGTGCAGTTGGCCAAGCGGGAAGACGGCTGGGGCGCGCGCACCCGGATGAAGGACGCGTCGAGCACCGACGTGATCGTGCACCGCGGTGTCGCGCTGACCAGCTTCTACCAGTGTGGCGACCTGTACCGGATCGACCCGTACTCGGCCAACACCCTTGGCAAGGAGACCTGGAACGGGCGCTTCCCCGTCGACTGGGGCGTGTCCGCGCACCCGAAGGTCGACCGCAAGACGGGCGAGCTGTTGTTCT
This sequence comes from Mycobacterium sp. NGS26, assembly GCF_059813025.1. Taxonomy (NCBI): domain Bacteria; kingdom Bacillati; phylum Actinomycetota; class Actinomycetes; order Mycobacteriales; family Mycobacteriaceae; genus Mycobacterium; species Mycobacterium sp. NGS26. The sequence continues at coordinate 548,400 of NZ_JCALDU010000001.1, forward strand.
TCAACTACAGCAAGCAGGAACCCTACATGCGCTACGGCGTGGTCGACCAGGCCAACGAACTGGCCCATTACGTCGACATCCCGCTGCCCGGCCCGCGGCTGCCGCACGACATGGCGTTCACCGAAAACTACGCGATACTCAACGATTTCCCGCTGTTCTGGGATCCGAGGCTGCTCGAACACGACGTGCACCTGCCGCGCTTCTACCCCGACATTCCGTCGCGCTTCGCGGTGATCCCGCGCCGCGGCTCCACCGACGACATCCGGTGGTTCGAGGCCGAGCCGACGTTCGTGCTGCACTTCACCAACGCCTACGAGGACGGCGACGAGATCGTGCTCGACGGGTTCTTCGAGGGCGACCCACAGCCGGTCGACACCGGCGGAACCAAGTGGGAGAAGCTCTTTCGCTTCCTGGCGCTGGACCGGCTGCAGGCCCGGCTGCACCGCTGGCGCCTCAACCTGGTCACCGGCGAGGTCAGGGAGGAGCAACTGAGCGAGTCCATCACCGAATTCGGCACCATCAACCCCGGTTACGCGGCCGCCCCCTACCGCTACACCTACGCAGCCACCGGAAAACCGGGCTGGTTCCTGTTCGACGGGCTGGTCAAACACGATCTGCTCACCGGAAGCCAGGAGGGATTCTCGTTCGGCGACGGCGTCTACGGGAGCGAGACCGCGATGGCGCCACGGGTGGGCGCGACAAGCGAGGACGACGGCTACCTCGTCACCCTCACCACCGACATGAACGCCGACGCCTCGTACTGCCTCGTCTTCGACGCGGCCCGGGTCGGCGACGGCCCGGTGTGCAAACTTCAACTGCCGGAACGTATTTCCAGCGGCACGCATTCCACGTGGGCGCCCGGTGAGCAGTTGCGGCGCTGGGACACCGCGGAGTCGGCGGCGAGCGCAGTCGGGCTGTGATGCGATCAGGTGGCTCACCGAGGCTGTAATACCGCAGGAAAAGAACGAGAAGGGGCCTGCAGGATTACAGGCTCGCCGAATCGGAGTGGGGATGGACATGCACACGCACCGCCGGAAAACACATTGGCCCGAACGGTTGGCGTCGATCGGCGCCATCCGCTTCGCCCGCCGCTCGTCGAACTTCGAAGAGACGGTGCGGTTTTACCGCGAGCTGGTGGGGCTGCCGCTCTACGAGACGTTCGAGGCCAGCTACGGTAGCAATGGCGCGATCTTCGGCCTGCCCAGCTGGAACCTGACCCTGGAAATCGTCGAGTCGACCGACCCCGTCGCGGTGGATCCGCACGAGCAGCTGTGCTTGTACTTCCCGGACGAACATGCGCAGCAGGCGGCAATCGCGCGCCTGCGCGCGGCCGCGGTACAGCCCGTCGAGCAGCACCCGTACTGGGCGGCGACGGGCGCGGTCACCTATCGCGACCCCGATGGCCGCGAGGTGGTGTTCGCGCCCTTTGTGTTCGGCGTCAACGAGCCCGACGACAGCTCCGGTTCGGGCCGGCACGAGTTCCCGCCCGCCTGAGAATTCAGCGGCGCGGCCGGCGGGAAGTCAGCGCGGCGATCACCGCGGAAAGCGAGCAGAGCACCGCGCCGACGGCGCCGGCCGCACCCACGTACAGCCCGTATTCGGCCGACACGGGCGGGTTGACGTTGAGCTTGTAGTACCACACCGTCAGCGCCACGATGAGCAGCGAAATGAGCAGCGCGGCAATCGAAGCCGCCCTGACGGACAGGCCGCGACCCACCATCGCCCCGGCGACCACCAGCGTCGAGGACAGCAGCACGATGAGCTGGCCGGCCCCGAACCCCCGCGGGAGCTCCAGGTTGCCGTGCGTACCGCCGATGGCGTTGGCCCAGCCGCCGCCGTTGACCGCGGTCGTCAGCCAGGGCAGCCAGGCGCTGACCGAAACCACCAGGGCGCACGACGCCACCAGCCAACCGGGGCGCAGGTGGCGAGTCACGGTTTCGACAGTAATAGCGCCCCGGACCGGTCGTCGCTCGCCACGCGGCGCGCGACGCTAGCTCTGCAGCGAGGACAGGTTGAAGACGACGCCCGTCGGGTCGGTCGCCGCGGCCAGCCGACCGTACGGCGTGTCCTCCGCATCCCGCACCACGGCACCGCCGTTGTCGGCGATCACCCGCAGCGTCTTGTCGACGTCCTCGGACCCGAAGAAGATCGTCCAATTCGACGGCACGCCCTCGGGGAGGCAGCCGCTGCCGTCCATCACGCCGAGCAGTTGCTGGTCGCCGAACCACGCTGTGGTGTACCGGAATTCGTCGGTGTCGGAAACCGGCTCGGTCCGCCACCCGAACACGTCGCGGTAGAAGTCGACGGCGGCGCGGTGATCGCGCGTGGTCAGCTGGTGCCACACGGGGGAACCGGCCTCGCCGATCACCTCGAAGCCGCGGTGCTCCAACGGCTGCCACAACCCGAAGAACGCGCCCGACGGGTCCGTCGCCACACCCATGTGGCCCTTGGCCGGGACCTCGTGGGGTCCCATGCACAGCGTGCCGCCCGCGGCGGTTATCGCGGAGACGGTCGCATTGATGTCGGCGGTGTGGAAATAGGTGGCCCAGTTGTCCGGCGACCCGAACTCCGGCCGGTTGGCCATCAGGCCGGCGACGGGATGGCCGTCCTTGGCGGCGTTGATGTACCCGCCGTACTCGGGTCCGGCCGACTCGTACGTCCAGCCGAACACCGTGCCGTAGAAGTCCTGGGCGCGGTCGACGTCCGACGTCGTCAGATCGATCCAGCAGGGAGCGCCCAGCGGGGCGCCGTCACGGATGGGCACGATGACCTCCTCAAGTGTGGTACTCCTGGCCCCACGATCGGGGTTCACACGTATCGACCGGTGCCGAGCCGGAAACTCATCGGCTATGCGGGCCCGGTGAAGACGGTGACGAAGTTCCGCAGCGATTCGCGGATGTCGCTGCGCAGCGCGGCGGCGACGATCATGCCGATCGGCCCGAACAGCGCCGGGCCGCCGAGGTGCACGTCAAAGCTGACGACGGACCCGTCGTCCTTGGGCGCGACCTTGGCCAGCAGCTTGACCTTCACCCCGCCGACGCCGTCGCCGTTGAGGGTCATGCCCTCCGGCGGCTTGTAGCGCACAACCGTCCACCGGATCCGGTTGTACATGCCCTTGACCTCGACGATCGACTCGACAACCGTGCCCTTGCCGATGTCGTCGGGCAACGTGCTGCGCCACACCCGGTGGATGGTCAGCCATTCGCGGTACCGGGAGAGATCGGAGGCGTGCTTCCAGGCCTGTTCGGGCGGGAGGGGTACGTCGATCGATCCGGAGAGTTTTGCCATGCGCTCAGTTCTGTTGGTCGCCCTTGGCGGCCGAATCGGCGGCCTTCTTGGCCTCTTCCTGCACCTTGTGGATGGTGTCGGAGTACTTGCCCTGCGTCTTTTCGTCGACGAACTCACCGGCCTTGTCGATCGCCTCGCCGACCTTGTCGGCGTTCTGCGACAGCAGGTCCTTGGCCTTGTCCAGGAATCCCATGCGCCGTCCTTCCCCGAAGATTCCCCGAAATTCTACTTGGCCGCCCCGACCGGCCGGCGCCACAACTGCGGCTGCACGCCGAGGATCCTGGCCCTGATCCACCACGTCGCCTCGATCGCGACGGCGCCCACCACCCCGATGCCCAGCGCGGCCGACGTCACCGCCACGTTCGACGGGTCGAGCAGAAACTTCTTCTGCGCCAGCGGGATGCTGAAGATCACCACGTAGGCCAGCCCGGACGCGATCACCAGCGCCACCCGCCACCACTGGTAGGGACGCGCCACCACCGCCAGCACCCACAGCGCGGTGACCAGCAGCGTGATCAGCGCCGCGGTCGAGGCCTGGTCTTGCTGCTGGAATGTGGCGTGGCGGCCGTGATAGGCCACCAGATACGAGGCAAAGGTCGCGGAGCCGACGATGAGCCCGGACGGCAGCGCCGACGTCAGCACCCGCCGCACGAAGCCGGGGTGTGCGCGCTCGTTGTTGGGCGCCAGCGACAGGATGAACGACGGGATTCCGATCGTGAACCACGCCGCGATGGTGACGTGGATCGGCTGAAACGGGTACAGCAGCGGGTCGGCCTTGAGCGGTCCGGAAAACAGGCATTCGATCCCCACGAAAAGCGCGAGCAGCACCGAATACACCGTCTTGGTCAGGAACAGGTTGGCCACCCGCTCGATGTTGCCGATCACCCTCCGGCCCTCGCCGACGACATACGGAAGCGTGGCAAACCGGTTGTCCAGCAACACAATCTGCGCCACCGACCGCGACGCCGGGCTGCCGGCGCCCATCGCGACGCCGATGTCGGCGTCCTTTAGGGCCAGCACGTCGTTCACGCCGTCGCCGGTCATCGCCACCGTGTGGCCGCGCGATTGCAGGGCACCCACGATGGCCCGTTTCTGGTCGGGCCGGACCCGGCCGAACGTGGTGCCGGACTCCAGCGCGTCGGCCAGCGGGCCCAGTTCCGTCGGCAGCCGACGCGCGTCCATCGTCTCGCCGCGCAGCCCGAGCTTGCCGGCGACCGCCCCCACCGACACCGCGTTGTCGCCGGAGATGACCTTGACCGAAACACCCTGGGCAGCAAAGTAATCCAGCGTATCGCGGGCGTCCGGCCGCACCTTCTGCTCGAGCACCACCAGCGCGACCGGGCTGACGCGTCCCGGCGCGTCGGGGTGATCCACGGCGACCTCTGCGGAGCCCAACAGGAGCACCCGCAGCCCCCGCGCGCCGATCTCTTCGGCCCGCTCCGCGGCCGCCGACGCCGGATCGAGCAGCACATCGGGTGCGCCGATCACCCAGCTGCCGTGGTCGCGATAGGACACGCCGCTCCACTTGGTGGCCGACTTGAACGGCGCGGTAGCGGTGACGATCCAGCCGGGCGGCCGGTCGTAGGCCTCTGCGATCGCCCGAATGCTGGCGTTGGGGCGCGCGTCGGCAGCGGCCAGCGCGGCCAGCACCTCGGCGACGGATTGTGTTGTGGGGCCCAATTGTTCGACGCCGGATACCCGCATGCCGCTTTCGGTCAGGGTGCCGGTCTTGTCCGCGCAGACCACGTCGACGCGGGCCAATCCCTCGATCGCGGGCAGTTCCTGCACCAGGCAGCGGCGCTGACCGAGCCGGATGACGCCGACCGCGAACGCGACCGACGTCAGCAGGACAAGTCCTTCGGGCACCATCGGCACCAGCGCGCCCACGGTGCGCAGCACCGACTGCCGCCACCCGGCGTGGGTGGTGAAGAACTGGGTGTAGACGGTCAGCAGTCCGGCCGGCACCAACAGGTAGGTGATGAACTGCAGGATCCGGTTGATGCCGTTGCGCAGTTCGGATTTCACCAGGGTGAACTTGCTGGCCTCCTCGGCGAGCCTGGCGGCGTAGGCGTCCGGGCCGACCTTGGTGGCGCGGTAGGCCCCGGTGCCGGCGACGACGAAACTGCCCGACATCACGGCGTCGCCGACGTCCTTGTCAATCGGGTCCGCCTCACCGGTCAGCAACGATTCGTCGACCTCCAGGTTCTCCCGCTCGACGATCTGCCCGTCGACGACGACCTGATCCCCGGGCCCGAGCTCGATGACGTCGTCGAGCACCACCTCGTCGGGCGACAGCGGCCGCGTCCCGGATTGCCTGCGCACCAACGGCTTTGCCTGCCCGATGATCGCCAGCCTGTCCAGCGTCTGCTTGGCCCGGATCTCCTGGACCATGCCGATGATGCTGTTGGCGATGATCAGCAGGCCGAACAACCCGTTGATCGCCGAGCCGGTCAACAGCACGATCGCCAGCAGCACGCCCAGGATCGCGTTGATTCGGGTGAACACGTTGGCGCGGACGATGTCGGCGATGCTGCGGGCGGCGCGTTGCGGGACGGCGTTGCTCTTGCCTTCGGCCACCCGCCGCGCCACCTCGGCATCGGTCAGGCCGGCGGTCACGGTCATCGGGTTCATCGGGTGAAGGTCCCCAGCTTGTCCTTGTCGTAATACTCCAGGCTCAGCGTGTTCCCGGCGAACACGGCCTTGGAAACCGTTCCGGGCGGGGCATTTTCGTTCGTCAGCGAGAACGTGAAGGTGTCGCCGTCCCAGTGGTTGAGGGTGAACGTCTGGTTCTTGGGCCCCAGCGCCAGCCGCAGCGCGCCGTCATGTTCGGTCACGACGGCCGGGCCCCAGTAGTCGTTGGCGTATGTTCCGACGTAGTCGCTCAGCGGTCTGGCGGGCGCCGGGTTGTCCGGGGGCTGCTTGCCGGCCAGGGAGCCCTCCGGGTTGTTGATCGGCGCGATGCCCTTCCGGTACGCGGTCGCCCAGTCCTCGCGAACCTCGCCGTACTGCACCAGATCCAGGAACTGCGCGGTCAGCGTCTCCGGCGCGCCGAAGGGCGCGGCATTGGTCAGGGCGATGATGGCGAGATCCTCGGACGGCATCACCACGAAGTTCGTCGACTCGCCCATGGTGAAGGCGCCGGAATGGCTGTAGGTCGTGCGGCCCGACGAGTTCACCGACACCGCGAACCCGTGGCCGTAGAAGCTGGCCCGCGCGTTGGGCGTCGCCGGCGGCCGCGAAACGGCCTGCGGGGTGACGGCGGGCAGCAGGGCCTCCGGCGAGGTGATCCGCCGGCCGTCGTAGGTCCCGTTGGCCAGCACCATCGTCAGCCAGCGGGCCATGTCGTTGACCGATGAGCTCACCCCGGCGGCCGGAGACTGGGGATCGGGGTCGCGCTGAAAGCGCGGCTCCCATTTGTCGCCGACCTTGACGTGGTTGACGGCGCGGTTGGGCCGGGCCAGGAAATCGGCGAATCGCGAACTCGTCGACGCCATCCCCAGCGGGCGGTACAGCACCTCGTCGGACAGGTCCGCCCACGATTTGCCGGCGGCGGCCGCCACCGCCTCGGCCGCGGCCGTCAGGCCGAAGTTGGTGTAGGCGTAGCTGTTTCGAAAGGGCGCAAGCGGCAGGTACCGCAGCCGCTCGAGCGTCTGGCGGCGGTCGTAGTCCATGTCCTCGAGCCGGTCGCCGGCGTGGTCGGGCAGCCCGGAGCGGTGCGAGTACAGGTCGGCGACGGTCACGTGGCTGCTGACGTAGGGATCGGACAGCGCGAACCACGGCAGCTTGGACGCGACGGGCGTGTCCCAGGCGATGACGTTGTCGGTCACCTCGTGCGCCACCACCGTCGCACCGACCGATTTGGAGATCGACGCCAGCTGGAAGACGGTGTCGGCGTCGATCGTGTTGCCCCGGCCGTCGCCCCTGCTCGCGTCCTTCACGCCGAACCCCTTGGCGTACACCGTCTTTCCGCCGTGGACGATGGCCACGGCCATGCCCGGGACACCGGTGCTTTTCATCAGCTCGTGCACCAGGCCGTCGACCTTGGAAATCGCGTAGTCGATGCGGCCCGCGGGAATCCGTATGCCGGACACCTCATCGGGATTCGCGTCGGGCAATGCGGGTGGCGGGCTCGACACCGGTTGACCGGACCCGCATCCCGTCAGCGCCAGCAAGGCCGCCACGAAAGCGGCCGCTGCCGCGCGTTTCGTCATGGCCGCAAACTTTAGCCGCAGCACCTACCCGCTCAGAGCCGCCACCACGGGTTGAACCTGACGGGAGCGGACGGATCGATGCGTTGCCCGGGCGCGGGCACGGCCACCTTGACCTCGGCGGGTTCGGCCGCCGCGAGCAGGCGTTCTATCGGCTCGGCCCACGGATGGGGGGCCAGCCGGAACGTTCCCCAGTGGATCGGCACCAGGAGACCCGAGCCGGAGACAGTGACGTCCAGGTGGGCCCGGACGGCCTCCTCGGGGTTCATGTGGATGTCCGGCCATGCAGTGTTGTAGGCGCCGATCGGCAGCAAAGTCAGGTCGAACGGTCCGTGGTCGGCGCCGATCTGCGCGAAGCTCTTGGTGTAGCCGGTGTCGCCGCCGAAGTAGGCGCGATGGCTCGGGCCGATGATCCCCCACGACGCCCACAGCGTGGTGTTGCGATCCGTGAAGCGCCCCGAAAAGTGGCGCGCCGGCATGCAAATCAGGGTGAGTTCGTCGACGTTGCGGCTCTCGTGCCAGTCGAGTTCGACGATGCGGTGCTCGGGGATGCCCCACGAGCGCAGGTGCGCGCCCACGCCGAGGGGCACGAAGAACGGGGCCCGCTGCGTGTGGGCCAGCGCCATGACGGTGTCGATGTCGAGGTGGTCGTAGTGGTCGTGGCTGATGACGACGGCGTCGAGGGCGGGCAGCGCCTCGAGCGCCACCGGCGGCGGATGCAGCCGCTGCGGGCCGACCACGTCGGAGGGGGAGCACCGGTCGCTCCACACCGGATCGGTGAGCACCCGATAGCCGTCGATCTCCAGCAGCGCGGTGGAGTGGCCGAGCCAGCTGACCGCGAGTCGGCCCGGCTCACCCTCGAAGAGTCCCGGTGCGCCCAACGGGATCGGCGCGGCCGGGCGGCTCCTGCCGCGTCCGCCGACGAACTCCCACGCGATCATCGCGAGCTGCTCGCGGTCCATGTTGAAGGTGGCGGGGTCGATGTTGACGAAGACGCCGTCGCGGTAGTTCGGTGAACGCTGCGCCACCGCGTGGATCGAGGCCGGGTGGGCGCCCAGCGCCGCCGGTGCGCCGTGCAGCGCGCGCAACGCCCAACCGCCGGCGGCCAGTGTGACGGTGCCGGCGGCCAGTCGTAGCGCGGCGCGCACCATGCCCGTCAGGCTCCCTGGAACTTCGGCGGTCGCTTCTCCAGGCGGGCGACCTGGGCTTCGATGACGTCCTGACTCGCCCAGGCCTTGTCGAAGAGCTCCTTGTGCTCCGGCCACGCCTCCTCGATGGCGCCGTCGTCGTTGAGCACCCGCTTCGCGTGCTGGATCGCCAAGGGGGCCAGGCCGGCGATCTCGGCGGCCCAGGCCTGGGCGTCCTCGAGGGTCCCGATGCGGTTGGCCATCCCGGTCAGCAGCGCAGTCTCGGCGGTCAGCTTCTCCGCGGCCAGCAGCATCGCGCGGGCCCGGCCGTGGCCGACGAGCGACGCCAGCCGGCGGATGCTCCAGTTGTCAAGGGCGAGGCCGTATTTCGACGTCGGGAATTGGAAGAACGCATCCGGCGCGACGACCCGCAGGTCACATTGCATGGCCAGCTGCAGGCCGGCTCCGATGGCGGGCCCGTTGACGGCGCCGATCACCGGGATCGTGGCGGCGTCCAGCACCTTGTGCAGCTCGATGAGCCGGTCGGGATAGTCGGCGGCGAACGCGTCGCCGCTGAGGTCGGCGCCGGCGCAGAACGCGGTGCCCTGGCCCGTCAGCACGATCGCGCGGGTGGACCCGTCGCCCGCCTTCAACACCGCCTCCCGCAGCTCCTCGACGAGCTGGGAGTTCAGGGCGTTGCGACGCTCGGGGCGCTGCAGCTCGATCGTCATGACGGCTTCGGCCTGGGTGACACCGATCATGGGGCCAAGCCTATCTAGCCGTCTTCTATATAGCCTCGTCGCGTGAGTCGTATCACGACCGGCCAACTGCGCGACGCGGTGCTGGACCGCGGCTCCTTCGTCAGCTGGGACGCCGAGCCGCTGGCCGTGCCGGCGACCGGGTCCTATGCGCGGGAGCTCGCCGACGCGCGCGCCGCCACCGGCGCGGACGAGTCGGTGCTGACCGGCGAGGGGCGCGTCCACGGTCGCCGGGTTGCGGTGGTGGTCTGCGAGTTCGGCTTCCTGGCCGGCTCGATCGGGGTGGCGGCCGCCGAACGGATCACCGCCGCCGTGGAGCGGGCCACCGCCGAGCGGTTGCCGCTGCTGGCGTCGCCGAGCTCCGGCGGCACCCGCATGCAGGAGGGCACGGTCGCGTTTCTGCAGATGGTCAAGATCGCCGCCGCCGTCCGGCTGCACAAGCAGGCCCGGCTGCCCTACCTGGTCTACCTGCGCAACCCGACCACCGGCGGGGTCTTCGCGTCGTGGGGCTCGCTGGGCCACGTCACCGTCGCCGAGCCGGGCGCCCTGATCGGCTTCCTTGGGCCCCGCGTGTACGAGCTGCTCTACGGCGAGCCGTTCCCGGCCGGAATTCAGACCGCGGAGAACCTGCAGCGGCACGGTGTGATCGACGGCGTCGTCGCGCTGGACGGGCTGCGGCGCATGGTCGATCGCGCCCTGACGGTGATCGCCGACGCCCCCGAGCCGCCCGTTTCGCCGCGACCGGCCGAGCCGATACCCGACGTGCCGGCGTGGGACTCGGTGGTGGCGTCGCGGCGACCGGACCGCCCGGGCGTCGGACACCTGCTGCGGCACGGAACCACCCACCGGGTGCTGCTGTCGGGCACCGGTCAGGGCGAGGCGGCGACCACGCTGCTGGCGCTGGCCCGGTTCACCGGCCAGCCCGCGGTGGTGCTCGGCCAGCAGCGGGTCACCGGCGGGCTGGTCGGGCCCGCCTCGCTGCGCGAGGCCCGGCGCGGCATGGCGCTGGCCGCCGAGCTGCGCCTGCCGCTGGTGTTGGTGATCGACACCGCCGGCCCGGCGCTGTCGGCCGACGCCGAGGAGGGCGGGCTGGCCGGCCAGATCGCCCAGTGCCTGGCCGAGCTGGTGACGCTGGACACCCCGACGGTGTCGGTGCTGCTGGGGCAGGGGAGCGGCGGGCCGGCGCTGGCGATGGTGCCCGCCGACCGGGTGCTGGCCGCGCTGCACGGCTGGCTGGCGCCGCTGCCGCCGGAGGGAGCCAGCGCCATCGTCTTCCGCGACACAGAGCACGCCGCCGAACTTGCTGCGGCCCAAGGCATTCGGTCGGCCGACCTGTTGCGGTCCGGCATCGTCGACGTCATCGTGCCCGAGCGCCCGGACGCCGCCGACGAGCCGGTGGAGTTCTCCCAACGGCTGTCGCGAGCCATCGCCGCCGAGTTGCACGCGCTGCGCGGAACGCCCGACGACGAGCGCCTGGCCGCGCGATTGCGGCGGTACCGCCGCATCGGATTGCCCTGAGCCGCCACGGGCGGTACACCCGCGACACTTACACCACGCACACGACACGCCGCCGAACGTGATCGAGGTTAAATCTCGGGTTCGCGGCCACGCCGCGCGCCGTCGGCGACGGCGCCGCCCGGGGCGACTCGGCGAGAAGAGGGCGCCGACCCGGTCGGCCTCCCGCAGCCGACGCCAACAATCCGGCAAAATGGGCGACATGGACACTGGAGTCACCTCACCTCGGGTCTTGGTCGTTGACGACGACTCCGACGTGCTCGCCTCGCTGGAACGGGGGCTGCGCCTGTCCGGATTCGAGGTGTCGACCGCGGTCGACGGGGCCGAGGCGCTGCGCAGCGCCACCGAGACCCGGCCCGACGCGATCGTCCTCGACATCAACATGCCCGTGCTGGACGGCGTCAGCGTCGTCACGGCGCTGCGCGCCATGGACAACGACGTCCCGGTCTGCGTGCTCTCGGCGCGCAGCTCGGTCGACGACCGGGTGGCCGGCCTGGAGGCCGGCGCCGACGACTACCTGGTCAAACCGTTTGTGCTGGCCGAGCTGGTCGCCCGGGTGAAGGCGCTGCTGCGCCGCCGCGGCGCCACCGCGACGTCGTCGTCGGAAACCATCACCGTCGGGCCGCTGGAGGTCGACATCCCCGGCCGACGGGCCCGGGTCAACGGCGTCGACGTCGACCTGACCAAGCGGGAGTTCGACCTGCTGGCGGTCCTGGCCGAGCACAAGACCGCGGTGCTGTCGCGCGCACAGCTGCTGGAGCTGGTGTGGGGGTATGACTTCGCGGCCGACACCAACGTCGTCGACGTGTTCATCGGCTACCTGCGGCGCAAGCTGGAGGCCAACGGCGGCCCGCGGCTGCTGCACACGGTTCGAGGGGTCGGGTTCGTGCTGCGCATGCAGTAAGCGGATCGAAGCAAGGCCATGAACATCCTGTCGCGGATCTTCGCTCGCACGCCATCGCTGCGGACTCGGGTGGTGGTCGCGACGGCCATCGGCGCGGCGATACCGGTGCTGATCGTCGGCGCCGTGGTGTGGGTCGGCATCACCAACGACCGCAAGGAACGGCTGGACCGTCGTCTCGACGAGGCCGCGGGTTTCGCGATCCCGTTCCTGCCGCGCGGTCTCGCCGAAATCCCGCGCTCCCCCAACGACCACGACGCGATCATGACGATCCGCCGCGGCGACGAGATCAAGTCGAATTCCGATGTCACCCTGCCCCGGCTCGACGTCGACTACGCCGACACCTATGTCAACGGGGTGCGCTACCGGGTGCGGACGGTGGAGATTCCGGGGCCGGAGCCGACGTCGCTGGCCGTCGGCGCCACCTATGACGCCACCCTCGCCGAGACCAACAACCTGCACCGGCGGGTGATGCTGATCTGCGGGTTCGCCATCGTCGCGGCGGCGGTGTTCGCGTGGCTGCTGGCCGCGTTCGCGGTGCGCCCGTTCAAGCAGCTCGCCCAGCAGACCCGGTCGATCGACGCGGGGGACGAGGCGCCGCGGGTCGAAGTGCACGGCGCCACCGAGGCCATCGAGATCGCCGAGGCGATGCGGGGGATGCTGCAGCGCATCTGGAATGAGCAGAACCGGACCAAGGAGGCGCTCGCGTCGGCGCGCGACTTCTCGGCGGTGACCGCCCACGAGCTGCGCAGCCCGCTGACCGCGATGCGCACCAACCTCGAGGTGCTGTCGACCCTGGATCTGCCCGACGACCAGCGCAAGGAGGTGCTCAACGACGTCATCCGCACCCAGTCGCGGATCGAGGCGACGCTCTCCGCTTTGGAGCGGTTGGCCCAGGGCGAGTTGTCCACGTCCGACGACCATGTGCCGGTCGACATCACCGACCTGCTGGACCGCGCGGCCCACGACGCCACCCGGATCTACCCCGACCTCGACGTCTCGCTGGTGCCGTCGCCGACCTGCATCATCGTGGGGCTGCCGGCGGGCCTGCGCCTTGCGGTCGACAACGCGATCGCCAACGCCGTCAAGCACGGCGGCGCCACCAAGGTCCAGCTGTCGGCGGTCAGCTCGCGGGCCGGGGTGGAGATCGCCGTCGACGACAACGGCAGCGGGGTGCCCGACAGCGAGCGCCAGGTGGTGTTCGAGCGCTTTTCCCGCGGGTCGACGGCCTCGCATTCGGGGTCGGGCCTGGGGCTGGCGCTGGTCGCCCAGCAGGCGCACCTGCACGGCGGGACGGCGTCGCTGGAGGACAGCCCGCTGGGGGGCGCGCGGCTGGTGCTGCGCCTGCCCGGCCCGAGTTAGCCGTGCTCGGGCAGACTGGGGCGATGGCGAACAATCCGACCGACAGCGACGCCCTGGCGCGCATCCGCGACCTGGTCGCTGAGGAGAAGGAGCTGAGGTCGCAGCTGCAGCACCGCGACATCTCCCAGTCGGAGGAGCACGAACGCCTGCGCCAGGTGGAGATCGAACTCGACCAGTGCTGGGACCTGCTGCGACAGCGCCGGGCGCTGCGCGAGACCGGCGGTGACCCGCGGGAGGCGGCCGTGCGTCCGCCCGGCCAGGTCGAGGGATACCTGGGCTAGGACCACACCCGGACATGGAGGGCGACCGCGCCCAAGACTGCGACGTCGTCGTGGTCGGCGGCGGCCACAATGGCCTCGTCGCGGCGGGCTACCTGGCCCGGGCGGGCCTGCGGGTGCGGGTGCTGGAGCGGCTGGGGCACATCGGCGGGGCCGCGGTGTCGGCGCACGCCTTCGACGGCGTCGACGTCCGCGTCTCGCGCTACTCGTACCTGGTCAGCCTGCTGCCCCCACGCATCGTCGACGACCTGGGCGCGTCCGTGCGCCTGGCCCGGCGGCGCTTTTCGTCCTATACGCCCGACCCCGCCGACGACGGCCGCAGCGGGCTGCTGATCGGGCCGCCGAGCACGTTCGCGGCCGTGGGCGCCGCCGACGACGAGGCCGGTTTCGCGGCGTTCTACCGGCGCTGCCGGCTGCTGACCGAGCGGCTGTGGCCGACGCTGCTCGAACCGCTGCGCACCCGCGAGCAGGCGCGCCGGCACGTGCTGGCCGGCGGTGATCCCGGCGCTGCGGCCGCGTGGCGGGCCATCGTCGAGGAGCCGATCGGGCACGCGATCGCCGACACGGTGCGCCACGATCTGGTCCGCGGCGTGATCGCGACCGACGCGCTGATCGGCACCTTCGCCCGTCTCGACGAGTCCTCGCTGCCCCAGAACGTCTGCTTCCTGTATCACGTGCTGGGCGGGGGCACCGGCGACTGGGACGTGCCCATCGGCGGGATGGGCTCGGTGACCGCGGCCCTGGCGGCCGCGGCCGTCGGCCACGGCGCCGAAATCACCGCCGGCGCAGACGTTTACGCCATCGAGCCGAGCGGGCGCGTGCGCTACCGCAGCGGCGGCCACGAGCAGGCGATCCGGGGCCGGTATGTGTTGGCCGGCGTCACGCCGACGGTGTTGGCCAGCCTGCTCGGCGAAGAGCCGGCGCCGCCGGCGCAGGGCGCGCAGGTGAAGGTGAACATGGTGCTGCGCCGGCTGCCACGGTTGCGCGACGACGGCGTCACGGCCGAACAGGCGTTCGCCGGGACCTTTCACGTCAACGAGACGTGGACCCAACTGGATTCGGCGTACACGCGAGCGGCCGCCGGACGGTTCCCGGACCCGCTGCCGTGCGAGGCCTACTGCCATTCGCTGGCCGACCCGAGCATCCTGTCACCCTCGCTGCGTGAGTCGGGCGCTCACACGATGACGGTGTTCGGCCTGCACACGCCGCACTCGCTGCTCGACGGCGCCGACCCCGACGCCGCGCGCGAGCGGCTGACCGACCTGGTGCTGGCGTCGCTGAATTCCGTTCTGGCCGAACCGATTCAGGACATACTGATGCACGACGCGCACGGGCGGCCGTGCATCGAGACGACGACCACCGCGGATCTGCAACGCACGCTGGCGATGACGGCGGGCAACATCTTCCACGGTGCGCTGTCCTGGCCGTTCGCGGAGGACGACGACGCGCTCGACACCCCGGCGCGCCGATGGGGCGTCGCGACCGCCCACGAGCGGATCATGCTGTGCGGGTCGGGCGCGCGCCGCGGCGGGGCGGTGTCGGGCGTCGCCGGCCACAACGCGGCGATGGCGGTGCTGGCTTCGCTCAGCCGCTGAGCAGACGCAAAAGCCCCCTAAACCAGCGGTTTTAGGGGCTTTTGCGTCTGCTCGCGAGGAAAACTAGCGCTGGTCGATCGCGGCGTAGTCGCGCGCCGTGTGCCCGGTGTAGATCTGGCGCGGCCGCCCGATTTTGCTGTCGCCCTCGTCGTGCATCTCGCGCCAGTGCGCGATCCATCCGGGCAGGCGGCCCAACGCGAACAGGACGGTGAACATCCGAGTGGGGAAGCCGAGGGCCCGGTAGATCAGGCCGGTGTAGAAGTCGACGTTGGGGTAGAGCTTGCGCTCGACGAAGTAGTCGTCGGTGAGCGCCTTCTCCTCGAGCTCCTTGGCGATGCTCAGCAGGTCGTCGTCGCCACCGAGTTTCGAGAGGATCTTGTCGGCCTGCTCCTTGACGATCCGGGCCCGCGGATCGTAGTTCTTGTAGACGCGGTGGCCGAAGCCCATCAGCTTGACCCCGGCCTCGCGGTTCTTCACCTTGCGGACGAATTCGCCCACGTCGTCGCCGCTCTCGCGGATCTCCTCCAGCATCTCGAGCACTGCCTGGTTGGCGCCGCCGTGCAGCGGGCCCCACAGCGCGTTGATGCCGCCGGAGATCGAGGTGAACAGGTTGGCCCGCGACGAGCCGACCAGCCGAACGGTGGACGTCGAACAGTTCTGCTCGTGGTCGGCGTGCAGGATGAACAACATGTCCAGGGCCCGCACGATCTCGGGATCGGCCTGATACGGCTCGGCCGGCAACCCGAAGGTCATCCACAGGAAGTTCTCCACCAGCGACAGCGAATTGTCCGGGTAGAGGAACGGCTGCCCGACCGACTTCTTGTAGGCGTACGCGGCGATGGTGGGCAGCTTGGCCAGCAGCCGGATCGTGGACAGCTCCACCTGCCCGTTGTCCATCGGGTCCAGCGAGTCCGGGTAATAGGAGCTCAACGCGTTCACCACGCTGGACAACACCGGCATCGGGTGGGCGTTGGGCGGGAAGCCGTCGAAGAACCGCTTGAGGTCCTCGTGCAGCATGGTGTGCCGCTGGATCCTGGTGGTGAACTCGGCCAGCTGGTCCTTGTCCGGCAGCTCGCCGTAGATCAGCAGATAGCTGACCTCGATGAACGTGGACTTCTCGGCGAGCTGCTCGATCGGGTAGCCGCGGTAGCGCAGGATCCCGGCGTCGCCGTCGATGTAGGTGATGGCGCTCTTGCACGCGGCGGTGTTGACGAAGCCGTTGTCGAAGGTGGTGTGGCCGGTCTTGGACAACAGCGAGCCCAGCGCGATGCCGTCAGCTCCCTCGGTGGCGCGCACGATCTCCAGGTCGATCTCGCCCCCCGGGTACTTGAGAGTTGCGGTGTCGTCGGTGTCGGCCACGAGAACCCCTTTGCGCTCCGGCTGGTATGGCTGCCCTGACTAGGTGCTTACAGCTGAAGGTAGTCGTTATCGCGACGGACCGCCTGCCCGGGGTCGCCTCCGCTGGTCCCGATCAGGGGTGCCCCCAAATCGACGTCTTGACTCTGATATGGGAGTCGTTTTGTCAAGGGGCAAGGTGAAGCGGCGGCCGTAACCGTCGTTGCGGCCGCCGCTTCGTTGACCAGGCGGTAGTTGGTCGTTGCGGCGTGTCGTTGATTGTCGACGCGATTGGTCAGTCTGATATGCGCGGGTTGGTTACCAGCAGGACGGGACTTTCGGCGTGAGCGGACCGCTTGTCTGCAAGCACGAGCGTGAACCTCATTGCTAGGCAATGAGATTTGCTCCACAGAGTCATCGCGGATCGCTCTTGTCTTCGCTTGCCGTGCACTGACCGTGTACTACCTGGAGGTTTAACCGGCGGTTTTAGCCGTCGAGCACCGCCAGCGACCAGCACCAGCCGGCCAGCTCGCGGGCGATGGCGGCGTTAGCAACCACCGGACGCTTTTTGCGTTGATCGAAGTGGACCCAGCGGCTGTGCAGACGCTGATTGGCGGCATGCCCGCGGGCACGTGCTGCCGCTGATGCCGCATCCCAGCGTCGGCGCATCAGCGTGGCGGGCCGATACGGTTTGCGGTGCTGCCAGGCCGCCTCGATCAACAGCCGGCGCGCGTGACTGTTGCCGGTCCGAGTGATCCCACCCTGGCTGCGGGTGGCGCCCGTGGAGTGCTCGCTGGGCGCCAACCCCAGATAGGCGCCGATAGAACGGCCCGTGAGCCGCTGCCAATCCCCGATCTCCACGGCCAGCCCGAACGCGGTCAAGGTGGATACCCCGCGCAGGCAGCCCAGCCGGGTCACCACCGGGGTGAATTCGCAATCAGCAGCCGCTGTCGTGATCGCGCGATCAAGGCGATCGCGGCGATCGGTGGCGGCCAGCATCGCATCGAAGGCGGCATCGTAGGCCAGCTGCAGCCCGCGATCAGCAAAGCGCTGCCTACGCAACCACAGCTCATGCTTGCCGGTCCAGGCCTTACCGCCGGAATAGACGATCCCATGGCGCAACAACAGATGCGACACCCGTTGGCGGGCCGCCATCAGATCTCCGCGGCAATCCTCCCGGCAACGCACCAGATCCCGCGCCGCTTCTTGAGACTCGCTGGGCACCGTCACCGCGACCACCTCACCCAGGTGCAACAACCGGGCCAGATGACGGGCATCGCGGCTATCGGTTTTGACTCGATCACCGGCCGGACGCATCAACCTCGACGGCGCTGCCACCAGGCATTCAATGCCGGCCGCTGTCAACGCCCGCGCCAACCCGAACCCCGTCGGGCCCGCCTCATACACCACCGACACCGGCGCCGGCAGACCACCGATCCAATCCAAGATCTCGCGGTAATCCGGGGTCAATCGGCGTTCGAAAACCTCACCGGTCTCACTATCAAACCCACACCCGACCACCGATCGTGCGTGCACATCCAAACCAACGCTCGTACGCTGACGTATCACTGGGGCCTCCCACATGTTGTCGGCTCTACCGGCCAGGACCACCCTGTCGGCAACCCACGGTTACATGTGAGCGGAGGCCCCAGCCCCCATACCGTCTGCGCTGACGGCGCGGGCTACTCGCACTTCTTCGCCATGAACGCAGAGTCGACC
This sequence comes from Mycobacterium sp. NGS26, assembly GCF_059813025.1. Lineage (NCBI taxonomy): Bacteria > Bacillati > Actinomycetota > Actinomycetes > Mycobacteriales > Mycobacteriaceae > Mycobacterium > Mycobacterium sp. NGS26. The sequence goes on from NZ_JCALDU010000001.1 coordinate 566,486, forward strand.
GGGTGGCCTCCGTCGTTCAGGGCTGCAGGCGTTCGACTCGTCCGCCGGTGACCCGGATCCGGTTGTGCAGCCGGTTCTCCCGGCCCTGCCAGAACTCCACGACCTCGGCCGCGATCAGGTAGCCGCCCCAGCCGGGCGGCACCGGGATGCGCTCCTCGCCGGCGAAGCGCGCGGTCACCTCGGCCAGCTGGTCGAGCAGGGCGGCGCGCGACGCGATCGGCTGGGACTGGTGTGACGCCCACGCGCCCAGCTGGGAGCCGCGCGGCCGCTTGGACCAATAGTCCTCGGTGACCCGCGGGTCGACCTTGGTCACCGGGCCGCGGATGTGCACCTGCCGTCCCAGCAGGTACCAGGGGAACGTCGCCGACGCGTACGGCGTTGCCGCCAGCTCGACGCCCTTGGCGGAGTCATAGTTGGTGAAAAACGTGATCCCGGTCTCGTCCACGCCCTTGCACAACACCGACCGGCTCATCGGTTTGCCCTCCGCGACGGTCGCGAGCACCATGGCGTTGGGCTCCGAGACCCCGAAGCGTTCGGCATCGTCAATCCACTTGCGCAGCAACGCAAGCCAACCGTCATCGAGCCAGTCCACGTCGAGGTCGGGGCCGCCGTCGCGCTCGACGGACCCGTACTCGACCCGCATCCGCCGCAGGTGTTCGTCGTCCGGTCCGGCCACCGCGCCAACGCTACTAGCAGGGCGCTACCGGCCGGTAGCATCGGCGCGAAAGTGAGGTGTAAGAATTTGCCTATGACTGTGGTCCCGGAAGATTTCGTCCCTGGCCTCAACGGCGTGGTCGCCTTCACCACCGAGATCGCCGAGCCGGACAAAGACGGCGGCGCGCTGCGCTACCGCGGCGTCGATATCGAGGATCTGGTGAACCAGCGGGTCACGTTCGGCGAGGTGTGGGCATTGCTGGTGGACGGCGAGTTCGGCCACGGACTGCCGCCGGCCGAGCCGTTTCCGCTGCCGATCCACACCGGCGACGTCCGCGTCGACGTGCAGGCGGGCCTGGCGATGCTGGCGCCCATCTGGGGGTACAAGCCGCTGCTGGACGTCGACGACGCGACCGCCCGCGCGCAGCTGGCCCGGGCGTCCGTGATGGCGCTCTCCTACGTGGCGCAGTCGGCGCGCGGCATCTACCAGCCCGCGGTTCCGCAGCGTGTCATCGACGAATGCTCCACGGTGACAGCACGTTTCATGACGCGCTGGCAGGGCGAGCCCGATCCCCGGCACATCGAGGCCATCGATGCCTACTGGGTGTCGGCGGCCGAGCACGGCATGAACGCCTCGACGTTCACCGCGCGGGTGATCGCCTCGACGGGTGCCGACGTGGCGGCGGCGCTGTCCGGCGCCATCGGGGCGATGAGCGGGCCGCTGCACGGCGGGGCGCCGGCCCGGGTGCTGCCGATGCTCGAGGAGGTCGAGCGCACCGGCGACGCCCGCGGCCTGGTCAAGGGAATCCTGGACCGCGGCGAGAAGCTGATGGGCTTCGGGCACCGGGTCTACCGCGCCGAGGACCCCCGGGCCCGGGTGCTGCGGTCCGCGTCGGAACGACTGGGCGCGCCGCGCTACGAGGTGGCGGTCGCGCTCGAGCAGGCGGCGCTGGCCGAGCTGCGCGAGCGGCGACCGGACCACCCGATCGAGACCAATGTCGAGTTCTGGGCCGCGGTGATCCTGGACTTCGCCCAGGTGCCGGCCCACATGATGCCCGCGATGTTCACCTGCGGCCGCACCGCGGGATGGTGTGCGCACATCCTCGAGCAGAAGCGGCTGGGCAAGCTGGTTCGCCCGTCGGCGATCTATGTGGGCCCGGGGCCGCGCAGCCCGGAGTCCGTCAAGGGCTGGGACCGGGTCCTCACCACCGCCTGAGTCGCTCCAGAAAAAGTTGTCGGTGCCGCGCGATTGAATGGCGCCGCCGCGGTGAATTCTCGTCGCGGCCGGGGTCAGTATCCGTGAGCCGGTCCGGGACTGGCCCGGACACCCACAACTAAGGAGACAACATGGCGATCAATGTCGAACCCGCAGTTTCCCCACACCTCGTCGTCGACGACGCCGCCGCGGCGATCGACTTCTACGTCAAGGCCTTTGGCGCCGAGGAGCTTGGGCGGGTGCCCCGCCCCGACGGCAAGCTGGTGCACGCCGCGCTGCGCATCAACGGCTCCCTGGTGATGCTCAACGACGACTTCCCCGAGTTCCGCGACGGCCAGTCGATGACCCCGAAGTCGCTGGGCGGCACCCCGGTCACCATCCACCTGACGGTCACCGACGTCGACGCCAAGTTCCAGCGTGCGCTGGACGCCGGCGCCACCGTCGTGATGCCGTTGGACGACCAGTTCTGGGGAGACCGCTACGGCATGGTCGAAGACCCGTTCGGCCACCACTGGTCGCTGGGACAGCCGATGCGCGAGGTCAGCCCCGAGGAGATCGCGGCGGCAATGTCCGGGCAGGGCGCCGGTTAGCCGAACAGCCGCGAGAGCAGCCGGCGTCGAACGGGCGCCGGTGGCGCGGTCGCCGCGACCGCCAGCATGTCGGCGACGTCGGTGAACTTGATGCGGGGCCGGCCGCCGCCGCCGCCGCGCGCGATCTCGGCGGCGTCGATGGCGCGCCACCCCGCGGAGTCGACGGCGTCGGGCTGACGCACACGCACCAGCCTGTCCAGGGCCTCCGGCCCGGCCGCCGGGTCCGTCAACCGGCCCGCGTTGAAGTCGGCGACCAGGGCGTGGACGGTTTGCAGGGAGCAGGACTTGTTGGTGCCGATGAAGCCGGTCGGCCCGCGCTTGATCCATCCCGCGACGTATGCGCCGGGCACCGGCTCACCGAAGCCGGGGTCGACGACGCGGCCGTCCTGGTTCGGCACCACCGCGCCGGACTCGTCGAACGGAAGATCGCGAATCGGCTTGCCGCGGTAGCCAATCGACGTGAGCACCAGGCCCGCGTCGAGCCGACGCACCTCGTCGGTGCCGGTGACCGAGAACTCGACGCCGGTGGCGCGCCGATCGCCCAGCACCCGCCGCGGCGTGAGCTGGTAGGCCAGCCGGATTCGCGGGCGGCCGGTTGACGGCGGCGCCGAAGCGTCGCCGAGCTTGCTCAGGATCTCCAGCTTGGTCCTGGTCGACGCGTCCGCGGCGGACGCGAGATCGCTTGCCACCAGCCGGTGGTCGCCGGGATCGAGCACGACGTCAGACGCGCCGGTCAGTCCGATCAGTTCGGGCAACGTGAACGCCGAATGGGCGGGCCCACGCCGGGCGGCGATCACCACCTCGCGCACCGCGGAGCCGCGCAGCACCGCCAGCGCGTGATCGGAGATGTCGGTGCGGGCCAGATCGTCGGGGTCCGCGGTGATCACACGGGCCACATCGAGGGCGACGTTGCCGTTGCCGATGATCACCACCCGCTCGTGGCCGAGATCGACTGGCAGATCGGCGAAGTCGGGATGCCCATTGATCCACGCGACCAACTCGGTGGCGGTCCCGGTGCCGGGCAGGCCGATGCCTTCGATGTCCAGCCGGCGGTCGTCGGGCGCACCGACCGCGTACAGCACGGCGTGGTGGTGGGCCAGCAGGTCGGAGTGGGTGAGATGCTTGCCGATCTCGACGTTGAGATAGAAGCGGAAGTGGCGATGACCGGCGACCCGGTCGAACAGCCGGGTCACCTTCTTGGTGTTCTGGTGATCGGGCGCCACCCCGGCGCGGACCAGCCCGTATGGCGTGGGCAGTTTCTCAAAGACGTTGACGCGCACGCCATGCTGGGTGAGCAGTTCGTCGGCGGCATACATCGCCGCGGGCCCGGACCCGACGATGGCGACGGTCAGCGGACGACGGCGGGCGCGCACCTCGGGCGCCGGGAGCACCGGCGCCAGCTTGGAGGTCGGCGGCAGCTTCTCGCCCGCGGGCCTTTCCGGGTAGAACGACGCGTTGATTTCGACGAACGGCAGCTGCTTGGGCTCCAGCCGGGTGTCCGGCGCGATCGCGCCGACCGGGCAAGCGGTCACGCACGCGCCGCAGTCCACGCAGGCCACCGGATCGATGTAGAGCATCTCCGAAGTCGCGAAGCCCGGCTCGTCCGGCGTCGGGTGAATGCAGTTCACGGGGCACGCGAAAACACAGGACCCGTCGTTGCAGCACGACTGGGTAATAACGTGCGGCATAGAAACTCGATAAGACCTAGGCCGCCGGCACCGCGGCGAGGTGCTGGCGTTGCGGTTCGCTGCGGTAGCGCGACGGCTTGCCGTTGATCTTGCACAGGCGCCACATGAGCCGCGCGGAGCGGGTTTCCATCAGCCCCGTGTCGTAGGCCAGCATCCGGACGTCGCCAAACATGTCGCTGAGCCATTTCCGCGACTCCGGGGAGCGGAAGAACAGCTCCTTCTTGACCTCACGCGGGATGTCGAACTCGCGCCAGAAGGACTTGGGCGGCACCACGATTGCGCGGCACAACATCTTCATGGTCAGCGGCAAGTACAGTGAGACCCAGAACCGCTGCCGTTTGGTCAACTGCGGCAACCGCTTTCGCAGGAACTCGTGCGCGAAGGAGATGTGGCGGGCTTCCTCGGCGACGTGGATGGCCATCACCCGCTCCATGATCGGGTGCAGCGACTTGCCTTCGCGCAGAACGTTTTTCTGCGTGTGGTCGATGGGCTCCTCGCCGGCCAGCACGCCGATGAAGAACGCGACCGGCAGCGGGCCGGCGACCAGCGGGACGAGCGGCGAGATCCAGCGCAGCATCCGCGGCATCCCCGGAACGTCGGCGCCGACCCGGTTCACCATCTCCTGGAACATCATCGTGTGGTTGCACTCTTCGACCGACTCGTGCAGGCAGTACCGGTATTCCGGCGAACCGTTGGGCACCCAGAACGTGTAGTTCATCAGCCCGCGGATCAGGATGGACTCGAAGTGCAGTCCCACCTTGGCCACGTTGGCCTGGCGCCACATGCCGATCTTGATCTGGCGCGCCTCGGGCTGGGCCTGGTACCAGGGATGCCGGCCCAGCGGGTCGGTCTTCGGCAGAATCCACCGGGGGTCATTCTCGGTGACCGCGAATTCCGGTGAGTCCCAATCGATGTCGGTGTACGGGTTGAAGTTCCGCCGCACCGACCCCTCGGACAGCGTGGCAAGCATGTTGACGTAGTCGACGTCGTCGCGCACTTCCATGTTGCGGCGCCAGCGCCGGACCATTCGCGTCCTGGCCATATCCAAGCCCTCCCCAACGAGGTTTACATTTGGACGTGCAATGTCTAGACAGTACCGCGGGTACCGGGAATATTCCAGACCCCGTCAACCACTGTGGGCTGACCAGTGGTCAGCCGAACCGTGTGTCCTGGCTCACACCGAGACGTGGCGGCCAGGGCCGCCGGGGCACCGGGTCGGCGTCGCTCACTACGCTGACTGGCATGGCTGACCAGCTCCAGATCCCCGAAAATCTCAAACCCCGCGACGGCCGCTTCGGGTGCGGTCCGTCGAAGGTGCGGCCCGAGCAATTGCAGGCGCTGAGCACCACCTTGGCGCCGTTGTTCGGCACCTCGCACCGCCAGGCGCCGGTCAAGAACCTGGTGGGCCGGGTCCGGTCCGGGGTGGCCGAGCTGTTCTCCGTGCCGGACGGCTACCAGGTCATCCTGGGCAACGGCGGCGCGACGGCGTTCTGGGACGCCGCGGCCTTCGGGCTGATCGACAAGCGCTCGCTGCACCTGTCGTTCGGCGAGTTCAGCTCGAAGTTCGCCTCCTGCGTCGCCAAGAACCCGTTCGTCGGCGACCCCATCATCATCAAGGCCGACGCCGGCAGCGCGCCGGAGCCGCAGAGCGACCCGTCGGTCGACGTGATCGGGTGGGCGCACAACGAGACGTCGACCGGGGTCGCGGTGCCGGTACGACGGCCGCCGGGCTCGGCTGATGCACTGATTCTGATCGACGCCACCTCCGGCGCCGGTGGCCTGCCGGTCGACATCAACGACGTCGACGCCTATTACTTCTCGCCGCAGAAGAACTTCGCCAGCGACGGCGGCCTCTGGCTGGCCGTCATGAGCCCGGCCGCGCTGGCCCGCGTCGAGTCCATCGCGGCGTCGGGTCGCTGGGTGCCCGACTTCCTGTCGCTGCCGATCGCGATCGAGAACAGCCTCAAGGACCAGACCTACAACACGCCGGCCATCGGCACCCTGGCGCTGATGGCCGAACAGCTCGACTGGTTGCTGGCCAACGGCGGGCTGGACTGGGCGGTCAAGCGCACGGCGGACTCGTCGCAGCGGCTGTACTCGTGGGCCCAGGAGCGCCCGTACACCACGCCGTTCGTCGCCGACCCGGCCCTGCGTTCGCAGGTGGTGGGCACGATCGACTTCGTCGACGACGTGGACGCCGCGGCCGTCGCCAAGGTGCTGCGGGCCAACGGCATCGTCGACACCGAGCCGTACCGCAAGCTCGGCCGCAACCAGTTGCGGGTCGCGATGTTCCCGGCTGTCGACCCCGACGACGTCAGCGCCCTCACCCAGTGCGTCGACTGGGTGGTCGAACGCCTTTAACGCGGCGCTCGACCCGGCGGCAATCGCCGCGCCACCGCCCAGCGTGTCAGCACACGTGATGGGCGTCGGCTGGACTAGAGTGCGCACCTGACGGGTCCGTCGCTGACCTGCACGGAGCCTGCGAGGAGAACACCATGCGGGAACTCAAATTGGTTGGGCTCGATGCCGACAGCAAATACCTCATCTGCGAGAGTGATGATCCCGCGGAGCAGTTCAAGCTGGCGGCCGACGACCGGTTGCGGGCTGTGTTGAAGGGCGAGCCGGCGCAGCCGGAACAACCGCATCTCGAGATCGAAGTCACCAACATGCTGAGCCCCAAAGAAATTCAGGCCAGGATCCGCGCGGGCGCGTCCGTCGAGCAGGTGGCCGCGGCGTCGGGTTCGGACGTCTCGCGGGTCCGCCGGTTCGCCAATCCGGTGTTGCTGGAGCGGTTCCGGGTGGCGGAGCTGGCAACCGCGGCACATCCGATGCTCGCCGACGGCCCCGCGGTGCTCACCCTGCTGGAGACCGTCAGCGCCGCGCTGGTGAAGCGCGGCCTCGAACACGACAAGCTCAGCTGGGACGCCTGGCGCAGCGAAGACAACCGCTGGACGGTGCAGCTGGCGTGGAAGGCCGGCCGGTCCGACAACAACGCGCATTTCTGCTTCACGCCCGGGGCCCACGGCGGAACGGTCACCGCCCTCGACGACGCGGCCAGCGAGCTGATCGACCCGAACTTCGAGCGCCCGCTGCGACCGCTCGCCCCGGTGGCGCACGTCGACTTCGACGAGCCGGTGAAGCCGCCGGTCAGCACGCCGGTGCAGCCGGCCGCCGCCAGCCCCAAGGAGCAGCCGGTGCACACCCGGCGCGGCAAGCCCGTCATCCCGGCCTGGGAGGACGTGCTGCTCGGGGTCCGCTCGGGCGGTCAGCGCTAGCTACGACACCGCCAGCGCGAGCAGCGTCAACCACGCACCCGTCACCCCGACCCCCGCGCCCAGCACGAACCAGCGCAGCACCGGGGTTCGCCGCCATCCCCACAGCGTGGGCGCCAGTCCTCCGGCCGCGACGAGGTTGAGCCCGACGGCCAGCAGCGGATGCACGCGGACAAGCCCGAGGCTGAGCACCACGATCGCGACCGCGATCACCGCCGCAACGAACGCGGCCACCGTCAAACCCGTTGCCCAGGGCACAGACTGGGAGCGCTGGCCGCGCTCGTCGCTCACCGGCCGAGCCTAACCCGCTCGTAGAACGCAAGAGCGGCCGCAGTCGCGACGTTGAGCGAGTCGGTGCCCCGCGACATCGGGATGCGCACCCGCACATCGCTGCGCCGCAGCGCGGCCGGCGTCAACCCCGGGCCCTCGGCGCCCACCAGGACCGCGATGCGGTCGTCGCGCACCGCCGCCATCGCGTCCGCCAGCGCGCACGCCTGGCCGTGCGGGGTCATGGCCAGCAGCCGAAATCCGCGTTCCTTCAGCGTCATCAGGTCGGCGGGCCAGTCGGTCGCCCGCGCGTACGGCACCAGCAGCGCGTGTCCCATGGACACCCGAACGGCGCGACGGTAGAGGGGGTCGGCGCAGCCGCTGCCGAACACCACCGCGTCCACGCCCAGCCCCGCCGCGTTACGAAAGATCGAGCCCAGGTTCTCGTGGTCGTTGACGCCCTCGAGCACCGCGACCGTGCGGGCGCCGTCGACGACGTCCGCGACGCTCGGCTCGGGCACCCTGCGCGCGGCCGCCAGCACGCCACGATTGAGGTGGAAGCCGACCACCCGGGCCATGACGTCGGCGGAGGTTCGGTAGAACGGGGCGTTGGCACCGGCGAGGTCCTCTTTGAGGTCGGCCAGCCTGCGGTCGGTGCCGAGGAGCGCGTGCGGGGTGAACCGCGACGCCAGCATGCGCTGCACCACCAGCACGCCCTCGGCGATCACCAACGCCTTCCCGGTCGGCAGATCCGGGCGACGGTCGACGCTGTTCAGGTCGCGGAAATCGTCGAGTCGCGGATCGTCGGGATCGTCGACGTCCTGGACGTCGAGGCTCACGGGCTTTCGTCGACCAGGGCCAGCATCAGGTCGGCGGCCTCGCGCAGGGTGGCGCGCTTGTCGCTGTCCAGCGTCGCCAGCCGCTCCGCCAGCCACTCCTGGCGGGCGCGCCGGGCCGCCTTGACCAGTTCGGCACCGGCCTCCGACACCGAGACCAGCACCTGCCGGCCGTCGACGGGGTGCGGGGTGCGGTCGACGAAGCCCTCGTCGGCCAGCGATGCGATCACCCGGGTCATCGACGGCGGCCGGACCCGTTCCCGGATCGCCAGCGCGCCGGGCGTCATCGCGCCCTCGTTGGCCAGGGTGGTCAGCGCCGAAAGCTGCGACAGCGACACGGGCGACGATGGGTTCCGGAAGCGCAGCTGGCGGGCCAACCGCATGACGGCCAGCGACAAGTCACTGGCCAGCCGCGCATCGCTGTCAGGCATGGCGCGAGGTTACATCGGAAGCCGAGAAACTAGGAACAATCGGCGCAACCTGTGCCGGACCGGACGGTTCGGACGCGGGACCGCAAGCTATGTTGATCGGGATGTCTGTCGGACCTGGCGAAAGCGAACCCGGCTCAAGCGGGTCAGGCGAAAGCGCGGCCGGCGACAGCCCCGAGGCGCCGCCGCTGCCGCCGGTGCTGCTCGAGGTTTGGCCCGTCGTCGTCATCGGCTTCCTGGGCTGGCTGGCCGCCGCGGCGGCCGCCTTTCTCGTGCCCGCGCTGCAGGGCTGGCGACCGGTGACCCTGGCCGGACTGGGCACCGGGTTGCTCGGCACCAGCATCTTCGTGTGGCAGCTCACCGCGGTTCGCCGCGGCGCGCGTGGCGCGCAATCCGGACTCGAAAACTACCTCAACCACAACTAGTTTCGAACCCGATCGGGAGGTGCAATGGTAGCCCCGCTGCTGCAAGCCCAAGTCGACATCGACGCACCGGCCGCCAAAGTCTGGGAGTTGATCTCCGACTTTCGCCGGATGCCCGAATGGAGCCCGCAGTGCCGCCGGATGAAGGCCTTCGGTCCGCTGCGCCCGGGGACCCGCACCCTCAACCTCAACCGCCGCAACCGCTTGTTCTGGATCACCACGTGCACCGTCGTCGAGGTGGTGCCGGAGAAGAAGCTGGCGTTCCGGGTCAACACCAACCGCACCATCTGGAGCTACGAGCTCGAGCCGACCGGCCAGGGCACCCGGGTGATCGAGAGCCGGCACGCCGAAAACGGTGTCACCGCGTTCTCGAACCTCTCGGTCAAGGCCCTCTTCGGGGGAACGTCGAATTTCGAACGCGAACTGGTCGAGGGCATGAACGCCTCGCTGGCAAACATCAAGGCCGCCGCCGAGAAGGGCTAATCGGACTCCGGCTCCGGGGGCTCCGGTGGCTCGGGCTCCGGTGGCTCGGGCTCCGGGGGTTCGGGCTCCTCGGCCGCCGGCTCCGGTGACTCCGGCGGCTCCGTGACGTCGAGCACGCCGTCGTCGTACGGCTCGTACATCGGCGAGCCGGTGCCCGCGGGAGCCGGGGTGTCAGAGTGCGCGCCGCAGCCGTAGTGCTTGTCGACGACGTGCCCGTCGGCGGAGAGCTCGTTACCGCATACCCCGAACATCGCGCCTAGCGATCCCGCCAGCGGCAGGTAGAAACCACAGTCGCGGCACACCCGTTTGGTGGAGCGAGCCATCGGCGAATCGGGGCCGTAGTCCCCGGTGTGCCATCGCTCGGCGGCGGCAGCGCGGCCCCAGGGGCTCATCACCCAGCGCCGCCCCAGCCCGACTTCGGCGGCGATCTCGTCGACCTGCGGGTCACCGCTGGCGGTGTAGCTGGGGACCAGCCGCGGATCGTCGTCCGCGGGGGCCAGCAGGTCCCCGGGGCTCAGATCGCCCGGGCGCACCCGCTGTTCCCAGGGCACCCATTCAGGCGCCAGCAGCGCCGTCGGCCCGGGGATCAGCACCACTTCGCTGATGGTCGCGTGGTCGGCGCCCGGATAGGCCGCGACGACGGCCGCCCACTGCCATCCCTGATAGCCGGGCAGATGGGCCAGGAACCGGTGCGTGGCGGCATTGGGATCCTCGTAGCTGACGCCCAGGTGGTCCCCGACCGCCTCCGGGCCGGCGAACTCCTCGACGGCCGCCCGGGCCGCGTCGACCGCACCCGTGAGCACCGCCGCCACCTCGGCCGGCCACTCGGCGTCGGTTGCTACGGCGGATTCCCCGCTGGATCCGGTCACGCCATCCCCTCTCTGCGCTGCGTCTCCAATAGTAGGTTGGCGAGCCACGCCCGGTTGCCCGCCGGCATAGGACAGAATTGATTTGTGTCTGGACGGCGGCGTGATCATCCGGGCCGCGTGGCCTCCCAGCCGGGCCGCCGGACCCGCAACGAATCGGTCAACCAGCACCCCGGCATGGCCAACTACCCGGCCGACGACCCCGATCACCGGCGGGCGCGCCGTTCGCCTACGATGCCCAGCGCCAACCGGTATCTCCCGCCGCTGGGCCACCAGCCGGAACCGGATCGCCCCAGCGCGCCGCCGCGCGGTCCGGCCTCCGGCGAGCGGATCACGGTCACGCGCGCGGCGGCCCAGCGCAGCCGCGAGATGGGCTCCCGCATGTATTGGATGGTCCAGCGGGCCGCCACCGCCGACGGCGCCGACAAGTCCGGCCTGACCGCGCTGACGTGGCCGGTGGTGGCGAACTTCGCGGTCGACTCGGCGATGGCCGTCGCGTTGGCCAACACCCTGTTCTTCGCCGCGGCCGCCGGGGAGAGCAAGTCGAAAGTGGCGCTGTACCTGTTGATCACCATCGCGCCGTTCGCGGTGATCGCACCGCTGATCGGTCCGGCGCTGGACCGGCTGCAGCACGGCCGTCGCGTCGCGCTGGCCCTGTCCTTCGCGCTCCGCACGGCGCTGGCGGTGGTGCTGATCATGAACTACGACGGCGCCACCGGCAGCTTCCCGTCGATGGTGCTGTATCCGTGCGCCCTGGCAATGATGGTGTTCTCGAAATCGTTTTCCGTGCTGCGCAGCGCGGTGACGCCCAGGGTGATGCCGCCGAGCATCGACCTGGTGCGGGTCAACTCCAGGCTCACCGTGTTCGGCCTGCTGGGCGGCACCATCGCCGGCGGCGCCATCGCGGGCGGCGTCGAGTTCGTCTGCACCCACCTGTTCCAATTGCCCGGGGCGTTGTTCGTGGTCGTGGCCGTCACGGTTGCCGGCGCCCTGCTGTCGATGCGGATTCCGCGCTGGGTCGAGGTGACCGCGGGTGAGGTCCCGGCCACCCTGAGCTATCACAACGACAGCGACCCGCTGCGGCGACGCTGGCCGGAGGAGGTCAGAAGAGTCGGCGATACGCTGCGACAACCGTTGGGCCGCAACATCATCACGTCGCTGTGGGGCAATTGCACCATCAAGGTGATGGTCGGCTTCCTGTTCTTGTATCCGGCGTTTGTCGCCAAGGCGCACCAGGCCAGCGGTTGGGTCCAGGTGGGCATGCTCGGCATGATCGGCGCCGCCGCCGCGATCGGGAACTTCGCGGGCAACTTCACCAGCGCACGGCTGCGACTGGGCAGGCCGGCCGTGCTGGTGGTGCGCTGCACGGTCGCGGTGTGCGCCGTGGCCCTGGCGGCCGCGGTGGCCGGCACGCTGCCGATGGCCGTGATCGCCACCCTGGTCACCTCCGGGTGCAGCGCGATCGCGAAGGCATCCCTGGACGCATCGTTGCAACACGACCTGCCGGAGGAGTCGCGGGCTTCGGGGTTCGGACGTTCGGAGTCGACGCTGCAGCTGGCCTGGGTGCTCGGCGGCGCGCTCGGCGTCATGGTGTACACCGAATTGTGGGTCGGCTTCACCGCGGTCAGCGCCCTGCTCATTCTGGGGCTGGCGCAGACCATCGTCAGCTTCCGCGGCAACTCGTTGATTCCCGGCCTCGGGGGCAACCGGCCCGTCATGGTCGAGCAGGAGAGTATGCATCGACACCACGGCAGGCGGCCGGCGGCGGTGCCGGAGTGAAACGCGGTGTGGCCGTGGGACTTACGGCCCTGGTTGCGCTGCTGGCCGTGGGCGCCGGGCTCGGAACGTGGCTGCTGGTGCGCAAACCCGGACCCCACCGACCCGAGATCAGCGCGTACTCGCACGGGCACCTGGCCCGGGTGGGGCCGTACCAGTACTGCAACGTGCTCAACCTCGACGACTGTCAGTCACCGCAAATACAGGGCGAGCTACGGGTCAGCGAGCGCTATCCGGTGCAGCTCTCGGTGCCCGAAGCCATCTCCCGCGCGCCGTGGCGGCTGTTGCAGGTGTACGAGGATCCCGTCAACACCGCCACCACCATGTTTCGCCCGGGCACCCGACTCGCGGTCACCATCCCGACGGTCGACCCGCACCGCGGGCGGTTGACCGGGATCGTGGTGCAGTTGCTGACGTTGGTGGTCGATCAATCCGGTGAGCTGCGCGACGCCCCGCACGCGGAATGGTCGGTGCGACTGGTTTACTGAGCGCGCGCCATCGGTTACGCGCCGTGACCGGCCGGCACTCGCTCGGCCTCCAGCGGCGGACCCGGCGGCGTTCCGTCCCCGAAAGGCCTGCCGCCCAACGCCTCCCGACCGTGCGGGCTCAGCCAGCCGGACAGGTCCGGGCCCTTCGGCACGATCCCGGTCGGGTTGATGTCGGCGTGCACGATGTAGTAGTGCCGCTTGATCTGGACGAAATCGACGGTATCGCCGAACCCGGGCGTCTGGAACAGGTCGCGCGCGTACGCCCACAACACCGGCATCTCGGACAGCTTGCTGCGATTGCACTTGAAATGCCCGTGGTAGACGGGATCGAAGCGGGCCAGCGTGGTGAACAGCCGCACGTCCGCCTCGGTGATGGTGTCCCCCACCAGGTATCGCCGCCCGGCCAGCCGCTCGCTCACCCAGTCCAGCGCGGTGAACAACCGGTCGTAGGCGGCGTCGTATGGCTCTTGTGACCCAGCAAATCCGCACCGGTATACACCGTTGTTGATCTCGCTGTAGACCCGCTTGTTCACCTCATCGATCTCGACCCGGAGGCGCTCGGGGTAGAGCCGCGGCGCGCCCTCGCGGTGGTAAGCGGTCCACTCCGTGGAGAAGTCCAGCGTCATCTGCGCGAAATCGTTGGTGACCACCGCGCCGGTGGGAACGTCGACGAGTGCCGGGACGGTGATTCCCTTCGGGTAGTCGGGGAAGCGCTTGAAGTAGGCGTCCTGCAGCCGCGGGATCTTCAGCACCGGATCGACGCCCCCCGGGTCGAGATCGAATGTCCAACTGCGCTCGTCGTGGGTGGGGCCGCAAAAGCCAATCGAGAGAACGCTTTCCAGGCCCAGCAGCCGCCGGACGATGATCGCGCGGTTGGCCCACGGGCAGGCGCGGGCGACCACGAGGCGATACCGCCCCGGCTCGACGGGATAGCCATCGCGTCCGTCGGCGGTGACGCGGGTGGTGATGTAGTTGGTGTCGCGGGTGAATTCACCCGACCCGGCGACGTAGGTGGCCACGGCGAAAGTCCTACAGGTTCGCCTCCGTCGGCGCGGACACCGTCAGGAACCGGCGAGCCAGGTTGGGCTCGGTGGACTCGCCCGGTTCCCAGTGCGCGATCCACGGTCCCGTGCCCTCCGACTGGTCGATGATCCCTTCCTCCAGCCAGGTGTAACGGCCCTCCATGAGGTCATGGGTCAACCGAACGTCGGTGCTGTCGGTGTTGGCCCATAGCGCATCGAACAGGGCCTCGACACGCAGCGTCGCCTGCTGGCAGAACGCCTCGGCCAGCTCGTAAGCCTGTTGGCCGACAACGGGATCGGCGGCCCGCTGGCCCTCGGCGCGCACGCAGGCCGCGGACATCGCGAACAGCTCGGCGCCGATGTCGACGATGCGCCCCAGGAACCCCTGCCGCTGCTCGAGTTTGGCCTGCCAGCGCGCCATCCCGTAGAAGGTGTTGCGGGCCAGCTTGCGGGTGGAGCGTTCGACGAACCGCAGGTGCGACGCGAGCGGGCCGAACTCGCTGTATGCCCCCGGTCGCTGGCCTTCGCCAAAGACCAACTGCGGCAACCACTTCGCGTAGAACCCGCTCGCGCCGGCCGCCGCCGCGGCCTTCTGCTTCAGGCTCGCGTCGGCCTTGGCGAGGTCACCGGCCGCATTCAGGTGGGCATCGACCGCCTCGCGGGCGATGAGCAGCCGCATGATCTCGCTGGATCCCTCGAAGATGCGGTTGATGCGCAGGTCCCGCACCAACTGCTCGACCGGCACCGCGCGCTCACCGCGCGCGGCCAACGACTCCGCGGTCTCGTAGCCCCGCCCGCCGCGGATCTGCAAAACCTCGTCACCGATGGCGCAGGCCATCTCGCTGGCCCACAATTTGGCCAGCGCCGCCTCGATGCGGATGTCGTTGCGGCCCTCGTCGGCCATCTGCGAAGACAGCTCGAGCACCGCCTCGAGCGCGTAGTTGGTGGCGGCGATGAACGAGATCTTGCTGGCCACCGCTTCGTGTTTGGCCAGCGGCTTGCCCCACTGCACGCGCTCCCCGGACCATTCGCGGGCGACCTTCAGCGCCCACTTGGCCGACCCCGTCGCGCTCGCGGGCAGCGACAGCCGGCCGGCGTTGAGCGTGGTCAACGCGATCTTGAGGCCGTCGCCCTCGCGGCCGATCAGGTTTTCGCTGGGCACCCGGACCCCGTGCAGCCGGGTCACGCCGTTCTCGATGCCGCGCAGCCCCATGAACTTGTTGCGCCGCTCCACGGTGATCCCGGGGGAATCCGCCTCGACCACGAACGCGCTGATTCCGCCGCGATGCCCCTCGCTCTTGGGCACCCGGGCCATCACCACCAGCAGTTCGGCGACCAGGCCGTTGGTGGTCCACAGCTTCACGCCCTCGAGTTCGTACGCCTTCCCGTCGTCGACCGGTGTGGCCGTCGAGGCCAGGCGCGCCGGGTCCGAGCCCACATCCGGCTCGGTGAGCAGGAATGCCGATATCGCCCCGGCGGCACACCGCGGCAAGAACTTCCGCTTCTGTTCGTCGGTTCCGGCGAGCTTGAGCGGCTCCGGCACCCCGATCGACTGATGGGCCGACAGCAGCGCGCCGAGACTGGGATGAACGCTCGACACCATCATCAGCGCGCGGTTATAGGCGACCTGCGACATGCCCAGCCCGCCGTATTCGCCCGGAATTTTCATGCCGAAGCAGCCCAGTTCGGCCAGGCCCTTCACGTACTCGTCGGGAATCTGCGCGTCGCGCTCGACGACGCTGCCGTCGACGGTGTCCAGAAACTCCCGCAACTTGTCGAGAAACGCGCGAATGCGTTGCTCGTCGGCGTCGGACGGTTTGGGGAATGGGTGGATGAGCTCCAACGGAAAACGGCCGAGGAACAACTCCTTGGCGAACGACGGCTTATCCCAACCACTTTCGCGGGATTCCTCGGCGAGGGCTCTCGCTTGCTCCTCGGTAACCTGCGCTTGCTGTGCCATCGCCGCCTCCTCGCTAGCAACCCACATCGAGGCGTGAGTACCCGCTGTTGGCCCGAATACCACGACCTACGGAAGTCGAAGTTACCACCGGGTAGCTTCGGGGCGCACCGGCAGGTTCTGGTTCACCGCCCGGTCAGGCGTCGAGCTCCCGGGCGACCGCCTTGACCACCTCGGAGACCCGGCGGGCCGTCTTGCGGTCCGGGTAGCGCCCCTTGCGCAACTCCGGCTGCACGGTGCTCTCCAGCAGCGTGATCATGTCCTCGACCATGCCGTGCAGCTCATCGGGGCTGTGCTTGTGTTCGGCCGGCCCCTGAGGGCGCGGGCGGGAAAGCGTGGGCGGCGGGTCGATCAGCTTGAGGCTCAACGCTTGCGGACCGCGCCGCCCCGACGCGACGCCGAATTCCACCCGCTGCCCCGTCTTGAGCCCGTCGACACCGGCGGGCAGCGCCGACGCGCGGACGTACACGTCCTCGCCGTCCTCCTGCGACAGGAAGCCAAACCCCTTGTCGGCGTCGTACCACTTAACCTTGCCGGTCGGCACTGGTCTCACCTGCTTGTCTGACGGATAACTAGGATGGGCGACACAAGAAGCGTCCCGCCTGTGCAGGACGCGATTGTGGATTCAGATCCTACTCGGACGGCCGCCCCGCTAGCACCCCCGATTACCGGTTGCTCGGTAGGCTGGGAGGACCGCTGGAGGAGATATGCGCCTGATCCTGAACATTATCTGGCTTGTATTCGGTGGCCTCTGGATGGCCGCCGGGTACCTGCTGGCGGCGCTCCTCAGCTTCCTGCTCATCATCACCATCCCCTTCGGCTTCGCGTCGCTGCGCATCGCGTCCTATGCGTTGTGGCCGTTCGGCCGGACGATTGTCGAAAAGCCGACCGCCGGGACGGGCGCGCTCGTCGGAAACGTGATCTGGATACTGCTGTTCGGGTGGTGGCTGGCGCTCGGTCATCTGACGAGCGCGGTGGCCATGGCGATCACGATCATCGGCATCCCGCTGGCGCTGGCCAACCTCAAGTTGATCCCGGTGTCGCTGCTGCCGCTGGGTAAGGAAATCGTTCCGGTCGACGCACCGGCCCCGCTCGGGCAGGTGGCGGCATGACCCTGACCGCCCTCGGCCTGCCGACGATGCCCGGCGCGGCCTCGGCGCGCGAACGCGCCGGCGAGGCGCCGACCGATGGGCCGTTGCTGGACACCTACGGCAGGGCCGCCACCGACCTGCGGGTGTCGCTGACCGACCGGTGCAACCTGCGCTGCAATTACTGCATGCCGGCAGAGGGCCTGGACTGGCTGCCCGGCGAGCAATTGCTGCGACCCGACGAGCTGGCCCGGCTGATGCACATCGCGGTGACCAGGCTCGGCATCACCAGCGTGCGGTTCACCGGCGGTGAGCCGCTGCTGGCCCGCCACCTCGAGGAGGTGGTCGCCGCCGCGGCGCGCCTGCGGCCCCGCCCGGAGATCTCGCTGACCACCAACGCGGTCGGGTTGGCGCGCCGCGCCGCCGCCCTGGCCGAGGCCGGGCTGGACCGCATCAACATCTCCCTGGACAGCGTGGACCGCGCCCGCTTCGCGGCCATCACCCGCCGCGACCGGCTCGGTGACGTGCTGGACGGCCTGGCCGCGGCCAAGGCGGCTGGCCTCACGCCGGTGAAGGTGAACGCCGTGCTCGATCCCGCCACCGGGCGGGAGGACGTCGTCGAGCTGTTGCGGTTCTGCCTCGAGCACGACTACCAATTGCGGGTCATCGAGCAGATGCCGCTCGATGCCGGGCACCAGTGGCGCCGCGAGGCCGCGCTGACCGCCGACGACGTGCTGGCGGCGCTGCGCCCGCACTTCCGGCTGCGCCCGGACCCGGCGCCGCGCGGTTCGGCCCCCGCCGAGCTCTGGCTGGTGGACACGGGCCCGGGCACGCCGGCCGGAAAGTTCGGTGTCATCGCGTCGGTGTCGCACGCCTTCTGCTCGACGTGCGATCGCACCCGGCTGACCGCCGACGGCCAGATCCGCAGCTGCCTGTTCGCAGCCGAGGAGACGGACCTGCGCGGCCTGCTGCGCGGCGGCGCGAGCGACGACGAGATCGAGGCGGCCTGGCGCACCGCGATGTGGGGCAAGCCCGCCGGGCACGGCATCAACGACCCCAACTTCGTGCAGCCGGACCGGCCGATGAGCTCGATCGGTGGCTGAGGTGGCCGAGGTGGCTGAGGCGGCCGTCGAACCGGACGGAATCCAGGTCACGGTTCGCTACTTCGCCGCCGCGCGCGCCGCCGCCGGAACCGAATCGGAGTCGGTGATACTGCGCCCCGGGACCACGGTGGCCGATTTGGTTGAAAGGCTCGCGGCCCCGGGTACCCGCTTGGCAACGGTGCTGAGGCGATGCTCGTATCTGTGCGACGGAATCGCCGTTCGCGACGAGACCAAGGCGTTGCGATCGGGTGACACGATCGACGTGCTGCCGCCATTCGCCGGAGGCTGACGGTGTGAGATGCGTCACGTAACGGATTGATAACGGCGCGGACACGCTCCGATCTCGGCCGCTCTGACCTGCGTAATCGGGCCGCGTTCCTGGCGCTTTTCCGGACGACGGTGAGAGAAACGCCCGGTTTGGCCAGACGTGACGGGACCAACAGAACCCGCTAGCGTCTCTCGAGGTTCGCCAAGTCACCGGTGGCGTTCCTCCCTCCCTATCCGCGCCAAGCTCCATCCGATAGGCGGGGGATCCGTTAATTGGATGGAGGCGGGGGACCCACCGGTCCACCGTGATCGGACCGGGGCCGCGTGCGGCTCCTTGGGGTGAAGCCGGCGTCGTTCTCGGCAGGACGACATCGGCCGGGTGGCCTCTCCAACCCGAACCCGACAGCTGACCTCGCAGGCGTGCATCAGAGAGGAAATTTCGGCGCGCATGAGTGGACGGCACCGTAAGCCCACTACCTCAAACATCAGCGTCGCCAAGATCGCCTTCACCGGGGCGGTACTTGGTGGCGGCAGCATTGCCCTCGCCGGCCAAGCGGCCGCGGCCACCGACGGCGAATGGGATCAAGTAGCCCGTTGCGAGTCCGGCGGCAACTGGGGCATCAACACCGGCAACGGCTACCACGGCGGCGTGCAATTCACCTCAGCCACGTGGTCCTCGCACGGCGGCGGCGAGTACGCCCCGTCGGCCGAATTGGCCACCAGGGAACAGCAGATCGCGGTCGCCGAGCGGGTGCTGGCCACCCAGGGTCGCGGCGCCTGGCCCGTGTGCGGCGGACCGCTGTCGGGCCCGACGCCCCGCGAGGTCCCCGCACCGGCACCGGCCGGCCTGGACCTGCCGTGGCTCAATGGCGGACCGCTGGCCCCGCCGCCACCGCCGGAAGCTCCCGCACCAGACGCTCCTCCGCCGCCGCCTCCCCCGGCGCCGGCCGAGCCGTCGGCTCCCGTCGTGTTGGCCTCGTCGAACCAGCCGGCGCCCCCCGCGGATGTGTCGCCCGCGCCCCCCACGGACCTGGCACCGCCCGCGCCTCCCGCCGACGCTCTGCCTCCGGCGCCTCCCGCCGATGCGCTGCCCCCGGCGCCGCCCGCGGACGCCGTACCGCCCGCCCCTCCGGCGCCCGACGCCCCGAAGCAGGTGTCGCAGGTCGGCTACACGCAGCAGCTGTGGGACGCGATCCAGGGCCAGGACATCCACGGCAACGACGCGCTGGACGCGATTGCCCAGCCGTTCGGCACCTAGGCGTTAAGCCTTAGGCCTTAGGCCGAGCCCACCCACTCGTCGGTTCCGTCGTCGAAGAACTGGTGCTTCCACACCGGTATTCGCGCCTTGATGGTGTCGACGAGATGGGCGCAGGTGGCAAACGCGGCCTGCCGATGGTCGGCGGCGACGGCCGCCACCAGTGCGGCCTCGCCGATGTGCAACGCGCCGATCCGGTGGCTGGCCGCAATGGCGCGCACGCCGCTGGACTGCGCGGCGACCTCCGCGACGACGTCGGCGATGACCTGTGCGGCCGACGGATGCGCGGAATACTCCAGCCGCACCACCCGGCGTCCGGCGTCGTGGTCGCGGATCATGCCGACGAATCCGACGATGGCCCCGGCGGACTGATGGCCCACCAGCTCCTCGTGCTCGGCCAGGTAGATGGGTTGCTCGGTCAGTGCGGCGCGCAGGACGAGCGTCATCGCTCGTGGTCTTTGCCGGCGAGCTGGTCGAGCGCGTGGTCGAGCACATCGGCGAGGACGCCGAGGCCGTCACGCACCCCGCCGGGCGAACCGGGCAGGTTGACCACCAGGGTCCGGCCGACCACACCGCACACACCGCGCGAGAGCACCGACGTCGGCACCTTCGGCAGCCCGGAGCGTCGGATCGCGTCGGCCAGGCCCGGGATCATGTAATCCAGCACGGCCGCGGTCTGGTCCGCGGTGCTGTCGCTGGGCGAGATGCCGGTACCACCCGAGGTGATGATGAGGTCGACGCCGTCGTCGACCGCCGCGTGCAGGGCCTCACCCACCGGCTTCCCGTCGGCGACCACCTTCGGCTCGACGGGCGAAAACCCATGCTCCCCAAGCCATTCGGCGATGATCGGTCCGCAGCGATCGTCGTACACGCCGGTGGAGGCCCGCGTCGAGGCGATGATCACTCGTGCCGATCGCGCGGCCATCAGCGTGCCCAGTTTCCGCTTTTGCCGCCCTCTTTGCGGAGCACCCGGATGTCATCGATGCGCGCGGACGGGTCGACCGCCTTGATCATGTCGTAGAGCGTAAGCCCGGCGACGCTGACGGCGGTCAGCGCCTCCATCTCCACCCCCGTGCGGTCGGTGCTGCGCACCGTCGCGGTGATCTCGATGTCGGACTCGCCGACGGTGAAATCGACATCGACACCGGTGAGCGCGAGCTGATGGCACAGCGGGACCAGGTCGCTGGTGCGCTTTGCTGCCAGGATGCCCGCCACCCGCGCGGTAGCCAGCGCATCGCCCTTGGGCAGGCCCCCGGTCGAGATCAGCGATACCACTTGCGCCGTGGTTCGCAGGGCACCCGCGGCGACGGCGGTGCGCTTGGTGGCGCCCTTCTCGGTGACGTCGACCATGTGCGCCGCCCCGCGCTCATCCAGATGCGACAGCGAACCCGAGCGGGACTCCTCGGTTGCCCTGGATGCCCGAGCCATCCTGGGACCTACCGGTTGACGACCGTTACCGGGTGAACGTATGGCAGGTCATCGGAGGGCAGCGGGAACGTCAGGTCACCGAAGGGCGACAACGCGCCCGTCCGATCCGTCGCCAGTTCGCTCACCGCATGGTCGTCCGGGTCCGTCGTCGGCCAGCCGTTGTCGACGTACCGGGTCTTGCCCGCCTGGTCCTCAGCAATGTCAGCCACGGGGTCCATTCTGACAGGTCGCGCCCGCGGACGTGACGCTAGGCCGCGCGTGCCGAATTCCGGCGTCCTCGCCGTGAGCCCGGGCCGCGCGCGCTGCTTTACCCTGGTCAGCAATGACCGACAACACCCCGGACATCCCGCTGGGGTCCTGGCTGGCCGACTTGCCCGACGAGCGGCTGATCCGGCTGCTGGAACTGCGGCCGGACCTTGCCCAGCCGCCGCCCGGCAGCATCGCGGCGCTGGCGGCGCGGGCCGTGGCACGGCAGTCGGTCAAGGCCGCCACGGACGAGCTCGACTTCCTGCGGCTGGCCGTGCTCGACGCCCTGCTGGTGCTGCAGGCCGACACCGCGCCGGTGCCGACCGCCAAGCTGCTGGCGCTGATCGGCGACCGCGCGCCCGAGGCCGACGTACTGGGCGCGCTGGACGACCTCAGGCAGCGCGCGCTGGTCTGGGGCGAGTCCGCGGTCCGGGTGGCCGCCGACGCCGGCACCGCGTTGCCGTGGCAGCCGGGGCAGGTCACCCTCGAGGACACGTCGCGCACCGGCGAGCAGATCGCCGAGCTCATCGACGGGCTCGACAAGGCGGAGCTCGACGTGCTGCACAAGCTGCTCGAGGGGTCCCCGATGGGCCGCACCCGCGATGCCGCGCCCGGCGCCCCGGCGGATCGGCCGGTGCCGCAGCTGCTGGCGAAGGGGCTGCTGCGACGGATCGATGCCGAGACGGTGATCCTGCCCCTCCACGTCGGGCAGGTGCTGCGCGGCGAACAACCGGGCCCCATGCAACTGACGCAACCCGACCCGGTGGTGTCCACCACCGCACCCGCCGACGCCGACGCGGCGGCGGCCGGAGCCATCATCGACCTGCTGCGCGAACTCGACGTGCTGCTCGAAAGCCTCGGCGCCACACCGGTTCCCGAGCTGCGCAGCGGCGGACTGGGAGTGCGAGAGGTCAAACGGCTCGCCAAGACGACCGGCATCGACGAGTCGCGGCTGGGGCTGGTCCTGGAGGTCGCGGCCGCGGCCGGGTTGATCGCGAGCGGGATGCCCGATCCGGACCCGGCCAACGGCGACGGGCCGTATTGGGCGCCCACGGTGGCCGCCGACCGGTTCGGCGCGTTGTCGACCGCCGAGCGTTGGCACCTGCTGGCCGTCACCTGGCTTGATCTGCCGGGGCGTCCGGCCCTGATCGGCACCCGCGGCCCGGACGGCAAACCCTATGGCGCCCTTACGGATTCGCTGTACTCGACGGCCGCCCCGCTGGATCGCCGACTGCTGCTGGGCATGCTCTCCGAGCTGCCCCACGGTGCCGGTGTGGACGCGGCGTCGGCGTCGGCGGCGTTGATCTGGCGCCGGCCGCGCTGGGCGAGGCGGCTGCAGCCCGGGCCGATAGCGGACCTGCTGACCGAGGGCCACGCGCTGGGCCTGGTGGGTCGCGGGGCGATCAGCACCCCCGGTCGCGCGCTGCTCGACGAGGCCGACGACGTCGCCATCGACGCGATGACGCGGGCGCTGCCCAAACCGATCGACCACTTTTTCGTGCAAGCCGACCTGACCGTCGTCGTGCCCGGGCCGCTGCAGCGCGATCTCGCCGAGGATCTGGCCGCGGTCGCCACCGTCGAATCGGCCGGCGCGGCGATGGTCTACCGCATCAGCGAGCAGTCGATCCGGCACGCGCTCGACATCGGCAAGACCCGCGACTGGATGCACGCGTTTTTCACCCGGCACTCGAAAACTGCCGTGCCGCAAGGGCTCACATACCTCATCGACGACGTAGCGCGCCGGCACGGGCAACTCCGGATCGGGATGGCCGCGTCGTTCGTGCGCTGCGAAGACCCGGCCCTGCTCGCCCAGGCGGTGGCGGCCGCCGCGGACCTGCAGCTGCGTGCCCTGGCCCCGACGGTGGCCGTGTCGCCCGCGCCGATCGCCGAGGTGCTCGTCGCGCTGCGGGCCGCGGGCTTCGCCCCGGCGGCCGAGGACTCCTCGGGCGCCATCGTCGACGTGCGGCCTCGCGGCGCCCGGGTGCCCACCCCCCAGCAGCGTCGCCCCTACCGCCCACCGCCGCGGCCCAGCGCCGAGACGCTCAACGCGGTCGTCTCGGTGCTGCGTAAGGTGACCGCGGCGCCGTTCGGGAATGTTCGCGTCGACCCCGCGGTCACCATGTCGCTGTTGCAGCGCGCGGCCAAGGATCAGGACACGTTGGTGATCGGCTACCTCGACGCCGCGGGCGTGGCCACCCAGCGGGTGGTGTCTCCGATCACGGTAAGGGGCGGGCAGCTGGTGGCGTTCGACTCGGCGTCCGGGCGGCTGCGGGACTTCGCCGTCCACCGCATCACGTCGGTGGTGTCGGCCGAGTCCGGATAATGGATCAAATGCGCGCCGACGACGATGCAGAGCGCGTAGCGCGATGAGGAGGAGTGGCGCATTTTGAGCGACGGACCGTTGATCGTGCAGTCCGACAAGACGGTGCTGCTCGAGGTGGACCACGAGCTGGCCGGCGCCGCGCGCGCCGCCATCGCGCCGTTCGCCGAGCTGGAACGCGCGCCCGAGCACGTGCACACCTACCGCATCACGCCGCTGGCGCTGTGGAACGCCCGCGCGGCCGGCCACGACGCCGAACAGGTCGTCGACGCGCTGGTCAGCTTCTCCCGCTACGCGGTGCCGCAGCCGCTGCTGGTCGACATCGTCGACACCATGGCCCGCTATGGCCGCCTGCAGTTAGTCAAGAACCCGGCCCATGGCCTCACGCTGGTCAGCCTGGACCGCGCGGTGCTCGAGGAGGTGCTGCGCAACAAGAAGATCGCGCCGATGCTCGGGGCCCGGATCGACGACGACACCGTCGTCGTGCACGCCAGCGAGCGCGGCCGGGTCAAGCAGATGCTGCTCAAGATCGGTTGGCCCGCAGAGGATCTCGCCGGCTACGTCGACGGCGAGGCGCACCCGATCAGCCTGCACCAGGACGGCTGGCACCTGCGCGATTATCAGCAGATGGCCGCGGACTCGTTCTGGTCCGGCGGCTCCGGCGTGGTGGTGCTTCCCTGCGGCGCCGGCAAGACGCTGGTCGGTGCGGCGGCGATGGCGAAAGCCCGTGCGACGACGCTCATCCTCGTCACCAACATCGTCGCCGCCCGGCAATGGAAACGCGAGCTGGTCGCGCGCACCTCGCTCACCGAGGACGAGATCGGTGAATACTCCGGGGAGCGCAAGGAAATCCGGCCCGTCACCATCTCGACCTACCAGATGATCACCCGTCGCACCAAGGGCGAGTACCGGCATCTGGAGCTCTTCGACAGCCGCGACTGGGGGCTGATCATTTACGACGAGGTGCACCTGCTGCCGGCGCCGGTGTTCCGGATGACCGCCGACCTGCAGTCGAAGCGGCGGCTGGGCCTGACCGCCACGTTGATTCGCGAGGATGGCCGCGAGGGCGACGTGTTCTCCCTGATCGGGCCGAAGCGCTACGACGCGCCGTGGAAGGACATTGAGGCGCAGGGCTGGATCGCGCCGGCGGAGTGCGTCGAGGTCCGCGTCACCATGACCGACAACGAGCGCATGATGTACGCCACCGCCGAGCCCGAGGAACGGTACCGGTTGTGCTCGACGGTGCACACGAAAATCGCTGTGGTGAAGTCGATTCTGGAGAAGCACCCGGACGAGCAGACCCTGGTGATCGGCGCCTACCTCGATCAGCTCGACGAGCTGGGCGCCGAGCTGAATGCCCCGGTGATCCAGGGGTCGACCCGGACCAGGGAACGCGAAGCGCTGTTCGACGCCTTCCGCCGCGGCGAGGTGCCCACGCTGGTGGTGTCGAAGGTTGCCAACTTCTCCATCGACCTGCCGGAAGCCTCTGTGGCGGTTCAGGTTTCGGGGACCTTCGGCTCACGTCAGGAGGAGGCGCAGCGGCTGGGCCGATTGTTGCGGCCCAAGCACGACGGCGGTGGCGCCATCTTTTATTCGGTGGTGGCCCGCGACAGCCTGGACGCCGAGTACGCCGCACACCGGCAGCGCTTCTTGGCCGAGCAGGGGTATGGCTACATCATCCGCGACGCCGACGACCTGCTCGGCCCCGCGATTTAACCGCGAGCAGACGCAAAAGCCCCCGAAAACCCATGGTTTCGGGGGCTTTTGCGTCTGCTCGCGCCACTCAACCGGTGGGTATTGATGCGGTCTACCAGACCAACTGGGTCGTGCCGTATGTCGTCGACGGTCATCGGAATGCTGGTCCAGCCGCATTCCTGAAGCCGGGCAGTTTTCTGCCTGTCATGCAGCAGGGCCTTTGGACCCAGGTGCCACTCGATGCTGTCGTACTCGGCGGCCAGCATCGCATCCGGCCAGGCAAAGTCGACACGCCAGACCTTTCCGTAGTGGTCGACAATGCTGTATTGCAGCTCGGGCATGGGCAGCCGGTGGTCGATGAACACCAGCCGCGCCTCGCTCTCCATCGGCGACTCGGCGAGGCCGTTGGCGTAGCCGATCAATTCCCGGACCTTGACGACGCCTCGGCGTCCTCTGTGTTCGCGGACCGTCGCCTGCAATTCGCCTGTCGTACAAGCGCCGAGGTGTAGGGCGGCATCGAGAGCCGCCAAAGCGCGCGGTCGCCGCAGCGTCCTCGCGACTTCTATGGCCGTCCATGCGGGTGCCGTCGCAAGGCGCCCTTCAACCCGCCGCAGTGGAGCGCCGATTCGTTGATGCACCATGAGACACGAGGACGGGCGCATCCGGACACCTGGGTCAAGGATGTGCACTCGTGATGTGGCCTCGGTGTCGAAGCCGTACAACGCCGCGGCGGTACCCATGCAGGCCACAATCGGCTGACCGGCCAAAAGATCCAGCGCGCCCAGCGTGCCCAACAGGTCCGGCTGGCTTACTCCGTAGACCCCATGGCAAACCCGAATTAGTCTGCCCGCCTTGATGAATCCGGCGAGCTGTTTGCGGGTGATCACGGTCAGCAGTTCAGCGGTGGTCGCTAGCCCTCCCCTCGACAGCAGCACGCGTTCGATGTCCATAGCCAGCAACCATGCTGTCGGGCGCAGCGTATCGGTAGTCAGCTACGTCCGACCTGGGGACAGGCGCGCGGCTGTGCACGGCCGAGCAGACGTAAAAGCCCCTAAAACCATGGGTTTTTGGGTGCTTTTACGTCTGCTCGCGAGGGAACTAGAGCGACAGGATGGTCGCCGACGCGGTGCCGGGCGCGCCGTACACCTGGGCCAGCCCGACGCGCGGGTTGCCGGGCACCTGCCGCTCGCCGGCCTCTCCGCGCAACTGGCACACCAGCTCGTGCATCTGCCGCAGGCCCGACGCGCCGATCGGCTCACCGTTGGCGATCAGCCCGCCGTCGGTGTTGACGGGCATCGAGCCGTGGATCTCGGTGGCCCCGTCGGCCACCAGCTTCTCCTGCTCGCCGTCGGCGCACAGGCCCGTCTCGGCCATGTGGATCACCTCGGCGCCGGCATCGGTGTCCTGCAGCTGCGCGACGTCGACGTCCTCGGGCCCGATGCCGGCCGCCTCGTAGGCGGCCCTGGCCGCGTACACCGTCGGTGAGGAGTCCTCGTCCAGCGGCGCCGACGTGGCGTGCACCTCGTAGGCGCCGTAGCGGCGGGTGCGGATCTCGCAGGCCCGCACATAAACCGGCTTGTCGGTGAACTTGTGCGCCATGTCGGCGCGGCACATGATCACCGCGGCGGCGCCCTCGTCGGGCGCGCAGAACATGTACTGCGTCAACGGGTAGTTCAGCACCGTCGAGTTGAGGATCTCCTCCTCGGGAATCGCCTTGCGGCGGAATGCATTCGGGTTCAACGCGCCGTTGCGGAAGTTCTTGGCAGCCACCTTGGCCAGCGTGGACTGGGAGATGTGGTGGTCGTGGATGTACTTGTTGGCCTTCATGCCGAAGAACTTGGTGGTGACGAACTGCCCGTTCTGCGCATACCACTGCGGCAGCGCCAGTTTCGCGGGGTCGTCGGTGAACGCGCCGCGCGGGTGCTTGTCCAAGCCGATGGCGATGCCGAGGTCGTACTTGCCCAGCCGAATGGTGTCGGCGGTCTGCTGAATGGCGCTGGCCGCCGTCGCACAGGCATTGAACACGTTGGTGAACGTGATGCCGGTCAGCCCGACCAGCCGGGTCACCGCGTCCGGGTTGGACACCTCGTGGCTGCCGCCGAAGCCGAACTGGATGTCTTTCCACTCGACACCGGCATCGGTCAGCGCGGATTGGATGGCCTCGGCGCCCATCTGCATCGCGGTCTTCTCGAACCTGCCGAAGGGATGCAGGCCCACGCCGATGATGGCCACATCGTTAGTCATATCGCCTCCTTTAGACCGGCCGGAACGCGAACGTCATGACTTCGTTGCCGTCGGCATCGGTGGTCAACGGCACCATGGTGAGTTCGACGTCTTGGCCGAACTGCAGTTTCGCCGGGTCGTTTTCGGTCAGCCGGCCCTCGACCCGGATGACGTCGCCGAGTTGCACCAGGCCCACGCCGAACGGAACGAAATCCTCGCCGGTCGGCCCGGCGTAGGGGGCTCCGGGCGGGAAGCCCTGGGTCGTCCACGCCACCAGGGTTCCGCGGCGCGGCAACAACAACTCGGTCATCTCGCCGCCGCTGCAGCGCGGGCACCACTGCTGCACGGGAAAGGTGGTGGCACCGCAGCCGCCGCATTGACTGCCGATCAGCTGCGGGCTCTCGTCGGGCCAGGTGGAGATGTCGGGGGCGAGTGCCTTCTGCATCGAGGGATCCTCCGTCGTCCGCGGCAGAATAGTGCGCTCACTGAAAGGTACAACACCGTTCGACAAAACCGGAAATCAGGTTCTCGCACCCGGGGCGCCCCACGGGTCTGCCCGAGGTCGCACCCGTCGGGGGCGTTATCTTGGCGACTATGCCGGTCACCGTGATACTCGAACTCAAATTCAAGCCCGAATCGGTAGCCGCGGCGCGCGACGTCATGGGCCGGGCGCTGCGCGACACCCGCGCGTTCGACGGGAACCTCAAGACCGACGTGCTCGTCGACGAGGACGACGAAGCGCACTGGCTCGTCTACGAGCTCTGGGACTCGGTAGAGCACGACGAGGCCTACCGCAGGTTTCGCGCCGGCGAAGGAAAACTGACCGAGCTGCCGCCGCTGCTGGCGGCGCCGCCGGTCAAGACGCGTTACGTCCCCGCCGACGTCTAGCCGAGCGCGGGAATCACTTCGCGTTCGAACAGCTCGATGCCCGAACGGTCGTATGCGGCCTCGGGGAAATAGCAGATCGCGTACTCGCACCCGAGGTCGCGGACCTTCGCGATCCGTTCGATCACCTGCTCCGGTGTGCCCGTCGCCGAATCCGGGCCGGCCCCACCGGCGATCATCGCGTCCGCCACCGACTCGGGCACGTAGTCGACCATGCGGTCGCGCACTCGCTGCAGCCGGTCTTTGACGTCGGCATCCGACGTCCCGACGAGCGCGGTGAAGTTGGCCGAGCGCACGATGGCGTCGAAGTCGGTGCCCACCTCGCGGCAATGCTGCGCCAGCACCTCCGACTTGTGCGCGAACGCCGCGGGCTCGGGTGTGAAGTTGGTGTACTGCGCGTATTTCGCGGCGATGCGCAACGTCACCTTCTCACCGCCACCGGCGATCCACAGTGGAATTCCATTGGTCTGCAACGGCTTCGGGGCCACGATCGCGCCATCGACCTGGTAGTGCTTTCCGTCGAAGCTGACCTTGCCGTCGCGCCAAGCATCGCGCATGATCTGCACGCCTTCGTCCAGCCGGCCCAACCGGACACCGGCCGGCGGAAAGCCGTAACCGTAAGCGCGCCATTCGTGTTCGTACCAGCCGCCGCCGATGCCCATCTGGATCCGGCCGCCGGAGATGATGTCCGCGGTCGCCGCCACCTTGGCCAGATAGACCGGGTTGCGGTAGCTCATCGCCGTGCACATCTGGCCGAGCTTGATCCGCGACGTGGTCGCCGCGTAGGCCGCCATCAGCGTCCACGCCTCGTGGGTGGCTTCGCCCGTCGGCAACGGCACGGTGTGGAAGTGGTCGTACACCCACAGCGAGTCCCACCCGCTGCCGTCGGCGTAGGTGGCCAGGTCGCGCATCACCGCCCAGTGCTTTTCGGGTTCGATGCCGACCAGATCCATTCGCCAGCCTTGCGGAATGAAGAGACCGAAGCGCATAGCCAGGCACTCTAACCCTCTGGTGCGCGCCGGGCACGCGCGCAACGGCTAGCCTGACTCGAGAGCGAGGGAGGCTCGTCGTGCGGATTCTGATCTCCGGGGCCAGCATCTCGGGTCCGGTGCTGGCGTACTGGCTCACCCGGTACGGGTTCGAAGCCACCATCGTCGAACGCGCGCCCGCGTTGCGGAAGAGCGGGGGTCACGCCGTCGACCTGTTCCGGCCGGCCATGGAGATCTCGGAAAAGATGGGCGTGCTGCCGAGAATCGAGGCGCTGGCCACCGGGACCGACGAGCTGACGATGCATCGCGCGGGCAAGCGGCCGATCCGCATCGATCTGACCAAGATCGTGGGCGCCGCATCCGATCGTCACGTCGAGATCATGCGCGACGACCTCAGCGAAGCGTACTACGACGCCGCGCGCGACCGGGTCGAGTACTTGTTCGGCGACTCGATCACCGCCATCTCCCCCGACGGCGAGGTGACGTTCGAGCGCGCGGCGCCACGCAGGTACGACGTCGTGGTCGGCGCCGACGGGCTGCACTCGAACGTGCGGCGGCTGGTCTTCGGCGAGGACGCCGGAAAGACGCAGTTCCTCGGCGGATACCTGGCGGTGTTGTCGGCGCCGAAAACGCTTGCGCGCGAGAAAGAGATGGTCGTCCACGTCGGCGCCGGCCGGCTCGCCGGAATCTACACCGCGCAACCGCTGGACGATGCGCGCATATTGTTCATGTTCCGCAGCAAAGAGGAACTCGAGTATCACTACCGAGATTCCTTGCGGCAGAGGGAATTACTCCGCACGGCATTCGCCGGGATGCATGCGACGGTGGACGGCTGGCTCGACGAGCTCGACCGCACGCCGACGTTCTACTTCGACTCGATCACCCAGTTGCAGCTGGACACCTGGTCGCGCGGGCGGGTCACGCTGGTCGGCGACGCCGGCTACTGCCCGGGGCCCGCGGTCGGCGGCAGCACCAGCATCGCCGTCCTGGGCGCCTACGTGCTGGCCGGCGAACTGGCGCAAGCGAACGGAGACCACGCGCGGGCCTTCGCGGCATACGAACGGGAGATGATGGATGCGGTGCGGCGGAGCCGCGCGTTCGCGCGCGCCGTGGCCAAGAGCCTGATACCAACCTCCGCGGCCGGGTTGTGGGCGTTGACCCGCGGCGTCCAACTGGTCTCGCTGCTGCCCGCCGGGCTCACCAGGCCACTCGCGCGATTGAACACCAAGGGCGTGCGGCTCTACGACTCGATGCAGTACAAAGACTACGGCGCGGCGGGCGTTCGAGAGGAAAGGTGACCGATGGAGCTTACCGGTGTCGGTGTATGGAGCAGCCAACTACGCTACGGCGACCCGGCCGAATCCGCCGACGCAGCAGCGGAATTGGACGAGCTGGGCTTTACGGCGCTGTGGATTCCCGACGTGGGCGGGCCGGTGTTCGACGCGGTGGGTCGCCTGCTCGCCGCGACCAAACGCGCGGTGATCGCGACCGGAATCCTGAACCTGTGGATGCACTCGCCCGGGGACGTCGCCGAATCCTATGCCGCGCTGACCGCCGAGCACGGCGACCGCTTCCTGCTGGGGATCGGCGTCAGCCACGCGCCGCTGATCGATGCCGACCGGCCGGGGCGCTACCGCAAGCCGCTGGCGGCGACGGCGTCGTTCCTGGACGGGCTGGATGCCGCGCCGCGACCGGTGCCCGCGGCAGCGCGGGTGCTCGCCGCGCTCGGCCCGAAGATGCTGGCGTTGTCCGCGGCGCGGGCCCGCGGTGCGCACCCCTACCTCGTCACCCCCGGCCACACCGCTTCTGCCCGTGCGACTTTGGGTGAGGGCCCGTTGCTGCTGCCGGAGCAGACCGTGATCCTGACCGAGAGCGCCGACGAGGCGCGCCGCATCGGGACCGACTGGCTCCGTGCGTACTTGGCACTGCCGAACTACGCCAACAACCTGCTGCGCAGCGGGTTTTCCGAAGACGACCTGGCACAAGTCAGCGATCGGCTCTTCGACGCGATCATCGCGTGGGGCGACGAAGAGGCCATCCTGCGTAGGGTCGCCGAGCATCGCGAGGCCGGCGCCGACCACGTCTGCGTCCAGGTCCTGACGGCCGACCCCACCGAATTCCCGCGCGAGCAATGGCGCCGAATCGCCGCGGCCCGTTAGCCCCGGGTAGGCATACGGTTGAGGTATGGCTTCCAAGCACACCCTGTTTCGAATCTTCTACCGCATCGGCTTCACGCCGTGGGACGGTCACCCGATCGCGCAGAGCCTGCGGGACCTGGTCGAGGGAACCACTGACACGCCCGCGCTGCCCGCTGGGTCGGCGCTGGAACTCGGGTGCGGCACCGGAGACACCTCGATCTACCTCGCCCAACACGGATGGCGCGTCACGGCGGTGGACTTCGTCGCGAAGGCGCTCGACAAGGCGCGCGCCAAGGCCGGCGCCGCCGGCGCTTCGGTCGACTTCGTCCAAGCCGACGTCACGCAGCTGAGCCAGGAGGGCATCGGCGCGGGCTTCGGCTTGATCGTGGACAACGGCTGCCTGCACAACATGAGCGATGCCGATCGCGACGCCTACGTCCGCGAGGTCAGCGCCGTGGCCGCGCCCGACGCGCGGCTGTTGATCGTCGCGTTCCTTCCCGGTGGAAGGTTCGGCGTGCGGGGCGTCGACCCCGCCGAGATGGAACGGCGATTCACCCCGTCCTGGACGCCGTTGTCCGCCGGCCAGGAGCGCGAGCTTGACCACGAGCAGACGCCGACGCGCTACTACCTCTTTCAGCGCCGCGCCTAACGGGCGAGCAGACGCAAAAGGCCCCCGAAACGCGCGGTTTCGGGGGCTTTTGCGTCTGCTCGCGAACCTACGTCAGCGAGGACGGCGGCAGGAAGCGGTCGCCGTACTTGGCGGCCAACTCGCGGGCCCGGGCCACAAACGCGTCCTTGCCCGTGCCGGCCGGGCCGGAGTAGCCGACGATGAACTGCGCGCTGCCGCCGGTCCACGGCGGGAAGCCGATGCCCATGATCGAGCCGATGTTGGCGTCGGCCGTCGACGTCAGCACGCCCTCGTCGAGGCACTTCTGCGTTTCCAGCGCCTCGGCGAACAGCATCCGGTCGATCATGTCCTGCAGCGGCGGCCGCGACGAACCGGACTTGAACGTCTCCCGCAGGCCGGGCCATAGCCGGGTGCGCTTGCCGTCGACGTATTCGTAGAACCCGGCGCCCTTCAATCGCGAAGGCCGGCCGATCTCGATCATCTTCTCGACGACGGCCTCGGCCGGGTGCGGCTCGTAGGTGCCGCCGGCGTCCTCGACACCCTTGCGGGTGGCGACGGCGATCTTGTGCATCAGCTCCAGGTTGAGCTCGTCGGAGAGCTGCAGCGGCGGCGCCGGGTAACCGGCCTGCGAACCGGCCTGCTCGATGCTGGCCGGCTCCACGCCCTCGCCGAGCATCGCCAGCGCCTCGTTGACGAAGGTGCCGATGACGCGGGAGGTGAAGAAGCCGCGGCTGTCGTTGACGACGATCGGGGTCTTGCCGATGGCCAAGGTGTAGTCGAACACTCGGGCCAGCGCCTCGTCGGATGTCTTCTCGCCCTTGATGATTTCGACCAGCGGCATCTTGTCCACCGGCGAGAAGAAGTGGATTCCGATGAAGTCCTCCTGCCGCTTGACGCCGGTCGCCAGGCCGGTGATCGGCAGGGTGGAGGTGTTGGACCCCAGCAGCGCGTTGGGCTCGACGATGTCCTCGATTTCCTGGAACACCTTGTGCTTGAGTTCCTGGTTCTCGAAGACTGCCTCGATCACGAAGTCGACGCCCTTGAAGTCGGCGGCGTCGGCGGTCGGGGTGATGCGGTCCAGCAGCGCCTTGGACTTCTCCTCGGTGGTGCGGCCCCGCTCCAGCGCCTTGGCCTCCAGCTTCTCGGAGTAGCCCTTGCCCTTGGCGGCGGCTTCCACGCTCACGTCCTTGAGCACCACGTCGAAGCCGGCCTTGGCCGACACATAGGCGATGCCGGCGCCCATCATTCCGGCGCCCAGCACACCGATCTTCTTGATGGGCGTCTTACCGATGCCCTCCGGGC
This sequence comes from Mycobacterium sp. NGS26, assembly GCF_059813025.1. Classification (NCBI taxonomy): domain Bacteria; kingdom Bacillati; phylum Actinomycetota; class Actinomycetes; order Mycobacteriales; family Mycobacteriaceae; genus Mycobacterium; species Mycobacterium sp. NGS26. The sequence goes on from NZ_JCALDU010000001.1 coordinate 600,018, forward strand.
GCGAGCCGCCGGAGTTGATGTGCTGCAGGTCGAAGAAGAACGCCTGGATCATGTTCTTGGCGACCTGGCCGGTGACCAGCGATGCGAAGTAACGGCTTTCGATGCGCGTGGCGGTGTCGAAGTCGACCTGGGCGCCCTCCACCGCGGCGGCCAGGATGGCGCGCGGCGCGGGCATCGGCGCACCCTTGAGCTGCCTACGCAGATTCGACGGGAACGACGGCAGGATGGCGGCGAGCGCCGGCGACGCCGGGGTGCCGCCGGGCATCTTGTAACCCTTTTTGTCCCAGGGCTGTTCGTGCGCATCCGGGTTGGCCTTGATCCACGCCTTGGCGGCGGGCACCAGCTCCTCGACCGTCGGCAGCAGCTCGTCGATCAGGCCGATCTCCTTGGCCTTGGCCGGCTTGAACCGCGTGCCCTGCGCGAGGATGTTCACGAACGCGTTCTGGATGCCGAACATCCGCACCGTTCGGGTCACCCCACCGCCGCCGGGCAGCAGGCCCAAAGTCGCCTCGGGCAGGCCGATCTGGCTGCCCTTGACGTCGGCGGCAATGCGGTGATGACAGGCCAGCGCGATCTCCAGCCCACCGCCGAGCGCCGCGCCGTTGATGGCGGCGACGACGGGCTTGCCCAGCGTCTCCAGCGTGCGCAGCTGACGCTTGACGGTTTCGACGGTGTCGAACACGTCGCCGGCGTCCTCGGGCCTCGCCTGGATCATCGTCTTGACGTCACCGCCGGCGAAGAAGGTCTTCTTCGCGCTGGTGATCACGACGCCGGTGATCGAATCCTTCTCGGCGACAAGGCGATCCACGGCCTTGCCCATCGACTCGATGTAGGCGTCGTTCATCACGTTGGCCGACCCGGATGGGTCGTCCATGGTCAGCGTGACGATGCCGTCGGCGTCTTTGTCCCACTGAATGGTGTTGTCTGCCATGCGCTTAAACCCTCTCGATGATCGTCGCGACGCCCATGCCGCCGCCGATGCACAGCGTGATGAGCGCGCGCCGGGCGTTGCGGCGCTCCAGTTCGTCGACCATGGTGCCCAGGATCATCGCGCCGGTGGCGCCCAGCGGGTGCCCCATCGCGATGGCACCGCCGTTGACGTTGAGCTTCTCGTCGGGGATGTTCAGGTCCTTCTGGAACTTCAGCACCACCGAGGCGAACGCCTCGTTGAGCTCGAACAGGTCGATGTCGTCGATGGTCAACCCGGCGCGGTCCAGCACCTTGCGGGTGGCCGGCGTCGGTCCGGTCAACATGATGGTCGGCTCGGCCCCGGTGGTGGCGGTGGCGACGATGCGGGCCCGCGGGGTCAGGCCCTGCGACCGGCCGGCCGCCTCGGAGCCGACGAGCACCAGCGCGGCGCCGTCGACGATGCCGGAGCTGTTGCCGCCGGTGTGCACGTGGTCGATCCGCTCGACCCAGTGGTACTTCTGCAGCGCCACGTCGTCGAAGCCGCCCAGCGCCGCGAGGCCCTCGAAGGCGGGCTTCAACTTGGCCAGACCCTCCATGGTGGTGTCGGGCCGCATGTGCTCGTCGTGGTCGAGGATCAGCAGCCCGTTCTGGTCGCGGACCGGAACGATGGACTTCGCGAAGTAGCCGCCCGACCACGCCTCGGCGGCCTTCTGCTGGCTGCGCAACGCGTAGGCGTCGACGTCCTCACGGGAGAAGCCCTCGATGGTGGCGATCAGGTCGGCGCCGATGCCCTGCGGCACGAAGCCGACGTCGTAGTTGGTGGCGGGGTCGAGCGCCATGGCGCCGCCGTCGGAGCCCATCGGCACCCGACTCATCGACTCCACGCCGCCGGCCAGCACCAGGTCGTCCCACCCGGACCGCACCTTTTGCGCGGCGGTGTTCACCGCCTCCAGGCCCGACGCGCAGAACCGGTTGAGCTGCACGCCGCCGACGGTGTCGGGCATCCCGGCGGCCAGCACCGCGGCCCGGGCGATGTCGGCGCCCTGGTCTCCGACCGGCGACACGACGCCCAGCACGACGTCGCTGATCAGGTTCTCGTCGAGGTCGGGGAACCGCCTGCGCAGCTCGTCGATCAGGCCGACGACCAGGCTGAGCGGCTTGACCTCGTTCAACGATCCGTTCTTCTGCTTACCGCGCGGGGTGCGGATGGCCTCGTAGACAAAGGCTTCTTCGGACATGTCGGCTTCCTCTTCACAAATGGGGGTTCGGATCCGTACCAGCACCCTAACAGGGTCGCCCGGCCAACCTGTTGGTTGGGAGGTCATCCCCACAGAGGCGAGGTCGCGCCGAGCGTGAAGCTGTTGCGATTTCCGGGCCGGGATTTCGCAACCACTTCACGCTCGACGTCACCGCACCGCCACGCTGCTGAGCGCCTTAAGCTCGAACGCCATGACGGTGTCGCGACTGCGGCCATACGCGACCACGGTGTTCGCCGAGATGTCGGCGCTGGCCGCGCGGATCGGCGCGGTGAACCTCGGTCAGGGTTTTCCAGACGAGGACGGACCCCCGGCAATGCTGAAGGCCGCGCAGGACGCCATCGCCGACGGCGCCAACCAGTACCCGCCGGGCATCGGCATCGCGCCGCTGCGCCAGGCCATCGCCGCCCACCGCAAGCGGCATTTCGGCATCGAGTACGACGCCGACACCGAGGTGCTGGTGACCGTCGGCGCCACCGAGGCCATCGCGGCGGCGGTGCTCGGGCTGGTCGAGCCGGGCTCCGACGTGCTGCTGATCGAGCCCTTCTACGACTCCTACTCGCCGGTGGTGGCGATGGCGGGCGCGCACCGGCTGGCCGTGCCGCTGGTCCCCGACGGCCGCGGCTTCGCGCTGGACACCGACGCGCTGCGGCGGGCGGTGACGCCCCGGACCCGCGCACTGATCATCAACTCGCCGCACAACCCGACCGGCGCGGTGCTGAGCGAGGCCGAGCTGGCGGCGGTCGCCGAGACCGCGGTGGCGGCCGACCTTTTGGTGATCACCGACGAGGTCTACGAGCACCTGGTCTACGACGGCCGCCGCCACCTACCCCTGGCCGGGTTCGACGGCATGGCCGAGCGCACCATCACCATCTCCAGCGCCGCCAAGATGTTCAACTGCACCGGCTGGAAGATCGGATGGGCTTGTGGCCCAGCCGAACTCATCGCCGGGGTGCGTGCCGCCAAACAATATCTGAGCTACGTCGGCGGTGCGCCGTTCCAGCCCGCGGTGGCCCTGGCGCTGGACACCGAAGACGCCTGGGTGGCCGCGCTTCGCAGCTCGTTGCAGGCCAGGCGCGACCGGCTGGCGGCGGGCCTGAGCGAGATCGGCTTCGCGGTCCACGACAGCGGCGGCAGTTACTTCCTGTGCGCCGATCCGCGACCGCTCGGCTACGACGACAGCACCGCGTTCTGCGCGGCGCTGCCCGAAAGGGTCGGGGTGGCCGCCATTCCCATGTCGGCGTTCTGCGATCCGGCGGCGCCCCACGCGGACCTGTGGAATCACCTGGTGCGCTTCACCTTCTGCAAGCGCGACGACACGCTCGACGAGGCGATCAACAGGCTGGCCGCCCTCCGCCGTCCATAACTCGCTTCCGAAGCCCCTCCAGCGCGGCATGCAGGATCTTCTTGCGGGCCCGGTTGATCAAGAACTCGGGCAGCGGGGCGGACGGTTCGACGGTGATGCCGAACCGCACGCGGGTCTTGTCGTCGCCCTCGCGGGTCAGGTTGTACTCGCCGTGCTGGCCGTGTTGGTGGATGGTCTTCTTGGCGTCCCACACCATCCAGTCCGGGCCCCAGTGGTACTCGAGGAATTGCGTGTCGACGATGCCCATCACCCGGATCGTGACCTTCACGTGGTGTGGTCGCCCGTCGGGATGGGTGTCGATGACTTCGGCCTTCTTGTGCACCGCGGACCAGGACGGCACGGTGTCCATGTCGGCGAGCGCGTCGATGATGACCTCCGGGCTCGCGTCGATGACAATTTCGGACGACGCTTGTACGGCCATCGCAATTACGTCGGCGCGCCCGAATCCCGGCCGCCGGTGACCAGATCGGTCAGCCCCTTCACCGAGGCGTTGAGGACGTTCTCGGCCGCCCGCCGGACGACGAAACCCGGAATGGGACCCGCGGGTTCGACGGTGATGTCGAAACGCACCCGCGTCTGGTCGAGGCCCTCGGGTTTGATGTTGTACTCGACGTGCTGGCCGTGCTGCTGGGCGGTCCCCTTGGCGTCATAGACCACCCAGTCGGGGCCCCAGTGATACTCCAGGATCTCCTTGTCGACGAGTCCCAGAATTTTGATGACGGCCTTGACGTGGCGCGGCTGGCCGTCGGGATAACGGTCGATCACCTCGACCTGTTTGTGCAGTGGCGACCACGCTGACAGGACGCCGACGTCTCTCAGCGCCTCCATGACCACTTCCGGCGGCGCGTCGACGACAAATTCCCGTGATGCTTTTACGGCCACTGAAGATCAACCTATCAACACCGCCGCCGGATGGGCAGTGTTCGGCGTAAATACTTAGCTACCAGCCGATTTCGGCGATGGGCGTGGTGGTCGGCGGCGGCGGGCCGACGGGCCCGGCCGGCGTTCGGGAAAACCGCGGCGCGGGCGCGGCCTGTTCGACGCCGTGGGCGATGATCACCGTCGACCGCGCGCGCAAATGGTCGTTGGCCGCGGCTTCGCTCCACGTCAACACCGGTGTGACGCACGCGTCGGTGCCGGCGAAGACCCGGGCCCACTCGTCGCGCGTGCGGCTGGCGAACCGTTGCGCGAAGACGTCGCGCATCCGTGGGTATGACCCGATGTCGAGCTGACCGGGCACCTCGTCGGGCGATAGCCCGAGCCCGTTCAGCAATGCCGCGAAGAACTGCGGCTCGATGGCCCCGACGGCCATGTACTTGCCGTCGGCCGTCTCGTAACAGCGGTAGAACGGGGCACCGCCGTCGAGCAGGAAAGATTCGCGCTGGTCGCGCAGCGCGCCGGTGGACTTCATCGTCCACATCATCTGGGCCAGGACGCTGACGCCGTCGACCATCGCCGCGTCGACGACCTGGCCCTTGCCCGAACGTTCCCGTTCGTACAGCGCGATCGCGATGCCCAGCAGCACCAGCATCGAGCCGCCGCCGAAGTCGGCGACCAGGTTCAGCGGCGGCATCGGCGGCCGGTCGGCGTAGCCGAGCGCCGACAGCGCGCCGGTCTGCGACAGGTAGTTGATGTCGTGGCCGGCGGTCGGGGCCAGCGGCCCGTCCTGTCCCCAGCCGGTGATGCGCGCAAAGATCAGGCGCGGGTTGACCGCCGCGCAGTCGTCGGGCCCGATGCCCAATCGTTCGCAGGTGCCGGGCCGAAAGCAGTCCAGCAGCACGTCGGCCTTCGCGGCCAGCTGCAGCAGCGTCGCCGGGTGCGCCTTGACGTCGAGGTCGACGATCCGCTTCCCGCGGTGCAGCAGGTCGCGGTCCTCGGCCGGCATCGTCAGCCCGCCGGGACGCCGGACCCGCACCACGTCGGCGCCCAGGTCGGCGAGCACCATCCCCGCGTGCGGTCCGGGTCCGATGCCGCCGAGCTCGATGACCTTGACCCCGGCGAGTGGCCCCTGGGCGCTCACCGCGATTTCTTGACCGCGAGCACCCGTTTGCGCAGCTCCTGGGTGGCGGCATCCATCGTCCCCTTGACAGCGCGCTTGAGCACGAAGCCGGGCAGCGGGACGTTCGGGTCGACGCTGACCTCGAACTTGACCAGCGTCTGGTCGTCGCCCTTGGGGACCAGGATGTACTTGCCGTCCTGCGACTTCTGCTGAGCGGAACTGACCAGCGTCCAGCTCACCTCGTTGCCGCTCCAGGTGTAGGCCACCACCTGTTCGTCGGTGATGCCCGCCGTTTTGACCTTCATCTTCACCTGGCTGGGCCGGCCGTCGCCGCCGGTCTCGAGCACTTCCGCGCTCTGGTGAGGTCCCGACCATTCGGGCATCGCTTCGAAGTCGGCGATGACGTCGAGAATCTCCTCCGGGCTGGCTTCGATGACGATCTCGCGGGATTCTTTGATGGCCATGGCCCGCACGATAGCGAAGCGGCGTCGGGCCGGAGGTGGTTTCGGCCGAGCGTACCGTCGTCCTCGTGAGCGTCTACACCGTCGGTGACTACCTCCTCGATCGCCTGGCCGAGCTCGGCGTCTCCGAGATCTTCGGCGTTCCCGGCGACTACAACCTGGAATTCCTCGACCACATCGTCGCCCATCGGGCCATTCGATGGGTGGGCAGCGCGAACGAGCTCAACGCCGGCTACGCCGCCGACGGGTACGGACGGCTGCGCGGAATGTCAGCTCTGGTAACGACTTTCGGCGTGGGCGAGCTCTCGGCGGCCAACGCGATCGCGGGCAGCTACGCCGAGCACGTGCCCGTCGTGCACATCGTCGGCGGTCCCTCCAAGGACGCCCAGGGCACCAGGCGGGCGCTGCATCATTCGCTCGGTGACGGCGACTTCGAGCACTTCTTCCGGATCAGCCGGGAAATCACCTGCGCCCAAGCCAATCTCATGCCGGCCACGGCGTGCAGGGAGATCGACCGCGTGCTGTCCGAGGTGCGCGAGAACAAGCTGCCCGGATACATCCTGCTGTCCACCGACGTGGCCCGCTTCCCCACCGAGCCACCGGAGGCACCGCTGCCCCGCTACTCCGGTGGCACCAGCTCGCGCGCGCTGGCGCTGTTCGTCGAGGCCGCGACCGAACTCATCGGCGACCGGCAGCTCACCGTGCTCGCCGACCTGCTCGTCCACCGGCTGCAGGCGGTCAAGGAGCTGGAGACGCTGCTGGCCGCCGACGTCGTGCCGCACGCCACGCTGATGTGGGGAAAGAGCCTGCTCGACGAGAGCTCGCCCAACTTCCTGGGGATCTACGCGGGCGCGGCCAGCGCCGAATGGGTGCGCACCGCGATCGAGCAGGCGCCGGTGCTGGTGACGGCCGGGGTGGTGTTCACCGACATGGTCAGCGGCTTCTTCAGCCAGCGCATCGACCCGACCCGGACCATCGACGTCGGGCAGTACCAGAGCACCGTGGCCGGCGAGGTCTTCGCCCCGCTGGAAATGGGCGCCGCGCTGGAGGCGCTGGCCAACATCCTGGTCCGCCGCGGCATCACCTCACCGCCGGTGGTGTCGCCGGCCGCCGCGCCGCTGCCGCCACCGCCGCCGCGCGATCAACCGCTGACCCAGAAGATGGTGTGGGACCGCCTCTGCGTGGCGCTCACCCCGGGCAACGTGGTCCTCGCCGATCAGGGCACGTCGTTCTACGGGATGGCGGATCACCGGCTGCCGCAGGGCGTCACCTTCATCGGTCAACCCCTTTGGGGCTCAATCGGTTACACGCTGCCCGCGGCCCTCGGGGCGGCGGTGGCGCATCCGGACCGCAGGACGGTGTTGCTCATCGGCGACGGGGCCGCGCAGCTGACGATCCAGGAGCTCGGCACCTTCTCCCGCGAGGGGCTGTCCCCGGTCATCGTGGTGGTCAACAACGACGGTTACACCGTCGAGCGGGCCATTCACGGCGAGACGGCGCCCTACAACGACATCGTCGCCTGGAAGTGGACCGATGTCCCCGCCGCGCTGGGCGCGGCCAACCACCTGGCGTTCCGGGCGCAAACCTACGGCGAGCTCGACGACGCGTTCACCGCCGCCGCCCAGCATCGAGACCGCATGGTGTTCGTCGAGGTGGTCCTGCCGCGCCTCGAGATCCCGCCCCTGCTGAGCCAGCTCGTCGGGCCGATGTCGGCGGACGGCACCCGGCGCCGCTGAGCAAGCCTAGACCTGCCTCGCCGTTCGGCCCGCCGTCGACGATCGCAGTATCGCCTGCACGGTCCGCCGGCAGCGCCCGCAGTCGGCGCCCGCCCCGCACGCCTGGGCGACGTCCTTGGTCGTCGACGCCCCCGCCTCGACCGCCTCGCCCACCGTCTGGCTGGTGACCCCGTTGCACAGGCACACGAACATCGGCCGGGCTCAGTCCGCCCCGATGCGCATCATGTCGAAGAACCGGCCGACGAACAGCGGCGGATAGGCGCCGACGCCCGCGCCCGAGAGCCATTGTGCCGCGGCGTCCGGATGGTCGATCCACTCCCGCGCGCCGTCCTCGTCGGGAAACTCCTGCAGGATCAGGACCTCGTGGTCGTCGTCGAAAGCCTGGAACACCCAGGTCTTTCGGATGCCGGCCGCGGTGAACCTGTCCATCGCCGAGCGCACGCCGGCGGTCAGCGTCGACACGTCGTCGACGGAGGCGATCGCGGCCACCACGACGCCCGGGGCGTCGGGTGTCGGCGGCGACGCGGGAAGGAAACGATCGATGATCTCGCCGGCGAAGACGGCGGGAATGTCTTCGACGCCGGCGGCATCGAACCAATCGAAGAAGACCCGCGAGCGCAGCAGCTCCACGATGGGCTCGCGGCTGTGCACCCCGATCATCACCAGCACGCGGCCGTAGTCGTGGGTGGACGTGTACACCAGCACGTGGTGTGCGCCGATGTCGGCGAGCGCCTCCTTGTTGCGCTCGAGCAGGGGCCATACCCGGGTCGGATCAGGGACCCGATAGTCCGACGCGATCACCATCGAATGAATGTCGCCGTCACTCAACGGAGTTGGTCCTTCATCACTTTCCCGGTGGCATTGAGCGGTAACTCGTCGAGAAACTCGATGAATCTCGGCGCTTTGAATCCCGCCATCCGCTCTCGGCACCATACCAGCAGTTCATCTTCGGACACTTTAGTTTTGGCGACGATGAAGGCCTTGCCCACCTGGCCGAGGCGATCGTCGGGAACCCCGATCACGGCGGCCTGCGCCACCGCCGGGTGCTCGAGCAGAAATCCCTCGATCTCGGCCGGGTAGGCGTTGAACCCGCCCACGATGAACATGTCCTTCTTGCGGCCCACCACGCGCAGGCGGCCGGTGTCGTCGAAGTTGCCGAGGTCCCCGGTGTGCAGCCAGCCGTCGTCGTCGATCGCCTGGGCCGTCCCGGTGGGATCGTTCAGGTAGCCCTGCATGACGCCGTAGCCGCGGACCAGCACCTCCCCGTCGTCGGCGATGCGCACCTCGACCCCGTCGCAGGGCAGGCCGGCGGTGGTGGCCACCTGCTCGAACGAATCGCCGGGCCGGGACAGGGTGACGTTGCCGGCCTCGGTGAGCCCGTAGCCGGTCATCAGCGTCTGGAAGGGCAGTTCGTCGTGTATGCGGCGAACCAGTTCGACGGGGATGTCGGCGGCGCCGGTGACGCCGGCCCGCAGCGTCGACAGCTTGGCCTTGTCGCGAACCGTCAGCAGCGAGTGGTACAGCGTCGGCGGGCCGGGCAGCATCGTAATACCTTCCCGCGCAATGAGTTCCACCACCGTGTCGACGTCGAAGACCGCGACCGGCAGCATCGTCGCGCCGCGCAGGAACGACGTGATCAGGCCCGCTTTCAGGCCGAACGTGTGGAAGTACGGGTTGATCTGCAGGTAGCGGTCGCCCTCGCGCAGGTCGGCGAGCGTCGCCCATTCGTCGTACATTCGCAGCGTCTGCCGATGGTTCATCATCGCGCCCTTGGGGCGGCCGGTCGTGCCGGAGGTGAAGATGACGTCGGCGATGTCGGTGCCGCTGACCGCGCGCTCGAACGGCCTACCGCCGGAAAGGAAGTCGGATTTCAGGTCGATGACGGGGACGCCGGCGGGCGCGGTGTAGTCGCGGCCCAGGAATCCCTTGTGCACCAGGGCGGCCTTCGCCCCGCTGCGGCCGATGATGTCGCCCGCCTCGTCGTCCTTGAACCGCGTGTTGACCGGCACGAGCACACCGCCGGCGGTGAGCAGCCCGAAGGCCGCGATGATCCACTCGGCCGAATTGGGCGCCCAGATCGCGACGCGCTCGCCCTTGGCGACGCCGAGATCGGCGAAAGCGCCCGCGGCGCAACGTATTCGCTGGACAACCTCGGCGAACGTCAAGCGCAGCGGACCGTCGACAACCGCTTCCGCGTCGCCGAAGCGGTCCGCCGCGCTCAAGACCATCTCGGGGATGGTCCGCCAGGTTGGCTGGTCTGTCACACGGTGACGAGCCGACCGAGGTTGCCGCCCATGATCTTCGCCTGGTCCTCGACGGGCAGGTGCGACAGCGCGTTGACGTAGAACGTCGGCTCCGCCAGCCCCTCCGGATGCGGCCAGTCCGAGCCGTACAGCACCCGATCCACGCCGACGAGGCTGACCAGGTCGTCGATGCCGTCCTCGAAGAACGGGCTGACGTGGATGCGGTTCTTGACCATCTCGACGGGGTCGCTCGGGAAGACCTCGGGGGCCTTCCGGAAGACCTCGGCCAGGCCGTCCAGCAGCGGCGTCATCCACTTCGAGCCGGCCTCGACGATCGCGACCTTCAGCTTGGGGTGGCGGTAGAGCGCGCCGTGAATCACCCACGACCCCACCGCGTCCTGGATCGGCCGCCACTCGTTGAGGATGCCCATCGCATTGGTCTGGAACGGCAGCATCTCCTGTTCGGCGCCGTCCCACTCGGAGGTGTACCGGGAGTAGCCGCTGTCGCTGGAGTGCATGCCGACCAGCACGTCGTACTCGACGACCCGCTCCCAGAACGGGTCGAACTCGGGCACCGCGAACGACCGCGGCCCACGGAAGCCGGGGACGGGGGCCGGGCGGATCAGGATGCAGCGGGCGCCGCGCTTGACCGCCCACTCCAGCTCCTCGATCGCCTTCTCGACGATCGGCAGGGTGATGACCGGGGTGGTGAAGATGCGGTTCTGGTAGTTGAAGCCCCACACCTCATCCAGCCACTGGTTGAGCGCATGGATCAGGACGTGGATGGCGACCGGGTCGTCGCGCAGCCGCTCCTCGAGCAGGCTGGCCAGCGTCGGGAACATCAGGGTGCGGTCCAGGCCCAGCTCGTTCATCTTCTCCAGGCGCGGCCCGGGCTCGAAGAACGCCGGGATCGCGCGCATCGGCTCACCGAACAGCTCGCGCTTGGTCTTGCCTTCGGGGTTGCCGAACTTGAAGTACTCCTCCCAGGCGCCCGGGCGGGCGACAACCTCGAAGGTCGGGTTGGGGATGTAGTTGCTGATATGTCCCCGGATCGCGATCTTGGTCCGCCCGTTGACCTGCACGTACTGGACGAAGTCCTTGTACTCCTTGGGCAGGAACTTGGTCAGCGCCTCCGGCGGCTCGTAGAGATGATTGTCCGCGTCAAAGATCGGAAACGGGACGTCTTCCCGATGCGACAACTGGCCCATGAAATCCTCCTTCGCAATTTGTGAGAATACTATTCTCTACAGATGCCCAACCGCAACGTGCGCCGGCACGCTGCGGGACTTCAGCAGGTGACGACGATTTTGAAGGTCGCGGTGGCCGGTTCGTTCGGCTTGTCGGCCTTGTAGCCGTTGGCCGTGCCGGTGATCGTGAACTTGCCGCCGCTCAGGCTGCTGTTGGCGTCACCCTCGCCGCCTTGTGAGTACATGCCGGTGAAGCCGCTCAAATTGCGGATGTGCACCGACTTGACGGCCACCGGCTCCGCGCGTTCGTCGACGGAGACCGTGGCCCCCGAAAAATTGCCGCCGATGTCGATCGTGCGGAACCACTCCACCTGGGTGCACTTGACGATCTGGAATTTCGCGTCGTTGCCGTTGACGGTCACCGATGCCGTGCCGCCGGCCGGGGTCTGCGGCCTCGGGGTGCAGGCCCCGAGGACGGCGACGGAGAGCGCCACAGCCACCGCGGTGATCCGGTTGAGCATGGGGCACCTCCGGCCTCGTCGACGAAGTTCTGGGCCTGCAACGATGATGTTATTCTCCCAAGAAGAGAACGCCAATATCGGCTTTTCGGCCAAGGAGCAACGACGCATGGTGGATCTGGAGATCGACGATGGGTTGGCGGTGCTCACCATCGATCGCCCGCACGCGCGCAACGCGATCGCGCTGGACACCATGGAGCAACTGGAAAAGGCGCTCGACGCGGCCGCGGGCGCTCGGGCCCTGGTGATCAAGGGCGCCGGCGATCGGGCCTTCGTGTCCGGCGGCGACCTCAAGGAGCTGAGCACGCTGCGGACCGAGGAGGACGCCGCGGCGATGGCGAAGCGGATGCGGTCGATCTGCGATCACCTCGCCGGTTTCCCGGCCCCGGTGATCGCCGCGCTGAACGGTCACGCCTTCGGCGGCGGTGCGGAAGTCGCTGTCGCCGCGGACATTCGGGTGGCCGCCGACGACATCAAGATCGGCTTCAATCAAGTGGAGCTGGAAATCATGCCGGCCTGGGGCGGCGCCGAGCGACTGGCCACCCTCGTCGGGAAGAGCAGGGCACTGCTGCTGGCGGGCACCGGCACCACGCTCACCGCGGCCGAGGCCGAGCGGATTGGCTTGGTGGACCTGGTGTTCCCGCGCTCGTCGTTCGACGAGGGCTGGCGATCGGTCGCCAGCTCGTTGGCCCGCCACCCGGCGACCGAGATAAAGCGGGTAATCAGCGGAGTTTCGCCGGACGAGGCGATAGCATCCTTTGCACGACTCTGGGTCGCCGACGCGCACTGGCGGGCCGCAGAGCGAGTAATGAACCGCAGCACCAGTCCGCGCCCGGGAGGCGGAGGAGCGACATGACCATCGCATACAGGTTGCTGGGCGCGGGCTCGGCGATGTTGGTCGCAGTGCTATTGGTGGTGGCGGGTCTATTGGTGAGCACCGGATCCGCACATGCCGACGACCCGGTGATGCATCACGTCAAATACACCATCAGCGTGCAGAATCCGATCTACGCCAACATCTATTACATCGATCACGAACCGGCGATGTTCTCCGACTACAGCCACAACCCCTACTCGTTTACGCCGAACGTCAAGACCGACATCGCCCCGGACAAGCCGTGGAGCTACGAACTGGATTTGGCGAAACCCGAATACTGGGCCATGGTCGTGGTCAACACCGGCACCGAGCCCGGCACGCCGCAGTTTCATTGCGACTTGTCGGTGGACGGAACCGTCGTGGTGTCCAAGGACGGGCCCAGGGGCGTGCTCTGCTCGATCCGGAACTGGTGAACCACCCAGGCCGGCGGTATGCCCTCGATCGGCTGCGGCTCGCCCTCCAGGCGGCGCAGGTAACTCTCGACGAGCTCCAGGGTTTCGGCGTGACCGCCGGAAATGCCAACCGCCTTCTCCAGCACCAGAAACCGCGACAGGCTGGTCATCAGCACCGTCCAGACAACCGGCGGCATCTCCTCGCTGGACACGCCATAGCGCTGCAGCGCGGCCGTCACCGCCTTGCGCTGCTCATCCCGGAAACGCTCCGCGTAGTAAGCGATTTCGGCGCGCAGCTCCTTTCGGTGATTCGCCAGCGCCATGAATTCCATGGAAATCCGGGTGAACGCGGGATCGGTGCCGAACCTCCACAGCGCCCACAACGGCTGAGGCGATTGCAGCGCGCGCGCCTGCACTTGAAGACCCTCTTCGGCGCGCCGGCGGAAGACCTCGAGGAACAGCTCCTCCATCGTGCGGAAGTAGTAGTGCACCAGCTGGGGTTTGAGGCCCGCCTTGCTCGCCAGACGGCGCGACGTGACGGCGGCGTAGCCCTCCTCGATCATCAGCTGCTCGGCCGCGTCGAGCAGCAGGCCGCGATTCTTCGCGTCCGGCGCCCCGATTCTGCGGGCCGATGTCATGCCATTACCCCGTATTCTCTGCGCTTCCATGCCGACCACACGGATCGTATCGTGGCGCGGCGTCGTGACCTTGACCCTGACATTACCGCCATGCTAAGCAGGTGCTCAGCACATTCTCGATATCGAAACCGGGCGGCAGCACGACTTGCCACCGAACACGCAGCCCAGGGGGACGCAAACCGATGACCGACTACGATTCGATCGACTTCTTCACCGATCAGTCACTGGTCCCCGATCCGCACCCGTACTTCGACTACCTTCGCAGCCAAAACCCGGTGCTGCGCCTGCCGCACCACGGGGTCGTCGCCATCACCGGCTACGAGGAGGCCACCGAGGTCTACAAGGACCCCGACACGTTCTCGAACATCGTCGCGCTCGGCGGGCCCTTCCCCCCGCTGCCCTTCCAACCCGAGGGCGACGACATCAGCGCGCAGATCGACGAGCACCGCAGCTACTTCCCGATGTACGAGCACATGGTCACCATGGACCCGCCCGAGCACACCCGGGCCCGATCGGTGCTGAGCAAGCTGCTGACCCCGAGCCGGCTCAAGCAGAACGAGGAGTTCATGTGGCGACTCGCCGACCGCCAACTCGACGAGTTCCTGCACAACGGCGAGTGCGAGTTCATCTCCGAATACTCAAAGCCGTTCGCCACGTTGGTGATCGCCGACCTGCTCGGCGTCCCCGAGGACGACCACAAGGAGTTCCGCACTGTCCTGGGCGCCGACCGGCCCGAGGCGCGGGTGGGTGCCCTGGACCACGAGTCGGTCGGCATCAACCCGCTGGAATGGCTCGACGACAAGTTCTGCTCCTACATCGAGGATCGGCGACGCGAACCGCGCAACGACGTGCTGACCTCGCTGGCCAATGCGAAGTATCCGGACGGATCGACCCCGCCGGTCATCGAGGTGGTCCGCTCGGCCACGTTCCTTTTCGCCGCGGGGCAGGAGACCACCGCGAAGCTGCTCAGCGGCGCGTTGCAGGTGATCGGCGACCGCCCGGACATCCAGCAACAGCTGCGCGACGATCGCAGCCTCATCCCGAATTTCATCGAGGAATCGCTGCGCATGGAAAGCCCCGTGAAGAGCGACTCGCGGCTGGCCCGCCGAGCCACCCGGATCGGCGGCGTCGACATACCGGCCGGCACCGTGGTGATGGTGCTGCCGGGCGCCGCGAATCGCGATCCGCGCCGGTTCGAAAACCCGCACGAGTTCGACCTCCACCGCAAGAACGTCCGCGAACACATGGCGTTTGCCCGCGGCGTCCACTCGTGCCCCGGTGGGCCGCTGGCCCGAGTGGAGGGCCGCGTCTCGATCGAGCGCCTCCTGGATCGTATGTCCCACATCGAGATCGACGAAGCCCACCACGGGCCGAGCGCCGAGCGCCGCTACACCTACGAGCCGACGTACATCTTGCGGGGGTTGAGCGAACTGCACCTGACGTTCACGACGGCCGATTCGGTGGCACCCGTCGGCTGAGCGTTCTCGCGGGCCGCAATCAGGTCTCTTCGAGATCGACGGTGGCGCGTAAAAGTTCGAGTAACGTGCACGCCCGCGTCGATCTCGATGTCAAAGACACCGACCTGGACGCAACTACCCGACCAGCGTGCCGATGAAGTAGCAGGCGAGCAGGCTCGCCGCGATGAGGACGACCCAGGCGTCGGTCAGACGGCACAGCAGAACGGGGGCCTGCCGGACTTCCATGAATTCCCGAAAGATGATGCGCACCTTGATGACTGCGATCACTATCACGGCTGACGTGACCGCGGCGCTGGCGGTATTCGCGCGATCGGCGCGGTCGATCCACAGATAGGCCAGGGTGAGCGAGGCCAGCACCACCCAAACGATCAGCAGCCTCTTGTTGAATTTGATCGCCGATCACCTCACCACGTAGAGCATCGCGAAGATGAGCACCCACAGGAAGTCGACCGTGTGCCAATAGGTGGCGCACGTTTCGACGAGCTCCTGGGATCGCCGTGCCGGACTGCGCAGTTGGTAGACCACGATGCCCAGGACAACGAACCCGATCAGCAGGTGCACGAAGTGGATCCCGGTCAGGAAGAAGTAGTAGGTGAAGAAGTCGTCGCTGTCGAACCCATGTCCCATGCGGACCAACCGGGCCCACTCGAACACCTTGAAAAGCAGGAAGATTGCGGCGAATGCGGCCGTGATGTAGATGTCCTTGAGCGCCGCCCGGTAGGCGCCGGCGCGCGACGACTGCACACACCGCGCCACCGACCAGGAGCTCAGCAGCAACACCAGCGTGTTGAAAACCCCGATGCGTAGGTCCAGCTGCGCCTGCGAGTGCAGGAAGAGCTCGGGGCTTCGGGCGCGATAGAACAGGTAGAAGCCGAAATACCCGGTGAAGACCAGCGTTTCGAACAACACGAACGCCCACATGTCCGGCTGCCCGGGCACGAACCTGGCGGGCTTGTCCTTCCTGGCGAGGTCCGTCATTGCGTGGCCACCCCATTGCGCGCGAGGTCGGGCAGGCGCCCGGTGCCGAAGTCTTCGCGGCGGATCATCCGAAACAGCATCACGATGAAAGTGACTTGGTAGACGCCGAACACGACCATGTCCAGCCACCACGCGATCTGGCCGTTCCATGCCAGCACGCCGCGCTGGAAGATCCAGCAGGGCGCCACCACGACCTCGGTGAGCGCGTTGCACAGGTTCAGATAGCCGAACCACTTGGGGAACACCCGATTCTTGTCGAGCAGAATCGCGAGCATCCAGATCAGCGAGCCGATCAGGAACACTCCCATGGTTCCGTCGAAAGACAGGAAGGCGAAGTCGTAGAGCCAGCCGATCGCCTTCGGGTCGCGCTCGGGCCGCAACGTCCCAACGATCAGCGCGACACAGAGCAGCAGCAGGCCCGGAAGCGCGCTGAGCGAGTAGATGAGCAGATACGAGTACCCGAAGGCACGGCTGACCGACATGCGCCGCATCGAATACGCGATGAGGGCGTTGTTTATCGCCGTCATGCCGGTGATGGCGAAAATGACACCCAGGCCAATCGGTATCCCGAGGTGACGTTCATGGAACCAGTGGACCTGCGTCGCGAGGTCCCAGGTGGGTTGCGGCGGGGGCTGGACTTGCGCCACCACGAAAATCATCGCAAAGAAGACGTTGTAGAAGACGATCATCACCGCCCAAGCCAGCCACAGCTCCCGCTTGGGGCCGCGCCACAGCTGCCAGGCGATCCGCTGCGGCAGTGGCCCTGCACTCATGCGTCGACCAGTTGTTCTCTGGGACCGGCGTTCTCGGCGCGCTCCCGGTAAATGGCTTGGCCCAGAACCACGCCCATCACGATGATCCAGACGGCAATGGCAATGTTTTTCACCCAGAACGTCAAGAAGCCGTCCCACGCCAGCGGCCCGGTCAATGACACGCCGACGAAGGCGGCGGGCACCAGAGCGGCCGCCACCAGAAGGTTGAAGTGAGCCACCCAACGGCCGAATATCGGATGCGGCTGATCGTCGAAATAGATTGCCAGGGCGAGGATCACGCTTTGCCCGATCAGAAACGGAACCACGATGGTGAACGTGATCCAGCCGAAATCGTTGAGCAGCTGTGTCAGCTCCGGGCTTCTCTCGGGACGGAAGGCGGCCAGCAGCCAGCAGACGTTGGCGACGAGAAACAGGGTGGGACCGCCGGCCACGCAACCCAGCATCGCGTAGGAGAAGATCGGCGTGCGATGCGCCATCCTGCGGATCTGCAGCACGACCAGAACCAGCACCGGGACCAGGCAGACGCCGAACCAATTGAAGACGATCATGCTGTAGCGGATCTGTGGCAGGTGCGTCGGATCGCGATAGAACGCGGCCACCTGGTCGGCCGACATGCTGGGTGACATCGGCGGATTGAATGCCGGAAACAGGAAGAAGGCGGCGATCCAGATGATCACCGTCGCCGGCAACGTCCACAGCAGAATCAGCTCACCATCGGTCCGCCGTCGGGCAACGCGCCCTGCCGTCGCATCGCCCCCGCCGACGTCGGACATCGGTACTCCTCCCCACGCGGTCGCCTGCCTATACGACTAGTCAGCGAAACTAGCCGATCGGCTAGCCTCGGTCAATAGCCGATCGGCTAGTCTCGTTCTGTGAGAGCAGCACGACAGCCGGACACCGACGGCGAGCTGAGGATCGTCCAGCACAGCCCGGCCCGCACGCGGGTACTCGATGCCGCGCTGGACCTGATCGCCGAGCACGGTGCCAGCGGTACATCGCTGCAGATGATCGCCGACGCCGTGGGGATCACGAAAGCTGCTGTCTACCACCAATTCCGGACCAAAGACCAGATCGTGCTCGCGGTCTCTGAGCGCGAATTCAGTCGACTGCTCCCGGCACTCGAGGAAGCGGAAGCGCACGGCGACGGGCCGGAGGCGCGCGACGCGCTGTTGGTTCGCATGGTCGAGATGGCGGTTCGCGATCGCCAGTTGGTCCGGACGCTGCAGTTCGATCCCGTGGTGGTTCGACTGCTGGCCGAGCACGAACCGCTGCGACGTTTCATGGACCGCGTGTATCGAGTGCTGCTGGGCGACGCCGGTCTGGATGGACGGATCGAGGCGGCCATGTTCTCGGGCGCGATCAGCAGTGCGGTCATGCACCCCCTGGTCGCCGATATCGACGACGAGACGCTGATCGATCGGCTTACCGAACTCAGCCGGCGCCTGCTGGGTCTGCATCGGGAAGCACACGACTGACCGACGTGTCATCCGGCCGAACGATGCGTGCGGCTACGTGTCGGCGCGGATCCAGCTCAAAATGCCGTCGTGGGCATAACAGATCAGGAACAGACCGTCGGGCGCCTGCGCGACGTAGTTCTGGTAGTTCTGGCAATTGGCGCCTTCGTCCTTGACCCCCGCCATCGGCGGTGACCGGAACCATCGCGGCTGGTATCTCCGCGGTGAACCGCAGAACATCAGCCGTCCGGGTTGCGCGGCGGGGGGAACGTTGCTGTCGTCGACACCGAAGACGTAGTAGGTGGTGTTGTCACACGGCGCTCCCAGGACCTGATGCGGCATGATGCCCGGGGTGCAGGCGGGGTAGTCGCAGACGGTCGGCCCGGCGAAAGATGGCGGCGCCGCCAGCACGCCGGCGCCGATTAACGCGGCAAACAGGGCCACGATTGATCGCACGCAAATACTGTGCCACATCCGCAAAGATCCGGAAAGAAAATTCTCCTCCTCGGAGAAGGTCGCCTGGGCCAGGCCGGTCGTCCGTTCCGGCCGCCCCCGAACACCCCCCGGCCTGTTGCCCGACGGGCGGGCATTTCCGCATGTAAGAGCCTCGGGGGGAGCCACCCGATGCCGGCGTTGAGCCCAGGCCGAAGTGATAAGCTGCTTCTCCGTGCAAGATCCGGATGGGCCCGACGCCGACCGTTGTGACGAGCCGGCGGACGTGGACGCCGAAGACGAAGTTGCCGCGGCGGAAGCGCGCGCCGAGGCGGCTCGGGCCCGCCTCGCGAGGCTGCGCGAGGCTGCCCAAGACGCCGAGCGGCGCTCCGCGAAGTCGACCCGGAGACGGATCCGGTTGCCGCGGCGTCCCCCGCGACTGCGGCGTCCCACGCGCCCGCGGTGGCTCCGACGTCCGGGGCGGAAAGCAATAGCCGCCGGCGTCGGCGTCGTGCTCGCCTCCGTTTCCCTCGCGGCGAGCGGCTACATGGTGTGGCAGCACCGCGCCACCGTGCACAAGCAACAGCTCACCGCCGAGTTCGCCGCCGCGGCCCGGCAGGGGGTCACGGCGCTTCTGTCGATCGACGCCAACCATGTCAGGGACGACTTCCAGCGCATGATCGACGACTCCACGGGCGACTTCAAGGCCCAGCTGTCGGCGTTGTCAGGCCTGCGGGCCAAGCAGGCGGAGGAATCGAAGGTGACCAGCAAGGGCACCGTGGAAGCCGTCGCCGTCGAGTCGCTCAGCGATGATTCGGCGGTCGTGCTTGTCGCGGCGAAATCCGATGTCACCAACCCGGACAACACGAAACGGCCAACGGTCCCGCTGCGGATCAGCGTTGGCCTCAAGCGCGACGGCGGTCAGCCCAAGATGTCGAAAGTCGACTTCCTGCAATGACTGTCGAGCCTGGCTCGTCGCTGGACGACATCGAGACCACAGCGTCCGACATTGAGTCGCCCCCCGGCTCCGCGGGATCGGCTCGCACCGGTGGACCCGCCACGATCGGGCGCTGGGTCCGCCGGTGCGCGGCGAGGTGGCGTTGGATAGTCGCGACGATGCTGGTCGTTACCGCGGTGGGTGTCGCCGCCGGTTTGTACTTCAATTTGTACCGGCCGGATCAGCGGGTCGGCGACGCAGTGGCCCACCGGGCGATCCAGGCGGCGTCGGAAGGTTCCGTGGCGGTGCTGTCGTACTCTCCCGACAACCTGGACCGCGATTTTTCCAAGGCGAAGTCATATCTCACCGGTGATTTTCTCGCCTACTACACCAAGTTCACCGAACAGATCGCGGCGATGGCACAGCAGAAGCAGGTCACGCAGACGGCCCAGGTGGTTCGGGCCGCCGTCTCGGAGTTACACCCGGATTCCGCCGTCGTGCTGGTGTTCATCAACCAGACCGCCAAAAGCAAGGAGAAGCCGGAACCGCAGACAACCGCGAACAGCGCCCGGGTGACGTTGACGAAAGTCAATGGTGCCTGGCTGATCTCGATGTTGGATCCGCTGTCGTGACCGCTGCCATTTCTGGTCCGATCGGCATTTTGTCGGAGCCGAACCGGTGTTAATCTCATTGCACGAAAAGCCGCAAGCAATGTCGAAAACCGCATAACAATGTCGGTTAATTGAAGCGGGTGGAGGAGCGCCTGATGCGTTCAGTTCGAACACTCACTACCGCAACGCTGGTGGCCGCCACCGTATTCGGCGGTTTGGGCACGGCATCCACAGCCCGGGCGACAACCAAGGAAGAAGTGGCCGTCAACGGCACATTCCGCGCCACCTCCATCGGCGATTGGGCGCAGAGGAACGATCAGTACTACGGCGAGCCGACGGTCGTCCAGACATGGACCATCAGCTCGACGTGCGAAACGTTTCAGGAATGCCACGGCACGGTGACGAGCGACCAGGGATGGAGTGCGCCCCTATATATGAATGACGGGGAGATGTGGAAGGTCAAACGCGAGGTCCGGGACTGGGAGCGGTGCGAGGACGGCACCGCCTACACCGGACAGCAGACTTTCTTTTTCTATCCCGTGAACGACTACGGCGGATATCAGCTGGGGTCGCCGACGATGGCCGGAAAGGACAAGACGGTCGGCCCGAGCGGTGCCTGTGGGCAAAATCAGTGGCTTGATATCACGATGCCGTTGCGCCTGGACAAGATAGGCTGACTCGGCCTCAGGTGGGAAGCATGTCCTGCCACGTCTTGTGGGACTTCGGGGCAACGAGATCCGACTGCTGGTACAACTTCCCGTCCGGACCGACATAACGACCGGTGCGCGAGTCGTACTTTGCCACCGCGACCGTCGGTGCGGGCTTAGATGCGTTGGCCCCGAATGAACTTGGCGCGGCCTGCGGCCCTTCGCCGCCGGCCGGGTCGGGTGGTGCGGCATCGGGAGGAGGCGGCGGTGCGGGCGCGGCGGGTGGCGGGGGAAGTTCCCCGGGTGACGGGACGTCGAGCGGCGCTATGGGCGGGAGGTCAGCCGACATTCTCGACATGGGCGCCAGCGGGGGTGGTCCCGACGACGGCACCGGCGGGACGGCCGCTCCAATCGTGCCCGGCGGTGGATTTTCTCCGCGCGGCCCGGGCGGCGTGCCGCGCGGCACCGCCCCCGGCGGCAACGGCGTTCCCTCGAGCGGGCCAAAGAGCCTGTCGTTGACGGTAACCCGGTCATCCACCGGCACGCCCTGGGCGATCAGGTTCGGATCCAGGGGGTAGGGACCGAGAACGTGCTGCTTCATCGCCAAAGGCATGTATGGCTTGTCGCTCTTGCAGATCTCCACGGTGGGCGCACGTTTTCCGGGCTTGTCCATGCAGGGATAGTTGCGGGCACCGCGAACCCCGATCGGTGAATCCTGCGGGAGTTTGCAATACAACCCGTCCGGCGTGTCGATGTCGGTGAGGTCGTCCGGGGATCGCCATGTGTTGGGTGGCATGAAGCCGACCGTGCAAATCGGCGGATCGTCGATCGTGAGCGCGAAGTCGCCTTGGGCCGTGCCCTCGGGATGGTTCTCCGCCTGGGCGGCCTGCTCGATCGCAACCGCCGACGGCAGCAACACCAGCAGCTGCTCCAGCGACGGGTGGTAGGTGACGCCGATCTGCCCGATGGTGGTCAGGTTGGCGAGCAACACCGGCAGCGTCGGCTTGACTTGTTCGAGAAGCCGGGAAGCTTCGTTCGCCGCCTCCGGACCGTTTTGCAAGATGGTGCGGAAGTGGGAATCGTTGTTCACCAACACATCCGAAATTCCGGCGAGGCTACGTGCCCACGTTCTGATCGAGTCGGTGGTGCGTGCCTGCGTATCCAACAGCGGCCCGGTGTCTTCGGTTAGGGCCCGGGTGCGATCGACGACGCCGTTGGCGTCGCGCGACACCGTCGTCGTGGAGTCGAACAGCGACCCCAGGTCGTAACCGGAACCGTTGAAGCCCTGGAACGACTCGTCGAGCAACTGGCCCAGTTTGGTCTTCGGAATGCTTTGCACCAAGGCATTGACCTGGTCGAGCATCGGCCCGACCGCCTGCGGAATCTTCGTGTCGCGCGAGGCGATCACCGAACCGTCGTGCAGGTAGGGCGGCGAATCGGTTTTGGGTCGCAAGTCCACGTACTGTTCACCCACCGCGGAGACACTGAGCACCTCCGCCGTCAGGTCCGCGGGGACCTTCGGTGAAGTGCTAAGCGACAGCGTCGCTTTCGCGCCGGTCGGCGTCAAACCGACGGACGTCACCTTCCCGAGCTGAACCCCACGATAGGTCACGTTGGAAAACCGGTACAGGCCGCCGGTGGCCGGCAGCTCCAGCGTCACGGTCATGCGGCCGATCCCCAGCAGCGTCGGCGCTTGGATGTAGAACAGGACCATCGCGATCACGCCGATGATCCCGACGATCGTGAAGATCGCCAGCTGGATCCGAACGAAGCGCGACAACATCTATCCGCCGCCTTCCGTCGGTGCCGGTGCCTGTGCAGCAGGCGGAGGCCCGGGCAACGGTGCCGCACCCGGCGGAGGCCCGGGCAGCGGAGGCAGGGCCGCCGGGTCGACCCACGGTGGCCGCACGGGATCGTGCAGCGGATCGTGGGTGTACTGCAGGTAATACGGGTCCCCGGGCGCCGGTACCAACGGCTGGTCCAGCTGGCCCCAGTGGGTCCCCAACATCAGTCCGCGCTTGAGGCGTGGAATCGACAGGTCCAAATCGACGTGCAGGTTGAAGTAGTCGCCTCGGACGGCTCGGTCGACGAAGTTCTGCGTGAACGGGAACACGAACGCCGCCGCGAGCGCCGTGCCCAATTCGGGTCCGACGTCGGCGAGCCCACGGAGGGTCGGCTCCAGGTTCTTGAGATCCTTGACCAGGTCGGCCTGGGAGTCGTTGATCAGCCGGGTGGCGGTGTTACTGAAGACGCGAAGTTTGTCCAGGGCGGCGGTCAGCCGTGGGCGCTCCTTGATCAGCACATCGAGCGCGGGCGGTACCTTCTGCAGCGCCCGGGTGAGAACGTCGCGCTGGTCGGCGAATGTGCCGGCAAGCCGGTTCAGCGCATGAATGGAGTCAACAATGTTGTCCCGCTGGTCGTTCAGTGTTCCGACGAACGTGTCGAGTCGGGTGATCAGATCACGCACGGCGCCCTCCCGCCCGGACAAGGCGACGGAGAAATTGTGGACGATCTCGCCGATCTGTCCCAGCCCCCCGCCATTGACGACCGCTCCCAGCGACGAGAGCGTCTGCTCGGTCGAGGGGTAGGCCGACGACCGGCTGAGCGGGATGGTGGCGCCCGGCTGCAGCCGTCCGGTTCCCTGCTGGCCGAGCGGCGTATTGAGCTCCACATGCATCGACCCCAGCAGGCTGGTCTGGCCGACGGTGGCCACCACGTTGGCCGGGACGACGACATCGCGCTTTACCGAGATCTCGACGTCCGCGTGCCAGCCCTGCACTCTCATCGTCCCGACACTGCCGACTACGACGTCGTCGATCATCACCGGCGAATTCGACTCCATCGTACCGACATTCGGGAGTTCGACGTGGTAGATGTTGGCCCCCGGCCCGCGTCCGACCGCGCCGGGCAGCGGCAGTGAATTCAGGCCGTGGAATGCGCATCCCGTCACCGTCAACATCACGCAGGAGCCGACCGCGAACACCCGCCGCGCTACCCGGGCGATCATTGTTGGGGCCCTTCGCCAGGCAGCAGCATGCCCGACACGCTCGGCGCCGGTGGTGGTGGTGCCATCGGTGTCGACGGCGGGGGCGGCAGCGGCATCGCCGCACCCGGTATCCGCGCCGGCGGCACCGCCCCCGGCGGTCCAACCGGATCACCGGGCAGACCGGTGTAGGCCGATACCGCGGGCGGGATCTCGGGCGGTCCCGGTTTCGGCCCCTCGCCGCCGGGTGCCAGGCGCGGTTCGGTGTAGAGGATCTTGGAGGGGTCTATCGACTTCTGCAGGAATATGTTGATGGGAATCGGCAGGCTGTTGAAGTTGAGCACCCGCAACCCGGGACCGAGGAACAGCGAACACAGCTTGCCCGATTCAACCGCGGTGACGTTCTCGATGGCGCCGAGCGCCGTGCACCCGGGCACGGGCAGCGGAACCATCAAACCCGAAAACGTGGAATTCGCGAAGTTCATGATCCCGAACCCACCCACGATGGTTCCGGTGTCGGCGTTGTAGTCGTTGAAGAAGTTGCCCAGGGCGTTCGGCGAGGTGTGCAGGATATTTTCCAGAGCCGTGTGCTGATCGACCAGGGTCTGCGTGACGTCGGCCAACCGGGCGATCTGCTCGCTGGTCTGGTTGCGCGTCCCGGCGATGAAGCGCTGCACCTCGCCGACCGCCGTCGACAGGTCGGTCAGGGCCGCGTCCAGGTCGGACTTGCTGTCGTTGACCACGCTGGTGAGCGTGGCCAGGCGATTGTTGAACTGCACGATCTGCACGTTGCTGTCGCGCAGCGCGCCGACGAAGGTCTGCAGGTTTTTGATGATGTCGACTATGTTGCCGCTGCCGTTGGCGAGGATGCGGCCCACCCCCGACAGTTGACCGAGTGTCTGCCGCAACTTGTCGCCGTTGCCGTTCAGCGCATCGGCGGCGCTGTCGATGAACCGGCCCACCGACGTGCCCGATACACCGCTCTTGGGCCCCAAATCCGTTGCCAGCCGCATCAACTGGGTTTTGACCTCGTCCCACTCGACCGGTACTGCGGTCCGCTCGACCGGGATAACTGCCCCATCGCGCATGACCGGGCCACTATCGCGATAGGCCGGCGAGAGCTGGACGTAGCGGGCGGCCACCAGATTCTGGGCGACGATGACGGCCTTCGCGTCCGCCGGAATGGGCACGCCGTGGTCGACCTTGAGGGTCATCTTGGCGTGTGTGCCCTGCGGCTCAATGGATTTGATGTTGCCGACTTTGACACCCGAGACCCGCACCTCGTCACCGGGGTAGATCGCGGTGGCGGTGGTGAAATATGCCGTAATCGTCTGTGGGCCGAACACCGTAGCACGGACGAGCACGACGGCGCCGGCAACGATGAGCCCGACCAGCACAACGGCCGCCGCGACCGTCAACCTGCCGCGAGGGATCCGCGAGATCACTGTGATCCTCCGATCCTGCCGCCCAAGGTGCAGGCGGGGCACACCGGAATACCGTTGTACGGCCAGGGAGTCAGTGACCGAGGCACCGGTGAAGGATAGCCAGGACCCTTGGACGTATCGAACGTGCGGAATCCCCAGAGGTAGTCGATGATCGGTTGGAACAGTTGCGGGGCAAGGAAGTTCGGGACGAACGCCTGATAGGCGTACATGCTGGAGATGCCCTCACCGACCGTGATCTCGAACTTGGCAAGGCCCGGCAGCGCCTTGCTGATGTTGTCGCGGTTCTTTTCCAGCATCGCGGTCACCGAATTCAGCCTCTCCAGCGTCGGTGCCAACTTGCTTTCGTTCTCGTGCACCAATGCCGTCAGCTGCTTGGCCACCGCCGACGTGTTGGCCAGCAGGTCCACGATCTCTTGTCGCCGCTCCACCAGCACTTCGAGCAGGGTGTCGGAGTTGAGGATGAGTTTGTTGACCTGCTGGCTGCGTTCGGAGAGCACCCCGGTGACGTCGCCGGCACTCTTGAACAGCTCGCCCAGGTTCTTGTTGCGGCTGTTGAGGGTTCGTGACAGCCGGGTGAGCGCGTCGAAGGCCGGCCCCATCTGAGGTGCGATCTGGTCGAGCGTGGCCGACAGCGTGTCCAACGACTGATTCAGTGCCGTGGTGTTCGTTCCGGCGGTATCCGTCGTGAAGTCGCTGACCGCTTCCGTCAGCGAGTAGGGCGAAGACGTGCGCGAGACGGGGATGAGAGCCATCGGATGCATCGTGCCGCTGCCGGCGGACTCCAACGTCAGCGTCCGCTCGCCCAGCAGCGTCCCGGTGCGGATGTGTGCGGAAGTCTCCGACCCGAGCAGGATGTTGCCCTTCATCGCAAACGTCACCAGGGCGTCGCCGTGGCGCAGCTTCACATCCGACACCGTGCCGACCTTCATCCCCGACACGATCACGGGGTTGCCCGTCGCAAGGCCACCGGCTTCGGAGAACAGCGCCTGATACCTGACCATCGTCGCCCACGAGATGAACCGGTCGGGTGACAGGCCCACCAGGATGACCATCACGATCAAGACCGCGCCGATGAATCCGGCCTTGATGAGCCCCACTCCGCGATACTTGAGCATTAGGGTTCCGTGCACCTTCCAGCTTCAGATCGGAATATCGGGGCTTTCACCGTCCTGCCCTGAAGATCCGTGCCGCGGAGCTCCAACATGCAGAGGTAGTACGGAATGGTGGAGCCGTTCGCGCCGAGTCGAACCAGCTTGCGGTAGTTTTTCGGCGCCTTTCCGATTGCCGCGTCGAGGCGGTCCTTGTCGTCGTCGAGTATCGGCGCCAGCCGACTCAACTGATCTATCGTGCCCGACAGCGGCGGCCGGGCGCTGCTCAGCAGATCCGCCAGCGAGGCGGTTCCGTTGTCCAGGGCGTCGATCGCGGACCCGATGGTGTCGCGGTCGTTCGAGAGCCCGGTGACAAGCCGCTCGAGGCGATCGATCGCGGCCGAAAAGTTACCGCCCTCCTTGTCGATGTACGCCACCACCGTGTTGAGGTTGTCGATCAGCTGCTGGACGGTTTGATCGTTGTCGGCCAAGGTATTCGAAAACGATGTCGCCTTGGTGAACAGCGAGTCGAGAGTCCCGCCCTGACCCTGGAAGACCTGCAGCAGTCCTGCGGTCAGCGCGTTCACATCGCGCGCATTCAGGCCCTGGGTAACGGGTTTCAGTCCGCCGAGCAGCAGATCGAGGTCGAGCGCCGGCGCGGTGCGATCGACGGGAATCTGACCGCCGGCCGGCAGACGCCTGGTCGGGCCCGGACCATCGACGAGCTCGAGGTAGCGATCGCCCACCAGGTTGAGGTAGCGGACCGCCGCCCTAGTGCCCTCGGTGAGGACGATGTTGCGGTCGGCGTCGAACTTCACCACGACCTTCTTGTCCGGCCGCAGCGCAACGCTGTTTACCGTGCCGACCCGGACCCCGGCTACCCGCACCGACTGCCCCGGCTTGAGACGCGACACGTCGTTGAACACCGCCGAATACCCGGTCGTCGCACCCGTCCGGTACTGGCCGAAGATGAAGAACAGGAAGGCGGTCAGCATCGCCATCACGACCGCAAAGATCGCGAATTTGATCAGCGTGGCGCGTGTCCTCATCCGGGCATCCCGACCTGAACGGAGTTGCGTGGCGGACCGGCGATCGGGCCGTACAACAGCTGCTTGAGCAGATCGGAGTTGATCAGCAGCTGTGGGTTTCCGTACCCCACCGGGTCGGCCCCGATATCCGCAATCAGCTGCTTGGGATTCGAGTTGAACGGGATCCTCGGCAGACCCATGCACTGGGGGCCACCCGTCGCCGCAACCTTGGGCAGGTTCGTCGGATACCGGTAACGTTCGCCGCCCCACGTGAGGCTCGCGGATATGTTGATGCTCGGTTCCGACAACGGCGAACCGTGCCCGATGGTGATCAGGCCACCGAACGCACAGGTGAACACCTCGTGGTACTCGTTGGTCAGATCGGTGGTCGGCACCAGCAGATGGAACACATTCGTCAGCGGTTGGCGGTTTGTCGACAAGACGTTGTTGCCGATGTCGGCCAAGCCGATCGCGCTGATCAGCAAGGCATCCAGGTTGTGTTGCTCATCGACAAGCGTCTTGCTGATCGTGGTCGCGTTGGCCGCGGTCTTCACCAGGTCCGGCGCCGCGTCAGCATAGGCGTTGGACACCGTTGGCAGGACGGCAAGGTCGTGCCTGAACGCGGGAAGGCTCGGCTCCAGCCTGGCCAGGAACGAATCCAAGTCGGAGAGCGATTGGCCCAGCTGTGGGCCCCGCCCGCTGAACGCTTGTGCCAGCGCACCCAGTGACTCGTTGAGCTTCGGCGGGTCGATGTGTTCCAGCACCGAAACCAGTTGCTGGAACACCGTGTTGACTTCGACCATGACGTGCTGACCCTGCAGCGTCTGGCCACTGTGTAGCCGCTGCGCCGAGGGTTGCTCGGGCGGTACCAGCTCGACGGACTTCGCGCCGAACACCGTCGACGACGCGATGTTGACGAGCACGTTGCTCGGAATGAAGTGCAGCTGCGACGGGTCCATCGCCAGGTGAATGGCCGCCTGGCCGTTGGGCAGCGATTCGATCGAGGCGACCTTGCCCACCTGCACGCCGCGCATCTTCACCTTGGCGTCCGGGTTCATGACCAGCCCGGCGCGTTGCGAGATCACGGTCACCGGCACGCTTGGGGTGAAGCTGCCCTGAAACAGGCCCACCGCCAGAACGAAGATCCCGACGACCAGCGCGACGGTGGCCAGGCCGGCCAGGGGCCGCGCGTACGAACGGGCGCCGAAGTGCTGCCCCGGCGCGGCGCCGATCGGCGTTGCGGCACTGGTGGTTTCAGACCGGTGGATGGGGCCCGGCCCGAGGTTTCCCGTCACTTTTCTGTTCCCATCCTCTCCTACCCGGATAGGTTGAAGTTGCCGTTGCTGCCGTAAATGGAAAGTGAGACCAGCAGCGTTACCGATACCACGACGATCAGCGAGGTGCGCACCGCGTTACCCGTCGCGTTGCCGACACCGGATGGCCCGCCGGTAGCGAAATACCCGTAGTAGGTGTGTATCAGCAAGATGGTCAGCGCCATCAACACGGCCTGCAGGAACGACCACAACAGGTCGATCGGGTTCAGGAACGTGTCGAAGTAGTGATGGTACAAACCCTGGGACTGCCCGAAGAGGAACGTCGTGGTGAACTGGCTGGCGACGAACGACAGGATGACGGCGATGCTGTACAGCGGCGTGATCGCGAGCATTCCGGCCAGGATCCTGGTGCTCACCAGGTACGAAATCGGCCGAATGGCCATGCTTTCCAGCGCGTCGATCTCCTCGTTGATCCGCATGGCGCCCAGCTGGGCGGTCACCCCGGCGCCGAAGGTCGCCGCCAGACCGATCCCGGCGACCACCGGTGCCGAGATACGCACGTTGATGAACGCGGCAAGAAAGCCGGTCAGCGCCTCGATACCGATATTGCCCAGCGAGCTGTAGCCCTGAACGGCCAGCGTGCCGCCCGCCGCCAGGGTCAGGAACCCGACGATCACGACGGTTCCGCCGATCATCGCCAAAGTGCCTGCGCCCATGCTGATCTCGGCGATCAGTCGAATGACTTCGCGGCGGTAATGCACCGCCGCAAACGGTATGCCGGCGAGCGATTTCCCGTAGAACAGGGTGTGGTCGCCGATCCGCCCCAGCGCGCCGACCGGCTTTTCGAGTTGATGGCTCAACCGTGGATATACAGCTCTCAGCGCCACCGCAGCCCCCTACTTCACCGTCATCTTGATGCCGATCGCGGTGACGACCACGTTGACGACGAACAGGGACATGAACGCATACACCACGGTTTCGTTCACCGCGTTGCCGACGGCCTTGGCGCCGCCGCCGGTGATGATCAGGCCGCGATAGCAGGCGACCAGTCCGGCGATGAGGCCGAAAAGCGCTGCCTTGACACAGGAAATGATCACCTCGGGCACCCCGGTGAGCAAGGTGATACCCGCGGCGAACGCGCCGGGGTTGACGTCTTGCACGAACACCGAAAACGTGTAGCCGCCCAAAATGCCGATGATGCAGACCAGGCTGTTCAACAACAGCGCGACCAGACCCGACGCCAACATCCGCGGCGTAACCAACCGCTGCACCGGGTTGATGCCCAGCACCTCCATCGCGTCGATCTCCTCGCGGATGGTTCGCGACCCCAGGTCCGCGCATATCGCGGTGGCGCCGGCACCGGCCACGATCAACACGGTGACCAGCGGGCCGACCTGGGTGACCGCCCCGAACGCGGCACCGGCGCCGGACAGGTCCGCGGCACCGAGTTCGCGCAACAGGATGTTGAGCGTAAAGCTGATCAGCACGGTGAACGGGATTGCCACCAGCAACGTGGGGGCCAGCGCGACGCGCGCGATGAACCATGACTGTTCCAGGAACTCGCGTGCCTGGAACGGCCGGCGGAACGCGAACTTGACCGCGTCCGCGGACATCGCGAAGAGACCCCCAACCGCCTGCATGGGCCCGGAGAGATTCCTGGTCAGTCTCAGCTGGGGCAGTCCCGGTGACCACCGGTCGTCGCGGCTAACCGACATCGGCCTCAGATCCTTCCAAAGTTATGAGACCGGTAGTCTTGTTCTTGCGCAACGGCTCCGGTAAGTTCAGCTGAACCGGGGGTTCGGGGTCCACGCCACCGACGGCGAAATGCCCAGCGGGCAGCCACATTTCGGCGTTCGTCTCCGGCGTGACAGCCGCTACCACCCTCACGCCAGTCCTCCGTTTCGTTGCGTGAGTCGGCGCTCCAAGACAAGGCGGGCCGAACGAGACCACTTGTCTTGCAGCGTCCGGAGATTATGACTCATGCCGCGTCCAGGTGGAATGGAAAACGCATAACCGTTATCGGACGGCCCGGACCCTCCGCGCTCGCGCACGAGCGGGTCGACAGCCGCGACCTTCGGCTCAAACATTGGCAGCTCCGGTATCAGGTGACGGCGCCGGCCGTCTTGAGTTCGATGATGCGGTCCCAGTCGAGGCCGATCTCCATCAAGATCTCGTCGGTCTGCTCGGCGAATCCGGGCGCCGGGCCGGTCTTCGGCGCGGTGACATCGAACTGAACCGGGTTGGCGACCAGTTCGAGTTCACCTGCGCGCACTACATACTCGTTCGCACGGATCTGCGCGTCGTCGGCCGCCTGCAGGGTGTCCTGCACGGGCGCCCACGGCCCCGCGAGCGTAGCAAAGCGTTCGCTCCATTCGGCGAGGGTGCGAGTCGCGATGGCCTTGGTCAAGATCTCGACCGCGTCGGGTGTGTTGGCCGCGATCTTCTCGACGGTGGCGAAGCGCGGATCGTCGGCCAATTCCGGCTTGTCGATATGCCGGCACACGTCGGCCCAGAACTTGGTGGGCTGCATCATCACGAAGGATATGTAGCGGCCGTCGGACGTTGTATACAGCCCCACCAACGGGTTATTCGGCGCCCCGTGCACGCCGGGCGGCGGCGATTCCATTCGCTGGCCCAGGTGCCTTGTCAACGCCACCGTATGTCCCAGCGACCAAAAGCCGCTGCCCAGCAGCGACACGTCCACGACGGACGCTTCCCCGGTGCGCTCGCGCTTGAGCAACGCCGCCGCGATGCCGCCGGCGAGGTTAGTGCCTGAGATGGTGTCGCCGTACGCCGGCCCGGGCGGCGCGATCATGCCGGGCATCCCCGCCGGGGTGATGGTGGCGGCGGTCCCGGCCCGGCACCAGAACGCGGTCATGTCGTAGCCGCCCTTGGTCGCCTCTTCGCCGCGCGGACCGAGCGCGCTTCCGCGCGCGTAGATGATCGACGGGTTCACCGCCCGGATGTCGTCGACGTCGATGCCGAACTTCTGCCGGGCGCCGGGCAGGAAGCTGGTCAGGAACACGTCGGATCGGCGCGCCAGCTCGTAGAGTACCTCCTTGCCCTCGGGCACCGACATGTCCAGTCCGATGCTGCGCTTGCCGCGGTTGGCGTGCTCGATATTGGGGTTCGGGTCGCCTTCCACGCGCAACATGCCGGTCTGCCGAAGCCCGCGCTGCGGATCGCCGGTCACCGCGTGCTCGACCTTGACCACGTCGGCGCCCCACTCCGCCAGCACGGCACCCGCCGACGGGACGAACCCGTACATGGCGACTTCCAGCACGCGGATGCCCTCCATTGGCCTCATGCCGGTGTCCCCGTGTCGCGGCCGTCCTGCGCTGGCATTCGACTCCCTGGTGTGGTTACGGTCACGAAAATTTCATTCTCTTCCCCGGCGAATCTTACATTCGAGTCTCGAGAATTCAAGAAAGTCTCAGGAATGAGATCGGCCTGCTGACCAGCAACGTAATCGATGCTGTGTTGCCGCGCTAGGACTCTCGGCGCTGGCCGACTGCGGTTTTCTGGGTATGTTGCACGCCGCTTCGGCGCGAGAGTAAGGTTCTCATAATTGTAAGGGAGATTCTTTGTGACTGAGACGACCCAGTTCGCGGCAGAGGCCTCGTCGTGAAGACCGCGGTGGTCACCGGTGGCGGATCCGGCATCGGCCTCGCGGTCGCGCATCGACTCCGTGCCGACGGCCTCGACGTCGCCACCATCGACCTCAGGTCGTCCGACGCCGACCTGTCCTTCACCGCCGACGTGACGGACCGCTCGCAGGTGGACGCCGCGCTGTCGGCGATACGCGCCCGGCTCGGGCCGGTGACTGTTCTGGTCAACGCCGCGGGCCTGGACGGGTTCAAGCGGTTCAACAACATCACGTTCGAGGACTGGCAGCGCGTGATCGACGTCAACCTCAACGGCGTGTTCCACACGATCCAGGCCGTGCTGCCGGACATGGTGGAGGCCGGGTGGGGGCGGATCGTCAACATCTCGTCGTCGAGCACGCATTCGGGCGCTGCCTACATGAGTCATTACGTGGCGGCCAAATCCGCGGTCAATGGGCTCACCAAGTCGTTGGCGCTCGAGTACGGGCCGAGCGGCATCACGGTCAACGCCGTGCCCCCCGGTTTCATCGACACCCCGATGCTGCGCAGCGCGGAGAAGCAGGGTTACCTCGGCGACATCGAGGAGACCATCGCCCGGACCCCGGTGCGCCGGATGGGCAAGCCGGAAGACATCGCCGCGGCGTGTGCCTTCCTGGTGTCGGAGGAAGCCGGCTACATCACCGGTCAGATATTGGGCGTCAACGGCGGTCGCAACACCTGAACGCACCCGATCCCTGAAGGAGACACCGTGAAGGTCTGGGTTGATCCCGAACGCTGCCAGGGCCACACCCTGTGCTCGATGATCGCTCCGGATTCGTTCCTGCTCAGCGACATCGACGGAACTTCGTCGGCGATCGACGAAGAGGTGCCGACAGAACATCAGGACAGCGTCCGCGAGGCCGCGCGGTCCTGTCCCGAGCAGGCCATCATCATCACCGATGAATGAGGGAGACAGCGCATTGAGTGTCGACGACGTCGTCAGCGACAGCGATCGTGAAGCGCACCGGTATCACTTCGACCGGCACACCGCCGAGTACCGCACGCGGTTCAACGCGATCACCCAGGAGATGCACGCCAAGTGCCCCATTGCGTGGAGTGATACCTACGGCGGCCATTGGGTGGCGGCGGGCAGCCATGAGGTGTTCGAGCTCGCCCGCTGCCCCGCGGTGTCCAACGATCACGATGTCAACAACGAGAGGCGTGGCTACAAAGGCATTTCCATCCCGACGGCCAGCCGCATCAACGGCGTGCGCGGCGGCATCCTGGAGATGGACGACCCCGAGCACCGGATCTACCGAAACGTGCTCAACCCTTATCTGTCGCCGGCGGCGGTCAAGCGCTGGGAGCCGTTCGTCAACGATGTGACGCGCGCCTGCCTCGACGAGAGGATCGAGGAAGGCAGCATCGACTTCGTCGACGACTTGGCCAACGTCGTGCCCGCCGTTCTGACGCTGGCACTCATGGGCATTCCGCTCAAGAACTGGAAGATGTACAGCGAGCCGACGCACGCGGCGATCTACACACCCGAGCACTCCCCGGACATCCAGCGCGTCACGGAGATGCACCGGCAGATGGGGCTCGACCTGGTCAACAACATGATCGAGATCCGCGAACATCCGCGACCCGGAATCGTGAACGCTCTGCTCGAGATGCGCATCGACGGCGAGCCCGCCCCCGATCTGGAAATTCTGGGCAATCTTGGATTGGTCATCGGTGGTGGCTTCGACACCACGACGGCCCTGACCGCCCACTCGCTGGAATGGCTTTCGCAGCACCCCGACCAACGCGAGCTGCTCAGCAAGGAACGCGACACCCTGCTCGACCCGGCGACCGAGGAATTCCTGCGCTACTTCACCCCGGCACCCGGCGATGGCAGGACCTTCTCCGACGATGTCGAACTCGACGGCACCCACTTCAGGGAGGGTGAGCGGTTATGGATTTCCTGGGCGATGGCCAACCGCGACCCGTCGGTGTTCCACGACCCGGACGAGATCATCCTCGACCGTAAGGGCAACCGGCACTTCAGCTTTGGACTCGGCGTGCACCGGTGCATCGGATCCAACGTGGCGCGCACCGTGTTCAAATCCATGCTCACCGCGGTTCTCGACCGGATGCCCGACTACCGGTGCGACCCCGAAGGCACCGTCCACTACGAGACCATCGGTGTCATTCAGGGCATGCGGAATCTGCCCGCCACCTTCACCCCCGGCCGCAGGATCGGTGCCGGCCTGGACGAGACGCTGGACAAACTGCAACGCATCTGCGACGAGCAAGAGCTCGCCCGGCCGATTACCGAACGCAAGGAAGCCGCAGTAATCGACTGAGCCACTTCCTGGTCGGCGTGGCTACGAGTTATATTCAGGCCGATCGCGTGCGCGGAGATGGGAGACGCATCCGTGAAGAGGTTCGCAATATGCGTTGCGCTGATCATGGCCGCGGTGACGTTCGCCCCGACGGCCCACGCGGACATGCAGATCGGCAACTACCGGGTGGTCACTGACCGCGATCCCGGCCACGTCTGGATTTGGGCGATTCGGCCGTGCGTTTCTCGCGAACCGGGATGTCGAACCGTCCAAGGGGTGCCGCAACCCAACGGGCAAGCGGCGCCCTGGAAGGCGGACGCTTACCTGTCCAACGGCCGCTACACCATGACCGTCGACGTGCCCGACGGCGTGCGCTGCGTGGTCCAGTTCTTTCCCTCGCATGATGTCTATTCGTGGGATCCGGTCTCACTGGGCGGTGAGCTGGTCTCGACCTATGACACGGGTTGCGGCGGCGGCCCCGGGGGCAGCAGCACGTACCCCTTCTCGCTGGTGCGTTGGTAGCTAGGGCGAACTTGTCTAGCCGCGTGGCAGCCCGAGCACACGCTGCGCGATGATGTTGCGCTGGATCTCCGATGTGCCCCCGGCGATGGTGCCGGAAAAGCTTCGCGCATAACGCTCGAACCAGCTGGCGAAGTAGTGGTCGAGGTTCATCGGCGCGTACGGTCCGGTCTGTCCCGGGTGGATGAGCCCGTCGGCGCCGGCGCTGTGCAGGGCATGTTCGAAGCCGCGTAGTTCGGCTTCGGATCCGAGCAGCTTGAGCACAGATATCGCGGCCACGTCGTCTTCGCCGCGAGCGGCGCGGGCCAGGGCCACCGAACCCAGCAGGCGGAGCGCCTGTTTGTCCATGATCGTGGTGGCGTACTGATCGCGCTCCAGCTCGGTGGCGGGATGCCAATCGGCGAGCAGGTTTTCCATGCGATCCGCGAAACCCAGCCACATCATGGTGCGTTCGTGCCCGAGTGATCCGTTGGCCACCCGCCAGCCCTGATCGAGCTCGCCGACCAGGTTTTCGGCCGGCACCCGCACGTCGGTGAAGAACACCTCGTTGAAATCGAGGTCGTCGACGCCGCAGATCGACGGGAACGGCCGGCGCACGATACCCGGGGTATCGGTAGGGATTATCAGCGCGCTGATTCCCTTGTGCTTCGGGGCATCCGGATTGGTACGCACGAATGTCAACAAGACGTCGGCGTCGTGCGCCCCCGAGGTCCACACCTTCTGCCCGTTGACCACGAAGTGGTCGCCGTCGAGCACCGCGCGGGTGCGCAGCGACGCCAGATCGGAGCCGGCGCTCGGCTCGCTCATCCCGAGCGAGGCGGTGATCTCGGCGCGCAGGATCGGCACCGCCCAGCGCTGCTTCTGTTCGTCGCTGCCGAACGTCAACAGCGATGCCGCAACGATATTCACCCCCTGCGGGTTGAGGCTGTGGTAGATCCGCCGGCGGCACAGTTCCTCGAGGTGAACGAATTGCTGGACGACGGTCGCGTTGCGCCCGCCGAATTCGGGGGGCTGGCCGGGCAGCAGCCAACCGTTGTCGAACAGCAACCGCTGCCAACGGCGCGCCCATTGCGGCATGTGCGAAACCGAACGCGGGCGCTCCAGGGTTTCGCTTGCGGGAGGCAGGTTTTCGTCGAGAAATGCCGCGAACTCCGCCCGGAACGCCTCGACGTCGGGATCAAAAGTCAGCTGCACGATATTCCTCTGCGATCCGCGCGCGATGCTCCGCCGCGCCGCCGAGCATGAGCTCACCCGCCTTGGCCCGCTTGAGCGCGAACTGCAGATCGTTCTCCCAGGTGAACCCCATCGCGCCGTGCAGTTGCAGGCCGTGCCGGAATACCAGCGCTTGGCACTCCCCCGCCGATGCCTTGGCCATCGCGGCCGCCAACCGGCGGCGGGGATCATCGGCCGAGATCGTCAACGCGGCGAAGTAGGCCAGCGCCCGGGCGCGTTCCACCGCGACGTGCATGTCGGCGCACTTGTGCTGGACGGCCTGGAACGAGCCGATCGGCACGCCGAATTGCTGCCGGCTTTTGACGTGCTCGAGGACCAGATCGAGGATGCGCTGGCAGGCGCCGACGATGTGGATCGCCATGCCCGTCAGCGCGACGTGGTGGGCGTGCTCGGAGTCGACGGTCAGCCGGTCGCTGTCGGGTACCCGAACTTCGGCGAATGACAGGTCGGCGACATGCAGCACGGGGTCGAAAACCGTAGAGCGCCGGGCGGATACCCGATTGGCCGGCACGAGGAACACCCCCGCGTCGGTCACCACGGCCAACCGGTCGACGCGATCGCCGTCGAGGACGTGGCGCGCCGTGCCGTCCAGCACCCAGCCCTCGGCGTCGCGGTGCGCCGACACCCCGTTGTGCACGGCGGTACCCGACTCGTGCGGGTCGAACCGATCCGCGGCCAACGGCGCGAACTGACTCATCGTCGCCAGGAAGGGCGTGGGATCGGTCGCGCGGCCCAACTCCTCGAGGACGATCGCGAGCTCCACCGTGCCGGCCGGATCGTTCAGCTCGGTCCAGCCCTGGTCCACGTACGACTTCCACAGCGGGCTGGGGTCCACGCCCTGCTCGGCCACGCTGCGCACCAGCGACGGCGGACACTGCTTGCCGACGACGTCGCGCACCGTGTCCTGCCACAGCCGCTGATCAGCATCGAACTCCAACAGCATCCGGGCCGCCTCCTGTCGTCGCCTAGCGGCGAGAATACCATTCTCTCTTCCGAAAGTAATAATCTCGAAAATGGCGTATGACGTGACGCGACCGCCTTCGGACAGCGAGATCGACGCCAGCGTGCACGTCACTCGCACTTCTTCGCGCCAGCGTCGATCTCGACGAAAAGTCAGTGAGGTCTAGGGCACCGCGGCGATCAGGTCGCCGGCCGGCTCCCCCCAGCGGTCGAGGTTCACGAACTCGACGAGCGGGCGGCGGCGAACCGGCCCGTGCTTGCCCTTCGGCCACCCCACCACGATGTGGCCGGCGATCATCCAGTCCTCGGGCACGCCGACGGCTTCGCGCAGCAGTTGCTCGCCGCCGTACGAGGCCCAGCTGGTCATGCATGCCCCCAAACCCTGGGCGCGGGCGGCGAGCAGAAAGTTCTGCATGGCGGGAAAGATCGAACCGCCCAGCAGGAGTTCGGATGCGGTCGGATAGTGCTGCTGCGCGAACAGGACCGAGGTGAATTCGCCCGCCCGGTCGTGCAATTCGTAGGTCGCGCGGTAGGTGCGGGCGCGGCGGCTGTCGTCGTCGTCGGCGGGCCGGGTCATTCCGTACACCGGCTCGATCACCTCCAGCGCGTGCGCCGCGGCCTTGGCGACGACGGCCCGCTGCTCGGGCGATCGCAGCACGACGAAGCGCCAGCCCTGCGCGTTGGCGCCGGAGGGCGCCCACCTGGCCGCCTCGAGGCACCGGGCCAGGGTGACGTCGTCGACCGGCACGTCGGTGAACCGCCGGATGGTCCTGGCGGTCGACATCACTTCCCAGATGTCGCTGCTTGCTCCCATGGCTGACAACCTATGCGATGTCGTCGTCGCCCATCCAATGGACGAATCGCTGCAACGGATACATGGCATCGTGCGGGCTGCCGAGGACGTGAGCGTTCGCAGTTCCCAAGCGGCACAGGCGTTGAGCCCCGGCGCTGGCCAGCCGGTCTCGTAGTTGTGCCTTGCGCTCGTACGGGTAGACGCCGATGGTTTGGGTGGCGACGTTGACGTAGCGGACCGCGTCGTCGAGCGAATCGACCATGACTACGTTCGAGGTCTTGTTGGTGGGCTGGAACTCCACCGGCCGGTCCGACAGGATCACCAGGCCTCGGCCATCGAAACCGCCCCATACGTTCACGTCGCCCATCGCCTCCATCACCTGGATTTCCTCGCGGCGCTCCGTCGACAGTGGCGGGCCGCCGGCCGACGCGAACTCACGGTCGGCGCCCAGGCGCTCCGCGAGCTCGGCGCAGAACGATTCCACCTGGGGCCGTTGGCCTTCGACGAAAGCGTAGCGGCTGGCCAGGCAGGCCTCCTGGTTGAACACCGTCGTGTCGGCGGCAAGCAGCTCGGCCACCTCGGCGACGCGGTCCTCGGAGTCGAAGGCCTCGCGGCCGATCATCGAGATCGAGGATTTCGGGTCGAACGAGATCAGCTGGATGCCGGGTCCCAGGTACTGGATCACGTTGTTGATCGCATCGCCGCCGCCCCAGGCGACGATTTTGTCGAAGTACTGCGGCCGGTACAGGGTGCGCTCGATCGCGGTGTCCCCGCCCTGCCAGTAGATCGCCGACATCGACCGCACCACAGGGTGTTTCGGATCGATTTCTGCCATGGTGCGCAGCACCGCGACCGTGGTGAACGGGTCACTCGAGGGCATCTTGAACAGGTTGACCGCCTTGACCAGCGCTCCCTGCGCGATAGACGACACACACCCCGATGGGGCATTGCCCGCCAACATGTGCACCATCCGCGGAGGGAAGGCCCGGATCGCCCCCTTGTTGCCGTATATGTCGACGCGCTCGACCCACCCGTCGAGCGCCTCACGGTTGGCAAAGTTCGAATCGACGATGCTTTCCAGCAGCGGCCTGGTGAGGAAGTAGGGGGCCTGACGGTAGAGATTCTCCACGACGCGCCGCGGCAACGGATTGGTGGCCGCGATCAGTTCAAGGCATTCCTGAAGGTGCGGGTTGCGATCCAAATGCAGACGCTCACCGGTTTCGACCAGGAAGTCGATGATCTCGGCCAGCTTGACGTCGAGCAGCGGCGGCAGCCGCGACCGCGGCAGCACGAGGGAATCGAGATCGATTGCGGGAGTGATGAAATCGGCACCCAGATCGCGGGATCTGTGGCGGACGGCGTCCCCCTCCACGACCGCGCCTTGCACGAAATGGGGCGCCGGCAACGCGGTCATGCGATTCCCCGCACGTAGGCGTCGATGCTGCCCGCGCAGGTGATCTTGTCGCCTCCCGGCAGGTCGGCGTAGCGGGTGATGTCGCGGCCCACGGTCGGACCCCGGTGTCCGCATGGGCACCTCGCAAAGCCGACACGGACCCGGTCTCCGCTGATCACCCCACCCCAGCGGCCTTCGATCGAAGCGTCGAAAAAGGCTGCGCGGGCCTCGATCTCACCATCAGCGGGGTCCAGCAATTTCTCGCCGGAGGCATCCAGCGGCAGCATGATCACCCACGGCGAGATGTGGTACCGCTGGGCGCGGCACAGCGGGAACGTCGCGTTG
This sequence comes from Mycobacterium sp. NGS26, assembly GCF_059813025.1. Taxonomy (NCBI): domain Bacteria; kingdom Bacillati; phylum Actinomycetota; class Actinomycetes; order Mycobacteriales; family Mycobacteriaceae; genus Mycobacterium; species Mycobacterium sp. NGS26. Next base: position 639,879 of record NZ_JCALDU010000001.1, read on the forward strand.
ATCTCGCGCATGCTGTACGCGTGGTACAGCCGCTCCTCGGCGACATTGAACGTCTCCAGCACGTATTCCCGGTAATTCTCCGGCAGCGCGGCGCCTTTGAGTCCGCCCGCGACCATCATCGCGTTGTTGGGGTTGAAATCGTCGCCGCCGTGGCCCTTGGCGCGGATGCCTTCGGCGATCTGGTACAGGGTGGCGAACATGCCGGTCGCCAGCAGCGGCAGGTCGCGCGCGTCGATCACCGCATCGATCGCCTTGTTGGCCGAGGCGTCCATGTCACTCGCGCGCTGAGTGGCGATGCGTTCGAACTCCGCGATCTCATTGGGGCGTGCGGTGCCATCGGCCAGCTTGCGCCGCAACGTGATCATGTCCACCATCGACCCGACCGTGATCGGCTCGCCGTCGCCGAACTGGTAGGGCGGGTATCGCGACGAGAAGCAATCGACCATAGCCTGGCGGATGGCGTCCTCGCGCGGGGCGGCGAATTGCGGGCCCAGGCCCAGGAATTTTCGGTCCTCCCCACGCGTGAGGCCGGTCGCCCACAACAGCGCCTCGATGTTGATCCGCGCCGAGAGCTCGATGTCGCCCTCGGTGCAGGACAGCATGGCCGGCTTCCCGCCGGTCCCGCTGGAACACGACAGGTAATGGCCGACGGTCTCCAGCTGCTTGATCCAGTCATCGAGGGTCTGCACCCCGTCGGTGTCGAGGCCGTCGACAGCCCGGGTGGACACGGTGGCCAGCCACCTGCCCATGCGATCCCACTGCCGCTCGTTGAGCCAGCCCTCCGCGTACGTCTTGTAGGTGGTGTGGGCGAAGAGCAGCGGCACCAGGTCGGTGGGCCGCTTGATTCCTGTCACCCCGCCCGATTCCGCCCGGTTGGCCAGCAGCGGGATGGAGCCGAGTTGGCTCTGCAGCCGTTCGTTGGCCGCTGCCAGCTGCACGGGCAGCAGGTCGGCGGGTGCGATGTCAAAGCACTCCTTGGCCCCGACCAACCCCACCAGCTGCCCGGTCGCAGATGTCATCCCTAGCTCCTCGCGTCGGCCCTTAGTAAGTAAACATCACCGTATATTAATGCGGCGCGTTGTGCTCTGCCTGCTGCCGGGCAATCCGCTGATCGTGGATTCTGACCAGCTCGCGGAAGCCGAGCCGCGGGTACTCCGGTACCGGCTGAATACCCCATCGATCCTTGGCCGTGGCGATACCCGCCCCCTCGGGTGCGCCGTTGATCGGTGGGCCGGGGAACGGGTAGGGGTACTGGCATTCCAACGACTCGTTGTTGTAGCGCACCTTCATCAGCTCGCTACAGATGTCGCGGAAGCTCAGGGTCGGGTAGCCGTACCAGACTGCCAGGAACGGCAGGGTGAACGCGCCCTCGAGGACAAGACCGACCAGGCACACCATGATGCCGCGCCGCAGCCACTTGTGCAGCCGCGCATACTCTTTGGCGGTACCCAGGGGCAGATCCGTGGTTTCACCCGGCAACTTCTCGTCGGTGGATGATGCGCTCATTGGGTTCTCCTTAGTCCGAGAAGATTTCGCGATTGACGGTGTGCAGGTACGGGATCGCGAGGAATGGGGTGATGTACATGATGTCGTAGATCCACCACCCCAGGACCGGGAAAACCACGCCGGCATAACGGACGTCGGCGTACACGGTCATGTTCATCACGTAACCGACCCAGATCACCACGCCGAACCAACAGGTCACCAGCAGCCACTGGTAGCCCCATCGCTTCATCTGCAAGAAGGCGATGGCTGCGGCGATTCGCATCGGAAACACAGTCAGGATGAGCGCGACTTCCCAGCCCTTCTCCCCCGGAGCGCTCGCCCCACCGATCCAGAGCTGGTTGTAATGCCAGAAGTATCCGGCGTCAAAAGCGTTGCCCCATGCCGTGTACAGGACCCGGTAGATGAGGGTGTGGTTGGCGACCATGTCGAGGATCCAGCCCTGCAGGTTCAGTCCGGCATCGAGGATGACCAGGTAGCCGATCAAGGTGACCATGATCGGCCGCACCGACAGGCCCGATTTCAGTGCCCGTCGAAGCAACGCCAATCCGTACAGGAACAAGGGCAGGCCGAAGATGCCGGGCACGTTGGCCCCCATCAGCAACGTCCCGGCGATGAGCCACCTGTCGGCGCGGCGCTGCGCCAGGCGGCTCTGCTCGAGTTGGTCGTCGAGTGAAATGCCGGAAATCCGGTTGGTCAGCGGCAGATTCACGTTTTGCTCCTACCAGTTCCGGGTTGCCCACATCGACAGCTGGATGCCGAACATGAGCAGCAGGTAGCCGTAAATGAAGATCTGAAAGACGATCAGCGCCCGCCTTCGTTGCTGCTCTCTCTCGTTCACGGTTGGCCTCTCGATCAGAAGGTGCCGATGCCGCGCATCACGTAGTACCAAAAGCCGACCAGCACGGCGGCCCCGCCCCATCCGATGCCAAGGCGCACCAATTCCTGCCACACGGTTGAATCTCCAATCGTTCGATCGACACCCGGTCGGTTTACCGAGCCTCCAGGCCGCGGCGCGTGCTCGCGACAAACTCACCGATCACGCGACTGCGTGCGGACTTGGAGTCGTGGTGGGTGACGAGCAGCGCGTAGAACCCCAGCAAGAAGAAGAGCGCGCTGTTTTCGGGGTTGGCGTCCGGATGGGCCACACCCTGCAGCTGCGCCCGCGCGATCTCCTGCGCAAGGAGCGCTACGAGCGGATGGTCCGCCGGCTTACCGAATCCGGGCGGGCGCGTCTGTGAAAAATGCAGTGCCAGAACATCTCTGAACAGCCTGGTGCCGAGCCGTGACTCTGCCGCCACGACTAGGCGTACCACCTCCGACATGGTCGACCAGAGGTCGGGCTCCGAGGCCACAAAGCGGGTTAAGTCACCGGCGAGCCGGGTGACCAGGTTGCGCTCGACCTCCTCGAGAACGTGTTCTTTGGTGGGGAAGTGAAAGTAGAAGGTTCCGCGGGCGATGCCGGCCGCCGAGATGATGGCGCCGATATCGGCATCCGCCATGCCCGATCTCCTGAACTCCGCCATCGCCGCGTCGTACACGCGCTGGCGCGTCTCGAGCCGCTGCGCTTCGCGTCCCCGTGGGCTTTCGTTCGCCTGTGCCGTCATCATCTTATATGGTGACGCTCATCACTGACAAATGTCAATGACAAATTTCAACGAGTGGTGTCAGATCCTCGGGCGCGCAACCGGCAACGTTCGACCAGGATGGCGGCCAGGCGTCCGGGCTGCGAGAACATCACGTCATGGCAGGCGTCGATGCAGATCATGGTGTCGACGCCGCCGAGTGATCTGATCGCGTACAGCTGCTGACGCACCGACAGTGCCCGGTCGGCCAGCGTCATGATCCACGTCCGCGGAACGTCGGCGGGCAGGTCGCTGCGGTCGGCCGGCTCGAAAATCACGTTCGGGGATTCCATGCACAGGCGCGACAGCGTCAGCCTGCGCTGCTGCCGCGTCATGCCGTTGCAGAATGCGTATCGCGCCAGGACCGCGGGCATCGGGAACGACTTTCGTTCGACCCGGCCGGCCGATCTCGCCAACGGAGCCAACGGTCCGCGCAGCGTGTCCACCACCGACGTTCCCTGCGGCGGGACGAACGCCGTCAGCAGGATCATCTCGCGCACCCGCGCCGCCCCGAGTTTCGCGACGATGCCCGGGACGGTGAGCCCGGCCATCGAGTGCCCGACCACCACAACGTCGCCCAGCCCAGCGTCCTCGATGTCGGCGACCGCGGAGTTCACCCAGTCGTCGATGGTGACGGTGTCCAAATTCGCCGGCTTGCCGCCACGGCCGGGCAGATCAACCGCGAGGACGCGCAATTCGGGTGCGCGCCGGGTCAATTCGGCGACGGTGAGATCCCAGCAATCGGCGGCGTGCGCGCCACCGTGCACCAGTACAAGATCTGGCCACACCATCGCGGGAGACCGGGTGGCGGGTCAGTCGCGGGGCTGGACGCCGCGAAGGAACAGGTTGACGGCGTGCTGCAAGTTGCGTTCCTCCTCGTCGGCACTGCGATAGATGCCGCAGTCGGCCAGTCGCGCGGGCAGATGCTCGATCATGCCAATGAAGTGGCCCGCGGCTAACTCGAGGTCCTCGACCTCGACGCTCCCGTTCTCCTGGTGGCGCCGCAGCAGGTCCATGACCTGGCGGTGGCGCGCCGACCATGTCATCGAGTGCGCACTGATCGCGAACTCGGGAAAGCGCGCCGACTCGTTCATCGCGATCCGGGTCAACCGCACGATGTCCGGGTCGATTGCGCGCGCGAGCCCGGCGCGCCCCAGCGCGATCAGGGAGGCGCGCAGATCGCCCTCATCGATGTCGTCGGCTTCGCGCTCGGTCTTGCGGGTCAGCGCCCAGGGAATGACGTCGACGAACACCGCGCGCTTATCCGGATAGCGGGCATAGAGCGTGCGCCGCGTGATGCCGGCCGCCCTGGCGATCGCTTCCATGGTGGTGCCGTCGTAGCCATACTTTACGAACGTCGCCACCGCGGCCTTGCGCAACTTCTGGTGCAGCTTCTTGGCTTCGGCCTGAGTCGGCCGCCCCCGTCGAGTCGTCACCATCGACAGAAATATACAGTACCGTATAGATACTCGTTGAATGCGACGCACGACAGTCAGGGGCCACCGTGACCATCACACAGTCGTTCATCGACGGCGAATCGGTGGCCTCGGCGGACGTCTACGACAACGTCGACCCGGCCACCGGTAGGCCCCTCGGGCAGGTGGCGCGCGCGGGCGGCGACGAAGTCGGCCGCGCCGTCGCCGCGGCGCGAGCGGCATCGCAGCGATGGCAGGGCACACCCCCGGCGGACCGGGCGACGCTGCTGACGCGGATCGCCGATCTGATCGACGACGATCACGATCGGTTGGCCCGCATCGAAAGCGAGGACACCGGAAAGCCGTTGAGCCAGGCCCGCGCCGACGCCACCGTCGCCGCGCGCTACTTTCGTTTCTACGGCCACGCCATCGACACCTATCGCGGCGAAACCATCCCGTTGTCAACGGATCTGCACGCTTATACCCGACGCGAAGCCTTCGGCGTCACCGGTCACATCGTCGCCTGGAACTACCCGATGCAATTGCTGGCCCGCGCGGTGGCCCCGGCCATCGCGGTCGGCAACTGTGCCGTCGTGAAACCGGCCGATGAAACTCCGCGCACCGCAGTGGAATTGGCCCGACTCGCGGTTCGGGCCGGTTTGCCCCATGGCGTCTTCAACGTGGTCACCGGGCTGGGCGCCGAAGCCGGCGCCGCCCTGACCGCGGACCCCGACGTCGACCACCTGAGCTTTGTCGGATCGAGCGAGATCGGTTCGGTGGTGGCCCACGCCGCCGCCGACCGGGTGGCGCCCACGACGTTGGAATTGGGCGGAAAGTCACCGCAGATCGTTTTCCCCGACGCACATCTGGGGCGCGCCGCCGAGGCGATCGTGAAGGCGATCCTGCAGAACGCGGGCCAAACATGCTCGGCCGGCTCCCGGCTGCTCGTGCACGATTCGATCCACGACACGTTGGTGGACATGGTCTGCGGCTTGATGGGGCGCGCAACGATCGGGCCCGGCACCGAGGACCGCGACCTCGGACCGCTGATCTCGCGCAAGCAACAGCGGCGCGTGCAATCGATGATCAATGCCAACGCCAAGGGCGAAATCCTTTGCGGCGGCGGCCCGCCGGAGGACATCCAGCTGGCCGACGGAGCCTACTTTGCGCCCACCGTGATCGACGACGTCGATCCCGCATCGCCCATCGCCCAGGAGGAGGTCTTTGGTCCCGTTCTCACCATCAACAGATTCTGCGGCGAGGACGACGCGATCAAACTGGCCAACGGCACGCAGTATGGGTTGATCGGTGCGGTATGGACCACCGACCTCTCGCGCGCGCACCGGCTCGCGGCCCGGATCCGGGCGGGACAGGTCTACGTCAACACCTACGGCGCCGGCGGGGGCGTGGAATTGCCGTTCGGGGGTTTCAAGAAGTCCGGGTACGGCCGCGAGAAGGGCTACGAAGCGCTCGACACGTTCACCACCACCAAGGCGGTCGTGGTGCGCCTGTGATGAGGTAAAGGAGAACATCGTTGGATCCCGACACCTACCAGCGTGGGCTGGAAATACGCTCCGCAGTGCTGGGCGAGGAGCACGTCAACCGGGCACTGGCCGAGGCCGATGAATTCACCCGGCCGATGCAGGACCTCCTCACCGAATACTGCTGGGGAGCGGTGTGGGGCCGCGAGGGCCTCACGCGCAAGACGCGCAGCATGCTCAACCTGGCGATGACCTCGGTGCTCAACCGGCCCCACGAATTGCGCACCCACATCAGGGCGGCGCTCACCAACGGCGTCAGCCGCGACGAGATCCGCGAGGTATTCCTCCAGGTCGCCATCTACGCGGGCGTTCCCGCGGCGGTCGACAGCTTCCGCACGGCCGGCGAGGTCTTCGCCGAGCTGGACAAGGGCTAGCGGCAAACCATGGAAATCGGGTTTATCGGGTTGGGCCACATGGGCTTTCCCATGGCACGCCGGCTCCTCGGCGAAGGTCACGCCGTCATCGCCTTCGACGCCCGCGGCGAGGCGCTGGAACGCGGCGTCGCGCTCGGGGCACAACCCGCGGCGTCGGTCAAGGACGTCGCCGACCGCGCCGAGACGGTGCTGGCCAGCCTCCCCTCGCCCGCCGCGTCGCTGGAGGTGGCGACCGGTGCGGCGGGAGTGATCGAGGGCTCGCGGGTCAAGCGCTACGTCGACCTGTCGACCGTCGGGAGCCACACGGCCGCGCGAATCCACGACCGTTTGGCCGAACGGAACATCGTGGCGATCGACAGCCCGGTCAGTGGCGGGGTCGGCGGGGCCGAAACGGGAGTGCTCGCCGTCATGGTGTCCGGCCCGCGCAGCGAATTCGGCGCCATACGAACGGCTCTCGAGGCGATCGGCCGGCCGTTCTACATCGGCGACAAGCCGGGCTCGGCGCAGACGATGAAGCTTGTCAACAACATCCTCGCGGCCAACGTCTTGGCCGCAACGGCGGAAGTCGTCGTGATGGGCGTCAAGTCCGGTCTCGACCCCGGCGTGGTGATCGAGGTGCTCAACGCGGGCTCGGGCGCGACGAGCGCGAGTCGTGACAAGTTTCCCCGCGCGATCCTGCCGCGAACCTTCGACTACGGGTTTGCCACCGGGCTGATGGTCAAGGATGTGCGGCTCTACCTCGACGAGGCCAAGGCGCTGGGCGTGCCGACCGACGTCGCCGAGACGATCGGGCGACTCTGGGAGACGGCCGCGCAGGATCAAGGCCCCGATTCCGATTTCACGACGGTGATCAAGCCGTTGGAGAGGGCCGCCGGCGTCGTCGTGGGCGGTCCGGGCCAGCCCTCGGGCTAGGACGCCAACCCGCCGGAGAATGGTATTATCCGTATTGAAGAACGCTACTTGCCCGTTGGACAGCAATACCACCCACCACCAGCGACGATGTTTAACCGAAACGCTTACCGGAAATGCATTGATTGGCGCCCGATCAGAATGTTAGGTTGTCTATCATATGACTGATTCCGACCCCCTTTGGCGACCGGAAGGGTGGCTTCCGTGATCGAGCACGCCGACGGAACGCGCACGCCGGTGATCGACGCGAGCGTGCACATCTTCTTCCCGTCCAACAAGGACCTGCGCTCGTTCCTGCGTGAGCCGTTCAAGAGCCGCGGTTTTCCCGACTACGAGATGGACTGGTACGGGGCACCCGGTGGCGAGTACGCGCCGAACACCAAGGGGCCGGACCGGCAGTACCCGGGGTCGGATCCGGAATTCGTTGCCAACGAACTGTTTTCGAAGCGGGGGGTCGATGTGGCCGTCCTGCATCCGATGGGCCGCGGCATCATGCCGGACCGGCACCTCGGCAGCGCGCTGCATGCCGCCCACAACGAGATGATGGTGTCGCGCTGGCTGGACTCCGGCGAGTTCGGCGAGAGGTTCCGCGGCACCATCCGGGTCAATCCCGACGACATCGCCGGCGCGGTGCGCGAGATCGAGAAGTGGCGTGCGCACCCGCGCGTCGTCCAGATCGGTGTCCCGCTGCAGTCGCGCGAGCTCTACGGCAAACCGCAGTTCTGGCCGCTGTGGGAGGCCGCCGCCGACGCGAACCTTCCGGTGGCGGTGCACATCGAGACGGGCGAGGGCATCGGGTTTCCCCCGACCCCGTCCGGGCACACCCTGACCTACGAGCAGTACGTCGGCTTCATGGCGCTGAACTACGTGTATCACCTGATGAACATGATCGCCGAGGGCGTGTTCGAGCGCTTTGCCAACCTCAAGTTCGTCTGGGCCGACGGCGCCGCGGACTTCTTGACGCCGTTCATCTGGCGGATGGACACCTTCGGCCGGCCGCACCTGGAGCAGACGCCGTGGGCGCCGCGGATTCCCAGCGACTATCTCCGCGGGCACGTCTATTTCGTCCAGGGCAGCCTCGACGGCCCGGGCGACGCCGAGTTCGCCGGCGAGTGGTTCGGCTTCACCGGCAAGGAAGACATGGTGATGTTCGGCTCCAGCTATCCGCACTGGCAGTGCGGCGACGTCACGAAGCTGCCCAAGGCGCTGTCGGCCGAACAGCGCGAGAAGCTGTGCTGGCGCAACGCGGCCGACCTGTACGGGATCGACATTTCTGTCGACCTGGCCGCGGGCTAGTCGCAGAATAGAAGCGAGGGAGACCTAGGAGTTCGAGATGACCCTGACCCATACGCAGGAACGTGTTCCCGCCGCCGAGCGCATAGCCGTCCGGTGCGTCGACTCGGATGTCCACCCGGTGCCCAAGCGGGGCGAGATCACCCAGTACATTCCCGAGCCCTGGCGCAGCAAGTTCTTCCGTGACCATCGAATCGGCGAGCTGATCTACTACGACGCGCCGGACTACGCGCACAGCTTCGCGATGCGCACCGACACCTTCCCGCCCGACGGCGAGTTCCCGGGCAGCGACCCGGACATGGCGTTTCGCCAGCTGATCATGGAGGCCGGATCCGACATCGCGATCCTGGAGCCAGGCGGCCGCACCCCGCGCCTGGCCGAAGCGCACCAGGCCTACTCGACGGCGCTGAATCACTGGCAGGCCAATCACTGGCTGGACAGCCACAACAACTGGCACCAGCGCTGGCGCGGTTCGATCTGCGCGGCGGTCGAGGATCCCGAGGGCGCGGCCCGAGAGATCGAGACGTGGGCGGGGCACCCCTACATGGCGCAGGTTTTGATCAAAGCCGAGCCGCGACCCTCATGGGGCCACCCCAGGTACAACCCGATCTGGGAGGCCGCCACCAAGCACGACATCACGGTGAGCTGCCACCTGTCGCGCAGCAACTACGAGATGCTGCCCACCCCGCCGGTGGGTTACCCCAGCTACAACCACGACTTCATGGTGACCTACTCGCTGCTAGCCGCCAACCAGGTGATGAGCCTGATCTTCGACGGCGTCTTCGACCGGTTCCCGACGCTGCGGATCGTGTTCGTCGAGCACGCCTTCACCTGGATCCTGCCGCTGATGTGGCGCATGGACGCGATCTACGAAGCGCGCAAGTCGCGGGTGGAGATCAAGCGCAAGCCGTCGGAGTACGTCAAAGAGCACATCAAATTCACCACGCAGCCGCTGGACTACCCGGAGGACAAGACCGAGTTGACCCGCGCGATGGAGTGGATGGAGTGCGACAAGATCCTGCTGTACTCCTCGGACTACCCGCACTGGACGTTTGACGACCCGCGCTGGTTGGTCAAGCACCTTCCCAAGGCGGCGCGGGAAGCGGTGATGTACAAGAACGGCATCGCCACCTATCACCTGCCGGAGACGGTGCCGGTCCTCGAGGGCCAAGTCCGGGTGCTCTGAGTTGGCCGAAGAAACCAAGCGGCCCGAACCCCGCCTCGCCCAGGGCCGCGAGCACGTTGTCGCGACAGTAGACGAAATCCCGCCGGGTACGCACAAGCTGGTGCCGATCGGGCGCCACGGCGTGGGCGTCTACAACGTCAACGGAACGTTCTACGCGATCGCCAACTACTGCCCGCACCAGGGCGGACCGCTGTGCTCGGGGCGCCCGCGCGGTCGCACCATCGTCGACGAGACCGCCCCCGGCGACGCGGTCATGGTGCGAGACCTGGAATACATCTACTGTCCCTGGCACCAATGGGGTTTCGAGCTGGCGACCGGCACCACCGCGGTCAAGCCGGAGTGGAGTATCCGCACCTATCCGGTGCGCGTCGTCGGCAACGACGTTCTGGTGATGGCCTAACTACAGGAGAGTCGTGTGGCTTCGATCGAGGTGAACGGTGGGAACGTCGTCTACGAAATCCTCGGAGACTCAGGCGATCTCATTGTCCTGACCCCGGGCGGCAGGTTCAGTAAGGAAATCCCCGGTCTGCGCCCGCTCGCCGAGGCGCTGGTCGCGGGCGGCTATCGGGTGCTGCTGTGGGACCGGCCGAATTGCGGTGCGTCCGATGTGCAGTTCTACGGACAAAGCGAGTCGCACATGCGCGCCGAGACCCTGCACGGCCTGCTGAGCGCGCTCGGCGTCCAGCGGTGCATCATCGCCGGAGGCTCCGGTGGGGCAAGGGATTCCATGCTGACGACCATGCTCTACCCCGAGCTCGTGGAGAAGCTCGTGGTGTGGAACATCGTCGGCGGTATCTACGGCACGTTCGTGCTGGGGTCCTTCTACATCGTCCCGAGCATTCTGGCCGCACGCGGAACCGGGATGGAGGGCGTGATCAAGGTTTCTGAGTGGCGCGACCGCATCGAGGAGAACCCGGCCAACAAGCAGCGCTTCCTCGATTTCGACAAGGACGAGTTCCTCAAGGTGATGCTGCGCTGGCTCAACGCGTTCGTGTCCAAGCCGGGGCAGACCATTCCGGGTGTCGAGGACGAGATGTTCGACCGAATCCAGGTGCCCACGTTGATCATTCGCGGCGGTGAGAACGACTGGGACCATCCCAAACGCACATCGCTGGAGGTCAGCTGCCTGATCAAGGGCTCCAAGCTGATCGATCCGCCTTGGCCGGAGGACGCCTGGGAGCGGGCGTCCGAAGATCGCGCGGCCGGCAGGGTGCAGCACTTCAACATGTTCGACACGTGGGTGCAGGCCGCCCCGGCGATCCTCGAATTCTTGGGGTCCTGACGTGTTATTTGGTACGAATGTGAACCTCACAGTTGAGCGATGCCTCGAGGGCCGTGTGGATGCGGCTCTCCGGAATGCGCTCGAGGTCGTCCTCGCGCAGCGTCACGTAGACGATGTCGAACCCGTCGTCGCCGGGCGTCCGCTCGATGTCGCCGGTGAGCCCGAACCCGGACAGCACACCGTGCGCGTCGGCGTCGGTGCCCCGGCTGATAAAGGTGACCACACCCGGCGCCGGACTGGTGCCGAACACCTTGGCGCACAACGCAATAGCAACACCCTTGGCCGAATCTCCATCTTCGGCCGCCACCAGCAATTCGACGTCGCGGCGACGGGCGGGCATGGTGGCGAGATCGTTCTCGACCACGTCGACGCCGGCCTCACCGGCGAGCTCGAGGAGCGCTGCCATGCCGTCTCGTAATTGCTCCGGCGTGAGCACGCTTCCCGGGTCGACGTTCACGCGCACCACCGCAGTCCGCATGTGCGCAAGCCTAACCAAGACGATGGCGGGCCGGCCGTGAGCACCACTCAATCCGCAAAGATCACCATCGCCAGCGCGCCCGGATGCCAACGCCGGTTGCTGGGTGAACAACCCGGCCGCGAGGACTTCGCCGCGTATCGCGGTCTCGGCGGCTACCCACCGCTGGCCGACGCCGACGCTTTGCTGGGCGAGGTCGAGTCCAGCGGGTTGGTCGGCCGCGGCGGTGCGGCCTTTCCGCTGGCGGTGAAGTTGCGCACTGTGCGCGACAACGGACGCGCGGCGGGCGGCGCCGTCGTCGTCGCCAATGGCGAAGAGGGAGAACCGGCTTCGGTCAAGGACCGATGGCTGCTGCGCCACCGCCCGCACCTGGTGTTGGACGGATTGCGGTTGGCCGCGGCGATCGTCGCGGCCGACCGCGCCTACGTGTACGTGTCGGACCCGGAATCGGCGCACAGCGTGGAAGCCGCTCTGGGCGAAGTCGACCCGGGGGTGTTCGGTGTTCCCGTCGACCTGATCACGGTGCAGCCCGGCTACGTGGCCGGCGAGGAGACCGCGGCGGTCCGCGTGCTCAACGGCGGCCCGGCCAAGCCGACGGACAAGCCCCCGCGCCCGTTCGAATCGGGCGTGGGCGGGCGGCCCACCCTGGTGAGCAACGTCGAGACCCTGGCCAACCTGCCGTATCTGCAGCGCCACGGCTCGGCGAGCTTCCGCTCGCAGGGCACCCCGCTGTCGTCGGGCACCTTCCTGGCCACCATCACCGGCGCCGGCCGGCCGCCGGTCCTCTACGAGCTTCCCCACGGCCTGCCGTTCACCGAACTGCTTGCGCTGCACGGCGTTTCGCCCGATGACGTGCGGGGCGCGCTGCTGGGCGGCTATTTCGCCGGCTTCCTCAACCGCGACGTGCTGGAGACGACGCTGGACCACGAGACGATGCGACGGTTCGGCAGCGGCCTGGGCTGCGGCGCGATCTCGCTGATCACCGACGACTGCCCGATCGCGGTTGCGGCGTCGGTGCTGGCGTACTTCGATCGCGAAAACGCCGGGCAGTGCGGGTCGTGTTTCAACGGAACGGCCGCGATGGCCGCCGTCGGCGGGGCGTTGCGCGACGGCGCCGCGACGACCGAAGACGTCGACCGATTGCGCCGCTGGTCGGTGGTGCTGCGCGGGCGCGGCGCCTGCGCGACGCTGGACGCCGCCACCAATGTCGCCGCCAGCCTGCTCGGCCAGTTCCCCGACGATGTGGCGCGGCATCTCGACGACGGCTGCCCGGACTGCGGTGACCGCCCGTTCCGCTTCGATCGCCCCTACGAGGCCGAGGCTGCGAGGCAAGCATGAAAATCCGTTTGGACCGCACGGTGTGCGACGGCTTCGGCATCTGCGCCAAGCACGCGCCTCGCTACTTCTCCCTGGACGACTGGGGCTACGCGTCGCTCATCGGGGATGGCACCGTTGCCGAGGCGGACCGCCACGAGGTCATGCGCGCCCTGCTCGACTGCCCGGTGCATGCGATCACCGAGATCGGCGACCGCACACCGACCGTCGCCCACCCGTTCCACAGCGAGTCGGACGAGGATCCCGCCGCGCACGTCAACACCGAGTCGAACGAAGCCCAATGGGGATTCACGCGGTGACTTAGGGGCATCCAAGGCCTAGGCTGAAGCGAACCAAGGTCTGGATGGTCCATCCGGGAGGCCCGCCATGAGGTGGTTCGGTCGTCTGGCCGCCGTTGTCGCGGCCCTGTTCGTGTCGATGGCGGCGGCGGTCGCGGTCCCGGGCGCCAGCTCGGCGGCATGCGCCCCCAACATGTCGTTCAATCAGATGACCAACGAGTGCAAACTGCCGCCGCCGCCACCGGCCTGGTACACACCCCCACCGCCATATGCGCCCGCCTATGCACCGCAGGACGTGCCCCCGCCCCCGCCACGGCCGGCGTGGTCACCGGACGCACCGATGTGGAGCAACCGCTACCACCAATGGGGTGTCTACGTGGGCGGCACCTGGGTGCCGCTCTGACCATTCACCAGCAGCTCCGGGGCGGCTTTACTCGATCTTGACCATGCATTGAATCGCCCCACCGACGATGGCAATGTGAGTACGCTTCCATGGGTGGAACTGGGGGTTTTGGGCCCTCTCCAGGTCCGGCAGGGCGGGGCGCCCGTCACTGTGCCGGGCGCCAAGCCGCGCGCCATCCTCACGATGCTCGGGTTGCACGGCGGCTCCGTCGTGTCCGCCGACACCCTCGTCGAGTTGCTCTGGGGCGAGGATCCGCCGCGCACCGCCGCCAAGGCCCTGCAGACCCACATCTCCTCGCTGCGCCGCGTCCTGGGTGACGGGTTTGTCCTGACGGCGGGCGCGGGCTGGACCCTCGCCGAAAGCGACGTCGACGCCCTGCGCTACAAGGCGGCCGCCCGGTTGGGGCGCGACGCCGCCGCCGCCGGCGACATCAGCCAGGCGGTGGCCCGCTTCGAGGAGGCGCTTGCGCTGTGGCGCGGGATCCCCGAACTGCCCGACGGCAGGCGCGGGACGTCCGAGAAGACGCGGTGGATCGAGGGCCATGCCGCGCTCGTGGAGGATCGGGCCGACGCGCTGCTCGCCACCGGCCGCGCCGCGGAGATCATCGGCGAGCTCGAGGCCGCGGTGGCCGAGGCGCCGCTGCGCGAGAGGCGTTGGGGCCAACTGATGCTCGCCCTGTACCGGGCCGGCAGGCAGGGTGAAGCCCTCGGCGCGTACCAGCGGGCCCGGTCGCTGCTCGCCGACGAACTGGGGGTGGACCCGGGACCCGACCTTCGCCGGCTCGAGGCCGCGATCGTCGCACAGGACACCGCGCTGGAAATCCCTGCGGCACAACAGCCTTCGGTGATGACGCGCGCCGTGACCTTCCTGCTGACCGACATCGAGGGGTCGACGGCCGCCTGGGAGGCCGACGCCGACGCCATGGCGGTGGCGCTCGCGCGACACGACGAGCTCGTCGAACAGGTCGTCACGTCACGCGGCGGACGGTTGATCAAGACGCGCGGCGAGGGCGACGCCACGTTCTCGGTGTTCGAGCGGCCGTCGGCGGCCGCGGGCGCGGCAATAGAGCTGCAAGAGGCCATCATTCACGAGCCGTGGGCGCTGGCCGAGCCCATGCGCGTCCGCGTGGCGTTGCACACCGGGGAGGCCGAGCTTCGCGACGGCGACTACTTCGGCCGGGCGGTCAACCGCGCCGCGCGCCTGCGGTCGCTGGCGGTGGGCGGCCAGATCCTGTGCTCGGGTGCCACCGCCGAGCTCGTCATCGACTCACTGCCCGACGACGTGCTGCTCGCCGATCTGGGCATGCGCGAACTGCGCAACCTGGCGCGCCCGGAACACGTCTTCGAGCTCCGGCTGGAAACGGCCGACGACCATGCGCAGGCGGACATCCCGACCGATGAGCCCGTGCAGCGTCCGAGCCTGCCCGCCGTGCTGGCCGGCCCCGGACCGTTCGTCGGGCGCGGGCGCGAGCTCGAACGGCTCTTTTCCGCGTGGCAGCGCGCGCTCGCCGGTGGCACCAACGCCGTGCTGATCGCCGGCGAACCCGGCGTCGGCAAGACGCGCCTGGCCGGCGAATTCTCGCGGCAGGCCTATGACCAAGGCGCCCTGGTGATTTACGGCCGGTGCGACGAGGACCTCGGCGCGCCGTACCAGCCGTTCGCGGAGGCGCTGCGTTCGCTGGTGCCGTGCATGGGCAGCAGCGCGCTTCGCGGGCTGCGCGGCGTGGAGGCGCTGCTCCCACTGGTTCCCGGGCTCTCCGATGCCCTGCCCGATATCGCGATGCCGACACGCGCCGACCCGGACACCGAACGCTACGCGCTCTTCGACGCCGTCGTCGCGCTGCTCGGAATCGCCTCGGCCGGAACGCCCGTCGTGCTGATCCTCGACGACCTGCACTGGGCGGCCAAACCCACGCTGCTGCTACTGCGGCACCTGCTGCGTTTCGGCGAGCACGCCCGAGTGCAGATCGTCGGCACGTATCGCAGCACCGACCTCGACCGCTCCCATCCCCTGGCGGCGATGCTGGCCGACCTGCACCGCGACGGCACCGCCGACCGGCTGCAGCTTGGCGGGCTCGACGAGGACGACGTCACGGCGTATGTCGCCGAGGCCGGCTACAACGACGAAGAGCTGGCCCGGGCGCTGGCGGCGGTGACCGGTGGCAACCCGTTCTTCCTGATCGAGGCCCTGCGGCACGTCGACGAAAGCGGCGGCCGGTGGGACCAGAGCACGCTGCCGCAGGGGGTGCGCGAGGCCGTGAGCCGCCGCCTATCGCGGCTTCCGGCGGAGACGAACAAGGCGCTTGCCGCGGCCGCGGTCGTCGGCAGCCGGTTCGCGTTGGAACTGGTCGAGCGAGTGGTCGGCGACGACCTCGTCGACGCGTTCGACGAGGCGTGCAAGGCCGGCATCGTCATCGAGGAGCCCGGCGGCCGCTATCGGTTCAACCACGCCATCGTGCGGCAGTCGCTGCTCGCCGAGCTGCCGTCCGTGCGGCGGATGCGGCTACATCAGCGCATCGCCGCGACGCTGGAGAGCGAGGCCGGCGACGACGACGAGCTGCTGGCCGAGCTGGCCCACCACTACTTCGAATGTGCCTGGGCCGGCAACGCCGCCAAGGCCGTCGAGTACTGTCGGCGCGCGGCGGACCAGGCGATGACCCGCCTCGCCTATGAGGGTGCGGCCGACCTCTACGATCGGGCGCTGCACGCGTTGGAGGAGATTGACGACGAGCTGCCCGACCGCGACGACCAGGTCGCCGAGCTGCTGATCGCGCGTTGCGAGGCTCTGCTGGCCGCGGGCGACGTGGCTTCGGCGGCTGGCGCGGTCTCTCAATTGCAGGGCGCGACAATCGATTCGGCCCGGCTGGCGGCGTGGGCGACATGCTTCGACGGCCAGCTGTCAATGCTGAGCCATCCCGAACGACTGGACGAGGTCGAGGCCGCGGTGGGCGCGGCCGCCAGCAAGCTGGCCGAACTGAACGACGCGGCGGGAGAAGCCAAGGCGCACACCGTTCGCGCCGGGTGCCTCGCGCGCCTCGGCAGGATCGGCGACTGCGAGATCGCCCTCGACGACGCCCTGACGGCGGCGCGGCGGGCGCGTGAACACCGGCGGGTGAACGCGGTTTTGGCGAACGCGCCGCTCGCGGCGCTGTGGGGACCCAACCCGGTGCCGCGCGCGGGCGGCCGCTGTCTCGACGTGGTGCGGCTGCTGCGAATCACGACCGATTCGCCCGCGGTCGAGGCGACGTCGACGCGATGCCAGGCGGTGCTGGAGGCCTTCCGCGGGCGGGCCGCGGCGGCGCGCCGCATGATCGACTCGGCCCGGCGCACCGTCACCGAACTCGGTCTGCGTCATGCGTTTTTGGAGGTCGAGCAGTTCGCGGGCATCGTCGAGCTTGTGCTCGGCGATCCGGCTACCGCAGAGCCGCATCTTCGTAAGGCCTACAACGGCTTTCGTCGGATGGGACTCGACGCCGACACCGCCGAGACGGCAGCGCTGCTGGGTCGAGCGTGTCTGGTGCTCGGTCGCGAAGCCGAGGCCGACGAATTGTGCACGGAGAGTGAGCGTCTCGCCGGTCACGCGCTGAAGGCCTCGATCGCCTGGCGTACGCTGCGGGCGCAGCTTTTGGCCCGTCGCGGTGATCATGGCGCGGCCCGGCGGGCGGCCGAGGAGGCTGTCAGCGTGGCCGGGCACACCGACCTGTTGGTGGATCACGGCGACGCGTGCCACACCCTGGCAACGGTTTTGGGTGCCGCCGGCGATGCCGCGGGAGCGCGAGCCGCCGCCGGCCGGGCGGTCGACCTGTACGAGCGGAAGGGCGCCGCGGCACTTGCCGAGAGGGCACGTCGGGCTCTCGGCGAGCGCGCCGTTCCGCCCACCGCCCCGGCGCCACCCGAAAAGCCGGTTGTCGATCTCGACAATGCATGCGTACGAGTGGCCGAACGTGTCATAGCTGCCATTCATAGCAAGGCCTGGGATGCGCTCGAGGAGCTGTATGCGCCTGAGGGCCTCGTCGAGAGTCGTCGGAAGATCGTCGGTTTCACGACCGACCTGTCACCGGCGGACTGGGCACATCTAAGCAGGCGCTCTGTCGAGACGGGCGGCGTACGGTTCAACCAAGTCGTTATCGCCGTGCGTGGCGAGCGCCTGGCTCTCGCTCACTTAGTGGTGGGCAGTGACGACGTGAGCCCTGGGGCGCCACGAGACGAATTTCTCTCGCTGAACGGCATCGACGAGTCCGGTCGAATCGCGCTGCAGGTGTGGTTCGACGTCGAAGACATGGATGCCGCGATCGCCGAACTCGACGCCGCGCACGCCCGGTTCGAGGCGGAGCACCCGCCCGCGCGACGGCTGGAAAATGCAGCGACGCGGGTATACGAGCGCCTGCACGCATATTTCAAAGCCCGCGACTGGGACGCAATAGCCGAGCTTCTCACCGACGACTATTGCGGCGACGATCGTCGTTCGGTTGTGGGCGTCGGGATCCGACGCGGCCCGGATGCTGCGATCGAAGACTATCGGTCGGCCGCCGATATCGAGGTCACGGACGCGAGCTCAGAGGCCATCGCGATCCGTGGGGCGCGCCTCGCCCTCACTCGTGCCCGCTATTCGCGCAGCGCCCAGGAGACGGAGGCGTTCCGCGTCGATTTCCTGCAGATAGTCGAGATTGATGCGGACGAGCGGATCGCCGCGATGGTGGCGTTCGACCTCGGAGACTTCGACGCCGCCATCGCCGAGCTCGATGCCCGCTACCTCGCCGGCGAAGCGGCCGCCCACGCACGCACCTGGTCGGTCATCACGGGTGCATACGCCGCGATGAACCGGCATGAGCTGTTCGCGACAGCGCCGGACTGGGTCGACATCGACCATCGGCACGTGACCACAATCGCGTCCGGAGACGCGATCGCAAACCTTCGCGCTTCATGGGAGCTTGCGTCGGACCTGAGCATCCACATCGAGGCTGTGCACCGGCTCAACGATCTCGGAGCGGTCGTCACGTATGCGGCCAAGGGAACCTCACCGAACGGTTTTGAGGGCGAGTGGCGTGCGATCAACATCTTGACGGTCGAAGGTGACCTACCCAACCGCTGTGAGCTTTTCGACGAGTCCGACCTCGACGCCGCGATCGCGAGGTTCGATCAGCTCAGCCGACCGGCGCGGCGGCTAGAGAACAGGGCAGCCCTGGTATTCGAACACGTCTGGTCGCACTTCGCGACTCGCGACTGGGAAGCATTGGCGGCCACCGTCGCTGACACCTATGTCGGCATCGATCACCGGCGGGTCGTGAGTGCCGAGACCCAACACAGTCGGGGTGAGGTGGTCCGAGACTTGCAAGCGGCCGCGGACGTCGGCTTCACGATCTCGATGGTGAGCACTGTTGCAATCCGCGGTGAGCGTCTCGTCCTCGCACGTTCTCGCGCCGCCGGCCACGACCCCGACGCGATCCAAAACGATGCGCTCAACGTCGTCGAGATCGACGCCGACGACCGGGTCGCCAACGTCGTCACGTACGACGTCGAAGACATCGAGGCCGCCGTCGCGGAACTCGACGCCCGCTACCTTGCGGGCGAAGCGGCCGCTTACGCACGCACGTGGTCGGTGATCACGCAGGCCTACGACGCGCTCAACCGACGCGAGATGCCGCCGACGACACCAGATTGGGTCAATATCGACCACCGGCATGCGGCGTCGTTTGCGCCTGGTGAACTCCCCGCGTTACTAGCCGAGTGGAAACTCGCGTCCGACGTGAGCAGCTCCGTCGAGGTTGTGCACCGGCTGGACGGCCTTGGAGCGGTAGTCAGCTCCGTGTCGCATGAGACCTCGCAAGAGGGCTTCAAAGCCGAATGGCGGAGCATCGCCGTCATCACGGTCGACCGCGACCTGGTCGACCGGTTGGAGGTTTTCGACGAGGCGGACCTCGACGCCGCGATCGCGAGGTTCGAGGAATTGCACCCGCAGTCGCGGCGGCTGGAAAATGCGGCCAGCCAAGCGATCGAGCGCTACACGGCGCATTTCGCGGCCCGCGACTGGGATGCGCTCGCAACGGTCGTGGCTGACGACATCTCCACCGACGATCGCCGACGGGCCGTAAACGCTGGGCTTCGACGCGGTCGAGACGCCGAGATTGCAAACCTGCGGGCGGTCGCCGATGTCGGGACGGCGTACATCGCGTTCCCCGTCATCGCGACCCGTGGGGAGCGCCTCGTCCTCGCGCGTGCCTCGGGAGGCCCTAGCGGATCCGAAGAGTTCGTCATCGAGCTGCTATGCGTTGTCGAAACCAACTCCGACAACCAGGTTGCGACGATCGTTTTGTTCGACCTCGATGACTTCGACGCCGCCATCGAGGAACTCGACGCACGCTACCTGGCCGGCGAAGCCACCGCCCACGCACGCACGTGGTCGGTGATCACCGAAGGCTACGCCGCACTCAATCGGCACGAGCTGCCCCCGACGACGCCGGACGCCATCAGCATCGACCACCGCCGCGGGACAGCGTACGCGCCCGGTGAACTGATCGAATACGTCCGTGCTGGTTGGCAACTGGGTCAAAACATCCGAACCTACGTCGAGGTGGTACATCGGCTGAGCAACCTCGGAGCGGTATGCACCCATGCGGCACAAGGCGCTTCGCGTGAGGGATTCGAGGCAGAGTGGCGAGGGGTCGACCTCTTGACGGTCCAAGGCGATATGGTCAACCGCTGCGAGCTATTCGACGAGGCCGACCTCGACGTTGCGGTCTCCAGGTTCGAGGAATTGCACCCACAGCCGCGAGGGCTGGAAAACGCCGCCAGCCAAACGTACGAACGCTTCCGAAGTTACTTTGCCGCCCGCGACTGGGACGCCATGGCGAAACTACTGACTGCCGATACAACTGTCGACGACCACCGACGAGTCGTGAGCGCCGAGATCCGACGCGGCCGGGACATCGAAATCGCGAACATGCGGGCCTTTGCCGACCTTGGGGCCACGAGGAGTACGGCGACGGTCGTCGCGACTCGAGGTGAACGCCTAGTCCTCTGCCGGACCTGTATCCGGGGTGAAGACCAGCAACCCGGGGGATTCCACATCGAGATGCTCGTCATCGTCGAAACCTCCGCCGACAAACGGATCCTGGCACGCGTCGCATACGATCCAGACGACATCGACGCCGCGTTCGAAGAACTGAATGCTCGCTACATCGCCGGCGAAGCAGCCGCCCACGCGCACACGTGGTCGGTCGTCGCGGGCGCTTTCGCCGCGATCAACAGACACGAACTACCCGTGCTGGCACCCGACTTGGTCGACGTCGACCACCGGCGCGGAGCAGCATTTGCGACCGGAGACCTGACCGCCTACATCCATGATGTGTTCGACGACGCGCAGGATTTCCATGCCTACGTCACGGTCGTGCATCGCCTGAGCGACCTCGGAGCGGTCGTCACCATGACATCGCACGGCACCTCGCAACAGGGCTTCCAGGCCGAATGGCGGGAAATCGGGATCTTCACGTTCGACGACGATCTGCTCAACCGTTGCGAACTGTTCGACGAAGCCGACCTCGATGCCGCTCTTACCCGCTTCGACGAACTGCACTCGCAGGTGCGGCGACTGGAAAACACGGCGAGCCAAATCAGCGAGCGCTTCCTGGCGCGCTTCGCGGCGCGCGACTGGGACGCGATGGCCGAGATGACGGCCGACGACTTTTCGAGTGACGATCGCCGTCGCGTGGTAGGCGCGGGGGTCCAATCAGGTCGAGACGTCGATATCGTCAACATGCGGGCGTGGGCCGGTGTCGGGATCAAGAACATGACGTCGGACGTCATCGCGATCCGGGGGGAGCGCCTCTTGCTCGGCCGTACTCGGTTCTGGGGTCCCGAGCAACGGCCCGACGCGTTCCACAGCGAGGTACTCGGCCTCGTCGAGATCGATGCCGAAAACCGGATCCTAGCCCGAGTCGTGTTCGACACCAACGACATCGACGCTGCATTCGATGAACTCAACGCGCGATACCTCGCTGGCGAAGCGGCGGCTCACGCGCACACGTGGTCGCTGCTCATGGCGGGCGACGCCGCACTCGACCGGTATGAGATCCCCGCCCACACCGAGGACTGGGTCAATATCGATCACCGGCGGGCGACAGCGTTCGAGCCGGGTGACCTAATCGCATACCTGCGTGCCGGCTGGGATTTCGCGCAAGACATGAAGAATCGCATCCTCGCCGTGCATCGGATGACCGACCTGGGAGCAGTCGTCACCCACTTGGCGCATGGCACATTGCAAAACGGATCTGACATCGAGTACCGAGAGGTCGCCCTTTTCACCTTCGAAGGCGATTCGCTCAGCCGCTGCGAGCTATTCGACGAGGCGGATCTTGCCGCTGCGCTCGGCCGGTTCGAAGAGCTGAATCGGCCCGCACCCCAACTGGAAAACGCCGCAACCCGAGTCGCCAAGCAATTCCTGGCGCATTTCGCGGTCCGTGACTGGGATACCATGGCGGAACTACTCGCCGACGACATTTCCTCGGACGACCGCCGCGCGGTCATAAATGCCGGGGTCCGGCGAGGTCGGGATGCCGAGATGGCGAATTGGCGTGCTACCGGCAGTATTTGGCGCACTCATATGGCATCGACCATCGCTACCCGCGGAGAGCGCCTTGCGCTCTTTGATAGCGCTTTCACAAGCCATGATCAGTCGCCTGAAGCGTTTTCCGCTGCCGGACTCGCCGTTGTCGAGGTCAACAACGACAGCCGAATTGCGGGAATCGTCATCATCGACCCCAACGACATCGACGCTGCATTCGAGGAGCTCGATGCGCGGTACCTCGCAGGCGAAGCCGCGGCATATCCGAATACGTGGTCGATGGTTGCAGGGACGCAGGCGGGGTTCACTCGGCGCAAACTTCCTGCGACAACACCAGACTCGGTCTACATCGATCATCGACGGACCATTACGAGCGAGGCGGTCGATCTCGCCACATCTCTTCGTGCCGTGTGGGACGTCATTTCGGACGACATCAATGTTTACATCGAGGCGGTGCATCGGCTGAGCAACACCGGAGCCGTCGTTACGCAAGTGCTGAAAGGGACCTCGCAAGACGGCTTTGACGCCGAGTGGCGAATGATCAACATTTTCACATTCGAAGGGGACCTGGCTAGCCGGTGTGAAGTGTTCGACGAGGCAGACCTCGGCGCCGCGATCGCCCGCTTTGAAGAATTGCACACGCAACCGAGGCGGCTCGAAAACGCGGCGGCCCACGTGAACCAACGCTTCTGGAGCTCCTACGCAGCCCGAGACTGGGATGCCATGGCCGACTTGCTCGCCGCCGACCTCTCCACGGACGATCGCCGGCGGGTCGTGAATGCCGGCGTCCTACACGGTCGAGATGTCCACATTGAGAGCATGCGAGCCTTCGCCGAGCTCGAAGCGAATATCACGTCTGTCGTCATCGCGACCCGCGGAGAGCGCCTCGCCCTTACCCACTTAAACCGTGGCCTGAGCCACGGAGAATTCGGCCTTGAGCTCCTGTACATCATCGAGATCGACACCGACCACCGGATCGCGGCGGGAGTCTTCCTCGACCCCGACGACATCGACGCCGCTTTCGCCGAACTCGACGCTCGCTACCTCGCCGGCCAAGCGGCAGCCCACGCGCAGACGTGGTCGGCGATCACGCGGGCATATTCCGGATCCAATCAACGCGAACTTCCCGGCATGACACCCGATTCGGTCTACATCGACCATCGAGCGGTCTTAACGACCGAATCAGAAAATCTGGCCGGATACCTTCGTAGCGAGTGGGACCTCATACCGGATTTCACCGCCTATGTCGAGGCGGTGCATCGGCTGAGTGACCAAGGGGCGGTCATCACACATGCTGCGCATGGAACCTCGCAAGAGGGCTTTGACGCCGAGTGGCGGGTAATCGTCGTTGGCATACTCGAAGGCGGCCTCTACGGCCGCGTCGAGGTCTTTGATGAGGCCGACCTCGACGCAGCCCTCGCCCGCTTTGAAGAATTGCACACGCAACTCAACCGGCCCGAAAATGCCGCAACCGTAGTGGACCAACGCTTGTGGGCCTGCTTCGCGGCCCGTGACTGGGCCGAGGTGGCGAAGCTGATAGCCGACGACATTTTTACAGATGATCGTCGCCGGGTCGTGAACGCCGGGGTCCGGCACGGTCGAGATAACTATTTAGCCGAAATGCAAGCCGTCGCAGACGTCGGGACCGAGAACATCACTTCGACCGTCGTGGCGACCCGCGGAGCTCGCCTCGCCCTCACTCGGATCCGTGGCTCGAAGTCCAGCCTGCGGTCGAACGAGTTCAGTCTTGAGGTGCTCAACATCGTCGAGGTTGATGCCGACAACCGGGTCGCGGCGCGCATCGGGTTCGACCTGGGCGACATCAACGCGGCCTTCGCCGAGCTCGATGCCCGGTACCTCGCCGGCGAAGCGGCCGACCACTCACACGCCTGGTCTGTCGTTGCCCGGAGCTACGGCGCATTCAACCGGCGCGAAGAGTTTCCGACGACGGCGGACTGGGTGAACATCGACCACCGGCAAGGAGGTGCGTTCGCGCCCGGTGACATAACCGCAGCCATCCATGCGCTGTGGGACCTCATGCCGAACACCAGTTGCCACATCGAGGCTGTGCACCGGCTGACCAATTTCGGCGCAGTCGTAACCAGCACGACGCGCGGGACCTCGCAAGAGGGTTTCGACGCCGAATGGCGTCAGATCGACATTGTGATCGTCGAAGGCGAGCTCGTCAGCCGTTGCGAGATCTTCGACGAGGCAGACCTCGACGCCGCGCTCGCCCGCTTTGAAGAACTGCGCCCGGCGGCGCCGCAATTGGAAAACGCGGCTAGCCAAGTGGATGCGCGCCTCCATGCCTACTTCGCCGCCCGCGACTGGGACGCGATGGCCGAGGCTATGACGCAGGACTTTGTCTATGACGATCGACGTCGTGTGGCGAACGCCGGTCTCCGGCGGGGCAGAGACGCCGAGATGGTAAACATTCGGGCGCTCGTCGACCTCGGGGCAACTGTGACGTCGACCGTCATGGCGACCCGAGGCGAGCGCCTCGTTCTGACGCATTCCCGCTTCTCGGGCCCGGATCAACGGCCCGAAGCATTCCACAACGTGATGCTCTCCGTGGTGGAGATCGACGCCGACGAACGGGTCGTGGCACGAGTCATCTTTGACGTCAACGATATTGACGGTGCCTTCGAAGAGCTCGATGCTCGGTACATCGCCGGAGAAGCGGCGGCTTACGCGCAAACGTGGTCGGTCATCCTGCGGGCGTGCGTCGCGCTGAATAGACGCGAAATCTTCGCGACGACTGCAGATTTTGTCGACATCGACCATCGGTCAGTTGCAGCGATTGGGTCTGGTGACCTGAAGGCATACATGCGTGCGGCGTTAAACGATGGCGAGTACAACGTGTACATCGAGGCCGTGCATCGGCTGAGCGACCTCGGAGCAGTCGTTACCCTCGTGTCGAGCGGGACCTCACAAGAGGGTTTCGACGGCGAGTGGCGCATGGCGGACATCTTTGCGGTCGAAGGTGACCTGATCAGCCGCTGCGAAATCTTCGACGAGGCAGACCTCGACGCCGCGCTCGCAAGGTTTGACGAACTGGAACCCCAGGCGCGGCGGCTCGAAAACGCGGCAAGCCAAGCGCTAACACGCTTCTGGTCCTGCTTCGGGAGCCGAGACTGGGCCGCGATGGCCGAAACGATGGCCGACGATCTTTCCTCGCACGATCACCGGCGGGTCGTGAACGCCGGTGTACTACGCGGTCGTGATGTCAACGTCGCAAACATGCGGGCCGTTGCCAAGGTCGGATTCGAGGGCCTTGCGTCGACCGTCATTGCGACCCGCGGGCAACGCCTCGCCCTCACTCGTACTCGGTCCTCGGTCCATGACTTTGAACCCGGGGAAATCAGCGCCGATATGCTCGGCGTCGTCGAAATCGACAACGACAACAAGATCATTCGCACTGCCTGGTTCGACCTGGAAGATATCGATGCCGCCTTCGCCGATCTCGATGCTCGCTACCTAGCCGGCCAAGCGGCAGCCCACGCGCAGACGTGGTCCGTGATTGCAGGGGCCTACGCCGGGTTCAATCGGCACGAACTCCCCCCGATGACACCGGATTCCGTTTACGTCGATCATCGGCCGCTTGTAACGGCCGAAGCGGTTGATCTGGCCGCATCCGTTCGTACCTTGTGGGATCTCACTCCCGAAAACAGAATGTACGTCCAGGCCGTGCATCAGCTGGGCGAACTCGGAGCCGTCATCACGCACGCACGGGAGGGCACCTCCCCAGACGGCTTCGACGCCGAGTGGCGAGGGGTCACGATGCTGATGGTCGAAGGCGACCGGATCAGTCGGTGCGAGGTCTTCGACGAGACAGACCTCGACGCCGCGCTCGCCCGCTTTGAGGAACTGCACACGGAGACGCGGCGGCTGGAGAACGCGGCAAGCCGGGTGCATGACCGGTACTTTGCATACTTCCGGGACCGCAACTGGGCGGCGATAGCCGAGGTCCTGAGCGACGACAGTTTTATCGACGATCGCCGTCGCGTGACAAGTTCCGGGTTCTGGGACGGTCGCGATGTTGTGATGGCAAACCTGCGAGCCCTCGCCGACGCCGCGCCCGTAGCGTGGGCGGTCATCGCGACCCGCGGGCAGCGCCTCGCCCTCACTCACATCAGTTCTCCGAACCGAAATCTGCAATACGGGGAGTTCAGCAGCGACATGCTCATCGTCGCCGAGATCGACACCAGCGAACGGATTGCGGCGCAGCTGGCGTTCGACCTCGACGACATCGACGCCGCCTTCGAGGAGCTCGATGCCCGGTACGTTGCCGGCGAAGCTGCCGCCCACGCGCGCACGTGGTCGCTGATTGCCGACGGCCACGCGAGATTCAATCGGCAAGAACTACCCGCGACGACTGCGAATCCGGTTTACATCGATCATCGAGCGGTCGTATCGATCGAGCGGGGTCATCTGGCCGCAACTGTGCGTGCGGTGTGGGACGTCACTCCGACCGCCAGCGTCTATATCGAGGCGGTGCATCGACTGGACGACCTCGGGGCCGTCGCCACCCAAGTGATAAAAGGAACCTCGCAAGAGGGCTTTGACGCCGAATGGCGAACGATCACCGTTTTCACCTTTGAGGGCGAACTGCTAAGACACTACGAAACATTCGACGAGGCAGACCTCGACGCCGCCCTCGCGAGATTCGAGGAGCTGCACTCGCAAACACCGCGGCTGGAAAACGCGGCAAGCCGAGCGTACGAGCGCTGCCTGAAATACTTCGCTGACCGCGACTGGGACGCCATGGCGCAGGTGTTCGCCGACAACTATTACAACGACGATCGCCGTCCTGTCGTGAATACTGGGGTCCGACGCGGTCGAGATGTCGAAATCGCCAACGCAAAAGCCGTCGCCGACGTCGGGGCCGAGAACATTACGTCGACCGTCATTGCGACCCGCGGCGTTCGCCTCGCACTCTGTCGCACGTGCATCTGGGGTCAAGATCAACCGGAGGCATTCCGCATCGAGTTTTACAGCCTCGTCGAAATCGACTCCGAAGAGCGGATGGCAGCGCACGTGGCGTTCGACCTCGACGACATCGACGCCGCCTTCGCCGAACTCGATGCCCGCTATCTCGCCGGCGAAGCTGCCGCGCACGCGCCGACGTGGTCGGTTATCGCACGGGAATGCGCAACCTTCAATCGGCACGAAGTTCCCGCGGCGGACTGGGTCACCATCGACCACCGACAGCTCGCCGTAATCGACGCGACCGAAGGGCAAGCAGCCATGCGCGCCATTTGGGACGTCACTCCAGACCTCAGTTTCCGCATCGAGGCCGCGCATCGGCTCAGCAATTTCGGAGTGGTCGCCACCTATCAGGCGTCTGGGACCTCGCCAGAAGGCCTCGACGCCGAGTGGCAGATGATCCTCGTTCTGAGAGTCGAAGGCGACCGGATCAGCCGCTGCGAGGTATTCGATGAGGCAGACCTCGACGCCGCGCTCGCCCGATTCGAGGAACTCGACCGGCCAACGCCGAGGCTCGTAAACGCGGCAAGCCAAGCGTACGAGCGCTACTGGACGTGCTTCGCGGCTCGCAATTGGGTCGCTATGGCTGAGCTACTGGCCGCTGACACTTACACCGACGATCGCCGTCGGGTCGTGAATGGCGGGATCCGGCGCGGGCGGGACGTCGAAATCGCGGATATGCGAGCCCTCGCCGAAGTCGTCGCGCCCGACATAACGTCGACCGTGATTGCGACCCGCGGAGAGCGCCTAGCCCTCAGTCGGATTCACGCCCCGGCGTTTCAAACCGACGTACTCAACCTCGTAGAGATCAACACAGACAAACTGATTGCGGCAGTCGTCGGGTTCGACGTCGACGACATCGACGCGGCATTGGAAGAACTGGACGCCCGCTACCTCGCTGGCGAAGCGGCCGCTCACGCGCGTACGTGGTCGGTCATCGCGCGCACCAACACCGCATTTAACCGGCGCGAGCACTTCCCGACGACCTCGGACTGGATCAACATCGATCGGCGACGGCTCTCAATGATCGAGGAAGGTGGTCTGACCGCAACCGTCCGTGACACGTGGCAGCTCACGCCGGATATCAGCGCGCGAATCGAGGCCGTGCATCGGTTGACGAACCTCGGCGCGGTCTTTACACAAGCTGCGTACGGGAGCTCACAAGAGGGGTTCGACGCCGAGTGGCGGGTGATTGGAATCTTGACGGTCGATGGGGATCTGGTCAACCGCTGCGAGCTCTTCGACGAGACAGACCTCGACGCCGCGCTCGCCCGCTTTGAAGAACTGCAACCGCAGGCGCCACGGCTGGAAAACGCGGCAAGCCGAATACTCGAGCGATACCAAGCGTGTTTCTCGGCCCCGGACTGGGCCGGAATCGCAGAGCTCCTGGCCGACGACATTGTCGTGGACGATCGCCGACGTGTCGTGAACGCAGGAGTTCGTCATGGTCGAGATGTGCACATCGCGGACCTGCGAGCCGCGGTGGAGGTCGGCGCAAAGACCATATCGTTGAGCGTCATTGCGACCCGCGGAGAGCGCCTTGCCCTCGCCCATGCCCGCGCCTTCAACCGCGACATGCCCGACGAGGTCGGCGCCGAGTGGCTCGGCGTCACTGCGATCGACGCCGACGAGCGGTTCGTCGCGATGGTCATATTCGACCTTGACGACATTGACGCCGCCTACGAGGAACTAGACGCCCGCTACCTCGCCGGCGAAGCGGCACCATTCGCACGCGTGTGGCAAATCGCTTTGGACACGCTGGGCGAGGCCAACCGTCATGAGCCGGGGCCAATGCTGACCGGATTCGCATACACGGACCATCGACGAGTTCCGTTCGCGCCGGGAGATTTCAGGCGGGCGGTCGAGGAGTTGTGGGCTCTCGTACCCGACGCCCGCTACCGGATCACAACGGTGCATGCGCTCGATGCCCACGGCCTAGTCGCCAGCTTCGTGATCGAAGGAACCGACGAGTACGAAAACGAATTACAGTGGCCACGCCTGCTTTTACTCAATCCCGACGAACCGCGGATGGAGGTGTACGAAGAGGATGACGTCGATGCCGCGCTTGCCCGATTCGCCGAACTACATTCGCAGGCACCGCGGCTGGAAAATGCGGCAACGCAAGTGGCCGAACGCCTTCGCGCGAACTTCGCGGCCCGCGACTGGACCGCACGGGCGGAACTACTGGCCGACGACTGCTCCATCGACGATCGCCGTCGGGTCGTGAACGCCGGAAACCTACACGGCCGAGACGCCGACATCGCGAACATGCGTGCCATCGCCGACCTCGGAGTCGCAAATATCGCATTGACGGCTATTGCGACCCGCGGTGAGCACCTTGCCCTCAGTCGTGCCCGCATGTCGGGCCGAGACCAGCGGCCCGGAGCCTTCTACACCGAGACTCTCACCATCCTCGAGATCGACACGAACAACCGGGCCGCGACGCAGGTTGTGTTCGACCCCGACGACATCGACGCTGCCTTCGAAGAACTCGAAGCTCGGTATCTTGCGGGGGAAGCTGCGGCCCATGCGCGAACATGGTCGGTCATCACGGGGGCGTACGCCGCGGTCAACCGACACGAGCTGCCGCCGACGACGCCCGACTGGTGCAACATCGATCATCGCCGAGGGGGCCGAGCGTTCGCGCCAGGGGATCTGGAGGCTTACCTTCACGTCACCTGGGATCTCATAGCGCCGGACGTCAATGCCTACGTTGAGAAGGTGCACCGGTTGAACGACCTAGGTGCGGTCGTCACGCGGGTGATCAAGGGGGCCTCGCGGGAGGGCTTCGACGCCGAGTGGCGGGAGGTCGGCCTTTCGACCGTGGAGAGCGATCGGATTAACCGGTCCGAGTTGTTCGATGAGGCAGACCTGGACGCCGCGCTCGCGAGGTTCGACGAACTCAACCGGCCGCCGCTGCTTGACAACGCCGCGACCCGGATCTGGGAAGGCATGGCTGACGCGTTCAAGCGCCGCGACATAAATGGTTTCCTTGCCCTCTGCACTGCGGACATCCGATACCAGGACCGGCGGAAAGGCCTGCGCGATGAATTCGAAGGTGAAGCACAGCAGAGGATAGCCGTGCGGGCCATGTTCGAGACGGCACCCAGCGGCTTTCGGCTGGAGGTGGAGCCCATCGCCATAAGGGGTTCTCGGCTCTCGCTGATCCGCGTGTGTTATCGCGACACCGATCACGCGGATCGACCAGTCGTCGTCGAGCTCTTGCAAATCACGGAAGTCGACGAGACCGGCCTACTGCACTACAGCGTGACGTTCGACGTCGATGACATCGACGCTGCCTTCGCGGAGCTTGACGCGCGGTATCTCGCCGGCGAAGCGGCCGCTTATGCGGATACATGGTCCGTGATTTCACGGGGCATCGCCGGGTTCAATCGGCGCGAACTTCCTGCGACAATTGCGGATCCGGTTTACATCGATCATCGACCGCTCGTTTCGATCGAGGGGGTTGAGCTGGCCGCGTCGCTTCGCGCAGTGTGGGACATCACTCCGGACTTCAGGGTCTACATCGAGGCAGTGCATCGGCTGGACGACATCGGAGCCGTCGTGACCCAAGTGCTGAAAGGGACTTCGCAAGGGGGCCTTGACGCCGAGTGGCGGATGATCGCCCTCGTCACGATCGAAGGCGACCTGATCAGCCGCTCCGAAGTCTTCGACGAAGCGGACCTCGACGCCGCGCTCGCCAGGTTCGACGAACTCAACCGGCCTCTGCCACTAGAGAACGCCGCAACCCGAGCCCGCACGCGCACTGCCGAGGCAATCAATCTCCGTGACGTGGACGGCGTACTGGCCCTAGCCACTTCCGACTCGCGATATCAGGATCGGCGGAGGGGGCTGCGTGATGAACGCGCAGCCACGCGTGAAGTTGTGCGTGCGATTTTCGAGGCGCCTACCGCGTGGCAGTTGGAGGTAGAGCCCGTAGCCATCAGGGGATCCCGCCTCGCGTTGACCCGCGACATATATCGGGACACGGATGATGTTGACCGACCCGTCACCGCCGAGCACTTGATGCTCACGGAAGTCAATGCCGACGGACTCGTGTGCAACTCGGTGATTTTCGATCCCGACGACATCAACGGCGCGTTCGCTGAACTCACCGCCCGATGGATCGCATCTGGGGAAGTCGAGCATCCGGAAGTCATCGAGGCGATGTGCAAGCTGACCGAGGCCACCAACCGTCACGACTGGGAGGCGTTCGCCGCACTCAGCGCCGGAGCTACATACGTCAACCACCGACAGCTGTCCAGCCCCGGCGTGGAAACCATCGGCGACCACATGCCATCGATCCAGACGATGGCGTCGCTCGTACCTGATTTTTGGGTCGAACAAGCCGAGGTCCTCACGCAGTCGGCGTTGGGCGTCGTCAACCACACGGTCTTGCGGGGCACGTCGGTCGATGACGTTGCGGTCGAGATTCCACTTGTCGTGCTGATGATCTTCGACGCCGACCGCGTGAAGCGTTACGAGGCCTTCGACGCAGACCAATGCGACCTAGCCCTGGCCCGGTTCGCGGAACTCAACATCGAGCCCCAGCCGCAATGACCGTCACCAGATCGCGCCCGCTCGGCAGTGATAACGAAAATTCTCGATTCATAACGGGCCTACCGCCCACGTCCGGCCCCCGGAGGTGACGTGTCGGCAGCACCGGGTCGTCCGCTGCCCCTGGTCACGGACGCAAACCGCCCTCTCCACTGCTACGGCCTGGGCTGCCCGCAGACAGGGACACTATTGCTGAGCCCATAGTGTTCGGTGTTCGGTATTGACCGAACACCGAACGCATGCGATCATCGACATATGAACACCCGAACAGGAAAAGCGGACGACATGCTCGAAAAGTTCGCTGAAGCTGTTGCAACGGTCGGTTTGGAGCTTCTGACCGAGCCATCCGACGATGAGTCATCGGCCGATGCCTACTTGGTACTTCCTGGGGAACGTCCCATGCCTGTGGAAATAAGGCGATCGTCGCTGCTTTCGGCAAATGGGCTGTCGGATTTGCTGCAACGTTGGGACCGCCAACGGCCCGGCGACGCAATCCGCGTGGTGGTGGCCGACCGCATCACTACCGACGCGCGCCAACTACTTCGAGAAGCCGACTGGGGATGGCTCGACTTGCGCGGCCACCTCCGACTGACAGCCAAGGGACTGCTTGTAGACACCGACATCGAGCGGCATACGCATCGGTCACGTCGTACCGAGCCATTTGCAGGCAATGTGGGCCTCGAAGTCGCCGCGGCGATGCTCCTCGACCCCAACCAGCGCGTCGGAATCCGCCAGATAGCCAACCAAATTGGTCGCGCCGCTAGTTCTGTGTCTGACACCGTGAGGGCACTGCGCGAGGCTGGCCTGATCACAAAGGATGACCTACCTCGTACACCAGAACTATTCTGGGAATTGGCATCTGCGTGGAAATCCACACATATCGATGTAGCTGTGCTGCCCCAAAATGACGGCGGGACTCTCGCCGCATTGCGGGCGAACCTTCATGACTTGGAGCAACCAGGTTGGGCTCTCAGTGATACTCGTGCGGCAGCCGCGTATGGCGCTCCTGTCGCGGTCCGCTCCGACCATCCCCCCGACTTCTACGTTCCCGACGAGCGAGTGTTGCGTCGCGCGACCCAACTGCTTGGGCTCGCACCTGACCATGCCTCACGCGCGGCGACGTTGCGCGCCGCGCCCATACCAGTGATCTGCGCGAGCAGGCAGGATCCGACGGCGTATGAGGCGAATTTCAACGCCGAGTTCTGGCCGTTGGCTCAACCGCTCTTCGTAGCCCTGGACCTCGCGCAGGATCCGGGACGCGGTCGCGAAGTGTTGAACGACTGGGTTCCACCGAAGCCGTGGTCTCGTGTCTGGTAATTCTGCAAGTAATCCAACGGTGGACTTGATTGGTACGTCCATGTCTGCGCTCGCGCACGCTGTCGGCACGACGGAGAGACTTACCGGACGTCCAGTTATTGTGATCGGCGGATTAGCCGTGGTTTGCAGGCTAAGTACGCCGCACCGAGCGACCGTTGACCTCGACGTCGTTAATCGTCGCCATGACGACGAGCCAAGACAGCTCGAACTCTTGATTGCCGGCAGCGCACCAGCTGAGGGCCGCGCTGGGGCGGTCATCGCAACACCGCTAGGTGCTGTGTATGTCGACGTGCTGGAGGTGTCAGACGCGGACTTCAATCCATTGCCCGATGAGCCCACAGGACGGCTATTTGTGTTGGGCCACGCCTGGGCAGCCGACACTGCCACACCGGTCATCATTCGCGCGCAGGGCTTAGCCGACTTGACAGTAGCGGTTGCAGAGCCCGGTCCCTTAATCGCGATGAAACTTCAGTCGACGTTTGATCGAGGCACCGCCAAGGAAGGTACGGATCTGCTGGACATGGTCCGACTCACCCTAGATCGGGTATCCGGACCGCTTGCGCGAGAGTAACTTTCGCAAGCCGACGAGCAACTTGCGACCGATGTCGCGTGGCACGTGTGGTGGTGCTTCGATGAGCATGTCGAGCGATCGCTGAACCTAATTAACGCAATTCCGGAAGGCGTCGGAACGCAGATCGACGACTTGCACCTCGTTCGGGACTTGCTGTTGGAAGC
Organism: Mycobacterium sp. NGS26; assembly: GCF_059813025.1. NCBI lineage: Bacteria > Bacillati > Actinomycetota > Actinomycetes > Mycobacteriales > Mycobacteriaceae > Mycobacterium > Mycobacterium sp. NGS26. The sequence continues at coordinate 673,652 of NZ_JCALDU010000001.1, forward strand.
AGTAACCCGCGCATAGAGGTCTTTGCCCGGCCAACACCATGCTTATTTGTGATGCGTTGGCCACCGCCGTGTACGGCGTACGGCCTAGATCGCGCCTGCTCGGCAGTGATAACGTAATTCTCCGATTCGTATAACGGGCCTACCGCCCGCCGTCCGACTCCCGGAGGTGACGTGTCAGCTGCACCGGGTCGTCCGCTGCCCCTGGTCACGCCGGAGAACGAGTTCTTCTGGACTTCGGGCGCTGACGGCGCGCTGCGACTGCAGGAATGTAGGGCATGCCGATCGCTGATCCATCCCCCGGCGCCGGTGTGCCGCTACTGCCGATCCCAAGACATCGGTGTGCGGGCGGTCTCCGGCACGGCGACGCTGGCCGGGTTCACCATCAACCATCGGTTCAGCCTGCCCGGACTCCCGGCGCCGTACGTCGTCGCTCAGGTGGCAATCGCGGAGGACCCGCGGGTCCGGCTGACCACCAACATCGTGGAGTGCGACCCGGAAAGGCTGGAACTCGGTCAACAAGTGGAGGTGGTCTTCGAGCAAGTCGAGGACGTCTGGTTGCCGCTGTTTCGGCCCATCGCAAATGCCAAACCCGCGCCCCTGCCGATCGACGAGATCGCGCCCGAACGCTTCGGTGAACACGTCCGACCCATGCTGACCGCGGAAAAGTTCGAGGACAAGGTCGCGCTCACCGGGATCGGCATGTCCCCCATCGGACGTCGGCTGATGGTGCCGCCGCTATCGCTGACGGTTCAGGCCTGCGAGGCGGCCATCGCCGACGCCGGCCTGACGCTCGACGACATCGACGGACTGTCGACCTACCCCGGCGCGATCAACGTCGGCGGCTTCGGGGAGGGTGGCGTCACCGCCTTGGAGGCCGCGCTGGGAATCCGGCCGACGTGGCACAACGGCGCCATGGAGACGTTCGGCCCCGGCGGTTCGGTGATCGCCGCAATGCTCGCTGTCGCAGGCGGTTTGGCCCGCCACGTGCTGTGCTTCCGGACGCTGTGGGAAGCCACCCACGGTGAGCTGATGAAGCAAGGCAAGATTACCCCGTCCATGGGCCGGATGGCGGGCTGGCAGATGCCATTCGGCGCCACCTCGGCGGCTCACACCCTGGCGATGAACGCGCAACGGCACTTTCACCGTTACGGCACAACGAAAGAGACGCTGGGCTGGATCGCGCTGAATCAGCGCGCCAACGCCGAACTCAACCCGTCCGCGATCTATCGCACCCCGATGACGATGGACGACTACCTGAACGCGCGGCCCATCACCACGCCGTTCGGCCTGTATGACTGCGACGTGCCGTGCGACGGCTCGATCGCGGTGATCGTCTCCGCCGTCGACGCCGCCCGCGACCTGGCCAAGCCACCGATCCTGGTGGAGGCGGTGGGAACACAGATCATCGAGCGAATCGATTGGGACCAAAGCACTTTGACACATGAGCCGCAGGTTCTGGGCCAAGCCGCGCATGTGTGGACTCGAACCTCGCTGCGACCCAACGATGTCGACGTCGCCGAACTATATGACGGGTTCACCATGAACTGCCTGTCCTGGATCGAGGCGCTGGGCTTCTGCGGAATCGGCGAGGCCAAGGAATTCCTGGACGGCGGCAAGAACATCGCCCGCGACGGCCTGCTGCCGCTCAACACCCATGGCGGGCAACTGTCGCACGGCCGCACCCACGGCATGGGCCTGCTGCACGAGGCAGTGACCCAGTTGCGCGGCGAGGCCGGCGACCGTCAGGTCGCGGACGCCCGCGTGGGTGTGGTCAGCAGCGGTGGCCTGACTCCCAGCGGCGTGCTCCTGTTGCGAGCGGACACATGACCGCGCCGGCGCCGCGACCCCGGGTGGTCATCGTCGACGGCGTGCCGATGTCGGCGTTGGTCGCCGAAGCCCCAAATGCCCAGGGCCCCAAGGCCGTCATCGTAGCCATCCACGGCGGCGGCACCACCGCGATGTACTTCGACTGCCCGGGCCACCCGTCGTTTTCCCTGCTGCGGACGGGCGCGGCGGCCGGGTACACCGTTGTGGCGCTCGATCGGCCGGGGTATGGCAGCTCCGCGCCCTATCCCGAGGCGGTGGTACAGCCGCAACAGCGGGTCGACCTCGCCTACGGCGCGGTGGATCGCATCATTGGGGATCGCGAGCGCGGAGCGGGCCTGTTCTTGATGGGGCATTCGGGCGGGTGCGAATTGACCATGCGCATGGCCGCCGACGACCGTGGCGCCGATCTGCTCGGCATCGAATTGGCGGGCACCGGCCGGCATTGGCACCCCGCGGCGCGGGAGCTGCTCAAGACGGCGACCCGGCAAAGCCGACCCGCCGGAATGCGCGAGCTGTTGTGGCACCCGGAGCGGCTGTATCCGCCAGAGGTGTTGTCCGGCGCCACGGTCTATCCGGGCGCCCCTCCCTATGAGGACCTCATGGTGTCCAACTGGGCCCGCCAGGACTTCCCCGCACTCGCCCCCGCGGTGCGGGTGCCGGTGCATTTCAGCATCGCCGAGCACGAGAAGGTCTGGCAGACCGACGATTCGGCGCTGGCCGAGATCACGGACATGTTCTCCGGCGCGCCACGGTTCGCAACCCACCGCCAGCCCGACGCGGGGCACAATATGAGTCTCGGCTACACCGCGCCGGACTATCACGCGGCGGTCCTTTCGTTCGCGGACGAATGCGTCATGGCGCGTGAAAACCCAACTGCCGCTGAGGAGGCCGGGTGAAAGTCGGATTCATCGGGCTGGGCAGCCAGGGCGGACCCATGGCGCGGCGGATCGTCGAAAGCGGTTACCCCACAACGCTGTGGGCGCGCCGACCGGCGACGCTCGAGCCCTTCGCCGACACGCCCGCGAAGGTCGCGGAGTCGCCGGCCGAACTCGCCGCGAATAGCGACCTGGTCTGCCTGTGCGTCGTCGGTGACTCCGACATCGAGGAAATCACCGACGGGCAGGGCTTGCTGGCGGCGATGAAGCCCGGCAGCGTCATCGCGGTGCACAGCACGGTGCACCCCGAAACCTGCCGAAAACTTGCGAAAAACGCCGCCGCCCACGGTGTCTCGGTGGTCGACGCGCCGGTCAGCGGCGGCGGCGGGGCGGCGTCGGAAGGACGCCTGCTGGTGATGGCCGGTGGCGACACCGACGTCGTCGAGCGCTGCCGCCCGGTCTTCGAGACCTATGCCGATCCCGTCGTCCACCTCGGCGAGCTCGGCTCCGGGCAAACCACCAAGCTGCTCAACAACCTGCTCTTCACCGCCAACCTCGGCACGGCGGCCGCCACCCTGTCGCTCGCGCAACAACTCGGCGTCTCCCCCGACCGTCTCACCGAAGTCGTCTCCCGCAGCAGCGGAAACAGCTTCGCGCTCAACGCCCTTGGCGGGGTCGGCGGCCTGGACAGGCTCGCGCCCCTGGCCGGGGCGCTGCTGCAAAAGGATGCCCGGCTGGTCGTCGACCTCGCCGAGCGGGCCGCCGCCCAGCCCGGTGCCGTGCTCGATGCGGCCGACGCCGCGCTGACATCGATGGGGCACCCGCGGTGAGAATCGGGTTCATCGGCGCGGGACGGATGGGCCGTCCCATGGTGGCCCGCCTCGTCGAGGCCGGCCACGACGTCAGCGCGCTCGGCTCCACCGCCGTGACCGAAGTCGCCGAGACCGCCAAGCAAGCCGACGTCGTGATCGTCTGCGTGTTCTCCGACGAGCAGGTGCGGCGGGTCTGCCTGGACGGCACCCTGCTGCAGGCCATGCGGCCCGGTTCGGCGCTGGTGGTGCACACCACGGCCAGCCCGACGACGATGCGGGCCATCGCCGCCCGCGCCGGCGACGTCGAGGTCGTGGATGCTCCAGTCAGCGGCGCCCCGCACGACATCGCGGCCGGCGCGATCACCCTGTTCGTCGGCGGCTCCGACGACGCCGTAGCCCGACTGCGACCGGTGTTGGGCTGCTACGGCGACCCCATCCTGCACGTCGGGCCGTGCGGCGCCGGCCAGAAGGTCAAGCTGGTCAACAATGCCCTGTTCGCGGGCCACATCGGGCTGCTCGCGGAGTCGATCCGGCTGGGTGAGCGGCTCGGCCTGCCCGAATCGACCCTGCTCACAGCGCTGCAGCGCGGCAGCGCGGGCAGCCGGGTGCTGGACATCGTCGCCGCGCGCGGCTCGATCGCGTCGTTCATCGAGGTAACCGCCGAATTCGTCGGCAAGGATGTCGACGTCGTGCGCGACATGGCCGAGGAACTCGGCACCGAGCTCGGCGCGCTGGACGCCGCCATCAAAGGCCATCGGTGTCGCGGGAAAGATCTGAAATGACTGCATGTTGGCCTTTTCGGCGCGCCACGAAAGCGCTACCGTTGACATTACAGTCGGGCGTTCCACTGTAACGATTCCAGCCCCCAACCCTCACCGCTGAGGAGATGCAGTGACAAAACCGAAAGTCGTCTTCGACCCGTTCTCCGAGGAGTTCTTCAACAACCCCTTCGAGATCTACCGGCGAATGCGCGAGGACGCGCCGCTGTATTACGACGAGAAGGAGGACTTCTACGCGCTGACCCGTCACGAGGACGTGGCGGCCGCGTTCAAGGACTTCGAGACCTACTCCTCGGCGCGCGGTTGCGACCTGGCGATGGTGCGCAAGGGGCTTCCCCCCGAGCAGAAGTCGATCATCTTCATGGACCCGCCCGAGCACCGGCACATGCGCAGCCTGCTCAACAAGGCGTTCACCCCACGAGCCATCCAATCGCAGCGGGACACGGTCATCGAGGTGATCGAGAAGTACCTGAGCGCGGTCGATCCCGACAACTTCGACGTCGTCCAGGACTTCTCCGGGCCATTCCCCGTCGAGGTGATCACCACGATGATGGGCGTGCCGGAGGAGTACCGCCAGCAGGTCCGGCACTGGATCGACGCCAGCCTGCACCGCGAACCGGGCCAGATCGAGGTCAGCGAGGCCGGCATGCAGGCCAACATCGACACCGCGATGTACTACTTCACCCTGGTGCAGGAGCGCCGCGAAACCCCGCAGGAAGACTTCATCACCCGACTGATCGACGCCGAGATCCCCGGCGAGGACGGTCAGCCGCGCAAGCTCGACGATATCGAAATCACCGGCTTTGCAACGCTTTTGGGCGGTGCGGGCGCCGAGACCGTGACCAAGTTGCTCGGCAACGCCGCCGTCATCTTCGCCCGCCACCCCGACCAGTGGCAGAAGCTGCTCGACGACCGCTCCAAGATCCCCGGCGCGGTCGAAGAGCTGTTGCGCTACGAGGGCCCGGTCCAGTACAACGTCCGCTACACGCTGAAAGAGGCACACGTCAGCGGTGGCGTGATCCCCGCCGGCAAGCCGGTGTTCCTCATCGGCGCGTCGGCCAACCGCGACCCCGATGCCTTCACCGACGCCGAGACATTCGACATCGAGCGCGACCAGACCGAGGCTCAGCACCTCGGCCTCGGCTACGGGATTCACAGCTGCCTGGGCGCAGCACTGGCCCGCATGGAAAGCAGGATCGCGCTGGAGAGGCTGCTCGATTTCATGCCCCGCTACGAGGTGAACTGGGACGGCCTGCAGCGCGTCCACATGCAGAACGTCGCGGGGTGGCAGAACGTACCCGTCAAGGTGATCCGGTAGGGCGATTGCGATGACGAAGAAGATCGAAGTCGACTGGGGCCTTTGCGAAAGCAACGGCGTCTGCATGGGCATCAACCCCGAGGTCTTTCACCTCGGCGACGACGACATGCTGACCGTGCTGCAGGAAGAGGTCACCCCGGAGATCGAATTGGACGTGCGCGAGGCGGTCCGCCAATGCCCGCGTCAGGCCATCTCCATCGTCGAGGACTAGCCGGGAGGCGTCTGACAAAGTGGGCTAGGACGTCGTCGAGCGTGAAGCTGCTGCGAATTTTTTGCCGATTTTTCGCAACGGCTTCACTCTCGACGAAAGCTGTCGAGGACTAGCCACCCAACCCGGCGAGGATGACCGCGTTGCAGTCGGCGGCCGCTTGGCGCAGTTTCGCCGCCTTCTGGTAGGCCTCGGACTCGTACCACGCGCGGGCCGCGTCGACCGATTCGAACTCGAGCACGACGGTCTGGTCGCCGTGCCAGGTGCCCTCGAGGACCTTGGGGGCGGTGTCCACCGCGAGGACTTTGACACCACCCATCGCCGCCCCCGCGGCCTTCCCGTAGGCCTTCATGCCTTCGAGATCCTTGATGGCCTCGGTGAGAATGACATATCCTTTTGGCCCTGTCGCCACCCGAATCTCCTTACCTGCGCGGGTTATTGGGTCTTGCTGATCGCCTGCTCCGGGCAGCACTCGATGGCCTCTTCGGTGGCGGCCTCGAATTCGGTTGGGACGTCGGACTCTATCGCCTCCGCGTAGCCGTCGTCGGTCAGGCTGAACACCTCCGGGCACAGCGTCGTGCACACGCCGTGACCGCGACAGCGCTGGTCGTCGACCGTGACTTTCATGCCGGGGTGAACTCCAGGTGCAGCTCGGTCAGCCCGCGCAGGATGTACGTCGGAACATATTGGTAGCGGCGGTCATTCGCGGGGCCGTGGACGCTTTCGTCGATCCTGATGTCCGACGTCCGGTCGAGCAGCCGCTCGAGCGCCACCCGGGTTTCGGCTCGCGCCAGCGGCGCGCCGGGGCAGCTGTGGATGCCGCGCCCGAACGAGATGTGCTGGCGGGCGTTCTTGCGGGCGGGATCGAACGTGGCGGGGCCGTCGAACCGGCGCGGATCCCGGTTGGCGGCCGCCTGCACCACCATCACGGTGGTGCCCGCGGGCAGGTCGACGCCACCGACGTTGACGGGCACCCGGTTCATCCGGAAGTCGCCCTTGACCGGGCTCTCGTGCCGCAGCGACTCCTCGATGAAGTTGGGGATCAGGCTGCGGTCCCTGCGCAGCTGTTCCTGGATGTCGGGTCGCTCGCCGATGGTCTGCAACGCCGCGCCGAGGAGCCGCACGGTGGTCTCCTGGCCCGCCGAGAACACGTTGCTGGCGACGCGGGCCACGTCTTCGACCTCGGGTATCGAGCCGTCGGGGTAGGTGGCGGTGGCCAGGCCGGTCAGCACGTCGTCGCGGGGCTCGCGCCGGCGGTCCCGGACGTAGTCGGAGAACAGGCCGTAGAGGAATTCCAGCGGGCTGTGTGCCAGCGCTTCCTTGCCGGTGCCGCCTATGCCGCCGCCCGAGTGCTGGCGGATGCCCTTGACGAACTTGTCGCGATCTTCCATGGGCACGCCGAGCAGGTCGGCAATGACCAGCAGGGTGAAGGGACCCGCGAAGCCCTTGATCCATTCGCCGCGGCCGGGCGCCAGGAACGTGTCGAGCGCCTGGTCGGCGAGCGCCCACATGGCGTCCTCGTTCTCCTTGAGGCGCTTCGGGGTGATCAGCCGCATCAGCAGGGAGCGGTGGTTGGTGTGGGTCGGCGGGTCAAGCGTGGGCAGCTGGTCGCTGAACGGAAGCTCGTCGCGGTGCTGCTCGATCAGCTCGGTCACGTCGTCACCCTCGAGCGGAACCGGAAAGCCGGGGAACGGTCCCGTCACCGAGATGCACGACGAGAAAGTCTCGGCGTCGTTGAGCACCGCGCAGGCCTCGTCCCAGCCGGTCACCATGGTGACCCCGTGGTGAGCTTCGCGGGTCACCGGGCATTGCTGCCGGAGAGCCTCGTAGTAGGGGTACGGGTTCTCGACGAGCCGGGCATCGCGGAAAAAATCCATCTCGGTGAAGTCGTTCACCTTCAAGCTCCGTTCGAATCTCGATTAGTGAGAATGATCCTCTCAGAGATGAGTATTAGATTTCCACACGGCCCGTTCGCCGTCAAACGACGACGGTGGCGCAGCGGTCAGCCGGCGGGAACGAGGTCGGCGGCGACCGACGGGCAGCTCAGCAGCCCGCTCCGGAACGTTTCGATGTGACCCACCGGGCCCTCCGGCACGGCCGCGGCGGCCAGCGCCCTCCCCTTGAAGATCTGGGCGGCCATGCTCAGCCGGTGCTGCACCAGGCCGACGCTGTCATTCAGCTCGGCGGGCCACGTCTCGCCCCACAGCGTCACCTCGGTGACGCCGTGATCGAGGGCCTGCAACACGCCCTGGCGCACGCGTGAGTCGCATCCGAAGAGGTCCGCCGCGGCGGCCAGGGCCTGGGGCCGGGGGCGGGTGTCCACCGAGGCCAGCGCGTCTTCGAGGTCGAGCACCCCGACGCCGAGGATCTGCAGCGGCCGGTCGTCTCGACGGTCGGCCAGGTCGGCCAGGAGCACGGACACGTCCCATCCCGCCATCGCCCTGTCGAAGAGCCACCCGCCGGCGAATCGCACCACGTCGACGACGTCGGCGGCGACGACGTCGAGCCGGTATCTCAGGTGTTCGCCGGGGGCGTCTTGGGCGGCGTGAAGTCCCGCGCCAGTGTCTCGGCGTACTCCTTGAACACCTCGGACAGCGGTATCGACGGATCGAGCAACCATATCGTTTCCATTCCGTGGACGAAGGCGAGAATTTCTACCGCCTTGATGGCGGGGTCTATGTCGGTGCGGTACCGCCCGTCCGCCTGACCGAGCCGGATTAGCTCGGCGACGATGTCGATCGCTTCCCGCTGCCTGGCCAGCATGCGATCGTGCAGCGGGGCGTCGGGAAGGATGCTCTCGGCCAGCAGCACGGTGAACGTGCCCAGCATCTCCGGCGCGCGGTTGAACCGCTCAGCGACGCGGGCGATCTCGACGAGCAGGTCCCCCGCCCGGTCGGCGTGGGAGTCGTCATCGAGGTCACGCGCGTCCAGCACCGCGTGCAGCAGCTGCTCCTTGGATTCGAAGTGATGCAGCAGGCCCGCGGGGGTGACCCCGGCTTCGCCGGCGATCTGCGCGAGCGTCGTGTTGCGCCAGCCGTTGCGGGTGAGCAGGCGCTGCGCCACGTCGAGGATCCGCTGCTTGCGGTCCTCGCCCTTGGCGAGAAGCGTGTCGTATCGCCGCGCGTCGGGCACCGGACTCCTTCGACTTCGGCCGATTGGTGGTCTGAACCAACCTACTGAACAGACATTAGGTTGGTTTGGCCCCCGTGACAAGGGCCTCGGGCGGACGACGGCGCTATTTCACCAGCTCGACCAGGGTGGCGTTGGCCGTGCCGCCGCCCTCGCACATGGTCTGCAGCCCGAACCGGATGCCGTTGTCGCGCATGTGGTGGACCATGCGCGTCATCAGCACGGCTCCGGAAGCGCCCAGCGGGTGGCCGAGCGCGATGGCGCCGCCCAGCGGATTGACCACGCGCGGATCGGCGCCGGTCTCGGCCAGCCACGCCAGCGGCACGGGAGCGAAGGCCTCGTTGACCTCGAAAGCGCCCACCTCGTCTAGCGCGACGCCGGCCTTCTTCAGCACCTTTTCGGTCGCCGGGATGGGGCCGGTGAGCATCAGCACCGGGTCGGCTCCGGTGACCGCGCCGGCGCGGTAGCGGACCAGCGGCGTCAGGCCCAGGTTGATCGCCATCTCGGACGTGGTCACCAGCAGCGCCGCCGCACCGTCGGAGATCTGGGAGGAATTGCCCGCATGGATGACGCCGTCGTCGACGAACGCGGGCTTGAGCGCGGCCAGTTTGTCGACGCTGGTCCCCCGCCGCACCCCCTCGTCGTCGACGACGACGTCGCCCTCGTCGGTGAAGACCGGAACGATCTGCGCGGTGAAGGCCCCGGCGTCCTGGGCCGCGGCGGCCCGCTCGTGGGATTGGACGGAGTATTCGTCGAGCCGGCCGCGGGAGAAGCCCCACTTCTTGGCGATCATCTCCGCCGACAGGCCCTGGTTGAAGGAGAAATCGTCATAGCGGGCAAGGACTTTCGGGCCATACGGCATCCCGCTGGCCCTGGCAGCCCCGAGCGGAACGCGGCTCATCACCTCCACGCCGCCGGCGACGACGACGTCCTGCTGGCCGGACATGACCGCATGCACCGCGAAGTCCAGCGCCTGCTGGCTGGAACCGCACGCCCGGTTGACCGTGGTCCCGGGGATGCTCTCGGGCCAGCCGGCCGCCAGCACCGCGTAGCGCCCGATGTTGCTGGACTGGTCGCCGACCTGGGATACGCATCCCCAGATCACGTCGTCGATGATCTCGGGACCGATGCCGGCGCGTTCCAGCAGTTCGTCCAGGACGACGGCGGACAGGTCGGCGGCGTGCATGCCGGACAGCCCGCCGCTGCGCTTCCCGACCGCGGTGCGTACCGCCTCGACGATGACCGTCTCACGCATGTTCACTCCGATCCTGCTCAGATTTCGACAGCGCCCACCGACCAGTAAACGACGGCTCTTGTCGCTCCGCGAACGCGGCATAGGCGGCCGCGGCGTCCGTCGTCGCGAAGTTGACGGCCTGCGCGCGGGCCTCGCTGGCCAGCGCGTCACGCAGGGTGCGGTCGGCGCCCTCGTTGAGCAGGGCCTTGGTCTGGGCGAGCGCGATCGGCGGGCCGGCCGCCAACCGCCCGGCGAGGTCGGTGACGAAGGCGTCGATCTCGGCGGCCGGCACCACCCAGGTCACCAAACCCATGGCGTGCGCCTCCGCGGCGTCGATGGTTTCGGCGAGCAGCGCGAGCCGCTTGGCCTGTTGCAGGCCAACGAGTTTCGGCAACAGCCAGGAGCCGCCGAGGTCGATGGACAGTCCTCGCCTGGAAAAGATCTGGCAGAACGTCGATTCCGGCGTGGCGACCACCAGATCGCACCCCAGCGCCAGGTTCCATCCGGCGCCGACCGCCACGCCGCTGACTTTGGCGACCGTCGGGATCGGAAGCTCGTGCAGCGCAAGCGCCACGTCGGTGAGGCGCTGCAGCTTGTCTTTCGGATGGACGTCGTCGCGGACGGAAATGTCGGCGCCGGAGCAAAAGCTGCCGCCGGCGCCGGTGATGACCAGGGCGCGCACGCCGCGGTCGCGGCCGGCACCATCGAGGGCGCGTCGCAAGGCGATCCACAGCTCCGGGGTGATCGCGTTCTTGCGATGCGGGCGGTTGAGGGTCATCGTGCGCACCCCGTCGCGGTCCTCCGACAGCAGCACGGGGTCGTCGGTTGCGGTCATGGGCGGTGGGCGTTCGTCAGTAGCTTCTGGGAAGTTTCAGCGTGTGGGCGCCCAGGAAGTTGAGGATCATCTCCTGGCTGATCGGTGCGATCTTCATCAGCCGGGCCTCCCGGAAGTAGCGCGCCACGTGGTACTCCTCCGAGTAGCCCATGCCGCCGTGGGTTTGCAGCGCCCGGTCCGCAGCGGTGAAGCCGGCGTCGGCGCACAGGTATTTGGCGGTATTCGCTTCGCGCCCACAGGGTTTGCCGTTGTCGTACAGCCAGGTGGCCTTGCGCAGCATCAGCTCGGCGGCGTCCAGCCTGGCCAGCGAGTCCGCCAGCGGGAACTGGATGCCCTGGTTCATGCCGATCAGCCGGCCGAAGACCTCGCGTTCGTTGGCGTACTTCACCGCCTTTTCGAGGGCGACGCGGCCGATGCCGAGCGCCTCGGCGGCGATCAGCATGCGTTCCGGGTTGAGGCCGTCGAGAATGTACTGAAATCCCTTGCCCTCCTCCCCGATTCGATCCTCGACCGGGACCTCGAGGTTGTCGATGAACAGCTCGTTGGAACTCACGGCGTTGCGGCCCATCTTGCGGATCGGGCGGACGTCGACCTTGCTGCGGTCGAGGTCGGTGAGGAAGAGCGTCATCCCGTCGGTCTTCTTGGCGACTTCGTCGTAGCTCTGGGTGCGGGTCAACAGCAGGATCTTGTCGGACTCCATCGCCTTGGAGATCCACACCTTGCGCCCGTTGACGATGTAGCGATCGCCGTCGCGTTTGGCGAACGTGGTGATGCGCGAGGTATCAAGCCCGGCACCGGGTTCGGTGACCCCGAAGCAGACGTGCACCTCGCCGGTCGCGACGGACGGCAAGGTGCGGGCTTTGAGCTCCTCGGAGCCGTGCACGACCACCGGCTGCATGCCGAAGATCGACAGGTGGATCGAGCTGGCCGCGTTCATGCCGCCGCCGGACTTGGCCACTTCCTCGAGAAGCAGTGTGGCCTCAGTGATTCCGAGGCCGTGACCGCCGTATTCGGTCGGAATCGTCATGCCCAGCCAGCCGCCGTCGGCGATGGCCCGGTAGAACTCGGTGGGGAACTCGTGCGCCTGATCCTTTTCCATCCAGTAGTGGTCGTCGAACTTGCGGGCAAGCTCGGCCACCGACCGGCGGATCAGCTCCTGGTCATCGGTCAGCTCGAAATTCATTCCACCGCCGGGCACGAGCGGTGCCTCCTTTCAGCGCGAGCAGACGCAAAAGCACCCGACACGCCGACGAATTGGGTACTTTTGCGTCTGCTCGTCGACTTGGGCGCGCTCAGTCCTTGTTGCCGGTGAGCTCTTTGGCGTTAGCGGCGAAGTCCGCGAACGACGAACCCGCCCTGGTCTCCGTATGGTGGCTCGACGAGCGAATGGAAACGTCGTGCCCCTCGGCCGCCTTGCGCAGCGCGCCCACCGAGGCCTGCTCCGGAGTGATGTGGGTGAACGGGTCGAACGAGTACCACCGCATCGCGTTCTCGTGGGTGATCTTCTTGATCTCGTCGTCCGGAACGTTGTTGATGGACAGCACCTCCCACAACTCCTCCGGCGCGCCCGGCCACATCGAGTCGCTGTGCGGGTAGTCGGCCTCCCAGCAAATGTTCTCGATGCCGATCATGTTGCGCAGCGCGACGCCGACCTTGTCGCTGATGAAGCAGGTCAGGAAGTGCTCGCGGAACACCTCGGACGGCAGCTTGCCGCCGAAGTTCTGGTGCGTCCACGTCGAGTGCATCTCGAAGGTGCGGTCGGCGCGCTCCAGGAAGTAGGGGATCCAGCCGGTGCCGCCCTCCGACAGCGCGATCTTGAGGTCCGGGTATTCCTTGATCGGCCTCGACCACAGCAGGTCGGCGGCGGCCTGCACGATGTTCATCGGCTGCAGCGTGATCATCACGTCCATCGGCGCGTCGGGCGCGGTGATGGCCAGCCGGCCCGAGGATCCGATGTGGATGTTCATCACGGTGTTGGTGTCGCACAACGCTTTCCAAAGCGGATTCCAGTACGAGTCGTGGAAGCTGGGGTAACCCATCGCGGCCGGGTTCTCCGTGAACGTCAGGGCGTGCACACCCTTCTTCGACACCCGTCGCACCTCTTTGGCGCACTCTTCGGCATCCCAGATCACGGGTATGGCCATCGGGATGAACCGCGCGGGATACGCCCCGCACCACTCGTCGATGTGCCAGTCGTTGTAGGCCTGCACCAGGGCTATCGAGAACTCCGGGTCCTCGGTCGCGAACAGGCGACCGGCGAAGCCCGGGAAGGACGGGAAGCAGATCGACGCCAGGATGCCCCCGGCGTTCATGTCCTTGATCCGCTCGTCGACGTTGTAGCAACCCGGCCGGATCTCGTCGAGACCCGTCGGCTCGATCCCGTACTCCTCCTTGGGCCGGCCGGCGACCGCGTTGAGCGCCACGTTCGGAATCACCGTGTCGCGGAACTTCCACATGTCCGAGCCGTCGGGGTTGTGCACCAGCCGGGGTGCGTCGTCGAGGTATTTCGACGACAGATGGTTCTTGAACATGTCAGGCGGCTCGACGGTGTGGTCGTCCACGCTGATCAGGATCATGTCTTCCTTGTTCATGGCCGTTCCCTCTCGATCGAATCCATCGGACGCGCTGCTCCCGGGCACGGCGAACCGCCGCTGAGCGCCAAGACCACTATTTTGAAAACTATCTTCTCGCGAAGTGAGAATCAACATCTATCGGCGCCCGCAGCGAACGGCGGCGCCGTGACCAGCCACGAAACAAAAACCCGGATTGCCCGCCGTCGCGACGCGGCGGACGCGCTCGGCCGAAGGGTGGGCGGCAACCGCCGGACCGCGGGCGCCGGCATCGTCGGCCGGTCCCGATCCGTGCGCGCGGGCATTGACCAGCCGACCGAATCATGCAAGTCTGTTAGTTGGAAATGAGAATATGATTCTCTTTGACCGAGAGGACACTGCCGATGCGCGTGCAGCCGCTGCCGGCTGATCAGTGGGACGAGGCTGTCCAGCGGTCGCTTTCCGGCATGCTGCCCCCGGAAAGGTGCAACCCGCAGGACGCCGGCACGCTCATGTCGACGCTCGCACGGCACCCGAAACTGGCCCGCGCATTCTTGCGGTTCGGCGGCTACCTACTACTCGACTCCTCCCTGCCCGCGCGCATCCGCGAGCAGGCGATCCTGCGTGTGGCCCATCGCCGCGGGTGCGAGTACGAATGGTCACACCACGTGGACATTGCGAAGAAGGCGGGCATGTCCGAGGCCGAGATCGCCGCCGCCCAAACCGGCGAGACGAACGACGAGTTCGACCGCGCCGTCTTCGCGGCCGTCGACGAGCTCGACGAGAAGTCCAACATCTCGGATCAGACGTGGACCGCGCTTTGCGAACGGCTCGACGAACGCCAGCGCATGGACTTGGTCTTCACCATCGGCGGCTACATCGCACTCGCGATGGCCATCAACACTTTTGGCGTACAGCTCGAGAAGGGTCACTAAGAAAGGTAGAGCATTGCCTCACTTTCCGAAACCAGCCGCAGGAAGCTGGACAGAAAACTATCCCGAACTGGGCACCGCGCCCGTCGATTACACCGACTCGATCGACCAGGCATTCTTCGAAGCCGAGCGCGACGCGGTCTTCAAGCGCATGTGGCTCAACGTCGGAAGAGTCAACCGGCTGCCGCGCACCGGCAGCTACTTCACCAGGGAACTGCCGTCGGTGGGCCCCGGCACGTCGGTGATCATCGTCAAGACCAAGGACGGGTCCGTCAAGGCGTATCACAACGTGTGCCGCCACCGCGGAAACAAGCTGGTGTGGAACGACTTTCCCAACGAGGAGACCTCCGGCACCTGCCGGCAGTTCACCTGCAAATACCACGCCTGGCGCTACAGCCTGGACGGTGAGCTGACCTTCATCCAGCAGGAGGACGAGTTCTTCGACGTCGACAAGAGCCAGTACGGACTGGCGCCGGTGCGCTGCGAGGTGTGGGAAGGCTTCATCTTCGTCAACTTCGACAACAACGCGGCGCCACTGGTCGACTATCTCGGACCGCTGGCCAAAAGCATCGAGGGCTACCCCTTCGGCGAGATGACCGAAACCTACTCGTACAGGGCCGAGGTCGGCAGCAACTGGAAGCTGTTCATCGACGCGTTCGTCGAGTTCTACCACGCGCCGATCCTGCACCAGGGGCAATACACCAAGGAAGAAGCCGCCAAGATCCAAAAGTTCGGCTACGAGGCGCTGCACTACGAGGTGGCCAGCCCACACAGCCTGCAGTCGACCTGGGGCGGTCAGGCGCCTCCGGAGGACATGTCCATGGTCAAGCCCATGGACCAGGTGCTCCGCAGCGGGCTGTTCGGCCCGTGGGACAAGCCGGAGATCATCGAGAACCTCGAGCTGCCCCCGGGCATCAACGTGAAGCGGGTGCCGCAGTGGGGCATCGACTCCTGGCATTTCTACCCGAACTTCATGCTGCTGATCTGGGAGCCGGGCTGGTTCCTGACCTACCACTACTGGCCCACCGCCGTCGACAAGCACATCTTCGAGTGCACGCTGTATTTCGTTCCGCCGCGCAACGCGCGGGAGCGGTTGGCCCAGGAGTTGGCCGCGGTCACGTTCAAGGAATACGCGCTGCAGGACGCCAACACGCTGGAAGCGACCCAAACGATGATCGGCACCCGGGCCGTCAAGGAGTTCCTGCTGTGCGATCAGGAGGTCCTGATTCGCCATCTGCACAAGGTGACCAAGGACTATGTGAAGGAGTACGCCAACAATGGCGCTGCCGTCTGAATTCGCCGACCTGGAACCGTTTTTGGATTGGGATCTGGCCACCGAGCCGGAGCGCTACGCCAAGCGGCTGGCCTCCACCATGCCCGAGATGCAGGCGTTCTACGACGCGGCATTTCCCCGCCTGAACGACGTCATCGCCTACTGCGACCAGTTCCCGCTGGACGACCTACCCGAGGACGCGCGTACGCTGATGCACCTCATGCAGTCCCTGGTCATGGTGTCGTTCCCGATAGAGGCCTGGAAGCAGCCTCGAGTGCCCGACAGCGGCGCGGCGTGGGTGGAGCTGATCCGGGAACCGGTGATCTGACAGGTGTTGACGCTCAAGGCCGCCGGGCTGCTCGACGTCGACGCCGGTGAAATCCTGCGGCCCGGCATCCTGCGGATCGACGACGACCGCATCGAAGGCGTCGGCGGCGATACCGAGGGCGACCTGATCGACCTCGGCGACCAGATCCTGCTGCCCGGGCTGATGGACATGGAGGTCAACCTCCTGATGGGGGGCCGCGGCGAGAAGCCCGGGCTGTCACAGGTCCAGGACGATCCGCCGACGCGGGTGCTCCGGGCGATCGGCAACGCCCGCCGCACCCTGCGGGCCGGGTTCACCACCGTGCGCAACCTCGGGCTGTTCGTCAAGACCGGCGGCTACCTGCTGGATGTCGCGCTGGGCAAGGCAATTGACGCGGGCTGGGTCGAGGGCCCGCGGGTGGTCCCGGCCGGCCACGCCATCACGCCGACCGGCGGGCATCTTGACCCGACGATGTTCGCCGCTTTCGCGCCGCACGTGCTGGACCTGACGGTCGAGGAGGGCATCGCCAACGGGATCGACGAGATCCGCAAGGCGGTGCGCTACCAGATCAAGCACGGCGCCGAGCTGATCAAGGTGTGCTGCTCGGGTGGGGTGATGTCGCTGACGGGACCGCCTGGCGCGCAGCACTACTCGGACGAGGAACTGCGCGCGATCGTCGACGAGGCACACCGGCGCGGGCTGCGGGTGGCCGCGCACACGCACGGCGCCGAGGCCGTCAAGCACGCGGTGGCCGCCGGCATCGACTGCATCGAGCACGGCTTCCTGATCGACGACGACGCCATCGCCGCCCTGGTCGAACACGGCACGTTCCTGGTGAGCACCCGCCGCCTGGCCGACGGCGATGCCATGGACGTCTCGCACGCCCCGCCCGAACTGCAGGCCAAGGCCGCCGAGATGTTCCCGAAGGCGCGGACCTCGATATTGGCCGCGCACGAGGCAGGCGTGAAGATCGCCGTGGGCACCGACGCTCCCGCAATCCCGCACGGCCGCAACGCCGATGAGCTTGTCACCCTTGTCAATTGGGGGCTGCCGCCGTTGGCGGTGCTGCGCTCGGCGACGGTGACCGCCGCCGAGCTGATCAACTCGACCGACCGCGGCCGGCTCGCACCGGGCCAGCTCGCCGATATCATCGCGGTACCGGGAAACCCGTTGGAAGACATAACCGTTACCCAGCACGTCAGCTTTGTCATGAAAGGCGGCAAGGTCTATGCCAAGCAGGACTGACGACCTGGTCGAGATCCAGCAGCTGCTCGCCCGCTACGCGGTCACCATCACCCAGCAGGACATCGACGGTCTCATCGGCGTCTTCACGCCCGACGGAACTTACAGCGCGTTCGGCGACACGTACCCGTTGGACAGGTTCCCCGAACTGGTGGCCGCCGCGCCAAAGGGCCTGTTTCTCACCGGAACTGCGTTGGTCGACATCGACGGCGACTCGGCCAGCGGGACCCAACCGCTGTGCTTCATCGAGCATGCCACCCACGACATGCGCATCGGCTACTACCGCGACACCTACTCCCGCACCGCCGACGGATGGCGGCTCAAGACCCGGGCCATGACGTTCATCCGCCGCAGCGGGGTGCACGACTCCGGACGCCCACACGCCGTGGGCCGCCCAACCCCGTGAATGTCGAGGAGTTCCGGTCGGGTCTCCGCGCGTGGCTCGACGACAACGACCTGACCCCCGGCCCAGACCACTCGCTGCAGGGCCACACGCGGCAGTTCGCCCGCGTCAGCCGGGCCCTGTATGACGCCGATTGGATGCGCTACGGCTGGCCGGTCGAAGTCGGCGGGTTGGGCGGGCCCGCAGTGCTGCGCGCGATCGTGGGCGAAGAGGTGGTCGGCCGCCGGCTCGCCGAACCGGGCCCGTATTCGATGCTCGAAGTGCTCGCGCCCACCATGATCGATTACGCCCCAAAGGAACTCGCCGCCGAGATGGTTCCGCGGCTGCTCAGCGGCCGCGAGCATTGGTGTCAGGGCTTTTCCGAGCCGGGCTCCGGCAGCGACCTGGCCTCGCTGACCACCCGCGCCACACCCCGTGGGGATGACTGGATTGTCAACGGGCAGAAGGTCTGGACCAGTTTCGCGCAGTTCTCGACACGGTGCGTCCTGCTCACCCGCACCGCCCCCGGCCATGACGGGATCACCGCGTTCTTCGTCGACCTGGACACCCCGGGCATCACCATCCGGCCGCTGCGCACGATGCACGGCGTCGACGAGTTCTGCGAGGTCTACTACGACGACGTGGTGATCCCGTCGAGCCGGATGCTCGGCCGACCCGGAGACGGCTGGCGCCTGGCGATGGACCTGCTCCCCTATGAACGCTCCACCTGCTTCTGGCAGCGCATCGCCTACCTCTACTCGCGCTTCGACGAGCTCATCACCGAGACGGCGCAGGACGCCGACGAATCCGCCTTGGGCGCGGCCTATCTCGCGTTGCACACGCTGCGCTGCCGGTCCCGCGCCACCCAGCACCGGTTCGCCGACGGCGGGCGGCTCGGGCCGGAAACCTCGATCGACAAGGTGCTCCTGGCCACCGCCGAACAACGGCTCTACGACACCGTCCGCGACCTGCTCCCCGGGACGCTGGAGCTCGACGACACGCCCTGGCGCTCGGAATACCTCTACTCACGCGCCGCCACGATCTACGGGGGCACCGCGGAGATTCAGCGCAACATCATCGCCCGCCGGCTGCTCGACCTCGGGAAGGAGTGAGCCGTGGATCCCGAGGCACTGCGCATGCTGGCCGACTCGCTGCGCACCGCCATGACGACCGCAAGCGGTTCGAAGCTCGACGCGGCGCTGGCCGAACTCGGCTGGCTCGACATGCTCAACGAAATCCCCGACATTGCAATCCCTTTGGTGTTCCGGCTGCTCGGCGAGACGGGCGCGCACGCCGCCGTCCTCAACGATGTCGCAGGCAGCGTGCCGCTGCCGTTCGCCGGCGGACGCTGGGTGGTGTGGGAACGCGACGGCGGTCCGGGCCCCGCGCTCGACGACGAGCTGCCGCTGCGCCCGGTGTCACGGGGAGAGCCGTTGCCGCCGGCCGCGCTAGCCGGCGGGCAGCGCGCGCTGGGCTGGTGGCTGGTGGGCACCAGCCGAACGATGCTCGCGCTGGCGCGCCAGCATGCCCTGGATCGCGTTCAGTTCGGCCGGCACATCAGCTCGTTCCAGGCGATCCGGCACCGGCTCGCCGAGACGCTCGTCGCGATCGAGGGCGCCGAGGCCACCCTGCAGACCGCGGAAACCGACGACCCGGACGGCCTGGCCAGCCTGCTGGCCAAGGCCGCGGCCGGCCAGGCGGCACTCTGTGCCGCGCGCCACTGCCAGCAGGTGCTCGGTGGCATCGGGTTCACCGCCGAACACCCCCTGCACCGCCACGTCAAACGCGCGCTGGTGCTGGACGGGCTGCTCGGCAGCGCGCGAGAACTGACCCATGAGGCGGGAAAGGCGTTGCGGTCCAAGGGGTATGCACCGCGGCTGGCGGAGCTGTAGCGGTCTGGACGACTGACGGTCGTCCGCCGCCCCAGGCTTTGACGGCCTCCTTTAGACCGCGAGCGCGCTCATTTGTACGCCGGCACGCCGTCCAAACCGGCATTTTGAGGACGCTCGGCACAAGTTAGTCGCTAGGAGGCGGGCAGAACGGCACATCCCACAATTTCTGTGACTTATGGGAATCTCATGCGGACGGGTCGCGGGTCTTAGCGCCCCGTAGACTCGTCTGGTCTATGCGACAGAACGAAATGGGTCGCCCCGCCGCGCCGCGAAACCAGGTCGGCGTCGCTTCGGTCATCCTGGGCGCGGTGGCGCTCAGCACCTGCTGGCTGCTGATCGGAGTGCCGCTCGGCATTGCCGCGGCGCTGACCGGTGATGTCGCGCGGCGGCGGGTGCAGCGCGGCGAGGCGAACAACCCTCGCGCCGCAATCGCCGGCATCGTGTTGGGCGCGGCGGCGATCGTCGCCGGGCTCGTCGCCATCGGCTACTACGCCTGGATGGACGCCCGACCACCCGGCCGCTGAATTGGCCGCTCGCGCAGGCTAATTGCGCGGCAGGCCGAGTATGCGTTCGGCGATGATGTTCCGCTGGATCTCTGACGTCCCGCCGGCGATGGTCGCGGCGAAGGTGCGCGCGTAGCGGTCGAACCAGCTGCCGTAGTGGCTGTCCAGGTTCAGCGGCGCGAACGGCGCGGTGACCGCGTGCAGCACGAGCGCGTCCGGTCCCTGCGCATTCAGCGCGTCCTCGCAGGCGCGTTGAATTGCCTCCGAACCGAGAAGCTTCAGCACCGACTGAGCGGGCACGTCCTCGTCCCCGCGGGCGGCCTTCGCCAACGCCGCGGACCCCATCAGCCGCAGCGCGTAGCAGTCCATGACCAGGGTTGCGTACTGGTCGCGCTGCAGCGGACCCGACGGACCGGAGTCGACGGTCAGCGCGTGCAGCATCGCGGCGTAGTCCAGCCACAACATGGCGCGCTCGTGACCGAGCGAACCGGTCGCCACCCGCCAGCCCGCGTTGAGCTCCCCCACCAAGTTCTCGGTCGGCACGCGTACGTCGGTGAAGAACACCTCGTTGAAGTCGACGTCTTCGCCGTCGGACACTGACGCGAACGGACGGCGCACCACGCCGGGTGTGTCGGTCGGAATGAGTAATGCGCTGATGCCCTTGTGTTTTGGTGCCTCGGGGTCCGTGCGGACGAACGTCAACAGCACGTCGGCGTCGTGGGCGCCCGACGTCCACACCTTCTGCCCGTTGACCACAAAGTGGTCGCCGTCGAGTACCGCCCGCGTTCTCAGCGACGCCAGATCCGAGCCCGCGCCGGGTTCGCTCATGCCTAGCGACGCGGTGATCTCGGCGCGCAGAATCGGCACCGCCCATTGTTGCTTTTGCGCCGGCGTGCCGAACGTCAACAGCGATGCCGCGATGATGCCGACGCCCTGCGGGTTGAAACTTTGGTAGATCCGCCGCCGCGACAACTCCTCGAGGTACACGTATTGCTGCAACAGCGTTGCATTTCGTCCGCCGAACTCCGGCGGGTTGCCCGGCAGCAACCACCCGCTGTCGAACAGCAACCGTTGCCATCGGCGGGCCCACTCCGGAATGTGCGAACTGGACCGCGGCCGTTCGCATGCGTCGGCCTCCGGAGGCAGATGGGCGTCCAGGAAGGCCACGAATTCAGCGCGAAACGCCTCGACGTCGGCGTCGAAAGTCAGCTGCACGGCGCTCCTTGACCGGGGGTAGATCACGGTTTCCGCTGACGGCGCAGTTCGCTCTTGCGATTCCGCTTCCATACACGCGTGTAAGAGAATAGTATTCTCGTTGTTAGAAAGTTACAATCTCAGACACGTCGTCCGTGAGGGGGTCGAGCGCACCGATGTCACGGCGTTCTCCGGTAGAGTCCAATCATGTTCTCCCCTCGCGGCAATCCCCCGAGCCGGTCGTGACCAGCCCGAGCGAAGAGCCGGCCTGGAAACAGCGCGCCGTCGAGCGGTCGATCAAGACGGCCAAGCTGCGGGCCGCGCAGCGGGTTCAGCGCTTCCTGGACGCGGCGCAGGCCATCATCATCGAAAAGGGCAGCACGGACTTCACCGTCCAGGAGGTCGTCGACCGCTCCCGCCAGTCGCTGCGGAGCTTCTACCTGCAGTTCGACGGCAAACACGAGCTGCTGCTCGCCCTGTTCGAGGACGCGCTGAGCCGCTCGGCCGATCAGATCCGGGCCGCCACGGAAAGCCACAGCGATCCCCTCGAGCGGCTCAAGGTCGCCGTCGAGTTGCTCTATGAGGCCTCGCGTCCGGATCCCACGGCCAAGCGGCCGCTGTTCACCGACTTTGCGCCGCGATTGCTGGTCACACACCCGGCCGAGGTCAAAGTCGCGCACGCCCCCCTGTTGGCATTGCTGACCGAACTCATGGAGGCGGCCGGCGAAGCGGGCAAGTTGCGCGCGGAGATCAACCCGAAGCGGATCGCCGCGATGACGATGCAGACGGTCATGTTCATCGCCCAGTCCAGCGGGGGCTCCGACGACGCGACCATCCATCCCATCACCGCCGACGAGGTTTGGGACTTCTGCTCTCGCGGATTCGTCCGCTAGCGCGAGCGTGAGCAACTATCGCACGCGACTTGCCCGGTGAGAATCAGATTCTCTAATATCTAGAACTACAAATAGCCAAAACGGATTCGTCGTTGACACTGCATGGTGGCGATGACAGGGTTCTCAGGCGACACGATGGCGCTCCCCTGGGGGACGGGGCGAACGCGGTTTCCGGCGAGAGGCGATTGATCACCCGTGACAGTCAGCGCGGCCAGCGATGTGTACTTCGATCCGTACGACGTGGAGCTGAACGCCGACCCGTATCCGATGTTTCGGCGGCTGCGTGAGGAAGTTCCGCTGTACTACAACGAGCAGCACGACTTCTATGCGCTGAGCCGTTTCGCCGACGTCGATGACGCGCTGGTCGATTTCCAGACGTTCAGTTCGGCCAAGGGCGCGATCCTCGAGCTGATCAAGGCGAACATCGAGATCCCTTCGGGGGTACTGCTGTTCGAGGATCCGCCGATCCACGACATCCACCGCAAGCTGCTGTCCCGGATGTTCACGCCGCGCAAGATCAACGAGCTGGAATCCAAGATCCGCGAATTCTGCGCGCACAGTTTGGATCCGCTGGTCGGCGCGGACCGGTTCGACTTCGTCGCCGACCTCGGCGCGCAGATGCCGATGCGGGTGATCGGGATGCTGCTCGGCGTGCCCGAGGAGTTCCAGGAAGCCGCGCGCGATCGCGCCAATGCCAACCTGCGCACCGAAGCCGGCAAGCCCATGGACTCCACGGCCGAAAACATGATGAACGGCGAGTTTTTCGGGCAATTCATCGACTGGCGCGCCGAGCATCCGTCCGACGACATCATGACCGAGCTGCTGCACGTCGAGTTCGAGGACGAGACCGGCACCGTGCGCCGGCTCCGCCGCGACGAGCTGCTCACCTATGTCAGCGTGGTGTCCGGCGCCGGCAACGAAACCACCACCCGGCTCATCGGATGGACCGGGAAGGTGCTGGCCGAACATCCGGACCAGCGGCGCGCGCTGGTCGCCGACCGGTCGCTGATCCCCGCGGCCATCGAGGAGTTGCTGCGCTACGAGCCGCCGGCGCCACACGTGGCCAGGTACGTCACCCGTGACGTCGAGTACTACAGCCAGCGCGTGCCGGAGGGCAGCGTCATGATGATGCTCATCGGCGCGGCCAACCGTGATCATCGCCAATTCCCGCCGGACGGAGATGTTTTCGACATCCGCCGCGAACCGCGCCAGCATCTGACGTTCAGCGTCGGCACCCATTACTGCCTAGGCTCGGCGCTGGCCCGCCTCGAGGGCCGGATCGCGCTCGAGGAGATCCTGAAGCGTTTTCCGGAGTGGGATGTCGACCTCTCCGAGTGCAAGCTGTCCCCGACTTCCACGGTGCGGGGATGGGAGACAATGCCGGCCGTTCTCCACTGAGCGATCAACGAAACGAGGTAGCCATGACTGGACGTGTTGAGGGCAAGGTCGCTTTCATCACCGGGGCGGCGCGCGGTCAGGGCCGCAGCCATGCGGTGCGGTTGGCGGAAGAGGGCGCAGACATCATCGCCGTCGACGTCTGCAGGCCGATCGTGCAGAACACCACCATCCCGGCGTCGACGCCCGAAGACCTGGCCGAGACCGCCGATCTGGTCAAGGGCCTCAACCGCAGGATCTTCACCGCAGAAGTCGACGTGCGCGATTACGACGCGCTGAAAGCCGCGGTCGACAGCGGCGTGGAGCAGCTGGGCCGGCTGGACATCATCGTGGCCAACGCGGGAATCGGCAACGGCGGCGACACGCTGGACAAGACCTCCGAATACGACTGGCAGGAAATGATCGACGTGAACCTGTCGAGCGTGTGGAAGTCGGTGAAAGCCGGTGTGCCGCACATGATCGCGGGCGGCAAGGGCGGCTCGATCATCTTGACCAGCTCGGTGGGCGGGCTGAAGGCCTACCCCCACTGCGGCAGCTACGTCGCCGCCAAGCACGGCGTGGTGGGCATCATGCGGTCGTTCGCTGTTGAGTTGGGGCAGCACATGATTCGCGTCAACACCGTCAACCCCACGCACGTCAGCACACCGATGATCATGAACGAGGGGACCTGGAAGCTGTTCCGGCCGGACCTGGAGAACCCCGGCCCAGACGACATGGCCCCGATCTGCCAGATGTTCCACACGCTGCCCATCCCATGGGTGGACCCCATCGACATCAGCAACGCGGTGCTGTTCCTCGCCTCCGACGAGTCCCGGTACATCACGGGTGTCACCCTGCCGGTCGACGCGGGTAGCTGCCTGAAATAGGGTTTCCGTCCATGGACGGATTCGAGGGACGCGGGGCGGTGGTCACCGGCGGTGCGAGTGGTATCGGATTGGCCACCGCCACCGAATTCGCCCGCCGCGGCGCCCGCGTGGTGCTCGCCGACGTCGACAAGCCCACGCTGGAGCAGGCCGTTTCCCGGCTGCGCGGCGATGGATTCGAGGCGCATGGCGTGCTATGCGACGTGCGGCATCTCGACGAGATGGTCCACCTCGCCGGCGAGGCCTTCCGCCTGCTGGGCCAGGTCGACGTCGTCTTCAGCAACGCCGGCATCGTGGTGGCCGGTCCGCTGGCGCAGATGACGCACGACGACTGGCGCTGGGTGATCGACATCGATCTGTGGGGCTCGATCCACGCCGTCGAGGCGTTCCTGCCGCGGCTGCTGGAGCAGGGCAAGGGCGGCCACGTCGCCTTCACCGCGTCCTTCGCCGGCCTGGTGCCCAACGCCGGCCTCGGCGCGTACGGCGTCGCCAAGTACGGCGTGGTCGGCGTCGCCGAGACGCTGGCCCGCGAGGTTCGCGACGACGGCATCGGCGTGTCCGTGCTGTGCCCGATGGTCGTCGAAACCAAGCTGGTCTCCAACTCCGAAAGGATCCGCGGCGCGGACTACGGGCTTTCGTCGACCCCCGACGTGACGGGCTCGCTCGGGCCGCTGCCCGCGCAGGACGACACCCTGGGCGTCGAGGACGTCGCCCGCCTGACGGCCGACGCGATACTGGCCAATCGGCTGTACATCCTTCCGCACGAGGCGGCTCGCGCGTCGGTTCGCCGCAGGTTCGAGCGCATCGACCGCACTTTCGACGAGCAGGCCGCCGAGGGCTGGCGCCACTAACGACCGTTAGGCCGGCGCCGTGCCGACGATGCCGTCGGCTTCCAGTTCCGCGATCTCCGACGGCGTCAGGCCCAGCTCGGCCAGCAACTCGTGGTTGTGCTGCCCAAGCAGCGGCGCGGGATTCGCGTGGAACGCGGCGGGCCCGCCGGAGAACCGCATCGGCACTGTGCTGAGCCTGGCCCCGCCGTTCACCGGGTGATCGACCCTTTCGAAGAAGCCCCGAAACGCCAGCTGCTCCAGCTCGGTCTGGCGGTGGGGCTGCATCACCTTGGCCACCGGCACACCGGCATCCCACAGCGTTGCGACGATGTCGTCGCAACCGCGGTGCTCGCACCACGCGGCGAGCCGCTCGTCTATCAGGTCGTGGTGTGCACGCCGTCCGGCTTCGGTCGCCAGCTCGGGATCGATTGCCCAGGAGGGAGATCCGAGCGCACCACACAGCCTTTCCCACTGCTCGTCGCTCGACACCGCTATGGCGACCCAGCTGTCGAGCCGTCCGAACTCGTCGACATCCGCGGCGCGGTACAGGTTCTGCGGCGCCGCGGTGGGCCCCCGATTGCCCGCCCTTTGCAGCAGCGCCCCGTACGCGGTGTGCTCGATGACCTGTTCGGCGGTAATGCTGAGCGCCGCGTCGACCATGGCGGCCTCGACGAGCACGCCCTCCCCGGTGCGGCGGCGGTGTTCCAGCGCCAGCAGCAGGCCGTTGAGCGCATGCACACCCGCGTTGGGGTCGCCGATCGAATACGGCTCGTAGGGCGGGCGGTCGGGATAGCCGGTCAGCCAACTCAGCCCGGAGGCCGACTCGATGGCATAGGCGAACGCGGGATTGTCGCGCCACGGGCCGTCGAGCCCGAACCCGGGCATCCGCAGCATGACCGCGTCGGGCCGAACGGCTTGAACCGCAGCGAAATCCAGCCCGATCTGATCCAGCACCCGCGGCGTGAAGTTCTCCACGATCACGTCGCACGTCGCGATGAGCCGGCGCAACACCTCTTGCCCGCGCGGGCTCTGCAAGTCGAGGGTCAGGCCCTTCTTGTTGGTGTTCAGCGCCGCGTAGATCGGCGACTTCTCCCACCACTGGTCCTCGGTGACCGGCACGCCGGCGATCAGCCGAGTACCGTCGGGCCGGCGCGCGGATTCCACGTGCACCACGTCGGCGCCGAGCATGGCCAGAAAGTGCGTGCAGCAAGGACCCGCCCAGAACGTGGTCATGTCCAGCACCCGAATACCGTTGAACGGCAGCCGGTTTGAGCGGGACAGACCTGTCGGCGCGGGGCGCGGCCGCACACCCGCGGCCCGGTAATGCGCGGTGTGCTCGCCCAGTCGCGGTGCGGGGCCGGGCGGGCGAAGCCGCGCGGGCCGCATCCGGTAGGGATGGCCCGGCTGCCGGAAGCCGTCGCGGGGATTGCGCACGAACGAGCCGCGCTCGACGAAGTGGTCCAGCGACGTGATGTTGGCACCGTTGGCCACCGGCGCATTGGGAATCCGGAATGCCGTTGCGAGCTCGCGGATCTCGTCGACCGTGTTGGCCTCGACCCATTTGTAGATGTCCTCGGCATGGATGTTGGCCTGCTCGGTGATGGTCAGCGGCGATCGCTCGTCGATCCATTCCGGGTGGCCCACCATCGCGCACAGGTCGAACCACTGCTGCGCGGTGCCGCAGCCGAGGTCGACCAGGCCGTCCTTCGCCTGGGCCACGCCGGGCACCGTGAGGCGACGCGCGTCCCGCCAAGGACGGCCAAGCATTTCGAAGTAGGTGACCGGGTAATAGGTCAGGCACAGGATTTGGGTCTCCAGCATCGACAGGTCGATGAGTTCTCCGTGTTCTCCCGAGCCGCGGCCGAACCGCGCCGCCAGGATCGCGGCGCTCGCGTAGGCGCCGGCCATGTATTCCCCGACCTGCCCCCCGATGTACACCGGTGCCCGCTCCGGCAATCCGCGGCCGAGCCCGACGATCCCACCCGACCATGCCTGCAACGTGAATTCGGTTGCGGCCCGGTCCCGCCAGGGGCCGTCCAGCCCGAACGGGGTGATCGAGGCGACGGTCAGGTGGGGGTGCGCCCGGTGCAGCGCCGCGGGCGTGAAGTCTCGGCGCTCGGCCAGTTCGGAACCCCCGGACCAGACCACCGCGTCGGCCGCGGCCAGCAGCCGGTGGACCATCGCGACATCGCCCTCGGCTTCGGGGTCGGCGACGACGCTGTGCTTGGATCCGGCCAGAAAGCTGAACAACGCCCCGTCGTCCCCCGCCTGGATTGCGGCACCGGAGGCCGACCAGCGCCGCAGCGGATCACCCTGCGGCGGCTCGACTTTGACGACGGTGGCACCGCCGTCGGCGAGCAACTTGGTGCAATAGGCACCCGCGATTCCGATAGACAGGTCGACCACCGTGTAACCGGCCAGCGGCGGCGCCTGCGGCTCAGGCGAGGGTTGCCGCACTCATGCCTGCCACGACGGACTGCGAGTGAGCACCTCGGGACCGTCGGCGGTGATCAGGACCGCCTCGCGTCCGAAGACCGCGCCGACTCCCGCTTCCCAGACGTAGCCCGTCACGGCCAGCACCATGCCCGGCTCCAGACGTTCGTCGGCCGCGGTGTCGGGCAGGTGCTGGGAGACGACGGGCGGGTCGAAGCCCATGCCCAGGCCGCGGGCCACCGGCATCGGCGGCGCCGGCTCGCCCGCGGCCCGGTAGGCAGTGAGCAGTTCGCCGGCCGCGACCCCCGGCCGGCACGCCGCTAACAGCTTGTCCCACAGGGCGTTCCACCGCTGGTACAGGGCTGTCGCGCCCGGGACCGTCCCAACGGGCCAGGTCCGCCCCACCTCGCCGATGTAACCGCCGGCCAGCACCCCGGCCGAAAGGGCGACCAGGTCGCCGTCCGCGATGCGGCCGTCACCGTTGACCCGTCGCCAGGGGTGCTCACGCGAGGTCACCCACGCGACATCCTGATTCGACGGTGTGCTCACCCCGCCGGCCGCCACGGCCTCCAGCAGCACGCCGGCCAGCATCTGCTCGCTGACCCCCGGCCGCAGCTCGCAAACCGCGGCGGCCAGGCCCGCCTCCGCCACCGCGATCGCGTCGCGAAGCGCGGCCACCTCCTCGGCCGTCTTGACGCGCCGGGCGGCGCGCATGGCGAGTTCCCCGTCGACCAGCTCGGCGTTGGGAAAGGCGGTCGGCAGCAGCTGCGCGAAAGCCGGTGAGAGCGCATCGGTTCCGACCCGCCGGGCGGTGGCCGCACCGTCGATGCGCTGCAGCGCCGCCATCGTGTTGACCGGATTCCACGAGATGCCGTACAGGTTCTCGTGCGGGATGTCGTCGGGCACGCCCTCGTCCCAGGTGCTCAGCAGGTGAACGGCGCCCGTTTGGCGCACCAGCACACAGGTCGGGCCGAACGGCCGGGTGCCGGCCACCCACAGCTGCGGCGTGCCGGAGACGTAGCGGACGTTGGCCTGGCGGCCGAGGACCAGGACGTCGAGATCGTGTTCGGCCATCTGGTCCAGCGCGCGCTGCCGTCGCCCCAAGCGCAGCGCCCGAGCGTCGGGCAGGACTTCAGTGGCCATAGGGGTCATAGGGGTAGTCGGTCAACCGGATCCAGCCTCCCTCGGTGATCACCAAGACCTCTTCGCTGCGATAGCCGCCGGTGCCGTCCTCCCACACCACCGGCTCCAGGACCAGCACCATCCCGGGCTGCAGGACGAACTTCTCGTCGAACTCCTGGCCGAGATCGGTTCCGATCATCGGCATTTCGGCGGCGTTGACGCCGATGCCGTGACCGAGGTAGAAGTGCGGCAGCCAGGGCTTGCTGCCGCCGTTGGCCTCGGTCGCGGCCCTGCCCAGGTCGGCGGCGGTGACCCCGGCGCGGGCGACGCCCAGCACGGCGGTCATGATGTCGAACCAGCGGTTGAACTGCGCCTGCTGCCGCGGCGAGGGATCACGCCCGACGATCCAGGTGCGCCCGAAGTCCGAGCAGTAGCCGTGGTAGGTGATGCTGACGTCGGTCCACAGCACGTCGCCCTCGGCGAGTTCGCGCTCGGTGGAAAGCAGCGGCAACGCCAGGTCACCGTGCGTGGTCCACACGCCTTCGGCCTTGCTCGGCGGCATCACCTGCCAGATCGGTTCGAGCATGCTGGCCGTGGCGCCCAGCTCGAAGGCCCGGCGCAAAAAGCTTGCGGACAGGTCGATCTGGCGGATCCCGGGCGCCAGCCGCTTGTGGACCTCCACCATCGCCTCGTCGGTGATTCGGATGGCGGTGCGCATGCAGGACAGCTCGTCGGGCGTCTTGATCGCCTTGGCAGCCCCGACGATGGCCGCGGCGTCGGCCGGAGGACCGCTGGGAAACAACAGCTTTCCCGCCCGGGACATGGCGCCGGTGCATTCATCGACGGCGACGGCGGCCCCGGCCGGGATCAAGTCGGCCAGCACACGCGCGAAATTCCGTATGCCCTCGTCGAATTCGAGGTAGACGGGCCCGTGCAGGTGATCGGCGGGCAGGTCGGATTCGTGCGCTGCGCCCTCGCGGAACGGCTGGAACAGGTGCGGCCACTCGTCGTCGGCCAGCACCACGGCCACCGGTCGCTCGACGTAGGACAGCCCGGCGTCGCCCAGCGGCCAGCTGGTCCCGGTGGCGTACACCACGGCGTTGTTGCCCAGCAGGATCATCGCGTCGGCGCCGCGTTCGGCCATCGCCGACCGGAGCCGGGCCCCGGTCTCGCGGCGCATCCGGGCGAGGTCGGGGGTCTCGGGAATCACCAGGCCGTTATCGGTGCCGGCGTCCGCCTGCGCGAACGTTGTCATTATAGCCCAAGGAAATTCGTGATGTTTCCGCTGACGATCCGCGCCGCGTCGGCCGGCCCGACCGCGTCGACGACGGCCGCCAGCGACTTCTCCGAATAGCCGTAAGTGCTTTCGTTGTGCGGATAGTCGCTGGACCACATCACCTTGTCCACGCCGATCCTGTCGATCAGCTGCAGGCCCAGCGGGTCGACCATGAAGGAGGCGCTCATGTGGTTGTCCCAGTAGTGGCGCACGTCGTGCTCCAGCGGCCGGTTGAACATGTGCTGATAGGACGCCACCAGGTGCTCGGCGTCCTGCAGCGCCCACGGCACCCAGGAGATGCCGCCCTCGAACCAGCCGATCCGCAGCCGCGGGTGCCGGTCGAGGATGCCACCGAAGATGTACTTGGAGAACGTCTCCCGGAACCCGTCGATGTTGATCATCATTCCGACGACCACGCTGTTGAACTCGCAGGGGCTCTTCGGCGGCGTCTCGCCGATGTGGTGGGAGAGCGGCAGGCCGGAGGCCTCGATCTCGTCCCAGACCGCGCTCATCGACGTGCTGGCGTAGTCGATCGGGTTGCCGTCGTCGTCCTTGCCCGGGTTCAACGGCATCAGGAACGTCTTGAGCCCCAACGATTTCAGCTCGTCCAGCGTTCGCCGCGTGCCCTGCGGGTCCCACCAGTTGATCAGCCCGGCGCCGTAGAAATGGCCGGCCGAGCGCTCCTGCAGCTCGGCGATGTATTCGTTGTAGATGCGGAAGGCGAGTTCGCGCAGCTTCTTGTCCGGGTAGTGGAAGAGCGCCAGCACCGCGTTGGGGAACGCCAGCTCCTTGTCGACGCCGTCGTCGTGCAACTCCTGGATCCGGGCCTCGATGTTGGTGCTCGCGGCGCCGGGCAGGTCGTCGTACTGCATCAGCACCGCGCTGAAGTCGCCCGGCAGGAACGACTGCCCCTTGCGCCCGACCTGGTAGGCGCCGTCCTCGTACCAGATCCGCGGCGCCTTCTCCTTGAGGTCCTCGGGGAAGCGTTCGTAGAAGATGTCGGCCGCCAGGGAAATGTGGTTGTCGGCGGAAAAGACGACCGTCCCTTCGGGCAGACCCACGTTCGCGCCGCCGGCGTGCCCGCGGCGATCCTTCGGTGCGCCAAAGCCTTCGGGCGGGTAGAGCGAAATGGTGCCTGATTGAGTCGTCATCGTTGACCCTCCATTCGGATCGGCTGGGCTACCATGTCACCGGCAATTCGTACACGCCGTAGGCGAGCCGGTCGTGCTTGAACGGGATGTCCTCGATGTCGACCGCCAGCGCCAGCGTCGGGACGCGACGGAACAGCGTGCGGTAGACGATTTGCAGCTCCGCGCGGGCAAGCTGCTGGCCCACGCACTGATGTCGGCCGTAACCGAACGCCACGTTGCGGTCGGCGCCCGCGCGGTGCAGATACAGGCGGTCCGGTTCGGGGAAGACGCTTGAATCCCAGTTGGCCGGTGCCAGGTCGATGATGATGCCTTCCCCGGCACGAATGACCTCGCCCGCGATCGGGATGTCTTCGAGCGCGACACGGCGCTGACCATTCTGGATGATGCTGAGATAGCGCAGCAGCTCCTCGACGGCGCTCGCGATCACCTTCGGGTCTTCGGCATCGCGGATGACGGCCAGCTGCTCCGGATTCTGCAGCAGCGCAAGCACACCCAGGCCGATCATGTTCGACGTGGTCTCGTGCCCGGCGATCAGCAGCCCGGTGCCCAGTTGCGCGGCCTCCTTGACGCTGAGCTCGCCGGCCTTGACCCGCTCGGCAAGGTCGGAGACCGCGTCCTCGGCCGGGTTTTCCATCTTGGCCTCGACCAGCCGGGCCAGGTACTTGTGCAGGCTCATCGCGCCCTTGACGGTGTCCTCACCGGTCGCATAGCGCGCCAGCCCGACATTGGCGTGATGCTGGAACATGTCGGCGTCCTCGTAGGGCACCCCGAGCAACTGGCTGATCACCAGCGACGGCACCGGCAACGCCAGCGCGGTGACGATGTCGGCGGGCTGCGGGCCGGCCAGCATCGCGTCGATGTGGTCGTCGGTGATCTGCTGGATGGTCGGGCGCAGACCTTCCACCCGCTTGAACGTGAACGGCTTGGACAGCATCCGCCGGAACCGGGTGTGCTCCTCACCGTCGGAGGTGAACACCGATCGCGGGCGCTTGTGCACGGTGGACAACATGCCCGCGTTCCAGTGCGGGAATCCGGGCACCCGGTCGTCGACGCTGACCCGGGAATCCGAAAACAGCTCGCGCACTTCCTCGTAGCCCGTGATGAGCCACGGTGTGCTGCCGTCCCAGATCCGGACCCGCGACAGCGGCTTGCTCGCCGCCAGCGCCATGACGTCCGGGGGCGGGGCAAAGGGGCAGCTCGCCCGCCTGGCCATCGGGTACTCCGGAATCTCGGCGGCGGCTTGGTTTTCGGTGCCTGTCAGCGTGTCCGACATTTCATTCCTCGACGTGGATGGCCTGCGCGGGGCAGGCGGCGGCGGCCTTGCGTGCGCCCTCGGCCTGCTCGGCCGACGGGTGTTCGGTGAGCAGGACGACGACGCCGTCCTCGTCCCGCTGGTCGAAAACCTCCGGCGCGTTCATGACGCAGTTGCCCGAAGATGCGCAAATGTTTTGGTCCACAGTCACTTTCATCGCGATGCTTTTCATTCGTTTGGCGTGACGGGCGCCAGCCACAGCCCCACGATTGCGTCGATGAGGCCGGATGCCGCTGCCCGCCAGGAGGTTTGGTGCATGGTCGAACCGGCCGCAAGTGCGCGTTCACGGTCGGCACAGGTGTGCATCAGCAGGTTGCGGGCCATGACGTTGCGCTCGAACCGCACCTCCGCCGGCAGGTTGGGCAGGCAGCTGTTGATCCCGTCGACGACCTGAACCAGCGACGGCGAGCTGAGCGCACCCTTGACGATGATGTTGTAGTACGCCGGATCGGTCATCGCCTGCGCCGCGAAGCGCGCGTACCAGGTGGGATTACCCAGGTCCGCCAGATGGTCGGTGAGCGGGCGCACCAGGCAGGCCACCCAGTCCCGCATGTCCGGGGACCCGCCGGAGTCCAGCAGCTCGGCCACCATTTGTTCGCGAAGCTGTTCGACGGGGCCGCGGTGCTTCTGCTCGATGGCGCGCACCAGGTCGGCCTTAGTGCCGAAGTGATAGCCCACCGCCGCGTTGTTGCCCTGCCCGGCGGCCTCGCTGACCTGGCGATTCGACACGGCGAACATGCCGTGCTCGGCGTACAGGCGCTCGGCCGCCGCAAGGATCGCCTCCTGGGTGGAGCTGGCCCGCTCCGTGCGAACGGCCCTGCCTGCCGCGGTCATTGCACCAGTCAACCGCCTCCGTCGTTTTAAGTCAAGCGCTTGATTTAACGCGGTGCGGCATCGAAACGCGCATCGGTTCATGGATCTGCGCATGCGATCATGCAATATGCCTAAGACGATCCAGATCCGCGGCATCGACGACGCGGTGTACGCCGCGTTGGTGCGCCGCGCCGGGTATGAAGGGATCACCGTTCCCGAGCTGCTGCGCAGGGAGGCCGCCCGGTTGGCCGCGCGGCCGCCGGTCGCGCAGTGGCTGGCCCGCACCGGCCGGCGGCCGTCGGCGGTATCCACTACTGAGGTGTTGGCGACATTGGACGAGTGGCGAGGCGAGTGGCCAGATGCTGGTCGTTGACGCGTCGTGGCAGCAGATATCGACCGTCCGAAGCAGGTAACCCGCAAAGCTTTTCAGTCAGACTTGCCTGAGTCGCTCCGGCGGCGGATCGGCTTGCCGGCGACCGTTCCGCCGTCCACCGGCAGCACGGTCCCGGTGACATAGCGCGACCGGTCGGTGGCGAAATACAACGCCGCCTCGGCGATGTCGTCGGGGGTGCCTTCGCGTTTCAGCGGGCGGTCCTCCCGCATCGTCTGCCGAATCTGCGCCTCGAACCGCGCGAGCTGCTCGGGATCCACGTCCAGCGCCGACTTCGACACGATCGGCGTGGGAATGTTGCCCGGCGCGATCGCGTTGACCCGAATCTCATAGTGCGCCAACTCGATTGCCGCGGACTTGGTGAACTGGATGACCGCGGCTTTGGATGCGCGATAGGTCATCACGCCACCGCCGGCCTGGATTCCGCCGATCGAGGTCATGTTGATGATGGATCCCCCGCCGTGGGCGGCCATGTGCCGGGCCGCATCTCGGGTTCCGGCCATCACGCCCAGCAGATTGACCGCCATGACGCGGTGGAAATCGGCCAGGTCGTCGTCGAGGAATCGGGGGTGCATGGCGCTCGGCACTCCGGCGTTGTTGACCATGACGTGCAGGCCGCCGAACGTCTCGACGGTGGCAGCCACCAGCGCCCCGACCTGCTCGGGATCGGAGACGTCGGTGCGGCGAAACAGGGCGTCGGCGCCCAGCTCGCGCGCCAGGGCTTCGCCCCCGTCCTCTTCGACGTCGGCGATGACGACGCGCGCGCCCTCGGCGACGAATCGCTCGACCGTGGCCCGGCCGAGGCCGGACGCACCGCCGGTGACGATGGCGACTTTGCCCGCCAGTTCGTTGACCACACGACGAGTTAATCGGCGTTGGCCATATTAAGTCAAGCAGTTGATTTAAGGCCGCGGGCGCTCTTGCGGGGTTCCGGCCGGCCAGCATCCGCGCAATGATGAGGCGGCCAGTTCATCGGCTATCTCGGGGAGGACTCGATCATGAAGGTGTTGGTCATCGGCGGCAGCGGGCTGATCGGGTCGCAGGTCGTCGCCAACCTCACCGAACTGGGACACGAGGCGATTCCGGCCTCGCCACGCTCGGGTGTCAATAGCATCACCGGCGAAGGTCTCGCCGAAGCCGTCGCGGGAGCGCACACGGTGGTCGACGTGTCGAACTCGCCCTCCTTCGACGACGAACCGGTGCTGCAGTTCTTCACGACGTCGACCAGAAACCTTCTCGCCGCGGAACGGGACGCTGGAGTGCGCCACCACGTCGCGTTATCGATCGTGGGTGCCGACCGTGCCCCGGACAGTGGCTACATGCGTGCCAAGGTTGCCCAGGAGAAGCTGATCGAGGAGTCGGGTTTTCCTTATTCTATCGTGCGCGCAACGCAGTTCTTCGAATTCGTCGGCGCGATAGCCGATTCCGCGACCGACGGCGACACGGTCCTCCTGCCGGAGGGGGCGTTCCAGCCCATCGCCGCGAAGGACGTCGCCACCGCCGTGACCGGCGCGACGATCAGCAGTCCGACCAATGGCTTCACCAATGTCGCCGGCCCGGAACGGTGCGGCATGGCCGACTTCATCCGGACCGCGCTCGCCGCGTCGAACGATCCCCGCCAGGTGGTGGGCGACCCCACGGCCCGCTACTTCGGTACCAGGCTGGACGAGCACACCATCGTTCCCCTCGACAGCGAGAACCCGACGATCTACCCCACCCGCTACAGCGACTGGAAGGACTCCATGAATGCCTGAGCTGCCCGCGAGCGGGGTCCCCATCGAGCGGACGCGGCTCACCAGGCGTGGCTTCATGGCCGCCGGGATCGCGGGCGGCGTGACACTGGCCGGCTGCGGCCAATCGAAGCCTCAGGCAACGGGCAGTGCCGCTCAAATGGCCGCCGCCGTCGCCGCGGCCGAGGGGGCCCGCCCGCACAGCGGGCGCACCGTGACCGCGAGCCTGGCCCCGCAGCCGACGCAGATCGACTTGGGTGGACCCATCGTCCATACACTGGCCTACGGCAATTCCGTTCCCGGACCGCTGATCCGAGCCAGCATCGGTGACGAGCTGGTCGTCACGGTCTCCAACCGGCTCGACCACCCGACATCGGTGCATTGGCACGGTATCGCGCTGCGCAACGACATGGACGGGGCGGCACCCGCGACCCCCAACATTGCTGCGGGCCAAGACTTTACCTACCGATTCTCCGTCCCGGCTCCGGGTACCTATTGGGCACATCCGCACACCGGGTTGGACGCCGACATGGGTCTTTACCTGCCGGTCATCGTCGACGATCCAACCGTCAGCGACTACGATGCCGAATGGATTGTCGTTCTTGACGATTGGACCGACGGCATCGGCAAGTCCCCGCAACAGCTCTACAACGAACTCACGAGCCCGAACAAGCCGCCCAAGTCCAGTCCGCCCAGCACGACCGAGACGACATCGACAGCAGCTACAACTTCGACCTCCGAAACGACTTCGACTTCCACAACTCCGGCGACTTCGACGGCCGAGGCGCCCTCGGGCGGCGTC
The DNA here is from genome assembly GCF_059813025.1 of Mycobacterium sp. NGS26. Classification (NCBI taxonomy): domain Bacteria; kingdom Bacillati; phylum Actinomycetota; class Actinomycetes; order Mycobacteriales; family Mycobacteriaceae; genus Mycobacterium; species Mycobacterium sp. NGS26. Next base: position 709,954 of record NZ_JCALDU010000001.1, read on the forward strand.
GGCAGGAGCGACCTGCTTGGCGGCGACTCGGGCGACATCGCCTACCCGTACTATCTGATCAATGGCCGAATTCCCACGGCCCCGGTCACTTTCAGCGCCAAGCCGGGCCAGCGGATTCGGATCCGCTTCATCAACACCGGCTCCGACACCGCCTTCCGCGTCGCGCTGGCCGGCCACTCGATGACGGTCACCCACACCGACGGTTACCCCGTGGTGCCCAGACAGGTCGACGCCCTGCTGATCGGCATGGCCGAACGCTACGACGTCATCGTGACCGCCGCCGACGGCGTCTTCCCTCTGGTCGCGCTCGCGGAGGGCAAGGGCGCCCTGGCGCGCGCGTTCCTCTCCACTGGAGCCGGCAGCCAATCCGACCCGGGATTTCAACCGGCCGAACTGACAAAGCGCGTCGGTACCATCGACATGTTCACCGCGACTACACCCGCCAACCTCGGTCGCCCCGAACCCGGGCTGAACCTCCCGGTCACATTGGGCGGCAACATGATCCAGTACAACTGGACAATCAACGGCGAGCCCTACAGCAAGACGGATCCCCTGCGGATCCGAGAGGGTCAGCGGCCCACCATCACGTTCGACAACACGACCGCGATGTATCACCCAATTCACCTACACGGGCACACGTTCCAGCTGATCAAGGCCGACGGCAGCCTCGGTGCGCGCAAAGACACGGTGATCGTCCTGCCGAAGCAGAAGGTTCTCGCCGTTCTGGTCGCCGACAACCCCGGAACGTGGATGCTGCACTGCCACAACACCTACCATCAAGAGGCCGGGATGCAGACCCGCCTGGACTACGTTTTCTGACCTACCGTCGCCAGGAAGTCCAGCAGCAACTCGTTGACCGCCGAGGGCTGTTCGATCTGCGGGCAGTGACCCGCCTTGCCGATCACCGCCGAGCGGGCGCCGTCGATCTGCTTGGCGATCTGAGCCGCCCAGCCGGGCGGAAGGAGCTTGTCGTCTCCCCCCTCGACCACCAGCGTCGGCACATCGATGCGCTCGTAGGCCCGCGCCGCCGGCGGAGTCGGGGACGGCGCGGCGCCCGGGCGACGAAACCGGGCGGCGGCCACGGCCTCCCAGGCCCCCGGCGCGGTGCTCGACTCGTGGCGGCGGCGCACGTAGTCGTCATCGGCCGGGTAGCCCGGGTCGTGGAACAGCGCCTCGACGATGCGCCGCATCGCCGGCACGGTCGCGTCGTACTGCTGCAGCGCCTCGAAGTGTCGGTTCTGCTGGATTTCCCCGCCCCCGCAGATGATCACCAGGCTGCGGATCGGCAGCAGCGGCGCATCCGACGTGGCGTCGGTGAGCAGGTTGATGGCGCCCATCGAGTTGCCGACGAAGTGCGCCGAGCCGATGCCCAGCGCCTCGCAGAACCGCGCCACGTGCCGGATCCGCATGCCACGGCCGTCGACGAAGTCGATCACCTTCGCCGACTGCCCAAACCCCAGCTGGTCGGGCGCCAACACGCGATAGTGATCGGCCAGCGCGGCGATGTTGCGTTCCCAGCCGAGTTCGGCGCTGGCGCCGAACTCGCCGCCGTGCAGCAGCACCACCGGATCGCCGGCGCCGGCTTCCAGATAGCTGGTGGCCAGCCCGTCGACCAGCGTGGTCTTGCGGTGCATCACTTGATCGCGATCGGATTCACCGGCGACCCGACGGCCCCGACAACTCTCAAAGGTGGCGCGATGAGCTGGAATTCGTACACACCGTCGGCGGCGCAGTCATCGGCCAGCGCGGCGAGGTCCCAGTACTCGCCGAACATCAGCCCCATGTCGCGCAGGCACAGTAAATGCAGCGGCAGGAAGACCCCGTCGACCCCGGACACCAGGTCCTCGACCTGCAGGTTGTCGGCGGCGACCGCGGCGACCTCATGATCGTGCAGCCACGAGGCGCACCGCCAGTCCAACCCGGAGTAGCCCTCCATCTTGTTGCCGGTCTGCAGAAACCTTGTCCACCAACCGGTTCGGATCAGCACGATGTCACCGCGCCCGATCGTCACCCCTTGGGCGCGAACCACGTCGTCGAGTTCCTCCGGTGTGATCGGGTGGCCCGGTTCGAGGAAGACCTCCGCGCCGCGGTGGCGAACCAGGTCCAGCAGCACCCCGCGCGAGGTGATGCCCTTGCCGTCGACCTTGTCGATGCCGCAGTGGTAGGCGCCCATGCTGGTCACCGAGCCCGCCGGAAAACCGTTGTAGAGCTTGTCGTCGTAGTAGACGTGGGACAACGCATCCCACTGGGTTGCGGCCTGCAGCGGCATGATGATCATGTCGTCGTTGAAGCGGAACGGGTTTTCCGCCATGTATTGACTCAGCTGCTGCGCCAACGGGTTACGCGCCCACCCGGGTCCGTACCTGGCCAGCGTGTTCACATCGCCGCCGTCAATCGTCATGACGTGCACCGGGTTGTGGCGGAACTCGAAGGCGCCCTGCGGTCCCGACGCCCCGAAGTCCACCCCGAGCGGAAAGACCTTGCCGTGCCGGACCAGGCTGGCGGATTGCGCAACCTTGTCCGCGGTGATGAAGTTCAGGGTGCCCAGCTCGTCGTCGCTTCCCCATCGCCCCCAGTTGGAGACGTCGCGGGCGAGCTTGCGGAAGTCAGTCACGCTGGCCACGGTGCCCGTCCTTCCTCGAGTTCACGGGCGATCGCAGCGCCGACGTTTCCGCCGTCGACCCAGACGACTTGGCCCGAGATGTAGCTGGCTGCACGGCTATTCAGGAACAGCAGAACCGATGCCTGTTCGGCGGGGCCGGCGACGCGCCCCAACGGCTTGGGGATGTCGTCGAGAAAACCCTGCCCGTACGCTGTCCGCAGCTGGTCGAGGATCGGCGTTTCGGTCACCCCGGGTCCGGTGCAGTTGATGCGGATACCGCGCGCGCCCAGCGGCGTGGCGCTCCGCATGGTGTAGAGGACGACCGCCTCCTTGGACAGTTGGTAGCCGCCGCCGGTCAGCTCGTCGGGATGGGCGTGGCACCAGTCGATACCCTCTTGCATCGTTGCGGTATTCAGCAGCGGCGCCACGTCCCGCAGGTGTTCCCGGTATCCGGCCGCCGCCAGGGAGGACACGCTCACGATGGACGACCCCTCGGCCATCTGGGGAATCAGTGCCTCGGTGAAATGCCGCAGGCCGAGGAAGTTGATCGTGACGACCAGCGGCGGATCGCCGACCCCGGAAGAGACACCTGCGACGTTGAACAGCGCGTCGACCCGCCCACCGATGGACGCCGCGGCGCGATCGATCGATCCCGGGTTGGCTAGGTCGACCTCGTGAAAGTCGTTGATTTCGAAGGCCGGCCGGTGTTTGTCCAGGCCGACGACGTCGGCGCCGAGGTCCGTGAGCTGGCGCACCACGTGTTCGCCGATGCCTGACGCACAACCGGTCACGACCGCGCGCCGGCCGTCGTAGCGCCAGAGCTCGTCGATCTGACTCAACACTCAACCCGCTTCCGGCATCACTTGCCCTGCTCCTGCTCCTTCGCGCGCCGCGCCGCCTGGACGCGACCCTCGTTGATCTCCGCCATGGCTTCGGGGATCTCGCTGGCGGTGAACTTACCGCCGCGCCCGGTCGGCAGGCCACCGAAGGAGTAGTTTTCGTCGAATTGCGGTGCCGTCGATTCGGGGCGCCGCGCCTCCACCTTCTCGATGACGGGTGCCAGCCGCGCGGCCTTGTCGGCCGCCGCCTTTTCGTGACGTTCGATGAACTCCGGCAGCACCTCTTTGCCCATCAACTCGATCGATTCCATGGTGCCCTCGTGGCTGCGCGGGTTGAGCAGCAGGATGATCTCGTCGACGCCGCTGTCTTCGTAGCCGCGCAGGAACTCGCGGACGGTGGCCGGAGAGCCGATCGCGCCGCGTCCGGGCCCGTACGCCAGCGTCGGGTCCTTCTCGACCTCTTCGAGGTACCGCTTCCACACTCCGGTCCGCCCGGGGGTGTGAATGCCGGTCATGTAGTAGTGCATGATGCCGAACGAGAAGAAGCCGCCGCCCTGCCCGAGCCGTTTGAGCGCCTCGTCGTCGGTCTTGGCGACCATCATCGACAGGTCGCCGCCGATCGCGAGGATGTTCGGGTTGATCTGCGGGGTGATCGGGACACCGTTCTCCTCGAACTCCTTGTAGTAGCCGTTGACCCGCTCGGTCAGCGGGCCGGGGCCGGTGTACGCGAAACTCAAAGCGCCGATGGCTTTTTGGGCCGCCATCTGCACGCTGGCCGGCCGGGTGCAGGCCACCCAGACCGGCGGGTGCGGTTTTTGCATCGGCTTGGGAATGACGTTGCGGGCGGGCATCTGGATGTGCTCGCCCTTGAACCCCGCGAAGGGTTCCTCGATCATGCATCGGATAGCGACCTCGAGGGCCTCTTCCCATTGCGCCCGCTTGTCGGCGGGGTCGATGTTGAATCCGCCGAGCTCACCGACCGAGGAGGATTCCCCGGTGCCGAATTCGACGCGCCCGTTGGAGAGCAGGTCCAGGGTGGCGATGCGCTCGGCCACGCGTGCCGGGTGATTCACCGCGGGCGGCAGGTGCATGATGCCGAATCCGAGCCGGATGTTCTTGGTCCGCTGGCTGGCCGCGGCCAGGAATATCTCCGGCGCGGTGGAATGGCAGTACTCCTCGAGGAAGTGGTGCTCGGTGAGCCAGACGGTGGAGAACCCGGCCTTGTCGGCGGCCTCGACCTCGTCGAGGCATTCCTGCAGCAGAACGCGTTCGTCGTCGGGCTGCCACGGGCGCGGCAGGGCGAACTCGTAGAACAGCGAGATTTTCATTGTTACCTCCTATGAGAATTAGGGGTTCGGGTGGCTGGTTGGGCGGCAAGGTGTTTGGCCGCGACGAAGCCGAAGGTCATCGCCGGGCCGATGGTCGCCCCGGCGCCGGCATAGCTGCGGCCCATCACCGGCGCGGCGGTGTTTCCGACCGCGTAGAGTCCCCGCACGACGGTGCCGTCGGACCGCAAGACCCGCGCGTATTCGTCGGTGCGCAAACCGCCCGACGTCCCGAGGTCGCCGAGCACGATTCGGAACGCGTAGTACGGCGGACCGGTCAGCGGGTACAGATTCGGGTTGGGCAACGTCGGGTCGCCGTAGTAGTTGTCGTAGACGCTGTCCCCGCGGTTGAAGTCGTCGTCGTGCCCCTTGCGGGCGAGTTCGTTGAAACGCGTTGCCGTTTCTATGAGTTGGCGCGCCGGCACGCCGATCTTGGTCGCCATCTCGTCCCAGCTCATCGCCGCCTTGACCACGCCGGATTCCAGCCAGGCCGGCGGGACCTTGCGCCCCGTGGGCACCGGCGCCCCGGGAATCTTGGGCAGCGGCAGATGACCGGCGATGACATAGCGATTCCAAGACCTGTGGTCGGTGATGAGCCAGCACGGGATGTGAGTGACCCCGGATTTCTGGCCGTCGATCATCGCGTGGCCGAAGTCCATGTACGGCGCCGCCTCGTTGATGAAGCGCTTGCCTTCGCCGTTGACGATGAACTGCGCGGGCATCATCCGTTCGTTGAGCATGAATTGCATGCGGCCGTCCGGCCATTGGATCGCCGGAAACCACCACGCCTCGTCGAGCAGATCGGTTGCCGCACCTACCTTCTGGCCGACGCGGATGCCGTCTCCCATGGACGCCGGATTGCCGAAGCTCCAATCCTGGTCCACGACGGGTAGCTGCTCTTTGCGCCAGGCCAGGTCGTGATCGAAGCCGCCGGAAGCCAGGATGACGCCCCGGTGGGCGCCGATCCGCCGCTTGGCACCGTCTCGCTGCAGCACCGCTCCGGTCACCGATCCGTCGGCGTCGGTGAGCAGCTCGACCATCGGCAAGTCCAGCAACAGCGTGATGCCGCGCTCCCGCATCGCCAGCCACAGCCGCGCTGCCAGTGACTGTCCGATCGCCGCCATCCGCTCGTCGAACACCCTCGCCCTGGCCATGCGCCAGATCAACTTCAGCAGGACCCCCTTGCCGGCCCACGACTGCCTGATCCGATAGAAGGTCCGAAGCTCCTTGGGGCCCAGCCAGATTCCCTTGGGCGCGAGCGCCAGCGGCTTGAGCAGCTTGTCCTCGTCGGGCCCCAATTCGCGCAGGTCGATGGGCGGAACGTTGATCGTGCTACCGAGTTCGGAGCCGCCGGGCAACTCCGGGTAGTAGTCGGCATAGCCGGGCTTCCAGACGAACTCAAGCCATCCGGACAGCTGCTCGAGGAACTCCAGCATCTGCGGCGCCGACTCGACGTACTGCCGGATGCGCGCCTCGCTGACCAGACCGTCGGTGATCCTGCGCAGGTATTCGACGACGGCTTCGGGGTCGGGCACGTAGCCCTCCCTGCGCTGTGCGGGCGCGCCGGGCACCCAGATGCCGCCGCCGGACAGGGCGGTGGAACCGCCGAAGTGGGACGACTTTTCCACCACCAGCGTGTCCAGCCCGCAGGCGTGCGCGGTGAGGGCGGCGGTCATGCCGCCACCACCGGATCCGACGACCAGCACGTCGACAACGTGATCGAAGTCCCCGTCGGTCATTGCGGCGTCGCCGTCCTGATGGCGAAGCCGGCGATCAGCTCGGCCGCCGGCTTGTAGTAGCGCATCACGGTCTGGTACGGCCCCGCCGATTCAAGGGCCGCGAAAGCCGCCACCCACGTTCTGATTTCATGCGCCGAGCCGCCGCCTTCGTGCAGCACGAACGAGTTCGACCACTGATCGAGGTCGTCCAGCCGCCCCGCGTCGATGATCTCGAGGAAGCGATGATCCCACGCCGGGTTGAGCGGCTGCAGGTCGCTTTCGCCCGCGGCGAAGCTCTTGGCCGCGTCGATCACGGTCGCCTGCCGGTCCTGCCGCTGCTCGGGCGTCATCGGCCGGCCGTGCACGATCCGTTCCAGGACCGCCGGGGGTGCGGTCGACAGGGTCGGCACCGGAGGGCTGTGCGAGAGCCCACCGGATCCGATCACCAGGACCCGCTTGTCCAGTGTCGCCAGATAGGCGCCGACGGCGGCACCGAGCGCGCGGCAGCGATGCAGCGGCCCCAACGGCACCGCGATCGCGTTGACAAAGACCGGTATCGTCGGCCGCGCGGTGGCGTCACCGAAGAGCCGCTCCAGCGGTTGAACGGTGCCGTGGTCGACGTCCATGCTGGCCGAGACGGCGACGTCGACACCGGCGGCGAGCACGGCCTTCGCGCATTCGGTGGCCATCTCCTCGGGCACGTTCAGGGGACCGGCGTGGGTGCCGTAATCGCCAACACCGTTGGCGCTCAGTCCGATACAGAACGGCGGCATCACCTTGTAGAAGAACCCGTTGTAGTGATCGGGTGAGAAGATGACCACGAGCTCGGGGTCGTAATCTTCGACGAACGCGCGCGCCCGCGCGATCGCGCCCTCGACGTCGTCAAGCAGGTCCCGCGACGGCCCCGGAAGATTCAGGAGCGGACTGTGGGACATACAACACAGAGCCAGAGCCACTTCGGCGATCACCCCCTCCCGGGGTGAGCGCGAGGGCATCGAAGAGGGCTTTGCTCAGCTCGGGCGCACGCTGAGCGATGCAGGCGCCCGCGATGCACCGATCGGGCCGCAGGAAAACCACCGATTCCGGGTGCGTGTCAAACCAGGATTTGACGTCGCCGGATGGGTCGCCGACGACCACGACATCAGGGTCGTCGTGCCCGGTCCAGTGCAGCTGAGTCGAGGGCCGCAGCGCAATGAACCGCGCTCCCATGGCTTTCCACGCCGCGAACGACTTTTCGCCGAGGATCTCGCGCGGGTTGTTGTTCCAGCACAGCACCGCGAACCAGTTGCCCAGCAGGTCGTCCAGCAGGATGTTGTGCTGGCTACGGGTATCCACGCGGGGCTGGATGAACAGGGTGCCGACCGGCGATTCGGCACGGCGCGGCGCGTTGTGTACGACGGCGCCCTGCTCGTAACGCGGCATCGGCTTGAACCGCATCTCCAGCACATATCGCTTGAGCGAGGGCACAATTGACGCGGATCGCACGAGCAGGTCTCGCGCGGTCGCCACCCGCCGGTTCGTCGGCGAGATCACGCGGCCGACCATGGTGGAAAGGTCGATCATCGCCCGCGCGTGCTTGCGGCGCTCCACATCGTAGGTGTCCAGCAACGCGTCGGCGGCCTGGCCGTTGACCACCGCCGCGAGCTTCCAGCCGAGGTTGGCCGCGTCCCGGATGCCGCTGTTGTAGCCCTGCCCCTGCCACACCGGCATCAGATGCGCGGCGTCGCCGGCCAGCAATAGCCGGCCCCTGCGGAATGCGCCGGCGATCCGGGAATGGTGGGTGTAGACGCGCCGCCGGATCACGTCGACCCGGTCGGGGTGCGGCACCATGCGCGCCAGCATCCGGGTCAGGAAGGCCGGGTCCTCGGCCTGCTCGTCGGACTCGTCGGCGTGAATCATGAACTCGAAGCGGCGAATTCCGTGCGCGATCGAGATCGAGGCGTACGGGCGTTCGGGGTCGGCGCCGACCTCGCTGTTCGGGTGCCCCAGCGGGTCGTTGGCGATGTCGACGACCAGCCAGCGGGTCGGCGACGTCGTTCCGTCGAACGAGACGTCCATCATTCGCCGGGTCATGCTGCGGCCGCCGTCGCACCCGACGACGTAACGCGCCCGCACGGTCGAGGTGTCGCCGTCGCCGCCGAGCTCCACGGTCACCCCGTCGTCGTCTTGCGCGCAGGCCACCATCGGGCGGGCCCACCACACCTCGACATGCTCGAATCTGTCCAGGCCGACGAGCAATTCGGCGTCGACGAGCGGCTGCACGAAGCCGTTGCGTTTGGGCCAGCCGAAACGCGCGTCGGGCGGGGCCATTTCGGCAAGCACCCGGCGCTTGGCGTCGACGAAACGCAGAATCTGGTTGGGCACGGTGTGCGGCAGGACGCGGTCGACCAGGCCTATCGACTGGAAGGTGCGCAGCGCCTCGTCGTCCAGCCCCACCCCGCGCGGGTAGTCGATGAGCGTGTCCCGCTCCTCGACCACCAGCGTCCTGACTCCCTGCAGGCCAAGGATATTGGCTAACGTCAACCCGACCGGCCCGGCGCCGACGACCACAACGTCGACCTCCATCAGCGCCCCAGCAGGAAGTCGAGGTGCAGGCGGTTGAAGGTCTTGGCGTCCTCGTACTGGGGCCAGTGGCCACAGCCGGGCATCACCTCGAAGCGCGCATCGGGGATCATCGACGCGATGCGGCGCCCCTCGGTCACGTCGGCGGTCGGGTCGTCGCTGGTCCACAGCACCAGCGTCGGCGCGGTGATCGACCCGTATTCCGCGGGGCCGAGTATGTTGCGCGCCCGAATCTCGGTGTCTTGCAACGCCATGATGTCGCGCATCGCCGCGACGAATCCCGGTTGGCGATAGATCCGCTGGCGGCTGGCGACCAGGTCGTCGTAATCCTTGGACTTGTCGGCCATCAACCATTTGATGCGGGCCTGGACTGTCTCCCACGTCGGATCCTCGGCGGCGGCCATGGACAACGTGATGATCCGTTGCATCACAGCGGGATCGGCCTGGGAGCCACCGGCGGTGTTGAGGACCAGCCGGTCGACCACGTCCGGATGGTCGACGGCGGCGCGAGCGGCCACCCAGCCGCCCAGCGACTCGCCGCTGATGCTGGCGCGATCGACGCCGATGGTGCGCAGCACGGCCATCAGGTGCTCGACGTAGTGGTGGACTTCCAGCGGGTGGCCCGGCTTGTCGGTGTATCCGTGCCCGAGCATGTCGATCGCCCAGGTCCAGAAATGTTCGGCGTGCGCCGCGAGGTTGCGGACGTAGGCCTCGGCGTGGCCCCCGGATCCGTGCAGCAGCAGCAGCACCGGCTGGCCGGGATCGCCGGCACGCAGGTAGCGGGTGCGGATTCCGCCGGCCCCTCCGGCCATGAGGTAACCCTGCGAAAACGCGACGCCCTGGAGATCGCTCCATATGCTCTCGAACTCCGCCACGGTTCCTCTCCGCCGGTAGCCTTGCATTGTGCTAATATCGCACATTAATGTGCGTTATATAATAGAGCTTCGCTCTCGCATGGAGGTCTGTCAAGGCTGTGACGGGTTCTGGCACCGGCTCGCAAACCCTGGCCAGGGGCCTGACGGCGCTGCAGATGGTGGCCGATTCCCCGGCCGGGCTCACCGTGCAGCAGCTCGCCGACCAGGTCGGAGTGCACCGCACCATCGCGTATCGCCTGCTTTCGACGTTGACCCAATTCCGGTTGGTGGCCAAGGGCGAGGACGGGCGGTACCGGCCGGCCGCCGGCCTGGCGGTGCTCGGCGCGTCCTTCGACCGCAACGTGCGCCAACTGAGTCTGCCGACGCTGCGCGCGCTGGCCGACGATCTCGGCACCACGGTGTCGTTGCTCGTCGCCGAGGGTGACCAGCAGGTGGCGGTCGCGGTGATCGTGCCGAGCCATGTGGCCTACCAGCTGTCCTTCCACGAGGGCAGCCGATATCCGTTGGACCGCGGCGCGGCCGGGATCGCCTTGCTCGCGAGCATGCCCCCGCGCCCCGGCGAACGGGATCTGGTCGCCCGCACTCGCCAGCGCGGGTGGGTGACGACGTACGCGGAGATCGAGCCCAACACCTACGGCCTCGCGGTGCCGGTCCACCGCCAAACGCCGTCCCCGCCAACGTGTATCAACCTCATCTCCCATCGTGAGGATGTGGTGATGCGCGGTAAGGACGCGGTCATCAGGGCCGCAAAGCAGTTGTCCGAGCTACTGAGCTGAAGGGATATCAGTCCATGCCTTGGGACTCCGAAGTCGATGTCGTCGTCCTTGGCAGCGGCGGAGCCGGACTCACCGCCGCGCTGTCTGCGGCCGCCGCCGGCGCATCCGTCGCCGTCTTCGAGAAGGCACCGACCGTCGGCGGGACCACCGCGGTGTCGGGTGGCATCGTGTGGATCCCGGCCCATAACCGTTCTCCCGACGGGGAATTGACGCTAGCGGACGCGTTGAGGTATCTGCGCGCGCAGTCCCTTGGCTCGATGGACGACGCTCTAGTCGACACGTTCGTGCGCACCGGCCCGGCGATGCTCGACTTCGTCGAGGCGCACAGCGGTCTGCGCTTCGAGATCGCCACCGGCTTCCCCGATTACCAGCCGGAGCTGCCGGGAGGACAACCGACGGGCGGCCGATCGCTCAGCGCGGTCCCGTTCGATCTCGCGCAATTGGGCGAATGGGCCACCCGGATCACGTCGTTTCCCGCCGATTGGTCCAACGTCGGCTTCGATGCCGAGACGCGGGCCCGGTTGCACGCGGCCATCGACGAGCGGACCAGCCATCTGTGCGTGGCCGGCACCGCGCTGATCGCGGGGCTGCTGAAGGGGCTGCTGGATGCCGGGGTGACACCGCAGGTGAACGCGCGCGCCGAGCAACTCGTGGGCGAGGACGGGGAGGTCACCGGGGTTCGGGTGGCCTTGCCGGGACGCAGCGTGAGCGTGCGTGCCCGCCGCGGCGTCGTCCTGGGCACTGGCGGCTTCGAGTGGGATCCCGTTCTGGCACAGGCATTTTTACGCGGACCGATGCACGGGGCGGTCTCCCCGCCGAACAACACCGGGGACGGGTTGCGCATGGCGATGGCTGTCGGCGCGGAGCTGGGCAACATGGGCGAGGCGTGGTGGGTGCCGATCGTGCAAATCCCCGGCGACACCATCGACGGCAAGCCGCGCAGCCGCAGCGTGCGCCTGGAGCGCACCCGGCCGAGGAGCATCATCGTCAACGCCGCCGGCCGCCGGTTCGTCAACGAGGCTTGCGACTACAACTCGATGGCAGGCGCCTTCCACTACCTTGACCCCCGCGGCGGGTACGTGAACGATCGCGGCTGGATCATCTTCGACTCGGTGCACCTGCAGCGCTACGGATTTCTGGGTGTCGCTCCGGGACAACCGGTTCCGGACTGGTTCTGCGAGTCAGCTGACCTTGCCGAGCTGGCCGCCAAGACCGGCATCGACGCCGACGGCCTCGCCCGCACGGTCCGGGAATGGAACCGGCACGTGGCTGCGGGCGCCGATCCCGACTTCGGCCGCGGATCGAGCGCGTACGACGGTTACTGGGGCGACGACAGCGCCACCACGCTGGCCGGCAAGACACTGGGCCCGATCGACACCGCGCCCTACTATGCGGTGCCGGTGTGCATCGGCGCGATGGGGACCAAGGGCGGACCGCGCACCGATCCCGACGGCCGCGTGCTGCACGTCAGTGGCGAGCCGATCACCGGCCTGTTCGCCGCGGGCAACGCGATGGCAGGCGCGACCGGTAGGGCCTACGGTGGTGCTGGCGGGACTCTCGGCCCGGCAATGGTTTTCGGCTACCGTGCCGGGCATGCGGCCGCCACTGGCAAGTCCGTCGACCTCCAATAGCTGTGTCTTGCGCCTTGCCTTCGCCGAACGTGAAACCGTTGCGAAGGATCTGGCCAATTTTCGCAACAGTTTCACGTTCGGCGCCGCGGGAGGCTAGCCTACGAGATACGTACCGTGGCCTTCGATCACAAGGTCGCCACTGAACCGCAAGACTTCGCAGACCAGCGCATCCTCCTGGTTGCGGTACACGATGGCAATGGTGTCGATTCCCCGATAGACGCCTTCGATGTCGAACCGGAGATTGGTAGTCTGCTGCAACGCCTGGGTCCAGTAGCGACGCAGCGCGGCCTTGCCGTGCACGATCCCCGCCGTATCGGGCAGGAGCCTGGCGGCCACCGGCGAAGTGAACACAACGTCGTTGTGAAAGTGCTCAAGGACCGATTCCACGTCGTGAGCGTTCCATGCTGCTACCCACTGCTGACCAAAGGCGACGGCGTCAAGGTTCATCGTGGACACGGTAGCCGCCAACGCGGCCGGTGGTCCAAGCATTTTCGGACGCAGTGCCTCCGCCTTGCGCCGAACGTGAAGCTATTGCGAAATTTTTGGCGATTTTTCGCAGTGAGTTCACTTTCGGCGCGGTGGGCGAATCAGCTTGCGTACGCGGGGCCTTCGGGCAACATGTGCCGACGCACGAGTTTGCGCCAACGCCGATGCCGGTAGCGATAGATCCCCTTCGCGAGCGCCGCGACGAAGGGAGTCGCGGCTCCGGCATCGATGTCGACGGTGTCGCTGTATCGACTCGAACGCTCGTCGATCGGTTCGACGTGCAGGGTGTGGTTCCACGCCTTGAGCAGGCCGCCGTGCTCGTGGGTGCGTACCGTCTTGCGGTCCTGGTCCACCTCGACGATTTCGATCGTGTGCCGGTAGGCCGGTATCAGATGGAAGGCGAACAGCCATCCCGTGCCGCGCTCGCCCAGGCGCAGATTCTCCGAGCGTCCCGACAATGCCGGAAAGCCAAGCAAGCCCTTGCACACGTAGAGAAAGGTGACCGGTGACAGCATCGCCGACCACACCCGGTCGGCGTCGGTCGGCAGGATCGTTTCGATGTGGACGGTTCGCACCACTACTCCTTCGGCAGCTTCAATCCTGTTAATCCGTCGGGGACAGCAGTCGTTCGGCCGCCGTGTACGGATCGTCGCGCCCGTCGACCACCGCCTCGGCGAGGCGATCGAGATCCGGCCGGGTGCGCAGCCGCGTTTGCGCCAACGACAGGATCTGCGCTCGGGCGCGGGCCAGCCGGCGCTCGCGGCTGTCGCTGCGGTGATGGTCGTCGATGACGGCCACCAGTTCCGAAATCCCTTCCCCGCGAGCGGCGACGAGGCTGACGATCGGGGCCTTGGTCTCGGCCCGCAGGTCCCGCATGGTCTGTTCGGCGCCGTCGCGGTCGGCCTTGTTGACCACCACGATGTCGGCGACCTCCAGCACGCCCGCCTTGGCGGCCTGCACGGCGTCGCCCGCTCCGGGATTCAGGATGACGATGGTCGGGTCGGCGACGGCCGCGATCTCGATCTCCGACTGACCCACCCCCACCGTCTCGAGCATGACCACGTCGTAACCGATCGCCCCCAGCAGGCGGATGGCCGCCGGAACCGCGGCGGCCAGGCCCCCCAGATGGCCGCGCGTCGCCACCGAACGGATCAATACGTCGGCGTCGTTGATATGCGCCGCCATTCGAATCCGATCCCCCAGCAGCGCACCGCCACTGAACGGTGACGACGGGTCCACGGCCAGCACCGCCACGCGGCGCCCGCGCTCCCGGTAGGCGCTGACCAGGGCCGCGATCGTCGTCGACTTGCCCGCGCCCGGCGGTCCGGTGATGCCGATGACGGGGCCCGCGAACGCCGGTGCGGACCCGATGCTTGCCAGCACCTCGTCGCGGCGCTCGCCCTCGACCAGACTGAGTAGCCGACCCGCCGCCCGCGGAGACCCGTTGCGGGCTCCGGTGATCAGGTCGGCGATGGTCATTGGGGCATTATGGAGCAGCGACCTCGATGACCGTCGCGGAACCCATCCCGCCGCCCGCGCACATGGCCGCAACCCCGATTCCGCCGCCGCGGCGGCGCAATTCGTGCACCAGGGTGACCAGCATCCTGGCTCCGGTCGCCGCCACCGGGTGCCCCAGCGAGCAGCCGCTGCCGCTGACGTTGACCTTGTCCGGGTCGAGATCGAGGATCTTGACGGTCGCCACGCACATCGCGGCGAATGCCTCGTTGATTTCGAACAGGTCCACATCCGAGATCGAAAGTCCCGCGCGCCCAAGGGCTTTCGGGATCGCCTCGACGGGCGCCAAGCCGGTGATCGCCGGGTCGACGCCGACGGACGCCCAGGACCGCACCGTGGCCAGCGCGGGCAGCCCGAGCCGATCGCTGGCGATGGTCAACGCCGCGGCACCGTCGTTGGCGCCGCAGGCGTTGCCGGCGGTGATCGAAAAGCCCTCGATCTCCGGATGCAGCGGCTTGAGCGCGGCCAGCTTCTCCATGCTGGTGTCCCGGCGGGGATGCTCGTCGACCGAGAACAACCCGTGCGGCGTCTCGATGGGCACGATCTCCTCTTTGAAACGGCCCTCGTCGATCGCGGCGATCGCGTTGCGGTGCGACCGCAGCGCCCACGCGTCCATCTCCTCGCGACTCACGCCCGCCTTGACCGCGGCGTTCCACCCCACGGTGATCGACATGTCGAGATTGGGTGCGTCCGGGCGGTCCGGGTGCGTCGGCGGGAACCAGTCGACCCACTCGCCGTCCACCTGCATGCGGGAGCGCGGCGACGTCGACGCCGAGTTCACTCCGCCGGCGATGACGAGCTGATCCATCCCGGCCCGCACGCTTGCCGCCGCGCTCTGCACCGCCGCCTGTCCGGCCGCGCAGTGCCGGTTGTTGGCCAAACCGGGCACCTGGGGCAGGCCCGCCGTGATGGCCGCGTGGCGGGCCAGCACGCCGCCGCCGTAGAGGCCCTCGCCCAGGATCACGTCGTCGACCTGCGCGGTGTCCAGCGTCGCGGCGGCCTCGGAGACGACGTGATGCGCGAGGTCAAATGCGCTGGTGTCGCGCAGCGTTCCCTTTCGGGCGGTGCCGATCGGGGTGCGCAGGGCGGACACGATGACGGCTTCAGGCACGGTCTTCTCCAGTTCAGCGAGCGCGTTGCGGGGCCGGGAAGCCAAACCGCGGATCCATGAGAACACTATTCTCTCATTTTGAGAGTCAGAGTTGCAAGGAGCGGTGCGAGGCGGCAACCGTGTGGATTTGCGATGGTGGGTGCATGACTCACGGGCGTATCGCGGTCCCGGGCGGGAACGTCTGGTTCAACCGCGTCGGCAGCGGGCCCGGTCTCCCGCTGCTCGTGGTTCACGGCGGGCCGGGCCTGCCGCACAACTACTTGCGGGCGCTGGAACGCCTGGCCGACGAGCGCGAGGTCATCTTCTGGGACCAACTCGGCTGCGGGAACTCCGAATCCCCTTCCGACCCAGAGCTTTGGACGATGGAACGCTCGGTGGCCGAAATGGACGCCGTGGTCCGAGCCTTGGGGCTGAACCGCTTTCACGTCTTCGGCAACTCGTGGGGCGGAATGCTCGCGCAACAATATGTGCTAGACGTCGCATCAGGGGCCGTCAGCCTCGTCATCTCGAACAGCATCGCGTCCATACCGCAATTCGCGGAGATGGTCGCGCGCTTGAAGTCCGAGCTGGACCCGGCGACCCAATCCGCCATCGACCGTCATGAAGCCGCCGGCACGACGCACGCGGCCGAATACCAGGCCGCGATCAGGACGTGGAACGAGATGCATCTCTGCCGGGTTCGTCCGTGGCCCAGAGAAGTCGAGGAAGCGTTCAGGAACATGGGAACCGAGGTCTTCGAGACGATGTTCGGGCCCAGCGACTTTCACATCGTCGGGACCATCCGGAGCTGGGACGTGTTCGACCGCTTAGCCGAAATCGCGTTGCCGACGTTGGTGCTTGCGGGCAGGTACGACGAGTGCGTGCCCGAACACGCGTGGGAAATCCACCGGCGCATAGCGGGTTCGCAATTCGAGTTGTTCGAGTTCAGCGCCCACATGCCGTTCATCGAGGAGCCGGACCGATTCGATCAGGTGATGCGTGAGTTCCTGCGTCGACGCGACTGATCGGCGGCTGCCCGGCCCGGACACTTTGGACGACGAGGCCGATGACCCATTCGATCGCCTTAATGGCTTCAGACGAACTCACCCCCCAGTGCACGACCAGACGTTCATAGGACAAGGGGCTCCACAGCACGTCGAGCACGCCCGCCACCAGGGTTTGCTGCTGCGACGACCAGTCGGGAGCGGCTGCCGAGATGGCGCCTCGCAAAGCGTCGCCGCGGGCGCGATCCATGGACGTGAATGTCGGGTCGTCGGGCTCGGCGCTCCACGAAGCGACCGCAAAGAATGAAAGCGCTTCGAAGACGCGGCGCGCCACGGCGGCCACGTCATCGAGCTCGACATGCTCATAGGTCACGCCGGCGCGCTCTTGCAGGCGCTGCATTACCGCGTCATGCAGCTCTCGTTCGGTGGCGAAGTGGCGAAACACCGTGCGCTTGCTGACCCCCGCGCCGTCGGCGACCGCCTGGAACGTCATCGCACTCCAATCCATGTCGGGCAAGCGTTCGACCAGCGCGACGCCGGAGCGAACGATCCGGTCGCGTGTTTCGGCGGTCCGCCGCTCCCGCAATTCGCTGCGGTAACGCCGCTGACCAGGTGCCGCCGCGTCCGGCGAAGTTGCCATTGACAGCCCGTCCCTATTCACGTCATCATGATGACACCAATTAGCTAACAGGTCGAGCCGGCGCCGTCCCCCACGGCATGTGCCGCCCAGGAGAAGCCCAATGGACTCGGTCGAAGACGTGCTGGACGCGGCGTGCCGTGATACCGGACTTGACGACTTCGGCGCCGATACGTTCCGCGAGGGCCTCGCGCTGCTCGTCGAATCGCTGCGTACCGAAGCCGATCTGAATCCGATGGGTGAGTTGATCGTCCGCGATCTGATCATGAAGGCGCTGAGAAACCGGCTCCACATCGAGGACTGGTATCGGCGTCATCCCGAGATCGATGACGAGGTGATCGAGCATCCGTTGATCGGACTCGGCCTACCGCGCACCGGGTCGACCGCCCTTTCCTTCTTGCTTGCTGAAGACCCGAATAGGCGTTCGCTGCGCACCTGGGAGGCCGCCGAACCGTGCCCGCCCCCGTCCACCGTCAAAGGCCCGGACCCCCGGATAGCGGCCGCCGAGTCCCAGCAGCAGATGATGGACGCCGCCGCGCCACGGTTGGCCGCGCTGGTGCCATCGACGGCGACGGGCCCCGCGGAGTGCCTGTCCCTCATGGCGCTCGACTTCAAGAGTCATTACTTTCAGGCGTTCGCGCACATCCCGTCATATTCGCGGTGGCTACTCAACGCCGACCTCACGGCGACCTACGCCTACGAACGGCGGGCCTTGAAACTGTTGCAGTGGCGCCAACCTCGCAGGCCCTGGACGTTGAAGACTCCGACGCATCTGCTGTTTCTGCCTTACCTGGACCAGGCGTTCCCGGGCGCGCGTTACATCTGGACCCACCGCGACCCCTCGGAGGTGATCCTATCGGTCGCCGATCTCTACGCCGAGTTCAGCCAGATGACCTCGAACACGGTGGACCGGGCCTATCTCGGGCGGCTCAATGTCGAGCATTGGTCTGTCGGTATGCAAAGGGCGTTGGCGTTTCGCGATGCGGGCAACGACGACCGCTTCCTCGACCTGGAATTCGGTGCCGTGCAACGTGATCCGATCGGTGAAGTCAAGCGTCTGTACGCTTGGCTTGGCGAACCGGTGTCCCCCGAGTTCGAGGCCGGCATGCTCAGGTGGTGGGGGGCGGCGGCGGCGTCGCGTCCGGCGAACACGCATCCCGACGCGGCGACTTTCGGGCTGACCATGGAGAAGGTGCGCCCGTTGTTCGCCGACTACATCCAACGCGCGGCCACGTGGACAGCAGCCACGGCGAGGCTACGATGACCATCGAATTGACCGGAGGCCTGCGCGAGGATTGGGAATACGTCTGGGCCCAACAGCCCGCGGACCCGGAAGCCCGCGAGTCGGTAAACGCATGGATCTGGGACGACAGCGGCACCTTCGGCATTCCTCGCATCGGGATCGAGGCCGTCGCCGACCAGTGGGAAACCCACGACGTCCAAGTGAACCTCGCCTTCGCCGATGGTCGGGTTTTCAACATCTTCGGCCCGGCGCCCGTCCACAACCCATTGGGCGTCGACGGCATACCGCGAATTCTGGGCGCGGGGCCGCTGTCGTTCGAGCTCGTCGAGCCCTACCGGCAGTTGCGGGTCAGGCTGGACGGCGAGGCCGTCGCCACGACGGTCGACGCCCAGATGAAGGGGTGGACGCGTGGTCGGCCGACGGTGACCGCGTTGCGGTCAAGGCAGAGATAGATATTCGCCCGGCACTGCCGCCCTGGGAAAACGGTTCGACCAGCGACGAGGCGCGGCGGATCCTGTCCACGCAGGAAGAGGGCTACCTCATCGGCTATCCCTGGCGCTTCGAGCAACTCTGCCGCGCCACCGGCACAATCACCATCGGAAGCGAGACGCACGCACTCAACGGCGGCGCCAACCGGATCCGCCGCCAGGGTGTGCGTCGCCTGGCGCCGTTGTGGGGCCACGTCTGGCAAGCCGCCGCATTCCCAAGCGGTTTCGGATTCGGATTCCAGGTCTATCCGCCGCGCAAAGACGGCAAGCCAACCTACAACGAGGGCTACGTCGTCCGGGACGGCCAACTCGTCCCCGCCCGAGTGGTCAAAGCGCCGTTTTTGAGCAAACTTCAGCCAGCGGGGGAAGATGTTTCCCTCACGCTCGAAACCGCCGACCAAATCATCGAAATCGAGGGTCACACAACGATGTCCACGTTCATGATCATGCCTCCCGAGATCTCCGGTGGTCTGCAGTTGCAGCAGGCGCTAACCCGATACAGCTACAACGGCGAGACGGTGATCGGAATGCTCGAGCGCTCGATCGCGCGTGATCAGGTCACCTCCTGACCGACTGGTCGCGGTCAGTTCTTGCCCGCCGCCAGCTTGGTGACGATCGACCGGAAGTCCTCGGTTAGGAACGACTGACTCTCGGCCGACAGCGCATAGTCCAAGCTGGCCAGGACCGCCCGCTCCAGATGAATGTTGAGCACCCGCTTGGTGCTTTCCACCGCCTGCTGGGGCAGCTCGAGAATCTTTTTGGCACAAGCGATTGCCTCCGCAACCGGGTCGGCCACCACGTGATTGGCCAGACCGAGTTCGACGGCGCGCTCCGCTTTGATCCGGGTGCCGGTCAGCGCGTACTCCTTGGCCAACAGCAGGCTGATATGCAGCGGCCAGGTCAGCGGTCCGCCGTCGGCGGCCACCAAACCCACCTGCACGTGCGGATCGGCGAGATAGGCGTCTTCGGCGATGTAGACGATGTCGCTCAGCGCGACCAGGCTGCAGCCCAGCCCGACGGCCGGGCCATTCACCGCGGCCACCACCGGAATTCGGCACCGCGCCATGCCCAGCACGATCTCGCGGCCGTCCCGGATGGTCTTGGCGCGCAGATCGGCGTCGGCCGACAGTTCCTTGAGATACGAGAAATCGCCGCCGGCCGAAAACGCCCTGCCGGCCCCGGTGATCACCGCGGCGCGGGCCGTGGGGTCGTCGGTCAGCCGCTGCCACAGCCGCGCGAGCCCTACGTGCAGGTCGTCGTTGACGGAGTTGAGCGAGTCGGGCCGGTTCAGCGTGATGATGCGCAGTGCACCGTCGGCACGGACGTCGATTTCGGGTGGCATGTCGTACATTCAGACTCCCAATCCCAGGATTCGCGAAGCGATGATGTTCTTCTGTATCTGTGATGTCCCGCCCATGACGCTCTGCGCACGACTGTACAAATAGGCGCTGAGCAGATCGGGATCGCGGGTGCCCGTGACGGCCAGCGCGGCGTGCCCCACGGATTGCTCGACCCAGGTCATCAGCAGCTTGTCGAGCGAGCCCTCGGGCCCGTGCGACACCCCGTCCAGTTGTTCGGACAGTCGCCGCCGGACGTGATGCGTCAGCATCTCCGACTGGACGGCCGCCCACGCCAGCTCGTCGGGCACCGGGTCGTCGTTGCGCGCCAACAACTCTCGGACGAGCTTGCCGTATCTGGCCGCGTAGCCCAGCGTGGATGGCTCGCGCTCGTGCCCGACGACGGTCATGGCGACCGCCCAGCCGTCACCGGGGGCGCCGACCATCCGATCCGCCGGCACGGTTGCGCCGTCGAAGAACACCTGGCCGAATTCGTTGGTGACCCCGTTCATCATGCGCAGCGGGCGCTGTTGCACGCCAGGCTGTTTCATCGCGATCACGAACGCCGAAATGCCGCGGTGGCGTTTGGCCTCGGGGTCGGTGCGGGCCAGCAGCAAACACCAGTCCGCGACGTCGGAGTAGCTGGTCCAGATCTTGTGCCCGTGCACCACGTAGTTGTCGCCGTCACGGGTGGCGGTGGTGGTCAGCGAGGCCAGATCCGATCCGGCTCCCGGCTCGCTGAAACCCTGACACCAGCGCTCGGTGCCGCTGATGATGCCGGGCAGGAAGCGCTTGCGCAGCTCGTCGCTGCCGTGCCTGCCGATGCCGTGTACCAGATAGCCGACGCTGGGGCGCGGCGGGGCACCGGCGCGCACCAGCTCCTCGTCGACGATGACGTCGTACACCGGCGGCAGGTCCTGCCCGCCCCAGTCGCGGGGCCAGGACAGGCCGAAGAAGCCACCCTCGTAGAGGGCGCGATGCCAGTCGGCCATGCGCACCCAATACTCGTCACCGGAGCCGGCAAACTCCTTGGCGTGCACGGAAAGCCACGATCGCAGCCGCTCCCGGAAGGCGGCCTCCTGGTCTGAGTCACGAAAGTCCAAGGTCGATCTCCTTCAGCGTTACCGGCCACAGCTCGGTCGATGTCAGCGCGCGCCGCAGGTAGACGTGCACCACGCACTCCCAGGTATTGCCGATGCCGCCGTGCACCTGCACGGCGGTCTCGCAGACGGTTCGGGTGGCGCGCGCGCAATAGACCTTTGCGACCTGAGCGGCTCGAATGGCTTCGGCGGGCGTCAGCTCGTCTACCGCCCAGGCGGCATGGCGCAACACGCTCACCGAACCTTCGATCAGGGCAAGGCTTTCGGCCAACAAATGGGCGATGGCCTGGTAGGAGCCGATCTGCTTGCCGTACTGCTCGCGGATCTTCGCGTAGTCGACCGCGACGGCGTGGGCGCCCCGGGCGATTCCGACCAGGTCCGCCGTCGTGGTGACCAGCGCCAGCGCGCGCCACCGCGCGGCGGCGTCGGCGGATACCTCACCGAGGGCCACCGGCGACCCGGCCGTGCTCGCCTCGGCGCGGGTCAAGTCGGCTTCGGTCCGGACATCGCCGACATCGGCCGCGAGGATCGTAGTGTTGGAGAGCGAGAGGGCGCGCTGAGCGCCCCGGGCGTCGATCACCCGGTCGTCCACTGCGATGGTCAAGCCCTCGCTCTCGGCACCGAGGTACCGCGCCAGATCGTCGGCCAGCATCGGTCCGAGGAACGGTGCGTCGACGAGTCGGCGGCCGAATTCCTCGGCGACGATGGCGACTTCGACGCCGGATGCCCCGTCGGATCGCAACTCTCGCCAGCCGGTCATCTCAATCTGCTTGTCCAACCGCGTGATTCGACTCTGGTCATCGAGATCCTGCACCGCCCCGGGGCCCAGGTCGTCGGCCAGCTTGGCGGCGGCGTCACGCAGTTGCCGCTGTTCAGCTGTCAGACGTACATCCATAGCGCTCCTTCAGCACTCGCCGCAGCACCTTGCCCGAGGGCAGGCGAGGGATATCGGGCACGAACACGATCCGGCTCAGGTGTTTGTAGGACGCTAGCCTCTCGTCCACGCTGGCGATCAGGTCGGTGGCGTCGATCGGTGCGCGCGCCGCCACCGCGGCGACGATCGCTTCGCCGTTGATCCCGTCGGGAACACCGAACACCGCGCAATCCTCGACGGCCGGATGGCCGTGCAGCACCGTCTCGATCTCGGCCGGCGCGACCTGAAAGCCGCGCACCTTGATCATCTCCTTGAGACGATCGGTGATCCGCAGCCAGCCGTCGGCGTCGAGCCAGCCGACGTCCCCGGTCCGGTACCAGCCGTCGCACATCGCCTCGCCGGTCGCCTCGTCCGGCAGATAGCCGGCCATCAGCGACATCGCTCGCGCCTGGATCTCGCCGACCTCGCCCGCGCCCACCGGCTGGCCGGTCTCCAGCGAGACCACCCGCAGGTCGACACCCGGCACCGGGCGCCCGACCGAGTCGAGGCGGGCACCGTCGAGCGGATTGCACGCGATGACGGGCAGTTCCGTGGTCCCGTACGCGGGCACCCACCCGACGCCGGTCCGTCGGGTCACGGCCTCGGCGACGTTGGCGCTGACCGGCGTCGCGCCCCACATGATGAAGCGCAGCGAGGACAGGTCGTAGGACTCGAGGCCGGGATGCGAGGCGATGGCCAGCGCGATGGGGGCGACCGCCATTTCGATTGTGATGCGGTCGCTTTCGATGTGGCGCAGGATCTGATCGATGTCGAAGCGGCGATGCAACCGCATCCACGCGCGAATCTGCAGGGCCGTGAGGATGTTGAGCAGGCCGAGGATGTGTGAGGGCGGCGTCGCGATCTGGATGCGGTCGTGCCGGGTCAGCTGCAGCGCGTCGCGCCACTGCTGCATGGCCACGCCCAACGACGCGTGGGTGTGCCGGACGGCCTTCGGCAGACCGGTGGTGCCGGAGCTGAAGACGAGGACCGCGTCGCCCTTCGGCGGCACCGAACACGACGTCGGCTCCGCGGCGGCGACGGGTTCGTCGAGGTGCAACATCGGCATCAAACCGGCGAGCACGGGATGGTCCCCGACGGCGTGGGCCGGACCGGTCAGCGCCAGCGCGTGGTCGACCTCGTGGCGCTTCCACGCCGGGCTGATCAGCACCGCCACCGCGCCCAGCCGCCAGATCGCGAGCAGGGCGGCGACGAATTCCGGCCGGTTGGACGCCATCAGCGCAACTCGCTCACCTGGAGCGACGTTGATCCGATCCAGGGTTCGGGCCAGCCCGGCGGCCAGCGCATCGAGCTGCGGCAGGGTGAATCGCCGTTCCTCGAACACGAGCGCGGGCGGCTCGGTCACGTCCCGTCCTTCCAGCAGTCTGGCGTGAGAAGATGCTATCGCCTAGCGAGAATAGTATTCTCTATACTGAAGAACGCAAGTACGGAAGGGGGCGGTCATGGTGGCGGTCACCCGGACCATCGAGGAGACCCGACGGGTGACAGATCCGGTAAACGGCGCCGAGGCCGGCACGGTGACGATCCACCTCGATCGTAAGAAGGTGTCGGTCCCGCTGGTGCCCGGCGAGACGTTGTTGGAAACCGCGCGACGGGCCGGCCTGGAGCCGCCGTTCAGCTGCGAGGCCGGCAACTGCGGCACCTGCATGGCCAGGCTCGAGGAGGGCCACGTGACCATGCGCGTGAACGACGCCCTCGACGAAGACGAGGTGGCCGAGGGCTACATTCTGACGTGCCAGGGCGTGCCCGACTCGGATTCGATCACGGTGCGCTACGAGTAGTCACAGGAGAGGCGGCGACGATGGCCAAGGGAATCATGCTCGTGGAGAGTGTGCCCAGTTCGCCCGATCGCGAGCAGGAGTACAACACCTGGTACGACGAAGTTCACATACCCGAGCTGCTGGCGCTCGACGGAATCGTCGCGGCGCGCCGGCTGCGTCCGGTCGACGGGCAGGGCCCGTATGTCGCCATCTACGAGCTCGAGGGCGACGACCTGCAGGCCATCTTGGACAACATGATCGCCAACGCCGGCCAGCTGCACATGTCCGACGCCCTGCAGCTGGATCCGGCGCCGATCCCGCGACTGCTCGAGGTGACAACCGAGCAGCGCGGCTAGGGTGTGAGCTGGTGGCTTCGAGTGTGAGCTCACGGCTTCGAAAGTGAACTGGCGGCGGCGTTTTCGCGATTTCGGCGCCCTGGATGCACGCTCGAAACCGGTGTTCACAGTCGAACGGTCAGCCGTCGCTCAGCTCCGGCGGCGGACGGTATTCGGGCTGATAGCCGGAGACGTTGATCGGACTGCCGACAAGACGGAAATCGCCCGCCGTCACAACCGCTTCCGGTGTCGCCTTCAACGCCTCGGACAGCGTCCTGACGGCCGCCGCGGGAACGCCGAGCGGACGCAACCGTCGTTCCCAGCCGGGCGCGCTGTCGGTCGCCAGCATCGCCGTGACGACGGCAAGCACCTCGTCGCGGCGGGCCACCCGCTCCGCCATGGTTTCGAAGCCGCCGATGCCCGCCTCGGCGGCGAACGATTTCCAGAAGCCGTCGTGCGTGATGAACAGCGCCAGATACCCTTCGGCGGTCGGAAACAGCTGAGCCGGCACGTAATACGAGTGTGCGCCGTGTGGATGCCGCTGCGGCTCGACGCCGTCGTTCAGGTAGGCGGAGGCGTGATAGTTCAGCTGCGACAGCATCACGTCGCGCAGCGACACATCCACCTGTCCGCCGGTGCCGGAGATGATCTTGGCCAAAAGCCCCAGCGCCGCGCACATTCCGGTGGAGTTGTCGGCCGACGAGTAGCCCGGCAGCGTCGGCGGGCCGTCCGGGTCGCCGGTCAGCGCGGCGGTGCCGACGCCCGCCTGAACCACGTAGTCGAACGCCGGGTCGTCGCCGCCGTGCAGGCCGAAGCCGGTGATCGCCACGCAGACTATCCGCTCGTTGTGCCGCCGCAACGCGTCATACGTGAGGCCCAGCCGGCGGATCGCCGACGGTTTCAGGTTCACCAGCAGCGCGTGGGATTGCGACACCAGCTCGCCCAGGTGTTGCTGTCCGCTTTGCGAATTCAGGTCCAGGCAGATGCTGGACTTGTTGCGGTTCAGGCTGGCGAAGTAGCTGGGGCCGACGCCGCGGGAGATCTCGCCGCCGCGGGGCTCGATCTTGGTGACGTCGGCGCCGAGATCGGCGAGCAGCATGGTGGCGTACGGGCCGGCCAGCATGGTGCCGACCTCGAGGATCCGTATCCCCGCCAGCGGTCCGCCGCCCGTCACCGCAACTCCGTCGCGAGCGTGGCGATCATCTCGCGGGTTCGGCGCTTGGAGGCGACGAGCTCGTCCCGGTTGTCGCCGATGGGCAGCAGCCGCACCGACAAATCGGTCACACCGGCGTCGGCGAATCGTCGCATCCGGGCCAGGATCTCCCCCTCGTCGCCGGCCGCACACAGGTCGCCGACATCGCGGGCGTCGCCGCGTTCGAGCAGCCGCTGGTAGTTCGGCGACACCTCGGCCTCCCCGAGGATGCGGTTGGCCCGCTCCTTGGCCTCGTCGACTTGTGCAGGCGCACACAGGCATACCGGGATACCCGCGACGATCCGCGGCGCCTGGCGTCCCGCATCCGCGGCGGCCTTGGTGATCTTCGGCGCGATGTGCTCGCCGATCGCGCGCTCGTCGGCCATCCACAACACGGTGCCGTCGGCGAGTTCACCGGCAAGCTGCAGCATCACCGGCCCCAGCGCGGCGACGAGCACCGGCATCGGGGTGTCGGCCCCGATCGCGAGCGGATTGTGCACCCTGAACGAATCGTTCTCGACGTCAACCGGTCCCGGGCCGGCGATGGCGGCGCCCAGCACCTGCAGGTAGTCGCGGGTGTAGGCGGCGGGCTTGTCATACGGCAGGCCGAGCATGTCCCGGATGATCCAGTGATGCGAGGGCCCGACGCCCAGCACCAACCGTCCACCGGCCACCGCATGCGTCGAGAGCGCTTGTCGGGCAAGGGCAATCGGGTGCTGGGCCTGCAGCGGCACCACCGCGGTGCCGAGCTCGATGCGCGCGCTGTGCGCGGCCATCAGCGACACCATGGTCAGGCAGTCGAAGTCGTCGGGCACCTGGGGCATCCACGCGGTGTCCAGGCCCGCGGATTCGGCCCATTCGATATCGGAGGCCAGCTTGTGCACCTTGCGGGCCATATCGCCGCGCTCGGCGCCGATCATCACTCCGATGCGCACGTTTCCTCTGTTTCTGTCGAAGCGGGTTCGGGAGCGCCGGTCAGCGCGCGGATCTCGCGCACCAGCGTGTCGAGCGGTGTCCCGGTGGGAAATACCGCGGCCGCGCCGGCGGACAGCAGCTTGGGCACGTCGGCGTGCGGAATGGTGCCGCCGACGACGACGGCGATGTCGCCGGCGTCGGCCGCCCGCAACGCCTCGATGGTGCGTTGGGTCAGCGTCAGGTGGGCGCCGGACAGGATGCTCAGGCCCACCACTGCGACGTCCTCCTGGACCGCGATCGACGCGATGTCTTCGATGCGCTGCCGGATGCCGGTGTAGATGACCTCGAAGCCAGCATCGCGCAGGGTGCGGGCGACGATCTTGGCCCCCCGGTCGTGCCCGTCGAGGCCGGGCTTGGCAACCAGAACCCGCACGGCCATTCAGAACACCACCGGTTGCTGGAATTCGCCCCACACCGCTTTGAGCGCGGAGACCATCTCGCCGACGGTGCAGTAGGCGTTGGCGCAGTCGATCAGCTTCTGCATCAGATTGTCGGTTCCCTCGGCGGCGCGCGACAGCGCGTCCAGGCTGGATTTCACTGCGGCCGAATCCCTTTCGGCCTTCACCTTCGAGAGCCGCTTGAGCTGTAGATCGCGGCCCTCGGCGTCGAGCTCGTAGGTGTCGACATCGTGTTGCGGCTCCTCGGTCACGAACCGGTTGACCCCGACGACGGGCCGGGTGCCGGCTTCGATGTCCTGGTGCATCCGGAAGGCCTCGTCGGCGATGAGCCCCTGCAGGTAGCCGTCCTCGATCGCGCTGACCATGCCGCCGTGCCGGTCGAGGTCGTCCATGATCTCGATGATGCGGGCCTCGGTTTCGTCGGTGAGCGCCTCGACGAAGTAGGAGCCGCCGAGCGGGTCGGCGACGCTGGCCACGCCGCTTTCGTAGGCCAGGATCTGCTGGGTGCGCAGCGCCAGCGTGGTGGATTCCTCGGTGGGCAACGCGAACGGCTCGTCCCAGGCCGCGGTGAACATCGACTGGACGCCGCCCAGCACCGCCGCCATCGCCTCGTAGGCCACCCGCACCACGTTGTTGTGCGCCTGCGGGGCGAACAGCGACGCGCCGCCGCACACGCAGCCGAAGCGGAACATCGACGCCTTGTCCGTCGTCGCCCCGTAGCGTTCCCGCACGATCGTCGCCCAACGTCGCCGTCCCGCACGGTATTTGGCGATCTCCTCGAAGAAGTCGCCGTGGGTATAGAAGAAGAACGAGATCTGCGGCGCGAACTGGTCGATGGTCATCCGCCCGCGTTCCACCACGGTGTCGCAATAGGTGACGCCGTCGGCCAGGGTGAACGCCATCTCCTGCACGGCGTTGGCGCCCGCGTCGCGAAAGTGCGCCCCGGCCACCGAGATCGCGTTGAATCTCGGGACCTCCGCGGCGCAGAACTCGATGGTGTCGGCGATCAGCCGCAGGGACGGCTCCGGCGGCCAGATCCAGGTCCCGCGGGAGGCGTACTCCTTGAGGATGTCGTTCTGGATGGTCCCGGTGAGCTTCGCTCGCGGTATCCCCTTCCGCTCGGCCGCCGCGACATAGAATGCCAGCAGGATCGCCGCCGTGCCGTTGATCGTCATGCTCGTGCTGATCTTGTCCAGCGGGATGCCGTCGAACAGGATCTCGGCGTCGGCCAGCGAGTCCACCGCGACGCCGACCCGCCCGACCTCCTCGCCGAACTCGGGGTCGTCGGAGTCGTAGCCGCACTGGGTGGGCAGGTCGAGCGCGACCGACAGCCCCGTCCCCCCTTGTTCGAGCAGGTATCGGTACCGGCGATTGGATTCCTCGGCGGTGCCGAACCCGGAGTACTGCCGAAACGTCCACAACTTGCCCCGGTAGCCGGACGCGAAGTTGCCGCGCGTGAAGGGGAACTGCCCGGGCGGTGGAGGTTCCGCGCTGATATCCGCCGGCCCGTAGACGGGGCGCAGCGGGATGCCCGATGGGGTCTGTGCCGCGTTATCCATCGATGAATAACGTACTTGCAAAAAAAGAGAATGCCAATACCACCATGTTGACCTGGACAAACGGGTGTACGTGCGGCGGGTTGTCCGCCGCGGATCGCTGGGTGCACTCTAAGCTGCTGGGCGCGAGGGCCGAAACGACGCGGAGGTCGACATGACGGTTTCCAGGCCATCGGCGGCGGATATCGACGCCGCGGCCGACCACTTCAGCTTCCACCTCGACGCCGGTGCCCGACGGGAGTATCTGGCGGTGGTGGACCACATGCTGAGGTCCTACGACGCCGTCGACGAGCTGTACGACACGTTCGCGCGCCCGCGGGCCCCGGAGCGCGCCTACCGGTTCCCGGCGCCGGGCGAAAACCCGCTCGGCGCCTGGTATGTCACCGCCGAGATCGCCTCCGGTTCCGACGGGCCGCTGGCGGGCAGGACGGTGGCGGTCAAGGACAACATCGCGGTCGCCGGCATCCCGATGATGAACGGATCGCGCGCGGTGGAGGGTTTCGTCCCGAGCCGCGACGCGACCGTCGTCGAGCGGCTGCTCGCCGCCGGGGCGACCATCGCGGGCAAGAGCGTCTGCGAGGACCTGTGCGCCTCGGGGTCCAGCTTCACCTCCGCCTCCGGCCCGGTGCGCAACCCGTGGGACACCGCCCGGGAAACCGGCGGGTCGTCCAGTGGCAGCGCAGCACTCGTTGCCGCCGGCGCGGTCGACCTGGCCCTCGGCGGCGACCAGGGCGGGTCGATCCGGATCCCGGCGGCGCTGTGCGGGGTCGTCGGGCACAAGCCGACCCACGGGCTGCTGCCCTACACCGGCGCATTCCCGATCGAGCGGACCATCGATCACCTCGGTCCCCTGACTCGCACCGTCGCCGACGCCGCGCTTCTGCTCACGGTGCTCGCCGGGCCCGACGGCCACGACCCACGCCAGCGCGTGGAGGCGGCCACGGTCGACTACGGCGCCACGCTGACCGGTGACGTGGCCGGGCTGCGGGTGGGCATCGTCACCGAGGGCTTCGGGCAGCCCGGCTCGATGCCGGAGGTGGACGACCTGGTGCGGACGGCCGCGCAGCGGTTCACCGAGATCGGTTGCGCCGTCGGCGAAATCAGCGTGCCCTGGCACCGCCACGCCATCGACGTCTTCACCGTCATCTTCACCGACGGCACCACCTACCAGATGCTGGACGGCAACGCGTACGGCCTCGGCGCGGACGGGCTGTACGACCCGGAACTCATGGCGCACTTCGCAAAACGGCGCATCGCGACGGCCGATCAGTGCGCCAACACGGTCAAGGCGACGGCGCTGTGCGGGCATTACGG
This sequence comes from Mycobacterium sp. NGS26, assembly GCF_059813025.1. Lineage (NCBI taxonomy): Bacteria > Bacillati > Actinomycetota > Actinomycetes > Mycobacteriales > Mycobacteriaceae > Mycobacterium > Mycobacterium sp. NGS26. Next base: position 739,643 of record NZ_JCALDU010000001.1, read on the forward strand.
CCTGAGAACACTTGGCGGCGTGTCCTATGCGAAGGCGCGCAATCTGCTGCCCCGCGTGCGGGCCGCCTACGATGCGGCGCTCGACCAATACGACGTGCTGGCGATGCCCACCGTGCCCGGTACGGCCGACACGCTGCCGACGGGCGACCCGCAGGACGTCGCGCTGCTGGGGCGCGCCCTCGGCAAGGCGTACAACACCGCGCCCATCGACATCACGGGCCACCCCGCGATCTCGGTGCCCGCCGGTCTGGTCGGCGGGCTACCCGTCGGAATGATGCTCGTGGGCAAGCGATTCGACGACGCGACCGTGCTGCGGGTGGCCGACGCGTTCGAATCCCTCTGCGGCGGTTTCCCCGAGGCCCCGGCCACTGAAGCGTAAGGCTATGCCCGGCAAAGGATTTCACCGTGCGGGATCGCCAACCAGCCGTCCGGGGCCGCGGCCCAGGCCCGCCACGCCGCGGAGATCTCTTCGAGCTGCGCGGCGGTCGCGAGGCCCAGCTGCAACAGGTCGCGCGCCAGGTCGGAATGCAGGATCCGGTCGGCCCACATCCCGCCCCACCAGTCGCGGGTCTCGGCCGTCGCGTAGCACCACAGGCTGCCCGTCGGCGTGACGTCATCGAATCCCGCCTCGAGGGCCCACGACAACAGCCGCCGGCCCGCATCCGGTTCGCCGCCGTTGGCGCGAGCCACCCGCCCGTAGAGGTCGCGCCAAAGGTCCAGTGCCGGCAGCCGCGGAAACCAGATGAATCCGGCGTAGTCGGCATCGCGGGCCGCCACCGTTCCGCCCGGGCGGCACACCCTGCGCGCCTCGCGCAGCGCGGCTACCGGATCCGCGACGTGCTGCAGCACCTGGTGAGCGTGAACGACATCGAATGTGTCGTCGGCAAAGTCGAGGTTGTGCACGTCGGCGGTGGCGAACGAGACGTTGGACAAGCCGCGCCGCTCGGCCTCGGCGCGCGCGACGTCGAGCACGCCGGCGGATTGGTCGACGGCCGTCACCGGGCCCGGCGCGACCCGGGCGGCGAGGTCCGCGGTGATCGTCCCGGGCCCGCAGCCGATGTCGAGCACCGATGATCCCGGCATCAGGTGGGGCAGCAGGTAGGCCGCGGAGTCCTCCGCCGTGCGGCGCTGATGACCGCGCAGCACCGATTCGTGATGCCCGTGCGTGTAGGTGGCGGGACGCCCGTCGCTCATGGTGTCGAAGCTTACTGGCGGTGATCGCTAGTCGACCGGGACGTTGAGGATCGGGCGGTCGGCGCCGGCGCCGGGACCGTCGAAATGCCACCACTCCCCGGAGTACGGGGTCAAACCGCCATACTTCATGGCGTCCCGCAGCCGCGCCCGGTTCGCCTGGGCGTCGGCGCTTACCCCCTGGGTGGCGAAAGCCGTTGCGCGCGGGGAGAAGTCGTCGAAGTCGGTGCCCATGTCGGCCAGGCACAGCCCGTCGGCTTGCCGCTCGGGCGGGCACTGCTGTTGCACGCTGGTGAAGGCCACATCGACCGAACGCCCCGACTCGTGGCTGTGCGCATACGGGCCCGGACGGGCGACCCAGGCCGGGTTGGGGACCACGTTGAACATCCTGACCTGAACGTCGTGTGGCCGGTAACAGTCCCAGAACACCATCAGATGGCCCTGGGGACGCAGCGCGGTCGCGGCCGTCGCGAGGCCCGAGGCCATGGATTGGTGCACGAGGCACCGGGCGTCGGACGGATACAACTGGGTGTGGGTGAAGTTGTTCGTGGTCGCGTAGCGCAGGTCGATCACGGCATCGGGAACCACGGTCCGAACGTCGACGAATCCGGCCGCACGCGCCGCGTCGCTGACCGGCGGCACGTTGGGGTCGGCCTGCGCGGCCGCGGCACCCGAAACCGCGACCAGACCCGCCGCGGACACGAACAGACAGAACCGCCGCAAGCGACACATTCGACCATTGTCCCGGTTGGCTACTTCCGGATCGCATGAGCCACACCGATCACTGCGAAACTTCCGCTGAGTGCTTCTGCAAAGCGCCCGGCGGCCTGGCATTGCGCCCACTGCCGCCTTCGTCCGCTGAACGCCTGACATCCGCGGGGTAGGGAGTGCTGGATTTCGCTGCGCCCCAAGTGCTTTGCGTGCGCCGCGCGGCGCGCCGGCAGGTACACGATTCCGCTACACTGGCCCGGTCCACTACTGCTAGAGATCGAGTGGGTGGCTCCACCGGAGACGTTGGAAGCGGGCGAATCCGCGGTCGGCACTGATCCAGGTCGCGTTGTTCTCAAGCGCATAGGCGGCGAGATAGGCGTCGGTGATGTCGTTGCCGCGCGCGTCGATGTCTCCCGCAAGCCGGCGAAACAGCGGCCAATGGCGCTCGCCGGGGCGAAGCTGTACGGCGGCAGGGGCCGTTAGCAGCGCGTCGATGGCCTGCCATACCTCCGGCGAGCTGGTCGGCTTGTTGAAAATCCGACGGGCGGTCATTACTCGCGCGAAGCCGCTGAGGACGGCGTCGGGCAGGCCAAGCGGTTCATCCTCGTTGGCGAGCCGCTCCAGTAACGGCCGGTACTTCGCATGCTCAGGAAGGTCCGCCCGGTGCGCATAGACGAGGACATTCACGTCAACGCAGAGCATCGAACGGCACGCCCTCGTCCATCGCCTCCGCGATCGCAGCGTTAGAGGTGAGATCCACGCCGGGGCGAAGTCCTCCCGCTCCCGTCGGCCGGACCGTGTACCTACGCCCGGACGCGCGGTCCGCCGGGTTGAGGCCGCGTCGGACCGCGTCCTCGAGGACGGCGGCCACGGTCCGTCCCGAGCGGGCGGCCCTCGCCTTCACCTCGCGGTACAGGTCGTCGTCGATGCGGATCGTCGTCCTCACGTTGGCATCTTAGCATCAGTGTCTGATGTTAAGACGCGTCGAGGAGGCATCAACACCTGAAGCGAGCACGCAAGGTCAGCGCAAGTAATTAAGTAGTAGTCCTGCCGAGTTCCGCGGCGGCCGAATGCGCTCAGGGCACAACCGTTGGATGGCGTACGAGACTAGGTAGTTCCCAAGCCCTTCGGTGCCGGCGTTTTCCGCACGCGTCGATGCGCGACCGCCTGGCGCGCGAGGGAATCGGCGGAGGTCCGTGATCGTGGTGGCCAGGGGCGGGATCGAACCGCCGACCTTCCGCTTTTCAGGTGGATGGAACGGCCGCTGGCCTGCGGTTTAATGACTCCCATACGTCAAATACGCCGCGCTGAGCGCGTCTGACGCAGGCTGCTCGTCCGGCGATCGGACACAGACCGGACACGGTGACAGCACTCCCGACAAGGGACCCTTCATCGCCCGTCACTCAGTGATGCGCGCTGGGGGCTCCCGGGGAGCAGGTACCCGATGCCCGGCATCACGAGGTCGAGCGCGCATTCAACGAGCTCGATTGCGGAGCGACTCACCCTTCGGCCGGACACAACCCGAACGGCCAGCCGGAACACGGACGGAGCGGCGGACGCCGGTAGACCGCGAGTGCCCGAGGCCGGCAAGGCCGCAGGGCGCGAGAGCGGTAGCGGTCGGTCGGACGGCGGGAGCGGCGTAGACCGTGTTCCGGCTGGGACCAACGGGCTTGTTATATGCGCCAAAAGTGTCCGCGACACCGTCGACGGCATTGTTGATGCGGAACTGTCGGCCTCGGATGCCTTGGGGCTGCGGTTCCCGAGGCCCAACATGGTGGCCTCGGCAGCGGCGCTGTTCGAACCGGCCGAACCATGGGCGCATGGACGGGACCGGCTGGATGTCGAACCTGAGTGCGGGCGATTCCGGATCACGATCGGCCCGGGCGTCGTCCGTCTCGGCTGGACCAATCCCGTTCGCGCGGAGAAGGCATCTGAGCGGACCGTGGGCCAGCACATGCAGGACGTAGCGGGCGAGGTAGACCGCATAAAGGCCGGTCGTGATGTGCCTGACCCGTCGGGCCGTGCGATCACCGAATGGTCCCGCAAGTCGCGTGCGGCGATGTGCCGCACCTTCGCCGAGCTGGACTACACGCCGATGGTGGAAAGCGGACGGGTACCCGCGATGGTCACGCTGACCTACCCCGGCGACTGGGAATCGGTCGCACCCGATGGAGCCAGCGTAAAGCGACATATGATGCTGTGGCGCAAACGATTTCAGCGCGAATGGGGTGAACCAGCGCGCTACATCTGGAAGATGGAATTTCAACGCCGCGGCGCACCACACATTCACCTATGGATGGCTCCCCCGTATACCGTCGGTCGATCAGGCCGTAGGTTCAGCGAATGGTTGTCGCAGGAATGGGCGGAAGTCGTCGCCCATCCCGACCCTGAACAACGCACACGCCACTTGCGCGCCGGTACGGCTATCGACAGCCTCAACGGATTGCGTGCTTGCGACCCCAAACGCTTGGCGATCTACTTCACGAAGCACTCATCACCGAATAGATTGGGCGACAAGGAATACCAGCACATCGTTCCGGAGGCCTGGCGGCGGCCGGGCCGCGGACCGGGTCGCTTTTGGGGGGTCCACGGGTTGGAACGAGCAACCGCAGTCGTTGAGATCGCCCAGGACGCATACCTGACGGCCCGAAGGATCATCCGTCGGTGGTCTCGCTCACAGGCCATTCATAGCGATTGCACCCACTGCTTCCCCACCGCACTCGTTCCGCGAATGACCCGCGTCGCAGTTCAACGAACAAACTCCAAGACTGGCAAAGTACGCCACCGCAACGTCTGTCGGAGGCGACTTCTCTGCCGCCAAGGCGGCTTCGCGGGTGGCTACGCCCTTGTGAACGACGGACCAGCGTTCGCATCCCAGCTCGCGGCAGCGTTATCGGCGGATCGGGCGAAGGCGGTGCGCGACGAACAACTCGCGGGCCGTAAGTGATCTAACGCAATTCACCTCTGACCGTCGCATTGCAGCAACCGGCTACATACGCTTAGCACGTGACCATCGAACTGTCGCCGCGCCTGCCGGATGGTGAGCGGCCGAGGAATCATCAGGAATTGGCCGCTGAGCAGATGGACCTGGACAACGTGATCAACGAGCTACTCCTGCGGCTGGAGGATCATAAATATCGTTGGGAGCTTTATGAATTCGGACTTTCCGACACTGAAGAGCGACGTCAGGTGCACACAGTCATTGAGCAGCTGCGGCTGGCGGTGCATACGGGTGGGCCAGCCGTACTTCATCCGCTGCGTCACGCGCTGTCTGTAGCTCACTCCGACGACCCCGCGTCGCCTGGATGCTCCGGATAGTCCGAGTCGCGGGCCATGCTCAGCTGCGCACTACCGTCCACGCGGTGCGGGGGACGGCTAGCGCGGTCGTAAACCGACAAAAACGAGGTCGTGAATTGTTCTGGCAATTCGATCTTCGTCGAGCGCATCGTCAAGCACTAGGTAGGTCAGTGCGCTGGTCGTGACGGCACCGAATAGCGCGATCGCGGCAACTGCTGGGTTGTCGAGGGTCACGAGTGAGCCGTCGCCGGCGCCAGCGCGAAGTAACGTCTCGACGGGTGCGAAGTATGCGGCGCTGATCATGTCGGCGATGACGGGCATGCGGGCGGCGCGGCCCAGTTCCCCGATGAGAGCGCGGCAGACGGCGGGTCTCTGTGCCATCACGCGCAGCTGGGCACTGATGACTGCGTGCAGGCGCTGAGCGGCGGAGCCTTCTGCCTCCACGACTGCGGCGACCTCGTGCGCGACTTGCTGTAGGACGTCTTCGAGGAGGAAGGCGAGTATTTCCTCTTTGCCGGCGAAGTAGTAGTAAAGGGTGGCCTTGGCGATGCCGGTGGTGGCGGCGACGTCTTCGATCTTGGTGTCGTTGAGCCCGCGGTCTGCGAAAAGTGCCGCCGCCGGCGGCAGGCGGTCGGCAATTTTTCGCGGAACCTCGCGCATTGACGCTCCTCTCGGTTGGACTTACAGTCTAAACTACTGGATTAGACAGCCGTATAATTAGATTCACAGCGGTAGGAGCTCAGATGACGACGGTGCAACTTCGCTACGACCCGTTCGATGCGACGATTCAGGACGATCTCTACCCCATCTACCGGCAGCTGCGCGACAAAGCCCCGCTGTATCGCGCAGCCGATTCCAACACGTGGGTTTTCAGTCGCCACGAAGATGTCGTCAGCGCGCTGCTTGACCATCACACCTACTCATCCGTGGACGGCATATTTCCAACTCCACCGGGCTCAGATTTCCACGCATCGTTCTTGCCCATGATGATTTTGATGGATCCCCCGCGACACGATCAGCTGCGCGCGTTGGTAAGCAAGGCGTTCACCCCGCGGCGCATCGCGGCGTTAAGTAGTGGGATTGAGGACCTGGCGGAGGATTTATCAGATTGCCTTGACCGGGGCGCAGGGTCGGTTGACTTTGCCGCCGACTTTGCCGCCGTCCTGCCGGCCATGGTGATCGCTGATTTGCTCGGCATTCCTCGCGAGGACCGCGCACAGTTTCGGCAGTGGTCAACCACGATGGTCCAGTCCAATCCGGCGCGCGGTGAGATGGGCGAGGGGCTGGCCGCGGCTGCGGCCGTCTATGCCTACTTCACCGACTTCCTCGCCGAGCGTCGACGCGAACCGCGCGGCGACTTGATGTCGGCCTTGGTGTCCGCCGAGATCGACGGAAAGCGTCTTACTGACGAGGACCTCCTTGGCTTTTGCCTGTTGCTGCTCATCGCAGGCCATGAGACCACCTCGAACCTGCTCAGCAACGCCGCAGTAGTGCTTGCGAGCGATCCCGACATTCGCCGACGACTAGTCGCCGATGACAACTTGCTTGGTCCCGCAGTTGAGGAGCTCCTCCGGTATGACTCACCGGTGCAAGGACTTTCACGAACTCTGACCCGCGACGTCACGCTGCATGGCGTCACGATGTCCGTCGGTGATTCAGTGCTGCTGTTGTTCGGCTCGGCTAACCGTGACGAACGAGTGTTTGCTGATCCCGACGTGTTCGATATCGGGCGCAAACCCGAACATCAAGTGGCGTTCGGCCGAGGTATCCACTTCTGTCTCGGTGCGTCATTAGCGCGGATGGAGGCCCGGATAGCGTTGCGCGCCCTGCTGGCCCGAGTGCCCAACTGGGAAGTCGACCTAGAGAACGCGCAGCGCCTGCGGTCGGGCCTCATCCGGGGCTATATGTCTTTGCCTATCTCGTGGTCGGCAAATTAGCCGAACTGCGCGTCAGGCAGAGCGGCTGGGGCGGCGCCATTCCCGCGGAGCGGGATCACTACGATGCGGGCTCGTCGACCTTGCGGCGGTGCGCGGCGAGGAAGTCATCGACGATGCGCTCACAGTCTTGACGATCGATGGCACGCAGCCCGGTGAGGCGCGCGAAGGCGACCGGCCCCACGAGTTGGCACAGGATCAGCTCGGGGTCGAATTCATCGAGGTCGGCGCAGGCTTCGGGGCTTTGCAAAAGTAGATCGAACGGCTGGCGATACTGCTCGATGATCCGGGTCCGCAGCGCGTGCCGATCGTAGGTCTCCTGAGTGCTGTTTGATGTTGGGCCAAGCGCGACCCAAGCCAGTGTGGTGACGTGCAGCGGCGCCTCCTGGAACAGCGTGGCCTGTCGGCTCAACAGTTCGATGAGTTGGTCGCGCAACGATCCCGTCGCCGGCGGAAGGTGAACCTGCGGCAGCAGCCGTTCAAATGTGGCGGCCAGTAGTTGAGTGGAGCTGCTGAAGTGGCGATAGAGGGTCGTGCGCGCAACTTTAGAGGCCTTGGTGACCGCGTCTATGGTGACGGCTTCAATCCCGCCGGCGCTGAGGAGTTTGGTGGCTGCATCTAATAGCCGGGTCCGGGAGCGCACCAGGCGCGGATCGACATCGTCGTCGACCGGCATGTCAAAACCGTCGCGCTCCATATGGTCACCGTAAACCCTACGCATACCTGGCCCGCACCGAATCGCATCTGCATTGGCGATTGATCCAGCCACTACCCAACTAACGCTACTGTTGGTAGCATAGCGCTACCAATAGTACAGTTATTCGTAGGGGTTTGTGCGTAGTAGGGGGATTCGTGATCAGGCAACGGCTCGAACAACCCGTGGTCCAAAAGGCCACCAATGCACGGCTGGCATGTCGGTTCATGAGGCCATCCCACGAACCCTCCCAACTTGTGCGGCAGGGACTCGCACACGCCGAGGATGGCGTTCTGCGATGAATGCGCTGCTTGCGCTAACCAGGACCCAAGTGTGGATGAGTGCGGCTCGCGGTTTCAGGCTCAGCGGCCGCACCATTACCAGTGACATCCACCGAACGCCGCCGGACCAAGACCGCGTTCGTCCTCGGCATTACCCGCCTCGCTACTGCTCATACCTGGACGACAATTTGATGAACCGGGAAATGTACAACCACGTGCACGACGATCCCACCAGGCTAACTTCCCGGCTGGCTTTTCGTCTGCGGCGTTCATGAACCTTTCAGAATTTCGGCGACGGTGCGTCGTCACGGTCAATCAACCTGCGCGCCGAGGGGCACGTCGCGCCAGGCGCGAAATGCTGGTCCGTCGCCTGCGGGGTGCTCTCGGGCCAATCCAGGTGAGTAGTGCGGTAGCGGTCGACGGGTGCACGCCTGTCGCGGTTTCGGCGACGAAGCGAAAGGGTACTAGCGGTACTGTTCCGACACCGTTAGTTTCTTTTGGGATAACGGAGGTGGGGGATGGCGGACAACGGGTGGGTTTCCTCGGGGGTGGCGACGCTGAGTCGCCCAGTTCGGGAGCAACTTCGCAAGGTCGCGGCGGGCGAGGGCGCATACAGTGATCGACTAGCTCGCCTGGCGGGGTTCAGCATCCGACATAAGGTGCTGGTCATCGGGGCGTGGGTGGTGACCGCCGGCGTCCTGGCGATGCTGTTCCCCCAGCTGGAAACCGTTGTGAAACAGCAGTCGGTGAATCTGGTCCCCCCTGATGCTCCATCGCTGCAGACGGTTGACCGGATGGGCACGGCATTCGGCGAGCAGGGGTCCAAGACCACCGTCTTTGTTGCATTCGAGGACCCGACGGGCCTGACTGCGCCGGTGCGTCAGCGCTACAAAACGATGGTTTCGCGGTTGCGTGCCGACTCCCAGCACGTGCGACTGGTTCAGGATCTGTTAGCCGACCCCGTTACTGCGGGTCAGGCGATGAGCCAGGATGGCAAGGCGTGGTATGTGCCGGTCGGGGTAGCTGGCACGCTCGGCGATCCTAGAGCGGCGGAATCCGTTCGGGCGGTGCGCGCTATTGTCGCCGAGTCGTTTAGCGGTACGTCCACGATCGTTCGTGTAACCGGACCTCCCGCGACATTCAGCGATCTAATCGATTCGGCTGAGCAGGATTTGATTGGCATCTCCATCGTGACAGCCGGTCTGATCGCGGTGATTTTGCTGGTCATCTATCGGTCACTAGTTACCGCGTTGCTGCCATTGCTCGTGATCGGTGTGAGCCTGGCGGTCGGGCGCGGGGTGCTCTCGGCGCTGGGCGAATCAGGAATGCCGGTGTCGCAATTCACGATTGCGTTCATGACTGCCATCTTGTTGGGTGCCGGCACCGATTATTCCGTGTTTCTGATCAGCCGGTATCACGAGCAGCGCCGCCAGATGATTTCGGCTGACCTGGCTGTGATTAACGCAACCGCCACCATCGGGCGGGTGATCATGGCTTCCGCCGCGACTGTGGCGTTTGCGTTTCTATCCTTGGTCTTTGCGAAGCTGAGCGTATTTAGCGCATTAGGCCCGGCGTGCGCGATCGCTGTCTTTGTCGGAGTCGCAGCTACAGTAACGTTGTTTCCTCCGGTATTGGCGCTTGCCGCGAAACATGGCATTGGCGAACCCAAAGCTGACCGCACGCGCCGATACTGGAACTGGATCGCCGTGGCCGTGGTCCGCCGACCCGCCCCACTGCTGGCCGCCAGCCTGGCACTTGTATTAGGCCTCGCGGCTGTCGCGCTGACTATGCACATCAGCTACGACGATCGGCAAGGACAGCCGGCGACGACCACCAGCAATGAGGGCTATCGCTTGCTGGATAGGCATTTCCGCAAAGATATCGTCATCACACAGTTCATGGTCGTCGAATCACCCACAGATATGCGCACCAGTAAAGGCCTAGCCGACCTAGATGAAATGGCGTCTCGAGTGTCGCAATTGCCGGGCGTCACCAAGGTTTCCGGTGTCACTCGGCCCACCGGTGCACGCCTCGATCAGGCACAGCTCTCGTGGCAAAACGGCCAGATCGGCAACAAGATGGCCGGCGCGGTCGCCAAGGGAGACGCCCATAAGGACGACCTGGCCAAACTCACCAGTGGCGCCGACCAACTCGCCGGCGGCCTGGCGCAACTTGACACCACCCTGCGCACGGCATTGACACCGCTGACCGCGGTCCTTACCCAAGCCCAGTCCAGCGGATCGCAATTTCAACACTTTCGCCCTCTGCTGCAGCAACTTTCGGCTACCACACCAACCATCGATCAAGCGATCCGAACCGGGCCGGGACTGCGTCAAGAAGCTCAACAAGCCCAAAACGCGATCGCCACGATCGATCCGCTGGTTGGTGCGCTCAACACCTCCCCGTGGTGTGCCACCACACCCGAGTGTGCCCAGATCCGCGATCAGGTGCAGATTCTGGTGACCTTGCGCGATGGCGGCTTTTTCAGCCAGCTCGCCAACCTGGGCGACATGTACCAGCCGGGCAGCGACAATGCGGCGGGCACCGTAGCAGATCTGCAGAGCACGGTCACCTCGCTGAACAAGGCTTTCGGAGCACTCGGCGATCCCGCCGACATGGCCGGCAATATCCGCCGCCTCCAAAACGGCATCAGCCAGCTCGCGTCGGGTGCACAAGCCCTGGCCACCGGCGTGCACACCCTTGCCGACAGCAACATCGAAATGTTGTCCGGCATGAGTCAGGTCGCCACCCAATTACAAAATTCCGCGCGGTCCAGCGCCGGTTCGGACAACGCCAGCGGCTTTTACCTGCCCGCCAACACCTTCGAGAATCGCCAGTTCGCCGATGTGGCAAAACATTTTATGTCGGCCGATGGCAAGACCGCCCGCTTCGCGATCGAATCGAGCTACAACCCCTACAGCAGCCAAGCGATGGATCTCGCTCAGAAAATCACCGAAGTTGCCGGGGCCGCACGCCCGAACACCTCCCTGGCCAACGCCACGATATCGATGGCCGGTTTCCCCGCCGTCAACTCCGATATTCAGCGCCTGCTGTCGGCCGACTTTCATCTGCTGGCGATCGCCACGCTCGTCATCGTCGGAGTGATCCTTGTCCTTCTCCTGCGTGCCTTGCTGGCCCCGCTCTACCTCCTCGGTACGGTCGTACTCAACTATGGCGCGGCACTGGGCATTGGGACGCTCGTCTTCCAATACGGCCTGGGTAAGGAAATCGCCTGGCCCGTACCGCTTGTGGCGTTCATCATCCTGGTCGCCGTCGGCGCCGACTACAACATGCTGCTGATCTCGCGGTTACGCGAAGAATCCGCTCACAACATTCGCGTCGGCGTGCTACGCACGGTCGCAAACACCGGTTCAGTCATCACCTCAGCCGGGCTCATCTTCGCCGCGAGTATGTTCGGCCTGATGGTCGGCTCTGTCGGAATCATGATCCAAGTCGGATTCATCGTCGGCTGCGGCCTACTACTCGACACCTTCGTCGTTCGCACCCTCACGGTGCCCGCGATCGCTACGCTCCTGCGCGAGGCCAGCTGGTGGCCGCAACGGAAATCCTCGACTCACAACGGCCGACCACACCGGACCACATGACAATTGGCCGAGAGCGCATCCGCACCAGCGACGGGATCACTCTCGTGGCCGATTGCTACCGGCACGCCGCGACTCACCCCGTCGTGTTGCTGCTCCATGGCGGCGGCCAGAACCGTCACGCGTGGGCCACCACCGCCCGTCGACTCTATTCCCACGGCTACACCGTCGTCGCCTACGACACACGAGGTCACGGCGACAGCGACTGGGACCCGAGCGGACAATATGACATCGAACGGTTTGTGTCCGATCTGATCTCGGTACGAGGACACGTCAGCGCCGACAGTCCCCCCGCCGTCGTCGGCGCGTCGCTGGGTGGGCTGATCATCCTCGCTACCCATCTGCTGGCCCCACCCGACCTCTGGGCAGCCGTTGTCCTGGTCGACATCACCCCGCGAATGGAATTTCATGGGGCCCGTCGCATCCTGTCATTCATGGCCGGACACCCCGACGGATTCGGCACGCTCAATGATGCCGCCGATGTCATCGCCGAATACAACCCACGCCGCGCGCGACCCGAAAATCTCGACGGCCTGCACAAGGTTCTGCGCCAACGTAGCGATGGCCGATGGATCTGGCGCTGGGACCCGGCCTTCATCAGCTCCAACTTCGATGTCCTCCAAGGCAATCTCATGACGGGCAGCGAGGAGTTCGACGCCATCAGCGGATTCCTCGCCGAAGGAGCACGTCGAATCACGGCCCCAACGCTGTTGGTACGCGGGGCACTTTCAGACGTAGTCTCCCAGGAAACCGTCAGCGAATTCCGCCAGCTCGTCAGGCACGCCGAAACGACGGACGTCACCGGCACCGGTCACATGGTTGCCGGCGACAACAACGACGCGTTCACCGCCGCGGTTACCGACTTCCTCGACCGCGCCATGAGGACCCTGACATAAGCATCCAGCGAGTCTTCAGCCACCCGGGCTACTGATGTGCCATGGCTTTGGGTTGTGTTGCGTCTGAGTCATTCTCGTCGACAGGAAGGTCGTGCCGAATCGCTCGGACGCGACCTCGCGGCAGACACGCCACGTATCCGTGACACTTGCCATAGAGTTCCCACGAGGTCGCCGCTACATCCGGGTCGACGTCGATGCGGTGGCCGGGGGAGAAACAGAGATGTAAGGCCCCGTCGTCGTCGCACCAGGCGCGCGTGCAGATCGCTCCGGCAAGGTCCAACAGTGGCCGCTCCTCGGGCGAAAGGTTGATGGGGTCGATCAACACTTCATCCGACGGCCAGGCTCCTGCCGGCGGGAGGGTCAGTCGCAGCGGTCGGGAAATCACCAATTCGTTGTAACCGTCGAGGTCGAGTATGAGCCCTTCGTGCAGCGAGACTCGCTGAACGGTGCATTGCTCAATCCATTGCGTGTGCATAACCGCCCCCTTCGACGCGTCGGTGAGTCCCATCTATGCTACCGATAGTAGCGCAACGATACTATTAGTATTCCTATGCGCTATCGCGGGCGTTCCATGCATCAAGAATGCGCTGCAAACCTCGATCAATGCGCTCGCGCGCCTCCCCTGCCGTGCGGCTCTGGTGTGGCTGCGGTCGGTTGACCTGCCGTATGCATGCAGTCGTCGGAATGCGAACACTACGGACCGATCTGAGTTGTCATCCCCAAGTGCGACCATCCCAATATGGCGATCACCATCCCATCCGGCCGGCCCAACTGGCGCTTCATGCGCTACGTTCGGCCGCCGACGAGAGACTCGAAGTTGGAGCCTCTGTACCCATTGAGGCCGGCAACGCGCCCGGTGCGGCTGGGCATTGATGTCGGGACCATCGCGGAGCCGCCGGAGGAGGGCTACATCACCGGGTTCCTGACGCGCGACGAGATCGAGGTGCACCTATTGATCCCGGCGGCAACGGAAGCTCCGAGCGGGTGGACCGAGTTGCTCGATGAACCGCCTTGCCACACCGTCAATTTCACGAACGTAGCTGACGCAGGCAAGTTCTGCGACGCGGCCGAGTTCTCCGTCAGCACCGCTCGTGGCGAGAGCTACCGTGCCTGGTCCAAGGCTCGGTTCTTCGCCGCGTACCAGCAGCTCGATGAGCACGATGCGCCGGACGGCCTCCCCCCGTTGACGCTCGATCAGCGACATCGTGCAGCTGCCTATGCTGCCGCCGCCGGGGCTGTTGGCATCGATGCCATCGTCACCACCGCCCCCACTGCGGGACGAACAGATGTCGCCGACAACGATGTGGTCGTCAGCGTGACACCCGACGCGGCTGTACCACTCATCGGTCACTACTTGCGGGTGACTAGCAATCCGGTTGTGACGGTCGAGCGCGGCATGTTGGTGGGTGGCGGAAGCTGGGAGACGACGGAGTCGACTGCGACCATCGTCAATCTTTACGACTGGGGCACGGTCAGCGGATTGCCATACTTCGATGCCGCTTCAATGTTTGCGGCTGCCGCTAAAGGTGGACCTGAGGCCGCAGAGGCATTCACGTCGGTTCGCATCCGCCTGAGACGTGCAGCGCGCGCGTTCGACGATCTGCTGGCCGCGCTGTCGAACCCGCTGGACGGGAAGCGGAACGAAGATGTTGCCGAGGCTACCGCTGAAGCTTTTGACCGTGAATTACTCTATCTTGCAGCAGTTTTCGATATTTTCGGGCGTGCTTACCAAGCGATGGTCGACCCGTCAGTTGATCGGAAAAAGGCTCGGGGATCACTCGACTCGCGGACCTTCATCGACAAGGAAGTGCGAACGCAGTACGACCAGTCACTTTTGGGTGACGTGACGCGCCTGCGGGTGTATGCGTGGCTCTGCAAGCAGTTGAGGAATCACATCCACGATGGCGTTCTTGCCGTCGACACCCACCCTGGCCGCAGCTACGGCAACACGATGAACGTGGCGCTGAATCTCAGTGTGATTCCCGAGTTAGCCCTCGGTGCCGACAATGAGATGACTCAGCACCACTACGACGCGCTGGGAGTGTGGCAGACCGAACCTGTTTCGCCCTTTACCGGTTCGTCAATGGTGGCCGACCTTGCGACAACCGGTTTCACCCTCATCCGAGCGGCGCTCGAGTACATCGAAGCGTTCACGAAACTTATCGTCCGGAACAAACCGGCGAATGCGCCGTCGTCTAGTGCGTTCCTGGGATGCGTGCAGGCTCGTCCGGGCGAGGTCGAGCCAGCGCCCCCAAAGCGAGCAGTGTTCTATCAAGCACTGTTCGGATTACATCCGGACAGCGTGTAGTGGACCCCTAGCAGCCCGACACGAGGTTGACGCCGTCATGGACCCGCGAATGAGTTTCTTCGTCGAACGCGTCCAGTACACGCACCGCGAATGCAGGATTCATCGCTGACTGAACTTCCTCCCTTGTCATCCAACGAACCTCGCGGGCTTCCGCAGTGGGGTGAGTGTCCCCATCGGCCGGATGGCAGCGGTAGACCAGAGCGACAATCCCATGGGTCAGGTTCTTGTAAACGCCGGTGAGACGTTCTACCTTCACCGTCAATCCGGTTTCCTCAAGGACTTCGCGCCGAACACCGTCCTCAAAAGATTCGCCTAGTTCGAGTACACCACCAGGGGCTTCCCAGTGGCCGTTGTCGTCCCGCCTGATCACGAGAACGCGATCATCGTCACGCACTACGATGCCGGCGACACTGACCGAGTGCTTAGGCGAGGTTGCCATTTCTGGGGTCCTCCTTGTTCGATGCCGGCAGAAGAGACACGGGTTGACTGGCTTCCTAGACTAGTCGTCTAGACATGTGATGGAAGGCCAGCGGGTGCTGCAACTTGGACAAATCGACAGAGCCGATGACAAGCCGCCATATCGGCAGATCGCGGGCATGTTGCGAGAAGCGATCCGTTCCAACCGGCTAGCTCCCGGGGAACGACTGCCGTCTGAGACGGAACTTATCGAGCATTTCGGTGTGGCACGCATGACGGTAAGACAAGCTGTGCAGGAGCTTCGTTCCGAGGGACTGGTCGTCTCGCAGCATGGCCGCGGGGTGTTTATTCGCCCGACGCCCCCCATCCGCCGGCTCGCGTCGGATCGATTCGCGCGACAGCATCGCGCGGCAGGCAAGGCGGCGTTTACCGTCGAGGCCGAGAAATCGGGTTACTCGCCGCAAGTCGACAATATTGCGGTGAGCCGCGAGAAGCCGAATTCGTTTGTAGCGGAACGACTTCGATTATCACCGGACGATGACATCGTCGTGCGATCGCGCCGCTACCTGGCGAATGGCCGACCGGTTGAAACGGCGGTCTCCTTCATCCCGGCTGCTTTCGCCGAAGGCACGAGGATCGAGCAGGTGGACACTGGGCCCGGGGGCATCTACGCCCGACTGGAAGAGAATGGCCACGTACTCGGTCACTTCACCGAGGAGGTCGCAGCCCGAATGCCCACTCCCGAAGAACGGCGGCAACTGGAACTCGAACCAGGCGTTCCCGTATTGACAGTGCTGCGAACCGCATATGACGCGAATGACGTGGCGGTTGAGGTCTGCGACACGGTGAAAGTTGCTTCCGCCTACCTGCTCGAATACGAGTTCCCGGCCCGCTGAGCCCAAAGTCTTCGATCAACTGGGCGTCGACCGTTGCACTCCTCTAGACGACTATGTAACCTCAACTTGTCTAGAGCAGTTCTCATGAAAGGTCGACAAATGTCTGTGCCGAAATGGCTCAAGGTGTCACACCAGCAGGTTTTCCCACGCAAAGCGTTTGTGGTGTCCGACGTGACGGCGGTGATCGATTACGAGCGGTCGACGAAGGACAACAAGGTCCAGGCGACTGATCGAGAATCAGGCGCTCCGTTGTGGCAGGTCGAAGTCCTCGACGGCGACCCGACAGCTAGTAAGCGAGCGCGCACTCTCACCGTCAAGTTCGCAACGCCCAAGCAGCCTGTGTGCCCACCGAACACTGCCGGAATGCCCTTCACACCAGTGATTTTCGAGGAACTATACATATTGCCGTACGTAGACCGTTCGAGCGAATCCGGCCGCATCGCGTGGTCGTTTCGGGCCTCGGGTATGACTGCGGACACCGGCAAGGCGGGGTCCTCAGCGGGAGACCGGGTGTCAGCATGAGTCCGTACGACCCCGTAGTACCTAGCGATCCGTATTCGATTCCAGATCCCGACGCCGGCATCGACTTCTTTGACCTCACGCACCTGCTGGCGGTCGGCGCCATGTGGCTCATTGCGGTGATCGGCGTGGTCGCCGTTTCGCTCGTCGTTTGGAGAGTGCGTTCCCCCGCCACATTTGGGCGTTATGTTGCAACACCAGCATGTCGGGCCCGATGGCTGATCTGGGCATCGATCTCCTGGCCACGGGTTGCCAAGGCCTGCGGGTTGTCGACTCCCGAGCACGTCACACGCACGGACGCACAGGGCAAGAGCAGGACGAGGACAGTTTGGACTCATCCTCGCCTTCTCGGGGTGAGCATGTTCGGCGACTGCCTACGGATGACAGTCCGAACACGGACCGGCCAGACGGTGGACGACCTCGAAAACGCGGTCCCCGCAATTCGTGACGCTGTCGGGGCGCATTCCGCCCGCTCGACACTGATCGGCCCCGGCACGGTTCGCGTGGAATTCGTTATGAAACAATGCCTTTCAGAGGCAGAGACCGCTGCATTCCCAACCAGCGTCGAGCCGACGGGCGTCGAGGTCGGCCGGCGTGAGAATGGGTCGGCATGGACTCTGCGCGTCGCCGGCCTGCACACCCTCACTGTTGGGTGCTCGGGTGCGGGCAAGGGCTCCGTTTTTTGGGGCATTGCAGGCGGATTAGGCCCAGCCATCAAGGCGGGAACCGTGCGGCTGTTCGCCGTGGATCTCAAGTACGGGATCGAAGTGTCAGTCGGGTCTGCACTATTCAGCGGCATTGCGACGACCGAGGCCAACGCCGCGAGACTGCTGACCAACTTGGAGGAGCTACTAGACAGCCGCGGTCGCAGGATGGCCGGCCGAGCGCGTTCGCACACACCGAGCACCGCCGAACCGCTCGTCGTGCTGCTCATCGATGAATTCGCGGGCTTGACCGCATACATGACGGACGCGGCACTGAGGAAGCAAGTTGCGGGCTCACTCTCACGCATCCTGACAAAGGGTAGGGCTGTAGGCATCGTGGTCGCCGCATTCATGCAGGACCCTCGCAAGGAGATTCTGCCCATGCGCGGGTTGTTCACCCAAACCGTCGCACTGCGGCTGCGCTCACGCGACGAAGTCGCCATGGTCTTGGGTGACGGCCTCGCCGACGCCGCCCCCGCGCATCGGATCAACCCAAATGAGCCTGGTACCGGATACGTCATCGCCGAAGACGGGTCAACGATGCGAGTACGCGCCGACTTCTGGCCCGATTCGCTAATCCGTTCTGTCGCACAAGAATACGGGCCTACAAGCTCAAGTCGCGCTGGTTCAGCAGAGAACTGAGGACATCGGCATGACAACCCTCGGCATCAAAACCAGCGCCACCGCGACAGCGACCTTTCCAGAGCTTCTAACAGCGGAGCAGGTGGCCGAGCTGCTTGGCGTGTCCGCTGCGACGGTGAGTCGATGGGGCGCATTGCGCGAACACGGCGCAGACGTGGGACCGCCCTGCTACACGCTATCTGATCGCGTAAGACGTTGGGACGCAGCTGAAGTCCGCGCATGGCTTCGTAAGGTGCGTCGCTAAGTGGCCGGATCGGTCCCGCGCGGTATCCGAAAGCGGATCAATTCGGCCGGTCTGCCGCGCTATCAAGTGCGCTACCTGGTGCGTGATTCAGACTCCCCGTCGGGATGGGCTGAGACGTCGTCGACGTTCGCCACCTTGCGAGAAGCGCGGGCATTCAAGGCCGACCGGGATGGCGAAGCGGCGATCGGCGCCAGACGCTTCGACCCCCGACTTGGCCGGGCCAAACTCGCCGCTGTCTGGACGCAATACAGCGCGTTGAAACGCCCCGCAGTGTCGCCCAAGACCTGGAGCGGCTACACCCAGCATTGGGAACTACGCATCAGTCCGCGTTTCGGCCACGTCCCGGTTGATGAAATCAGCCGAAAGGATATACAGCAATTCATCGATTCCATGACCGTCGGTCCCTGGGCCAAACTCGCCACGCTGCGGCTGCTGCGGTCGATTCTCGACATGGCGCGCGAGGACGGTCGAATCCACAGCAACCCGGCTGACGGGGTGTCATCCGGGCGGATACCCACCCGAGAACGCCACCGCTATCTGACCGCCACCGAAGTCGCCGCCCTGGCAGCCGCATGCGGCGACCACGGCGACGTGGTGATCATCCTCGCCTTCACCGGCCTGCGCTGGTCCGAACTCGTCGGCCTGCGGGTCGGCGACATCGACCTAACTGCGCGTCGGCTCTATGTCCGCCAGGCCGCGCCAGAAGTGGAAGGCCGGATCATCGTCGGGCCGCCAAAAACTCGCGCCGCCGCCCGAACCGTCCCACTCCCCCAAATCGTCATCGACGCGCTCAAACCAAGGATCGATAATCGCGCGCCCACAGAACATGCAATCACCTCGCCAAATGGCGGGTTCCTCAGATCAAACAACTGGCGCCGGCATACCGACTGGAACGAAGCCCTAAAGAAAACCGGACTGGTGCCGCTGACGATTCACGACCTGCGCCACACCTACGCCAGCCTGGCCCGGGCCTCCGGCGCCGACCTCCGCTACGTCCAGAAGACGATGGGGCACTCGACGCCGACCGTCACCGCGAACATCTACAGCGACCTCTATTCAGACGAACTCGACCACGTAGCCACGAATCTCGACCGGCTTCAGGACGTCGCCAAAAACCGGGCGAACGGACAGGAACCGGACACACCGAACCATCCATAGAGTGCCATCACCGCGTCCGTGCAGCTCAAGACTGGTGGCCAGGGGCGGGATCGAACCGCCGACCTTCCGCTTTTCAGGCGGACGCTCATACCGACTGAGCTACCTGGCCGGAAGGCAGCTAGTGCCTCGCCGCGCTGGCGACCCTGACGGGACTCGAACCCGCGACCTCCGCCGTGACAGGGCGGCGCGCTAACCAACTGCGCCACAGGGCCTTGCTGCTGCTCCGCGTCACCGCGTCGCACGTACCCCCTACGGGATTCGAACCCGCGTTACCGCCTTGAAAGGGCGGCGTCCTAGGCCGTCTAGACGAAGGGGGCCAGAACCGAATCTCTCCGGGGGCACTCGCAACGCAGTTACCGTTGGGAGCCACGCCAGCTTAGGTTACCGCGGGCAGAATCCTCAAACGAGCGCCGTTCGAGCGCCGTTCGAGGGCCGTTTCGAACCCAGTATCCTGATTCTTCGCGGCCCCTATAGCTCAGTTGGTAGAGCTACGGACTTTTAATCCGCAGGTCCTAGGTTCGAGTCCTAGTGGGGGCACCGAAAGCCGCGTGACCTGAGGAAATCGGGCGCCGGCGGCGGTGGAAGGGCACCCGACGCGGCCGGGGTGTAGCCGACGACCCGCTTGGCTATGCTTCGCAGGATGAGCGGCGATGCGGCCTACCCAAACGCCCCCGTAGCCCTGGTAACCATGGAAATCCGTCACCCCGCAACGGATTCCCTGACCGAGTCGTCGAGCAAAGAGCTGAGGAATCTGCTCTTCGAATACCTGCCGATCGAACGTCAGGCCCAGGACATGGCGTGGGCGATGGGCGCCGGTGGAAGCCCGACACCCACCGCGGAGCGGTTCGCCCGTTTCGTCAACCGCGACAACACGCTCGCCGCCTCGATGAAGACCCAGGCGCTGGTCGTCGAGACCACCGCCTACACCAGCTTCGAGTCGCTGGTCGACGTCACAATGCGGGTCATGGACGCCCGCTCCCAGGTCTCGTCGATCGTGGGCGTGGAGCGCATCGGCCTGCGCTACGTCCTCGAAGTCCGGGTCCCCGTGGGCGCGGACGGCCGCATCGAGTGGGCAAACTGGATCGCCGAGCCGCTGCTGGGGCCCCAGCACGTCGCACCCGGCGGCCTGACATTGACCGAGTGGCAGGGCGCCGCGGTCTACCGCGAAGCGCAACCGGGCAAGTCGATCATCGTGCGCTACGGGCCGGGCCTGGGTCAGGCGCTTGACCCGAATTACCACCTGCGCCGGACGATACCGGTGCAGCCCGGGCCGTTTTTCCTGCTGGACATCGACAGCTTTTGGACGCCGGTCGGCTCGATACCCGAGTACAACCGGGACGCGGTGCTGGGCACCTTTCAGGACCTCTACGAACCGGCCCGGGCCGTGTTTCAGGAGATGCTCGTCGGGCGCCCGCAGGACGACCTGCTCCGCTCCTAAGGGCTGAGTTCCGCGCCTGTGTACGTCACGTCGGCGAACGCCGCGGCGACGTCGTCGTCGGGATAGGTGAAGCCGTTGGCCGCGTGCAGCTCCCTGACCGTCTGGGTCGAGGTCTGCCACCCGCGCCGGTTCAGGTGGTCGATGATGTGGCTGCGCTGGCCGTGATAGACGAGCTCGTTGAAGTCGATTTCGAACCCGAGCTCACTCATCCGGTCATGGTGGGCGCGCCACCGCTCGTCGGCGAAAACGGCTGTGTCAGGCACGAATTCGAATGCGAGCCGGCTGCCGGGAGCGCTCAGCGCGGTGATGTTGTCGAACAGCGCGTCCTGGGCGTCATCCGGCAGGTACAACAGCAATCCCTCGGCGCTCCAGGCCGCGGGCGCCTGCGGGTCGTATCCCGCCGCCTGCAGCGCGGCGGCCCAGTCGTCGCGCAAATCGACGGCAACGGTGCGTCGCTCGGCGGTCGGCTCGGCGCCGAGATCGCCCAGCGTCAGCGTCTTGAACTCGATCACCTCCGGCATGTCGACCTCGTAGACGACCGTGCCCGCCGGCCAGGGCAGCCGGTAGGCGCGCGCGTCGAGACCCGCCGCCAGGATCACCGCCTGCCCGACGCCCCCTCGCGCCGCGTCCAGAAAGAACCGGTCGTAGAACCTGGTGCGGCAGGCCATTCCCCGGGCCATTCGTTGCGGATCGAACTCGGAATCCCCGCCCACCGGGATCTGGCCGTTCACCAACCGGACGTAGACGTCGATGCCGACCGCCCGCACCAACGGCGCCGCGTACGGGTCGTCGATGTACTTCGCGTCGGAGGACAGCGCCCGCTGGGCGGCGACCATGGTCGCCGTCGCCCCGACGCTCGTCGCGAGGTCCCAACGATCGCTATCGGTGCGCGCCATGCATTCCCTCATCCCGAAGCTCAAACAATATAGACAGTCTAGTTAACACGATGCTTCCGGCCCGTCCGGGACTACCCTGCGAGCTGTGACCGACTTCGCGCAGCGAACGATCGACCTGGCCCGCCAGAACGTCGCCGAGGGCGGTC
Source organism: Mycobacterium sp. NGS26 (assembly GCF_059813025.1). Lineage (NCBI taxonomy): Bacteria > Bacillati > Actinomycetota > Actinomycetes > Mycobacteriales > Mycobacteriaceae > Mycobacterium > Mycobacterium sp. NGS26. The sequence continues at coordinate 761,617 of NZ_JCALDU010000001.1, forward strand.
GTCCGTTCGCGACGGTGATCGTCAACGACGGCCGCGTTCTCGCCGAGAGCGCCAACAAGGCGGCCCAGACCAACGACCCGACCGCCCACGCGGAAATCCTGGCCATCCGGGAGGCGTGCACGAAGCTGGGCACCGAGCACCTGGTCGACGCCACCATCTACGTGCTGGCTCACCCGTGCCCGATGTGCCTGGGCTCCCTGTACTACTGCTCGCCCAAGGAGGTCGTCTTCCTGACCACCCGCGAGTCCTACGAGCCGTACTACCTCGATGACCGCAAATACTTCGAGGTCTCGTCGTTCTACGACGAGTTCGCCAAGAGTTGGGACCAGCGGCGCCTGCCGATGCGCTACGAACCCCGGGACGGCGCGGTGGAGGTCTACCGGTTGTGGAACGAGCGCAACGGCGGCCAGGCCCGGTCCACGGTCGTCCCGACGACCTGAATCAGGCCCACCGCCGTTCCGGCTACCATCTGCGTATGCATGCAGGTAATGGTGAAGACCGGTTGCCGGACGACCAGGCCGGCCTGGTGGTCGAGGTCTTCCGGATGCTGGCCGACGCCACCCGCGTGCAGGTGCTCTGGTCGCTGACGCATCGCGAGATGTCGGTCAACGAACTCGCCGAGCACGTGGGCAAGCCGGCGCCGTCGGTCTCCCAGCACCTCGCGAAGCTGCGGATGGCACGTCTGGTGCGCACCCGTCGCGAGGGCACCACCATCTTCTACAGCCTGGAGAACGACCACATCCGCCAGCTCGTCATCGATGCAGTCTTCAACGCCGAGCACGCCGGTCCCGGGGTTCCGCGCCATCACCGCGGTGACGGTGACCTGAAGGCGGTCGGCGCGAAAGGCCGGTAATCACAACGCATTCCACGCGCACGGGTTGCTCGCAAACGTAAGCTCAGGAGACCGCCGGGCAGTAGTGCTTCGGGTCGTCGCGCTCGTCCACCGGCGGAAGGTTACGCGCGGGCGTCTGCACCAACGGGGCGTCGGACGGGATTCTGCCCGCGGCGCGGTCCCAGCCGGCGCGGGCCCGCGGGTGCTTTCGGAATCGGCTGGGCACCACGGCGAAAACCAGGCGAACGAGGTCGCCGAAGCGGCGGTGCAGCCATTCGTCGCGGCGTGACCAGCGGTAGCCCATCAGCTCGCGCACCGGCGGATCGTAGAGGCCGACGGTGAGCCACACGAAGAACGGCGCCAGCAATTTGCGTTGCGCGGCCCACATCCAGTCCGGAACCCATTGGGCGAACGGCGGTTTGGGCAGCTCGGTCAGGTCGAGCACGGCGCGTGCCGCCTCGTTGTTCTCCAACACGTTGCGGCACATGTGGTCCCAGTAGGCCTGGAATTCCTCCCAGGAGGCCGGCACCGGCCGCATGCTCATGCCGTACATCCGGTACCACTCGATGTGCTCGTCGAACAGCCGGCGCTTTTGCGCCTCGGTCAGGCCGCCGCAGAACCGTTCGGCCACATGGATCGTGCCGACGAAGAAGGTGGCGTGCGCCCAGTAGAAGACGTCGGGGTTCAGGGCGTGGTAGCGGCGACCCTGATCGTCGACCCCCTTGATGTTGGTGTGGTAGTCGCGGACCTCGCCGCCGGTGACCGGCGCGCGTTCGCCGTCGAAAACGACGCCGCCGATCGGGTACAGCGAGCGCAGCAGCCGGGGCCAGCGCTCCCGGAAGAAGGTCGAGTGATCGATCACCGCCGCGCCCAGTTGCGGGTGCATGTTCTGCATCGACCCCGCCCAGGGGCCCTGCAGCATGCCGCGCCAGTCCCCGAAGTACCGCCAGGTCAGGGAGTCGGGCCCGAGCGGCGTCGGCGGCGCGTCGTAGCCGAGCGGCGACACCGGGCAGCCGGCGGCCACGCCGCCCTGCGTGCTCGGGCCGCTAATGGCTGCGGCGCTGGTCAGCGGGCAGGCTGCGGACGTATGTTGAGTCACTGTCACGGATTCCCCGGTATCGGTAATTCTGACTACATGCGTTGTCAGTTTTCAGCTTAGGAGGCATGTGCAGTCCGGTCAACGCCGGGGCCGCTGGACCGGCGTCCCCCTCGAGAGTCGCCTCGCCCTCCGCCGCGACAACCTCATCGACGCCGGCGTGCAGTTGCTGGGCAGTGACCGTGGGCCCGCGCTGACCGTCCGGGCGGTGTGCCGCAAGGCCGCGCTGACGGAACGCTACTTCTACGAAAGCTTTTCCGACCGTGACGAATTCGTGCGCGCCGTCTACGACGACGTGTGCACCCGGGCGATGGACGCCCTCACTTCGGCGAAGACACCCCGCGAAGCCGTCGAGCAATTCGTCGAGCTGATGGTCGACGACCCGGTGCGCGGCCGGGTGCTGCTGCTGGCGCCGGCGGTGGAGCCGATACTGACCCGGTCCGGCGCGGAGTGGATGCCCAATTTCATCGAGCTGTTGCAGCGCAAGCTTTCGCGAATCGGCGATCCCGTGCTGCAGAAAATGATTGCGACGAGCCTGGTCGGCGGCCTGTCGAGCCTGTTCACCGCCTACCTCAACGGTCAGCTCGGGGCCAGCCGCAAGGAATTCATCGACTACTGCGTCAACTTGCTGTTCAACACCGCGGCCCCCTATGTCCGCTCGCCTGAGCTGCGGCAATCCGAGTGACGGTTTTCTTCCTGGGCGGCTCGGGAAACCGCCGACGTGCGGCGAGGGAACTTGTTGCTACTGGGGTACACAGATATATTGGTGCAACCATCAGACACAGATAACTGGAGGACCTATGTCAGCCGAGCTGACAAACCTACAGCTGTTGCAGGAACTTGAACCGGTCGTCGAGAAGTACCTGAACCGGCACGAAAGCATGCACAAGAACTGGAACCCGCACGACTACATCCCGTGGTCGGACGGCAAGAACTTCTACGCGCTGGGCGGGCAGGATTGGGAACCCGGGCAGTCCAAGCTGTCCGACGTCGCCCAGGTGGCGATGGTGCAGAACCTGATGACCGAGGACAACCTGCCCTCGTATCACCGCGAGATCGCAATGAACTTCGGCCTGGACGGCGCCTGGGGCCAGTGGGTCAACCGCTGGACCGCCGAGGAGAACCGGCACGGGATCGCGCTGCGCGACTACCTGGTGGTGACCCGCGCGGTCGACCCTTACGAATTGGAGAAGTTGCGCATCGAGGTGGTGAACCGCGGCTTCAGCCCCGGCCAGAACCACCAGGTTCGCGAGGACCTGTTCGCCGAGAGCCTGTTCGACTCGATCACGTACGTCACGTTCCAGGAGTTGGCCACCCGGATCTCGCACCGCAACACCGGTAGAGCCTGTAACGAGACGATCGCCGACCAGATGTTGGCCAAGATCTCGGCCGACGAGAACCTGCACATGATCTTCTACCGCGATGTCACCGAGGCCGGCTTTGCGATCGCGCCCAACCAGGCGATGAAGTCGCTGCACAAGGTGCTGCGCAACTTCCAGATGCCCGGCTACCAGGTGCCCGAATTCCGGCGCAAGGCCGTGATGATCGCCGTCGGCGGCGTGTACGACCCGCGCATCCACCTCGACGAGGTCGTCATGCCGGTGCTCAAGAAGTGGCGCATCTTCGAGCGCGACGACTTCACCGGTGAGGCCGCCGCCCTGCGCGACGACCTCGCCCTGCTGATCAAGGAGCTCGAGACCACCTGCGACAAGTTCGAGATCTCCAAGCGGCGCCAGCTCGAGCGGGAGGAACGCACGGGCAAGAAGACCACCGCGTTCGAGCTGCACCAGACGGCGGGCACGCTGACGATGAGCCGCCGCTAATCCGGCCTTGCGCATAGGTCCGATCACCCTCGCCAGCCCGGTGGTGCTGGCGCCGATGGCGGGCGTGACCAACGTCGCGTTCCGCACGCTGTGCCGTGAACTGGAGCAGTCGAAGGTCGGCACCGTCAGCGGGCTGTACGTCTGCGAGATGGTGACCGCGCGTGCGCTCGTCGAGCGCCATCCGGTCACCATGCACATGACGACGTTCTCCCCGGACGAGTCGCCACGCTCGCTGCAGCTCTACGCCGTCGACCCGGCCACCACCTACGCGGCCGCCAAGATGATCGCCGACGAGGGCCGGGCCGACCACATCGACATGAACTTCGGCTGCCCGGTGCCCAAGGTGACCAAGCGCGGCGGGGGCGCGGCGCTGCCGTTCAAGCGGCGGTTGTTCGGCCGGATCGTCGCCGCGGCGGTGCGCGCCACCGAGGGCACCGAGATCCCAGTGACGGTCAAGTTCCGCATCGGCATCGACGACGACCACCACACCCACCTGGACGCCGGCCGCATCGCCGAAGCCGAGGGCGCCGCGGCGGTGGCGCTGCACGCCCGCACGGCGGCGCAGCGCTACTCGGGCAGCGCCGACTGGGAGCAGATCGCCCTGCTCAAGGAGCAGGTGACGACGATTCCGGTGCTGGGCAACGGCGACATCTACGACGCCAGCGACGCGCTGGCCATGATGGCCAGCACCGGGTGCGACGGCGTCGTGATCGGCCGCGGCTGCCTGGGCCGGCCCTGGCTGTTCGCCGAGTTGTCGGCCGCGTTCACCGGCAGCGCGCCGCCCACCCCGCCCACCCTGGGCGAGGTCGCCGACATCGTGCGGCGCCACGGCGAGCTGCTGGCCGCGCATTTCGGCGAGGACAAGGGCATGCGCGACATCCGCAAGCACATCGCCTGGTACCTGCACGGTTTCCCCGCGGGCTCCGAGCTGCGCCGGGCGCTGGCCATGGTCGCCACGCTCGACGAGCTCGACCGCCTGCTGGACCGGCTCGACGGCGCCGTTCCGTTCCCGGACGCGGCGACGGGACCTCGCGGCCGGCAGGGCTCGCCCGCCCGGGTGGCGCTGCCCGACGGTTGGCTGAGCGACCCCGACGACTGCACCGTGCCGGCCGGGGCGGACGTCATGCACTCCGGCGGCTGAGCCGACGCGGTCTCGGCATCGCGTCCGGCGCGATAACTCAGTACGATGTGGGCCTTGTTGCATTGCGCTCGGCGGCGGATCGGTTCACCCCGCCGCCCGGGCCCGCGTTGGACGCACGCACACGGACACCGTGGGCGTCCGCATCAAAGATTCGGAGGCCGGTAGACATTGGGTGACGGCGAGTACGACGCCGCTCTTGGCTATCGGCGCGCGGGCGGCAACGGCACGCGCCCGTCGCTCCGCGCCGCCCCGTGGGAGCGGTTCTACGAGCCGGAGCGCAACGACGCCGCCCACCGATGGCAGGTCGAGCCGTCGCTCATCGAGCCGCCCGTCGAGCACGACGCCGGTGACGACGACGCGCCGGCCGGATGTCACACCGCCGGTGGGATCAGCGTCGCCGACCTGATCGCCAAGGTCGGCGCCCCGCCCGCCGGCCGGCCCCGCCACCATCACCTGGCCCCCGAGCCCGCTCCCGAGCCGGACTCGCCCGTCGTCCCCATCGCCTTGCAGGAAACCGAGGTCATCGACACCCCGGCCTACTCGCTCGCCGCCCCCGAGCCGCCCGAGCCAGACGACGCCGTCGACGAAGCGCCGGCGCCCAAGTCACGCCGGCGGCCGCTGCTGCTCGCCGGGCGCTCGCTGACGGCGATGTTCGCGGTGCTCTCGCTGGTGCTGACGGGCGGGGCATGGCAGTGGAGCACGTCGAAGAACAGCCGCCTCAACACCATCAGCGCGCTCGACCCGGACTCGAGCGACATTCGCGACCCCGGTGGGCAGTACGGCGACGAAAACTTCCTTATCGTCGGGGTCGACTCGCGCGCCGGGGACAACGCCAACATGGGCGCCGGCGACACCGAGGACGCCGACGGCGCCCGGTCGGACACGGTGATGCTGGTCAACATACCGGCGAACCGCAAACGCGTCGTGGCGGTGTCGTTCCCCCGCGACCTGGCGATCACCCCGATGCAGTGCGAGGCCTGGAACCCGAGCACCGGCAAGTACGGACCCCTGTACGACCCGAAGACCAAGACGTGGGGTTCCCGGATGATCTACACGGAGACCAAGCTGAACTCGGCGTTCGCCTTCGGCGGGCCGAAGTGCCTGGTGAAGGAGATCCAGAAGCTGTCCGGGCTGAACATCAACCGCTTCATCGCCGTCGACTTCGCCGGGTTCGCGAAGATGGTCGATGCGCTGGGCGGTGTCGAGGTCTGCTCCAGCACGCCGCTGCACGACTACGAGCTGGGCACGGTCCTGGAACACAGCGGGCGTCAAATGCTCGACGGCCCAACGGCATTGAACTACGTGCGGGCCCGGCAGGTCACCACCGAGACCAACGGGGACTACGGCCGGATCAAGCGGCAGCAGCTGTTCCTGTCGTCGCTGCTGCGTTCGTTGATCTCCGAGGCCACGTTGCTCGATCCCAACAAGCTCAACAACGTCGTCAACCTGATCATCGGCGACACCTACGTCGACAACGTCAAGACCAAGGACCTGGTCCAGCTCGGTCAATCGTTGCAGGGCATGGCCGCCGGCCACATGACCTTCGTCACCGTGCCGACCGGCGTGACCGACCAGAACGGCGACGAGCCGCCGCGGATGGCCGACATGCGGGCGCTCTTCGACGCGATCATCAACGACGACCCGCTGCCGGAGGAAAACGACCAGAACGCAAAGAATTTGGGGACTTCCCCGACCTCGGGGCCGACGACGGCGCCCACCACAAAGAAGACGCCGCCCACCACCGCGGCTCCGGAGGCGCAGCACCAGCAGGTCACCACGACCTCGCCGCACGACGTCACCGTGCGGGTGTCCAACGCGACCGCGCGGAGCGGTCTCGCCGCGACCGCCACCAGCCAGCTGAAGCGCGACGGCTTCAACGTGATGACGCCGGACGACTACCCGAGTTCGGTGAACACGACGACGGTGCTGTTCTCGCCCGGCAACGAGCAGGCCGCGGCGACGGTGGCGTCGTCGTTGGCCAACGCGAGGGTGCAGCGGGTGTCCGGTTACGGGCAGGTCGTTCAGGTGGTGCTGGGCCCGGACTTCAACGCGGTGAGCACCCCGGCGCCCAGCGGCTCGCCGATCAGCATGCAAATAGAACGCGGCTCCGGCAGCTCGCCCACCAAGCTGCCCGAGGACCTTGCGGTGACCAACGCCGCCGACACCACCTGCGAATAACCGGTTCTCGCGGTCGGTCGACCGCCTTTTTGGGACTCGAGAACGTAGGCTTGGGGACATGCGCACCGCCTACCACGAGCAGCTCGCGGAATTGTCCGAGCGCCTCGGCGAGATGTGCGGGCTGGCCGGGGCCGCCATGGAGCGGGCGACGCAGGCCCTGCTGCAGGCCGACCTGGTGCTGGCCGAACAGGTGATCTCCGACCACGAAAAGATCGCCCGGCTGAGCGCGCAGGCCGAGGAGAGCGCCTTCGTGCTGCTGGCTTTGCAGGCACCGGTCGCCGGCGATCTCCGGTCCATCGTGAGCGCCATCCAGATGGTGGCCGACATCGACCGGATGGGCGCGCTGGCCCTGCACGTCGCCAAGATCACCCGCCGGCGCCACCCTCAGCACGCGCTGCCCGAGGAGGTCAACGGTTATTTCGCCGAGATGGGCAGAGTCGCAGTCGAATTGGGTAACAGCGCCCAAGAGGTGGTGTTGTCCCGCGACCCGGAGAAGGCCGCCCGGATCCGCGAGGAAGACGACGCGATGGACGACCTGCACCGGCACCTGTTCTCGGTGCTGATGGACCGCGAATGGAAGTACGGGGTGGCGGCCGCCGTCGACGTGACGTTGCTGGGCCGCTTCTACGAGCGCTTCGCCGACCACGCGGTGGAGGTGGCCAGGCGTGTCATCTTTCAGGCGACCGGAAGATTCCCGGAGGACGACGCGGCGCCCGCCCCGCGTCAGCCGAAGCGGCCGGAGATGTAGTCCTCGGTCGCCTTCTGCGTCGGGTTGGAGAAGATTTTCTCGGTGTCGTCGATCTCGATGAGCCGGCCGGGCTTTCCCACGGCTTCGAGGTTGAAAAACGCCGTCTGATCGCTCACCCGGGCGGCCTGCTGCATGTTGTGCGTGACGATGACGATCGTGTAGTCCTGCTTCAGTTCGCTGATCAGGTCCTCGATGGCCATCGTCGAGATCGGGTCCAGCGAGGAGCACGGCTCGTCCATCAGCAACACGTCGGGCTGGACGGCGATGGCCCGCGCGATGCACAACCGCTGCTGCTGGCCCCCGGACAACCCGCCGCCCGGCCTGTCCATCCGATCCTTGACCTCATCCCACAGGTTCGCACCGCGCAGCGAGTATTCGGCGGTGTCGTCGAGCAGCTTGCGGTTGCGCACGCCCTGCAGCTTCAGGCCGGCCACCACGTTGTCGCGAATTGACATGGCGGGGAACGGGTTTGGCCGCTGGAACACCATCCCGATCGCGCGACGGACGCCCACCGGGTCGATGTTGGGCGCGTAGATGTTCTCGTCGTCGAGCAGCACGCTGCCCTCGACCCGGGCGCCCGGTATCACCTCATGCATCCGGTTGAGCGTGCGCAGCACGGTCGTCTTGCCGCAGCCGGACGGGCCGATGAAGGCCGTCACGCTGCGGGGCAGGATCGACAATGACACATCCGCGACCGCGTGGAACGTCCCGTAGTAGATGTTGACGTCCTTCAGGTCCAAGCGCTTGGCCACCGACTACTCCTGCCTACGCCTTCTTGGGGGCGAAGATCTTCGCGACCGCCCTGGCCGCGACATTGATAACCGCGATCATCAGAATCAGGGTAAGCGCCGCACCCCACAACCGCCCGGTGGTAACCGGGTTGACGCCCGCGCCGGCCGATGTCTGGTGGTAGATCATGCCCGGCAGCGACCCCATGAACCCGCTGAAGATGTTGAAGTTCATGGCCTGCGCGTAGCCGACCAGGACCAGCAGCGGCGCCGTCTCACCCATCACCCTGGCCACCGCGAGCAGGATCCCCGTCAAGATGCCCGACATCCCGGTCGGAATCACCACCCGGGCAATGGTTTTCCACTTCGGGACGCCGAGCGCGTAACTGGCCTCGCGCAGGTCGACCGGGACGGTCCGCAGCATCTCCTCGGTCGCCCGCACGATCACCGGGAGCATCAACAGGACCAGCGCCAACGACACCGCGAATTCCGAACGCGGAAAGCCCAGGGTCGCCACCCACAGCGCGTAGATGAACAACGCGGCCACGATCGAGGGCACCCCGGCGAGGATGTCCACCATGAACGACGCCAACCTGCCCAGCGGGGTGCTGCCGCCATATTCCACCAGGTAGATCGCGAGCATGACGCCGATCGGGATGGAGATGATCGCGCACACCAGTCCCTGCAGCACGGTGCCGACGATCGCGTGGTAGGCACCGCCGCCGGCCGCGAACGCCGTCATGCCCGCCTGTGAATGCCACCACCACACGATCGACGTGATCGCCTTGTACCCCTTGGCGGCCACCGAGCCCAGCACCCACAGCAACGGCATCAGCGCAATCACCACCGAGCCCGACACCAGCACGGCAGCAACGATGTTCGCGACCCGACGGCGCCGGCTCACCACCGAGATCGTCCTCGGTTTCAGGGGGCGGTCCAGGATCGAGGTCACGGGTGCAACCCCGCGGTTCTGGTCCCGGTGAGGGCACCGCGCGCCACGGCGTCGACCACGAAGGTGAGCAGAAAGAGCACCAGCCCCGCGGCGATGTAGGCGCCGGCCCGGTATTGGTCGTTGAACTCCGACGCGGCCGCCGCGATCTTGGTCGCGAGGGTCGAACCGCCGTCGAACAGCGACCAGCCGAACGCTTTTTGGGTGCCGCGCAACAGGATCAGCAGCGCGACCGTCTCGCCCATGGCACGCCCGAGACCCAGCATGGCGGCGCTGACGTAGCCGGACCGCCCGAACGGCAGCACGGTGGTCTTGACCACCTCCCACCGGGTGGCGCCGAGCGCCAGCGCGGCCTCGATCTGATCGCGCGGCGTCTGGGCGAACACCTCGCGGGTGACCGCGGCGATGATCGGCAGGATCATCACCGCCAGCACGATCCCGCCGGTGAAGATGGTGCCGCCGCCGGCCACGGATGCATTCCCGGTGGCGAACAGGAAGCACCAGCCCAGGGTGCGGTTGAGCCACGTCGCGATGGGTCGCAAATGCGGCGCCAGCACGTGTAACCCCCAGGCGCCGTAGATGATCGAGGGCACCGCGGCCAGCAGGTCCACGGTGTAGGCCAGGACCACGGCAACGCGCCGCGGCGCGTACTGGGTGAGACAGGTGGCGACGCCGAGGGCGACCGGCATGGCCAGGACCAACGCGAACAGCGACACGGCCACGGTCACCTGCAGCAGGTCCAGGATTCCGAAGTGCATGGCCGAGGTATCGGTGGTGACCCAGTTGCCGCCGTAGCCGAAAAAGTTCTCCCGGTTGCGCTGCAAGGCGGGTATCGCGCGCAACAACAGGAACCCGCCGATCGCGACGATGAGGACGACGATCAGGACACCGGAGCTCTGCGCCAGCCGGCGAAATATCTGGTCCCCCAGGCGTGGTCGGTGCACGCCCCACGGGCTGATGGGGATGATCGGCGCCGCCCGGGAGGGCGCAGCGACGACCGCACCCGAACCCGCGTCGGCCGGGTTCGGCGTTGTCACGGTGATCCCGTCACTTGCTCTCACGCTCCCCTACACCCGGCGGCTACTGCAGCGCGTTGACCGCGTTGACCAATCGCTCCTTGACCTTATCGGGCAGCGGAACATAGCCGGCCGACGAAAGCCCGGCCTGACCGTTGTTGGCGGCCATCGTGATGAACGACTTGATCGCCCGGGAGGTGTCCGCGTCGTAGCCCTTGGAGCACACGATTTCGTAGGTGGCCAGCACCAGCGGGTAGGCGCGCGGTTCCTTGGTGTCGTACATCGGGTTCAGGTCCAGCACCAGGTCGTTGCCGTCGGCCACGAAGCGGGCCGCGTTGACGGCGTTGCTCGCGGTGTCGGTGCGCAGCGGCACCACGCCATTGCCGGTGTCGATCTGGGCGTAGGGCAGGCGGGCCTGGTCGGCGAAGCCCTTCTCGACGTATCCGATGCCGCCCGGTGTGGCCAGCACCGCCTGGATCACTCCTCCGGACTTCGTGGCCCCCTCGCCGACACCACCCTGGAACTCGGTGCCGACCCCCTTGGTCCAGGTCTGCGGCGCGGCGGCCGTGAGGTATTTCTGCAGGTTGTCGGTGGTGCCCGACGAATCCGACCGGTAGATCGGCGTGATCTTGGTGTCCGGCAGGGCGACGCCAGGATTGAGCGCCGCGAGGATCGGGTCGTTCCAGGCGGTGATCCTGCCGCTGAAGATCCTCGCCAGGGCGTCGCTGCTCAGGACCAGCCCCTGAATGCCCGGCAGGTGATAGACCAGCGCCACCGGCCCGAACACCAGCGGCAGGTCCCACGCCGGGTTTCCGCCGCAGCGCTTGGCGGCCGGGCCGAGCTGGTCGGCGACCAGCGGAGAGTCCGCGCCGGCGAAGTCGACGTGCCCGGCGATGAACTGCTCCCGGCCGGCGCCCGAGCCGGTCGGGTTGTAGGCCACGCTCTTGCCCGGGCAGTACTGACCCCACGCCTGGTTGAACAAAGCCATCGCATTCTGTTGGGCGGTCGACCCCTCCGCCGTCAGCAGGTTCTTCCCGGCGCAGGCCGCGGCGCCGGCCGGTCCCGAGCCGGCGGTCGTCGACGCGGCGCGGTTGTTGTCGCTGCCGCAACCGGTCAGGGCCGCAGCACCGATCACCGTCGTCAACGCCGCGGCCCCCAGCATCCTGCCAACCCTGTCGCGGCTCACCGATCTCGCTTTCTCACGCATCGCGGCGCACGCGGCGCCGCCGGGCCATCCCCAAAGGGAGGTTGCCAAGTCACCGCGAAAGTATGCGTCGGCGCCGGTGTTTCCGTTCAGGCGGGGCGCGGTGCGTAGGCGGTGTCGACGCTGTAGGTGGTGAAACCCGAACGCACGTAGGTCCGCATTGCCGCGACGTTGTCCGACTCCACGTACAGCATCACGGTCGGTTCGGCCGAGCCGGCGAGCCGCCGCGCCAGCGATTCGATGCCGACGGCCGTCAACAGCTGGCCCAGGCCGCGGCCCTGCGCCGACGGGTCGACGCCCAACACGTAGACCTCGCCCAGGCCCGGCCGGTCGAGGTGCACCTTGGTCCAGTGGAAGCCCAGCAGCCTGCCCGCCTGCTCGCTCGCGGGGTCGGCGAACGCCAGGAACAGGCCCGTCGGGTCGAACCACGGTTCGCGGCGCCGCTCCGCCAGGTCGGCCTCGGTCCACCCGCCCTGCTCGGGATGCTCGGCGAACGCGGCGTTGTTGACGCGCAGCAGCTCGGCGTCGTCGCCGGGGCCCGCGTAGGGGCGCACCGTGACGCCCGGCACCGGGGGCACGGTGTCGGGAAGGTCGCGCAGCGGGCGGCGCATCTGGACCAGTTCGCGGACCGGCACCAGACCCAGCGCCGACGCGGTGGCCCGCGCGGGCTCGAGGGTGCCGTGCGCCCAGAACTGGTTGCGCCCCCCGGTCTTGGCCAGCGCCGCGCGAGCCATCTCGGCGCCGATGCCGCGTCGGCGGGCCCGCGGATGCACCACCAGCTCGGCCATCCCGGCGCCGCCGTCGCGCGGCGGGCTGAGATTGAGGTAGCCGACGATCGTGGGCCCCGGCGGGTTTTCGGAGCCGGTGACCAGCAGATGGTCGGTGCGACCCTGGTCGAGCTCCCGCAGCACCTGCTCGCCCACGGGCGCCACCCCATCGAATTCGGTTGCCGCAGTGATTAATTCGCGCACGCCCCGTTGCTCGTCGGCGCTCAGCGCCGAGCGCCAGTCGGGCTTGGGATCCGACGACGTCACTGACTGCGTAACGGATCGACCAGCGGGTCCTGCAGGCCGTCGGTGTCGGGTTCGGCTTTTTCGGTGTCGGCCTCTTCGGTGGGCTCGGGCTCGGCCACCGACGCCCGGCCGCGGGCCGGCCGGACGGCCTTGTAGCCCACGTTGCGCACGGTGCCGATCAGCGCTTCGTACTCGGGGCCGAGTTTGGCCCGCAGTCGCCGCACGTGCACGTCGACGGTGCGGGTGCCGCCGAAGAAGTCATACCCCCACACCTCGTGCAGTAGCTGAGCCCGGGTGAACACCCGGCCGGCGTGCTGGGCCAGGTACTTCAGCAGCTCGAATTCCTTGTATGTGAGGTCGAGCGGGCGACCGCGCAGGCGCGCGGTGTAGGTGCCCTCGTCGATCACCAGCTCGCCGAGGCTCACCTTGCCGGCGCTTTCCTGATCGGCCAGCCCGCCGCGGCGGCCGACCACCAACCGCAGCCGGGCGTCGACCTCGGCGGGCCCGGTGCTGGGCAGCAGGATCTCGTCCAAACCCCAGTCGGAGCTGACCGCCACCAGGCCGCCCTCGCTGACGACCGCCAGGACCGGGACCGACCGGCCCGCCGTGCTCAATAGGCGGCACAGGCCGCGCGCCGAGGACAGGTCGGTGCGCGCGTCGACGAGCACGGCGTCCGCGGTTCCGGCCTCCAGCAACGACGACGGCTCGGGCGGCGCGGTCCGGACGGAGTGCGGCAGCAGCGTCAACGACGGCAGGACCGGGTCGGGGTGCAGCTCCGAGGTCAGCAGTAAAAGCTCCAACAGGCCCCTCCAGCTCGTGGGAAAGGCATCTCCCAAATCGACAACGCAATGCGGCGTTAGCGGCCAGGTCATCTAACGATAACTTGCCACCTGGTGGTTCGCCCGGTGACGAAGCCCTTCGGCGCGGAGTGTGACCAACCGCTCTGCCGGGGGTGCGGGCGCCCGCCGTGCGGCGGGCCGGCGATGGACAGGCCACAATATCCGGATGCGCAGGGTGCTGATCGGCGTGATCGCGGCGGCGGCGACGGCCGTGATCGCCATCGGGGCCCTCGGCGTCGACTACGGGGCCAGCATCTACGCCGAATACCGGCTGTCGTCCAACGTGCGCAGGGCGGCGGATCTGGGGTCGGACCCGTTCGTCGCCATCCTGGCCTTCCCGTTCCTGCCGCAGGCGATGCGCGATCGCTACACCCAGGTGGAGATCAAGGCCAACGCCGTCGACCACGCGATGGTCGGCAAGGCCACCCTCGAGGCCACGATGTACTCGGTGGACCTGACCCATGCGTCCTGGCTGATCAGGCCGGACGCGGACCTTCGGGTCGGCCGGCTGGAGAGCCGCATCATCATCGACTCGACGCACCTGGGCCGGTACATGGGGATCAGCGACCTGATGGTCGAGGCCCCGCCCAAGGAAACCAACACCGCCACCGGCGGCGTCACCGCGTCGGGCATCTCCGACAGCCACGGCCTGGTGTTCACCGGCACGCCGCACTCGGCCGGCTTCGAGCACCGGGTCAGCGTCTCGGTCGACCTGTCCATCGCCCCCGACGACCAGGCGACGCTGGTGATGACCCCGACCGGCGTGCTGACCGGGCCGGACACCGCCAATCAGGCCGTTCCCGACGACAAGCGGGACGCGGTGCTGCACGCCTTCAGCGGCCGGCTGCCCAACCAGCGGCTGCCGTTCGCGGTCGCGCCCACCAGCGAGGGAGCGCGCGGCTCCGACGTCATCATCGAAGGGGTTGCCCGGGGAGTAACGATCAGGCTGGACGGGTTCAAGCAATCATGACCACCGTCGTTGTCGCCGCCGTCGCGGCCGTCCTGGTGGCAACCCTCGCGGGATGGTTGCTCACCCGGCGCACCGGAACCGTCCGCGAAGTCGATTCCGGGCCGCACCCGCTCGCCGCCGCGGACGCCGCCGACCTCGGGCTTTCCCGCGCCGGCCCGACCGTCGTGCATTTCAGCGCGCCGTGGTGCGGGCCGTGTGATCGCGTCCGCCGGGTGGTCGGCCAGGTCTGCGACGACCTGGGCGACGTCGCCCACGTCGAGGTCGACCTGGACGCCAATCCGCAGGCCGCGCGCCGATTTTCGGTGCTGTCGCTGCCCACCACGTTGATCTTCGACGTCGACGGGCGGCAGCGGTACCGGGCCTCGGGAGTGCCCACGGCCGCCGACCTGCGGTCGGCGCTGGAACCGCTGTTGGCTTGAGCACTATGTCATTGGGTAAGCTTGCCGACGTGTCAGCCCGCCTCGAGCCCATGCTCACCAAGCGTCGCGCAGTCGATCTGTGCCGCATCGCGGGTTGTTGCTGTTGCTGTAGCTGCTGAGTAGCCGCGCCCTTCCGCGTAGCTCGGAGCAGCCCGGAGCCCCACCGTGGCATGCCTCCCATCGTTTCCGTGCAATAGGCGTACCTAGGAGTCGTTCGTGTCAAGCAGCACCACCAGCACCCGGCCGGACCGCGTCGACGTGCGCGGGCCCAGGTTCACCGCCTGGGTCACGACCGCGGTCCTGGTCGTCACGCTCGTCGTCTCGGCGGTCAGCCCGTTGGCCGCCGCGGTCCTGCTGGGCCTGCAGGCGGTGGTCTTCGCCGTCGGCGCCGCGGGTGGGCCCCGCCGTCACCCCTACGGGCGCGTGTTCGCCACCGTGGTGGCGCCCCGGCTGGGACCGGTCACCGAACGCGAACCCGTGCCGCCGCTGAAGTTCGCCCAGTTGGTGGGGTTGGTGTTCGCAGTCGCCGGCGCCGCCGGATTCGCCGGCGGCGCAACCCCCCTGGGCATCGTCGCCACCGCCGCCGCTTTGGTGGCCGCGTTCCTGAACGCGGCCTTCGGCATCTGCCTGGGCTGCCAGCTCTACCCGCTCGTTGCGCGCTTGCGGCCGACCGACCGTCGCACGCAACCCGTCTGACCACGAGAAGAAAACCGAAAGGATCCCTCCCATGGCACGCTCCGACGTCCTGGTCTCCGCTGACTGGGCCGAGAGCAATCTCGACGCTTCGAACGTCGTCTTCGTCGAGGTCGACGAGGACACCAGCGCTTACGACGGCGGCCACATCCCGGGCGCCATCAAGCTGGATTGGCGCACCGACCTGCAGGACCCCGTCAAGCGCGACTTCGTCGACGCCCAGCAGTTCTCCAAGCTGCTCTCCGAGCGCGGCATCTCCAACGACGACACCGTGATCCTCTACGGCGGCAACAACAACTGGTTCGCGGCCTACGCGTACTGGTACTTCAAGCTGTACGGGCACGACAAGGTCAAGCTGCTCGACGGCGGCCGCAAGAAGTGGGAGCTGGACCGGCGCCCGCTGTCCAGCGACCCCGTCAGCAGGCCGGAGACCTCCTACACGGCGGCCCCGCCGGACAACAGCATCCGGGCGTTCCGCGACGAGGTCATCGCGGCGATCAACAACAAGAACCTCGTCGACGTGCGCTCACCCGACGAATTCTCCGGCAAGATCCTCGCGCCGGCGCACCTGCCGCAGGAGCAGAGCCAGCGCCCCGGACACATCCCCGGCGCGATCAACGTCCCGTGGAGCAGGGCCGCCAACGAGGACGGCACCTTCAAGTCCGACGAGGAGCTGGCCAAGATCTACGCCGACGCCGGCCTGGACGGCACCAAGGAAACCATCGCGTACTGCCGAATCGGGGAACGCTCGTCGCACACCTGGTTCGTTCTGCAGGAATTACTCGGGCATCGGAATGTGAAGAACTACGACGGCAGTTGGACGGAATACGGCTCCCTGGTGGGTGCCCCGATCGAGTTGGGAAGCTGATATGTGCTCTGGACCGAAGCAAGGACCGGCGTTGCCCGCCAGCGTCGACCTGGAGAAGGAAACGGTGATCACCGGCCGCGTCGTGGACCGCGACGGCCAGGCCGTGGGTGGCGCATTCGTCCGCCTGCTGGATTCGTCGGACGAGTTCACCGCCGAGGTGGTCGCGTCGGCCACCGGTGACTTCCGGTTCTTCGCCGCGCCGGGCTCGTGGACGGTGCGCGCGCTGTCGGCGGTCGGCAACGGCGACGCCGTGGTGCGGCCGTCCGGCGCGGGCATCCACGAGGTGGACGTCAAGGTCGCCTGACCGAGCGGCCCGACCGGGACGCCCCCGCACACCGCGGGACGAATAGACTTGTCCCCGTGGTGCTCTTCTTCGAGATCATCCTGGTCGCGATGACCGTGCTCATCTCATGGTTCGCGCTGTACACGCTCTACCGGCTCATCACCGACGAGTCGTGACGCCCGGCGACGATCCCGATGGACTGCCCGGTCCCGCGGGTTCCGGCGATCGTGCCGTGGCCGCCGCCGCCGAACGCGCGAAGGTGACCGCAGCCCGCAACATCCCCGCCTTCGACGACTTGCCCGTCCCCGCCGACACGGCCAACCTGCGCGAGGGCGCCAACCTGCACGACGCGCTGCTGGCGCTGCTGCCCCTGGTCGGCGTGTGGCGCGGCGAAGGCGAGGGCCGCGCGGCCGACGGCGACTACCGATTCGGTCAGCAGATCGTGGTCTCCCACGACGGCGGCGACTACCTGAACTGGGAAGCGCGCTCCTGGCGACTCGACGACGCCGGCAACTATCAGGAACCCGGCCTGCGCGAGACCGGGTTCTGGCGCTTCGTCAACGATCCCGACGATCCCAGCGAGTCCCAGGCCATCGAGTTGCTGCTGGCCCACTCCGCCGGCTACGTCGAACTGTTCTACGGACGCCCGCGCACCCAGTCGTCGTGGGAGCTGGTGACCGATGCGCTGGCCCGCAGCCGGTCCGGTGTGCTGGTCGGCGGCGCCAAGCGCCTCTACGGCATCGTCGAGGGCGGCGACCTGGCCTACGTGGAGGAACGGGTGGACGCCGACGGCGGCCTGGTGCCGCACCTGTCGGCGCGCCTTTCGCGGTTCGCCGGATAGCCCGCGACCGGCCCTTCTGCGTGGTCCTCGACGTCCGGGCGTGCGCTCCGAACATCGCGGATCAAGGGGGTCAGACCGCCGCAGTCACCCACAAACTTGGCCCATCTGTCCGTCGAACGGGCTCGCCCCCTCGCAATCGCCCAGTCGGTATTTGCGCACCGGGTTCATCGCACAGGAATTCGTCGATGCCTGCCTGGGATCGGTGATACCGCCACAAGCACCTGCGGGGTCGGCGTGGGCCGGTGGAATGCACAGGGGTGCCAGTGCTATCGCCGCTGCCGCCGATGCGCCGAGTAGTGCCCTCTTCATCGACTCTTCCTTCTTCCGAAGTGCGTGATATGGGCGGTGCTCCGTTGATTTTGGAGGCGAATAGATACCCGCCTGTTACCGGGTGATTGCTTGCCTGTTGCGCTGCATCTAATTCCGGTTAACCGGATTGGGGCGTAGTTACCCGTATCGTGCCGCCTTGGCGATGACTTGGGCTCAACGATCGCTGACGATGGCGACGTCGACCAGTTCGGCGAATTCCGCGGCCATCGGCGATCGAGGCAGCGGCCGGCCGTCGAGCGTGTGCACGCGCGCGGCCAGCGTCATGCTCGATACCAGCCAGATCCCTTGTGCGGCAAGCAGATCCGCGACTCGCAGCGCCCGGTAGTCACAGTCGTAACCCTTGGCCCGGGCGACCTCGAACAGGGCCTGCTGGGTGGTGCCGCGCAGGATCGGATACCACGGCGGCGGCGTCAGCAGGCACGGATCACCATGTTCGGAGGCGGTCGCGATCACCACCGTCGAGCGGGGGCCCTCCAGGATGTAGCCGTCCGAGCTCACGAAGATCACGTCGCCGGCGCCCTGCCGGGCTGCGTGGCGCAGGGCGGCCATATTGACCGCGTACGACAGGGTTTTGGCGCCGGCCAGCAGCCACGGCATCGCGTCGGCACCGGTGGCGGGCAATCCGCGATCCAGCGTGACCGCCGACAATCCGTCGCGCCGAACCGCCGCGACCCTGTCCGGGACGGGATTGACCATCACGTAGGCGGTGGGTGGCGAGCCGCCCTCGCGGCCCCGGCTGTAGATCAGTCGCAGCGCGCCCTCGTCGGCGGTGTCCGCGGCCCACTGCCGCGTCGCCACGTCGATCGCGCGCCGCCAGCTCGCGAGGTCCGGCTCGGGCAGGTCCATGTATTTGGCCGATTGGGTCAGCCGCTGCAGATGGGATTCGACCAGGCACGCCGCGCCGTCGCGGACCAGCAGCGTCTCGAAGATGCCGTCGCCGCGGACCGCGGCGAGGTCGTCGGCGTGCAACAGCGGCGCCCCCGGCGGATGCATCGCGCCGTCCAAGGTCACGATCACAGCCATGGTCCTGAAGCTTAGCCGCGAGCATCACCCTCGTTGGACGGGCGATCCGTAGAGTTGACACATGACTGCAGTCCCCGCGCCCGACTCCGGACCCGACGCGGGCGCGATCTGGCACTACGGCGATCCGCTGGGTGAGCAGCGGTCGGCCGAAACCGATGCGGTGGTCGTGGACCGCTCGCATCGCGCGGTGCTCACCCTGACCGGCGGCGACCGGCAGGCGTGGCTGCACAGCATTTCGACCCAGTACGTCAGCGAGCTGCCCGAGGGCGCCAGCACCGAGAACCTCAGCCTCGACGGCCAGGGCCGGGTGGAGGACCACTGGATCCAGAGCGAGCTGGGCGGCACCACCTATATGGACACCGAGCCGTGGCGGGGTGAGCCGCTGCTGGACTATCTGCGCAAGATGGTGTTCTGGTCCGACGTCACGCCCGCGGCTACTGACATGGCGGTGCTGTCGCTGCTGGGGCCGCGGCTGGCCGACCGGGTGGTGCTCGACGCGCTTGGCCTCGACGCGCTGCCCGCCGAACTGACCGCGGTTCCGGTGGCCGGTGGCGGCTTCGTGCGGCGGATGCCCGCCGCCACCGCCGGCGACATCGAGCTGGACCTGCTGGTGCCGCGCGGCGAGTCGGCGGACTGGAAGGACCGGTTGGCGCGGGCGGGCGTGCGACCGGCCGGGGTGTGGGCCTACGAGGCTCACCGGGTCGCGGCCCGGCGTCCCCGGCTCGGCGTCGACACCGACGAGCGCACCATCCCCCACGAGGTGGGCTGGATCGGCGGTCCGGGCGCCGGCGCGGTCCACCTGGACAAGGGATGCTATCGCGGGCAGGAGACCGTCGCGCGGGTCCACAACCTCGGCAAACCCCCGCGGATGCTGGTGCTGCTGCACCTCGACGGTTCGGTTGAGCGCCCCGCGACGGGTGACCCCGTGGTGGCCGGCGGTCGCACCGTCGGGCGCCTGGGAACCGTGGTCGACCACGTCGACCTCGGGCCGGTGGCGCTGGCGCTGCTCAAGCGTGGGCTGCCCGCCGACACCGAACTCGCGACCGGCGACCAGGCGGCGGTCGCCGCGGTCATCGACCCCGACTCGCTGCCGTCGGCCGACCAGATCGGTGCGGGCCGACTGGCCGTTGAACGGTTGCGGGGCGGTACGCGATGATGAGAAATGCGGTCCGCCACGGCGGGCAGGGGGCACCGACGCCCAACCGTGAGGCACGGTAAACTGTCGGCAGGACAATAACGACACCAAGAGATCGGAGCCGCCTACATCGTTAGGCCGCTCCGTTATTGCGCGAGGGGGTTCCCCCATGGGCCGCGGCCGGGCTAAGGCAAAGCAGACCAAGGTTGCTCGAGAACTCAAGTACAGCTCCCCGCAGACCGACTTCGAGAGGCTCCAGCGCGAGCTGTCCGGGACCGGTGCCGACGATTCCGACGAGCTGGACGGCTCGGACGATCTAGCCGCGGACGATGCCTGGGCCCGCGAGGACGACTGGCGTCGTTAGTCCCTTCACCCGTTAGCCCCCTAAAACCTGGGGTGTTGCCCGACCAACCGTGCCCGCGGGGCCGCTTTCCCGCCCTTGCAGACCGTCCCCAGCACCCAGCAGTCCAAGTGCCGCGCGGTCAATATGGCCAGGGCGCGGTCGGTGTCCTCGGGCGCCACGACGGCGATCATGCCGACGCCCATGTTGAACGTCTTTTCCATCTCCTCGCGCGAAACCCGGCCGCGCTGCGCGATCATCGCGAACACCGGCGCGGGCGTCCAGGTGCCCCGGTCGATCTCGGCGGTCAGGCCGTGCGGGATGACCCGCTGCAGGTTGCCGGCCAGCCCCCCGCCGGTGACGTGGCAGAACGTCCGGACGTGGGTTTCGGCGGTCAGGGCCAGGCAGTCCTTGGCGTAGATCCGGGTCGGCTCCAGCAGCTCCTCGCCGAGGGTGCGGCCGAACTCCTCCACATAGCCGGCCAGGTTCATCCGGTCGATCTCGAGTAGTACCGAGCGGGCCAGCGAGTATCCGTTGGAATGCAGGCCGGACGAGCCCAGCGCGATGACGACGTCGCCCGGTTTGACGCGATCGGGGCCCAGCACGTCGTCGGCCTCGACGATGCCCACGCCGGTGGCCGAGATGTCGTAGTGGTCGGGCTCCATCAGGCCGGGGTGTTCCGCGGTCTCGCCGCCCAGCAGCGCGCAGCCGGCCCGCACGCATCCCTCGGCGATGCCGCTGACGATCGCGCTCAGCCGTTCCGGGACCGTCCGGCCGACCGCGATGTAGTCCTGCAGGAAGAGCGGTTCGGCGCCGCAGACCACGAGGTCGTCGACGACCATCGCCACCAGGTCCAGGCCCACGGTGTCGTGTTTGTCCATCGCCTGGGCGACGGCCACCTTGGTGCCCACCCCGTCGGTGGAGGCCGCCAGCACCGGTTCCCGGTAGCCGCCGCGCAGCGCGAACAGTCCCGCGAATCCGCCCAGCCCGCCGCGCACCTCGGGCCTGGTGGCCTTCGTGGCCAGCGGCTTGAACAGTTCGACGGCGCGATCACCGGCTTCAATGTCCACCCCGGCCGACGCGTAGGTGATGCCCTGGCTGCCCGGGTTGCGTCCGGGGCTTTTTCCGGGATCCGTCATCGCGATAAAGGCTACCGGGCGGCGCTCACCGCCGGTATCGAACTGCGGTCAGTGCGCGATCGGCACTTCGGGTACGTCGCCGGGCGCGAGATCGTCGAGCCCGGATCCGCGCGCGGCGTTGGCGAGCATGTGCTCGATGACGTTCTTGCCGAGCGCGGTTTCGCTGGGCAGCTCGATCGGATACTTGCCGTCGAAGCAGGCGGTGCACAGCCGCGAGGCCGGCTGGTCCGAAGCGGCGATCATGCCCCGCAGCGAGATGTAACCCAGCGTGTCGGCGCCGATGGCGTGCCGCACCGCCTCGAGCATTTCTTCCTCGTCCTCGACGGCGTTGGCGATCAGCTCCGCCGGTGACGGGAAGTCGATGCCGTAGAAGCACGGCCACTTCACCGGCGGTGAGGCGATGCGCACGTGCACCTCGACGGCCCCGGCCTCGCGCAACATCCGCAGCAGCGCGCGCTGGGTGTTGCCGCGGACGATCGAGTCGTCGACGACGATAAGCCGCTTGCCCCGGATCACCTCCCGCAGCGGGTTGAGCTTGAGCCGGATACCGAGCTGGCGGATGGTCTGCGACGGCTGGATGAAGGTCCGTCCGACGTAGGCGTTCTTCATCAGGCCCTGCCCGTAGGGGACGCCGGACTCCTGCGCGTATCCCACCGCCGCGGGGGTGCCCGACTCCGGCACGCCGATCACCAGGTCGGCGTCGACCGGGCATTCGCGGGCCAGCCGGCGACCGATCTCCACCCGGGCGGCGTGCACGGATCGGCCGGCGATCGTGCTGTCCGGCCGCGCCAGGTAGACGTACTCGAAGACGCAGCCCTTGGGCGTGGGGTTGGCAAAGCGCGTCGACCGCACCCCGTCGGCGTCGATGGCCAGCAGTTCACCCGGTTCGATGTCGCGCACGAACGAGGCGCCGACGATGTCGAGCGCAGCCGTTTCGGAGGCCACCACCCAGCCGCGATCCAGCCGCCCGAGCGAAAGCGGGCGCACCCCGTGCGGGTCGCGGCAGGCGTACAGCGTGTTCTCGTCCATGAACGTCAGGCAGAACGCCCCCCGCACGGTCGGCAACAGCTCCAGCGCCGCCTGCTCGAGGGTGGCGTCGGCGGCGCCGTGGGCCAGCAGCGCGCCCAGAATGTCGGAGTCGGTGGTCGCCGGCGCGGGGCAGCGCTTGGCGATCAACCCCGCGTCGCGGGCACGGGCGGCAAGCTCGGCGGTGTTGACCAGATTTCCGTTGTGGCCCAACGCAACTCCGGTGCCCGCCGCGGTGTTGCGGAACACCGGCTGGGCGTTTTCCCACGTGGTGTCGCCGGTGGTGGAGTAGCGGCAGTGCCCGATGGCGACGTGGCCCTGCATGGCCCCCAGCGTCTGCTCGTCGAAGACCTGACTGACCAGGCCGAGGTCTTTGAAGACCAACACCTGGGAGCCGTCGGCGACGGCGATGCCCGCGGCCTCCTGGCCGCGGTGTTGCAACGCGTACAAGCCGTAGTAGGTGAGTTTGGCGACTTCTTCGCCGGGGGCCCAGACCCCGAATACGCCACACTCTTCACGCGGTGAGTTCAGGTCCTGCTGGGGTTCCTGGACGGTCACGGGTCGGCGGCTCCCTGGGGAACGGGTGGTGACGTAACGGAGTCTACGGCCACGGCGGGCCCGGCGCCGAATCCGACGGGCGTGTTGAGCGCCGAAAATCCCGCTTCTTCAGGCTTAACCTGCAGTTCAGGGTTATATTCAGCCGACGGCGACCAGGGGCAGCCAGTGTCCGATCTCACCCGCCCGCGAGCCCGATAGCGTCAGGTCACCGGCGCTTTTCGCGTCCGCCAGCGACAGCATCCCGGTGGCCAGCAGCAGCCAGGTCCGCGGATCGGTCTCGACCACGTTGGGCGGTGTGCCGCGGGTGTGCGTCGGCCCGGAGACACACTGCACCGCGGCGAACGGTGGAATCCGGACCTCGACGGCGGCGCCGGGCGCCGCGGCGGCCAGCGTGCGCGCGGTGAGCCGCACCGCGCTCGCCAGGGCGTCGCGGTCGGGCGCCGGGCGGGTCTCGTCGCGCAACCAGTCGGCGACGGCGAGCACGGCCAGTCGGGTCTTGGCCGGATCGGCCTTCTGACGGGCGGCCATACCCCAGGGTCGCAGACGACCGCCTCCGGGCTCAGCGAGGCCGCCGCTGCACGGTCAGCACCGCCGCCGCTGCACGGTCAGCACCGCCGCCGCGCCGGCCTCGTTGATGGCCAGGTGCACCAGCATCGGGGCGGCCAGGCTGCGACAGCGGTCGGCCAGCCAACCGAACAGCCAGCCGGCGATCCCGGTGGCCAGCACGGTGACAGCCACCGGCTCACCGATCGCGCGCGCGTCCGCGACATGGGAGAGCCCAAAAGCCGTGGCCTGCAACAGCCTTGCGCCGGATTTACCGAAGGCGCGCGAACCGGCCGTGGCAAGCGCCCCGCGAAAGGCGGCCTCCTCGGACCACACGGTGCCGATGGGTATCCGCAACAACAGCCAGCCCGACGCGGGCACCGGAATATCGCGGGCGGCCATCGACAGCCGCACCGGCGGCAGCGGGGTCGTCGCGGCGATGGCCGCCACCGCGGCCGCGCCGGCGGCCGACCCCAGCCGCAGGCCCGCCCACAGCCGCGGCGGACCCAGGCCCAGCGGCGCGCGGGTGGCAAGCACCAGCAGGCCACCAATGCCGGCCTGCAGTGTCACCCGCCACGCGCCCGGCAGCCGCGGGCTGACGAAGCTCCAGCCGACCAGGCCGGCCGCTAACGACAGCGCCCGTATCCGACTGCCGCGCTTGGCCGTTGACTCTGCGCTCATGGCGAAGAAGTGCGAGTAGCCCGCGCCATCAGCGCAGAGTCAATTCGAGAAGAGTCGCGGCAGCACCGACTCGGAGGTATCCCGCAGTTCGGCCAGCGAGACCGTGAACAGGCCCTGCACCTCCACGGCGTCCGAGCCCTGATCGACGACGCCGATCCGCGCGGCGGGCAGCCCCCGCACCTCGCACATCGAACGGAACCGGCTCTCCTCGGTGCGCGGCACCGCCACCAGCGCGCGGCCGGCCGACTCGGAAAACAACATCACGAACGGATCGCTGCCCTCGGGAAGCACTATGCGGCAACCGATTTCACCGGCCAGCGCCGACTCGACGACGGCCTGCGCCAGGCCGCCCTCGGACAGGTCGTGCGCGGCCGACACCAGCCCATCCCGTGACGCCGAGGAAAGCACCTCGGCCAGCAGCTTCTCGCGGGCCAGGTCGACCGCGGGTGGCCGCCCGCCCAGATGGTCGGCGGTGACCTGCGCCCAGACGGAACCGTCGAACTCGTCGCGCGTCTCGCCCAGCAGCAACAGCGTCTCGCCCGGCTCGGTGCCCAGTGCGACGGGGAGACGTCGACTCACGTCGTCCAGGACACCCAGTACGCCCACCACCGGTGTCGGCAGGATCGCCGCCGAGCCGGTCTGGTTGTAGAAGCTGACATTGCCGCCGGTCACCGGAATCCCCAGGGCCGCACAGCCATCGGCCAGGCCGCGCACCGCCTCCGCGAATTGCCACATCACGCCGGGGTCCTCGGGCGAGCCGAAGTTGAGGCAGTTGGTCACGGCGACCGGGGTGGCACCGGTGACGGCGACGTTGCGGTACGCCTCGGCCAGCGCCAGCTGGGCGCCGAGGTAGGGATCCAGCAGCGTGTAGCGCCCCGAGGCGTCGGTCGACACCGCGATGCCGCGGCCGTTCGACTCGTCAATGCGCAGCACCCCACCGTCGGCGTGCTCTGCCAGCACGGTGTTGCCGCGCACGTACCGGTCGTACTGCTCGGTGATGAACGCCCGGCTGCACAGGTGCGGGCTGCCAAGCAGCGCAAGCAAAGTCGCGCGCAACTCCTCACCGGTGACCGGGCGCGGCAGCCGGCTCGAGGTGTCGGCGTTCAGGGCGTCCTGTGATTCGGGGCGGGCGATCGGCCGTTGATACACCGGGCCCTCGTGGGCCACGGTGCGCGGTGGCACGTCGACGACCGTCGCGCCGTGCCAAGTGATCTGCAGCCGGTCGCCGTCGGTGACCTCGCCGATGACGGTGGCCAACACCTCCCACTTGCGGCACACCGCGAGGAAGGCCGCCACGTTCTCCGGCGCGACCACGGCGCACATCCGCTCCTGCGACTCGCTGGAAAGAATCTCGGCGGGCGTCATATTCGCGGCCCGCAGTGGGACGTTGTCCAATTCGACCCGCATGCCACCGTCGCCGGCGGATGCGAGTTCCGATGTGGCACAGGACAATCCGGCCCCGCCGAGGTCTTGGATGCCGATCACCAGGCCCGCCGCATACAGCTCGAGGCAGCACTCGATGAGCACCTTCTCGGTGAAGGGATCGCCGACCTGCACCGAGGGCAGCTTCTTGCGGCCGGGGCCCTCGCCCTCGTCGCCGCCGAAGGTTTCCGACGCCAGCACGGACACCCCGCCGATGCCGTCGAGCCCGGTGCGCGCGCCGAACAGGATGATCTTGTTGCCGGCGCCGGACGCGAACGCCAGGTGCAGATCCTCTTTGCGCAGCGCCCCGACGCACAACGCATTCACCAGTGGGTTGCCCGCGTACGAGGCGTCGAACACGGTCTCGCCGCCGATGTTGGGCAGGCCCAACGAGTTTCCGTAGCCCCCGATGCCGCGAACCACGCCGTCGAGCACGCGGCGGGTGTCCGGGGCGTCGGCTGCGCCGAACCGGAGCTGGTCCATCACCGCGACGGGCCGCGCACCCATGGCCATGATGTCGCGGACGATCCCGCCGACGCCGGTGGCGGCGCCCTGGTAGGGCTCGACGTACGACGGGTGGTTGTGCGACTCCACCTTGAACGTGACGGCCCAGCCGTCGCCGATGTCGACCACCCCGGCGTTCTCGCCGATCCCGGCCAGCATGCCGGCGCGCATCTCGTCGGTGGTGGTCTCACCGAAGTAGCGCAGGTGGACCTTGGAGGACTTGTACGAGCAGTGTTCACTCCACATCACCGAGTACATCGCCAACTCGGTGTCGGTGGGCCTGCGTCCCAGGATCTCGCGTATCCGCTGGTACTCGTCGTCCTTGAGGCCCAGCTCGTGGAAGGGCTGGGGCTGATCGGGGGTGCTCGCCGCGTGCTCGACGGTGTCAATCACGGACACAGTCTAGGGACTTCTCGTCGAGTGTTCAGGGGTGCCCGTCGAGAAAACCGGTGAGGCCGCTGGGCTGATGCGGCCCGAGCGCGATCTGTTCGACGACGCCGACGCCGCGGCGCTCGCCCATGGTCGCGATGACGAGATTCTGCAGGTGGATCGATCCGAAGTCGAGGGGGTCGAAGTCGTCGAGTCGTATTGATTCGCGGCCGGTTTCGAGCTGCCCGTGGTTGCTGCCGTGGCCCCAGAGCGGGTGCCAGTACCCGATGCCGCGCATCCGGAAGGTGAACTTCTTCTCGACCTCGATAAGGGTCTCGCCCTCGACCGGGTCGTGAAACCACAGTCGGGCCCGCCGCATCTCGCGGCGCCCGGGCTCCCAGTCGATCTCGTAGCCGACGTCGTGGCACTCGCGCACGCCGGCGGTGCCGCACGCCGAAGCGCCGGCGGGAATGGAGTCGAGGACAAGCGCGGTCTCCAGCCAACGGCGGCCATCCTCGTGTTCGTGAAAAGCCAAGTGGGTGAAGCGATCCCCGAAGTGCAGCGGCGCCCAGAGCCAGAACACCTGGAATCCCATGGGCTGGCGAAGGACCGGGATCTGCTCGCCGACCGGCCGGATGCCCCACGAGCGGTCGCGCGTGCCGGATACCTCGGCGGGGTCGACGCGCAGCTCGTCGCCGTCGACGACGACGGTGCCCTCCCAGGTGCCCCACTGGGTGAGCCGGGTGTGGTCGGTCAGCAGGATCCCCTCCGGGCTGCGGCGTTGCTGGCGGGGCTCCTCGACGGCGACGGTGGTGGCCCGGAAGGTGAGGTCGCAGGCGATGCCGTGCTCGTTCGGTTCGACGACGTAGCGGATGGTCCGCATCGGCTCGGGAACCTCCACGCGGATCGGGCCGATCGTCGTCGACCGGTCCAGCGGCATGGCGCCGGAGGCGAAGATCGAGTGCTCGACACCGTCTTTGACCAGGCTGAAGGCGGCGTCGATGATGCCGCGGACGGGATAGTGGCCCATCGCGGCGCCGAGGTAGAAGTCGCCGTCGCGCTGGTGGCCGTTGAACCAGTAGCGGTCGTAATGGTTGGGGTCGCTGCTGGCCGGCGTGGTGATCGGATCCGCCGACGGATGGATGGGGAAGTCGTCGAAGGGGCTGAGCACGGTGTCTCTCCTGGTTCAGAGCCTGTTCAGAGCTTGACTATGGCGCCGCCGTTGACGTCGAGGACGGCGGCGGTGATGAAGGCAGCCTCGTCGCTGGCCAAGAACGCGACGGCGGCGGCGACGTCTTCGGTGCGGCCGTGCCGCTTGAGCAGCTGAACCTTTTCGTAATGCGACCAGAACAGGCCGTCCTGGCCGAGGACGTCCTCCCATTTGTCGGTGAGGATGCGGCCGGGGCGCACCACGTTGACCCGCACCCCGTGCTCGCCGCCACGGCCCGCGAGGTGGACGGCCAGGCCTTCGATGCCGGCCTTCGACGCCTGGTAGGACGGACACGGCTGAAAGCCGCCCATCTGGTCGAGCTCGTGCTGACCGACGCCCATCCATGCCGAAAGGGACGACACCACAACGATGTTGCCGCCCGAGGCGACCAGGTGCGGCCAAGCGGCCTTACAGGTCAGCATCGTGCCGTTGAGGTTGATGTCGAGGATTTCGCGCCACTGGTCGAAGGGCTCGTCGGGCCACGGGCCGATGTTGGCGACGCCGGCATTGGCGACGACGACGTCGATCCGCCCGTAGCGAGCGACGGCGTCGTCCATCAACGCCGTCACCGAGGCCTCGTCGCTGATATCGGTTGACACGAAAGTGATTCCGGCGCCCGTCGGTTCAGCCGGCTCATGGCGTGCGCACGCCACCACGCTGGCGCCCTCGGCGGCCAATCGCTCGGCGACCGCCTGGCCGATGCCGGAACTGGCGCCGGAGACCACGGCCACGCGATCCGCAAAGCGCTCAGGCATGTGACTAGGCGCCTCTGACCGCCCTCGGCTCACGCTATTGCCCGACGACGCAGAAGACGTTGCCCTCCGGGTCGCCCAACACCACCCAGCGGAAGTTGTCGCCGAAGCTGTGCCGGCCGACCTCGCTGGCCCCGGCCGCCGTCAGCCGTGCCACCTCGGCGTCGACGTCGGCGGCGCTGAAGTCGAGGTGCACCCGGTTTTTCCCGGGCGTGGGGTCGGGCACCTTCTGGAATCCGAGCCGGGGCCCTGCCGGCAGGCTCACCGCGGTGAACTCGTCGGCGAGCAGCTCCTGGGTCGTGCCACCGAACTGCTCGGCCCACCACCCGGCCAGCCCGGCGGGATCGCTGCAGTCGAAGGTGATCATCTCCACGTTGAGCGCCATACCGCCAGACCCTATGCCGTCGGCGACAAAAACGCTTGCAGGGCCGCCGAATAGGCGGCCACGTCGTGGGCTCCCATCAACTCGCGCGCCGAGTGCATGGCAAGCTGCGGAGCGCCTACGTCGACGGTGGGGATGCCGGTCCTGGCCGAGGCCAGCGGCCCGATCGTCGACCCGCACGGCAGGTCGGCCCGGTGCTCGTAGCGCTGCAACCCGACGCCGGCCCGCCGGCAGGCCAGCGCGAACGCCGCGGCCGTGCGTCCATCGGTGGCGTAGCGCAGATTGGGGTGCACCTTGAGCACCGGCCCGCCGTTGACCTCGATCGGATGACCGGGCTCGTGCCGCTCCGGATAGTTGGGGTGGGTGGCGTGCGCCATGTCCGCCGAGGCCAGCAACGAAACCGGCAGGCGGCGCAAATAGTCTTCCCGGCCGCCGCCGGCCGCCAGCACGATCCGTTCCAGGACGGTGCCGAGCAGGTCGGACTGCGCACCGTGGTCGGATGACGAACCGACCTCCTCGTGGTCGAAGAGCACCAACACCGGCACGGCGCCGCGCGGCTCCGCCGCCACCAACGCCTCCACGCCCGCATAGCAACTCGCCTGATTGTCCAGCCGCGGCGCGCTCAGCAGGCCGGCGTCGGCGCCGGTCACCGCGGACGGGGTCAGATCGTGCGTCATCAGGTCGGCCGACAGCACGTCGGCCGGTGCCACCCCGGCGCGCTCGGCGACGTAGTCGACGAAGGACGCGGCGTCGCCGACGCCCCACACCGCGTTGAGGTGTCGTTGCGGGTCCAGCGTGAGGGTCTTGCGGTCCTCGGCCAGGTGGATCGCCAGCTGCGGCACCCGCAGGATCGGGTCGTCTATCCGCACCAGGCGGTGCGTGGCACGGTCGCCGTCGCGGACCGACAACCGCCCGCTGATGCCCAGATCCCGATCCAGCCAGGAGTTGAGCCACGCTCCCCCGTAGGGCTCCAGCGCCACCACCCGCCAGCCGGCCACCACCCGGTCGGGATGCTGCTTGACCCGTAGGTTCGGGCTGTCGGTGTGCGCGCCGACGATCCGAAACGCCCCCACCGGTCCGCCGGAATTCCACGCCACCAGGGAGCCGGCCCGGACGATGAAGTAGCGGCCGGATTGTTCGGGCCAGCGGTCGGCCTCGCTCAGTTCGGTGTATCCGGCGTCGAGCAGCCGCGCGGCCACCGTGGCGCAAACATGAAACGGCGATGGAGACGCGTCGATGAAATCGCAGAGGCCTGCGGCGGTGGCCGGCATGTCGACCATCATGGCTGTCGGCGAGGGCGGAGTTCACGCTGGGCCTGATTGCGCGGCTCCTTACTCGCGCTTCCGCCGCTCGCCGTCGCCACGCTAGGGTCAGCAGAGTGCCTCCGGTTCAGCCGCAGCCCATCCTCGCGCCGTTGACGCCCGCCGCAATCTTCCTCGTGGTCACCATCGACGACGGCGGCGAGGTGACGGTGCACGACGCGCTGCCGGACCTGTCGGGGCTGGTGCGTGCCATCGGCTTCCGCGATCCCACCAAGCGGTTGTCGGTCGTCACCTCGATCGGTTCCGACGCGTGGGACCGGTTGTTCGGCGGGCCTCGGCCCGCCGAGTTGCATACCTTTGTCGAGCTGACCGGGCCGCGACACGTGGCGCCGGCCACGCCCGGAGATCTGCTGTTCCACATTCGCGCCGAGGCGATGGACGTGTGTTTCGAGCTGGCCGGCAACATCCTCAAGTCGATGGCGGGTGCGGTCACCGTGGTCGACGAGGTCCACGGCTTTCGGTTCTTCGACAACCGCGACCTGCTCGGCTTCGTCGACGGCACCGAAAACCCCGATGGCCCAATCGCTGTCAGCGCCACCGCCATCGGCGACGAGGACCCCGACTTCGCCGGCTCCTGCTACGTCCACGTGCAGAAGTACCTGCACGACATGTCGTCGTGGAATTCGCTGCCGGTCGCCGAGCAGGAGCGGGTGATCGGCCGAACCAAGTTGGAAGACATCGAACTCGATGACGAGGACAAGCCGCCGAACTCACACATCGCGCTGAACGTGATCGAGGACGACGACGGCAGCGAGCTGAAGATCGTGCGGCACAACATGCCGTTCGGCGAGCTGGGCAAGGACGAGTACGGCACCTACTTCATCGGCTACTCGCGCACGCCCGAGGTCACCGAACGGATGCTGCGCAACATGTTCCTCGGCGATCCGCCCGGCAACACCGACCGCATCCTGGATTTCTCCACCGCGGTCACCGGCGGGTTGTTCTTCTCCCCCACAGTCGATTTCCTCGACGACCCACCACCCCTGCCCGCCCCGCCGGCGACGGAACGGTCCGCCACATCCTCCTATGGTGACGGCTCACTTTCGATCGGCAGCCTGAAAGGAACCACCCGATGATGAACAACCTCTACCGCGAGCTGGCACCGATCACCGAAGCCGCTTGGGAAGAAATCGAATTGGAGGCGACGCGCACGTTCAAACGGCATATCGCCGGGCGCCGGGTGGTGGACGTCAGCGAGCCCGGCGGACCCGTCACCGCGGCGGTAAGCACCGGTCGGCTGATCGATGTCAAGGCGCCCGGCGACGGCGTCGTCGCTCATCTACGGGCCAGCAAACCCCTTGTCCGGCTGCGTGTTCCGTTCAATTTGTCACGTTCGGAGATCGACGACGTCGAGCGCGGTTCCAAGGACTCCGACTGGGATCCGGTCAAGGCCGCCGCCAAGAGGCTGGCGTTCGTCGAGGACCGCACCATCTTCGAGGGCTATGCCGCCGCGTCGATCGAGGGCATCCGCAGCGCTAGCTCCAACAAGGCGCTGACCTTGCCCGAAGACCCCCGCGACATGCCCGACGCCATCTCCCAGGCGTTGACCGAACTGCGGCTGGCCGGTGTCGACGGACCCTATTCGGTGCTGCTGAGCGCCGACGTTTACACCAAGGTCAGCGAGACCACCGAACACGGGTATCCGATCCGCGAGCACCTGAACCGGTTGGTGGACGGCGACATCATCTGGGCGCCGGCCATTGACGGCGCTTTCGTGCTGACCACCCGGGGCGGCGACTTCGACCTGCAGCTGGGCACCGACGTCGCGATCGGATACAGCAGCCACGACGCCGACACCGTGCAGCTCTATCTGCAGGAGACCCTGACGTTCCTCTGCTACACCTCGGAGGCGTCGGTCGCGCTCGGCCCGTAGGAGCGATGATGGCGACATCGGACGGTTTTCATCCCGATTTCGACGATGCGGCAACGGTATCCGCGCGCGACCGGGTGCACCACGTCAGGGCGTCGGAGATCAGCTCGGACACCGCACAATCGGAGGGGCTGCGGCGCTTCGCGGCGCTGTCCGGCAAGTCGGTCGGTGCGGAGAAGCTGTGGATGGGCGAGACGCACGCGTTGCCCCGGGCCGTCTCGTCCAACCACCATCACGGTGAATCGGAGACCGCAATCTATGTGCGAAGCGGCAACCCGGAGTTCGTCTTCCACGACGGTGTCCGGGAGGTGCGCATCGTCGCCGCGCCCGGCGACTACGTCTTCATCCCGCCCTACCTGCCGCACCGCGAAGAAAACCCCGACCCGAACACACCCGCGGAGGTCGTGATCGCGCGCAGCACCCAGGAGGCCATCGTCGTCAACCTGCCCGCGCTGCACCCGTTGAAAGACGCGCGGTAGCAAACGGTTTCGGTGAGCCCGGCCCAGGAAGCTTGATCCGCCGGGTATAAGACGTTTTAATACGTCTCATGGCCGGCAAGGCGTTGGATCTCGACGGCACCGACCTTCGAATAAGGCGCGGCAGCGTGCCCGCGAGCACCCAGCTCGCCGAGGCGCTCAAGGCGCAGATCGTTCAGCAGCGCCTGCCCCGCGGGGGGCGGCTGCCCAGCGAACGGGAGTTGATCGAACGCTCGGGCCTGAGCCGGGTGACCGTGCGCGCCGCGGTGGGGATCCTCGAGCGCCAGGGCTGGCTGGTTCGCCGGCAGGGGCTCGGCACGTTCGTCGCGAACCCGGTACGGCAGGAACTGGGCTCCGGCGTGCGCACGATCACCGAGGTCCTGGCCAGCTCAGGCATCACCCCGCAGGTGGATGTGCTGTCGCATCGCGTGGGTGAGGCGCCGCAACGGGTGGCCGAGACGCTGGGCCTGTCCAAGGTGCTGTGCATCAACCGGCGTTTCCGCGATGGGGACCGGCCGCTGGCCTTGATGACGGCCTACCTTCCGCTCGGGCTGGGCAAGGCCGTCGACCCGCTGACGTCCAAGGGGCCGG
Organism: Mycobacterium sp. NGS26; assembly: GCF_059813025.1. Taxonomy (NCBI): domain Bacteria; kingdom Bacillati; phylum Actinomycetota; class Actinomycetes; order Mycobacteriales; family Mycobacteriaceae; genus Mycobacterium; species Mycobacterium sp. NGS26. The sequence continues at coordinate 794,931 of NZ_JCALDU010000001.1, forward strand.
GCGCGCAGATCAGGCACGCGATGGAATCCACCTACACGATGTGGGAGCGGGCGGGGGTCCACATCGCCCGCGCCACCCACGAGATCCATGCGGCCGGCGCCTCTTTGGAGGTTGCCGCCGCGCTGGACCTGCCGAAGGGCTCGCCGGTGCTGGTCCTCGAGCGCACCAGCTACACCGACGCGGACAAACCCGTCGAGGTGGTGGAGTTCCACTATCGCCCCGAGCGATACCGGTTCTCCGTCACGCTGCCCCGGACAATGCCCGAGCCCGGCGCCGGAATCGTCGAGACACCCGCGCGGCCTTGACCGGCGGTCGGCCTTGATGCTAAGCAAGTGCTCAGCACAGGCCGGTTGAGGAGGACACGATGACGGCCACGCAGCTGGTCTTCGACCCGTTCTCGGCGGAGTTCTTCGCCGACCCTTACCCGACCTACCGGCGGATGCGCGAGGAGGCGCCGGTCTACTACAGCCAGGAACACGACTTCTACGCGCTGAGCCGGCACGCCGACGTCGCCGCCGCGTTCAAGGACTACGAGACATATTCGTCCGCGCGCGGGATCGAACTGTCGATGATCAAGAAGGGCGGCGTCCCGGCGGAGAACAAGTCGATGATCTTCATGGATCCGCCCGAGCATCGGCGAATGCGCAGCCTGGTCAACAAGGTCTTCACCCCGCGGGCGATCACCGCGCTGAAAGACACTGTCACCGAGCTGATCGAGCACCACCTCTCGCGCGTCGACCCCGACCGGTTCGACGTCGTCGCCGACTTCTCCGCGCTGTTCCCCGTCGAGGTGATCAGCACTATGCTCGGGGTGCCCGCCGAACACCGCCAGCAGATCCGGCACTGGGTCGACGCGTCGTTGCATCGCGAGCCGGGACAGATCGACCTGGACGAAACGAATTGGGAGACAGTCCATCAGGCCGGGGCGTTCTACTACAACCTGATCCAGGAGCGACGCGCGCGGCCGCAGGACGACATGATCAGCCGCCTGATCGCCGCACAGGTGGAACGCGACGGCGGCGGCACCACCCAGCTGGACGACATCGAAATCACAGGTTTCGCAACGCTTCTGGGCGGGGCGGGCGCCGAGACCGTCACCAAGCTGATCGGCAACGCGGTCGTGCAGTTCGCCCGCCACCCCGGCCAATGGCAAAAGCTGCTCGACGACCGCTCCAAGGTGCCGGCCGCGGTCGAGGAGGTGTTGCGGTTCGAGGCGCCCACGCAGTACAACGTCCGCTACTCGCTCAAGGACGCCCATCTGCACGGCGTCACGATCCCGGCCGGCAGCGCGGTGTTCCTGCTGGGCGGGTCGGCCAACCGCGATCCCGACGCGTTCACCGACGCCGACAGGTTCGACATCGACCGCGATCGCACCGAGGCGCAGAACCTCGGCTTCGGCTACGGCGTGCACAGCTGCCTGGGCGCCGCGCTGGCCCGCCTGGAGAGCGCGATCGCACTGGACAAGCTGCTGGACCTGATGCCGCGCTACCAGGTGATCTGGGACGGGTGCCGGCGGGTCAGCATGACCAACGTGGCAGGCTGGTCCAACGTCCCGGTGCGAGTGCTGCCCTGAGCGGCCCGCTCACTCAGCGAATTCTCAACAGATTCTTGGCTGCCGGCTGGCTCGGCTCAAAGGATCCGCAAAGTCACCGGCCTCAGCATTGACGGCATGACGAGTGAGCCGCTCTGCGCAAGCCTGATCGAGCGCTACCTGTGCACGCGCGGCAGCCGGTACTTCCGCGGCGCGCACGACGGCGAATACTTCTACGTCGCCAACACCCGTCCGCGCCGGCTTCACGTTCACCTCGAGATCGCGCCCGGGCATCACGACGTGTTGCTCGTTCGGGTCGCCCCCGCCTGCTTCTTCCCCGCCGCCGACCGGCCCTGGCTGACGCATCTCGCCGACGCGTGGAATCGGCGGGACCGCGAGGTCACCGCGATCGTGCACGCGTCGTCCGACCCTCAGCGCATCGGTGTCGTCGCGCGCCGCTCGCAATGGATCCGGGGCGACGTCGCCTTCGAGGACTTCGCCACTTTCGTCGACCTGACCGTCGGGGCCGCGATCGAATTCTTCGGCGGGTTGGCCCCGGTCGTCGAGCAGCCGTCGCAGCCGTTGGTGTTGGACGCCGGCTGAGCGATCTCACAAAGGGGTCGCGTGCTCCCTGATATCGGGGCGCGGATCCCCCAGCTCAGTCCGGATGGCGCCCCACGGATCGGCATAGCGGCCGGGCGAATTCCGGTAAGCGGCACGGTGTTTCAGGAAATGCCGCGCGACCGGGGAGACCAGCCGCATTGGGTAGCGCCGCCAGCCGGCGGCCGCCCGCATCTCCGCAAGCATGTCCGGCCAGGTGTGATGCTGGAACGACAGCGCCTGCTGGGCGCGAGTGGTGTCCATCCAATCGGTGACGAACCAGGCCTCGTCGCTGTCGGGATCGCCCGGCCGGCCCGCGGGCAGGACGTTGACCAGGCCCCTGGCGGCGGCCAGCGCCTTACCGACGTCGCCCTGCCGCAGCCGATGCGACTCATCGCCGCCGATCAGCAGGATCTCACCCGCGACATCGGCGGTGGTGGCGGCGGCGAATGCGGCCGCGGCATCGCGGACGTCGACGCTGTGCAGCCGCCCGTCGGTCGGCAGCGCGTTTTCGAAGAAGAGCGCGTCCAGGCTGAAGGGCATCGCGCCCGGCTGCACACTCATTACCCCGGCGAGGCGCAGGATCACCCACTCCAGGCCGGAGGACCGCACGTGGTGTTCCGCCTCGGCTTTGTGTGCCCCGTAAAGATCTGACGGCCGCAGCGGGGTGTCCGCTCGTATCAACTCACGGTGCCGGTGCGGGTTGCGGGCACCGTGCACGGCGTTGCTCGAGGCGTGGACGAAGCGCACCCGATGCGGGCATGCCCGCGCTGCGCTCAGCAGTGCCACGGTCGCGCCGACGTTGACGCGGCGGGCCAGTTCGGGCTGCCGGTAGATCACCGGCGGGATGACCGCGGCGAGGTGGACGATCACCGTCGGCGCGGTCTCGGCAACCAGGCGGTCGACCTCACCGGGATCCGTCAGGTCCGCCCAGCGCGCCTCGACCCCGCCGGGCAGGGAGCCGGCCGCCTTGCGCTGGGCGGGGGTGCCGAGGTCGGTGGCGACCACGTCATAGCCATCGGCGGCCAGTCGTCGCACCGTCTGCGATCCGACCAGGCCGAAGCCGCCCGTAACGAGAGCCCTTTCGGGCATGGTCCCTCCCGGATAGGCAAGTGCGGTAGGTCACACCTGCGGATATGGCATTCTCTCAAATTGAGAGTACCATGCTCTCTACAGGTGTAGAGCACCCGTTGGGTAATCCTCATCGCGTCGAACACAGCACACACACCAGCGGAGAAAATCATGACGGGCGCTGCAACCGACACTCACGAGACCGCCAAATGGGATCCGGCGTTCACCGAACAGGTCATGAACGCCGTCGGCCCCTGGATCAAGCGGTGGCATCGCGCCGAGGTGCGAAACGTCCGCAACTTCCCGGCCGCCGGGGGAGCGCTGGTGGTGTCCAACCACTCCGGTGGAATGCTCACGCCCGACGTGTTGATCTTCTGCCCGGCGTTCTACGACGCGTTCGGCTATGACCGCCCGGTGTACACCCTGGGCCATTACGGCCTGTTCATGGGTCCGCTGGACGGCTGGCTGCGACGCCTCGGGGTCATCGAGGCGAGCCGCGAAAACGCCTCCGCGGCACTGCATTCGGGCGCGGTGGTGCTGGTGTTCCCCGGCGGTGACTACGACTCGTACCGGCCCACGCTGAGCGCCAACACCATCGACTTCAACGGCCGCACCGGCTACGTCCGGACCGCCATCGAGGCAGGGGTGCCGATCGTGCCCACCGTGTCGATCGGCGGCCAGGAGACCCAGCTGTTCCTGACCCGCGGCAACTGGCTGGCCCGCAAGCTCGGGATCACCAAGGCCCGGATGGACATCCTGCCCGTGAGCGTCGGGTTCCCGTTCGGGTTGAGCGTGATCTTCCCGCCGAACGTGCCGTTGCCGGCCAAGATCGTCACCGAAGTGCTCGAGCCGATCGACATCGCGGCCCAATTCGGCGCGGACCCCGACGTCGACGAGGTCGACGCCTACGTCCGTTCGGTGATGCAGAGCGCGCTCGACCGGCTGGCCGGCGAGCGCCGGTTGCCCGTCCTGGGCTGACGGCCCGGCGCGGCGGGGTGGCGGATGAAAAGAGTCAACGGCATGGACGCCATGCTGCTCTACAGCGAGACGCCGAACCTGCACACGCACACGCTGAAGGTGGCGATCATCGACCCCTCGGACTTCGACGGCGAGTTCGGTTTCGATGTTTTTCGCCACCACGTGCGGCGCCGGCTGCATCTGCTGGAATCGTGCGCTACAAGCTCGTTGACATCCCCTGGCGGTTGCATCATCCGATGTGGCAGGAAAACTGCGCGGTCGACCTGGATTACCACCTGCGGCGGGTACGGGTGCCCGCGCCGGGCGGCCGCGAAGAGCTGGACCGGGTCATCGGCGAGGTGGCCTCCACGCCGCTGGATCGCAGCCGCCCGCTGTGGGAGTTTCATTTCGCCGAGGGCCTGTCCGGCGGCCGGTTCGCGTTGATCGGCAAGATCCATCACGCGCTGGCCGACGGCATCGCCTCGGTCAACCTGCTGGCCCGCGCCATGGATCTCGCGGACGGCCCGACCGACGAGCGCGACAACGACGAGGCCGGCGTCACCGCGTCGACCTCCGACCTGCTGGCCGCCGCCGCGCGCGACCACGTCCGGCAGGTCGTCAGGCTGCCGGGGCTGATCAGGGATGCGGCCGTGGGATTGACCCGGGTGCGCCGTCGGTCCAGGCAGCGCGGAGCTCACCCCGATCTGGCCGACCCGTTCGACGCGCCCCCGACCTTTCTCAACCATGTGGTGTCACCGCAACGGCGGTTCGCCAGCGCGACGCTGCCGCTGGCCGACGTCAAGGCAACCGCGAGGACGTTGGGTATCACGATGAATGATGCGGTGCTGGCGATGGCCGCCGGCGGGTTGCGAAAACTGTTGCTGGCCTATGACGGCAGGGCCGACCGGCCGATCATCGCGTCGGTGCCCACGGCCACCGACAAGTCGGATCGGGTGAGCGGCAACGAGATCAGCGGCCTGTCCATTTCGCTGCCGGTTCACATCGCCGACCCGACCGAGCGGGTGAGGCTGGTTGCGCTGGCCACCCGAATCGCCAAGGAAGACCATGAAATTCTCGGTCCACGCCTCTACGGGCGGATGATGGCCTATCTGCCTACTGCGATCGCCCCGGCCGCATTCCGGTGGCTGGGCAGGTGCGACTTCCAGAACAAGATGATGAACGTAGCCGTGTCCAGCGTCGCGGGGCCGCGCGAGCGGGGCCGCTTTGGCGGCGCCACGGTCAGCGAGATCTACTCGACCGGCGTCCTATCGCCGGGCGCCCCCGTCAACATCACCGTGTGGAGCTATGCCGACCGGCTGGGAGTAGCGGTGCTCACCGACGACAGGACGTTCGACGATCCGCACGATGCCACCGCTGCGCTCGGCGCGGCGTTTGCCGAATTACGCGACGCCGCAGGCGTTTCCGCTCAGGCCACCAGAACGGTATCCAGCGCCGAATAGAACAGGCCGAGCCCGTCGTCGGACGGACCGGTCAGCGCCTCGATGGCATGCTCGGGATGCGGCATCAGCCCGACGACGCGGCCGTTGGCCGAGCTGATGCCGGCGATGTCGTGCAGCGAGCCGTTGACGTTGTCGTGGTAGCGGAACACCACCCGGCCCTCGCCCTCCAGCTCGTCGAGCACATCGGCGGGCGCCACGTAGCGGCCCTCGCCGGACTTCAGCGGCACCAGCAGGTCGGCGCCGGGCTCGAAACGTGAGGTCCACGCCGTCGCGGTCGATGCCACCCGCAGCCAGACGTCGCGGCAGATGAAGTGCAGGCCGGCGTTGCGGGTCAGGGCGCCGGGCAGCAGGCCCGCCTCGCAGAGGACCTGAAAACCGTTGCAGATTCCCAACACCGGCATGCCGCGCTGCGCGGCGGCGACCACTTCCGTCATCACGGGAGCGAACCTGGCGATGGCGCCCGCTCGCAGGTAGTCGCCGTAGGAAAAGCCGCCGGGCACCACCACCGCGTCGACTCCCTTGAGGTCGGCGTCGCCATGCCACAGGCTGACCGCCTCGGCGCCGACCCGGCGCACGGCCCGCGCGGCGTCCACGTCGTCGAGCGTCCCGGGAAAGGTGATGACGCCGATTCGTGCGGTCACAGCGCTTCCCGGCTGATCGTCCAGTCCTCGATCACGGTATTCGCCAACAGTGATTCCGCGATCTCGGCAAGCTCCGAATCGTCGACGGTGTCGTCGACTTCGAGCTCAAACCTCTTGCCCTGCCGGACATTTGAGACCCCGGTGTGGCCGAGTCGGCCCAGCGCGCCGACGATGGCCTGACCTTGGGGGTCGAGAATCTCCGCTTTGGGCATCACGTGCACGAACACCCGGGCCACCGGCGCTCCTCCTGTAGATCTCGCTCGGCGCTCACTCTACCGGCGGCTCACGGGCACGAGGCGATGTACGCCTCGCACAACGGCGCGGTCATGGCGTCCAGCACCGGATCGTCCGCCATCGAGGGCCAGGGTACCTGCGGCGGACCCGACGACCACAGCGTGAGCTCGGTGATCGTGCTGCTCGCCACGTGCGCGACCAGGTAGGTGTGCAGGACGGCCGGACCGCTGACGACGGCCGCCATCCGGTTGGGCTGGTCGGTGGTGATCGACGGCGACTGCTGCGGCGCCCCCTGCTGGCAGCCGCGCAGCGCGGCGACGGCACGGCCGAACACCGAGGCCGCGGCGGCGCCGCCGCGGGCCGTGTCACCGCGCCAGTGCAGGATCTGCGCCTGCAGCTGCCACTGGTCGTCCGGGTGGGCGACGGTCGCCCGGGCGGCGACCGCCCAATCGCGCGGGTCCTGCGGCGACGTCGGCGCCGCGCAGAGCTCCTCGAACCGGAACCGCGGCCCGCTGCCGGTCACCTGCACCGCCAGGCCGGCCAGCGCCGGCCAGTTGTACACCGAGTTCAGCGGCACGGAGCGCTTCTGGATCCATGCGGTGTCGGGGATCTGGTCACACACCGGCGGGCAGGTCTGCGGCTCCGCGCGCGCGGGTACCACGACGACGAGGGCCACCGCGAGGCCGCCGGCGACCAGCATCGTCGCCAGGATCACCCGCATCGGCATCACCCCTCAGGGCACAATCGTAAACATGGAACTGACGCATTTCGGCCATTCCTGTCTACTCGCCGAGTTCGATGACGCGCGTGTGCTGTTTGACCCCGGTACCTTCGCGCACGGTTTCGAGGGGATCACCGGCCTGTCCGCCATCCTCGTCACCCACCAGCACCCCGACCACATCGATATCACCCGGCTGCCGTCGCTGCTCGAGGGCAACCCCGACGCCCCGCTGTACGCCGATCCGCAGACCGCCGCGCAGCTCGGCGAGCCCTGCCGGGCGGTGCACGTCGGCGACGAGCTGCACATCGGTGGGCTGACCGTTCGCGCCGTCGGCGGGCGACACGCCGTCATCCACCCGGAAATCCCTGTGGTGGAAAACATTTCGTATCTCGTCGGCGACGGCGACCACCGCGCAAGGTTCATGCATCCCGGTGACGCGTTGTTCGTGCCCGACGAGCCGGTGGACGTCCTGGCGACTCCGGCGGCCGCGCCGTGGATGAAGATCGCCGAGGCCGTCGACTACCTGCGTGCGGTCTCGCCGGCCCGCGCGGTACCCATTCACCAGGGGATCATCGCTCCAGACGCGCGGGGCATCTACTACGGCCGCCTCAGCGAGATGACCAGCACCGAATTCCAGGTGCTGCCCGAGGAAAGCGCGGTCACCTTCTGACGGCGAGCAGACGCAAAAGTACCCGACACGCCGGGCGAAAAGGGGATTTTGCGTCTGCTCGCGCGGTGAAGGCTAGGCGATGTCGTCGGCGGCGGAGCGACCGGCGGCCCGGCCCGAGAATATGCAGCCGCCCAGAAACGTGCCCTCGAGGGCCCGGTAGCCGTGCATGCCGCCGCCACCGAACCCGGCGACCTCGCCAGCGGCGTACAGCCCGGGCAGCGGGGTGCCGTCGGCCTTCAGCACCCGTGCGGCCAGGTCGGTCTCGATGCCGCCCAACGTCTTTCGGGTCAGGATGTGCAGCTTGACCGCGATCAGCGGCCCGGCTTTCGGATCGGTCAACCGGTGCGGCGCCGCCACCCGGCCCAGGCGGTCGCCCAGGTACGTGCGCGCCGCGCGGATCGCGGTGATCTGCCCGTCCTTGCTGAACTTGTTGTCCACCTCGCGGTCGCGTGCGGTGACCTCGGATTCCACCGTCGCGTAATCCAGTGGGACCACGTCGGGCAGCTTGTTCATGCCGGTCACCAACTCGCGCAACGAGTTTGCGCTGACGAAATCCACGCCCCGGTCGACGAAGGCCTGCACCGTCCCCGGCGCGCCGAAGCCGGCCCGGTTGCGCAGCAGCTGCGTCACGCTCTGCCCGGTCAGGTCCGGGTTCTGCTCCTGTCCGGACAGCGCGAATTCCTTCTCAATGATCTTGGCGTTCAAGATGAACCAGGTGTAGTCGTACCCGGACCTCGTGATGTGCTCCAGCGTGCCCAGGGTGTCGAAGCCGGGATACAGCGGAACCGGCAACCGATTTCCGGCTGCGTCCAGCCACAGCGACGACGGCCCGGGAATGATCCGGATGCCGTGCAGCGGCCAGATCGGGGCGTAGTTGGTGATGCCCTCGGTGTAGTGCCACATCCGGTCGGGGTTGATCACCCGCGCGCCGGCCCGCTGCGAGATTCCGATCATCCTGCCGTCCACGTGGGCGGGGACCCCGCTCAGCAGTTGCTCGGGGACGCGGCCCATCCGCGTGGGCCAGTTCTTGCGCACCAGGTCGTGATTGCCCCCGATGCCGCCGCTGGTCACGATCACCGCTGAGGCGCGGAACTCGAATTGCCCCACCGGCTTTCGTGACGACGGCACACCGCGAGGTTCGGCCGACGGCTCCAGCACCGTGCCGCGCACGCCCGTCGCCGCGCCGCCCTCGACTATCAGCTCGTCGACCTGGTGGCGGTGCGCAAAGCGCACGGTCGAGCGGTCCCGCAGCCGCCGCGCGAAGATCTCGACCAGGGCGGGTCCGGTGCCCCACGTGATGTGAAAGCGGGGCACCGAATTACCGTGCCCCTGCGCGCCGTAGCCGCCGCGCTCGGCCCAGCCCACCAGCGGAAAGATCTTCAGGCCCCGCTCGCGCAGCCAGCCGCGCTTCTCCCCGGCCGCGAAATCGACGTAGGCGTGCGCCCACTGGCGCGGCCAGTAGTCCTCGGGACGGTCGAACGCCGCCGTCCCCAGCCAGTCCTGCAGCGCGAGTTCGTGGCTGTCGCGGATGCCCAGGCGCCGCTGCTCGGGGCTGTCGACGAAAAACAGGCCGCCGAACGACCAGAAGGCCTGCCCGCCCAGGTTGGCGCTGTTCTCCTGCTCGACGATCAGCACCCGCAGGCCGCGATCCACCAGCTCGCACGCGGCGACCAGGCCCGCCAGACCCGCCCCGACCACGATGGCGTCCGCCGCGAAACCGTCAGCTGAAGAGTCGCCCATGTGGCAACAGGGTAGTGGCCTACGCCCGGCGATCAGTCAGACGGCTTGGGTCACGCGGCGTCGACGACGGCCCTGTGCGGCCGCCACTGGTACACCGTGGGGGTGCAGCCGTGCATCGAAGCCAGGTCGACGGCGTCCAGCACGGCCTGCAGCGGGCCCGGTTTGCGCAACTGGCGGCCCGATATCGCGATGCGCACGATGCCGCCGCGACGGGCGATCCGGTCGGCGGACAGCACGACCATGCGGCACCACCACGGCTCGGCCAGGAAGCCCTCCCCGATGCCGAGCACCCGGGCGCGGACGGTGCTGTGGCGGACCAGGTCGGTGATCCCGTGCAGGTCGGCGAGCAGTCGAAAACCGTTGCGGGGCAACGCCTTGACGACGCCCGGCGACACCACCCAGCCCGGGGCCGCGAACAGCCGGGTGCGCAGTCCCAGGTGCTCGAGCACCCGGTCGGCGGCCGTGAGCCGCAGGTTGGCCTCGTGCGCCCGCAGGATGGCGAACTCGCCGCGCCGCTTCTTGGTGGCCGGGTCGTCGTAGCCGTGCAGCACGATGGCGTCGCCGCCGGCCCGCCGCGCCGTCAGCCATTCGACCGTGCGCGGGTCGCGATCCAGCCGGTGGTCGCCGGACAGCCGGGGGGCCACCAGCAACGACACCGGCACCCTGCGCGCGTCCATTTGCGCGCAGAACGCCTCGACGTCGCCCAGGGTGGGCTCCCCGATCCCCGAGACCGAGACGATCAGTTTTCCAGACACACTTGCAGTTTGACGACCTCAGGTGTCGGGACGGTGAAGGACACGCGGACGGCAGGCGTATTTCGATGCGCGCGGGCCCAGCAAACGCCCATCGGCGCCGGTGATCGGTTCGATATGCTAAGCAACGCCATGGACAAGGCCCGTTCCGCGGCGGCCGACGCCCCGCCGCCCACCGCCCCCACCCGGCAGGACGCCGGTGTGCACGCCTATCCCGACAAGCTGGACGCCGGGCTGTTGCGGATCTCCGGCGTGTGCATCCTGGCCACGGTGATGGCGATCCTGGACATCACCGTCGTCAGCGTCGCGCAGCGCACCTTCATCGACCAATTCGGTTCGTCGCAAGCCGTCGTCGGCTGGACGATGACCGGCTACACCCTCGCGTTGGCGACGGTGATTCCGGTGACGGGTTGGGCGGCCGACCGGTTCGGCACCAAACGGCTCTTCATGGGTTCCGTGCTCGCGTTCGCGCTGGGCTCGCTGCTGTGCGCGGTGGCGTCGAACATCCTGCAGCTCATCGTGTTTCGAATGGTGCAGGGCATCGGGGGCGGGATGCTGATGCCGCTGAGCTTCATGATCTTGACCCGCGAGGCGGGACCACCGCGGCTCGGCCGCCTCATGTCGATCCTGAGCATCCCCATGTTGCTGGCCCCCATCGGCGGGCCCATCCTGGGCGGCTGGCTCATCGACACGTCCAGCTGGCGGTGGATCTTCCTGATCAACCTGCCGATCGGGCTGGTCACCATCGCCCTTGCGGCTGTGGTGTTCCCGCGTGATCACCCGGCGCGCTCGGAGACCTTCGACGTCGTCGGGGTGCTGCTGCTGTCACCCGGCCTGGCGACCTTCCTGTTCGCGGTCTCGTCCATCCCGCGCTGCGGGACGGTGGCAGATCGCCGCGTGTTGATACCGGCGGCCATCGGCCTGGCGTTGATCGCCGGCTTCGTGGCGCATGCCTGGCGCCGCGCGGACCACCCGCTCATCGATCTGCGGCTGTTCCAGAACAGGGTGCTCACGCACGCCAACGTGACGATGCTGGTGTTCGCCACCGCGTTTTTCGGCGCCGGCCTGCTGCTCCCGAGCTACTTCCAGCAGGTGCTGCACCAGACGCCGATGCAGGCCGGCGTGCACATGATCCCCCAGGGCCTCGGCGCCATGCTGACCATGCGGCTGACCGGGCCGCTGGTGGACAGGCAGGGGCCGGGCAAGGTCGTGCTGGTCGGCATCGCGCTGATCACCGCCGGGCTGGGCGCCTTCGCCTACGGCGTGGCAAGACAGGCGGATTACCTACCCACGCTCCTGGCCGGGTTGGCGATCATGGGCCTGGGCATGGGCTGCACCATGATGCCGCTCTCGGTCGCGTCGGTGCAGGCGCTGGCGCCCCACCAGATCGCCCGGGGCACAACGCTGATGAGCGTCAGCCATCAGGTGGGCGGCTCGATGGGAACCGCGCTGATGTCGATGATCCTGACCAACCAGTTCAACCGAAGCGAGAACATCTCCGCGGCAAACAAACTCGCCGTGCTACAGCAGAAGGCCGCCGCCACCGGGATGCCGGTGGATCAAGCCGCGATACCCCGGCAGGCGCTTGCCCCCGGCTTCGCCGGCAGCGTGCTGCACGACCTGTCGCACGCCTATACGGTCGTGTTCGTCATCGCGGTCGTCCTGGTGGTGTCCACCGTCATCCCCGCGGTGTTTCTGCCGAAGCAGCCGGCGATCCAAACGGCCGGCGACGGTGTCTAGATTGGACGGTTGAGATGGCTCCGTTGATCACGCTGCTCGTGGGCACCATCGCCGCTCGCTGCATCGGCTGGCTCGGCGTCGGCTACGTCAACGGCTGGACGGCGGCGCTGGCCGTCGGATTGGCGGCGATGTTCCTGCTCACCGGGTTTGCCCACTTCGCGCCGCAGCTGCGCCGCGACCTCATCGCGATCGTGCCGCCCCGCCTGCCCGCACCCGGCTACCTGGTCACCATCACCGGCCTGCTCGAGCTGCTGGGCGCCGTGGGGTTGTTGCTGCCCGTGACGCGAGTGGCGGCGGCCGTGTGTCTGCTGGTGCTGATGCTGGCGATGTTTCCTGCCAACGTGTATGCCGCCCGGATGCCCGATCCGCCCAAGTCGATGACGACGCGGCTAGGGCTGCGCACCGCCATCGAGGTCGTCTTCCTGGCCGCGGCAGTAGCGGTCGCCGTCGGCAGCGGCTAGCAGCCAGGCGTATTGGAACGCGGTTTCCTCCCACGCCCGGTAGCGACCGCTGACGCCGCCGTGGCCCGCCGCCATCTGGGTCTTGAGCAGTACCGGGTTGCCGTTGGCGTTCGCATGCCGCAACGCCGCGACCCACTTGGCCGGCTCGACGTAGTAGACCCTGGTGTCGTTCAGCGACGTCATGGCCAGGATGGCGGGGTAGCGCTTGCTCTCGACATTCTCGTAGGGCGAATACGACTTCATGTAGGAGTAGACTTCGCTGTCGCTCAACGGGTTTCCCCATTCGTCCCATTCGGTGACGGTCAGCGGCAGCGAGGGGTCCAGGATGGTGGTGAGCGGGTCGACGAAGGGGACCTGCGCGAGGATCCCGGCGAACAGATCCGGGGCCAGGTTCGCCACCGCGCCCACCAGCAGACCACCCGCGCTGCCGCCCAGCGCCACCAGCTGTCGCGGCCGGGTCAGGCCCGAGCCCACCAAATGCCTTGCCACCGCGATGAAGTCGGTGAAGGTGTTCTTCTTCTCCAGCAGCTTGCCGTGCTCGTACCAGAGCCGGCCCATCTCGCCGCCGCCGCGGACGTGCGCGATGACGAACGCCATGCCCCGGTCCAGCAGCGACAGACGCGCGATGGAAAAGCTCGGGTCGGTGCAGATCTCGTAGGCCCCGTAGCCGTAAAGCACTGTGGGCGCCGGGAACTCGAGGCCGGCGCGGTGCACGATCGACACCGGGATCATGGCGCCGTCGTCGGCGCGCGCCCAGTCGCGACGCTCCACGTAGTCGGCGGGTCGGTAGTCGCCGAGCACGGGCTGCTCACGCAGCAGGACCCGCTCACCGGTGGCCAGGTCGAGGTCGTAGATGCGCGTGGGTACGACGAGTGACCCGGCCCTGATCCGCAGCTTGGGCGACTTCCAATTCGGATTGCCGGCCAGACCGGACGACATCAGCTCGGACTCGAACGAGATCTCTTCGGGCTCACCGTAATCCCCGTCGGAGCCGATGGGCCAGAGCTGGATTCGCGGCAACGCCGCGCGCCGGTAGCTGACCACCAGGTGACCGGCGAAGGCGTCCATGCCGTCGAGCCGCACATCGTCGCGGTGCGGGATCAGGGTGCGCTGTTGCGCCGGATCGCTGACCGGCGCCTCGGTGAGCGTGAAGTTCACCGCGCCGTCGTTGTGCAGGATCAGGAATCGGTCCTGCCCCCCGACCACCGCGTGCTCCACCGAATACTCGATGCCGTCGCGCCGGGGGAGCACCACCGTGAACTGCGCGCCGGGGTCGGCAGCGTCCGCGTAGCGGACCTCGGAGGTGATCGACGAACCGGACGCGATAAACACGTAGGCTTCGCTGCGGGTGAGCCCGACCCCGAGCCAGAAGCGTTCGTCGGCTTCGTGATACACCAGCTCCGACCGCTCGCCGGTGCCGAGCCGGTACCGCCACACCTTGTCGGGCCGGTGTGCGGCGTCCAGGGTCGTGTAGTAGACGGTGCGGTTGTCGGCGGCCCAGGTGACGCCGGCGCCGACGTCGGCGATCTCGTCGGGAAGCATCTCGCCGGTGCGTAAATCCTTGAACCGCAGCGTGTAGCGTTCGTCGCCGATCGTGTCGACGGAGTAGGCCAGCAGGTTGCCGTCCAGGCTGACCATGGCGGCGCCCAACGCGAAGAAGTCGTGTCCCTCGGCCTCGACGTTCGAGTCGAGCAAAATCTGCTCGCCGGGTATCTCGGTGTCCTCGTCCAGCTGCGGCGGGGTCCAGTCGTCGGGATCGGCCACCGCGCAACGGCATTGGACACGGTATTGCTTGCCTTCGAAGGTGCGGGCGTAGTACCACCAGTCGCCCTGACGGGTCGGCACCGAGAGGTCGGTCTCCTTGGTGCGGGCCTTGATCTCGTTGAAAATCTGCTGCCGCAACGGTTCGAGGTGCGCCGTCACCTTGTCGACGTAGTCGTTTTCGGCCTCGAGGTAGGCGATGACCTCGGGGTCTGTTTTCTCGCGCAGCCACTCGTAGGGGTCGACGAACACGTCCCCGTGGTGCTCCCGCCGGGTCTCCACCCGCTTGGCAACCGGCGGTGAAAGCGACTGTGCGACCGACTTCGTCATGCGCCCGGCCCGATCCAGTCGTCGAACCTCATGCCGGAGATCCGTTCGTAGGCATTGATGTAACGGTCGCGGGTGGCGTCGATGATGTCGTCCGGCAGCGGCGGCGGTGGTTGCGAGCCGTGCCGGTCCCAGCCGGACTCGGGGCTGGTGAGCCAGTTGCGAACGAACTGCTTGTCGAAACTGGTCTGCACCACGCCCGGCCGGTAATCCGCGGCCGGCCAATACCGCGAGGAGTCGGGCGTGAATATCTCGTCGGCCAGCACCAGGTTGCCGTCGCGGTCGGTGCCGAACTCGAACTTGGTGTCCGCGATGATGATTCCCTTCGTCAGGGCGTGGTCGGCGGCCTGGACATAGATCCGCAACGTGCGGTCGCGCAGCTGGTTTGCGCGCACCGCGCCCACCATCTCGATCACCCGGGCGAACGGGATGTTCTCGTCGTGGTCGCCCAGCGCCGCTTTCGTCGCCGGGGTGAACAACGGCGCGGCGAACTTGCTGGCCTCGACCAGACCCGGCGGCAGCGGGATGCCGCACACCTTCCCCGTCGCCTGATAGTCGAGCAACCCCGAGCCGGTCAGGTAACCGCGGGCCACGCACTCCACCGGGAGCATCTCGAGCTCCCGCACCACCAGGGCGCGGCCGAGCACCTCGTCGGGGATGCGCGGGTCGTCCGGCGGGCCGGCCAGGTGGTTGGGGGCTCCGTCAAGCTCCGAGACGAGGCCGAAGAAGAACACGCTCATCGCGGTCAGGATGCGGCCCTTGTCCGGGATCGTGCTGTCCAGCACGTAGTCGAAGGCGGAGATGCGGTCGGTCGCGACCAGCAGCAGGTGCTCGTCGTCGACGCGGTAGAGCTCACGGACCTTGCCGCTGGCCAGATGGCGGTAGTCGGACAGTGCGGGGCGCATCGGGTCAGCGTATCGGGCGCCGCACGGCGGGCCCCGTCCCGGGAGCTGTGCTGGTATTTAGCTATGACATCCCCGTTGTTGCCCTATTCCACCAGGCCCGCCCGGCTGCTGGCCCAACTGTTCAGCGACTTCGCGGTCGCCGTGTGGACGGCGATCTGGCTGCTCGTCGGCGTGGCCGTCTACGACGCGATATCGACGATCGCCGAGGCCGGGCGGCAGGTCGAAAGCGGCGCGCACGGCATCGCGGGCAACCTGGCCTCGGCCGGCCATGGCGCGCAGCACATTCCGCTGGTGGGCGACGCGGTCAGCAAGCCGCTCACCGCCGCCAGCCAGGCCGCCCTGGACATCGCGGGCGCCGGAAACGACCTGGCCACCACGGCGAGCTGGCTCGCGGTGCTGCTCGCCATGGCGGTCGTCGCGCTCCCGATCCTGGTGGCGGTCGTGCCGTGGCTTTTGCTGAGGCTCCGCTTCTTCCGGCGCAAGCGAACCGTTACCGCGCTGGCCGCCACCCCGGCCGGCGAGCAACTGCTGGCGCTGCGGGCCCTGACCAACCGGCCGCCCCGCAAGCTGACCGCCATCGGTCCGGACCCGGTCGGCGGGTGGCGCCGCGAGGACCCGGTCACCATCCGGGCGCTGGCCGCGCTCGAACTGCGGTCGGCCGGGATCACGCTGCGCGCGGGCTAACGACCGCGCATCGCCAGCAGGAGCCCGGCGACGACGACAATCAGCCACGCCGCCAACGCGTCCCAGAAAAACACCAGCGACACGGTGACCAGCGACCCCTGCCCGATCTCGGCCGCCATGGTGTAGCTGGCCGCCGAGTACATGCCCAGCGGAAAGACGAACGCCCACCACACGCCGGCGAAGCGCAGCATTTCGGGGCGGCGGCTGATCCGGTGCAGGCCGAAATAGATCAGCGGCGGAATCCACAGCGTGGCGGCCACCCAGGTCACCACCGTGACGACGAGCACCAGGCCGGCCAGCCAGCCGGGGGCCTGGCCGTGGATGCCGTCGCCGGCCAGTGTCGCAATGGCCAAGCCGCCCATCAGGATCCACGTGTCCGGTTCGAACCCGTCGCGGTCCTGCCGCTGGGCGATGCTGCGCCACACGATCAGCCAGGTCATCAGGCCGTAGATGCACAGCGCGGCCACCCATACCGGCACGGCCACCGCCAGCCACCAGTGCCCGGACGCATGCCGGGCCGCCTTGGCGGCCACGATCGCCAGACCCGAGGTGCCCACGCTGGCCAGCTCCCACGCGCCGTGCGCCCGGTCCCGCAACCCCGGCCACGTGAGCGCCGACATGTTGCGCGCGCCGAGCACGATCAGCGCCAGCCACGCCACCAGCGCCACCACACCCAGCGCGTGCGCCATTACCGGCCGCGACGTCAGCCGGCTGTCCAGCACCGCACACGCGGCGACGAACGTGAACAACCGCAGCGTGACGTCGGGATCCTTCAGGTCCCAGCGGGTGAACTGCCGCGTGACGATCACCAGGGCGACGAGAACCAGCAGGCCCAGGGATGCGAGAACACCCATCGCGTCGCCGATTTGGCGGTAGTGGTGGTCGGCAGCGGCGACGGACAGGATTCCGGTCGCCATCACCGCGGCGAACACATCGGGTGACGGCTCGACATTGGCGAGCCGGAATGTCACTGTCCCGCAGCCAGTTCCACGACGAGGTGACGGATTCCGGTATGCCGGTTGCTGCGCGTCCACTCGACCGGCTTCACCACGCGCACGCCGGAAAACCGCGACAGCAGTTCCTCGTAGAGAACCCGCAGTTCCAGCCGGGCCAGGTTCGCGCCCAGGCAGTAGTGCACACCCTGGCCGAAGCCCAGGTGCGGGTTCGGTTTTCGGGCGATGTCGAATTCGTCGGCGCGGTCGAACACCTTGGCGTCGCGGTTGGCCGAGCCCTCCCAGATCTGCACCTTCTGCCCCGCCTCGATCGTGTGCCCGCCGAGCGTGACATCGCGCGTGGCGGTGCGCCGCTTCGACGGCGACGGTGACGTCCAGCGGACCATCTCTTCCACCGCCGTCGGCAGCATGCCGAGATCGCCGCGCAGCGCGCGCAATTGCTCCGGATGCTCGGCCAGCGCCAGCAGCCCACCGGCGACCGCGTTGCGCGTCGTCTCCGCCCCGGCGCTGAACAGCAGGCTGAAGAACAGGTACAGCTCGATGTCCGACAGGGCCGGAGCGTCCTCGAGCGTCGCGTTGGCGACGACCGACAGCATGTCGTCGGTCGGCTCGGCCCGCTTGGCGGCGATCAACTGCTGGCCGTATTCGTACATCCGCGAGCCGGCCTGTTCGACCGACAGCTGCGAAAGGGACGCCTTGCGCGAGCCGCCGAAGTCGAACTGCGGCTCGATGGCCTCGAAGAGCCAATGCCGTTCGGATTCCGGCACTCCCAGCAGGATGCAGATCATCTGCATCGGCAGTTCGGCGGCGATGTCGACCAGGAAGTCGACGGGTTCGCCGGGCACCACCGCGTCCAGCAGTCGGCGCGCCCGGGCCCGCAGGTCGTCCTCCACCAGGCCGATCATCCGGGGCGTCAGCCCGGAGCTGACGAGCCGCCTGATTTGCGAATGCCGCGGGTCGTCCATCATGTTGAGCACCTGGCCCGCGATGGCCAGGTCCTGCAGCAGCGTCCCGCCGTACGGCCGGTCGCCGCCGGTGACCGAGGAGTAGGTCACCGGATCACGCAGCACCTCAAGCGTTTCCGCGTGGGTGGCGACCGACCAGAAGCCCTCGCCGTCGGGGGTGTTGTCGGTCGGCGGGTGCCAGTACACCGGCGCCTCTCGCCGGTGGATGGCGAACAGCTCGTGCGGAAACCCGTTGGCGAAGTTGTCCAGATCGGTGAAGTCGATGCCGGCGAGAGTCACAGGATCGCGCCCGGGGTGTACTTGGCCGCGTCGGGGTAGCGGCCCACCAGGGTGTCCACCATCGTGACGACGTCGTCGACCTGGTCGCCGGCCGCACCGGTGAACGCCTTCTTGTCGGCCAGCGCGGCGTCCAGCGCGGCGCGGTCCAGCGGGAGCCGCTCGTCGGCGGCCAGCCGGTCCAGCAGGTCGGGCTCGGCGCCGCGTTCCCGCATCGCCAGCGCCGTCGCCACGGCGTGTTCGCGAATCACGTGGTGTGCGGCCTCGCGCCCCATGCCGGCGCGCACCGCCGCCATCAACACTTTCGTGGTGGCCAAAAACGGTAAATAACGGTCTAATTCGCGCTGGATCACCGCCGGGTAGGCGCCGAACTCGTCGAGCACCGTCAAGAACGTCTCGATCTGCCCGTCGATGGCAAAGAAGCTGTCCGGCAGGGCAACTCGGCGCACCACCGAGCAGAACACGTCGCCCTCGTTCCACTGCGCGCCGGCCAGTTCCGCCGCCATCGACGCGTAGCCGCGCAGCACCACCTGCAGGCCGTTCACCCGCTCGCAACTGCGGGTGTTCATCTTGTGCGGCATCGCCGACGACCCCACCTGCCCCGGCGCGAACCCCTCGGTGACCAGTTCGTGCCCCGCCATCAACCGGATGGTGTGGGCCATCGACGACGGTCCGGCGCCGAGTTGCACCAGCGCGGAGATCACGTCGTGGTCCAGCGAACGCGGATACACCTGCCCCACACTGGTCAAAACCGTTGCGAAGCCCAAGAAGTCGGCGACGCGGCCCTCGAGTTCGGCGAGCTTGGCGGCGTCGCCGTCGAGCAGGTCGAGCATGTCCTGCGCGGTGCCCATCGGGCCCTTGATCCCGCGCAGCGGGTAGCGGTCGATCAACTCCCCCAGCCGGGTCAGCGCGATCAGCGTCTCCTGCGCGGCCGAAGCGAACCGCTTGCCCAGCGTGGTGGCCTGCGCGGCGACGTTGTGGCTGCGGCCGGCCATCACCAGGTCGCGGTACGTGACCGCCCGTTCGGCGAGCCGCGCCACCACCGCAACGCCATGCGCGAAAACCAGTTCCAGCGACCGCCGCACCTGCAGCTGCTCCACGTTCTCGGTCAGGTCACGACTGGTCATCCCCTTGTGCACATGCTCGTGACCGGCCAGCGCGTTGAACTCCTCGATGCGGGCCTTCACATCGTGGCGCAGCACCTTCTCGCGGGCCGCGATCGACGACAGGTCCACGTCGCCGACCACCCGTTCGTAGTCGGCGATCGCCTCCGCGGGCACCGGCACGCCCAGTTCCGCCTGTGCGCGCAGCACCGCGAGCCACAGCTGCCGCTCCGCGACGACCTTGGCCTCCGGCGACCAGATGGCGACCATCTCGGCGCTGGCATACCGCGCGGCCAGCACGTTCGGAATGCTCACAAAGGAACAGCTTACGGTTCGCCCAACACCGCGAGACTGCAACTGGCGACGCATTCGCCGAGTAATGGTGTCGGTAGTTGCAGTTTCGCGGCAATCTGGGCTGATGTACTTCGTCGGCGTCGACCTCGCCTGGGCGGGTCGCAACCCGACCGGCGTCGCCGTCGTCGACTCCGGCGGTGTTCTGGTGAGCGTGGCCGCGGTCCGCAACGACGACGAGATCCTGGCCGCGTTGCACCCCTACGTGCGGGGCGATTGCGTGGTCGCCTTCGATGCGCCGCTGGTGGTGACCAACCCGACGGGCCAGCGTCCCGCCGAGACCGCGCTCAACCGCGACTTCCGCAGGTTCCAGGCCGGTGCCCACCCCTGCAACACCGGAAAACCCGAATTCGCCGACGGCCCGCGCGGCGGCCGACTGGCTGCGGCGCTGGGCCTCGATCTGAATCCTCGGTCGTTGGCGGCGCGGCGCGCCATCGAGGTCTACCCGCACGCCGCGACGGTCGCCCTGTTCCGGTTGGAGCGGACGCTGAAATACAAGGCGAAGCCCGGCCGCAGCGTGGACCGGCTCAAATCCGAGCTGTTGCTGCTGATGGACGGCGTCGAACGGCTTGCACACGCCCCGATCCCGCTGCGCGTCGCCGGCCACGACGGCTGGGTCGCGCTGCGCCGGGGCGTCGTCGCCGCGCAACGCAAGAGCGAGCTGCGCCGCGCCGAGGATCCCGTCGACGCCGTCGTCTGCGCCTATGTGGCGTTGTACGCGCAGCGCCGCCCGGCCGATGTCACGCTCTACGGGGACTTCGCCACCGGGTACATCGTGACGCCGTCGCTGCCCTAGCTCAGATGGGCACGTGCCGTTGATCGATCGGCGCCAGCACCTCGATCAGTTCGACCACCGTCTGCTCCACGGCCCTGCGGGGATCGCGACCCTCGACCAACGCGGAAACCACCGAACCGTCGACGGCGCACAGCAGCGTGCGGACCAGTTCGATGTGCACGGAGCGGCCGCATCGCTCGATGGCCTCGGTGACGGCCTCGGCGCGCTGACGCAGGTTGCGGCGCATGGTCTCACGCAACGCGGGCAGCCGGGTGCAGGCGATCAGCCGCTCGTACCGCGAGATCAGTTGCTCCGCGAGCCCCGGACTGGACACGTCCTCCACGAGCAACTCGGCCAGCACCTCCGCCGTGGTCTCGGGCCCGCGCCGCCGCCGGGACAACGAGTTCACCCTGGCCCGCAACTGCGCCACCTCGATCATGCCGATGTGTTCGACCGCGCGGGCGATCAAATCGTCGAGGGACGAGAAGTAGTAGGTGGTGGACGCCAACGGCAGGCCGGCGCGCTGAGCGACCGCTCGGTGCCGCACCGCTTCGAACCCGCCTTCGGCTAGCAGCTCGGCGGCCGCACTGACGAGCGCGTACCGCCGGCGTTCCCCTTTCGGGGTCACTGCTGCTGCTGTCACGACTAGCTATGGTGCCAGTAAAAGTGGTACTGCGATGCCATTTTGGCCAAACGCCCATGGCATGATGGCCCAATGCCCGACTTGAGCCGCCGCGCAGTGCTCGGTCTCGGTGTCAGCGTGGCCGCCGGCGCGGCCGGTGTTTACGGGCTCGACATCCTGTTCCAGCCGCGCACATCTCACGCCGCACCCGAGGCGACGGCCGGCACCCGGGTCCCGTTGGCGCCCGCGCCCGCACCCGCGCCGCTCGAGCCGCCGCCGGCCGAGGCCGCGCCGACGATGACCACGGGTTCGTTCGTGTCGGCGGCGCGCGGCGGGATCCCGACCAATTGGGCGATCGCGCGCCCGCCGGGGCAGACCAGGGCGTTGCGGCCCGTGATCGCGCTGCACGGCAAGGGCAGCGACGCGTCCAGCGTGATGGCCGGCGGCGTCGAGCAGGGTCTGGCCCAGGCCGTCAACGCCGGGCTGCCGCCGTTCGCGGTGGTCGCCGTCGACGGTGGCGGCGGCTATTGGCACAAGAGGGCATCCGGCGAAGACTCCGGGGCAATGGTGCTCGACGAGCTGATCCCGATGCTGGACTCGCAACGCCTGGACACGTCGCGGGTGGCGTTCCTGGGCTGGTCGATGGGCGGCTACGGCGCCCTGCTGCTGGGCGGGCGGCTGGGTCCCGCACGCACCGCGGCGATCTGCGCGGTGAGCCCGGCGCTGTGGCTGTCCCCCGGCGCGGCCGCGCCCGGCGCGTTCGACGGCGCCGACGACTTCGCCGCGAACTCGGTGTTCGGAATGCCTGCGCTGGCGTCGATCCCGATCCGGGTGGATTGCGGCGACAGCGATCCGTTCTACGCGGCGACCAAGCAGTTCATCGCGCAACTGCCCAACCCACCCGCGGGCGGCTTCTCCCCCGGCGGGCACAACCCGGGGTTCTGGAGCTCGCAATTGCCGGCAGAGCTGACCTGGATGGCGCCTCTGCTGACGGCCTAGGGTTTTGGTCGTGAGCGCACCGTTCGGCTGGGACTTGCCCTACGCCTGGCCGCGCAAGCCCGTCCTGGCGGCCAACGTTGTGTGCACGTCGCAACCGCTCGCCGCGCAGGCCGGCCTGCGAATGCTCGCCGAGGGCGGCAGCGCGGTGGACGCCGCCGTCGCCGCGGCCATCACCCTGACCATCGTGGAGCCGGTGTCCAACGGCATCGGCTCGGACGCCTTCGCGATCGTCTGGGACGGCACGCGACTGCACGGGCTGAACGCGTCGGGCCGCTCACCCGCGGCCTGGACGCCAGAGTACTTCGGCGGCAACGCCGTTCCCGCGCTCGGCTGGAATTCGGTGACCGTGCCCGGGGCCGTATCGGCGTGGACCGAGCTGCACGCCAAGTTCGGCAGGCTGCCGTTCGAGAGACTCTTCGAACCGGCGATCTGCTACGGCCGCGACGGCTTCCTCGTCTCACCCACCGTCGCCGAGCAATGGGCGGCGCAGGTTCCGTTCTTCCGGGGGCAGCCCGGCTTCGCCGAGGCGTTCCTGCCCGGCGGGCGGGCGCCGAAACCCGGTGAGCTGTTCAGGTTTCCCGACCACGCGGCGACGCTCGAGAGGATCGCCGCCACCCGCGGCGAGGCGTTCTACCGTGGCGAACTGGCGGACAAGCTGGCGTCGCACGCGGCGGCCCACGGCGGCGCCATGCGCGCCGACGACCTCGCCGCCCACCGCGCCGACTGGGTCGGCACCATCGACACCACCTACCGCGGATACACCGTCCACGAGATACCGCCCAACGGACAGGGCGTCGTCGCCCTGATCGCGCTGGGAATCCTGGAGCAGTTCGAGATGTCCTCGCTGCCAGCCGATTCCGCCGATAGCGTCCACCTGCAGATCGAAGCGGTCAAGCTGGCCTTCGCCGACGCGCAGGCCTATGTCGCCGACGCCGACCACATGCCGTTCCCCGCGGATCGCCTGCTGGACAAGGAATATCTGCGGCAGCGGGCCGCGCTCATCGACCGCGGCCGGGCCAAGCCCGCGGCCGCCGGCAGCCCGGCGGGGGGCACCGTGTATCTGACCGCCGCCGACGCCGCGGGGATGATGGTGTCGATGATCCAGTCGAACTACATGGGGTTCGGCTCCGGGGTGGTGGTGCCGGGCACCGGGATCTCGCTGCAGAACCGGGGCGCGGATTTCGCTGCGGCCCAGGGGCATCCGAACCGGGTCGGCCCGGGCAAGCGGCCCTATCACACGATCATCCCGGGCTTCGTCACCAGGGACGGCCAACCCGTGATGAGCTTTGGGGTGATGGGCGGCACCATGCAGCCACAGGGCCATGTGCAGGTGATGGTGCGCATCGCCGACCACGGCCAGAACCCGCAGGCGGCGTGTGACGGCCCGCGGTTCCGTTGGGTGCACGGGACGCAGGTCAGCTGCGAACAAGGTTTCCCACCGTCGACGCTGGACGAGCTGCGGCGCCGCGGGCACGATCTGGTCGCCGTGGACGACTACAACCAGTTCGGGAGCTGCCAGGCGATTTGGCGCCTGGACGGCGGGTACCTCGCCGCCAGCGACCCGCGCCGTGACGGGCAGGCCGCCGCGTTCTAAACGCTGACCTTGCCCTCCGCCGCCGCCAGCCCGATGTCGCTGCGGAAATGGCTGCCGGGCAATCGAATCGAGGAAAGGATCTCGTAGGCCCGGGCGCGGGCCGCGGCCAGGTCGGCGCCGGTGCCCACCACCGACAGCACCCGGCCGCCCGTCGAGACGATCGCGCCGTCGTCGCGGCGGGTTGTCCCGGCATGCAGCACCCCGTCGGCCTCGGAGCCGACGACGACGTCGCCGACCCGGGGCCGCCCGGGATAGTTTTCAGCCGCCAGCACCACCGTCACCGCGGCACCGTCGCGCCAGCGCAGCTCGCCGAAGTCGGCCAGGGCGCCGCTGCCCGCCGCGTGCAGCAGCTGACCCAGCGGCGAATCCAACAGGGCCAGCACGGCCTGTGTCTCCGGATCGCCGAAGCGGCAATTGAATTCGACGACCGCCGGCCCCTTCGCGGTGATGGCCAGCCCGACATACAGCAATCCGCAAAACGGGCTGCCGCGCTTGACCAGTTCGGCGGCGACGGGTTCGACGATGTCGCTGACCACCTCCCGGCACACGCCGTCGGGAAGCCACGGCAGCGGCGCGTAGGCGCCCATGCCGCCGGTGTTGGGTCCGGTGTCGCCCTCGCCCACCCGCTTGAAGTCCTGCGCCGGCAGCATCGGCACCACCGTCGCGCCGTCGACGACGCAGAACAGCGACACCTCGGGGCCGTCCAGATAGGACTCCAGTAGCACCGGATGACCGGCCTCGAGCAGCCCGGCCGCGTGTGCGCGCGCGACGTCGCGGTCCGGCGTCACCACCACGCCCTTGCCGGCGGCCAGGTGGTCATCTTTCACCACCCAGTTCGGGTCGCCCGCCGGCGGACCGAACCTGTCCAGGGCTGCATCCAGAAGGGCTGGGCTGTCGACGATTTCGCTGGCGGCGGTGCGCACACCGGCTGCCGCCATGACCTCCTTGGCAAACGCCTTGGAGCCTTCGATGCGGGCGGCGTCCTTGCCGGGGCCGAAGCAGACGATGCCGGCCTCCCGGACGGCGTCGGCCACCCCCAGCACCAGCGGCACCTCGGGACCGATGACCACCAGGTCGGCCCGCACCTCGCGAGCCAGGGCGACGACGTCCTCGCCGGAGGTGATGTCGACGTCGTGCTGCTCGGCCAGCCGCGCGGTGCCGGCGTTGCCGGGGGCGATGGCCAGCCCGGTGACCTGCGGGTCCCGCCCCAGCGCGAGCAGCAGGGCATGTTCACGGGCACCGGAGCCGATCACCAGGACGCGCACGAAACGTCACTCTATCGGGCGGGCTGGTCTCGTCGCGCCGAGAGTGAAACTGTGGTGAATCCGCCGCCCGAAAATCGCAACAGTTTCACGCTCGGGGAGGTGGCGCTGGCTCAGTCGCGCGGTTTGCCCCTGTGCATGTTGACAGCCGCGTCCACGTTGGCCTTCTTGTCCTCCCCGGAGCCCTTCGCCGCGGCCTTCTTGCGCTTTGCCACGACGGTGTCGACCGCGCCGTTGAACGCCGAACCCAGTGGGAACCCGAGATAGTGGGTGAGGAAGACGGCCATCTCCTTCAGCTCGATCTCGGTGAGTTCCCCGTTGAGCAGTGCGGCGTTGATCTGGATCTCGGCCAGGTCGCGATTTCCGATGGCGGTCACGGCGGTCAGCGTCATGATGCGCTTCTCGCGCATCGACAACCCCGGCCGGTTCCAGATGGTGCCGAAGAGGTGGTCGACGGTCAGGTCGAAGTAGGCGTCGCCCTCGACGTTGGGCATCTCCCAGCCGTAGACCTCGTTCATCTTCTCGAGGCCCTTGCGGCGCAGCTCGTCCATTTACGTCTCTTTCTCCGTGTGCGGCACCCCGAGGCCATCGGCCAGCCGTTCCAACGCAACCGCCGCCAAGGGAAGTTCTACCGAAACCGTCTGCCCCAGTGCCAGCGCCAGGCTCAGATCCTTCTCGCCCAGTACGCGCGCGTGCAGGAACGGCTGATAGAGAAAGCTGTCCGGCGGGATGGGCTTCGTGTCATCGCGATACAAGATCGAGCCCGCGCCACCGGTGATGGCGTCGGTGTGACGCACCACCTGCCCGAGATCTTGCAGATTCAACCCACACTTCTCCGCCAACCTCGATGCCTCACACGCAGCGGCGAACGAAATGTAGTGCAGCATGTTGCGGGCCAGCTTCATCCGCGTTCCGGCGCCCGGTTGACCCGCATGGATTACCAAGGAAGCCCACTGCGAGAAGGGTCCTTGCACCATCGCGAACGCCTCGTCGGTGGCGCCGACCATCGCCGCCAGCTCGCCCTTCTTGGCCGCCCTGCCACCACCGCTGACGGGAGCATCGACGACGTGAAAGCCTTGCGGTTCAAGCTCATTAGCCAGCTCGACGGCGGTGGTGTCACTGATCGTGGAGTGAATCGCGAACACGGTGCCAGGTTTGGCGTTGGAGGCCAGAGCGCCGACCACCTCCCGCACCTGTTCGTCATCGAGGACGGTGATGCTGATGATGTCGGCCTGCGCGACATCGGTGACGCTGTCGGCCAGCTGGGCGCCGTCCTCGGCGAACGGCGCCATCGCGTCGGCGCGAATGTCGAATACGATCAGCCCGCCCGGCCAGTCGACCAGCCGCTTGGCCATCGGCGCTCCCATGTTGCCCAGGCCGATGTAGCCGAGCTTCACGTCTTGACTCATGATCGAATTATCTGTCCGCCGTCAACATTGAAGATCTGCCCGGTGATCCACGAGGCCTCGTCGGACAGCAGGAACAGGCACATGCCGACCAGGTCGTCGGGAGTTCCCATGCGCGACAACGGAAGCCCCTTGACTATGTCGTCCACCATCTCCTTGGGCGTGGTGGTCCGGTTGGCCTCGGTGTCGATGGGACCGGGCGCGATCGCGTTGATCCGGATGTTGCGGCCGCCCAGCTCCCGCGAGAGCTGCTGGGTCAGGCCGTTGATGCCGACCTTGGCCAGGCCGTAGTAGTTGGCGTACAGCCACGCGGCGGTGGACGACTGGTTGACGATCGCGCCCCCGCCGCGCTTGGTCATCTTCTTGTACACCGCGCGGGTGCACCACAGCGCACCGTCGAGGTTGACGCTCATGAACTTCTTGTAGTACTCGGGGTCGATAGTCAGCAGGAAGTCCAGCTTCATGCCCCCGAAGATCGCCGCGTTGTTGACGAGGTAGTCGATCCCACCGAACTCGGCCAGCGTGCGATCGGCCATCGCCTTGGCCGACTCCGGATCTGACACGTCGACCGGAACGGCCAGCGCCGTGCCGCCGTCGGCGGTGATCTGCTTGGCCACCCCCTCGGCCGCGTCCGCGTTGATGTCGGCCACGACAACCGCCGCGCCCTCGCGGGCCAGCGCCTCGGCGTAGGCCTGGCCGATGCCGCCGCCCGATCCGGTGACGATGGCGACCTTGTTCTCAAACCGCATGCTTGCAAGCTCCTCTAGTTGACCGCTGTCGCAATGGTTTTGGTTTCCAGGTACTCCTCGAAACCGGCCAAGCCCATCTCGCGACCGTTTCCGGACTGCTTGTAGCCGCCGAACGGCGCGTCGGCGGAGTACCAGACGCCGCCGTTGACGTTGATCGTGCCCGCCCGGACCCGCGCGGCAACCCGCGCGGCCCTGTCGGGGTCGGCGCCGAACACGGTGCCCGACAAGCCGTATGGCGAGTCGTTGGCGATGCGCACGGCGTCGTCGTCGCCGTCGTGGGGGATCACCGTCAGGACGGGGCCGAAGATCTCCTCGCGCGCGCAGCGGGCGTCGTTGTCCAGCCCGGCGATCAGGGTGGGCTCGATGAAGAAACCGACGTCGCGGTCGGCCGGCCTGCCCCCGCCGCACGCGAACGTCCCGCCCTCGGCGATCGCCGAGTCGAGATAGCCCTGCACCCGATCGCGTTGCCTGGCCGAAATCAGTGGCCCGCAAACGGTTCCGGGGTCGGTGGGGTCGCCGGGCCTGATGCCGCCCATCGTCGCGGCCGCGATGGAGACGGCCTCGTCGTAGCGCTCCCGCGGCACCACCAGCCGGGTGGTGATCGCGCAGCCCTGGCCGGCGTGCATGCACACGGAGAACCCCGCCACGCCGGCCGCGGCGCCCAGGTCGGCGTCGTCGAGCACGACGAACGCCGACTTGCCGCCCAGCTCGAGAAAGACCTTCTTGATGGTCGCGGCGCCGTCGGCCATCACGCTGCGCCCGGTGGCCGTCGACCCGGTGAACGAAATCATGTCCACCCGAGGGTCTTTGGCCAACAATGCGCCGACACCGTGATCGCTGGAGGTGACGATGTTGATCACCCCGGGCGGGAAATCGGTGTGCTCGGCGATGAGTTCCCCCAGCACGGCGGCGCACCAGGGTGTGTCGGGGGCGGGCTTGAGGACGACGGTGTTCCCCGCGGCCAGCGCGGGCCCGATCTTGGCGAGGTTGATCTGGTGCGGAAAATTCCACGGGGTGATGGCGCCGACGACGCCGACGGCCTCGCGGGCGATGGTGCGCCGGGTGGGGATGCCCATCGGCGACGCCTCGCCGAGATCCTGGTTGTAGACGTAGGATTCGGCGGTGTCAGCGGCGAACGCCAGGTCGTTGACCGGGACTTCGAGCTGAGCGATGCCGGTGAGCATCCGCGGCGCGCCGACTTCGGCGATCGTCAGCTCCCGCAGTTCTTCGAGGTGCTGCTGCATCGCCTCGCGCAGCTGCCGAACGCAGCGCACCCGCAGCTCGGTGTTGCGGGACCAGTCCGTCTCGTCGAAGGCGCGGCGCGCTGCGTCGATGGCGCGGCCCATGTCGTCGGCGTCGGCGTCGGCGGCGACGCCGAGCACCTCCTCGGTGGCCGGATTGATCGTCGGGAAGGTGCCCGCATTTCCCGTCGACATCTTGCCGTCGATGAAAAGGGCACTAACACCGTCGGCCAACAGGGCCATCTCCCGCTCCCGTCGATTTCAAGGGAAATTCCACAACGCCTGAGTAGACAGTTGTCCGATATCGTCTCACCGCACCATAGCCGCCGGGCCGCCGTCGCTGCAAGGCCCGATCTCGCAAGCGCCCCGCCGACACGAAATAAAGGCTCATTACCAGGCTATTCGGCAATCATCCTTGCCTGACGCGCTCCCCATCCGGTAGCTTGGACAGGTGTCCAGCGATGCCCTGGTGACGATCACGTCCCAAGCCGAGCACCAGACCGGCCAGGCGCCGCGCAACCGGCGCCAGGAGGAGACCTTCCGCAAGGTGCTCGCCGCCGGCATCGAGACCCTGCGCGAGAAGTCCTATGCCGACCTGACGGTGCGCGCGGTGGCCGCCCGCGCCAAGGTGGCCCCGGCCACCGCCTACACCTACTTCTCATCGAAGAACCACCTGATCGCCGAGGTGTACCTCGACCTGGTCCGCCAGGTCCCCTACTTCACCGACGTCAACGAGCCCATGCCCGCGCGGGTGGACAAGGCGCTGCGGCACCTGGCCCTGGTCGTCGCCGACGAGCCGGAGGTCAGCGCGGCGTGCACGACGGCGTTGCTCGGCGGCGGTGCCGATCCGGCCGTCAGCGCCGCGCGCGACCGCATCGGCGCGGAGATCCACCGTCGCATCTCGACCGCGATCGGCCCGGGCGCCAACCCCACCACCGTGTCCGCGCTCGAGATGGCTTTCTTCGGCGCGCTGGTGCAGGCGGGCAGCGGCGAATTCACCTATCACGAGATCGCCGACCGGCTGACCTATGTGGTGCGCCTCATCCTGGCCGGGGCCGGCGAGACGAGCCAGGAGTCGACCACCACATGACGGTGCACGTTGGAGACCACAAATTGGTCCTCGATCCCTACGACTACGACTTCCACGAGGATCCCTACCCGTATTACAAGCGGCTGCGCGACGAGGCCCCGCTGTACCGCAACGAGAAGCTGAAGTTCTGGGCGTTGTCGCGGCATCAGGATGTGCTGCAAGGCTTTCGGAACAGCACGACGCTGTCCAACCGCGACGGCGTGTCGCTGGACCCGGTGTCCCGCGGACCACACGCGTCGAAGACGATGTCGTTCCTGGCGATGGACGACCCCGCCCATCTGCGTTTGCGCACGCTGGTGTCGAAAGGCTTCACGCCGCGCCGGATCCGGGAGCTCGAGCCGCGGGTCACCGAGCTGGCCGTGCAGCACCTCGACGCGATGCTGGAGAAGGCCGGCTCCGAAACCGTCGACTACGTCGCGGAATTCGCCGGCAAGCTGCCGATGGACGTGATCTCCGAGCTGATGGGCGTGCCGCTGGCAGACCGCGACCGCATCCGCGCGATGGCCGACGGCGTGATGCATCGCGAGGACGGCGTCAACGACGTGCCGGCCTCGGCGATCGAGGCGTCGATCAACCTGATCGTCTACTACCAGGACATGATCGCCGAGCGCCGCAAGAAGCCGACCGAGGACCTGACGTCGGCGCTGCTGACCGCCGAGATCGACGGCGACCGGCTCACCGACCAGGAGATTCTCGGCTTCATGTTCCTGATGGTGATCGCCGGCAACGAGACCACCACCAAACTCCTTGCCAACGCCGCGTTTTGGGGTCACAAGAATCCCGATCAGCTGGCCCCGGTCTACGCCGACCTGTCCCGGGTTCCGCTGTGGGTGGAGGAGACCCTGCGCTACGACACGTCAAGCCAGATCCTGGCCCGCACCGTGTCGGGCGAGCTCACCCTCTACGACACCACCCTGCCCGAAGGGGACGTCCTGCTGCTGCTGCCCGGGTCGGGCAATCGCGACGAGCGCGTGTTCGACAACCCCGACGACTACGTGATCGGGCGCGACATCGGGCCCAGGCTCCTGAGTTTCGGCAGCGGCGCCCACTTCTGCCTGGGCGCGCACCTGGCCCGGATGGAGGCCCGGGTGGCGCTGACCGAATTGTTCAAGCGAATCCGCGGATATCAGGTCGACGAGGCCAACGCCGTCCGCGTCCACTCCAGCAACGTCCGCGGATTCGCTCACCTTCCGATCACGGTGGAGGTCGCCTGAATGCCCCGCTTCGAACCACATCCGGCGCGCCGGCCCACGATCGTCGCCGGCGCCTCGTCGGGCATCGGGGCCGCCACCGCCACCGAGCTTGCCGCCCACGGCTTTCCGGTGGCCCTGGGGGCGCGGCGCGTCGAGAAGTGCGAAGAGATCGCCGAGAAGATCCGCGCCGACGGCGGCGAGGCGATCGCGCTGCCGCTCGACGTCACCGACCCCGAATCGGTCAAGGGATTCGTCCATCAGGCGACCGAGCAGCTCGGTGACATCGAGGTCCTCGTCACCGGCGCCGGCGACACGTACTTCGGGCGGCTGCACGAAATCGACACCGAGACTTTCGAATCGCAGATCCAGATCCATCTGATCGGGGCGAACCGGTTGGCCACCGCGGTGCTGCCCGGCATGGTCGAGCGCCGGCGCGGCGACCTCATCTTCGTCGGCTCCGACGTCGCGCTGCGCCAGCGCCCGCACATGGGCGCCTACGGTGCCGCCAAGGCGGCGCTGGTGGCGATGGTCACCAACCTGCAGATGGAGCTCGAGGGAACCGGGGTGCGAGCCTCGATCGTGCACCCCGGTCCCACGAAGACGGGGATGGGCTGGAGCCTGCCCGCCGAGGCGATCGGCCCGGCGCTGGAGGACTGGGCGAAATGGGGTCAGGCGCGCCACGACTACTTCCTGCGGGCGTCGGATCTGGCCCGGGCGATCACGTTCGTCGCCGAGACGCCCCGGGGGGGCTTCGTGGTGAACATGGAACTGCAGCCCGAGGCGCCCCTGGCCGCGACGAAGGAGCGCCAGCAACTGAAACTGGATGAAAAGGCATTGGACACATGACAACCGCCATCGTGCCGCGGGTTTCCGGCGGCCAAGACGAACACGGTCATCTCGAGGAGTTCCGCACCGATCCGATCGGCCTTATGCAGCGCACCCGCGACGAGTGCGGGGACGTCGGCGAATTCCAGCTGGCCGACAAGCGCGTCATCCTGCTGTCCGGCGCGAACGCCAACGAGTTCTTCTTCCGTTCCGCCGACGAGGATCTGGACCAGGCCGAGGCGTACCCGTTCATGACGCCGATCTTCGGCAAGGGCGTCGTGTTCGACGCCAGCCCGGAACGGCGCAAGGAGATGCTGCACAACTCGGCGCTGCGCGGCGAGCAGATGAAGGGCCACGCGGTCACCATCGAGGGCGAAGTCAAGAAGATGATCGCCGACTGGGGCGACGAGGGCGAGATCGAGCTACTCGACTTCTTCGCCGAGCTGACCATCTACACCTCGACGGCCTGCCTGATCGGGCTGAAGTTCCGCGAGCAACTCGACCACCGGTTCGCGGAGTACTACCACGACCTGGAACGGGGCACCGACCCGCTGTGCTACGTCGACCCGTACCTGCCGATCGAAAGCTTCCGGCGCCGCGACGAGGCCCGCGTCAAGCTCGTCGGGCTGGTGCAGGAGATCATGAACCAGCGGATCGCCAACCCGCCCAAGGGAAAAGGCGATCGCGACATGCTCGACGTGCTGGTCTCGATCAAGGACGAGGAGGGCAATCCGCGCTTCTCCGCCGACGAGGTCACCGGGATGTTCATCTCGCTGATGTTCGCCGGGCACCACACCAGCTCGGGCACCTCGGCGTGGACGCTGATCGAGCTGATCCGCCACCCCGACGTCTACGCCGAGGTACGCGCCGAGCTGGAGGAGCTGTACGCCGACGGCCAGGAGGTGAGTTTCCATGCGCTGCGCCAGATTCCGAAGCTGGACAACGTGGTCAAGGAGACCCTGCGGCTGCACCCGCCGCTGATCATCCTGATGCGGGTCGCCAAGGGCGATTTCGAGGTCGAGGGCTTCCCGATCCGCAACGGCGACTACGTCGCCGCGTCCCCGGCGATCTCGAACCGGCTTCCCGAGGACTTTCCCGACCCGGACGGCTTCCACCCGGACCGGTACAACAAACCCGAGCAGGCCGACCTCGCCAACCGGTGGACCTGGATTCCGTTCGGCGCGGGCCGGCACCGTTGCGTCGGCGCCGCGTTCGCGACCATGCAGATCAAGGCGATCTTCTCGGTTCTGTTGCGCGAGTATGAGTTCGAGATGGCGCAGCCGCCGGAAAGCTATCGCAACGACCACTCCAAGATGGTGGTGCAGCTGGCCCGGCCCGCCAAGGTGCGCTACCGCCGCCTGCACAGGGAGTGACGATGGGTTACCGAGTCGAAGCGGACTTGGATCTGTGCCAGGGCCACGCGATGTGCGAACTGGAGGCGCCCGACTACTTCCGGGTGCCCAAGCGGGGCAAGGTCGAGGTGCTCGATGCCGAGCCGCCCGAGGAGGCCCGCGAGGAAGTCGAGCGGGCCGTCGAAATGTGCCCAACCCGAGCACTATTCATCAAAGAGAAAGAAGATTAGGACATGGCGTCATTCCAACGCGAGGAACTCGACGACTGGGTGCAGTCCTGGCTGCAGGCCAACAAGGACTGCGAGCAGGCAGGCGACTGGAAACCGCTGGCGGAGTTCTACGCTCCCGACGCCACCTATGGCTGGAACATCGGGCCCAAGGAGGACGTGATGTGCGTCGGGATCGACGAGATCCGCGACATCGCGCTCGGCTTGGAGATGGAGGGCCTGGAGAATTGGCAGTACCCGTATCAGAAGGTGCTCATCGACGACCGGCAGGGTGAGATCGTCGGTTTCTGGAAGCAGGTCGTGGTGGACGGCGACGGCGGCCGGCAGGAGATCTACGGCATCGGCGGCAGCTGGTTTCGGCTGAACGCGGACAAGCTCATCGGGTGGCAGCGCGACTTCTTCGACTTCGGTCACGTCTCGGCGCTGTACATGAAGCTGATGAAGGAGGGCAAGTTGTCCGCCGGCATGCAGAAGCGGATCGAGCGCGGCCTGGCCGGTGAGAGGCTGCCGGGCTACTACCCGCTCGGCGAGGCGCCGGTCCCGATCTGGTGAGCGGACCAACCAAGCATTTGATTTGTCGCACGCGCTATGCTGACGCGACAGGAGTGCCCTGTGGCACCCGTCACCACCGCTGCCAGGCAGGATCGGTCGGGCAGTCTCAATTCAAAGGCGAAATGGGGTCAGGTCCAACGTGAAGACAAAAGGCGCACTGATCTGGGAATTCAACCAGCCGTGGTCCATCGAGGAGATCGAGATCGGCGACCCGAAGGCGCACGAGGTCAAGATCCAGATGGAAGCGGCGGGCATGTGCCACTCCGACCATCACCTGGTCACCGGCGGCATCCCGATGGCGGGCTTCCCGGTGCTCGGCGGGCACGAGGGCGCGGGCATCGTCACCGAGGTCGGGCCGGGTGTGGAAGACCTTGCGCCGGGCGACCACGTGGTGCTGTCGTTCATCCCGTCGTGCGGGCAGTGTCCGACCTGTCAGGCCGGCATGCGCAACCTGTGTGACCTGGGGGGCGGGCTGCTCGCCGGGGCCGCCGTGTCCGACGGCACCTTCCGCATCCAGGCGCGCGGCCAAAACGTCTACCCCATGACGCTGCTGGGCACGTTCTCGCCGTACATGGTCGTGCACCGCAGCTCGGTGGTGAAGATCGACCCGTCGGTGCCCTTCGAGGTGGCCGCGCTGGTGGGTTGCGGCGTCACCACCGGCTACGGTTCGGCAGTCCGCACCGCGGACATCCGCCCGGGCCAAGACGTCGCGATCGTCGGCGTGGGCGGCGTCGGCATGGCGGCGCTGCAGGGTGCGGTGAGCGCCGGCGCCCGCTACATCTTCGCGATCGACCCGGTGGAGTGGAAGCGCGATCAGGCGCTGAAGTTCGGCGCCACCCACGTCTACCCCGACATCGACGCCGCGCTGGCCGGCATTGCCGAGGTCACCTACGGCCTGATGGCCCACAAGGTGGTCGTCACGGTCGGTGAGCTGCAGGGCTCCGACATCGACGCCTACCTGAACATCACCCAGAAGGGCGGCACCTGCGTGCTGACCGCCATCGGCAGCCTGCTGGACACCAACGTGACCATGAACCTGGCGATGCTGACCCTGATGCAGAAGAACTTGCAGGGCACCATCTTCGGCGGCGGAAACCCGCAATACGACATCCCGCAACTGCTGTCGATGTACAAGGCCGGCAAGCTCAACCTGGACGACATGATCACGCGCCAGTACCGGCTCGAGCAGATCAACGACGGCTACCAGGACATGCTGGACGGCAAGAACATTCGCGGCGTGATCCGCTACACGGACGCCGATAGATAAGCACCATGACCCAGACATCCCAGGCCTCCCCGGCGCTGGCCGCGTCGCAATCGTCGTGGCGGTGCGTGCAGGCCCACGACCGGGACGGCTGGCTGGCGCTGATGGCCGACGACGTCGTCATCGAGGACCCGATCGGCAAGTCCGTGACCAACCCCGATGGCGAGGGCGTGAAGGGCAAGGAGGCGGTCGACGCCTTCTACGACAACAACATCGCGGCCAACCGGCTGACGATCACCTGCGAGGAAACATTCCCGTCGAGCTCGCCGCACGAGATCGCCCATATCCTGGTGCTGCACAGCAGGTTTGAGGGCGGTGTCACCAGCGAGGTGCGCGGGGTGTTCACCTACAAGGTCAACGACGCGGGGCTGATCACCAACATGCGCGGCTACTGGAACCTCGACGGCATGAAGTTCGGCAAGGAGGAGTGATCCGCTCAGCCGATGCGCCCGAGCCCGGTGAGATTGCCCTGCGTGATGGCGTGGCTTAGCGGCGCGTGAAGGTCAAATGCGTGACGCCGCTGGGGCTGCTCACCGACTCCACTGCGAATCGCCGCTCGAGACCCTCGAGCCCGTCCCACAGCGGCTCCCCGCGCCCGAGAATGATCGGCACCACCACGATGTGCAGATGGTCAACGAGGTCGGCGGCGAGGAATCGGCGGACGGTCGACGGTCCCCCACCGAGACGAATGTCCAAGTTGCCGATGGCCTTTCGGGCCATCTCAAGGGATTCCGTAGGACCGGCGTCGACGAAGTGGAAGACGGTGCCGCCCTCCATCTCGATCGAGGGGCGGGGGTGGTGAGTAAGCACGAACACCGGGGTGTGGAATGGCGGCTCGGCACCCCACCAGCCTTTCCATTCGTCGCTGGTCCATGGGCCGCGCTGCGGCCCGAATTTGTGGCGTCCCATGATTTCGGCGCCGATGCCCGGCCCCCACTGGCTGGCCATGGCGTCATCGACACCCGTCGTCCCGCCCGACTCGCCGTGCATGGCGCGGAAGGTGCGCGTCGCGAAGAACCACTCGTGCAACCGGGTGCCGGCGTGCCCGAACGGCGCATCCATGCTTTGCCCCATGCCCGTGCCGAAACCGTCGAGAGAAACCGAGAAGTTGTGCACGCGCACCTGCGACATCGCGAAGTCTCCTTAGCATCCTGGGCCGTCGTAGGATTGACCGGCAACACCCGCCAAACTCATCGGTACATCGCGAAACATATGCTGGGCCCATGGCGTCGATCTTCACCAAGATCATCAACCGTGAACTGCCCGGCCGCTTCGTGTACGAGGACGACGACGTCGTCGCGTTCTTGACGATCGAGCCGATGACACAGGGCCACACCCTGGTGGTGCCGCGCGAGGAGATCGATCAGTGGCAGGACGTCGACAACGCGGTGTTCTCGCGGGTCATGGCGGTGAGCCAGCTGATCGGCAAGGCGGTGTGCAAGGCGTTCCGGACCGAGCGCGCCGGGGTGATCATCGCGGGGCTGGAGGTGCCGCACCTGCACGTCCACGTGTTCCCGACCCGCAGCCTCAGCGACTTCGGCTTTGCCAACGTGGATCGCAACCCGTCACCGGAATCCCTCGACCAGGCGCAGGCCAGGATCAAGGCCGCGCTGGCGCAACTGGCGTAACACCAAACGCAGCTCAAACGCGCGAGGGCACGTCGCTGATGCGCGGCAGCGTGACGCGGAAGCAGCAGCCCTCCCCGGGAGCGGTCGTCACGGTGACCTCGCCGCCGTGCGCGTGCACCAGCGAGTCGACGATGGACAGGCCCAGCCCCGTGCCGCCGCTGGCCCGCGCCCGCGACGAGTCGGTGCGATAGAACCGCTCGAACACCCGCGACGCATCCTGCTTGCTCATCCCCGGACCCTTGTCGGCCACCTCGAGCACCACGTCGTCGCCTTCCGTGCCGACCCGGACGACGACGTCGGCGCTGTCCGGGGTGTGCTGCAAGGCGTTGGCGAGCAGGTTGCTCAGCACCTGCCGGATGCGGGGTTCGTCGCCGCGCACCTCGGGGACGCCGGGCCCGTCGAAGACCTCCATGGTGATGCTGCGGGTGGGGTCGATCGCCTGAGCGTCGTGCACGGCGTCGCTGGCCAGCGCCAGCAGGTCCACGTGATGTTGCTCCAACGGTCGTTGCACGTCCAGCCGCGCCAGCAGCAGCAGGTCGTCCACCAGCAAGCCCATCCGGCTGGCCTCGCTCTCGATCCGGGACAGCAGCATGGACACGTCGCGGGCGGCGCCCTGGCGATACAGCTCGGCGAACCCGCGAATGGTGGTCAGGGGTGTGCGCAGTTCGTGGCTGGCGTCGGTGATGAACCGTCGCATCCGTTCCTCCGAGCCGCGGGCCTTCTCGGCCGAGGACTCCGAGGACGCCAGCGCTTGCTGAATCTGGCTGAGCATTTCGTTGAGCGCCAACGAAAGTCGGCCCAGCTCGGTTCGGGGATCCCGCTCGGGAACCCGCAGATCGCGCTGCCCGCCCGCGATCGCGGCGGCGGTTCGCTCGACCTCATACAGCGGGCGCAGGCTGCGGTGCACCACCACGAAGCTGGCGATCCCGACCACGATCAGCACCGCCACCCCGATGCCGATCTGCAACCAAACCAGCGAACGGACGGTGTGCTGCAGGTCGGACAAATCGATCGCGACGGTGGTCAGGCCGTGCGGCCCACGCACCGACACCGCGCGCCACTGGATGTCGGAGCCGTTGACCGAGGGCAGCGTCGTCGGGTTGGGGCCCACGTCGTTGCTGGGCGGAAGCGCCGGTTCGGAGTTGCGGTCGTTGATGGCCGTGAACGGGGTGCCGTCGGTGCCGACGCCGCGCACGTAGAACTTCGACGGCGGCCGGCCCGGGTCGGGGCCCTCGTACGGGGGCCCGGACTGCCGCCGCGGTGCCTGCGCCCAGCCGCGGGACGCGTCGAGCAGCGTCTGGTCGATCCGGCTGATCAGGCTGTGCCGCAGGATCGAGGTGACCGCGATCCCCGAGGCCACCAGGCCGCAGGTCACCAACAGCAGGGTGGCCGCGACCAGGCCCACCCGGAGGGGTATTCCGCGTTTGGGTTTGGTCGCCATCTCTATATTCTTCGCTACCGCCGGTCCGTTTGAGGGGCTGCTCAGCGCGGCTCCCGCAGCACATAGCCCACCCCGCGCAGGGTGTGCAGCAGCCGCTTCTCCCCGGTGTCGATCTTGCGGCGCAGGTACGACACGTAGGACTCGACGACGTTGACGTCGCCCCCGAAGTCGTAGCGCCAAACGTGGTCGAGGATCTTCGGCTTGCTCAGCACCGTGCCCGCGTTGATCACGAAATAGCGAAGCAGGGTGAATTCGGTGGGCGACAGCGACACCGGCTCGCCGGCCTTCCACACCTCGTGGGTCTCTTCGTCGAGTTCGATATCGGCGAACGTCAGGCGGGCGCTGCGGGGCTCCGCGCCGCCCTTGCCTGCGCGACGCAGGATGACGCGCAGCCGCGCGACGACCTCCTCCAGGCTGAACGGCTTCGTCACGTAGTCGTCGCCGCCCAGGGTCAGGCCCGCGATCTTGTCCTGCAGGGAATCGCGGGCCGTCAGGAACAACGCCGGGGCGTCGATGCCGTCGGCGCGCAGGCGGCGCAGCACCCCGAAGCCGTCCATGCCGGGCATCATCACGTCGAGGATCACCGCGTCCGGACGGGCGTCGCGGGCGCGGTCCAGGGCCTGCGCGCCATTGGTGGCCGTGTGCACCTCGAATCCCTGGAACTTCAGGCTCACCGAGAGCAGTTCGACGATGTTGGCCTCGTCGTCGACGACGAGGACGCGAGCCTCCGGTTTGGTTTCGGTTGGGCTGCCCGCCGTCATGAGGTCACTTCCGTCCCTTGCTTGAACGTTGCCTTCGCAATCATTGTGTAGTTCCTGAAAGCTCGTTGCCAACAGTCTGCTAGTAGTCTGCCAGGAATCATCGCATCAGCTTGGACCAGTCGCAGTTCATGGGTGTGCGTCTACCAATAGACTCGGGGGATGAATCTCGCCAGAAGCATCGTCTCGCTCGCGACCGCTCCCGCGCGAGTCGGCCTGGCCACCGCCGAGGCGAGCCTGAACGTCGCATCCGCGGCGGTCGGCGTGGCGAAGCGAGCGGTCTCCGACGTCGGTGGCGACGACGGGACGAACGCGGTGACGTCCATGCTGGGCATCGACGACGCGATCATTCGCGCCAATCGGCTCGCCAGGCTGCTCGACGAGGATGCTCCGCTGGGACGGGCCGTGGCGCCCGACGGGCCGATGGATCGGCTGCTGCGCCCGGGCGGGGTGGTCGACCTGCTGACGTCGGACGGCGGCCTGCTCGACCGGCTCACCGCGGAGGGCGGCGGGCTGCACCGCGCGCTGCAGCCGGGCGGGCTGGCCGATCAGCTGCTCGCCGAGGACGGCCTGATCGATCGGGTGCTGTCCGAGGATGGGCTGGCCGAGCGGCTGCTCGCCGAGGGCGGGTTGATCGACAAGCTGACCGCCCGGCACGGGCCGCTGGAGCAGCTGGCCGATGTCGCCGACACCCTGGCTCGGCTGGCGCCCGGGATGGAGGCCCTGGCGCCGACGATCGAGACGCTGCAGGATGCGGTGATGTCGCTGACGATGGTGGTCAACCCCTTGAGCAACATCGCCGACCGCATCCCGCTGCCCGGCCGCCGGCCGCGTTCGTCGTCGCGGTCGGTGCGCTCGCCGCGCGTCGTCGACACCGACGAGTGACCGGTTAGGCTTGGACCCGGCTTTTGCCGGCCTCCTTAACTCAGTGGTAGAGCACTCGCCTTGGTAAGCGAGCGGGCCGAACGTTAGTTGGATGCTCAGGCGGCGGAAGCATCAATAGGACTGGCCGTCGGCATACAGTCCGGTGTCGAGCCAGGCCTCCAAGAGCAAGCGTCGGCGGTGTGACTGTTGGCATGCATTGGTGCACAACACCTTTAGCCGACGCCTTCGAAAATCGACTCCGCACCCGAGACAGGTCATCGACACAAGCGACGACGCTGTCCCTTCGGAGCGCACTGATGGAGCCGCTGATGGAGCCGCGTGAGAGACTCGAACTCTCGACATCCGCTTTACAAGAGCGACGCTCTACCAACTGAGCTAACGCGGCCGGGGCCGGCTCGATGAGCCAGGACGATTCTACGACGTGGTGTTGCCGTCGGAACTGCGTGCCGACTCGACACCGGCGCAGGCGTGAGCCAGCGCGGTCGTGCGGCCATGTCGGGCGGAAGTTCGCGGAAGGAGCGCCTTGACCAAGCGAGCGGTCGTCAGTTCAATCCTGACAGGGGGCTCAAGTGCTGGTCAGTCTGCCACTGACCCGGACAGACAACGGGCCTGCCTGCCCTTGCGCGCCGCGCGGACGAGGACGACTAACCGCGACCGGGAAATGTAAAGCATTTTCACACGTGCGCAGACATGCAAAATTTCGCGCCGAAACTTTACATATTGCTAGGTAGGCCCCGACCCGGATCGAATGCCAGAGATCCGTTGGGTTAGCCCGGGAGCGGCAGCATGTGTGGCCGTACCTGACCAAATAGCGGCGTAGGGCGCAGGGCAGGATTACAAAGGACATCTGCCTTCGGTTTTGTCCGCGTCGTTGGGAGCGGCTCGTGATCACTTTGGACCGCTTGGTCAACGTGCTGGGTGGTTACGGCGTCCGGTTGCGGTGGTCGTCGGTGCCGCGATCAACCGAACTGCGCAGCGTGGTGATCCACGAGGCCACCGCGGACGGCGTCGTGGTCGGCGACGTGTTGCTGGCCATCGGTGCGGGCTCGCTCGGCGAAGCGGTGCGCTGGGCGCGATCGGCACGAGCGGTGGTCGTACTGGCGCGCGACGATGACGAGCCGATCACTTTTGACGAGGACGCCGGGGTCGGCGCGGTGATGCTCGTCGACGAGACGATGTCGTGGAGCGAGGTCGCCGCGGTTGTCTACGGGTTGGTGCTGGAGGGTCGCGAGACCGAATCCGGCCGCGGCCCGACCGATCTGTTCGCGCTCGCCGACAGCCTGGCGGACGCAATCGGCAGCGCCGTCGTCATTCACGATCGGCTGTTGCGGGTGCTCGCGTATTCGAGACTGCAGGAACCTGCCGACGCGGCGCGGGTGCAGACCATCCTGGAACGCCAGACGCCCGAGCGGCTGCGCGAATTGTTCGATGCCCGAGGCGTATTCGCGCATCTGGCGGTCTCCGACGAGCCGCTGTTCATCGAGGGGGACGCCGAGCACGAGTTGACCGGACGCATGGTGGTGGCGGTGCGCTCCGGCGGAGAACTCATGGGATCGGTATGGGTCGCATGCTCGGCGCCGCTGGACGAAGCGGCGCGCGGCGCCCTGGCCGACGGTGCACACACGGTTGCCCTGCATCTGCTGCGGTCGCGAGCCAGCGCGGACCTGGAGCGCCAGGTCGAATCGGAGCTGGTGATCCGGTTGTCGGAGGGCACCGCCGACGCCTCCACCGTTGCGAGCCGGCTGGGTCTGGCGCACAACGGTTTACGGGTCATCGCGCTGCAGGCGTTCATCGGCGCCGAACGCGATGCGGCGCTGCTGTTGGCATTCGAGCGCGCCACCACCGGGTTCGGCTGGTCGCGGCCGGGCCGCAGCGCCCTGGCCGGCAACACCGTCTACACCCTGCTGCCCAGCGAGGACGCGGCGACGGCGCGGCGCTGGGTGGCCGGCCTGAAAGCGGCCCTGCCCGAACAGGTGACGGTGATCGCGGGGGTCAGCGGCGTGGCGGACGTGGCGGATCTCGCCGCGGCGCGCCAGGAGGCCGACGAGTGCCTGGCCCTGCACCAGGTATCTCCCGCGGCGGCGCCCCCGGCTTACGACGAGTCGTGGGACGACATCCTGCTGCAGCGGCTGCGCGCCGCGGCGCAGTCGGGACGGGCACCCACCCGCGGACCGGTGGTCGAGCTGGGCCGGCATGACCGCGCCAACGGAACCGACTACGTGACCACGCTGCGGGCATGGCTGGAGGCCCAGGGCGACCCGGTGGAGGCCGGTGAACGCCTGGGCGTGCACGAAAACACCGTGCGCTACCGGCTGCGCAAGATGGCCGAGATCACCAACCTGCCACTGGATGACGCCAGGAAGCGGCTGGCGATGATGATCGAACTCGCGGCGACCGACACCGACTGATCCACAACGCTGTCGAAATCCGACAAAGCGCCGCGGCGTCATTGTCCGGCTTCGGCAAAGCCCGCGGCCGCCCGCCACGCCATCATCGGAATTGTCAAGCTACGGCCATCAACCCGGGCCGGCCCGTCGAGTAGGAAACATCCGATGATCAGCCCGCGTCACGACGATCGACGGCGCGGTGCCCGCGCGCGGGATGACCACGCCGCGATGGAGACCTTCACCGTGCCGTTGCCGCGACGGCTGTTGGTGCGCCTGTTCGGTCTCAACCCGCTGATACGCCCCAGCGACCGGCTGGAGGCGCTGATTTTGGTGCTGGCCGTCGCGCTGTCATTGGTGACGGTGCCCATCGCGGCCGCCGCGGGCACCTCGGTCCATGATTCCCGCAGCCGCGTCTACGCCGAACAGGCTCAGACCCGCCGGTCGGTGACCGCGACGGTCATCGGGGACAGTCACCCCCGCCGGAACCTCGAGAGCCCCACCGTGACGGTGCCCGCGCGATGGTTCGCCGCCGGGACGGAGC
The DNA here is from genome assembly GCF_059813025.1 of Mycobacterium sp. NGS26. Classification (NCBI taxonomy): domain Bacteria; kingdom Bacillati; phylum Actinomycetota; class Actinomycetes; order Mycobacteriales; family Mycobacteriaceae; genus Mycobacterium; species Mycobacterium sp. NGS26. The sequence goes on from NZ_JCALDU010000001.1 coordinate 837,625, forward strand.
ACACCGGCGACGTCGTCGCGCCGCTGGGAGTCAAAGTCGGTGAGGAGATCGAGATTTGGGTCGACCAGGAGGGCGCCGCCGTCGGGAAACCGGAAAGAACCGCCGTCGACGAGGCGGTCGCGTTTGCGATGGCGATCTGGTGGACGGTGAGCCTGTCGGCTGTGGCATTGTTCGGCGGCGCCCGCATCGCCCTCGACCGACACCGCGCTGCCAACTGGCAACGCGACTTCGACCGCCTCGTCGGAAAAGAGTGAAATAGGCTGCGCCCCATCCTCGATCAATCCCCGCATGAGCGTCTGTGGGGATTGGCCTTTGCCGTGCGAGCGCGCGCCCGCGCAACGGCGTTGTCGGGCCCGGACAATCGACCGCCGCAGCATTGTCCGTTTCGGGCAAACACTGCGGCGCCCGCGCACATCATCATGGGAATTACCAAGCCAGAGTTGAGTTTCGGAGGTATGTGTGATGGGTGGCGTCGAGCGCATCGACGGCGGTCCCCGGTCGGTGATCGTCATCGGTGCCGGCATCGTCGGATTGTCGACGGCGTGGTTCCTGCAGGAGCGCGGGGTCGATGTCACGGTGGTCGACCGCACCGGCATCGCCGCCGGTGCGTCATGGGGCAACGCCGGGTGGATTGCCCCGGCGTTGACCATTCCGCTCTTCTCCCCCGGCGCGGATCTGGCGACTCTGATCATGCAGCTGGCGCCCGCCTACCGGCGATCGTCGTGGCAGCGGGCGTTGCGGGCCAACACGGCGCTCAACGAGGACAGCATCGAGGCGTTCGACGTGCTCATCGCCAACGGGATCGATGCGCCGGTGACGGACGCGCCGATCACCGCGGTCTTCGGCAGCGCCTACGGGGCGCAGCGGATGCTGAACAGGCTACGCGAACTCGAAAACGCCGGCCAGCCAATGTATGTCACCGCATTGTCCGGCGCGGCGCTGCGCGAGCAAGTACCCCTGGCATCCCCGGCGGCTACCGCCGGCCTGAACGTCAACGGCCAGCGCTTCGTCGACCCTCGGCGATTCGTGGAGGCGCTGGGTCGCTCGGTGATGGCCCGCGGCGGGACCGTCCTCCGACGCGACATCGATGACGTCTTCAGTTCGGGCGACGGCGCTACGGTCCACCCGCGCTGGGGAAACCCGGTGACCGCCGACGCCGTGGTGATCGCCACCGGTGCCCGATTGCCGCGGCTGGCGGGCCGCTGGCTGAGCATCCCCGTGCAGTCCGGTAGCGGCTACTCGTTCACCGTGCCCGTGGACCGCCCCATACCGGGCCCCGTCTATCTGCCGGACGTAGGGGCGGCGTGCACGCCTTACAAAGGGGCGCTGCGGGTTTCGGGCACCCTGGAATTCGACGACACGCGCGAACCGCGCGCACGGCAACGAGTGGAGGCCATCGCCGCCGCGGCCAGCTCCCTATTGGACGGCGCGGTTTGGGCCGCGCGCAGCAACCTGTGGGTTGGTGCATGCGCGGTCGCACCCGACGGCCGGCCAGTGATCGGTGAGCTGGCGGAGGGCATCTACGTGGCCGGCGCGCACGGCATGTGGGGATTGACGCAGGGCCCCGTGACGGGTCGGCTGCTGGCCGAGCAGATCACGACCGGCAAGCAACCCCATGCCCTGGCCGAGTTCGATCCGCTGCACAGAGCGCGCCACCACACCTCCCGATCGGCGCGGGTCTGAACCGCGGAGAAGCTCGCCTCGAGGGCATGCGAGTCGTCGGGGACGGTTGCCATGCATCGGCCCGTCCCTGACGACACCCCTTATCACCAGGAAAGGACCACCACGATGACCAGCTGCACACCTGTCTGGATGACACGACAGGACTACCGCCGATTACAGAAGGAACTCGCCGCGCTGCGGCCCCGGCGCAGACCCACGCCACGGCAGGAACACGTCCGCGAGATCGAGGGTGAGCGGGTCGCCGAACCGGGCATGGTGCTGACCATCCGCTACGACGCCAGCGGTGAAACGGAGACGTTTCTGCTCGGCAGGCAGGGCGCCGAAGACGCCGACATCAAGGTCTACTCGATGGCATCGCCGCTGGGCCGATCCATCGCCGGCGCGCGCCCCGGCGAGCAGCGGATCTACGCGATCCCCAATGACGCGGGCCGGCTCGTGACCCTGCTGAAGGCCGTGCCCTATCGAGGCCACACGGCCCGGCCGGGCCACGGACGCGTGAAGAAAGGGAAACGATCATGACCAGCACGGAACCCGCGTGGATGTCACCGCAAGCCTACGAGCGGCTGCAGCGGGAACTGGCCACGCTGCGGGAGTTGTGTGACGCCAACGCCGTTGGCGACACTGCCGACGAAAACCGTGCCGCCGTCCACTGGGCGTGGCAGCTCCGGATCCAGCGGATTCACGACCTGTTGCTCAACGCCGTCGTCGGCGAGGACCCGCCCGACGACGGGATCGCCGAACCCGGCATGGTGTTGACCATCCGCTACAACGACACGGGTGACGTGGAAACATTCCTGCTGGGCGTGCGTGGCGCCGAATACGGCGACATCGAGGTCTATTCGGTCCAATCCCCGCTCGGCGCCGCCATCGCGGGCGCGCGTCCGGGCGAACGGCGCACCTACACGCTGCCCGGCGGTGTCGCCCTCACCGTCACGCTCCTGAAAGCCGTCCCGTACGGCGTTCACCTGGCCGACGTCAGCTGACGCCCCAGGCCCTTACGGTTGACCCGGGATGGGCGGCAGACCATCTCGGACGTCGCGCAGATCACCACTGATGCCCTGCAGATCACGTTCGATGGCTTGCACCCCGGAGAGAGCGTCTTGGAGCGACTGCTGCGCCTGGCCGGGGCCCGCGAGCTCGTACTGAGGGCAGTACGAAACGACTGCGCCCGTGGCGAACTCGGCGCTTTGATTGGCATCCCATATCGACGATCGCTGCACGAAGCTGACGGCCTCCGCGAAGTCGGGTTGGTGCGCCAGGAAGTCGCAGACCGCGTGCCCCTGGGCCATCACGTATTCCTGGCTGGGAACCGGTACGCCTTCGCGCCTCAATGCGGCGACGAACGCCATGTCGACAACATCGATCCGCGGGGCGGCAATCTTGGGCGCAACCGGTTTGGGCGGCGCGGCCGACGGCGCGACTTCCGCCGGCTGCGCCTCCTGCGCCTGCTGCGCCTGCTGCGCCGCGGAGTCCGATTTGTGGACCGCGAATATCGCGACCAACAGAGCGGCGACGGCCACCAGCGATAGTGGCAACGCCGCGAGGGGGCCAAAACGACGCAGCGCACTCCGCCTGTAAGGCGTGATGGGTCGGTAAGGCGTGACGGGTCCGTAAGGCGTGATGGGCTCGGTTTCGGGCGCCTCCGGGCGGTGGCCCAGGCGCTCGTCGAGCAGTTCGTCGAAGCGTCGAGACGACGGCTGACCGCCCTGCTCGCGGACCAGTCGGCGCGCAGCGGCGAGTTTCCGCAATTCAGAGTCGATCGTCTCGCGATCGCGCATGTCAATCAGTCTGAGCGTGCCGAGACCTTGTCACAAGTCCCGGTGAACGCGGATCAGTTTTCCCTGGCCAATGCCGCGTGCCGAGCCGCCCGGTAGTCCCGAGGGGCCCCCTTGCCCGGTTTCGCGACCTTGTCGGGCCAGGTGGGCACGCATAGGGTTGGGCCATCCATTGATCGGAAGGCGTCGTGGGGATGGTGGACGGCACGCGGCAACGACGTGATCCGCGCATCGCGATTGTGGGTGCCGGCATGGCGGGCATCGCCGTCGCGCACGCCTTCCGGGAGGCCGGCTTCACGAACTTCACCATCCTGGAGAAGGGCTCCGACGTCGGCGGGGTGTGGCATTGGAACCGCTATCCCGGCCTGCGCTGCGACGTCCCCTCGTACACTTACCAATTCGCGTTCGCGCCCAAACCCGACTGGAAGCACGTCTGGGCGACCGGGGACGAAATCCAGCGGTATCACCACGATCTCGTCAAACGCCTCGGGCTCGAACAACACCTGCGGTTGCGCTGTGAGGTCGGCTCCGCGGTGTTCACCGGCAACCGATGGCGTATTAACACAACCGGCGGTGACGAGATCGAGGCCGACTTCCTCGTCGCCGCCACCGGCGTGCTGCACCACCCGTTCATGCCCGACATTCCGGGGCTGAAGTCGTTCGGCGGGCCGGTGGTGCACACCGCTCGCTGGACCGATATCGAGACGGCGGGCAAGCGACTGGCGGTTATTGGGACCGGATCCACTGGGGTGCAGGTCTTTTCCGCGCTGCAACCCGAGGCTGGGCACATCACGCATTTCTGCCGCACACCACAGTGGGTGATGTGGGTGCCGATGGCGCTGCGGCAACCACGCGTCGTCAGCCGGCTGCTGAAGGCACTGCCGGGACTCGAACGGACCGTGGAACTGGGGCAGCGCGGCGCTTCCGACTTCCTGGTCGACCTGGTCACCCGGCCGACGTGGCGGCGACGCCTGGCCCAGCAGTATGGGCGGGTGTGTCTGCGAATGCTGGTGCGAGACAACACTCTTCGGGCTAGGCTCACTCCCGACTACGAACCGTTCTGCAAACGACAGGTGATCTCCGGCAACTACTACCGCGCGATCGGCAAGCCGAACGCGAGCCTGGTCACCGTGCCCATCGCCGAGGTCACTCCGACCGGCATACGCACAACCGACGGCGCCCACCACGATCTCGACGCCATCGTGCTGGCCACCGGCTTCCAGGCCCACAACTACATGCGGCCGATGAGCCTGCGCGGTCGCGACGGCCTGTCCATCGACGACGCGTGGGCGAAAGGTCCTCGCGCCTGGGCGATGACCGCGATCCCCGGATTCCCCAACCTCTTCACCGTTCTCGGCCCCAACTCCCCGAGCGGATCGATGTCGCTGCAATACGTCGCCGAACTGACCGCCCGCTACATCGTGGAATGGCTGCGGCGATTCAGCGAGGGCGAGATCACCACCGTCGAGGTCACCGAGGAAGCCACCAATCGCTTCAACGCCGATGTCGCCGCGGCGATGGGGCCGACCGTGTGGAACACCGGGTGCAACTCGTGGTATTTCGCCGACGACAACCACATCGACCTGTGGCCGTTCGACCGCCGGCGGCTTCAAGCCATGCTCGGCCGGCCCCGCGACGAGGACTACATCCTCACGAGGTCGGAACCTGCGGGGACATCCACACGGGTACGCTAGCCGCCGTGAGCAGCCAGCAAGTTCCCGGCGGGGTGGTTCACAAACTGCCTGCGGACCTGCGCCAGGCGCTGATCTCCAACTCCACGGCGTTGAAAGCCTGGAAGGACATCACGCCGTTGGCGCGCAACGAGTTCATCTGCTGGGTCGAGGACGCCAAGCAGGAGAAGACCCGAGAGCGGCGCATTCGCCGAACCCAGGAGGAGTTGGAGGAAGGCCAGCGCCGACCCTGTTGCTGGCCGGGGTGCAAGCATCGCGAGCGCACCGGCAGGTAGGCGCCCGGGCCGACCTACTTCTTGTCGCGCTTGCGTGCCAGGAACCGCTGCATGTGCTCCTGCGGCTCTCCGGTCAGAAAGGCCAGGCCGAACTGTTCGATGCTGTCCTCGATCGCCCCGTGAACCGTCATGTCGAACCACCGGTTGAGCATGTGCTTTTGTTGACGCACCGCGTTCGGGCCGAATCCCGTTAGCCTCGTGGCGAGTTCGGCGATGCGCGCGTCGAGTTGGTCGGGGCTGGTGACCTCGTGCACCAATCCCCAGCCGCCGGCCGTGTCGGCGTCGATCGTTTCGCCCGTCAGCAGCAGCCAGGCCGCATGCGACGCCCCGATCAGCTTCGGCATCAACGCCGAATGGATGACCGACGGGATTCCGACCGCCACTTCGGGCATGCCGAATTTAGCTCCTGACTCCGCGATCCGCAGGTCGCAGGACATTGCGATCTCCAGGCCGCCGCCGAGGCACCAGCCCGCGAGCCGGGCGATGACCGGGACCGGGCATTCGCGGATCGCTTCACACAGGTCGGCGAGCCGGCGGATGAACGCCTCGCCGCTGGACCGGTCCAGGGTGACCATCTCGTTGATGTCGGCGCCGCCGATGAACGCTCGCTCCCCCATGCCGCGCAGCACCACGACGCGCACTCCGCTGTCCTGGATGACGGAACGGAACGCCTCGGTCAGGTCCGCGATCGCGCCGCTGCCCACGATGTTCAGCGCTTTGGAGTTGACCAACTCGATGGTGACCAACCCGCCGTCACGAACGACCTTGACGAATCGCCGCTCCGTCGTGCTCATGGGCGCTGGATTCTACCGACCGGGGTTCAGGGGAGGACGCGCAAACCCCACCGGCCGAGCAGCGGATTCACCAGCGCGAAGTAGGTCGTGTTGTCGTCGCCCTCCGGGGAGGACATCAGCAGGCCGACCGCGCTGACGGTGCCGTCGTCGTTTTTCACGAAGCCGGGGCTGCCGCTGTCGCCGCTGAGGCTGTACACGCTGGCTTCGAGCACATCGCCCTCTATGTCCGTGACGGCGCCGCAGGTCTCACCGGTGACGGCCCCGACCTTGCAGAACGGCATGCCCACCTTGATTTGCGACGGGCTCAACACGTCCCGCACCCGATACCTGCCGCCGACGTCACCCGCGGGCGCACCGACGCTCGGGTCGAGGAGGATGATCGCGGCGTCCCTCTTGTCACCTTCGTGCTCGCTGGCCGAGATTCTTCCCAGCGGCACGTCGTCCGCGTAGGTCCACACCGATCCGTCGTGCGCGTCGCAGTGCCCGCTCGTCATGAGGAAGTAGCTGCCGTCATTGCCTTGTGCTGCGAAACCCGCCGTGCAAGAACTATTTTCGTCCTCAACCCGGATGCCGGGCGTCACGCCCGGATTCGACCGGGCGGGACTCGCCAACACCGTCGCCGAAAGTGCCATGACACCGGCCCAAGTAAGTCCCCGCAACCACCGTTCAGCCACGCCGCCCTCCTTCGGTTCTGCCGCTGCGAACCCTCAGATGATCGCATCTGCGGACGCGCGGCACGCCGTTTTCAGGGCAGGATGTGCAGGCCCCACTTGGCCAGCAGCGGATGCACGAGCGTGAAATACGTCGTGTAATCGTCGCCGTCGGGCGAGGACATCAAGATTCCGACCGCGCTGACGGTGCCGTCCGCGTTTTTCACGAAACCGGGACTGCCACTGTCGCCGTTGAGGCTGTACACGCTCGCCTCGATCACATCGCCGTTCTTGGCCTTGACGGTGCCGCAGGTCTCACCGGTGATCGCACCGATCTTGCAGAACGGCATGCCCACCTGAATCTGGGAGAGGCTCAACACATCCCGGACCGGATACCTGCCGCCGACATCGCCCGCGGGCGCCCCGACGCTCGGGTCCAGGCGGATGATCGCGGCGTCCTTCGTGTCGCCCACCTTTTCGCTGGCGGTGATCATTCCGAGCGGGCGGTCCTCCCCGTACGTCCACACCGAGCCGTCGTGCGGATCGCAGTGCCCGCTGGTGAGCAGGTAGTAGCTGCCGTCGCTGCCCTGGGCCGCGAAAGCCGCTGTGCACCCACCGCTTCCGTCGACGACGTGCATGCCCGGCGTCGGGCGCGACACCAGATCCGGATCCGCCAGTGCCGAACCCGCGAACGCCGTCGTGGCCATGCTCATCGCACCGGCCAGCCCCAACCACCGCAACCACCGTATGGTCACGCCCACCCTCCTCCTCGTCCGCAGCATGTTAGCAGCGAGTACCGCCTCCCGCCCGGCAAGAGCAGTGGGCCGCGCGTTCCAAGGATCCCGCAAGGATTTCCCAAGCGCGGGGGCAGACCCTTGACCCGACACCACGGCTTTAGCGAACGGAGGTGCGGATGCCCACCGGAATCAGCGGCACGACGGCGGCTGCCAGGCTCTGGATGATCACGGTGGCGTGCACGCTGCTGCCGGTGCTGGTCGGCCTGAACGCCACCGTCGTCGACGCGGCGCAGCGGACATTCGCCGACCGATTCGCCTCGACGCAGGCCGCCGCCGCGTGGACCGTGACGGGCTACATCCTGGCGGTGGCGGCGGCGATCCCGCTCAGCGGCTGGGCCGCCGGCCGGATGAGCACCAAGACGCTGGTCCTCGGTTCGGTGCTGGCGTTTTCGTGGGCATCGTTGCTCTGCGTGCAGGCCCCGAATATCGCTGTGCTGGCGGCGTTTCGGGCGCTGCAAGGGTTCAGCGGCGGAATGCTGATCCCGCTGCAGCTGACCGTCCTGGCCCGCGCCGCCGGGCCGCAAAGACTGACCCGCGCGTTGACCGTCAGCGTGGTTCCCGTCGTGCTGGGCGCTGCCTGCGGACCCGTCCTCGGCGGCTGGTTGATCGACTCGTTCGGCTGGAAGTCGGTCTTCCTGATCAACCTGCCGATCGGCGTGCTCGCGTTGATCGTCGCGGGATTCGTTCTGCCCGAAGATGTTCCGATCACGCCGGCCGGCGCCGCGCTGACGGACGGTACGAGCGCGTCAGCCCGCCCGGTCGACGCGCCGGGTGAGGAAATCCAGGACGGCCCCGGCGAAAACGTCGTTGCGGTCCCCGGCAACCATGTGTCCCGCACCGCGCACATCGGTGAACTCGACCTGCGGGAAACGCTCGAGGAAGGCGTCGGCGCTGTCCTGGCTGACGAGGTCGCTCGTCTGCCCCCGGATCAAAAGCATCGGCACACCGTCGCGCAGGATCGCGTCGACGGCCGCGTGCATGCGGTCGACGTCGGTGACCTCGAACGGCGGAAACGGCGCGGTGCCGCTGATGAACTGCGGATCCCAATGCCAATACCAGCGGTCGCCCCGGCGGCGCAGGTTGGCGGTCAGGCCATCCAGATCGGTCGGCCGGGGCCGATGCGGGTTGTACTCCGCGATCGCGTCGGCAACCTCTTCCAGTGAGGCGAACCCGGACTCCACCCGATCGGCCATGAAGTTGTGGATCCGCGTCGCCCCGGACTGCTCCATGTTCGGCACGATGTCGACCAGGACCACGGCGCTGGCGATGCCCGGGGCAAGCTCGCCGGCGAGCAGCATCGAGGTGAACCCGCCCAGGGACGCGCCGACCAGCACCGGTTGGGGCGGCAGGTTGCCCAGCACTTCCTGGACGTCGGCGGCGAAGCTGACGACGCGATAGTCGCCGTCGCTGGACCAGTCGGACTCTCCGTGACCGCGCAGGTCGATCGTGACGGCTTGCCACCCGCGCCTGGCGACGGCGGCGGCCGCCCGGGCCCAGGAGCGGCGCGTCTGCCCACCGCCGTGCAGGAAAACCACGGCCCGCGAGTGCGGGTCGCCCAGGCGGTCCGCGACGATACGGACGCCGCCGGGCCCGTGGGTCGAGAACTGCTGGGGTGCGGTCGCCATCAGAAGATGGTAAGGCGCCGTCGACCCGCGGCCCCGGGCATGCCCGGTTCGCTTCGGGTCAGGGGTGCGCGGCGAGGAACGTCTCGTTCGACAGACCCGCGGTGAGGCGCTCGACGTCGAACGGCCGATCGAGCCGGGCGCGAAGCTTAGCGGGATCGGTGAGCAGGCTGATCTCGGCGGTCTGCCGGGCGAACAACCGACCGAAACGCGGGTAGAGCCAACGCATGATCGTTCGCTCCGGAGCCGTGCAACGCGCCGCGCAATAGCCGACGTGGCCGACCTCGTCGGTGAGGATCTCGCTGTAGAGCCGCTCGATGCGGGCGGCCACGTCTGGTTCGTCGGCGAACAACTCGACCCCCACGCGGCGCAGCTCGTCGAACATTATGCAGCCGGCCATTTCCGCCGCACCCACGAACGCGAACCCGAGCCGCTCGGGAAGGAAGACGTTGATCTTGACGAACTGGCGCATCACCAGCGGCGGCACCACCACCTGGAACGGCAGGCCGAACATGTCGAGCACGTATGCCAGCAGCCGGGTGTGGTAATGCTCCTCCAGCGCGAGATACACCCGCTCGGGCCGCTCGTCGTCACCGCCGATGCGGCCGTAGGTGTCGCCCAGATCCACTCCGAACCGCTCGGCCTGGTTGAGCTTCGCGGTGGCCAAGAGAAACAGCGTCTGCGGGTCGACGCCCGGCTCGGGCCGGCGGCGCCGCAGGTTCCGCATGAACACCTGCCGATCGATGTGACGGGTCGAGCGGACCGGGTCGGCCTCCAACCCGGCGAAGAACTCCTCGCGGCTGGCGAGGCGGCGGTGCAGCAGGTCGGCGTCGCCATCGCGTCGTGTCAGGTAGTCGCGGTAGCCCTCGATACCCAAGCCGTTCATCGTGCCTCCATTCCGCGAACAATCGTCGTCACATACCGATCCAGCAGAGCGTTTCGGTCCGGGGAGGCAACGACACCGGTTGCCAGCAACGCGAACAGACCCGTCAGGAAGATCACCCCGAGTTCACCCGCGTCGGCGTCCGGGGCCACCCTGCCCGCGGTCTGCGCGTCGCGGATCGCGGCGATGACGAAGTCGGCCAGCGGGTGCTCGGCCAGCTCGTCCTCGACGGGCCGGGTCGCGGAGAAGTGCAGCCCGAGCATGTCCCTGAAGACCACCGGGCCCAACCGCAGCTCCGCGGCGACCACCTGACGCACCAGCAGCGCCAGCATCGACGTCAGGTCACCCGACTCGGTTGCGCCGCCGTCGAGCGTCGCCACGATCTTGAGCTCCTCGGCGCGCTCCAACTCGACCAGCACATGTTCCTTGGTCGGGAAGTGGAAATAGAACGTGCCCCGCGCCACCCCCGCCGCGGCCGCGATCGACGCGACGTCCGCACCGGCCAACCCACGCCGGCCGATCTCTGCCACCGCGGCGTCGAACACGCGCGCCCGCGTCTGAAGCCGCTGGGCCTCCCGCACCCCCACGGCCTGCGCACCATCCTGCGTGCTCGGGGTCGTCGTCAGGGGCATGCCCCGTACTCTACAAATTTCACTGGCACCCGTCAATGACGACCGTCAACGAGTTTGCTGAACCCCGGCGGGGAACCACTGAGCGGGGCGCTTGCACTCCCGTGGTGCATCCTGTGCGGGTGGCGCATGGACTCAACAAAATCCCGGTTGTGGTGGGGATTGTCGTCGCGCTGCTGATCGCCGTGCTGGCGTTTCCGGTCAAGCAACGATGCGGTGCGCCCGGCTACTCATGCGCCACGGCGTTGGATCCGCAGGGCTACGTTCACTACTACTACGAGGTCGAACCGCTCGGCGTATACCTCGCCGAGATCGTCACGGGCTCGGATATTCGGCTCTCCTACACGTCCGGCGAGGACCTGGTGAAGGTCCGATAGCGGGGCCGAGATATCGGCTCGGTGACGAGTTGGTGCCAATCCAGGCTCCTTGCCGAGACGCATCGCCGCCCAAGCCCGCCGCATCTTAGCCAAACGCGCTGGTAGCGGGAAGATCGCGGCCGCCGATTTCACCCGGCACGGCGCGTGAGCCTGCCCACAGTGGCCATTTCGGGGCCTTCTCGATTGGGGGCTACACAGCAAGCTAACGCATACTTGACCTCATGCTTTTGGCGACATCACGGCAAACCGCAGCAGCGGTGCCGCGTGGTGCGCCGGTAAAGGGTCGAGGTTTGTGATGGCACGCTCGGGCGGCGCCCATCACCGCCACCGAGCCGTCCGTCAGCCGTCACCGATTCGCAAGGGGCTGACGCGCAGCTTCATGGCGCTTGTCTCGGTGGCGGCCATCCTGATGACCGGGGCGGGTTACTACGTGGCTCACGGGGCGCTGGGCGGCATCACCGTCTCGGACGCCCTGAGCCCCGACGACCCGCGATCCAGCGGCGACAACATGAACATCCTGCTGATCGGCCTGGACTCCCGAAAGGACCAGGACGGCAACGACCTGCCGTCGTCGATCTTGAGGCAGCTGCACGCGGGCGATTCCGACGACGGCGGCTACAACACCAACACGCTGATACTCGTGCACGTCGGGGCCGACAACAAGGTGGTCGCCTTCTCGATCCCCCGCGACGACTGGGTGCCCTTCAACGGTGTTCCCGGCTACAACCACATCAAGATCAAAGAGGCTTACGGGCTGACCAAGCAGTACGTGGCGCAGAAGCTCGCGAATCAGGGTGCGAGCAGCCAGCGTGAGCTCGAGACCAAGGGCCGCGAGGCAGGGCGGGCGGCGACCTTGCGCGCGGTGCGCAACCTGACCGGGGTTCCGATCGACTATTTCGCCGAGGTCAACCTGGCCGGTTTCTACGACCTGGCGCAGACCCTCGGCGGCGTCGACGTGTGCCTCAACCACGCCGTGTACGACTCGTATTCCGGCGCCGACTTCCCGGCCGGGCCCCAGCGGCTGGATGCCTCACAGGCGCTGGCCTTCGTCCGGCAGCGGCACGGCCTGGAGAACGGAGACCTGGACCGCACCCACCGCCAGCAGGCGTTCATCTCGTCGGTCATGCGGGAGCTGCAGGATTCGGGCACCTTCACCAACCTCGACAAGCTCAAGGGCCTGATGGCGGTGGCGCGCAAGGACGTCGTGCTGTCGACGGGTTGGGACGAGGATCTGTTCCGCCGCATGGGTGAGCTCGCGGGCGGCGGAAACGTCGAGTTCCGGACGCTGCCCGTGGTGCGCTACGACAACATCGACGGCCAGGACGTCAACATCATCGACCCGGCCGCGATCAAGGCCGAGATTGCGGCGGCCATCGGCGCCGCTCCCGAGACGACGACGCCCGCCACGACGGCCTCCAAGCCCAGTCCGTCCACGGTCGTCGACGTCGTCAACGCCGGCAGCATGAGCGGTCTCGCCAGCGAGGTGTCGCACGCGCTGAAGAAGCGCGGCTACACCGCGGGCCAGGTCCGCGACCGCCAATCCGGCGACCCGACGGCCAGCGCGATCCAGTACGGCGCGGGCGCAGAAACCGACGCGCACAACCTGGCCACGCTGCTGGGCCTCGACGCACCCAAGCAACCGGATCCCAGCGTGCAGCCCGGGCACATCCAGGTGACCGTGGACACCAGTTTCTCGGTGCCGTCGGCCGACGACACCAGCACCACCGACGAGACCACCACCACGACGACGACCACGAAGACCAGTCGCTACGGCTACGGCACCACCAGCACCTACCCCACGCCCGATCAGGGCAAGCCCATCGGCGGCGGCGGGGTGCCCTGCGTCAATTAGCGGTCAGGCGTGGGTGCCGCATTTGCCGAGCGTCCTCAAAATGCCGGCTTGCACGGTGTGTCGGCGTACATATGAGCGCGCTCGCGCGTCTGGAAAGCGGCCGTTCAGGCCAGCTAGGCGTGGGTGCCGCCGTCGATGCGGATCTCGGTGCCGGTGATCCAGGCGCCGTCCTCGGACACCAGCATGGCGATGACGCCGGCGATCGCGCTGGGCTCGGCCATCCCGGCGCCGCTGGATTCGACGGTCGTGGGCAGGATCGGCATCAGCCGGGGGAACAGCGACCAGTCGGCGTCTTGGGGAATGTAGCCCCCGGTCGCGTCGGTGATTCCGGACTTGATGCTGCCGGGCGCCACGCACGCCGCGCGCAGGCCCTGCTTGGCGTATTCGAGCGCCAGCGAATGGGTGAAGGCCTGGATTCCGCCCTTGCTGGCCGCGTAGGCCGCCATGTAGGGATGCGCGAAGGAGGCCGACGTGGAGCTGAAGTTCACGATCGCGCTGCGCGAGTTCGCCAGCAGCGCCGGAAGCGCCTCGCGGACCACCAGGAATGTTCCGGTCAGGTTGACGCCGACGATCCGATTCCACAGCTCGAGGCTGGTCTCGTGCGTGTGCGCCGCGCGCAGGATGCCGGCCGCGTTGACGAGCGAATCCAGCCCGCCGAGGGTCTCGACGGCCCGGCGCACCCCGTCGATCACCGAGTCCTCGCTGCCGACGTCCATCGGCATCGTGGTGAGGCGCTCGGCGGTCGCGGCCTCGTCGGCCCGCGCCCGGGTCTGGCCCAGGCCGTCGGCCGCGATATCGGCGGCCACCACGGCGGCACCCTCGTCCAGCAACCGCAGCGTGGCGGCCTGGCCGATCCCCGACGCCGCGCCCGTCACCAGAATCCGCTTGCCCTCGAGTCGCTTCATAGAAGGCAGAGTGTATGGGATGGACATCGGATTCATCGGCCTGGGAAACATGGGCCGCGGCATGGCCGCCAACCTGCTCGGAGCGGGCCACCCGATCACCGTCTACAACCGTTCGCCCGGCAAGGCGGACGCGCTGGTCCGCCAGGGCGCGACCGCGGCGCGCGACGTGGCCGAAGCCTGCACCGGCGAGGTGGTATTCACCATGCTGTCCGACGACGATGCCGTCGAGCAGGTCGCGTTCGGTGCGCATGGCGTGCTGGCCTCGCTGCCCCGCGGAGCCACCCACGTCTCGTCGAGCACCATCAGCGTCGCGCTGTCGGAGCGGCTGGCGGCCGCGCACGCCGAAGCCGGTCAACGATTCGCCGCGGCGCCGGTGTTCGGTAGGCCCGAAGCCGCCTCTGCCGCAAAGCTTTTCGTGATCGCCGCGGGCGCCCCGCAGGTCCTCGAGCCGTTGGTTCCGCTGTTCGACGCGATCGGGCAACGGACCTTCGTGGTGTCCGACCAGCCGCACGCCGCCAACCTGGTCAAGCTGAGCGGCAACTTCCTGCTCGCGTCGGCCATCGAGACCGTCAGCGAGGCCGTCGCGCTGGTAGCCAAGTCCGGCGTGGACCGGCAGCAGTACGTCGACATCCTCACCTCGACGCTGTTCACCGCGCCGGCCTATCAGACGTACGGCGGGCTGATCGCGCGTAGGGAATTCGAGCCGGCCGGGTTCGCGGCGACCCTCGGCCTCAAGGACGTGCGGCTGGTGCTCGCAGCCGCCGAGCGGCTGCGGGTGCCGCTGCCGGTGGCCAGCGTGCTGCGCGACCGGTTGCTCACGCTGGTGGCAACCGGCGGCGGGCAGTTGGACTGGTCGGCGCTGGCCACGCTCGCCGACCGGGATGCCGGATTGACCTGAGCCGCACCGTAATCCAGGTCATGTTGCCCGTTACGCGTGGGCGCCTCCGTCGATGCGAATCTCGGTTCCGGTGACGAATGCCCCATCCTCGGAGACCAGCATGGCGACCACGCCCGCCACTGCGGACACGTCTCCCAGCGGCGATCCGGTGGTGGACTCGTGGACCGTCGGAAGCACCGGCGAAAGCTTTGCGAACAGCGACCAATCGGCATCGGCGGGAACGTATCCCGCTGTGGCGTCGGTGATGCCGGTCTTGATGCCGCCGGGCGCCACACAGACCGCGCGCAGGCCCTGGCGGCCGTACTCGAGGGCCAGCGCGTGCGTGAACGATTGGATCGCACCCTTACTCGCCGCGTAGGCGGACATGTATGGGTGCGCGAACGCGGCCGAGGTGGAACTGAAGTTCACGATCGCGCTCCCCGAGTTCGTCAGGAGGGCCGGCAGCGCCTCACGCACCACCAGGAAAGTGCCGGTGAGGTTGACCTGCACGACCTGATTCCACAACTCGAGGCTGGTCTGATGGGTGTGCGACGCGCGCAGGATGCCGGCCGCGTTGACGACGGAGTCGAGCCCGCCCAGGGCGGCAACGGCGGATCGAACGCCGTCGACCACCGACCGCTCCTCGCCGATGTCCATCTCGACCGTGGTCAGCCGCGTACCCGCCCCGGCCTCCTCGGCCTGGGCACGCGTCTTCTCCAACCCCTCCGCGGAAACGTCGGCGGCCACCACCGACGCACCCTCCCGCAGCAGCCTCAGCGCGCTGGCCTGTCCGATCCCCGATCCGGCGCCGGTCACCAGGATCTTGCGACCGTCGAACCGCGCGTGGTCTATGTTGCCCATTGTCATTGGCCCGTCACGTATTTCACGGTGGGGCCGGTGGTCCAGCCGCCGTCGACGGCCAGCTCGGCGCCGGTGACGTAGGCGGCCTCGTCGGACAACAGGAAGCCGACCGCGCCGGCGATCTCCTCGGGGACGCCGACGCGTCCCATCGGTGTGTTGGGATAGTTACCCTCGCCGGTCTGGATGCCCACCTGCGCCGTCATGGGCGTGTAGACCATGCCCGGGTGCACCGAATTGACCCGGATGCGATCGGTTCCGAGTTCCACCGCCGCAACCTTGGACAGGCCGCGCACCCCCCACTTGGAGGCCCCGTAGCTGCCGGTCAGCGCCAGCCCCATCAGCCCGGCCGCCGACGAGATGTTGACGATCGAGCCGCCGCCCGCCGCCCGCATGGCGGGGATGACGGCCTGCATGCCGTTGAACACCCCGACCAGATTCACCTCGAGGACGGCCCGGAAATGATCGACGGGCTCGTGCTCGACAAACGTTGCGCCCGCGGATATTCCGGCGTTGTTGACCAGGCCGGTCAGCGTCCCGAATTCGGCCAGGGCGAATTCCACCGCCGACGCCCATTGCGCAGGATCCGTGACGTCGAGGTGCGTGTACCTCGCGGCGTCGCCGAGTTCGGCGGCCAACTGCTTGCCTTCGTCGTCGAGCAGATCGGCGACGACGACCTTGCCGCCGCGCTCGACGATGAGGCGTGCCATGGCCGCCCCGAGCCCCCGGGAGCCGCCCGTGACGATGGCGACCTTTCCCGCCAGCTGGTCCGAGTTCGCTGTCATGCCAACAACCTTCCTTGAGTACGTGCCCCTCAGTTCCGTGGGGGCACAATCGGGATGCGCCCTGCACTCGCGCCGCCATCGACGGCGATGTCAGCGCCGGTGACGTACGAGGACGCATCGGATGCGAGGAAGGCGGCGACGGAGGCGACCTCCTCGGGTATGCCGACGCGGTTGAGCGGCGCCCCGGGATGTCCACCCGGTCCGCGTCGGACGTCGAGGTGCCCGATCATCGGGGTGTCGATCATCCCGGGATACACCGTGTTCACCCGAATCCCGAACGGGCCGAGCTCGATTGAGGCCACCTTGGTCAGGCCGCGCAGCCCCCACTTGGACGACCCGTAGGCCGCGTAGCCGGCCAGTCCCTGCAGCCCCGACTGCGACGAGACGTTGACGATCGAACCGCCGCCGGCCGCCTTCATCGGCTCGACGACGGCCTTGATCCCCAGGAAGGGGCCGACCAGGTTGACCCGCAGCTGGCGCTCGAAATCGTCGAGGTGCTGATCCATGATCGGTTTCGGGATGCAGATGGCGGCGTTGTTCACCAGCGCGTCGAGGCGCCCGAATTCGTTGCAGGCCAACGCAACCACGTCCGCCCAGCCGTCGGGGCTGGCCACGTCGTGGCGGACGAACCGGGCCGCGGCGCCGATGGACGCCGCGACCTCGCTCCCCTCGCGCTCGAGGACGTCGGTGACGACGACCCGAGCGCCCAGCGACGCGAACAACCGGGCCTCGGCCGCTCCTTGGCCGCGGGCGCCCCCGGTGATGATCGCGACCTTGCCGGACAGATCCGCCAGTCGGTTTTCGGTCATGCTCAGTCAACCGTCTTCACGTCGAGACCGGCGATCAGGATCTCGCTCAATCGCCGCGGCAGCTCGGTCATCGCCGCCGTCGCCGCCAGCTGCCGGGGCAGGGTGACGTATTTGCGTTCGTGCTCGACCGCGTCGGCGATCGCGTCGGCGACCACGCCGCGGTCCAGCGCTTCGCGTGGCGCCATGTGCCAGCGTTCGAAACGTTCGATGACGCGCCGGGTCGGCCCGAAACCGCGAATGTTGTCGATCATGTCGGTCTTCACCGCCCCGATCTGAACCAGGGTCGTCCCGACCGGCGTGCCGCGCAACTCCTGGCGCAGTCCATGGGTGAACTGGCTCAAGCCGGCCTTCGAGGTGCCGTACAGGGTGACGCCGGGGGTGACGCTCAGCGCCCCTTGCGACGACACGTTGACGATGTGCCCGCGACCCCGCGCCACCATCCGCGGCATCAACTGACGGCAGAGCTCCATCGGCGCGGCGAGGTTGACCTGCAACAGGTCCCGCACCTGCTGTGCGGTGGCGTCCGGGAACAGGCCGACGTGGTCCAGCCCGGCGTTGTTGACCAGGCCGTCGACCGGGCCGTCGGCCTCGACCCGATCGATCAGCGCCTCGACGGCGGCGGGATCGGTGAGGTCGGTCGGGTAGGCCTTGCCGTCGAGCTCCTTGGCGAGCAGCTCGAGTGCCTCCCCGTTGCGCGCGACCAGCGCGACCTCGGCTCCGCGTGCGGTCAGCACCTCGGCGATGCTGCGGCCCAGCCCGCGGCTGGCGCCGGTGACCAGCACCCGAGTGTTGTTCAGCTTCACGGTAATTCCCTCTCTTTGTCGGTGTTCAACGCCTCGCGCAACACCGCGCACACGTCGGCGTTGGCCTGTTCGGCCAGGGGGATGTCGTCGGGCAGGTTGAAGAACCCGTGAAACATGCCGGGGTAGCGCCGCACCGTGGCCGGAACCCCGGCCGCGCGCAGCCGCTCGGCGAACTCCTCGCCGTCGTCGCACAGCGGGTCGAATTCGCCCGTGACCACATGTGCCGGCGGCAATCCGGTGAGGTCTCCGAGAATCGGCGATGCGTACGGGTTGTGCGGATCGCCGTCGGGGCCGAGATATTGCTGGGTGAACCACCGCTGGTGGTCCAGGGTCAGCACCCCGCGCGACGCCGGATCGCGCACCGGCTTGGGTTTGCGGCGCTGATCGACCACGGGATAGATGAGCAATTGGAACGCGATCGAGGGGTCGCCGCGATCGCGGGCGATCATGCAGACCACGGTCGCGAGGTTGCCGCCGGCGCTGTCCCCGGCGAGCACGAGTCGACCGGTGTCGCCGCCGAGTTCACCGCCGTGCTTTGCGACCCACCGCGTCGCGGCCCAGGCGTCCTCCACCGCCGCCGGGAAACGGTGCTCCGGAGCCAGGCGGTAGTCCACCGAGACGACTATCGCGCCGGCGCCGTTGGCCAGCCGCCGGCAGCAGGCATCGTGAGAGTCGAGGTCGCACAATACGAATCCGCCGCCGTGCAGGTACACGAGGAGCGGCGCCCCGGCGCAAGAGACGTCCGGCGCGTTCGGATGATAGATGCGGACCGGAATGTCGCCGGCGTCGCCCACCCCGGGTATGGCGCGGTCCTCCACCCGCGCGACGGGGACGTGCCGCCGCGGTTTGCGGCTGGCCTTCAGGCTGGCGCGCACCTCGGCCGCATCGGCGGTGCCGTCGCGCATCGATGCGAACGCCGCCGACATGCGCTCTGCGACTTCACGTTTCGCAACGTCCGTCTCGTCGAGCTCAGCCATCGGAACTCACCTGTTGGAGCCGGCTGCGCACCACCTTGCCGGTGGCGTTGCGCGGCAGGGCGTCGATGAACTCGACCTCGCGCGGCACCTTGTACCGGGCCAGGTTGGCGCGCACGTAGTTCTTGACCGCCTCGGCATCCGGCACGGCGCCATCGGCGAGCACCACGAACGCCTTGAGGCGCTGCCCGAACTCGGCATCGGCCACCCCGATCACCGCGACCTCGTCCACGTCGGGATGTCCACAGATCAGGTTCTCGACCTCGAGCGGGTAGACGTTCTCGCCGCCGCTGATGATCATGTCGTCGTCCCTGCCGTCGACATACAGCCGGCCCGTCTCGTCCAGGTGGCCGACGTCGCCGCTGCTGAGCAACCCGTCGATCACTTCCTTCTTCCGGCCGTCGGTGTAACCGCCGAAGCTCACCGTGCTGCCGGCGAAGATCCGGCCGATCGTTCCGGGCGTCGTGATCGGCGTGCCGTTGTCGTCATAAAGCGCGATCCGGCACCCGATCGGGGCCTTGCCCACCGTGGCGGGGTTGTGCGCGAGGTCGTCGGGCATCGCGACGCTGATGACGGCCAATTCGGTTGAGCCGTATTGGTTGTAGAGCACGGGACCGAACCGCTCCAGGGTGCGGGTCACCAGGTCCGGTGCCATCGCCGAGCCGGAGACGTAGACGATGCGCAGCGATGAGGTGTCGTAGGCGTCCAGCACCTCGGCCGGCAGCGCGAGGATCCGTTGCAGCATCGTCGGAACCAGCACGACAACGTCGCACCGGTACTCGGCGATCGCTTTCAGGGTCGCCTCCGGATCGAAGCGCCGTCGCAGCACCAGCCGGTTGCCCAGAGCCAGCGACAGCACCGCCTGCCCCAGGCCGGTGCCGTGGAAGACCGGCGCCCCCAGAAGGCACACCTGGCCGCGCCGGCGCGGCACTCGGTCCAGCAGTTGCGCGGAGAACAACGGGGATGTCTTCCCGCGCGGTGCGCCCTTCGGGGTGCCGGAGGTTCCGCTGGTGAGCAGGGTCAGGCCGCCCGGCTTCGCCGGCGCCCGCACCGGCGCGCCCGACGTCGTCCGGATCAGTTGCTCGATCGCGTCCGTCGCGGGGGTCGGTCCCGGATCGGAGACAAACCTGCGCACGGACGGATCCACCGCGTCGAGCAACTCGCTGAACTCGTGATCGTGCACGAGGACCGAAACGCCTTCGCGGCGGGCGACATCGGCCAGCTGCGGCTTGGCGAACCCGGTGTTCAGCAGCAACAGCTGGGCCCCCACCTTGTTGGCCGCGGCGAGCACCGTGATGATGCCGCGGTGGTCGCGGCACAGCGCGGCGACCACCGTCCCCGGGCCGATACCGAGCTCCGACCAGGCTCGCGACAACGCGTTCACCCGTTGGTTCAGCTCGTCGAAAGTCACGTCGCCCGCGTCGTCCGTGATGGCCACGGCCGTGCCGCACCGCCGCGCGGCGCTCTCGACCAGGCCGGCAAACGGACCGTACTTCTTGGCGGCACGAAATGCTCGCGCGCCCTCCACGGGGCCACCGGACAGGCCGGCCTCGCGCAGCACCCGAAGGCTGTGCATGGTTTCGGCCATGCCGTCGATCTTGTGGCGCAGTTTCGCGCGGCGCATGGCCAGATTCGTCACGAGCGGTACGGTATTCGGCCGCCCGTGTCCCGCCGACGCCAAATCCCATTGATCGGGAGACGGCGCCGTTTACCTGCGCGGCGAGGCGTTCAATATCTCCGACAGCACATGGATTTGGTGAGGTGGCCCGATGCGACGTCTCAACAGTGTCGACAACATGTTTCTCAAGCAGGAGAACGACACTCAACCGCAGCACACGATCAAGGCCGTGGTGCTCGATCCCGCCGCGGCGCCCCAGCCGCTCACCTTCGACGCCGTCCGCGCGGTGGTGCCCGCCCTGGTGGCCAAGGTCGAGCCGTTGCGCTGGCAACTGCTGCGGCCGCGGCTGGGCGGTCGGCCGTGGTGGATCGAGCGTCCCCGCGTCGACCTCGACTACCACGTTAGGTACGCCAAAGCCGAGGCGCCCGGCGGTGACCGTGAGCTGGCCGCGCGGATCAGCGAGATCGTCTCGGTCGGGCTCGACCGCGGCCGCCCCGCCTGGCAGTTGTGGTATGTCGACGGGCTGGCGGACGGCCGCATCGCCCTGGTCTTGAAGCTTCACCACGCGCTGGCCGACGGCCTCGCGTCGGTGCGGCTGCTCGAGACCATCTTCAGTGCCGACCCCGGCGAACCGCTGCCCACGGCCGAACGGGCATTGGTCGACGAGCAACCGCCCGGCACCGCAACCTGGCTCCGGCTGGTCGCCGTCAACGAGGGCGCGGCGCTGCTTCGATTTCCCCGGGTGTTGATGCGCTCGGCCCGCACGATCGAAACCGGCCGCCGGCGCCGCAAGGCCGGCCGGCCCGGATTCGCCGAGGCGTTCGCAGCGCCCGGCACCCGCTTCAACGAGCCCTTCACCGCCCAGCGTCAATTCACCTATGTCTCATGCGATTTGGACACGATCAAGGAGATCAAGACCGCATTCGACGTGACCCTCAACGACGTCTTCCTCGCTGCGTGCAGCGGCGCTATCCGCTCCTATCTGGACCGCCACGGCGAGCTGCCCGCCGAATCGCTGACGACCGTTGTCCCGGTGGCGATTCGCCCGCCCGGCGAGGAGGTGGACTGGGGCAATCAGGTAACGATCTGGAGCGTCTCGCTGGCCACCGACGTTGCCGATCCCGTCGAACGGCTCGAGCGCATGGCCGCCAACACCCGCGCGGCCCGGGACGTGCACGCCGAGCGCGATCTCTGGCTGTTCGCGGACTGGATGGACTACTGGCCGTTGTTCTGGTTCTACGGCCGCGGGCTGCCGCTGCTGGGTGCCCGGACGCGCCGACGACCCACCTACAGCATGACGGTCTCGAACGTCCCGGGGCCGAAGCAGCAGCTGTACTTCGGCGGCGCGCCGATCGAGAAGATC
Organism: Mycobacterium sp. NGS26; assembly: GCF_059813025.1. Taxonomy (NCBI): domain Bacteria; kingdom Bacillati; phylum Actinomycetota; class Actinomycetes; order Mycobacteriales; family Mycobacteriaceae; genus Mycobacterium; species Mycobacterium sp. NGS26. The sequence goes on from NZ_JCALDU010000001.1 coordinate 859,645, forward strand.
ATCTCCGTTGGTCCGATCATCTACCCGTACGGACTGAACGTGACGGGCTGGAGCTATCGCGACGCGATGGTCATCGGGATGCAGGCCTCGAAGGATCGGGTGCCCGATATCGGTGAGCTCGCCGAGGCCATCCCCGAGGCCCTCGCCGAGCTCGCCGCCCTGGCTGCCGATAGGCGCGCGCTCACTCGGAGCTCCTCCGCAACGACGGCCACGCCAGATCCAGCGCTCCCGTCCGCTGGCTCAAGTAGCTGATGATTTCCTCTAAATTCCTCAGCGGCAACTCAATTCGCCACTCCGGCAGCAGCCCGGACAGCCGCACCGAATCGGCGTCGAAGTCGACGCCGGTGACCAGGAGCCCGCGCGGCAGGTCGGGCAGCCGAACCGGGTAGCCGGGAACGCGTCGCGACAACGCCCAGCGCTTGCGCCGGGCGACCAGCGCGCGCGGCCTCAACCACAACGTCGATCCGACGGGTTGAACGTCGACCTCGAGGCTGCCCAGGGTGGGGCGGCGCGCCCAGTGCAGGGCGGCCGTGCCGTCGGCGCGCAGCTCACCGCGCAGCTGCGGCGCGACGCTGCGCAGGACGGCGTCGACGGCGTCCGGCGGCAGCGCCAACGACAACTCGACCGGCGCGGCCACCAGCCGGGGCGGCACGCCCGGACGGATGTGCACGTTGCGCAGGACGGCGGTGGCGCGCTCGAACCGGTGGTCGCCAAACCGCATGTCGCGCGCCGCCAACCGGATCTCGCCGAGCTGACCGACGGCCAACCCGCGCGGGTCCAGCGGCGAGTCGAAGTCGGTGATGACCAGTGTGACGTCTTGGTCGCCGACCCGGGCCCGGATCTCCCTGCCGACCAGGAGCCGCTGCAGCGTCGTGAACACCGAACGGTAGGGCACCACGGCGCCGACACCGACCGAGGGCAACCCGGTCGACGACCACATGGACGTCAGCATGTCGAGCGCGCGGAAGGGATCCTCCCAGCCCAATCGGGGCACCCTGGGCGACATCGGAGCCCGCCGACCCCCTTCCCTGCTACTCACCGGTGGAGCGCGCGCGTGCCCGCCTTCGGGTGGGGCGCGCGGCGGCCACCATTTCATCCAACTCCGCCGCGGCCCCGGACATCAATTCCCACGCGTCGTCGACCAGTGCCGGATCCACCTGGACGCCGACGTCGACGAACTCCCCGTAGCTGAAGACGGTGACGTTCATCCCCATGCCCATGGTCAACGGGCCGACCGTGAAGATGTGCTCGATCCGCGCGCCGGCCAGATAGAGGTGCGACGGCGGGCCCGGCACATTGGACACAATCAGGTTGGTGCTCAACGGCAAACGCTGCTCGAGCTTCCCGGCCCGATACGAGTGGAACAGCAGGCTCAACAGGAACGGCGGGGCAATGTCGGTGATGCCGACCGTTTGCTTCTTCACCATCGCCTCGGCCAGCTCCTTCGCGCTGTTCATGCTCGCGTGAATAGCGGCCAACCGGGCGACCGGATCCTCGATGTCGGTGGCCAGCGACGCAACCATCGGATGAACCAGGTTGCCGAGTTCGATGTCTTCCGGCATGCGCGTCGACATCGGGACGCTGGCGAGGATGGGCTGCTCGGGTAGCTCGCCCCGCTTGATCAGGTAGCGGCGCAGCGCCCCGGCGACGACATCGAGGATCACGTCGTTGACCTTGACGCCGAAATGATTCTTGACCCGCTTGACATCCGCTAATGGCAGTGAGCGGTAAGCGAATTCGCGGTGCGTGCCGATGACTCCGTTGAGAATCGTTCGGGGCGCGCTCATCGGCCGCGGCGGGGGGTCGCTGCGTCGCTGGTGGCCGATCGTCGTCACCGCTCCGCTCACCGTCTGGCCCGCGAACTGCGCCAGCCTGGGTCCGGTCGTCAGGGTCGACACCGCGCCGCGGGCGAGCAGTTCGATGCCCCGCCGCGCGCGCTGAGGCTGCTCTTCGGGCGCCTCGGCCCGCGGCCCGGCCGGCACGGCTTGCGTGTCACACAGAACGTCGGACAGGCCGGCGCCCGAAACCCCGTCGACCATTGCGTGATGAGTCTTGGCGACGAACGCGACGTGACCGGACTCGAGGCCCTCGATGTACCAGCTCTCCCACAGTGGCTGATGCCGGTTGAGCGGACGCGCCAGTATCTCGCCGACGACGGCTGCCAGCTCTCGTTCGCCGCCGGGCGCCGGAAGCGCGATGTGATGGACGTGTGCGTCCAGGCTGAACCGGGGGTCGTCCACCCACACCGGCCGGTCCAGCCGCAACGGCACCTCCTGGATCCGGCGCCGGAACTGCGGCAGGTACGGCAACCGGCTTTTCAGGTGGTTTCGCACGGTGTGGTAGTCGAAACCCGTTGCGTCACTGGGGTCCAGGATCATCAGGCCAAGGGTGTGCTGGGGCCACGCCGTGCCTTCCATCGACAGGAAGAAGGCGTCCATGCCCGACAGTCGCTTCACGAACCTGCGCTCCGTTCACTTGGTGTCGCGCAAACATACAGCCGTTCCCGGGCGGGTTGCCGGCGCTATCCCGATCAATGAGACGGTGCTTCGCCGGTGCCGGCACGACGCTTTAACGTGCGTCGGGAATCGGGCAAGCGAAGGAGGCTCGCGTGCAGACGGTGTCGAGCTACGCCAGAAGGGTGGCGGTGCGGGCCAGGGGGCTGCCCGATCGGGCGATCCTGGCCGTCGTCCGCACTCGTCGGCCGAAGGCGTCGCTGCCGCCCGCCGAACGCACGGCTTCCGAAATCGCAAGGGCATCAGCACTGTTCGACGAACGTGCATGGTCGTCGGATCCCGCGTCCTACCATCGCACACCGCCGCCGCTGAGCGACGGCGAGCTGACCGTGCGGGGCGGGTATTTGTGGCCCCGGCATCAGGCGGTGACTTTCACGTCCGGATTCCGGCCGCGCAGCGACGAACCGGGGGCGGACCGATGGCCCGCCGACACGCCCAACGACACCGTCGTGGTGCGGCTGCTTCGCCACCCGGCGCCGGGCCGCCCGTGGGTGGTGTGCCTGCACGGCTTCGGCCAGGGCGCGTCGCGCTTCGACCTGACGACGTTGTGGGACAACCACTTTCACGCAGTGCTCGGTTTCAACGTGGCTGTCCCGGTGTTGCCGTTTCATGGACCGCGAAAGTCCCCCGGCTGCGACCAGTTGCTGTCGATGGATCTGCCGATGACGCTGCACGGCATCAGCCAGGCGATCTGGGATGTCCGACGGCTGCTCGGCTGGATCAGGCACCGCACCGGGGCGCCGGTCGGCGTGTATGGCCTGTCGTTCGGCGGCTATCTGGCGACCCTGCTGGCCGGGCTGGAGCCTGTCGACACTGTGGTGGCCGGCATCCCGTTCACCGACGTGCTCGGGTTGATGGCACACCACCGCGCACCGCCGGACTACCTGCCGATCCTGCGCGGTGGCGCCGCCGAGAACGCGTTCCGCGTGGTGTCCCCGCTCGCGCTCACGCCTCTGGTGGTGCCGAATCGCCGGGCCCTGTTCGCCGCCCGCAGCGACCGGTTCATCCCGGCGGGCCAATCCCTCGCGCTGGCGCAGGCGTGGGACGGATCGCCGGTGCGCTGGTACAGCGGCGGACACACCGGCTACCTGTTGTCACGAGAAACCAAGGCCTTTGTCACCGGCCTCCTGCACGGCGCGCTGTGTTCGCGCGAGCGATGATCCGCTCAGCGGGAGGACGGCTGTCGTTGCTGCCGGCCGGGTCGTAGCGTCCCTGGCGGGATCGTTGCCGACCAGAAAGGCCACCGACGTGAACGCCACGGCACCACCGACCGCGACGAGCGCGCCGTCGACCGCAGACGTTGTCGTCGTCGGCGCCGGTTTCGCCGGGCTCTACGCGCTGCACCGGTTCCGCGGCGACGGCCTGACCGTGCGGGTGTTCGAGTCGGCCGACGACGTGGGCGGCGTCTGGTATTGGAATCGCTACCCGGGCGCGCGTTGCGACGTCGAAAGCGTGGACTACTCCTACTCTTTCGACGACGATCTGCAGCAGGAATGGGAATGGAGCGAGAAGTACGCGACCCAGCCCGAAATCCTGCGGTACCTGTGCCACGTCGCGGATCGTTTCGACCTGCGCCGCGACATCACGTTCGGCACCCGGGTGACCGACATCGTGCTGGACGAGGGCAGCTTGCGGTGGGAGGTCCGCACCGACGCGGGCGACCGCGTGTCGGCACGGTTCGTTGTGCTCGGTGTGGGCCCGCTTTCCAACGCCAACATCCCGGCGATCGAGGGCCTGGACTCCTTCGCGGGCGCCGTCTACCACACCGGCCGCTGGCCGCACGACGACGTCGACTTCACCGGTAAGCGTGTCGGCGTGATCGGAACCGGATCCTCTGGGATTCAAGCGATTCCGTGCATCGCGCAGCAGGCCGCGCAGCTGCACGTCTTCCAGCGCACGGCCAACTACAGCGTGCCCGCGGGCAACGTCCCGCTCGAGGACGAGACCGTGCGCGAGCAAAAGGCGACCTATGCCGAACGGCGCCGGCTGTCGATGCTCAGCGGCGGCGGTTCACCGCACACGCCGCACCCGAAGTCGGCGCTCGAGGTGTCCGACGACGAGCGGCGAGCCGCCTACGAGAAGCGTTGGCAGCTGGGCGGTGTGCTGTACTCCAAGACGTTTCCGGACCAGATGTCGACCATCGAGGCCAACGACACCGCGCGCCTGTTCTGGGAGGAGAAGGTTCGCGCGGTGATCGACGACCCGGCCGTCGCCGAGCTGTTGATTCCGAAGGACCACCCGATCGGCACGAAACGGATCTGCACCGACGACAACTACTACCAGACCTTCAACCTTCCGCATGTGAACCTGGTCGACATCAGGTCCACCCCGATCCAGCGGATCGACGCCGGGGGCATCCACACGTCGGACGCCTACTACCGGCTGGACGCGCTGGTGCTCGCCACCGGATTCAACGCGATGACCGGATCGGTGCAGAAGATGAACATCGTAGGCCGCGACGGCCGGACGCTGAACGAGGCCTGGGCGGCGGGTCCGGTGACCTATCTCGGCCTGGGCGTCCCCGGCTTCCCGAACCTGTTCAACATCGCCGGGGCCGGCAGCCCGTCGGTGCTGGCGAACATGGTGTTGCACGCCGAGCTGCACGTCGATTGGATCGCCGACGCCGTCGGGTATCTGGACACCCACGGCGCCGTTGCGATCGAGGCTCGTCCCGACGCGGCGGCCGACTGGGTCAGGGAATGTTCCGACCGGGCGGCCGAAACGCTTATGCCGCGGGCGAACTCGTGGTACCTGGGCGCCAACATTCCCGGCAAGCCGCGGGTGTTCATGCCGTTCGTCGGCGGCTTTGGGGTCTACGGGCAGATCATCGCCGATGTCGCGGCGGCCGGCTACAAGGGATTCGACGTCCTCGAACCCACCGCGGAATGAGCAGTCCCACCGGCGCCGGCGCTACGGGTGGAGGATGGACCCATGGTGAGCTGGATCGACGAATGTGACGTGCTGGTGGCCGGGTCGGGCGCCGGCGGCGTCACGGGCGCGTACACCGCGGCGCGCGAGGGGCTCGACGTGATCCTGGTCGAGGCGACCGACAAGTTCGGCGGCACGACCGCCTACTCCGGCGGCGGCGGCATGTGGTTCCCGTGCAACCCGGTGCTGGTGCGCGCCGGCACGGACGACACGATCGAGGACGCGCTCGAGTACTACCACGCGGTGGTCGGCGATCGCACGCCACGCGAGCTACAGGACACCTATGTGCGCGGCGGCGCGCCGCTGATCGAGTACCTCGAGCGCGACGAGGTCCTGACATTCGACGTGTTCCCCTGGCCCGACTATTTCGGGACGGCGCCGAAGGCGCGATCGGATGGTCGGCGACACATCATCGCCAAGCCGTTGCCGGTGTCCGAGGCTCCGCAGCTGCGGGACCTGGTGCGCGGGCCGCTCGACGCGGACCGGCTCGGCGCGGCGCAGCCGGACGACTACTTCATCGGTGGCCGCGCGCTGATCGCCAGGTTTCTCAAGGCGATTCGGCGCTACCCCTCGGCTTCGCTGCGGCTGAACACCGCCCTGGTCGAGCTGGTGATCCACGACCATGCGGTGATCGGTGCGATCGTCGAGAACGACGGGAAGCGCCGCGCGATCCGTGCCCGCCGCGGTGTGCTGCTGGCCGCCGGCGGCTTCGAGGGCAACGACGAGCTGCGCCGCAAATACCGTGTGCCCGGCGAGGCCCGCGACACGATGGGGTCGTGGGGCAACCTCGGCCGGGCCCACGAGGCCGGCATCGCGGTGGGCGCCGACACCGATCTGATGGACCAGGCGTGGTGGTCACCAGGGCTGACCCACCCGGACGGGCGCTCGGCATTCGCGCTCTGGTTCACCGGCGGCATCTTCGTCGACCAGGACGGCCGGCGGTTCGTCAACGAGTCCGCCCCGTACGACCGGGTGGGCCGCGAGATCGTCGCACGGCTGGAAGCCGGCTCGATCACGTTGCCGTATTGGATGATCTACGACGACAAGGAGGGCCCGCTGCCGCCCGTCAAGGCCACCAACGTGGCGATGGTCGAGCCGCAACGCTACGTCGAGGCCGGACTGTGGCACACCGCCGACACGCTCACGGAGCTGGCCGCGAAAATCGGTGTGCCGGAACGGAATCTGGAAGCCACCGTGCGGCGATTCAACCAGTTCGTCGCCGACGGTGTCGACGCGGATTTCGGGCGCGGCGACGAGCCGTACGACCGGGCCTTCTCCAACGGCCAACCGCCGCTGGTCTCGATCGACCGGGGTCCGTTCCACGCGGCCGCGTTCGGCATCTCCGACCTCGGCACCAAGGGCGGGCTGCGCACCGACCCCTCGGCGCGGGTGCTCGACACGTCCGGCAGGCCCATCCCCGGCCTGTACGCGGCGGGCAACACGATGGCCGCGCCGAGCGGCACCGCCTACCCCGGCGGCGGCAACCCGATCGGCACCAGCATGCTGTTCAGCCACCTGGCCGTGCGGGACATGGCCCGGAACCGTGTCGATGCGAAAGGCGCCTCAGACCACTCCGCGTAGCGCGTCGGCGCCGAACGCGGGTTCCAGCATCGCGGAGAAGTCGGGTCCGCGGCGCAGGATGTGGCCGCCGTCGACGTTGATGCACTGCCCGGTGATCCAGCTGGCCGCGTCGCTGAGCAGGAACATCGCCAGGTTCGCGACGTCCTCGACCTCGCCGGGCCGGGGCAGCGGCGTGCAGCTCGCATAGTCGGAGCTCAGCTGCGGCGACTCCATGATGGGTGCGACGAGCTCGGTGCGGATCAGTCCCGGCCGGATGCTGTTGACCCGCACCCAGGACGCGCCGAGCTCGTCGGCGGCCAGCATCATCATGTGGTCGACGGCCGACTTGGTGACCCCGTACGCGCCGAACCAGCGGTGGGTGTTGCTGGCCGCGATCGACGAGATCCCGACGAACGACCCGCCGCCGCCGCGCACCAGCTCACGCGCGGCGTGCTTGAGCACGTACATGGTGCCGTTGACGTTGAGGTCGACGGTGCGCCGCCACGCCTCCGAGTCGATCTGGGTGATCGGCCCGATGGTCTCCGACCCGCCCGCGCAGTGCACGACGCCGTGCAGTCGGCCGTGCCACGCCGCGGCGGCATCGACCGCGCGGGCGGCCTCGTCCTCGTCGGTGATGTCGGCGGGCTCGTACCGGACGGCGCCGCCGGCCCGCAGCGCTTCGATGTCCTTGACGGCGGCCGCCAGCCGATCGGGGTTGCGGCCGACGATCATGACGGACGCCCCCGACGACACCAGGCCCGCGGCGACGCCCTTGCCGATTCCGCTGCCACCGCCGGTGACCAGATACGTCCGGTCTTCGAAAGAAAGCTGCACGAGAGCATCGAACCATGCGCGAGCCGAGCGCCGAATGTGGGGCCTACGTACAAAAACTGCCTCGAATTTGTCCGTAAGCCACACGCTCGCTAACTCAGACGGAGGAGGCCCCGCTACGGCGTATCGCGGCGGGCCACCTGCGTCGGCTTCGCGCTGCGCCAGTCCTCGACGTCGGGCGGCTGGCCGACCGCATACCGGTTCTCGTTGTGGGCGGCCCAGTGCGCATGCCCCAATTCGTGGATGTGGAACGCGTGCCGTAGTGCCTCGGTGAACCCCATCGCGTCGGAGGCGGCGTTGACCGAGTCCTTGACGAGCAGCGCCGCCATCGTGGGCCGGTCGGCGATGCGCCGGGCGAATTCCAGAGTCTTGTCGGCCAGCTCGTCGACCGGGAATACCTTCGACACCATGCCGAGCCGATAGGCCTCGTCGGCGTCCAGCGCATCACCGGTCAGCAGCAGTTCCTTGGCCTTGCGCGGGCCGAATTCCCAAGGGTGACCGAAGTATTCGACGCCCGGCATGCCCAGGCGCACCGCGACCACATCGCTGAACTTGGCGTTGTCGGCGGCCACGATCAGGTCGCAGGCCCAGATCAGCATCAGGCCGGCCGAGATGGCGTTGCCCTGTACCTGGGCGATGGTGATCTTGCGCAGGTCGCGCCAGCGGCAGGTGTTTTGGAAGAAGTAGTGCCACTCCTGCAGGTAGATCTTCTCCGCGATGGGGTCACGGGTCCCGCCGTTGATGCGGAAGCTCGGCAGCCGCTTGCGCTCGGCGATGGCCAGCTCCGAGCCCAGGTCGTGGCCGGCGGAGAAGTTCTTGCCGCGCGCCGCCAGGATCACCACCCGAACGGCGTCGTCGGCCTCGGCGCGCAGGAACGCCTCGTCGAGCTGGATCAGCAGGCCGCGGCTCTGCGCGTTGTGCGCTTCGGGCCGGTTGAGCCAGATCCGGGCGATGCGGCCCTCGTCGAGGGTTTCATAGGAAACCAGCTCATCGGCGCCGGCGCTGGCCGCGGCGTCGGCTTGCTCGGAGAGTGTCATTGCGCCCACCTCATGTGCATTGGTTGTACGTTCCGCATTGTTTACACATTACGGCCAGTGTGTAAGCGGCGCGGCGGCGGCTCGAAAAGTCCTGGCAAACGACTCGTGACCGCACCCGAGCCAAGTGACCTGGCGAGACGCCTGCGGGCAAAGATTCGCATCGCATAGAGTTATGTCATGCCTACGAAATCTGACCCTGGCGAAATCGGCGATGTGGAGCCGCTGGCCGACAGCACCGCGCGCCAGGCCAGGCGAGTCGTCGCAGCGTATGCCAACGACGCCGACGAATGCCGCATTTTCTTGTCCATGCTCGGTATTGGACCGGCGAAACTCGACACGTAAATGGCTTCCCGGGGAGGCCAGAACTCGAAAAGTAGGCACTACGGGGATTCGGACTTCGTGGTGGTCGCCAATCGGCTGCCCGTCGATCTCGAGCGGCTCCCCGACGGCAGCACCACGTGGAAACGCAGCCCCGGCGGACTGGTCACGGCGCTGGAGCCGCTGCTGCGCCGGCGGCGCGGGGCCTGGGTGGGCTGGCCGGGCCTGGTAGCCGAGCAAGCCGACGACGCCGTGGACGTGGCCGACGAGCCCATCACCCTGGACGAGCTGCAACTTCATCCGGTACGCCTGTCCGCCGACGACGTCGCCAAGTACTACGAGGGCTTTTCCAACGCCACGCTGTGGCCGCTGTATCACGACGTCATCGTCAAGCCGATCTACCACCGCGAGTGGTGGGAGCGCTACGTCGACGTCAACCGCCGCTTCGCCGAGGCCGCATCACGCGCCGCCGCCGAGGGCGGCACGGTGTGGGTCCAGGACTACCAACTGCAACTGGTGCCTAAAATGCTGCGCACCTTGCGGCCCGACCTGACCATCGGTTTCTTTCTGCACATCCCGTTCCCGCCCGTGGAGCTGTTCATGCAGTTGCCGTGGCGCACCGAGATCATCGAGGGCCTGCTCGGCGCCGACCTGGTGGGCTTCCACCTGGCCGGCGGCGCCCAGAACTTCCTGTTCCTGTCGCGGCGGCTGGTCGGGGCCAGCACGTCGCGGGGAGCGGTCGGCGTGCGGTCGCGGTTCGGTGAGGTGGCGCTGGACTCCCGCACCATTCGGGTGGGCGCCTTTCCCATCTCCATCGACTCCGGGGCGCTCGACCACGCGGCGCGCGACCGCAACATCAGGCGCCGCGCCCGCGAGATCCGCGCCGAACTCGGCAACCCCCGCAAGATCCTGCTCGGCGTCGACCGGCTGGACTACACCAAGGGTATCGACGTCCGGCTGAAAGCCTTTTCCGAGCTGCTCGCCGAGGGCCGCGCCAAACGCGACGACACCGTGCTGGTGCAGCTGGCGACGCCGAGCCGCGAACGCGTGGAGAGCTACCAGATCCTGCGCAGCGACATCGAACGCCAGGTCGGCCACATCAACGGCGAATACGCCGAGGTCGGTCATCCGGTGGTGCATTACCTGCACCGCCCGGTCCCGCGCGACGAACTGGTGGCCTTCTTCGTGGCCAGCGACGTCATGCTGGTCACGCCGCTGCGCGACGGGATGAACCTGGTGGCCAAGGAGTACGTGGCCTGCCGCAGCGACCTCGGCGGCGCGCTGGTGCTGTCCGAATTCACCGGTGCCGCGTCCGAACTCCGGCAGGCCTACCTGGTCAACCCGCACGACCTCGAAGGCGTCAAGGACGCGATCGAGGCGGCCATGAACCAGCCGGTCGAAGAGGGCCGGCGCCGGATGCGCGCGCTGCGCCGCCAGGTGCTCGCCCATGACGTGGACCGCTGGGCACGGTCGTTCCTGGATGCGCTCGCCGAGGCCAACCCGCCGGCCGCCAAGTAGCGCGGGAGAACCCATGGTGTTGCCACCCGAACGCTGTGATACTCGATGCAGCAGTGAGGCAAGGCCCGAAGGGAGGGCACTGTGAAGCTCCGTCGCGGACTGGCCGCCGGCGCCGGCATCTTCTCGGCGGTCGCAATCGGGATCGCGCTGGAGTCGGGTGACCCGGCGCACGCCGTGGGGCCGCCCGCGGACGGCAACTACACCTACAACGAGGCCGGGGTGTCGGGGGTTACCTGGACGATCACGGCGCTGTGCGATCAGCCGTCGGGAACCCGCAACATGAACGACTACTCCGACCCGATCGTGTTCGCGATGAACTGCGCCCTCAACGTCGTGAGCTCGACGCCCGAACAGATCAGCCGCGCGGACAAGTTGCAGAACTTCAGCGGCCGGGCGCGCTACTCGAGCATGCTGTGGACCTTCAAGGTGGACAAGCCCGACGGCGTGTCATGCCCGGGCGGCGGCACCGCGCCGTCCACCGAGACCTATTCGTTCAGCGACGAGAACATGAGCGGCACCCACACCAGCCTGCACGGCCCCGTCTGCGGGATGCAGCCGGAGATGAAAAAGCAGCCGTTCTCGTTGCAGATGAGCGGGCCGCCACCCAGCCCGATCGAGCGTTACCCGTTGTACTGCAACGGGATTGCGATGTGCTACTGAACGTCGGCCGGTGCTAGATCGGCGTGATGTAGGCGATCAGCCACTGCTTGCCGACCTTCTTGAAGTCCACGCGCAGCCGGCTGCCGTCGTAGAGCGGTTGGCGTGACTTGTCGGTCACGGTGCGGTTCATGTAGACCATCACCGACGCCGAATCCCGCTTGGCGCTCATGACTCCCACGCCGACGACGTTGGCCTGGACCACCACCTCGCGCTTCTTGGCCTCGGGAATGATCTGGGTGTTGGCGCTCTTCTGAAACTCCTGGCGATATTCGGGGGTCAGCAGCGGGTAGGCGGCGGAGAGGCTGCGCTCGACGGTCTGGTAGTCGTAGGCGAACACCTCCGGGATCTCCTTGGAGGCCAACTTGGGCAACACCGCCCGCGCCGCCTCCTCGCCGCGGGTCTGCACCCGCTCCCAGTAGAACCAGCCGCCCGCCGCCGACAACCCGACGACGGCCACCACCGCCAGGTAGCCCGCGGCGAGCAGCAGCCACCGCAGGACGCGGGCCCGGCGCGACCGAGCCATCTAGTTGCCCCCGTCGGGATACTTCAGGTCGTAGCCGGTCATGTGGCCCCGCTCGTCCTCGTGCACGATCACCCGCAGCCGATACGGCATGGACGGCTTATTGACGCCGTCGATGTCGGCCACCGTGACCCGCACCGACACCAGCACCGAGGCGTTGTCGGTGACCGAGTCGATGCCCTCCAGGGCGGCGCCGTTGATGACGGCCTCCGACGTGGCATTGGTCGAGCGGAAGATGCCCTTGAGGTTCTCGATGTTGTTGTTGGCGCCGAGCATGCCGCGCAGCGGGCCGCTGGTGCCGTTGTAGAACCGGTTCACGCTCTCGTCGATGTTGTCCTGCTTGTAGCTGAACATGTTGACCACCGTCTGCGTGGCGGTGTCCACGAAGCGCTGATCGCGGGCTTGTGCGGCCTCGGCGTGGCGCTGCTGGACGAGCATGATCGCCAGCCCGCCCGCCAGCGCCGCGATCGCCACCAGCGCGGCGGCGGCCGCGATCCATCCGACCAGGACGCGGTTGGGCTGCCGTCGCGGCGGCGGCTTGACCGGCTTGAGGGTCGTGACAGGTTTGGCGGCCGGCTTCGGCTCGGCCGGAAGGTCGACCGTGGCGGCCTCGCCCGACGTGCCCCTCGCCGGGCCCGCCGCCCGCGATGCACGCCGGCGAACGCGTTGCGTCGTCTCAGTCACTACCCGTTCCCACTAAAGAGGCCTTGGATCAAGCATGAGGTCCACCCAATTCTCAGCGCTGGATGCGCCGCTGGCGCCGGGCGCGAAAATACCAGTGCCGCCCGCCGGGTCCACAAAGGCTCCCGTGCGCTGGTCGTAGGTGGCGTAGGCCGGGCCGCTGGCCTGCGGTTGACCGGGCGGCGGCGGCCCCCACGGCTTCTCCGGCCCCGGGCCCGCCGGCGGAGGATTGATCCCCTCCGGCGGTGCCGGGGGCGGCAGCCACTTCGGATACGGCAGCTGGGGCGGCACCGGCGGCACCCCGGGCGGCTGCCACGACGTGAACGGCGGCGGCGGCCCGTTGTCGTTGGGCGGCGGCGGGGCGTAGGCCGGCTGGTGGTTCGGCAGCGGCCCCGGCCCGGGGACCACACCGGGTGGGGGCGGCCCGACGATCGGAGTGCCCGGATCGGGTTCGGCGCCCGGCGGGATGTACGGGAACTTGTTGGGCGGCAACGTGTTCAGCCCGTTCGTCACCGGCGTGTCGTAGGGCACCGGCGGACCGCGCCACGGGTTGCGGCCCACCGGCACGTAGCCCTTCGGGTCGCGGCACAACTGGATCGTCGGTGCCCGTTTGCCGGGGAACTCCTGGCAGGGATAGTTACGGGCGCCGCGCACGGTGCTGGGGTCGTTCTGGGCGACCTTGCAGTACATGTCCTTCGGGAGCTCGCGCACCGTCTCGTCGGCCGGTGTCCGCATCAACGGCGGGGGCAGGAAGCCGACGGCGCACGGTGGCGGGTCGTTCAGGTCGAGCTTGAAGTCCAGCTTGGCGCCCTCGTCCTGCGGGGTGCCGCCGGCGGCGGTGGTGATCGCGGCGAACAACGCGGGCAACACCACCAGCAGCTGTTCGATCGACTTGTGGTAGATCACGCCGACCCGGCCGAGGTTGGCCAGGCTGGCCGCCAGCGCCGGGAACGACGGGCGGATGCCGGAGAACGCGGTGCTGGCCTCGTCGGTCGCGCCCGGGGCGGTGGCCAACGTGGAGCGCAGCTGGGGGTCGGCCTGGCGCACCTCGGAGGTGAACCGCGCCAACCCGTCCGACAGCGACTTGATGTCGGCGCCGGCGCGAATCTGGGCCTGCAGGAACGGGCCCGCCTGATCGATCAACTCCGAGACTTGCGGATAGTTGACGTTGGCCTCGTCCACCAGCAGCCGGGCGGACTCGATCAGCCGGGCCAGTTCGGGCCCTGAGCCGTTGGCCGCGACGAACGTCTCGTGCAGCAGCTCGCGCAACCGGGTGTCGCCGAGGCTGTTGACCAATGTCTCCGCCCGCTTCAACAGGTCGGCCACGTCCTGGCCGATCCGGGTGTTCTGCCGCTCGATGCGAGATCCGTTGCGCAACTTGACCGATGACGGGCTGCTCGGTGGCACCAGGTCGATGTACTGCTCGCCGACGGCCGACACGCTCTTGACGGTGGCGGTGACGTTCGACGGGATGGGTGTGCCGCTGTTGAGCCGCATCTCGGCCGTGACGCCGTTGGGGTTGAGCCCCACCGATTCCACCCGGCCGACCGCGACGCCCCGGTAGGTGACGTTGGCGTTCTTGTACAGCCCGCCGCCCGCGACGAAGTCGGCGCTCACGCCGTAGGTCCCGATGCCGAACGTGGCCGGCAGCCGCAGGTAGAAGACCGCCATGACGGTCAGCGTGATCGCGGTGATCACCGCGAATATGGCGAGCTGGACCCTGGTCAGTCTGTCGATCATCTGCGCCGCCCTACTGCCCTGACGCCGTGCCGGGCGGAATCTTGAACGGGTCGGCCGCCTGCCCGGACAGGTTGGCCATCTCGCCGGTCAAGAAATCGGGCGGGTTGAGGATCTCGTTCATGTGGGCCATGTTCGGGTCGAAATACGCTGTGGTGAAGAACGTTTCACCGATCCGGCGCAGGGTGAGGTCGAAGGTGGTGAAGACGTTGAGGTAGTCGCCGCGCACGGCCTGCTTGATGCCGAAGTTGGGGAACGGGAACGTCAGCAGCAGCTGCAGCGAGGTGACGAAGTTCTTCCGGTTGTCGTTGAGGGTCTTGGCGACCGAATACAGGCCCTTGAGGTCCTCGGCGAAGTCCACCTTGGTTTTCGCCAGCACGTTGGAGGTCACCAGCGCCAGCTTCTTCAGCGCGGCGAACGCTTCGACGATATGCGGGCGATTCTTGTTGAGCACGCGAAGCGCCTCGGGCAGGGTGTCCAGCGCCCGGCCCAGGTTGTCCTTGTCGCGCGCCAGGGTCGCGGAGAAGCGGTTCAACCCGTCGACCGCATCGATGATGTCGTTGACCTGCCGGTTGAGTCCGGCGGTCAGCTCCGCCAGCCTGGGGACCAGGTCGACGAACTGGTCCTGTCGGCCGGCGAAGGCCTGGTAGGTCTCGTCGGTGATCTCTTCCAGCGCACCGAGATTGCCCTTGTTCACCACCACACCGAGGGCCGACAGCACCTCTTCGGTGGTGGGATAGCGGCCCGTGTTGGCCTCCGCGATCGTGGACCCGCCCTTCAGCCTGCCGGTGGCCGGCTTGCCCTTCGGGGGAGCCAGGTCGATGTGCATCGAACCCAGCAGCGACGTCTGGGCGACCGTCGCGGTGGCGTTGGCCGGCAGTACGACGTCCTTGTTCAACGCCAACTTCACTGCGGCATAGAAGGATCCGTCGGCCCGCTGCTCGGCCGAAATGCCGGAGACGCTGCCGACGGTGACGTCGTCGACCATCACCGGCGAGTTCTGCGGCAGCGTCGCTACGTCGGGCATCTCGACGGTGACGGTGTACGCGCCGCTGCCGTGACCGGCCGTCCCGGGCATCACCAACGAGTTCAGCCCGCCGAATTGGCAACCGGCCAGCAGCACGCTGCCCGCCGCTAAAGCGCTGCCGCGCAACCAGATCCGATTCATCCGCCACCGGCCTGATCGGTCGGCGCCGGCGGGCCGGGCGCGTTCGGCGGGGGGCCGGGCAGCGGACCGAACGCCGAGCCCGGCGGGGGACCCGCTTGCGGCGCGGTCGGAAGAAGCAGGCTCTGCAGATCCGCAGGGTTCGCCGCCGGCGGCGCCGGGTGCGCACCCTGCGCCGGTATCCAGGTCAGCTGCGGAATCGGGGTCGCCGCCTTGGCCTGGGTCTCCGGGGTGTCATAGATGATCTGGCCCTTGTAGGCGGTGATCGTGTTGAGCGGGTGGAACATCACCGGCGGATAGTTCACGGCGAGGCGGCGCAGCACCGGGCCCAGCCTCTCGCGACAGAGCTCGGCGCGCCTGAAGTAGTCGGGCGCCTCCGGGCCGCCGGCGGTCTCGAAGGAGCCGCCGCAGATGAATTGCACCGGGTTGGCGAACTCCGGTATCGACAATAGGCCGTTCAGCGTGCCCTGGGCGGGGTCATAGATGTTGTAGAAGTTGGCGATACCGGGGCCGGCGACGTGCAGCACCTGCTCGATGTTGTCGCTCTGGTCGCTCAGCGTCTGCGCCAGGTCGTTGAGGTTGTTGACCGTATCGATGATCGTCGAGTTGTTCTCGTGCAGGAATCCCCGGATGTCCGAGAGCGCCTGGTTCAGCGTGCCCAGGGTGTTGTCCAGGTGGCGCGAGCTGTCGGCGAGCACCTGCGACACCGACGCGACGTGCCCGGCGAACTGCACGATCTGCTCGTTGCTGTTCGACAGCGCGTTGACCAGCACCTGCAGGTTCTTGACGGTGCCGAAAATGTCGCTGCGCGAATCCCCCAGGCGCCCAGCGGCTTGCGACAGTTCACGCAACGCGTTGTGGAACGACTCGCCCTTGCCGTCCAGCGTGTCCGCGGCCTGGTTGATCGCCCTGCCCAACGGCCCCTGCGCCGACGCCGTCGTCGGACCCAGCTGCACGGCCAACTGCGTCAGCGCCTGCTTCACCTCGTCCCACTCCACCGGGACCGCGGTGTGATTCAGGTCGATGCTTGCGCCGTCGGGCAGCGCCGCGCCGCCGGTGTATGACGGGGTGAGCTGAATGAACCGCGCCGACACCAGGTTCGGCGAGATGATCACGGCCTTGGCGTCCTTGGGGATCTTCACGTCCCTGGACACCGACATGGTGATCTTCACGTCGGAGGGCCGCGGTTCGATCGTGTCGATCGAGCCGACCGGAACGCCGAGGACGCGCACCTGATCCCCGGGATAGAGCCCCACGGCGGAGGTGAAGTAGCCGACGACGGTTCGGTTGTTGGCTTGCGAGGAAAGCACATACACGCCCCCCACCGACACCGCGACCAGCGCGATGACGGTGGCGTAACGCAGCCCCCTGCTGCCGGCGATCCTTCTCATGGCGATTTCGGCCTGATGATCCAGCGTTCCTGAATCAACCCGCGCAGGTAGTCCGACAGGCTGGCCGGCAGCTTGCCGGGCTGGTAGAAAAAGTCGAAGACCATCGCCATCATCGGCGCGGGAAGCACGCTGAACACGTTGACGTTGAATCCCGGTCCGGACCCGACCACCTCGCCGAGTTCGGTGGCGTAGGTGGGCAGGCGTTTGAGCGCCTCGGTGATGTAGTCGCGGCGTTCGTTGAGGTTGCTCAGCACCGAGTTGAGCTTGTTCAGGGCCGGGCCGAACTCCTTGCGGTTGTCGGCCACGAAACCCGAGATCTGTTCGGACAGACCGCTGATGCCCGAGATCAACTGCCCCAGCGCGGCGCGGCGCTCGTCGAGCGCGGCGAACAACTCGTTGCCGTCGTTGACCAGCTTGTTGACCTGATCGGCGCGCTGCGACAGCACCGCCGTCACCGACTTCGCGTGCGCCAGCAGCCCCTGCAGCGCCTCGTCGCGGCGGTTCAGGGTGCGCGACAGCGATGCCACGCCGTCGAGCGCTCCGCGCAGCTCCGGGGTGGCGTCGCGCAGCGTATCGGTGAGCACGTTCAGCGACTGCTCGAACCGCGGCTTGTCCAGATCGTTCGCGTTGTGACCCAGATCCTCGAGCGCGCCGGCCAACGTGTACGGGGTGGTCGTCCGGCTCAGCGGAATGGTGGTCGCCTTGCCGGAGCCCGCCGGGGTCACCGAGATCGAACGCTCGCCGAGGATGGTGTCGGTGCGGATCGCGGCCAGTGACTGGTCACCGACCGCGACGTGCCGGTCCACGCTGAACGTCACCTTGGCGCTGTCGCCGGCCAGGCCGACGGAGGACACCTTGCCGACCTTCATACCCGAGACGTAGACGGAGTTGCCCGGCGAGATGCCGCCGGCGTCGGTGAAATAGGCGTCGTACGTCTTGCCCTGCGGCCAGAACGGCAAGCCGGCGTAGCCGAATGCGAGCAATACGACGCACACCACCAGCACCACGCCGAAGATGCCGGTGCGCAGGGGGTCACGTTCACGCCTTGCGTTACTTGGCAAAAGCGCACCTCCCCTTGCTCGGATCCACCTGGCCGCCCATGGGTATCAGGATGTCGCTGCCGGCCGGTCCGTTGATCTTGATCGACACGGAGCAGAAGTAGATGTTGAAGAACGACCCGTACGCGCCCAGCGCCGCAAGCCGCAGGTAGTCCTCGCCCAGTTGCTCGACGTCGTTGTTCACCTCGGCCTTTCGGTCGTCCAGCTCGGTCGCCAGCGGCCGGGTGTTTTCCAGGATGCCCTGCAGGGGCCGGCGCGAATTCTTCAGCAGCTCAGTCAAATCCGTCGTCGTCGACGCCAGCGGCGGAATCGCTCCGGCGATCGCGTCGGTGTTCTTGGCCAGCCCGGTGATCAACTGCTGCAGCTGGTCGACGCTGGCGGAGAACTGCGCGCTTTTTTGGTCGACGGTTCCCAGCACCGTGTTGAGGTTGGTGATCGTGTCACCGATCAGCTGGTCGCGCTGGCCCAGCGCCGTCGAGAAGGCGCTGGTGTCGGCCAGCACGTTCGACAACGCTCCGCCCTGGCCCTGCAACAGCTGGATGACCGCGCTGCTGATGGTGTTGACCTTGTCGGCGTCCAAACCCTTGACCAGTGGCCGCAGCCCGCCCAACAGCGCATCGAGATCCAGGGCGGGCTGGGTGTGTTGGGAGTTGATGGTGCCGCCGGGCGCCAGCTTTCGCAGTTCCCCCGGGCCCGAGGTGATCTCCAGGAACCGGTCGCCGACCAGGTTCTCGTACCGGATCACCGCGCGCGTCGACGAATACAGCGTGTAGCGCCGGGCGACCCCGAACGCCACGTCGACGGTGTTGTCCGGGTTGAGCTTTATGCCGGTCACCGAACCGACCGGCACCCCGGCGATGCGCACCTTCTGGCCGGCCTTCAACTTCGTCACGTCGGTAAAGGTTGCGTGGTAAGTGTTTTCGTCGCCGAAGCGGAAGTCGCCGAAGATCACCACCAGGCCCGACGCGACGATCAGCATGGCCACCGCGAAGATGCTGACCTTGATCACCATCGACCGGTGCGACGGCATGCCCGACGCCGCCATCAGAAGTCGTCCCGTTCCGCGAAGGAGCCGTGGAACAAGAACTGCAGCGTCGAGGGCGCGTCGAACTGCAGCTCGGTGAACGGCTCGTACGGGATGTTGGCGTTGTCGGTGACCAGGAACGGCGCGCGATAGAACGACCCGCCGGTCTGCTTGGTCGGAATGTCCGGCAGGCCGCGGCAATTCGGGCCTCCGGAGGCGTTGACGATCGGCAGCGACTCCGGATAGGTATACGACGGCGCACCCAGCACGAAGCTCGACGACGTGAACAGGCCCGCCTTGCGGACACCGAGCAGGGGGGCGAATTCCTTGATGCCGCGCTCGATTCCGGCGAACAGACAGCCGAATTCCGGCGAGTAGTCGTGGGCGACCTTGATCGGCGCCCGCAGTCGGTTGATGGCGTCGATGAAGTTCTGCTCGGCCGGCTCCAACGTCTCATAGGCATTGTTGGCCAGGCCGATCGTCGCCAGCAGCGTGTCGTCGAGGTTGTGCTGCTGGTCCACGACCGTCCGGTTGATCGTCGGCAGGTTGTCGATGATCGTGTTCAGGTCGGGCGCGGCGTCGGCGTAGTTGTTGGTGACGATGCCGGTCTTGCGGAAGTCCTCCTGCAGGGCGGGCAGCTTCGGGTTCGCTTGCCGCGTCAGCGTATTCAGCCCCGACAGCAGGGAACCGAAGTCGTCGCCGTGCCCGCGCAGGCCCTCGGCCAGCGCGCTCAGCGTGCCGTTCAGCTCGACCGGGTCGACCTTGTGCAGGAGGTTGATCAGCGACTGGAACAAGGTGTTGACTTCCAGCGCCACCGCCGACGCCTCGACCTGCGCGTCCGGGCGCAGCGATGTCGGCGAGGGCGTCGGGGGCGGAATGAATTCCACCGACTTGGCCCCGAAGATGGTGTTGCCCGCGATGTGCACCGTCGCGTTGGAAGGAATGAAATGCATCTGGTCGCTGTTGATGGCCAGCGTCAGCCGGGCCTGGTCGTCCTTGTAGGCGATGTCGGACACCTTGCCGATCTGGATGCCGCGGTATTTGACCTTGGCGCCCTTGTCCATTACCAGCCCGGCCCGTTTCGACCACACGGTGACGGTGTCCGTCGAGGCGAAAGCCGCCGTGTAGGACAGATATGTCAGAGCGGTGAATGCCACGATCAATCCGGCCAGCAGCGCTGCTGCCAGCCGGACTGTGCTGCGTCGCGATTCGCCTTCTGCCATGTCTTGTGAGCGGCCCCTTATCCGGAGAGGTTGAAGTTACCCGACGCGCCGTAGACGGCGAGCGAGATGAACAAAGTGATGACCACCACGACGATCAGCGAGGTCCGCACCGCCTGGCCGACCGCGATGCCGACGCCGACGGGCCCGCCGTGCGCGTTGTAGCCGTAATAGGTATGGACGAGCATCACCGCGATGGACATCACGATCGCCTGCAGGAACGACCACAGTAGGTCGGACGGTATGAGGAACGTATTGAAGTAGTGGTCGTAAAGTCCCTTCGACTGCCCGTTGATGTACACCGTGGTGAAGCGGGCGGCGAAGAACGCGGCGAGCACCGACAGCGAGTACAGCGGGACGATCGCGATGAGGCCGGCGATCAGCCGGGTGGACACCAGGTAGGAAACCGAGTGCACCGCCATGCATTCGACGGCGTCGATCTCCTCGGACACCCGCATGGCACCCAATTGGGCGGTGGCGCCGGCGCCGATCGTGGCCGCCAACGCGATGCCCGCGATCACCGGGGCGACGACGCGCACGTTGAGGAATGCCGACAGGAACCCGGTCAGCGCCTCGATGCCGATGTTGCCCAGCGACGAGTAGCCCTGCACGGCGATGACGCCGCCGGAGGCCAGCGTCAGGAAGGCCGCGACCCCGACCGTGCCGCCGATCATGACGAGAGCGCCTGCGCCCAGCGTCATCTCGGCGATGTTGCGGATCGTCTCCCTGCGGTACCGGGTGAGCGCGTTGGGGACGTAGCGCAGGGTTTGGCCGTAGAACAACGCCTGCTCACCGAAGTCGTCGACCGGGCCCTGCAGCACCCTCGACACCGCGTTGCGCAACCGGTAAGTCACGTCGTAGCTCATCGGTTGCTCACTCGTCCCATCACTTCGCCGTGATCCGCACGCCGATGGCGGTCATCACCACGTTGATGACGAACAGGCAGATGAACGCGTACACGACGGTTTCGTTGACGGCGTTGCCGACGCCCTTGGGCCCACCCTTGACCGTCAGGCCTCGGTAACACCCGACGAGCCCGGCCATCACGCCGAACAGCAGCGCCTTGACCTCGGCGAGCACCAGCTCGCGCAGCCCGGTGAGCACGGTCAGCCCGTTGATGAACGCGCCCGGGTTGACGCCCTGAAGAAAGACGGAGAACACGTAACCGCCGGACAAACCGATGGCGCACACCAGCCCGTTGAGCAGCAGCGCGACCACGGTGGACGCCAAAACCCTTGGCACGACGAGCCGTTGGATCGGGTCGATGCCCAGCACCCGCATCGCGTCGATCTCCTCGCGGATGGTGCGGGCACCCAGGTCGGCGCAGATCGCGGTCGCACCGGCGCCGGCCACGACGAGCACGGTGACGACCGGGCCCAGCTGGGTGATGGTGCCGAACGCCGTTCCGGCGCCGGACAAGTCGGCCGCACCGATCTCGCGCAGCAGGATGTTCAGGGTGAACGCCACCAGGACGGTGAAGGGGATGGACACCAGCAGCGTGGGGACCAGTGACACGCGGGCGATCATCCACGTCTGGTCCAGGAACTCGCCGAATTGGAAGGGCCGCCGGAAAGCCGCGCGGCCCGTGTCGATCATCATTTCGAAGAAGCCGCCGACGGCGCGAGCCGGGACCGCAAGTTGTTGCCTCAACTTACGCACCCCCCTCTGCTGCTCGCGGCGAAGCCTACGTTTCGCCTTAGCGCGGCCTTCGGACACAAGCGGCTCGGTGTGAGCCGGATCATATTAACTCAGAAGAAGTTCACCGTGTCAATGAACGGCATTTCTCTATCCAAAGCGTTAATTTGTCCAGGTCAGGCCGTTGCGCCGTAATCAATCTGACACATGTTCTACTCGCCGATTTCCCCCCGTGAACTCCCCCGGCATCGTTATTGCTCCATCAGCCCGACCGCGGAAAAATTCTTTTCCGGATCACGGCCAGCAAAGTAATTCCGCAGTGTGGCGCTGAGTTGGGCGGGGTCCCATTCCGCGCCCTCGGCGATGAACCTGTGCTCCGCGGTCGGCGCCGCGACCAGCGCCACCTGCGGGCCGTAAACGATGAACACCTGGCCGTTGACTTCCGCGGCGGCGGGCGACGACAGGAACTGGACCAGGCGCACCACGTGCTCCGGCGACAACGGGTCGATGGCGCCTTCCTCTATGTCTGGTGCTGCGCCGAACACGTCGGCCGTCATCGCGGTGCGGGCCCGCGGGCAGATCGCGTTGGCGCACACCCCGTAGCGGCCCAGCGCCCGGGCCGCCGTCAGGGTGAGCGAGATGATGCCCGCCTTGGCGGCCCCGTAGTTGGCCTGCCCCACCGGGCCCACCAGGCCGGCCTCGGACGCGGTGTTGACGATCCGGCCGAAGACCGAACCGCCCGCGTCCTTGGCCTTGGTGCGCCAGTAGGCGGCGGCGTTGCGGGTCAACAGGAAGTGGCCGCGCAGGTGCACCGCGATGACCAGGTCCCATTCCTCGTCGGACATGTTGAACAGCATCCGGTCGCGGGTGATCCCGGCGTTGTTGACCACGATGTCCAGCCCGCCCAGCCCGTCGGCGCAGCCGATCAGCTCGTCGGCGGTGGCGCGCTGGCTGATGTCCCCGGCAACGGCGACGGCCTTGGCACCGGTCTCAGCGCCGGCGGAGTTGATCTCGTCGATGACGTCGGAGGCGTCCAGCGCCGAGGCGATGTCGTTGACGACGACGGTGGCGCCGAGCCGGGCCAGGCCGAGCGCCTCGGCGCGCCCCAGCCCCGCGGCCGCACCGGTGACCACCGCGACCTTTCCGGACAGATCGGTCGCGTTCGTGCTGCTAGTCAATTTATGAATACCTCTAGTTTCGGTGGCCGGCCGCTAGTCCTCGCGCAGCAGCGCCGCGCGCGGGCATTCGGCGATCGCCTGCTCGGCCAGCTGCTCTCGGTCGGGCGGAATCGGATCGGTCTTCACGACGGCGTAGTCCTCATCGTCCAGCTCGAAGATGTCCGGCGCGATTCCCATGCACACCGCGTTACCTTCACACCGGTCACGATCCACGATCACCCGCACGGCACCCTCCTTGAACCTGGCCTTCGACCTGAGCACGCGCCCTATCGGTATGTAGCTCCACCATAGGGCCCCGGTACGTCTGGCGAAACGGTCGCTGGATTCCAAGACTAGAACGTGTTACAACCGGGGAGACGAACGGGTGGCCGTTGGTCGACGACGCTTAACCGGAGGACGGCTGGAATGCGCATCAGTTACACCCCTGAACAGGAGGAGCTGCGTCGCGAGCTGCGGTCGTACTTCAGCACGCTGATGACCCCGGAGCGCCGCGAGGCGCTGAGCTCGACGCAGGGCGAAATCGGCGTCGGCAACGTCTACCGGGAGACCGTCGCGCAGATGGGCAAGGACGGCTGGCTCACCCTGAACTGGCCCAAGGAGTACGGCGGCCAGGATCGGTCCCCGATGGACTCGCTGATCTTCACCGACGAGGCCGCCATCGCCGGCGCCCCGGTGCCGTTTTTGACCATCAACAGCGTGGCGCCGACGATCATGGCGTTCGGCACCGACGAGCAGAAGAAGTTCTTCCTGCCCAAGATCGCCGCGGGCGACCTGCACTTCTCGATCGGCTACTCCGAGCCCGGCGCCGGCACCGACCTGGCCAACCTGCGCACCACCGCGGTGCGCGACGGCGACGATTATGTGGTCAACGGCCAGAAGATGTGGACCAGCCTGATCCAGTACGCCGACTACGTCTGGTTGGCGGTGCGCACCAACACCGAGGCGAAAAAGCACCGCGGCATCTCGGTGCTGATCGTCCCGACGACCGCCGACGGCTTCTCCTGGACGCCGGTGCACACCATGGCCGGCCCCGACACCAGCGCCACCTATTACTCCGACGTGCGCGTACCGGTGACCAATCTGGTCGGCGAGGAGAACGGCGGCTGGAAGCTGGTGACCAACCAGCTCAACCACGAACGCGTCGCCCTGGTGTCGGCACAACCGATCATCGTGGCCCTGCGCGAGGTCCGCGAGTGGGCGCAGCACACCAAGGACGACGGCGGGGCCCGGCTCATCGACTCGGAGTGGGTGCAGCTGAACCTGGCCCGGGTGCACGCCAAGGCCGAGGTGCTCAAGCTGATCAACTGGGAACTCGCGTCGTCGGACAGCGACTCGCTGGGGCCGGCCGACGCGTCGGCGGCCAAGGTGTTCGGCACCGAGCTGGCCACCGAGGCCTACCGGCTGCTGATGGAGGTCTTGGGCACCGCGGCGACGCTGCGTCCGGACTCGCCGGGCGCGCTGTTGCGCGGCCGAGTCGAACGGATGCACCGGGCGTGCCTGATCCTGACCTTCGGGGGCGGCACCAACGAAGTGCAGCGCGACATCATCGGGATGGTCGCGCTGGGATTGCCCCGGGCCAGCCGCTGAGTTAAGGACGACATTCATGGATTTCAGGACGACCGAAGCGGCCAACGACCTCGCGGGGCTGGTCGACACCATCGTGGACGCGGTGTGCACACCGGAGCACCAGCGCGAGCTGGACGGTCTGGACCAGCGGTTCGACCGCGAGCTGTGGCGCAAGCTCATCGAGGCCGACATCCTGACCAGCGCGGCGCCGGCGTCGCTGGGCGGCGACGGTTTCGGGGTGCTCGAGCAAACGGCCGTGCTGGTCGCGCTGGGCCACCAGCTGGCCGCGGTGCCCTACCTGGACTCGGTCGTCCTGGGCGCCGGGGCGCTGGCCCGGTTCGGCTCCGAGGAATTGCAGCAGGGCTGGGGCGCGCCGGCGGTCGCCGGCGAGAAGATCCTCACCGTCGCCCTCGCCGGCGAGATGGGTGAGGGGCCAGTGCAGGCCGCCCCCGCGGGGGACGGCTACCGCCTCACCGGCACCCGCACCCAGGTTGGCTTCGGCCCGGTCGCGGACGCCTTCCTGGTTCCCGCCCAAACCGATTCCGGCGCGGCCGTTTTCCTGGTCGCCGCCGACGACCCGGGCGTGACGGTGACCGCGCTGCAGACCACGGGCCTGGGCAGCGCGGGCCACCTGGCGCTGGACGGGACCGAGGTCGCCGGCGGCCGGAAGGTCGGCGGCGCCGAGACCGTGGCCTGGCTCGAGATGCTCGCCACCCTGGGCCGCACCGCGTTTCAGCTCGGCGTGCTCGAGCGGGGATTGCAGATGACCGCCGAATACGCGCGCACCCGCGAGCAGTTCGACCGCCCGATCGGCAGCTTCCAGGCGGTCGGGCAGCGGCTGGCCGACGGCTACATCGACGTCAAGGGGCTGCGGCTGACGCTCACCCAGGCGGCGTGGCGGGTCTCGGAGGATCTGCCCGCCGACATCGACGTGGCCAGCGCCGCGTTCTGGGCCGCCGACGCCGGCCATCGGGTGGCGCACACCATCGTGCACGTGCACGGCGGCGTCGGCGTGGACACCGATCACCCGGTGCATCGTTACTTCCTGGCCGCCAAGGAGACCGAGTTCGCGCTCGGCGGCGCGACCGGGCAGCTGCGTCGCATCGGCCGCGAACTGGCGGAAACCCCTGCTTAGCGGCGCAACCGACCGCACGGTCACCGAACTGCTGGTGCCGCTGGCCGAGATCGACGACCGCGGCGTCTACTTCGAGGATTCGTTCACCAGCTGGCGCGACCACATCCGCCACGGCGCCACGATCGCGGCGGCCCTGCGCGAACGCCTCGACCCGGCACGGCCACCGCACGTCGGCGTGTTGCTGGAGAACACGCCGTTCTTCTCGGCGATGCTGGTGGCGGCCGGCATGTCGGGGATCGTCCCGGTGGGCCTCAACCCGGTGCGCCGCGGCGAGGCCCTGGCCCGCGACATCGCCCGGGCCGACTGCCAGCTGGTGCTGGCCGACACGAAATCGGCGGTCACGCTGGGCGATATCGAGCACCTGAACGTCGATTCCGCCGACTGGGCCGACGAGGTGTCCGCGCATCGGGACGCCGAGGTGCGTTTTCGCTCCGCGTCGGCCGCCGACCTGTTCATGCTGATCTTCACGTCGGGCACCAGCGGTGACCCGAAGGCGGTGAAGTGCAGCCACGGCAAGGTCGCGATCGCCGGCGTGACGATGACGCAGCGATTCGGCCTGGGTCGCGACGACGTCTGCTACGTGTCGATGCCGCTGTTCCATTCCAACGCGGTGCTGGTGGGCTGGGCGGTGGCGGCCGCGTGCCAGGGGTCAATGGCGTTGCGGCGCAAGTTCTCTGCGTCGAACTTTCTGGCCGATGTGCGTCGCTACGGCGCCACCTACGCCAACTACGTGGGCAAGCCGCTGTCGTATGTGCTGGCCACCCCCGAGCGGCCCGACGATGCGGACAACCCGCTGCGGGCGGTGTACGGCAACGAGGGCGTGCCCGCCGACGTCGAGCGCTTCGGCCGCCGGTTCGGGTGTGTGGTGCAGGACGGGTTCGGTTCCACCGAGGGCGGTGTGGCGATCGCCCGCACCCCCGACACCCCGCCCGGCGCGCTGGGCCCGCTCACCGAGGGCCTGGACATCGTGGACCCCGACACCGGCGAGCCGTGCCCGGTCGGGGTGGTCGGCGAGCTGGTGAACACCGCGGGGTCGGGCCGTTTCGAGGGCTACTACAACGACGAGGCCGCCGAGGCCGAGCGGATGGCGGGCGGGATCTATCACAGCGGCGACCTCGCCTACCGCGACGACGCCGGCTACGCCTACTTTGCTGGGAGACTTGGCGATTGGATGCGGGTCGACGGCGAGAACCTCGGCGCGGCTCCGATCGAGCGGGTGTTGCTGCGCTATCCTGATGCGGCCGAGGTGGCGGTCTATGCGGTGCCCGATCCGGTCGTCGGTGACCAGGTGATGGCGGCGTTGGTGCTGGCGCCCGGCGCCGAGTTCGACCCGGAGAAATTCCGGGCCTTCCTGGCCGAACAACCGGACTTAGGACCCAAGCAGTGGCCGTCGTACGTGAGGGTCTGCGCACAGCTGCCGCGCACGGTGACCTTCAAGGTGCTCAAGCGGCAGTTGTCGTCGGAGGGCGTCGAGTGCGGCGACCCGGTGTGGCCGATCCGCCGGTAGGCACATGACGTCCCGTCCGCTTGAGCTCGCGCTCGAAGCGAGTTTCGACCAGCTTGCCGCCGCGGTGCCGGCCAGCGTCGGCATCGCGATCGCCCGCCCGGACCGGACGTATTCGCTGGGCCGGTGGTGGTCCGGTGTTGCCTGGTCGACGATCAAGGTGCCGTTGGCGATCGCGGCGCTGCGCAGCGATTGGTTGCGCGCCAAGGACCTGGCCGTGAAGGCCATCACCGAATCCGACAACCGCGCGTCCGAGCAATTGTGGTCCGGTCTGGGTGATCCGGCGGACGCGGCGCGGCAGGTGCAGGGCGTCATCGCCGAGGGCGGTGACACCGCCACCGTGGTGGAATCGCGCCGGCTTCGCCGCGGTTACACCGCATTTGGGCAGACCGAGTGGACCCTGCAGCGCCAGGCGCGGTTCGCCGCCGAGCTGGCGTCCATCCCCGATTCGGCCGACGTCGTCGACATGATGCGGCGCCTCACCGCCGGCCAGCAGTGGGGGCTGGCCGCCAAAGGCCTTGCCGCAAAGGGTGGTTGGGGGCCGGGGGTAAACGGTGACTACCTGGTGCGGCAGTTCGGGATCGTGCCCACCCCGTCCGGGGAGTGGGGCGTGGCGCTGGCCGCCGAGGTCTCCGACGGGGTGTTCGAGACGGGCGTGGAGGTTCTCAACGCCCTGGCCGACTGGCTGCTGAGCCGGCTTCCCGGGCTAGCGCGTTATTGACGGGACGACCGCGTCGATCAGGTGCGGCCCGGGTTCGGCGAAGGCCGCCCGCAGCGCGTCGGCGAGCTCTTCCGCGGTGGTGGCGTGGCGGGCGGGAACTCCCATGCCCTCGCTGATCTTGACGAAATCCATTGTCGGCCTTGACAAGTCGAGTAGGTCGAGCGCCCGGGGGCCGGGGGCCGACCCGGCGCCCACCCGCGCCAGCTCGATCCGCAGGATGTCGTAGGCGCTGTTGTCGTAGAGGACGGTGGTCACGTCGAGGTTTTCCCGCGCCTGGGTCCACAGGCCCGAGATCGTGTACATGGCCGACCCGTCGGACTCCAGGCACAGCACCGGCCGGTCGGGCGCGGCGACCGCGGCACCGACCGCGGTTGGGATGCCGTAGCCGATCGCCCCGCCGGTCAGCGTCAACCAGTCGTGGGCCGGCGCGCCCGCGGTGGCCTGCGGCAGCAGCACACCGGACGTGTTCGCCTCGTCGACGACGATGGCCCGCTCGGGCAGCAGCGCACCGATCACGTCGGCCACCGACGCGGCGGTCAGCGCCCCGGTCGGCAGCTGCGGGCGCGACGCGGCCGCCACCGCGGCGACCGTCCCGGGCGCGATCTCGTCGGCCAACGCGGCCAGCGCGGCGGCCGCGCCGGTGTGCCCGGCCAGCGTGTGCACCTCGCAACCGGCCGGCACCAGGTCGCTGGGCATCCCGGGGTAGGCGAAGAAGGACACCGGCGACCGGGCGCCGGCCAGCACCAGATGCTTGGCGCCGTCCAGCTGCGCGGTAGCGGCCTCGGCGAAGTACGCGAGCCGGTCCACGGCCGGCACGCCCGCGCCGCGCTCGAGCCGCGTCGGGAACGTCTCGCACAGCAGGCGCGCCCCCGTCGCATCGGCGATCCGCGCGGCCGCGGACAGCCCGGCGCCGCGGGTGGCGTCCCCGCCCACCATGATCACCGTGGGCTCCCCCGACCGCAGCACCTGCAGCACCTCGGGCGCCGGAGTAGGGTCGACGCCCGCGGCCGGCGCGGGGGCCACCTCGGCGACCTCGGCCCCGTCCGACCACGACGCGTCCGCGGGCAGGATCAGGGTCGCGACGCAGGGGCCGGACCGGCTGGCGGCGATCGCGGCGGCGGCGTCGGCCGCGACATCGCCGGCCGCCTCCGTGCGGCGCACCCATCCCGAGACGGTGCCGGCGAGCGCGTCGATGTCGGATTCCAGTGGCGCGTCGTACTTCTTGTGGTAGGTGGCGTGGTCGCCGACGACGACCACGATCGGCACCCCGGCCCGGCGGGCGTTGTGCAGGTTGGCCAGGCCGTTGCCCAGCCCGGGGCCCAGGTGCAGCAGCACCGCCGCCGGCCGGCCTGCCATGCGGGCGTACCCGTCGGCCGCGCCGGTGGCGACACCCTCGAAGAGGGCCAGCACACCGCGCATCCCGGGCACCGCGTCCAGCGCGGCGACGAAGTGCATCTCCGAGGTGCCCGGGTTGGCGAAACACACGTCCACGCCGCCGTCGACCAGGGTGTTGATCAGGCCCTGAGCACCGTTCACGAGTGTGCCTCCAGTCTGAACACGCGCTCGGCGTTGCCGTGCAGGAAATCGTGGCGGGCCTCGTCGGTCAGCCCCAGTTCGTCCAGGCCGGCCAGGGCGTGCGCGGGGGCGATCATCGGGTAGTTGGTGCCGAATAGGACTTTCCGTTGTCCCGTACCGGTTTTCATGAACCTGATGAGCTCCTGCGGCAGCCGTTTGATCGTGTAGGCGGACGTGTCGATGTACACGTTCTCGTGTTTGCGGGCGACCGCGACCATCTCCTCGGTCCACGGGTAGCCGACGTGACCGCACACGATGACCAGCTCCGGAAAGTCGAGGGCGACCTGGTCGATGTAGGGGATGGGGCGCCCGGTCTCCGACGGCCGCAGCGGGCCGGTGTGGCCGACCTGGGTGCAGAACGGCACGCCGCGCTCCACGCACTCGGCGAACAGGGGGTAGTAGCGGCGATCGGTGGGTGGCGCGTTCCACAGCCAGGGCACCACCCGCAGGCCCACGAATCCGCCGTCGCGCACGCGGCCCCGCAACTCGCGGATCGCTTCCATCGGGCGGTCGAGATCGACGGTGGCCAGCCCCGCAAACCGGTTCGGGTGCAACCGAATCCACTCGGCCACCTCGTCGTTGGAAACCAGGTCCTGACCGTTCGGCCCGCGCCACGCGCTGAGCAGGCCCAGGTCGACGCCGGCGGCGTCCATCGCCGCGATGGTCGCCTCGATCGGGATGTCGGCGTCCGGAATGGAGCCGCCCGTCCAGCGCCGCAGCGAGGCCAGCATGTCGCTGCGCAGGAACCGCACGGTCGGATGCTGCATCCACACGTCGATCGTCATCGAGGTCTGACTCTAGCCCGGTGTCAAGCGGCCAGCGCGGCCCGGGCGGCGGCCTCCGTCTGCCGTGCGTAGCCGCCCCCGAACAGCACCACGTGCGCCAGCAGCGGAAAGAGCTGGTGCAGCCCAATCCGGTTGCGCCAGCCGGGTTTCAGCGATCGCACCTCCTGGTAGCCGGCGAGGATGGTGTCGAGGTGCGGGCAGCCGAACAGCGCGAGCATCGCCAGATCGGTCTCGCGGTGACCGGCATGCGCGGCCGGGTCGATCAGCACCACCCCGTCGGGCGTCCACATCACGTTGCCGCTCCACAGATCGCCGTGCAGGCGCGCCGGTTGGTCGTCGTCGTCGAAATCGCCCGCCCGGCAACGCGCAGCGACGGAGTCGATCGCGGCGCGCGTGGAAGCCTCTAGCCGCGGCGCCGCGCGCTCGGCCATGGGCGCCAGCCGCTCCGCGGCGTAGAACTCGCCCCAGCTGTTGTGCCGCCGCAGCGACATCGGCAACGGCTGCGACAACGGCCCGAAGAACCCCGGCCCGTCCCAGCCGTCGGGGCCCGCGCCGAACGCCGCGGCACCCGCGTCGTGCGTGACGGCCAGCCGGTTGCCGAGCACGCGCGCCGCCGCCGGGCTCGGGGCCGCCGAATCGAGCCGCCGCAGGGTCAGGCTCGTCGCATCGAAGGAAACCACCCGGGCGCAGGGCACGCCGCCGTCGACGCTGGAAAGCCAGCGCAACCCCGCGGCTTCCCAGCCGAAGAAGCCGGCAGGCGCCCCGGGCTGGTGCTTGACGAAGTCGGTCACACCGTCCGGCGGCTCAGGCGGTCGCGTGGGCGGCATGCACGTCGTCGGCGGGCCGCGCCTCGGTCTGTTCCTTGGCCCAGCGGTAGTCGGGCTTGCCGGCCGGCGAACGCTTGACCTCGTCGACGAGCCAAAGGCTGCGCGGCACTTTGTATCCGGCGATCTCGGAGCGCACGAAGCTGTCCAGCTCCGCCAGCGTCGGCCGCGCCCCCGGCCGGGCCTGCACGACGGCGGCCACGTGCTGGCCGTAACGCGGATCGGGCACCCCGACCACCAGCGCGTCGAAGACGTCGGGATGCGCCTTGAGCGCGGCCTCGACCTCCTCGGGGTAGATCTTCTCGCCGCCGCTGTTGATGGACACCGAGCCGCGGCCCAGCATGGTGACCGTGCCGTCCTCCTCGACCTGGGCGTAGTCGCCCGGGATGGCGTAGCGGACGCCGTTGATGGTCCGGAACGTCTCCGCGGTCTTCTTCTCGTCCTTGTAGTAGCCGACCGGGATGTTGCCCTTCTTGGCGATGAAGCCGCGCACCCCCGAGCCGGGCTTGACCTCGTTGCCGTCCTCGTCGAGGACGACGGTGCGGTGATCGATCGTCACCCGCGGGCCGCTGCTGTGCGGCGCGTCCTTGGTGACGATGCTGGTGCCCCCGAAGCCGGTCTCCGACGAGCCGATGGAATCGGTGATGACCCGGTTGGGCAGCAGCTCCAGCAGCTTCTCCTTGATGCTCGGCGAGAACAGCGCCGCGGTGCTGGCCAGCAGGAACAGCGACGACAGGTCGTACTCGTCCGGGTGGGCCAGCAGCGCGTCGAGCAGCGGCCGGGCCATGGCGTCACCGGTGAAGAACAGCAGGTTCACCTTGTGTTCGTGGATCGTGCGCCACACCTCTTCGGCGTTGAATTCCGGTGCGAGAACGGTGGTTTGGCCGGCGAAGAGCGACATCCAGGTGGAGGATTGGGTGGCGCCGTGGATCATCGGCGGAATCGGGTACCGGATCATCGGCGGGTTCTCGGTGGCGGCCTTGGCCAGGTCGTACTCGTCCTTGACGAATTCGCCTGTGGCGAAGTCGGTTCCACCGAACAGCACCCGGTAGATGTCCTCGTGGCGCCACATCACGCCCTTCGGGAACCCGGTGGTGCCGCCGGTGTAGAGCAGGTAGATGTCGTCGGGGCTGCGCTCGCCGAAGTCGCGTTCGGGCGAGCCCTGCGCGATCGCGGAGTAGAACTCGACGCCGCCGTAGCGCTGGTAGTCGTTGTCGGAGCCGTCCTCGACGACGAGGATCGTCTTGACGTTGGGGGTGTCCGGCAGCACGTTGGCGACGCGGTCGGAGTATTGGCGCTCGTGGACGAGCGCGACCATGTCGGAGTTGTCGAACAGGTAGCGCAGCTCGCCCTCGACGTAGCGGTAGTTGACGTTGACCAGGATGGCGCCCGCCTTCACGATGCCGAGCATCGCGATGACGATCTCGTTGCGGTTGCGGCAGTACAGCCCGACCTTGTCGTCCTTCTTGACGCCCCGATCCAGCAGGTAATGCGCGAGGCGGTTGGCCTTCTCCTCCAACTGGGCGTAGGTCAGCTTCTCGTCGCCGCAGATGAGGGCGACACGGTCGGGCACAGCGTCGATGGCGTGCTCGGCGAGGTCGGCAATATTCAGGGCCACGGACCCAAACT
Source organism: Mycobacterium sp. NGS26 (assembly GCF_059813025.1). Taxonomy (NCBI): domain Bacteria; kingdom Bacillati; phylum Actinomycetota; class Actinomycetes; order Mycobacteriales; family Mycobacteriaceae; genus Mycobacterium; species Mycobacterium sp. NGS26. The sequence goes on from NZ_JCALDU010000001.1 coordinate 892,358, forward strand.
AGAACGTGTTACATTTCTTGACAAGCTCAGCAAGGAAGGCGGGGACTGTGAGCGAACCCGAAAACCAACCCGACGCGCTGGTCGAGCAGCGCGGTCACACCCTGATCGTCACGCTGAACAGGCCGCACGCCCGCAACGCGCTGAGCACCGAAATGATGGAAATCATGGTGCAGGCCTGGGATCGCGTCGACAACGACGACGACATCCGGTGCTGCATCCTGGCCGGGGCCGGGGGCTACTTCTGCGCGGGCATGGACCTCAAGACAGCAACGAAACGGCCCCCTGGTGAATCTTTTAGGGACGGTAGCTACGACCCTTCGCGCATCGACGCCCTGCTGAAGGGGCGCCGGCTGACCAAACCGCTGATCGCCGCCGTCGAGGGCCCCGCGATCGCCGGGGGCACCGAGATCCTGCAGGGGACCGACATCCGGGTCGCCGGCGAGAGCGCCAAGTTCGGCATCTCGGAGGCCAGGTGGAGCCTGTACCCGATGGGCGGCTCGGCCGTGCGCCTGGTGCGGCAGATCCCCTACACGGTCGCGTGCGACCTGCTGCTGACCGGCCGCCACATCACCGCCGCCGAGGCCAAGGAGATGGGCCTGATCGGGTACGTCGTCCCCGACGGCCAGGCGATGACGAAGGCCCTGGAGATCGCGGACGTCATCGCGGCGAACGGGCCGTTGGCCGTGCAGGCGATCCTGCGGGCGATCCGCGAGACCGAGGGACTGAACGAGAACGACGCGTTCAAGATCGACACCCAGATCGGCATCAAGGTGTTCCTGTCCGACGACGCCAAGGAGGGCCCCCGCGCGTTCGCCGAGAAGCGCAAGCCCCAATTCAAGAACCGCTGACGCGCCCGGTCCCTCTCGCGCCGGACCCTTCCCCCCTGCGCCGAGCGTGAAACTGTTGCGGTTTTCGGGCGCCTTTTTCGCAACAGCTTCACTTTCGCCGATGTGTCAGTCGCGTCGGGCACACTCCCGCGCATGGGCGCGCCATTTGTCGGTAGCGAGGCCGTCGCATCCGGTCGTGTGACGCCATATGCATTGCGCAGCCGATACGTTGCCATCCATCGCGATGTCTTCATTCCGCGTGACGCCGACGTCACCGCGGTGGTCCGGGCGAAGGCGGCATGGTTGTGGTCTCAGCGACGAGGCGTGCTGGCCGGCCGCTCCGCTTCGGCATTGCACGGCGCCAAATGGGTCGACGCCCATCGCCCTGCGGAGATCATCTACGACAATCGCCACGCTCCGCCGACAATCCGAATCTGGTCCGACCGCATAGAAGGCGACGAGATCGCGTTGCTCCACGGCATGCCGGTGACAACGCCGGCGCGGACCGCCCTCGACCTGGCCTGCCGCCACCCGACCGGTGAGGCGGTTGCCGCCATCGATTCGCTTGCCCGCGCAACACACCTCAAGATGGCCGACGTCGAGCTGCTCGCCGAGCGGTACAAGGGTCGCCGCGGCATTCGGCGTGCCCGCGTCGCGCTGCCGCTCGTCGACCCGGGCGCCGAATCACCACGCGAGACATGGCTGCGGCTGTTGCTGATCCGCGCGGGCTTCCCGCCGCCGCAGACCCAGATCCCGGTCTACGACGGATACGGCCAGCTGGTCGCCGTCGTCGACATGGGTTGGGAGCAGATCAAGTTGGGCGTCGACTACGAAGGCGACCACCATTGGATGGATCGAAGGCGGTTCAACCACGACATCTGGCGTGCGGAAGCACTGACCGACCTCGGCTGGATCGACATTCGGGTGACGGCCGAGGACACCGAGGGCGGCATCATCGCTCGGGTATCAGCGGCCTGGAACCGTCGAATGTGAAACTGTTGCGAATCCGCAGCGGATTTTTCGCAACAGTTTCACTCTCGGCGCAGTAGGGACGGCTAGCCCAGCGGCGCGCTCGGGGTGAACGCCACCGGCATCTTCTCCAGGCCCGACACGAAGTTCGCCGGGCGCAGCGGCAGCTCGGCATCCGACGCCAGGCGCATATCCGGAAGGCGCTGCAGCAGGCGTGTCTGCATGATCGACAGCTCCAAACGGGCGAGTTGGTTGCCCAGGCAGAAGTGTGTCCCGAAGCCGAAGGCGAGGTGGTTGTTCGGGTACCGCTCGATGTCGAAGCTCTCGGGATCCTTGAACACCTTCTCGTCGAAGTTCGCCGACTCGAACAGCAGGATCATCTTCTCGCCCTGGTGCAGCGCGGTGCCGTGGAACTCGGTGTCGGCGGTGATGGTGCGGGCCATGTTCTTCACCGGCGTGGTCCAGCGCAGCATCTCCTCGATGGCGTTGGGCAGCAGGCCGAGGTCGGCGACCAGCCGCCGGTGCTGATCGGGGTGCAGCAGCAGCTGCCTGGTCCCGCCGGACAGCGTGTGCCGCGTGGTCTCGTCCCCGCCGATCAGCAGCAGCAGCACCTCGGTGACGATCTGGTGATCCTCCAGCCGCGATCCTTCGACCTCCGCGTGCACCAGGACGCTGACCAGATCGTCGGTCGGCTGCTCCTTGCGGGCCGCGATCATCCCCATCATGTATTCGCTGTAGGCGGCGAAGGCATCCATGGTGACCTGCATGTCCTCTTGCGCCGCCGTGCTGCTCAAGAAGCTGACCAGATCGTCGGACCACTTGAGGAACATCTTGCGTTCCTCCGGGCGCACACCGAGCATGTCGCCGATGACGGCCATCGGCAGGGGCGCGGCGAGGTCCCACACGAAGTCGCACTCGCCGCGTTCGCACACCGCGTCGATCAGCGTGTCGCACAGCGAAACGATCTTGGCCTCTTGGTCTTTCACGCGCTTGCGGGTGAAGCCGGAGTTGACGAGCTTGCGGCGCAACAGGTGCTGCGGATCGTCCATCTCGATCATCATCTCGACGCCGTCCTGGTCGGGACGGATGCCGCCGGCATTCGAGAACAACTCGGGGTTGCGCTCCGCCTCGATCACGGCCTGATACGTCGACGCGGCGGCCAGCCCGTTGCGGTCCCGGAAGACCGGCTCGTTCTCCCGCATCCAGCGGTAGACGGCATGGGAGTCACCCGCGTAGAACGCGCCGTCGGTCAGGTCGACGTCCGGCCTTGTCATTGTCGTCATGAGATCTCCTGAGCGTCACCGAATGTCATCTGTACGTTGGCAGCCGAGCTGGACAGCATCGCGCGCTTCGGAAGGCCCAGCGACGCCAGCTCTTTCGCATACGGGTGATCGCCCAGCCGGACGCGCACTCCCCCAAGCCGGTTGCGCACCCCGTCCAGCGTGTGTTCGAAGGAGGTCTCGCGGGTGATGCCGTCGCGGTGCGAGTAGGTGCGCTGCGCCTGGTGGCGCGGGGTCAGCCGGAACGGCAGGCCGCGGCGGAATTCCATGTCGATCACCAGTTGGCCGTCGACGGTGCAATCGAACCCGAACCGACCGCCGTCGCGAACGGTGAAGTCCGCCATGACTTTCGGGTAGCCCCAGATCTTGGTCCCTGCCTCCAGCGTGAACGGCTGGTCGACGGGCAGATGGTGGATGAAGGCGCCGGCCGACTGCAGGGCGCGTGGACCGCTCGCCGTCGACCCGGGCGGGTTGACCATCACGCTGGTCCCGAATTCGTGATACTGGCCCAGGTCGCCGTCGATGTAGTGCATCAACATCAGGACGACGATCGCGCGCCCGGGCAGGTACCGGCAGACCTGCAGGCCGCTGTAGTCGATCAGGTGCTGCGCGGCGTCGGCGTCCACCGAGAACATCGCCATGTGCTGGGTGGCCTTGCGGATCCGCACCGGCATGGTCAGTACCGTGCCGGCGATGGTGTGCTGCGAGGCTGTCATCCGGTAAATCTAGAACGTGTTCTAACTCCCTGGCAATACCCGGCTAGACCAAGGCGGCCAGCTCGCGTACCTGCTCCGGGGTGCGACCGGAGACCACCATCATGGTGACACCGGCGGCCTCCCAGGCCGCGATCTGCTTACGCACGTAGTCGATGTCACCCACGATCATGGCGTCGTCGACGAGTTCGTCCGGGATGATCTCGGCGGCCTTGTCCTTCTGGTTGCTGCGGAACAGCTTGGTGACCTCCGCGACCACGTCCGCGTAGCCCATCCGGCGGTAGACGTCGGCATGGAAGTTGGTGTCCTCCGCGCCCATGCCGCCCATGTAGAGGGCCAGGTGGGGCTTGATCGCGGCGTGCGCCGCCGCCCGGTCGTCGGTGATGACCACCTGCGCGGTCGCGCAGACCTCGAAGTCCTCCCGGCTGCGGCGGGCGCCGGGCCGCGCGAACCCCTCGTCGAGCCATTCGTTGTACATGTCGGCCATGCGCGGCGTGTAGAAGATGGGCAGCCAGCCGTCGCAGATCTCGGCGGCCAGCGCGACGTTCTTCGGCCCCTCGGCGCCCAGCATGATCGGGATGTCGGCGCGCAGCGGGTGGGTGATGGGCTTGAGCGGCTTGCCGAGTCCGGTTGTCGCGGAGCCCGTCAGCGGCAGCGGGTAATGGGGGCCGTCGCTGGTCACCGGCTTCTCCCTGGCCCAGACCTGCCGCAGGATGTCGATGTACTCCCGGGTGCGCGCCAGCGGCTTGGGAAACGGCTGGCCGTACCAGCCCTCCACCACCTGCGGGCCGGACACGCCCAGCCCCAGGATGTGCCGGCCGCCGGACAGGTGGTCGAGCGTCAGGGCGGCCATCGCGCAGGCCGTCGGGGTGCGCGCGGACAGCTGGACCACCGACGTGCCCAGACGCACCCGGCTGGTCGACGAGCCCCACCAGGCCAGCGGCGTGTAGGCGTCGGATCCCCACGCCTCGGCGGTGAACACGGCGTCGAACCCGGCGGCCTCCGCCGCGGCGACGAGCTCTCCGGCGTTGTCCGGCGGCTGAGCGCCCCAGTACCCCAGCTGCAACCCCAGCTTCATGATGTTCGCCTTTCAGCCGATACCCGGTGTTGAAACGATTCTTAGAACCTGTTCTACTCGAAGGCGTGACAGCGAGTTCGAGCAGCCCGACCCTGATCGATCACCCTGAGCCGCCCCTCTCCGCGCCACTGACGTTGTCCTTCGACTACACCCGTTCGGTGGGCCCCACGCTCAGCAAGTTCTTCACCGCACTGCGTGAGCGCCGCATCCTCGGGGCGCGCGGATCGGATGGCCGGGTGCATGTGCCGCCGCCGGAATATGACCCGGTTACCTATGAGCCGCTGGGCGAGATGGTACCGGTGTCGGCCGTCGGCACCGTGGTGTCGTGGACCTGGCAGCCCGAGCCGCTGGAGGGCCAGCCGCTGGACCGGCCGTTCGCGTGGGCGCTGATCAGGCTCGACGGCGCCGACACCCCGCTGATCCACGCGGTGGACGCCGGGGAGGCCGACGCCATCCGCACCGGGGCCAGGGTGCACGCGCATTGGGTCGACGAGCCGGTCGGCGCGATCACCGACATCGCGTACTTCGCCCTGGGCGACCAAGCCGAGCCCGTGCCGGAGCCGCCCGCGGGCGACCGGGAACCGGTCACCGTGATCGTCACGCCCATCGAGATGACCATCCAGCACACCGCCTCGCACGAGGAGAGCGCCTACCTGCGGGCCATCGCCGAGGGCAAGCTGCTGGGGGCGCGCACGGGCAAGGACGGCAAGGTGTACTTCCCGCCGCACGGCGCCGACCCCGCCACCGGCCAGCCGACCACCGAGTTCGTCGAGCTGCCGGACAAGGGCACGGTGACGACGTTCGCGATCATCAACATCCCGTTCAAGGGTCAGCGCATCAAGCCGCCCTACGTGGCGGCCTACGTGCTGCTCGACGGTGCCGACATCCCGTTCTTGCATCTGGTCGCCGACGTCGACGCGAACGAGGTGCGGATGGGCATGCGCGTCGAGGCGGTGTGGAAACCCCGCGAGGAGTGGGGTTTTGGCATCGACAACATCGAGTACTTCCGGCCGACCGGGGAACCCGACGCCGACTACGACACCTACAAGCACCACCTGTAAAGGGCCTACTTGCAATGAGCGCTCGCAACGTCGCGGTCGTCGGCTTTGCCCACGCCCCGCATGTCCGCAACACCGACGGCACCACCAACGGCGTCGAGATGTTGATGCCGTGCTTCGCCCAGCTCTACGAGGACCTCGGCATCACCAAGGCCGACATCGGCTTCTGGTGTTCGGGATCTTCGGATTACCTTGCCGGACGGGCGTTTTCGTTCATCTCGGCGATCGACTCGATCGGCGCCGTCCCGCCGATCAACGAATCACACGTCGAGATGGACGCGGCCTGGGCCCTGTACGAGGCCTACATCAAGATCCTGACCGGTGAGGTCGACACCGCGCTGGTGTACGGCTTCGGCAAGTCCTCGGCCGGAAACCTGCGCCGTATCCTGTCGCGGCAGACCGATCCCTACACCGTCGCGCCGCTGTGGCCGGATTCGGTGTCGATCGCGGGGCTGCAGGCCCGCATCGGGCTCGACACCGGAAAGTGGAACTTCGAGCAGATGGCCCGGGTTGCCTTCGATTCCTTCGCGCAAGCCAAAAGGGTGGACTCCGTGGAACCGCCGATCAACTTCGACGACCTGCTCGAGCGGCCGTTCTTCGCGGACCCGTTGCGGCGCCACGACATCGCGCCGATCACCGACGGGGCCGCCGCGATCGTGCTCGCGGCCGACGACCGCGCCCGCGAGCTGCGCGAGAACCCGGCGTGGATCACCGGAATCGAGCATCGCATCGAGTCTCCCGTGCTGGGTGCGCGCGACCTCACCGAGTCGCCGTCGACCACGGCGGCGGCCAGGGCGGCCACCGGCGGGCACATCCGCAACCTCGACGTCGCCGAGATCCATGCGCCCTTCACCCACCAGCACCTGATCATTGCGGAAGCGATCCGGATTCCGGGGGCGACGAAGGTCAACCCGTCCGGCGGCGCGCTGTCGGCCAACCCGATGTTCGTCGCCGGCCTCGAGCGCATCGGGTTTGCGGCCCAACATATCTGGAACGGGTCGGCGGAGCGGGTGCTGGCGCACGCCACCAGCGGGCCGGCGCTGCAGCAGAACCTGGTCGCGGTCATGGAAGGGAAGAACTGATGGCCGGTGCGGGAGCGGTCCTCGCCGCGGTGCTGGGGACCGGGCAGACGAAGTATGTCGCCAAGCGGCAAGACGTTTCGATGAACGGCCTGGTGCGCGAGGCCATCGACCGGGCGCTGGCCGACTCGGGTTCGACGTTCGACGACATCGACGCCGTCGTGGTCGGCAAGGCCCCGGACTTCTTCGAGGGCGTCATGATGCCGGAGCTGTTCATGGCCGACGCCATGGGGGCCACCGGCAAGCCGCTGATCCGGGTGCACACCGCGGGTTCGGTGGGTGGGTCCACCGGCGTGGTGGCCGCCAGCCTGGTCCAGTCCGGCAAGTTCCGGCGGGTGCTGGCGATGGCGTGGGAGAAGCAGTCGGAGTCGAATGCCATGTGGGCGTTGTCGATTCCGATCCCGTTCATCAAGCCGGTGGGCGCCGGCGCGGGCGGCTACTTCGCGCCGCACGTGCGGTCGTACATCCGCCGCTCGGGCGCCCCGACGAACATCGGCGCCATGGTCGCGGTCAAGGACCGGCTCAACGGGGCCCGCAACCCGCTGGCGCACCTGCACCAGCCCGACATCACCCTGGAGAAGGTGATGGAGTCGCCCATGCTGTGGGACCCGATCCGCTACGACGAGACCTGCCCATCCTCCGACGGCGCCTGCGCAGTGGTGATCGGCGACGAGGAGATCGCCGAATCCCGGCTGGCGCAAGGACATCCCGTGGCGTGGATCCACGCCACCGCGCTGCGCACCGAGCCGCTTCAGTTCGCCGGGCGCGACCAGGTCAGCCCGCAGGCCGGGCGTGACGCGGCCGCGGCGCTGTGGGAGGCGGCCGGCATCAGCAGCCCCATCGACGAGATCGACGCGGCCGAGATCTACGTGCCGTTCTCGTGGTTCGAGCCGATGTGGTTGGAGAATCTCGGGTTTGCCCCCGAGGGCGAGGGCTGGAAGCTCACCGAGGCCGGCGAGACGAAGATCGGCGGGCGGCTGCCGGTGAACCCGTCGGGCGGGGTGTTGTCGTCGAACCCGATCGGCGCGTCGGGTCTGATCCGCTTCGCCGAGGCGGCGATCCAGGTGATGGGCAAGGGCGGCGATCACCAGGTCCCCGGCGCCCGAAAAGCCTTGGGGCACGCCTACGGTGGCGGCTCGCAGTACTACTCGATGTGGGTGGTCGGTGCCGACAAGCCCGACAAGCCCGGCAAGCATGGGAAGGCCTGAGATGAACCCCGCGCACGAGGCGGGCCGCCGCTCCCGCGAGGCCGTCATCGCCAGGGACAAGGAGGCCTGGCTGGCGGTGTTCGCCGACGACGCGATCGTGGAGGACCCCATCGGGCCATCGGTTTTCGACCCCGACGGCAAGGGGCACCGGGGCCGCGACGCGATCTCGGCGTTCTGGGACAAGGCCATCGCCCCGACCACCAAGATCGAGTTCGTTTTTCGCGACACGTATCAGTGCGGCAACGAGGAGGCCAACGTCGGGCACATCCTCATCACGACGGGCGACTACCAGACGACGGCGGAGGGCGTGTTCACCTATAGGGCCGACGACGAGGGCAAGCTGCTCGCCCTGCGCGCGTATTGGGAGATGGACCGCGCGGCGGCGAACACCAAGAAGGTGTCGGGCTAACCGACCTAGATCGGCTCCAGCCCCTTCAGGTGCCGCTGCGCCAGATCGCGATACGCCTGCGGGTTGAGGTTGACCCACATTTCCGCGCCGGTTCCGGCGATCGGCCCCTTCACCTGGGCCGGCGATCCGACGGCGAGCATCCCGGCCGGGATCTGGGAGCCGGCGAGCACCAGCGACCCCGCGGCGATCAGACTGCGCGCGCCGATCACCGCGCCGTCGAGAACCGTGGCGTGGTTGGCGATCAGCGCCTCGGACCCGACGTGAACGCCGTGAATGACGCACATGTGCGCGACGGTCGCTCCGGGGCCGATGTCGACCGGGATGCCCGGCGGCGCGTGCAGCACCGACCCGTCCTGCACGTTGGCGCCCTCCCGCACGACGATGGGCCCGTAGTCGCCGCGCAGCACGGCGTTGAACCAGACCGACGCCCCCGCCTCGACCGTGACGTCGCCGATCAGGGTGGCCGTCGGGGCCACGAACGCGGTGGGATCGATCCGGGGTGAGCGGCCCTCGAAGGAAAACAGCGGCATCGTTTACATATACCCCAGCGTGAATATCACATGGCCAGGACCGGCGTCGTTGCGCATGCCAACCGGAAAACTGTAACGTGTTCTAGTTAGAGGGCTCGCAAGTTGGAGGTGACAGGTGAGTACCGACACCAAACCGGTCGGCATCCGGGAAATCGATCCCGGCGCCTTGCCGACCAGGTACGCACGTGGCTGGCACTGCCTGGGCGTCGCCAAGGACTTCAGGGACGGGAAACCGCACGCGGTGCAGGCGTTCGGCACCAAGCTGGTGGTCTTCGCCGACTCCCACGGCGACCTCAAGGTCCTGGACGGCTACTGCCGGCACATGGGCGGCGACCTGTCCGAGGGCACCATCAAGGGCGACGAGGTCGCCTGCCCGTTCCACGATTGGCGCTGGGGCGGCGACGGGCGCTGCAAGCTGGTGCCGTACGCGAAGCGCACACCCAAGACGGCGCGCACCCGGTCGTGGACGACCGACGTGCGCGGCGGCCTGCTGTTCGTCTGGCACGACCACGAGGGCAACCCGCCGGACCCCGCGGTCCGGATCCCCGAGATCCCCGAGGCCCACAGCGACGAGTGGACCGACTGGCGGTGGAACCGCATCCTCATCGAGGGCTCCAACTGCCGCGACATCATCGACAACGTCACCGACATGGCGCATTTCTTCTACATCCATTTCGGGTTGCCGACGTACTTCAAGAACGTCTTCGAGGGTCACATCGCGTCGCAGTATCTGCACAACGTGGGCCGGCCGGATGTGGACGACCTCGGCACGTCTTACGGTGAGGCGCATCTGGATTCCGAGGCGTCCTACTTCGGGCCTTCGTTCATGATCAACTGGCTGCACAACAGCTACGGCGGCTACAAGGCCGAGTCGATCCTGATCAACTGCCACTACCCGGTGACCCAGAATTCGTTCGTGCTGCAGTGGGGCGTCATCGTCGAAAAGCCCAAGGGCATGGACGAAGAGATGACCGAGAAGCTGTCGCGGGTGTTCACCGAGGGCGTCAGCAAGGGCTTCCTGCAGGACGTCGAGATCTGGAAGCACAAGACCCGCATCGACAACCCGCTGCTGGTCGAGGAGGACGGCGCCGTCTACCAGCTGCGCCGCTGGTATGAGCAGTTCTACGTCGATGTCGCCGACATCAAACCGGAAATGGTGGAGCGCTTCGAGATCGAGGTGGACACCACGCGCGCCAACGAATATTGGAACGCCGAGGTCCAGGAGAACCTGAAGGCCAGGGAGTCCGAAGACGTTCCCGCCGAACAACACTGACCGACATGACCGACGATCAGCCGGCAGTTCCTGACGTCGATCGACTCGCCCGGTCGATGCTGTTGCTGCACGGCGATCATCACGACCACGAAGAGCGGTCCGCCGATGACGGTGGTCGCGGCGACTCCTGGTCGAAGTCAAGGGATTTCGCCGACGACCCGCCGCGCGCCGCCGCGGTCGCCGAGGCCAGCCGCGCCGACCGGGAGCGCTACCTGACGTCGGGGCTGTTGCCGGTGGATTGCCGGTTCTGTCACGTCACGGTGACCGTCAGGCGGCTGGGCCCGGGGCACACCGCGGTGCAATGGAACACCGAGGCGTCCCGGCGGTGCGCGCACTTCGCCGAGGTGCGTGCGTCCGGCGGGGATCCGGCGCGCACCCGGTCCTGCCCGAAGTTGAGCGACAGCATCGAGCACGCGGTCGCGGAGGGCTATCTGGATCCGCCGCCAGACGACGACTGAGTCAATCGCCCTACAGCCCCGCGAACCGCTCCTTGACCGTTTCCACCGTCAGCCCGTAATCGGCAAGTGAATACGTGTGTTTGGGCGCGCGCTCGCCGGACCGGCTTTCGGCATGGCTCTTTTCCATCGCCGCCCGCGCCTCGTCGGTCAGCGTCAGGCCGAAGTGCCGGTAGATGTCGGCCACGGTGCCCAGCGGATCGCCGATCAGGTCGCGGTAGTCGACGTCGTAGAACTGGGCCGGATCGTACTTGGCGCGCGCGGTGTTGAACCGCTCCAGGCCGCGGGACCAGGTTTCCATTGCGTCGGCGCCGATCTGGGCGCCGACGAACGTCGTCGACCAGCCCTCGGCGGTGTGCTGGGCGAGCGAGCACATCGACGCCATGATCGTCTCGACCGGCCGGTGGGTCTGGATCACCAGCGCGTCGGGATAGGTCTTCATCAACGCGTCCAGCGCGAAGAGATGGCTGGGATTCTTCAGCACCCAACGCTTGTCGGCGTCGTTGAGCCCGATCAGCTGCAGGTTGCGGCGGTGCCGCTGATACGACGGCGTCCAGTCCTGCCGCGACAGCCACTGCGCGTAACTCGGTAGGTGCGCGAGGGTTTCGTAGGACACCGAATGCAGCGATTGCCGCAACAGCTGCCAGCACTCCTCCAGCTCGTACGCGGCCATGAAGTGCAGGCCGGTGTAGCCGGGGTTCTCCTCGTGATGCCGGGTGAACTGCTCATCGAGCCGGCGGTACAACGGATTTGACTCCCACGTTTCGCGCGGCGGGCGCGGCTGCGGGAACTCGGCCAGCCACATGTGCAGGCCCTGATGCGCGGGGTCGGCGCCGAGCAGCCGGTGCAGCGCTGTGGTGCCGGTGCGGACCAGCCCGGTGACGAAGATCGGCCGTTCGATGGCGACGTCGGCGTGCTGCGGGTATTGCTGCCACGCGGATTCGGACAGCAGCCTGGCCACCAGCGCGCCGCGCAGGAAGAACCGGTTCATCTTGCTGCCCAACACCGTCAGGCCCGCCTCACGGCGATACGAGTCCAGCAACACCTCGAGCGCCTCGAGGTAGTTGTCGTCGTTGGCGCCGAAGTCGTCCAGGCCGGTCAGCTTGGTGGCCGATGCGTGCAGCTCGTCGACGGTGCCGATGTCGGTCCGGTCTGACATCAGTTGTGGTACTCCCCGCAATTGACGTCCAGGGTCTGCCCGGTGATGCCGCTGGACAGGTCGCTGGCCATGAACAGGATCGCCGAGGCCACCTCGTCCTCGGTGGGGAGCCGCTTGAGATCCGAGTTCGCCGCGGTGGCCGCATAGATCTGATCCACCGTCGTTCCGTACTTGCCGGCCTGATGCTCGAAGTAGGATTGCAGCGTGTCGCCCCAGATGTAGCCGGGCGCAACGGAATTGACGCGAATGCCCTTCTCGCCCAGCTCGGTCGCCAGCGAATGCGACATCGACAGCAGGGCGGACTTGGCCATCTTGTAGGCGCCGTATTTCGCCTGCGAGTGGCGCAGCACCATGGAGTTGACGTTCACGACCGATCCGCCCGCCTCTTCCAGCGCCGGCGTGAAGGCCTGGATCAGCCGCAACGCACCCAGCGCGCTGAGCTCGATCGCGTCACGGATGTGCTGAAACGTGGTGCCCGCCAACGGCTTCATCGACGGCACCCGGAACGCGTTGTTGATCAGCACGTCGACCTTGCCGTAGGCATCCATGGTGGCCTCGACGAGGTTGTTCACGTCGTCGTCGTCGGTGATGTCGGTGCGCACGGGCAGCGCCTTGCGCCCGGTGTCGGCGATCTCCTTGGCGACGGCCTCCAGCCGGTCCAGGGAGCGGGCCGCCAGCACCAGGTCGGCGCCGTCGCGCGCGCACCGGTGCGCCAGCGTGGTGCCGAGCCCCGGCCCGACCCCGCTGATGACCACCACTTTCCGCTTGAGCATCCCCGTCATCGTCACCCCAGCATCCTGGCCGCGATTTGGCTTTGCCGCAACGCGATTCGTTCGCGCCACTGTTCCTCCGAGATCTTGTTGTACTCGAAATACGGCAGCGCGGCCGGCACCGCGTCGAAGTCCACCAGCTCGACGGCGGGCCCGTCGGCCTCGGTGAGCTGACGGGACACCCGCTGCCAGCGGAACTGCAGAAAGCCGCGCCGGTGGCCGAGGGTCTCGACCCAGTTGGTCACCCCCGGGTTCCGGTCGGCGACGACGATGCGGACCTTGCCGTCCGGATCCGCTTGGGCCTGAGTGTTGTTCAGCGATGTCTGGTGGTTGATGTAGTCCAGCGAGATGTACCACATGCTGCCCAGCTGGAAGCCGAGATACGGCGCGTCGGAGACGGGGATGGTGATCACCAGCGCCTGTTCAGGCGTCAGGTCGAAATGCCCGGCCGACGAGTACTGGGTGGCCAGGCCGCCCGGGGTCAGCCGCGGCGCGACCATCGTGTTGACCGGGATGTTGAGGTAGAACCACTGCGGGAACTGCAGCCAGGTCTTGACCCGGTTGACGAGCTGGGATCCCGCTGTGGCGTAACGCTTTTCGATGGTTTGGCGGGTCAGCGGCGGCGGTGCGGTGCCGGCGGTGTCCAGCCTGGAGATGGCCAGCGTGCCGCGCTGCGCCGACCAGTCGGCGTAGACCTCACGGATCACCAGTTGCCCGTTGCCGGTCGGCCGCACCCGCCACTCGAAGCTGCCGTCCGGGGCGATCTCGAGTTCGCGGTCGTCGAACGCGGCCTGGCTGGCCGGCACGTTGTCGTCGGTGTATTCGCCGCCGAGCAGCTGAAAGCTCAGGTCGGTGGTGGTGCCCCGCCTGCCGGTGACCACGTAGTCCTTCTCGGCGTGCACCCGGGTGCCGAAGTAGAGGGTGTCGGGGTTGTCCAGGCCCATCTTGGTGAACGGGCCGGTACCCGACTGCAGGAACGGGTGGTCGCGCTCGTAGTCGAATGCCAGGTGCATGCAGCCCGCGACGCACCCGGCCAGGTATTGCAGCCCTTCGAGCAGGTCGGCTTCGGACTCGATGTGCGGCGCGGCGGCGACGAGTTTCTCGGCCTCGGCGATGGCGTCGGTGAGGGGATCAGAGAACACGACTAGACGCTAGAACGTGTTCTACTTTTTCGTCAATGGCGAACGTTCGCGCGCGTCGTCGGCGGCGTTGACGGACGAGGCCGGCTCGCTAGGGGACGCACTGCTGGGACAGGTCGATCAGATGCTGGCGAACGTCCGGATGCCTATTGAGGTAGTCGATGACGTTGCCGTTACCGCCCTCCGCCCGCGACTTGGCTTCCAGCTGCTGGTGCAGGTCGGGATGCCGCTGCAGGTACGAATCGATGGAGTTGCCCACTGTCTGATCGCATTGGGGAGCCGCGCCGGCCACCGGCAGGGCGATCACCGCCGATGCGACAGCGGTCAGCAGTCCCCCGGCGAGCACCCCGCAGATCCCGCGGCGAGAACGGCTCGCTGTCTTAGATGTCACGGTCATGCGCGCCAGGCTACCCGCGCATAATTGACGACGGCGTCAGTGCGTGACGGCGGCGCCGCTCTCCTGCTCGCGCTTGATCTCCAGCGCGATGTCGATCAGCTGGTCCTCCTGGCCGCCGATCAGCTTCCGCTGCCCGGCCCGGTGCAGCAGCGCCGCGGCGGGCACGCCGTAGCGCTCGGATTGACGGACCGCGTGCTTGAGGAAGCTGGAGTACACCCCGGAGTAGCCCATGATCAGCGCGTTGCGATCGAGCAGGCACTCGGCGGGCATCGCCGGCCGCACCACGTCCTCGGCGGCGTCGGCGATGTCGAAGAAGTCGATGCCGGTCTTGACGCCGATCTTGTCGAACACCCCGATGAGGGCCTCGACGGGCGCGTTGCCCGCGCCGGCCCCGAAGCGGCGGCAGGAGCCGTCGATCTGCTTGGCGCCGGCCCGGACGGCCTCCACCGAGTTGGCCACCCCCAGCCCGAGGTTCTCGTGCCCGTGGAAGCCCACCTGGGCGTCGTCACCCAGTTCGGCGACCAGCGCCGCGACCCGGTCGCGCACCCCCTCGAGGACCAGCGCCCCGGCCGAGTCGACCACATAGACGCACTGGCAACCGGCGTCGGCCATGATGCGGGCCTGCGCGGCCAGCTTCTCCGGCGGGATGGTGTGGGCCATCATCAGGAACCCGACGGTTTCCAGGCCCAGCTCGCGGGCAAGCCCGAAGTGCTGGATCGACACGTCGGCCTCGGTGCAGTGCGTGGCGATGCGGCAGATCGACCCGCCGTTGTCCTGCGCCT
Organism: Mycobacterium sp. NGS26; assembly: GCF_059813025.1. Lineage (NCBI taxonomy): Bacteria > Bacillati > Actinomycetota > Actinomycetes > Mycobacteriales > Mycobacteriaceae > Mycobacterium > Mycobacterium sp. NGS26. The sequence continues at coordinate 907,484 of NZ_JCALDU010000001.1, forward strand.
CCTTGATGTCCTCCTTGGTGCCCACCCCGGGCAGCATCAGGAAGGCGATCTTGGCCTCTTTGGCGGTCTCGGCGGCAAGTTTGATCAGCTCCTGCTCGGGCGTCTTGGAGAACCCGTAGTTGAAGCTCGAGCCGCCCAGCCCGTCGCCGTGCGTCACCTCGATGACCGGGACGCCGGCGGCATCCAGGGCGGCGACGATGGCGCCGACCTCGTCCTTGGTGAACTGGTGACGCTTGTGGTGGGACCCGTCCCGCAGGGATGTGTCGGTCATCCGGACGTCCCAGATCGGGTTGAAGAAGATGTCGGTAGTCATCGCGTTCCTCCTGCCACCGACAGCGTCTCCTTGGCGATCTCCTCGCCGACCTTGGTGGCCGCGGCGGTCATGATGTCCAGGTTTCCCGCGTACGGGGGCAGGTAATCGCCGGCCCCCTCGACCTCGATGAAGGTGGTGACCAGGGCCTGGCCGCCAGAGTTCATCGACGGCTCGTCGAACTGCGGCTCGTTGAGTAGCCGGTATCCCGGCACATAGGTCTGCACCTCGGCCACCACGTCGTGGATGGATTTGGCGATCGCGTCGCGGTCGGCGTCCTCGGGGATGGCGCAGAAGATGGTGTCGCGCATGATCATCGGCGGGTCGGCCGGGTTCAGGATGATGATCGCCTTGCCGCGCCTGGCGCCGCCGATGGTTTCCACGCCCCTGCTGGTGGTCTTGGTGAACTCGTCGATGTTCGCCCGCGTGCCCGGGCCCGCCGACACCGAGGCCACCGACGCAACGATCTCGGCGTAGGGCACCCCGCCGTGGTCGACGAGCGCGCGCGACACCGCGTAGACGATGGGGATGGTCGCCTGCCCGCCGCAGGTGATCATGTTGACGTTCGGGGCGTCCAGGTGCTCGCGCAGGTTGGCGGGCGGGATCACCGCCGGGCCGACCGCGGCCGGCGTCAGGTCGATGGCGCGAATTCCCGCGGCCTCGTACTTGGGCGCCGCGTCCCTGTGCACGTAGGCGCTGGTCGCCTCGAACACCAGGTCGGGCTTCTCCGCCTGCGCCAGCAGCCAGTCGACCCCCTCGTGGGTGGTCTCCAAACCCAGCTTGCGGGCCCGGGCCAGGCCCTCGCTCTCCGGGTCGATCCCGACCATCCAGCGCGGTTCCAGCCAGTCCGACCTCAGTAGCTTGTAGAGCAGGTCAGTGCTGATGTTTCCCGACCCGACAATGGCCACGCTTGCCTTAGACGGCATGACGGTCCTCTTTCAAAAGCTCCTGGTATTTGGACTAATTCAAAAAGTAATCCGAGATCATTCGACCGACAACCGGACCGAACCGAGGCCCTTGAAGTCGGCGACGAACTCGTCTCCGGCCCGCGCATCGATCGCCCGCGTGCACGAACCCGGCAATACGATGTCACCCTTTCGCAGCCGCACCCCGAAACTTTCCACCTTGCGGGACAACCATGCGACCGCCGTGACCGGATTGCCCAGCACGGCGTCGCTGCGGCCCTCGGCGATCACCTCGCCGTTGCGGGTCAGCACCGCGTCGATCGCGGTGACGTCGATGTCGGCCGGCGACACCCGCGCCTCGCCCAGGACGAAGCTGGCCGACGAGGCGTTGTCGGCGATGGTGTCGCACAACGAGATGTTCCAGTCGGTGATCCTGGTGTCGATCAGCTCGATCGCGGGAACCAGGGCTTCGGTGGCCGCGAGCACGTCGTCCTCGGTGCAACCGGCCGCCGGCAGGTCCTCGGCCAGGATGAAGGCCACTTCGACCTCTACCCGTGGCAGCAGATAGCGAGCCGCCTTGACCGGGGTGTCCTCGAACAGCTGCATCTCGTCGAGCAGGTGGCCGTAGTCGGGCTCGTCGACCCCCATCATCTGCTGCATCGCCTTCGACGACAGGCCCACCTTGTGGCCGACGATGCGGGCGCCCTCGGCGACGCGCTGCCGGATGTTGATCAGCTGAATCTCATAGGCGTCGACGACGTCGATATCCGGGTAGGCGGCCGTCAACGGAGCGATCGCCTGACGGCTCCGTTCGGCTTGCGCCAGGTCGGCAGCCAGCTCGTCGCGCGTGGCAACAGTGAGCATTACCGAAGTCCCCTCGTCCGTGTGACCGGGTCAGTAGCGCCCGACCCGGGCAATTCTATAACGTGTTCTACATGACAGCGCAGGAGTACGACGTCGTCGTGGTCGGGAGCGGCGGGGCCGGGATGGTTGCTGCCCTCGCCGCCGCGCACCGAGGCCTCTCGACAGTAGTCATCGAAAAGGCGGCCCACTTCGGCGGCTCCACCGCGCGGTCGGGCGGGGGCGTCTGGATTCCGAACAACGAGGTTCTTCGGCGCGACGGCGTCAAGGACACCGCCGAGGCGGCCCGCACCTATCTGCACGGCATCGTCGGCGACATCGTCGAGCCCGAGCGCATCGACGCCTACCTCGAACGCGGGCCCGAGATGCTGTCGTTCGTGCTCAAGCACACACCCCTGAAGATGTGCTGGGTCCCGAACTACTCCGACTACTACCCCGAGGCGCCGGGGGGCCGCGCGGGGGGGCGTTCGATCGAACCCAAGCCGTTCGACGCGCGCAAGCTCGGCGAGGACGAGGCCGGACTCGAACCAGCGTACGGCAAGGTGCCGCTGAATGTCGTTGTGATGCAACAGGACTACGTGCGGTTGAACCAGCTGAAGCGGCACCCGCGGGGCGTGCTGCGCAGCCTGCGGGTCGGCGCCCGCACGATGTGGGCGAAGGCGACCGGCAAGAACCTCGTCGGCATGGGCCGCGCCCTGATCGGGCCGTTGCGGATCGGCCTGCAACGGGCGGGCGTCCCGGTCAGGCTGAACACCGCGCTCACCGACCTGTTCGTCGAGGACGGGGCGGTGCGCGGCGTCTACGTCACCGACACCACCGCGCCGGAACCGGCCGAGCCCCAACTGATCCGGGCCCGACGAGGGGTGATCCTGGCCAGCGGCGGTTTCGAGCACAACGAGCAGATGCGGGTGAAATACCAGCGCGCGCCGATCACCACCGAGTGGACCGTCGGCGCCAAGGCCAATACCGGTGACGGCATCATCGCCGGTGAAAAGCTCGGTGCCGCACTGGATCTGATGGAGGACGCGTGGTGGGGGCCGACGGTACCGCTGGTCGGCGCGCCCTGGTTCGCCCTGTCGGAGCGCAATTCCCCCGGGTCGATCATCGTCAACATGTCGGGCAAGCGGTTCATGAACGAATCGATGCCCTACGTCGAGGCCTGCCATCACATGTACGGCGGGGAATACGGCCAGGGGCCCGGACCGGGAGAGAACATACCGGCGTGGCTGGTGTTCGACCAGCGGTACCGGGACCGCTACATCTTCGCGGGACTCAATCCCGGACAACGCATTCCACGCAAGTGGCTGGAGTCCGGCGTGATCGTCCAGGCCGACACGTTGGAGCAGCTGGCCTCAACGGCGGGGCTGCCAGCGGGCGAATTTGTGGCCACCGTGCAGCGGTTCAACGGCTTTGCGCGGTCGGGTGTCGACGAGGACTACCACCGCGGCGAAAGCGCCTACGACAGGTATTACGGCGACCCGACCAACAAGCCGAATCCCAACCTCGGCGAGATCAGTCAGCCGCCGTACTACGCCGCCAAGATGGTGCCGGGGGATCTCGGTACCAAGGGCGGAATCCGCACCGATGTCCACGGCCGCGCCCTGCGCGACGACGGGACCATCATCGAAGGCCTTTACGCCGCCGGCAATGTCAGCGCCCCGGTGATGGGACACACCTACCCCGGCCCGGGCGGCACGATCGGGCCGGCGATGACCTTCGGATACCTGGCCGCGCTGCATATCGCCGATCAAGCGGGAGAGAACTGACATGCCGATCGACGTGGAAGTCGCCCTGGCCGCCGAGCTGGAGCCGATCGAATTCTCTTGGGTCAGCAGCGATATCCAGCTCTACCACCTGGGGCTGGGCGCCGGCGCCGACCCGATGGATCCCCGCGAGCTTCGTTACCTGGTCGACGACACGCCGCAGGTGCTGCCGACATTCGGCAACGTGGCGGCGACTTTCCACGCCACCAAACCGCCGACCGTGAAGTTTCCCGGCATCGACATCGAGCTGGGCAAGGTGTTACACGCGTCCGAGCGGGTCGAGGTGCCCGCGCCGCTGCCGCCGTCGGGCTCGGCCCGCGCGGTCACCCGGTTCACCGATATCTGGGACAAGGGCAAGGCCGCGGTGATCTGGAGCGAGACGACGGTCAGCGCGCCGGACGGCACCCTGCTGTGGACGCAGAAACGGTCGATCTTCGCCCGCGGCGAGGGCGGATTCGGCGGGGAGCGTGGGCCTTCAGGGGGTGCGTCGTCGGACGCGGCGCCGGACCGGGCCCCCGACCTGGAGGTGTCGATGCCGATTTTGCCGCAGCAGGCGCTGCTGTACCGGCTCTGCGGCGACCGCAACCCGCTGCACTCGGATCCCGAATTCGCCGCTGCCGCAGGGTTTCCCCGGCCGATTCTGCATGGCCTGTGCACCTACGGCATGACCTGCAAGGCGATCACCGATGCGCTGCTGGACGGCGATGCCGGGGCGGTGGCCGCCTACGGCGCGCGTTTCGCCGGCGTGGCCTACCCCGGCGAAACGCTCAAGGTCGGCATCTGGAAGGAGAACGGCCGTTTCCTGGCGAGCGTCGTCGCGCCCGCGCGCGACAACGCCGTCGTGCTGTCCGGTGTCGAACTGGTCCCCGCCTAGCGTCAATGCGTCTCCTTCGCGCCCAGCGTGAAACTGTTGCGAGTCTTCCGCCAATTCTTCGCAATGGCTTCACTTTCGGCGCACGAAGGCGCGTTGGCACGTTGGCGCGTTGGCCTAGCCCAGAATCAGGCCCGACGTCGGGACGCCCGTCCCCGCGGTGACGAGCACGTGCTCGACGTCGGGCACCGGGTTCACCGAGGTGCCGCGCAGCTGCCGCACGCCCTCGGCGATCCCGTTCATGCCGTGGATGTAGGCCTCGCCGAGCTGGCCCCCATGCGTATTGATGGGTAGCCGGCCGCCCACCTCGACGGCGCCGTCGGCGATGAAGTCCTTGGCCTCACCCTTGCCGCAGAATCCCAACTCCTCCAACTGAATCAGCGTGAACGGGGTGAAATGGTCGTAGAGCACCGCGGTCTGGATGTCCGACGGCTTGAGCCCGGACTGCTGCCATAGCTGCCGGCCCACCAGGCCCATCTCGGGCAGGCCCAGTTCGGGGCGGTAGTAGCTGACCATCGTGTACTGGTCGGGGCTGGAGCCCTGGGACGCGGCCTCGATGACCGCCGGCCGCTGCTTGAGATCGCGCGCCCGCTCCACGGATGTCACCACGATCGCCACCGCGCCGTCGGTTTCCTGGCAGCAGTCCAGCAGCCGCAGCGGCTCGGCGATCCACCGCGAATTCTGGTGATCCTCAATGGTTATCGATTTGCCGTAGAAGTACGCCTTCGGGTTGCTGGCGGCATGCTTGCGGTCCGCCACCGAGATGACGCCGAAGTCGCGGCTGGTGGCACCGGAGAGATGCATGTACCGCTGGGCGATCATGGCCACCTGCGCGGCCGGCGTGGAAAGCCCGTGCGGATAGGAGAAGGAGTTGTCCGCCGTCGTCGAATCGGCTTGGGCCGCAGCGTCACCCACCAGCCGGGCCTGAACCTGGCCGAACCGCATGCCGGACCGCTCGTTGAACGCCCGGTAGGCCACCACCACATCGGCAACGCCGGTCGCGACGGCCATCGCCGCGTGCTGAATGGTCGCGCACGCGGCACCGCCGCCATAGTGGATCTTGGAGAAGAACTTCAGCTCACCGATGCCGACCGCACGGGCGACGGCGATCTCGGTGTTGGTGTCCATCGTGAACGTGGTGAGACCGTCGACGTCGGCCGGGGTCAGGCCGGCGTCGTCGAGCGCGTCTTGGACCGCCTCGGCGGCGAGCCGCAGCTCGCTGCGGCCGGAGTCCTTCGAGAAGTCGGTGGCGCCGATGCCGACGATGGCGGCCTTCCCGGACAACATCAGGCATCCCCCATCGTCAGCGTGGCGGTCGCGATGACATGATCGCCAAGGCTGTTGCGGCCCACCACCTTCACGGTGATCAGCCCGTCCTCCACCGCCGTCACCTCGCCGGAGAACGTCACCGTGTCGTAGGCGTACCACGGCACACCCAGGCGCAGCCCGATCGACTTGATCAACGCCGCCGGCCCGGCCCAGTCGGTGACATAGCGCTGCACCAGCCCCGTGTCGGTGAGGATGTTGACGAAGATGTCCTTCGAGCCCTTGGCCTGCGCCTTGTCGCGGTCGTGGTGCACGTCCTGGAAGTCGCGGGTGGCCAGGGCGGTCGAGATGATGAACGTGGGATCGCCGTAGAGCTTCAGCTCGGGCAGTTTGGTGCCCACCTCGACGGTCGGCGCGCTCATGCCTGCGGCTCCCACGCGTACAGCGTCCACTCCGGTCCGCTGTCACCGGCGGGGAAGTCGATATAGGTTGCGCGCACCGGCATTCCGATCTCCACCTTCGCCGGGTCGACGTTGCGCAGCTCACCCAGCATGCGCACGCCCTCCTCGAGTTCGACGAGGGCGATGACGAAGGGCAGCGTGCGTCCGGGCACCTTGGGCGCATGGTGCACGACGAAACTGAAGACCGTGCCGCGGCCGCTGGCCACCAGGTAGTCGATCGGCTGGGCCTTGTCCTGCCACACCGCGGGCACCGGCGGGTGCTGCAGGCTGCCGTCGGGGCGGCGCTGGATCCGCAACTCGTGCGCCTTGACGCCCTCCCAGAAGAACGCGGTGTCCCGCGACATCGAGGGCCGCATCATGGCGTCGGGATCCAGGTCCGCCGGCACCTGTGACGGCGCGGAATCCTCGCGCGGCCTGAATTTGAGGATGCGCCAATTCATCTCGGCGACGTCCTCGTCGCCCACCCGCCAGATGATGTGCTGGTTGACGAAGAACCCCTCGCCCAGGGCGGTCTGCTTGGGACCCACCACGTCGCCCATCTCGGAGGTGACGCTGACGTGCTCGCCCGGCTGCAGGTAGCGATGGTAGGTCTGCTCGCAGTTGGTGGCGACCACACCGACATAGCCGTTGTCGTCGAACAGCTGCATGATGGGGCCGAGCGGGTCGTCCTTCGGGCGTTCTCCGCCCAGCCCGAACATCGTCCACACCTGAATCATCGCGGGAGGGGCGACAATTCCCGGGTGGCCGGCGGCCCGGGCCGCGGCGTCGTCCACATAGATGGGGTTGCGGTCGCCGATGGCCTCCACCCAGTTGTTGATGGTGGGCTGGTTCACCGGATCCCGGGCCAGGCGCGGCTTGGCGCCGGCGGCCGCCTTGATATCGGCGATGGCTTCGGCGATGTCGGTCATCGGGGCACCCTCGGCACCTTGAGGCCGGAGGCCGCGATCATCTCCCGCATGACTTCGTTGACGCCCCCACCGAACGTGATCACCAGGTTGCGCTTGGTCTGCGAGTCGAGCCAGTTGAGCAGCTCGGCGGTGTCGGACTCGGCGGGGTTGCCGTACTTGCCGACGATCTCCTCGGCGAGCCGGCCGACGTACTGAACCCGCTCGGTGCCAAACACTTTCGTCGACGCGGCGTCGGCCACGTTGATATCCTCACCGGCGGCGGCCACCTGCCAGTTGAGCAGCTCGTTGATCCGCCACAGCGCGTGGATCTCGCCGAGCGCGCGCTTGACGTCGTCGTGGTCGATCGGGGTGACGCCGTCGCCGCCCGGCTTGGACGCCCAGGCGTGCACCCGGTCGTAGATCGCGGCGAACCGGCCGGCCGGGCCGAGCATCACCCGCTCGTTGTTGAGCTGGGTGGTGATCAGCCGCCAGCCGCCGTTCTCCTCGCCGACCAGCATGTCGGCGGGCACCCGCACGTCGTTGTAGTACGTCGCATTGGTGTGGTGCGCGCCGTCGGAAAGGATGATCGGCGTCCAGGAGTAGCCGGGATCCTTGGTGTCGACGATCAGGATCGAAATCCCCTTGTGTTTGGCGGCTTCCGGGTCGGTGCGGCAGGCCAGCCAGATGTAGTCGGCGTCGTGGGCCCCGGTGGTGAAGATCTTCTGACCGTTGACGATGTACTCGTCGCCGTGGCGCACGGCGGTGGTCCGCAGCGACGCCAGGTCGGTGCCCGCCTCGGGCTCGGTGTAGCCGATCGCGAAGTGCACCTCGCCGGCCAGGATCGCCGGGAGGAACTTCTTCTTCTGCATCTCGTTGCCGAAGACCTGCAGCGTCGGGCCCACCGTCTGCAGCGTGACCGCCGGCAGCGGCACGTCGGCCCGGTGCGCCTCGTTGACGAAGATCTGCTGTTCGATCGGCCCGAAACCACGGCCGCCGAACTCCTTTGGCCACCCGACACCGAGCATGCCGTCCTGGCCCATCCGTCGGACCACCGCCCGGTAGGCGGCGTTGTGGCGGTCCTCCCCCATCGCCTTCACCTCGTCCGCCGAGACGAGATTGGAAAAGTATTGGCGCAGCTCGGCCTGCAGCTGGCGCTGCTCCGGGGTCAGTTCGATGAACATTGCGCTCCCACCAGGTCGAGACGATGAGACGGCCCGCCCAGCAGCCGGGTCAGGTCCTTGATCGTGGAGTAATACCGGTGCATCGGGTAGGTGATGTCCATCCCCATCCCGCCGTGCAGGTGATGACACGTCTGCATCACCGGAGGCGCCTGCGACGCGATCCAGTACCCGAGCACGTCGAGGTCGTCGTCGGCGTCCCGGCCCTCGGAGAGCCGCCAGACCACCGACTTCGCCGCCAAATCGATAGTGCGCGAGGCGATGTAGACCTCCGAGAGCTGCGCGGCCACGGTCTGGAAGGTGGACAGCGGCTTGCCGAACTGTTTCCGGTTGGCCACGTAGTCGGCGGTCAGCCGCAGCGCCCCGGCAACCAGCCCGTCGGCGTACGCCCCGATCGCGGCCAGCGCCAGCTGGTTAACCCGGTGCGCGGTCGCGCCCGTCAGAACGTCGGAATCGTCAACCGGCACACCGTCAAACGTCACCGCGTACTCGTCGGAGCCGTTGGACGTCGGCGTGCGCACCAGCCGCACCCCGTCGGCCTTCGGTGACACCACGACGACCGCGCTGTCGGCGGTCACGATCATCCAATCCGCTTGTTCGGCATACGGAACGGCGATCTTGGTGCCGGTCAGTCGCCCGCCGGCGAACGTGGTGGCCGGCCGGTCGGGCAGCGCCGCGCCGGGTTCGTTGAGCGCGGCGGTCAGCACCCCGCCCTTGGCCACGCCGGCCAGGAATCGGTCCTGCTGCTCCTCGGAGGCCAGGTCGAGCAGCGGCAGCACGCCGAGGCCGAGCGTGGCCAGCGCCGGCGTGATGGCGCCGTGGCGGCCCACCTCGGTCAGCACCGTCGCGACCTCCGGCAGGCCGACGCCATCGCCGCCGAGGCGTTCGGGCACCGGCAGCGCCGTCACACCCCCGTCAACCAAAGCGGCCCAGGAGATTTCGCGATCCAGCACCGACGTGACAACGTCGGCGACGGCCTGTTGCGTCGCGGTGAGATCGAAATCCATCAGTGCTCCACCGGGCATTTGCCGGTGTAGTCGACCTGCCAGTGCTTGATGCCGTTGAGCCAGCCCGACCGCAGCCGCTCGGGCTTGGACAGGGGCTTCAGGTCGGGCATGTGGTCGGCCACGGCGTTGAAGATCAGGTTGATCGTCATCTTGGCCAGGTTGGCGCCGATGCAGTAGTGCGCGCCGGTGCCGCCAAAACCGACGTGCGGGTTGGGATTCCGCATGATGTCGAAGGTGAAGGGATCCTCGAAGACCTCCTCGTCGAAGTTGGCCGACCGGTAGAACATGAGCACCCGCTGGCCCTTCTTGATCTGCACGCCGGACAACTCGTAGTCCTCCAGCGCGGTGCGCTGGAAACTGGTGACCGGGGTGGCCCAGCGGACGATCTCGTCGGCGGCGGTCTCGGGCCGTTCCTTCTTGTACAGCTCCCACTGGTCGGGGTAGTCGGCGAAGGCCATCATCCCCTGGGTGATGGAGTTGCGGGTGGTCTCGTTGCCGGCCACGGCGAGCATCACCACGAAGAAGCCGAACTCGTCGTCGGAGAGCTTTTCGCCCTCGATGTCGGCCTGGATCAGCTGGGTCACGATGTCGTCGCCCGGGTTCTTGGCCCGCTCCTCGGCCATCTTCATGGCGTAACCGATCAGCTCGGCCGAGGACATCTTCGGGTCGATGTGGGCGTACTCCGGGTCCTCGGCACCGGTCATCTCGTTGGACCACTCGAACAGCTTCCCGCGGTCCTCCTGCGGTACGCCGAGCAAGCCGGCGATCGCCTGCAGCGGCAGCTCGCAGGACACCTGCTCGACGAAGTCGCCGGAACCCATGGCGGCGGCGTCGCGGGCGATCTTCTGAGCGCGCTCGCGCAGCTCGTCCTCGAGGCGCCCGACCGCGCGCGGCGTAAAGCCGCGGGAGATGATCTTGCGCAGCCGGGTGTGGTGCGGCGCGTCCATGTTGAGCATGACGAAGCGCTGCACCTCGATGTCCTCGCGCGCGATGTCGTCGTTGAACCGCGGGATCACACCGTTCTCATAGCTGGAGAAGATGTCGCTGCGCCGCGATATGTCCTTGACGTCGTTGAGCTTGGTGATCGCCCAGAAGCCGCCGTCGTGAAAGCCGCCGCCCTTGCCCGGGGCCTGCGCGTTCCACCAGATCGGCGCGGTCGCCCGCAGCTCGGCAAACTCCTCGACGGGAATCCGCTCGGCGTAGATGTCGGGATCGGTGAAATCGAACCCCGGGGGAAGATTCGGGCTGGGCACGGTACTTCTCCTTACTAGCTCTCCTAGTGGCGCTCTGCTGCCAGTAAAACATGCCTCCACCGCAGACAAAAGGCGCCGGAGCATCCTCGCTTGTCAGAGTAATGAAACGTGTTCTAGCCTGGGCCCCATGGGTAACCCGGTAATCGTCGAAGCCACCCGCAGCCCGATCGGCAAACGCAACGGATGGCTCTCAGGACTGCACGCCACCGAGCTGCTGGGCGGGGTGCAGAAGGCACTGGTGGCGAAGGCCGGCATCGACGCCGGCATCGTCGAACAGCTGGTCGGCGGCTGCGTGACGCAGTTCGCGGAACAGTCCAACAACATCACCCGCACGTCGTGGCTGACCGTGGGCCTGCCCGAGCAGGTGGGCGCCACCACCGTCGACTGCCAGTGCGGCAGCGGGCAGCAGGCCAACCACCTGATCGCCGGGCTAATCGCGATCGGCGCCATCGACGTCGGCATCGCGTGCGGCATCGAGGCGATGAGCCGGGTCGGGCTGGGCGCCAACGCGGGGCCGGACCGCAACTGGCGGGCGGAGTCGTGGGACATCGACCTGCCCGACCAGTTCACCGCGGCCGAGCGGATCGCCAAGCGCCGCGGCATCACCCGCGAGGACATCGACGCCTGGGGGCTCGAGTCCCAGCTGCGCGCCAAGCGGGCCTGGGACGAGGGCCGCTTCGACCGGGAAATCTCGCCGATCGAGGCTCCGGTGCTCGACGAGCAGAAGCAGCCCACCAGCGACCGCCACATGGTCTCCCGGGACCAGGGCCTGCGCGACACCACGATGGAGGGGTTGAGCCAGCTCAAGCCGGTGATCGAGGGCGGGATCCACACCGCGGGCACGTCCTCGCAGATCTCCGACGGCGCGGCGGCCGTGCTGTGGATGGACGAGGACAAGGCCAAGGCGCTCGGCCTGCAGCCGCGGGCCCGCATCGTCAGCCAGGCGCTGGTCGGCGCCGAGCCCTACTACCATCTGGACGGCCCGGTGCAGTCGACGGCCAAGGTCCTCGAGAAGGCCGGCATGAAGATGGGCGACATCGACCTCACCGAGATCAACGAGGCGTTCGCGTCGGTGGTGCTGTCCTGGGCGCGGGTGCACGAGCCCGACATGGCCAGGGTCAACGTCAACGGCGGCGCGATCGCGCTCGGGCACCCGGTGGGCTGCACCGGCAGCCGGCTGATCACCACCGCGCTGCACGAGCTGGAGCGCACCGATCAGAGCACCGCGCTGATCACCATGTGCGCCGGCGGCGCCCTGTCCACCGGCACCATCATCGAACGGATCTAGCCGGTCGGTGGTCGTCTCCGAAGAAAGCCGGATCGCCGCGGCGCAGGCGTACATCGACGCGCTCGTCAGCCACGACGGCGATGCCGTGCCGTTCGCTCCCCGCTGCACCCGCGTCGAGCAAGGCGTCAAGAACGGGTTCTCCGGAAATCACCTGCGCCGCAGCCTGAATCGCGGGCTGCAGTACTGGGTCATCGCCGACACGACACCACCGGATTACCGCATCACCGGCGACGAGGTGCACGCGGCGTACGACGTGCTGACCAAGGCGGGACTCGGCCGCAGGCGGCTCGCCGCGCGGGTCAACGAGACGTTCGTGATCCCCGCCGAAAGCCCAAGCGGCCAAGCCGAAATCCAGCACATCAGGGTTCGCTTCCAACCATTCATTCAGCGCTGAAGGGCCGGCAGTCAAATGGACAAACCAAAGAGTCTCAATTCGCCTTGGGTGACCTTCTTCATCAAGTGGATGTCTCGCGGCAACGCCTGGATCTACAAGCGCAGCAACGGAAAATTCGGCGGCACCTTCCAGAAGAGTCCGGTCGCGCTGCTGACCACGACCGGTCGCAAGAGCGGCCAGCCGCGGGTGAGCCCGCTGCTCTACCTGCGCGAGGGGAACCGCGTCGTTCTGGTCGCGTCACGCGGCGGCAGTGACAAGCACCCGATGTGGTACCTCAACCTCAAGGCGGAGCCGAAGGTGTCGGTTCAAATCAAGGATGAGGTGCTGCAGCTGCGCGCGCGCGACGCCACGGCGGAAGAGCGCGACGAGTACTGGCCCAAGTTGACGGCCATGTATCCCTCGTTCGACGACTACCAGTCCTGGACCGACCGGACCATCCCGATCGTCATCTGCGATCCATAACCGCGTCGAGCCGACGACGCCACCACCACCCCTTCGCCACCCCTTCGCCGATAGTGAAACTGTTGCGAGGATGAGCGCGCAGTTTCGCAACGGCTTCACACTCGGCGCGAGCTCGGCGAGCTAGGCGCCGTAGACCGGGACCGGCGGGCGCGACTTGGCCAGCAGGTCGGCCACCACCGGCCCGAGCTCGGCGGGATCCCACCGCGCGCCCTTGTCGATCTGCGGTCCGTGCCCCCAGCCCTCGGCGACGCGGATCTTGCCGCCCTCGACCTCGAACACCCTCCCGGTGACGTCGCGCGATTCGGTGCTGCCCAGCCACACGACCAACGGCGAGACGTTCTCCGGCGCCATGGCGTCGAAATCCTGGTCCTGCGTCGACATCATCTCGGCGAAGACGGTCTCGGTCATGCGGGTTCGCGCCGACGGTGCGATGGCGTTGACGGTGACGCCGTAGCGACCCATCTCGGCGGCCCCGACCAGTGTCATCGCCGCGATGCCCGCCTTGGCGGCGCTGTAGTTGCCCTGTCCCACGCTGCCCTGCAGGCCGGCGCCCGAACTGGTGTTGATGATCCGTGCCTCAACGGTTTTGCCCTCTTTGGACAGCCCGCGCCAGTACGACGCGGCGTGCCGCATCGTGGCGAAGTGGCCCTTGAGGTGGACGGCGACGACGGCGTCGAACTCCTCCTCGCTGGTGTTGGCGATCATCCGGTCGCGCACGATGCCGGCGTTGTTCACCAGGACGTCCAGCCCACCGAACTTCTGGACGGCGGTGCGGATCAAGCCCGCCGCCTGGTTCCAGTCCGCGACGTTGGACCCGTCGGCGATGGCTTCGCCACCGGCAGCGGTGATCTCGTCGACGACACCCTGCGCGGCGCTGCCGCCGCTCGCGGGCGACCCATCCAGACCAACACCGATGTCGTTGACGACGACGCGCGCACCCTCGGCCGCGAAGGCCAGCGCGTGCGCGCGACCGATACCGCCGCCCGCCCCGGTGACGATGACGACACGGCCGTCGACCACTCCCATAGTTTCCTGTCTCCTCTACTTGACTGCGCTCGCGTTCGTGGTGGCCAGATAGTGCGGCGGCTCGCCACCCCCATGCACCTCCAACGTGGCGCCGCTGATGTAAGACGCCGCGTCCGAGGCCAAAAACGCTGCGGCCCAACCGACATCCTGCGGCTTGGCCAGCCGCCCCAGCGGCACGTTCTTCGAGATCGCGGCGATCGACTCCGCGTCGCCGTAGAACAATTCCGACTGTTCGGTCTCCACCATGCCGACCACGCACGCATTCACCCGGACCTTCGGCCCCCACTCGACCGCCAGGGTCTGGGTGAGGCTCTCCAGGCCCGCCTTGGCCGCCCCGTAGGCGCCGGTGCCCGGCGACGGGCGGCGGCCGGACAGGCTGCAGATGTTGACTATCGAGCCACCCTGCGGCTGGCCTTGCATGTGAGCGTTTGCGTGCTGCGAAACCGACAGCGCACCAATCAGATTGAGCTCGATGATCTTACGGTTGAAGTTCGGGGTGGACTCCGCGGTCAGCACGTACGGCGATCCGCCGGCGTTGTTGACGACGACGTCGAGCCCACCGTGGTTGCCGACGATGGTGTCGATCATCGCCTTGACGGCATCGTCATCGCGGACGTCGCAGGCGTGAAACTCATAGGGCAGACCGTCGACGGCGCGCCGAGCGCAGGTGATCACGGTAGCGCCCTGCCGGGCGAAAACGGAGCTGATGCCGGCACCCACCCCACGCACGCCGCCGGTGACCAGAACGACCCGCCCAGCCAGCCCCAGGTTGATGCCTTCCGAAAGGGGCGAGCCTGCTTCGGGCGGAGTCACTGTGCTAGCGTACCAAGCAAGTGCTTGCTTAGGTAGCCACCCCATCAGGAAGTGCAATGACGATCACATCCACCACCACGGAACCGGGCATCGTCGCGGTCACCGTCGACTACCCGCCCGTCAACGCCATCCCGTCACGAGGCTGGTTCGAGCTCGCCGACGCGATCACGGCCGCCGGCGACAACCTCGACACCCACGCCGTCATCCTGCGGGCCGAGGGCCGCGGCTTCAACGCCGGCGTCGACATCAAGGAAATGCAGCGCACCGAGGGATTCACCGCGCTCATCGACGCCAATCGCGGATGCTTCGCCGCGTTCCGCGCGGTGTACGAATGCGCGGTGCCGGTGATCGCGGCGGTGAACGGATTTTGCGTCGGCGGCGGCATCGGGCTGGTCGGCAACTCTGACGTCATCGTGGCCTCCGACGACGCCACCTTCGGGCTGCCGGAGGTGGAGCGCGGCGCGCTCGGGGCGGCCACCCACCTGTCCCGGCTGGTGCCGCAGCACCTGATGCGGCGCCTGTTCTTCACGGCGGCGACGGTGGACGCAGCCACCCTGCACCACTTCGGCTCGGTGCACGAGGTGGTGCCCCGCGACCAGCTCGACGAGGCCGCCCTGCGGGTGGCCCGCGACATCGCCGCCAAGGACACCCGCGTCATCCGGGCGGCCAAGGAGGCGCTCAACTTCATCGACGTGCAGCGGGTCAACTCGAGTTACCGTATGGAGCAAGGCTTTACGTTCGAGCTCAACCTCGCCGGGGTGTCCGACGAGCACCGCGACGCGTTCGCCGGCACAAAGAAGGGCGAGAAGTCTTGAGCGACAAGCGGACCACCCTCGACGACGCCGTCGCGCAGTTGCGCAGCGGCATGACGATCGGCATCGGCGGCTGGGGGTCGCGGCGCAAGCCGATGGCCTTCGTGCGTGCCATGCTGCGCACCGGCCTCACCGACCTGACCGTCGTCACCTACGGCGGGCCCGACCTGGGGCTGCTGTGCTCGGCGGGCAAGGTCAAGCGCGCGTACTACGGCTTCGTCTCGCTGGATTCGCCGCCCTTCTACGACCCGTGGTTCGCCAAGGCCCGCACCAGCGGCGCGATCGAGGCCCGGGAAATGGACGAGGGCATGCTGCGCTGCGGGCTGCAGGCGGCGGCGCAGCGGCTGCCGTTCCTGCCGATCCGCGCCGGGCTGGGCAGTTCGGTGCCCGACTTCTGGGAGGGCGAATTGCAGACGGTGACCAGCCCCTATCCCGCCCCGGGCGGCGGGCACGAGACGCTGATCGCCATGCCCGCGCTGTCGTTGGACGCCGCCTTCGTGCACCTCAATCTCGGTGATAGCCAAGGCAATGCCGCCTACACCGGCATCGACCCCTACTTCGACGACCTCTTCCTGATGGCCGCCGAGCGGCGCTACCTATCGGTGGAGCGCGTCGTGCCGACCGAGGAGCTGGTCAAGGCGGTGCCGCCGCAGGCGCTGCTGGTCAACCGGATGATGGTCGACGCCGTCGTCGAGGCGCCCGGCGGGGCCCACTTCACCACCGCCGCACCGGATTACGGCCGGGACGAGAAGTTCCAGCGACACTACGCCGAGGCCGCCTCGACCGAGGATGGCTGGCGGCGGTTCGTCGAAACGTACCTGTCCGGCGGCGAGGACGAATACCAGGCGGCCGTGCGCGCTTTCGGAGAGGAGTCGGACCAGTGAGCACCCGGGCCGAGATCTGCGCGGTTGCCTGCGCCGAATTGTTCAGGGACGCGGGCGAAATCATGATCAGCCCGATGACGAACATGGCATACGTCGGGGCGCGGCTGGCCCGGTTGACGTTCTCGCCGGACATCCTGTTGACCGACGGCGAGGCCCAGCTGCTGGCCGACACTCCGGCGCTGGGCAAGGCCGGGGCAATCGAGGGCTGGATGCCGTTCGGCCGGGTGTTCGAGACGCTGGCCTGGGGGCGGCGCCACGTGGTGATGGGCGCCAATCAGGTTGACCGCTTTGGCAATCAGAACATCTCGGCGTTCGGCCCGCTGCAGCACCCGACCCGGCAGATGTTCGGCCTGCGCGGCGCGCCCGGCAACGCGATCAACCATGCGACCAGCTACTGGGTCGGCAACCACTCCAAGCGGGTGTTCTGCGAGGCGGTCGACGTGGTCTGCGGCATCGGCTGGGACAAGGTGGACGCCGGCAATCCGGCATTCCGGTTCGCCAACCCGTATCGGGTGGTGTCCAACCTCGGGGTGTTCGACTTCGGCGGCCCCGGCAAGACCATGCGCGCGGTGTCCCTGCACCCCGGGGTGTCGCCCGACGAGGTCCGCGAGAACACGTCGTTCGAGGTGCACGGCCTCGACGAGGCCGGGGAGACAAGGCTGCCGACCGACGACGAGCTGCGCCTGATCCGCGAGGTCATCGACCCGAAGTCGTTGCGGGACAGAGAGATAAGGGCATGAAGTTGCGCACGCCGCTGACCGAGCTGGTCGGCGTCGAGCATCCGGTGGTGCAGACCGGGATGGGCTGGGTGGCCGGGGCCCGGCTGGTGTCCGCCACGGCCAACGCCGGCGGGCTCGGCATCCTGGCGTCGGCGACGATGACGCTGGACGAGCTGGCCACCGCGATCGGCAAGGTCAAGGCCGCTACCGACAAGCCGTTCGGCGTGAACATCCGCGCCGACGCGGCCGACGCCGGTGACCGG
The DNA here is from genome assembly GCF_059813025.1 of Mycobacterium sp. NGS26. NCBI lineage: Bacteria > Bacillati > Actinomycetota > Actinomycetes > Mycobacteriales > Mycobacteriaceae > Mycobacterium > Mycobacterium sp. NGS26. The sequence goes on from NZ_JCALDU010000001.1 coordinate 924,907, forward strand.
GTCGAGCTGATGATCCGTGAGGGCGTGAAGGTAGCCTCGTTCGCGCTGGCGCCCAAGCAGGAGTTGATCTCCCGGCTGAAAGACGCTGGGGCGGTTGTCATCCCCTCGATCGGCGCGGCCAAACACGCGCGCAAGGTCGCGAGCTGGGGCGCCGACGCGATGATCGTGCAGGGCGGCGAGGGCGGTGGGCACACCGGTCCGGTCGCGACCACGCTGCTGCTGCCGTCCGTGCTGGACGCGGTGCAGGGCACCGGCATCCCGGTGATCGCGGCGGGCGGGTTCTTCGACGGCCGCGGGCTCGCGGCCGCGCTGTCCTACGGCGCCGCCGGCGTCGCGATGGGCACCAGGTTCCTGCTCACCTCGGATTCAACCGTGCCCGACGCCGTCAAGCGTCGTTACCTGGAGGCGGCGCTGGACGGCACCGTCGTCACCACGCGCGTCGACGGCATGCCGCACCGCGTGCTGCGCACCGGTCTGGTCGAGAGGCTGGAAAGCGGTTCCCCGGTAAGGGGTTTCACCGCCGCGGTGCGCAATGCGGCGAAGTTCAAGAAGATGTCGCAGATGACCTGGCGGTCGATGATCCGCGACGGGCTGGCGATGCGGCACGGCAAGGAGCTGACCTGGTCGCAGGTGGTGATGGCGGCCAACACCCCGATGCTGCTGAAGGCCGGCCTCGTCGAGGGCAACACCGACGCCGGGGTGCTGGCGTCCGGGCAGGTGGCCGGCATCCTCGACGACCTGCCGTCGTGCGCCGAGCTGATCGATTCGATCGTCCGCGACGCGATCGAGCACCTGCGGGCCGCGGCGGCGCTGATCGAGGAACCGTAGCCGGAGGACCAACGACCCTGGCCCCGGCCCAGGGCGCGGCGTCATCCTGGATGGATGATCACGCTCGCACCAGAATCCTGGCCCGCCCCGCTCCTGAACGCGGTTCGCGCCTCCAACAGGCATCTGCTCAACCCGCTGATGTTGCGGCTGGCCGGCCACAAGCACTGGTATGCGGCGGTAATCCGGCACACCGGACGGCGCTCGGGCAAGCAGTACGCCACACCGGTCGTGGCCGAGCGCGTGCCCGACGGCTTCGTGATACCGCTGCCGTACGGCACCCGGGTCGACTGGTTGCAAAACGTCCTCGCCGCGGGGCATGCGGCGATTTCGTCCGGCGCCGAAAGCTACGCCGTGACGCAGCCCGAGATCATCGACGCGGCGACGGCCCTGCCCCTGCTGTCGGCGCGACGGCGACGTACCTTCCAACGGGTCGGCATAGAACGGTATCTCAGGGTCAAGAGCGGCCCTTAAGCCATGTTCTAAATTATGTCTGAATGAAGCTATACTCTTCATATGACAAGGGTGAAGGCTCCCCCTTCACCGCGTGCGACCCTGATCGGCGACGTGGTGGGATCCAGGCGGGCCGGCGATCGGCCCGCCCTGCATCAACGCGTCGCCGCCGCCCTGCGCCGGGCCGCCGACGGTGCGCTCGACCCGCCCGCCTTCACCATCGGCGATGAGTTCCAGGGCAGCTACCCCACCCTCGGTGCCGCCATCGACGCGGCATTGACCGTGCGCCTACTGCTCGCCCCCGAGATCGATGTCCGTTTCGGGATTGGTTGGGGCGCGGTCATCGTGCTCGACGCCGACGCGGGAATCCAGGACGGTCCGGGCTGGTGGACCGCGCGGGAGGCCATCCAACAGACGGCGCAGATTCAGCGGCAGCCCGGCTTCGCGCTGGTGCGCACCACATTCCGGGCGGACGACGACACGCGCACCGACGTCGCCGCCGTCAACGCGGCCCTGATTTGTCGGGACCATCTGCTTGGATCACTCGACGAGAGATCGTCACGGATCGTGAGGGGCTTGATGACGGGCCTGACCAAAAAGGAACTCGCCGCGGCGGAGGGCATCAGCCCTTCCGCGGTGTCCCAGCGGGCGGCCCGCGACGGTCTGGATCTGATTGTCCTTGCGTCCCAATATCTTCGGGGTCTCCCGTGAGTGGTGTCGCGGTCCTGCTGCTCGCGGTCGGAATAGCCGACCTGTGTCGGCGGGCGGTCCGCACCGCATGGCCCCCAATGGCGATCGGTCCGGCGGTGGTGGTGGCGTGCGCGGCGCTGGGCGCGCTGTGGCATCGCGGTGACATCCCACTACTCGCGGTGGCGGCCGCCGCGGCGGTCGTCTGGGAATGGCTATGCCTGCGCAGCGAGCGCAGCGGCCGTCAGCAGGCGGCCCCGTTGGCCGTGTTCGCCGCCGCGCTGGCGCTGCTGATCGTGTTGTCCGGATGGTCGTCGCGGGTCGGCGGGGTCGTCGGCCGGTGGTCGGCGTGGGTGCAGCTGCCGCTGAGCCACGTAACGCCGACCCGGCTGCTGATGATCGTCGGCGTGGTGCTGGCGCAGTTCGCCACCGGAAATCAGTTGGTCCGCCTCGTGCTCGGCTCGGTGGGCGCGGTGCGCCCGGCCGGTGAGCCGCAACCGTCGGACCGGCTCAAGGGCGGCCGGCTGCTGGGACCGATGGAGCGCCTGCTGATCCTCAGCCTCGGCGTCGGCGGACAGGTCGCGGCGGCCAGCGCCGTCGTCGCCGCCAAGGGCATCATCCGCTTTCCCGAGCTGAGCGCCCAGAAGAACCGCAATGGCGGCGTGGGCATCGACGAGGTGACCGAGTACTTTCTGGTGGGCAGCTTCACCAGTTGGCTGCTGGCACTCGGCGGGATCGCGCTGGTTGTGGCTGCCCGGTAGGCGCTTTGCCCACCGCCGAGCGTGCGCAGTTGTACGCGCGACGCGGCGTGCCGGCGTACAGATACGCACGCTCGGCGAAAAGGATTACAGGCGCTCGATGATGGTGACGTTGGCGGTGCCGCCGCCCTCGCACATCGTCTGCAGGCCGTAGCGGCCGCCCACGCGCTCCAACTCGTTGAGCATGGTGGCGAACAGCTTGGCGCCGGTGGCGCCGAGCGGATGACCCAGGGCGATCGCCCCGCCGTTGGGGTTGACCTTCTCCGGGTCGGCCTTGATCTCCTTGAGCCAGGCCAGCACGACGGGCGCGAATGCCTCGTTGATCTCGACGGTGTCGATGTCTTCGATCGACAGCCCGGTCTTTTCCAGCGCGTAGCGCGTGGCCGGGATGGGCCCGGTCAGCATGAACACCGGGTCGGCGGCGCGGGCGCTGATGTGGTGGATGCGCGCCCGCGGGGTCAGCTTGTGGTCCTTGACGGCCCGCTCGGAGGCCAGCAGCACCGCGCTGGCGCCGTCGGAAATCTGGCTGGCCATAGCCGCCGTCAGCCGGCCGCCCTCGACCAGCGTCTTGAGGCCGGCCATCTTCTCCAGCGACGACTCGCGCGGCCCCTCGTCGACCCGGAACGGCCCGGATTCGGTTTCCACGGTGATGATTTCGTTGTCGAAGTGGCCGCCGCGGATCGCGGCGAACGCGCGCTCGTGACTGGTCAGCGCGTAGCGCTCCATCTCCTCGCGCGACAGGTTCCACTTCTCGGCGATCATCTCGGAGCCGCGGAACTGTGAGATCTCCTGATCGCCGTACCGGTGCAGCCACTGCTTGGATTCGCTTGTGGGCGAGGTGAACCCGAACTGCTCGCCGACCGTCATCGCCGACGAGATCGGGATCTGGCTCATGTTCTGCACGCCGCCGGCCACGATGAGGTCGGCGGTGCCGGCCATGATCGCCTGCGCGCCAAAGGAAATCGCCTGCTGGCTGGAGCCGCACTGGCGGTCCACGGTGACACCGGGCACCTCTTCGGGATAGCCGGCGGCCAGCCAGGAGAGCCGGGCGATGTTGCCCGCCTGTCCCCCGATGGCGTCGACGCAACCGGCGATCACGTCGTCGACGGCGGCCGGGTCGACGTCGACGCGGTCGAGCAGCCCGCGCCATCCCAACGCGCCGAGGTCGACGGGGTGTATGCCGGCCAGTGATCCGCCGCGCTTGCCGACCGGGGTGCGGACGGCGTCGATGACGTACGCCTCAGCCATCACAGAACTCCTTCTTTGGTGATCCCGCCGAGAACGACGGCGAGATATTGCTGACCCACCTGCTGCGCGGTGAGCGGTCCGCCGGGTTGATACCAGCGCACCGACACCCAGGTGGTGTCACGGATGAATCGGTAGACGAGGTCGACGTCGAGGTCGGGCCGGAAGTAGCCCTCGTCGACTCCCTGGTTGAGCACCTCGACCCACATCTTGCGTTGCTGGCGGTTCATGTCCTCGATGTAGGAGAACCGGGGCTGCGACAACAGCCGCTTGGCCTCGTCCTGATAGATGACGACCTGCGCGTGCCGATGCTCGATCGCCTCGAACGACGCCATGAACAGCCCCTTGAGCCGCTCCAGCGGGTTGGCCTCGCTGTCGATGATTTCCCGATAGCGGGCGAACAGCCAATCCAGGAAGCTGCGCAGCACCTCGTCGACCATCTCCTCCTTGGAGGAGAAGTGGTGGTAGAGGCTGCCGGACAGGATGCCGGCGCTGTCGGCGATGTCGCGCACGGTGGTGGCGCGCAGGCCGCGCTCGGCGAACATGGCCGCGGCGAGCTCCAGGAGCTCGTCGCGGCGGGTGTTCGCTTGACCGGTCACTCGGTCCACTCGATCAGGGTATCAACCAAGCGCTTGCTTGGCCAGTTCGCGCTCACGGGTGCTGACTCGAGACGGAGATGACCTCGCCGGTGAGGTAGCTGGAGTAGTCGCTGGCCAGGAACGCGATGGTGGCCGCCACTTCCCACGGCTCGGCGGCCCGGCCGAACGCCTCGCCGGCGGACAGCCGGTCGAGCAGGTCGGCCGACGTGGTCTTGTCCAGGAATTTGTGCCGGGCGATGCTCGGCGACACCGCGTTGATGCGGACCCCGTACTCGACGGCTTCGATTGCGCTGCAACGGGTTAGGGCCATCACCCCGGCCTTGGCGGCGGCGTAGTGCGACTGCGAGTGTTGCGCGCGCCAGCCCAGCACGCTGGCGTTGTTGACGATCACCCCGCCGTGCGGCGCGTCGCGGAAGTACCGCAGCGCCGCGCGGGTGGCCCGGAACACCGACGTCAGGGTCACGTCCAGGACGCGGTCCCACTCCTCGTCGGTCATGTCGACCACCGGCGTCTGCCCGCCCAGCCCGGCGTTGTTGACCAGCACGTCGATGCGGCCCATCCGGGCGTGGGCCGATGCGAACAGCGCGTCGACCTGGACGCTGGACGTCACGTCGCACAGCACGCTCTCGACGCGGCCCTGCCGCAGCGCCGCCAGCTCGTCGGCCGTCGCCCCCAGCCGTCGTTCGTGGTGGTCGGAGATCACCACGTCGGCCCCCTCGGCCAGCGCCCGCCGCGCGGTCGCCGATCCGATGCCGGTTCCCGCGGCGGCGGTCACGACGACGACCTTGCCGGTCAGAAGCCCGTGTCCGGCAATCTCTTTGGGCGCTTCGGCCAGACTCATCCCTTGACCTCTCGGGGTAGGCCGAGCACCCGCTCGGCGATGATGTTGCGCTGGATCTCGTTGGAGCCGCCGTAGATGGTGTCGGCGCGGGTGAACAGGAAGAGCCGCTGCCACTCGTCGAATTCGCCGTCGGGCATGGTCATGCCGGGCTTGCCGATGACGTCCATCGCCAGCTCGCCCAGATCGCGATGCCAGTTGGCCCACAACAGCTTCGACACGTTGTCCTGTCCGGGCTGCTCGACATCCATGGTGGCCAGGGCGTACGACCGCATGGCCCGAAGCCCGGCCCACGCCCGGGTCAGCCGCTCCCGGACGAACGGGTCGTCGGCGGCGCCGTTGCGCTGCGCGAGCTCGGCCAGGTTGGAAAGCTCACGGGCGTAACGGATTTGCTGTCCCAGCGTCGACACGCCGCGCTCGAAGGTCAGCGTTCCCATCGCAACCCGCCACCCGTCGCCCGGCTGGCCCACCACCAGCGACGCGTCGGTGCGGGCGTCGTCGAAGAACACCTCGTTGAACTCCGCGGTGCCGGTGATCTGCACGATGGGCCGGATCTGCACGCCTGGCTGGTCCAGCGGCACCAGCAGATACGACAGCCCGGCGTGCCGCTTGGATCCCTTCTCGGTGCGCGCGACCACGAAGCACCACTGCGACAGGTGGGCCAGCGACGTCCACACCTTCTGGCCGTTGATCACCCACTGATCGCCGTCGAGCTCGGCCGTGGTCGACACATTGGCGAGGTCGCTGCCGGCGCCCGGCTCCGAATATCCCTGGCACCACAGCTCGGTGACGTCGAGGATGCGCGGCAGAAATCGCTGCTGCTGCTCGGGGGTTCCGAACGCGATCAGCGTCGGTCCAAGCAGCTCCTCGCCGAAGTGGTTGACCTTGTCCGGGGCGTCGGCGCGGGCGTACTCCTCGTAGAACGCCACCCGGTGCGCGGTGGACAGCCCGCGGCCGCCGTGCTCGACCGGCCACCCCAGACACGTCAGCCCGGCCTTGGCGAGGTGCTGGTTCCACGCCCGGCGCTCCTCGAACGCCTCGTGCTCGCGCCCCGGCCCGCCGAGGCCCTTGAGCGCCGCGAATTCGCCGACCAGATTGTCGGCGAGCCAAGAGCGGACCTCCGCCCGGAACTCCTCGACGTCCTGCATGCCCTGTAGGCTAACCTACCAAGCACTTGCTTTGTTAGCCCAGGAGCATCAATGTCGAACGATCCCCGCACCGTGCCCGCGGCGCTGGATCGTTTCGCGCGCCAGCTCCCCGACCACCCCGCGCTGGTCACCGACGACCGCTCGTTTGCCGCGGCCGAGCTGCGCGACGAGGTGCACCGGGCGGCCGCCGCGCTGATCGCGCTCGGCGTCCAAGCCGGCGACCGGGTGGCCATCTGGTCGCCGAACACCTGGCACTGGGTGGTCGCCTGCCTGGCGATTCACCACGCCGGCGCCGCGATGGTGCCGCTGAACACGCGCTACACCGCGTCGGAAGCCGCCGACATCCTGGCCCGCACCCGGGCGCCGGTGCTGTTCGGGATGGGCCGGTTCCTCGGCAACGATCGCGTCGCCGACCTGGACCGCTTGGGCTCTCAAGCCCTGCCCGCGCTGCGGCATGTCGTGCGGATACCGATCGAGGCCGACGATCCTGTTCAAGGGACGTGGGACGAGTTCATCGCCGGGGGCGCCGGCGCCGAAGCGGCCGTCGCGGAGCGCGCCGCCGCCGTCACCCCCGACGAAGTCAGCGACATCCTGTTCACCTCCGGCACCACCGGGCGCAGCAAGGGCGTGCTGTGCGCGCACCGGCAATCGCTGTCGGCCTCGGCGTCGTGGGCCGGCAACGGCAAGATCACCAGCGACGACCGCTACCTGTGCATCAACCCGTTCTTCCACAACTTCGGGTACAAGGCCGGCATCCTGGCCTGCCTGCAGACCGGCGCGACGCTGATCCCGCACCTGACGTTCGATCCGCTGCGCGCGCTGCAAGCGATCGAGCAGCACCGCATCACCGTATTGCCCGGGCCCCCAACGATTTACCAAACCCTGCTCGATCACCCGGCGCGCCGCGATTACGACCTGAGCTCGCTGCGGTTCGCGGTGACCGGTGCGGCCACGGTGCCGGTCGTGCTGGTGGAGCGCATGCAGTCCGAGCTTGACATCGACATCGTGCTGACCGCCTACGGCCTGACCGAGGCCAACGGCATGGGCACCATGTGCCGCCCCGACGACGACGCGGTGACCGTCGCCACCACCTGCGGCCGCCCGTTCGCGGACTTCGAGTTGCGCATCGATGACACTGGCGAAGTCCTGTTGCGTGGGCCCAACGTTATGCTGGGCTACCTCGACGACCCGGAGGCCACCGCCGCGGCCATCGACGCCGACGGGTGGCTGCACACCGGTGACATCGGCACCGTGGACAAGGCCGGCAACCTGCGCATCACCGACCGGCTCAAGGACATGTACATCTGCGGCGGATTCAACGTCTACCCCGCCGAGGTCGAGCAGGTGCTGGCCCGGATGGAGGGCGTGGCCGACGCCGCGGTGATCGGGGTTCCCGACGAGCGGCTGGGCGAGGTGGGCCGGGCGTTCGTGGTCACCCGGCCCGGGCACCACCTCGACGAGCAATCGGTAATCGCTTATACCCGTGAACATCTGGCGAACTTCAAGGCCCCACGGTCGGTGCGGTTCGTCGACGCGTTGCCGCGCAATGCGGGCGGCAAGGTGGTCAAGCCACAACTGCGAGAAATGGCGTAATGGACCTGCAACTAGACGAAGAGACATTGGCCTTCCGGGCCGAGGTGCGCGAATTCCTCTCGGCAAGCGCCGCGGCGATCCCGACGAAGTCCTACGACAACGCGGAAGGCTTTGAACAGCACCGGCGTTGGGACCGGGTACTGTTCGACGCCGGCCTGTCGGTGATCACCTGGCCCAAGAAGTACGGTGGGCGCGACGCGCCGCTGCTGCACTGGGTGGTGTTCGAGGAGGAGTACTTCCACGCCGGGGCGCCGGGCCGCGCCAGCGCCAACGGCACCTCGATGCTGGCCCCGACGCTGTTCGCGCACGGCACCGAGGAGCAGCGCGACCGGATACTGCCCAAAATGGCCAGCGGCGAACAGATCTGGGCGCAGGCCTGGTCGGAGCCCGAATCCGGGAGCGACCTGGCGTCGCTGCGTTCCACCGCCACCAAGACCGAAGGCGGCTGGCTGCTGAACGGTCAGAAGATCTGGAGCTCGCGGGCGCCGTTCGCCGAGATGGGCTTCGGGCTGTTCCGGTCCGATCCCGCGGCGGAGCGCCACAACGGGCTGACGTACTTCATGTTCGACCTGAAGGCCAAGGGCGTCACGGTGCGGCCCATCGTCCAGCTCAGCGGCGACACCGGTTTCGGTGAGATTTTCCTCGACGACGTCTTCGTGCCCGACGAGGACGTCATCGGTACCCCGAACGACGGCTGGCGCGCGGCCATGAGCACGTCGAGCAACGAGCGCGGCATGTCGCTGCGCAGCCCGGCCCGCTTCCTGGCCGCCGCCGAGCGGCTGGTGCGGCTGTGGAAGGACAACGGGTCGGCCGCCGAATTCGCCGATCGGGTCGCCGACGCCTGGATCAAGGCGCAGGCCTACCGGCTGCAGACGTTCGGCACGGTGACCCGGCTGGCCGCCGGCGGCGAGCTGGGCGCCGAATCGTCGGTGACCAAGGTGTTCTGGTCCGACCTCGACGTCGCGATCCATCAGACCGCACTGGACATCCTCGCCGCCGACGGCGAGCTCGCGGGGCCGTGGACCGAGGGCCTGCTGTTCGCGCTCGGCGGCCCGATCTACGCCGGTACCAACGAGATTCAGCGCAACATCATCTCCGAACGTTTGCTGGGTTTGCCCCGGGAGAAGCGGTAATGGACTTCGCACTAGACGAACAGCAACGCGACTTCGCGGCCAGCATCGACGCCGCGCTGGGCGCGGCGGACCTGCCGGGCGCGGTGCGGGCGTGGGCCGCCGGGGATACCGCACCCGGCCGCAAGGTGTGGGAGCAGCTGGCCAACCTGGGCGTCACCGCGCTGGCCGTGCCGGAGAAATTCGACGGCATCGGCGCCGACCCGGTGGACCTGGTGGTCGCGCTGGAGCGCCTCGGGCGCTGGTGCGTGCCCGGACCGGTGGCCGAATCCATCGCTGTCGCACCGGTTTTGCTCGCCTCTGACGATCAGGCTGAGCGCTGCGCCGGGCTGGCGTCCGGTGAGCTGATCGCCACCGTCGCACTGCCACCGCAAGTCCCGCGCGCGGTCGACGCCGATACCGCCGGACTGGTGCTGCTGGCCACCTTGGACGGGGCTGACGGCGTCAGCGAAGCCGCGACGGGCGAGTGCCACCGTTCCGTCGACCCCAGCCGCCGCCTGTACGACGTGACGGCGACGGGCCGGTCCTGGCGGGCAGACATCAAGCGCGCCTACGAGTTCGGCGCGCTGGCGACCGCGGCGCAGCTGGTCGGCGCCGCGGAGGCGCTGCTCAACGATGCCGTCGACTACGCCAAACAACGGACCCAGTTCGGCCGGGTGATCGGCTCGTATCAGGCGATCAAACACAAGCTGGCCGATGTGCACATCGCGATCGAGCTGGCCCGCCCGCTGGTCTACGGCGCGGCGCTGTCGCTGCAGCCGCGCGACGTCAGCGCGGCCAAGGCGGCGGCATCCGAGGCCGGCCTGCTGGCGGCGCGCGCCTCGTTGCAGACGCACGGCGCGATCGGGTTCACCCAGGAGCATGACCTGTCCCTGTGGCTGCTGCGGGTGCAGGCACTACGCTCGGCCTGGGGCACGCCCGAGCACCACCGGTGGCGGGTTCTGGAGGCGCTATGACCGTAAACCAAGAGCGAGAGCTGCTGCGGGAGACCGTCGCCGCATTGGTCGCCAAGCACGCGGACCCGGCGGCCGTGCGTTCGGCGATCGAATCCGAACGCGGCTACGACGAGTCGCTGTGGCGGCTGCTGTGCGAGCAGGTGGGCGCCGCCGCGCTGGTGGTACCCGAGACGCTGGGCGGCGCCGGCGGCGAATTAGCCGACGCCGCAACAGTTTTGCAGGAGCTGGGCCGCGCCCTGGTGCCCTCCCCGCTGCTGGGGACCACGCTGGCCGAGCTGGCGCTACTGGCCGCGCCCGAGCCCGATGCCGAAACGCTTTCGGAGCTGGCCGAGGGTAGCTCGATCGGCGCGCTGGTGCTCGATGCCGACTACGTGGTCAACGGCGACATCGCCGACGTCGTCGTCGCCGCCGACGGCGGCGAGCTGAGCCGGTGGACCCGATTCGGCGCGCAACCCGTCGCGACCATGGACCCCACCCGCCGGCTGGCCCGGGTGCGGCCCGAAGAGACCACCGCGTTGGGCCCCGACCCCGGCCTCGCCGACTCCGCGGCCATCCTGCTGGCCGCCGAGCAGATCGGGGCCGCCGAACGCTGCCTGGAGCTGACCGTCGAATACACCAAGAGCAGAGTGCAATTCGGCCGCCCCATCGGCAGCTTCCAGGCGCTCAAGCATCGGATGGCGGATCTGTACGTCGCGGTCGCCGCGGCCAAGGCCGTTGTCGCCGACGCGTGCGCCGACCCCACGCCCACCAACGCCGCCACCGCGCGCCTGGCCGCGACCGAGACGCTCACCAAGGTGGCCGCCGAGGGCATTCAGCTGCACGGCGGCATCGCGATCACCTGGGAACACGAGATGCACTTGTATTTCAAACGCGCACACGGCAGCGCGCAGCTGCTCGGCACGCCCCGAGAGGTGTTGGGCCGCCTGGAATCCGAGGTGCTCAAAACGTCGTGAGCCTTCCCGTCGCGCTGCGTGCCGGCATCCCGCCGTTCTATGTGATGGATGTCTGGCTGGCCGCCGCGGAGCGCCAGCGCAGCCACGGCGATCTGGTGAACCTGTCGGCGGGCCAGCCCAGCGCCGGAGCCCCCGAGCCGGTGCGGGCCGCCGCGGCCAGCGCGCTGCATCTCAACGAGCTGGGCTACACCGTGGCGCTGGGCATCCCCGAGCTGCGCGACGCCATCGCGGCGGATTACCAGCGCCAGCACGGGATCTACGTCGACTCCGATGCCGTGGTGATCACCACGGGTTCCTCGGGCGGGTTCCTGCTCGCCTTCCTGGCGTGCTTCGACGTGGGCGATCGGGTGGCGCTGGCCAGTCCCGGCTACCCGTGCTACCGAAACATCTTGTCGGCGTTGGGATGTGAGGTGGTGGAACTTCCGTGCGGGCCGGACACCCGGTTCCAGCCGACGGCGCAAATGCTGGCCGCACTCGACCCACCGGTGCGGGGCGTGGTCGTCGCCAGCCCGGCCAACCCCACCGGGACGGTCATCCCACCGGCCGAGCTGTCGGCGATCGCGTCGTGGTGCGATGCCTCGGGGGTGCGGCTGATCAGCGACGAGGTGTACCACGGTCTGGTCTACCTGGGAGCACCGCAGACCAGCTGCGCCTGGCAGACTTCGCGAAACGCGGTGGTGGTCAACAGCTTTTCGAAGTATTTCGCGATGACGGGCTGGCGGCTGGGCTGGCTGCTGGTGCCGCCGGAGCTGCGCCGCGCGGTTGACTGCCTGACCGGCAACTTCACCATCTGCCCGCCCGTGCTGTCGCAGATCGCGGCGGTCGCGGCGTTCACCCCGGAGGCGATCGTCGAGGCCGACGGCCATCTGCAGCACTACACGGTCAACCGCTCGCTGCTGCTGGACGGGTTGCGCCGCATCGGGATCGACCGGTTGGCGCCGACCGACGGCGCGTTCTACGTGTACGCCGACGTCTCCGACTTCACCGACGACTCGCTTGCGTTCTGCTCGAAGTTGCTGGCGGACACCGGTGTTGCCATCGCGCCGGGCATCGACTTCGACACGGCCCGCGGGAATTCGTTCGTCCGGTTGTCGTTCGCCGGGCCGACCGGCGACATCGAGGAGGCGCTGCGGCGGATCGGCCCGTGGCTGCCGCGGCGGGGCCCGACCTAAGCGGCGAGGACCTTGTCGAGGCGCGCCTCGAGCGCGCCGGGCTCGCCGAGGCCGTCGAGATCGATGCCGAACCGGTCGCGCAGCGCGTCGACGACCGCCGCGGCGTCCTCGAGGCGGATCTTCTCGCTCCCGTCGGCGCGGTGAATGGTCAGGTCGCGCCCGGCCAGGTTAATCCGGGCCTCGCCGGTGACCCGCGCGACCATCAGGCCCGTCACGAAGTGCGACGACGGGTGGGTCGAGACGTACCAGCTGCCCACCTCCAGGTCGATGATCGGCCGGGTCCGCGTGGTGAACTCGTAGAGCGGCCGCCACTCGCCGCGGACCTGAGCCTGCAGGACCAGCCCGTCGCGGCGGTCCTGCAATCGGCACGGTTCGTGCGTGGTCTGCTGGACGCCGCCCGTCTCGAGGCGGATGGGCGACGTCGGCGTCTGGCCGCCGAAACCCACGTCGACGAGATACGGCCCCCCGCAGCCGGGGAACGTCACCGCCAGGAGCGTGTGCGTCTGTGCTCCCACCGGCGCGTCGGGCGGCAGCATCCAGACCACCCGCCCGGCCAATCGCCGCACCCGAAAGCCGATTTCGGTCAGCACATAGCCCATCAGCCCGTTCTGCTCGTAGCAGTAGCCACCCCGGCGCCGGCGAACCAGCTTGTCGGCGAGGGCCTCCGGGCTCAGGTCATAGACCGGCACCCCCATCAGCGGGTCGAGGTTCTCGAAGGGGATGGCTTGCGTGTGAGCGGTCACCAGACCCTGGAGCACATCGAGGTTGGGCTCGGCAGCGCCGCGATAGCCGATGCGATCGAAATATCCGTTCAGATCCAGCCCCATGCAGCCATTCTGGCAAAGGGCCAGATAACGATCCTCACCGAATCTTTTCCACAGGAGATTGCGAGCGATACTCTTGACCTCGCGAATTAAATCGTCAGCAGAATGGGCGGCTCAGAAATGGCTGAAGGACCCACCCCCGACGGTCCGGCGCCGGCACCGAGCGGGCTCGCGACGGAGTTGGCCGCCGCCGGATTCGAAGACGCGCGCCAGGTGGCCAGGGGCGGCGCCGGGGTGGTCTATTGCTGCTACGAGACGGCGCTGGGTCGAAACGTCGCGGTCAAGGTGTTGCCGTCGCATTTCGACCAGGACAGCAGGGAGCGCTTCCTGCGCGAGGGCTACGCGATGGGCGGGCTCTCGGGGCATCCGAACATCGTCAACATCCTGCGCGTCGGCGTGACCGAGAGCGGGCGGCCGTACATCGTGATGCCCTACCACGCCGAGGATTCGCTGGCGGTCCGGCTGCGCCGCGAAGGCGCGATCCCGTGGCCCGAGGCATTGCGGATCGGTGTCAAGTTGTGCGGCGCGCTGGAAACCGCGCACAAGAGCGGCACTTTGCACCGCGACATCAAACCCGCCAACGTGCTCATCAACGACTACGGCGAGCCGCAACTGAGCGATTTCGGCATCGCCCACATCGAGGGCGGGTACGAAACGGCGACCGGGTTCTTCTCCGGCACAATCGACTACACCGCGCCGGAGGTGATGACCGGCAATCCGGCGACGGTCGCTTCCGACCTGTACTCCCTCGGTGCGACGATCTATGCGCTCATCGCCGGCAACGCCGCGCATGAACGCCGCAGCGGCGAGGACCTCATCGCGCAGTATCTGCGGATCAGCACGACGCGGGTCCCGGACATGCGTCCGGACGGGATCCCGGACGCGGTGTGCTCGGCGATCGAGCATGCGATGGCGATCGATCCGGCGGAGCGGCCGGCGTCGGCGGCGGAGTTCGGCCGCGAGTTGCAGGCGGCGCAGCGGCTCAACGGCCTGAAACCCGATTCGATGGCGATCACCAACGCCGGCGTCGATCCGGCGCGCGCGGTGGGCGTGCCCGCGGGCCCCGGTGCGACCCCGTCCGTCCCGCCCGGCGAGCACACCGCGGCGATGCCGCCGCCCGAACGGACCACGTCGACCATTCCGAACCCGCCGGTGGCGGAGAGCGCCCCGGCCACCACCAAGACGCCGAGTCGGCCCGCGCCCGCCGGCCGCGACGAGTTCTCCGAAGCGGCGATCAGGTTGCGCGGCGGCGGCATCGCGCCGCCCGGAAACGGCAGCCCGATCGGCCCGCCGGGCGGTCCCGGGCGGCCGAAGCCGCCGGGCGCTCCCGGTGGGAAACCTCCGCTGACCGCGCGGGCCGCAGCCTGGTTCGGGGAGCCGGGAAAGAAGCGCAATCGCATTGCGCTGGTCGTCGGTGCCGCCGCGCTGGTGGCGCTGCTGGTGATCGCCGGGATCTTCTTCGCGCTTCCGAGCGACAAAGGCAATAGCGGCGGCACCGCGAGCCAACCGACCACCCAGGCGCCGGTGGTGTGGAAACCGATCACGAACGCGCGCGTTTCGCGCGACGCCGCGGCGACCACCCAGGTCGACGGGACGATCTGGATCTTCGGCGGAATCCGCGCCGACGGCGCCCTCAGCGCGATGCAGGAGGGCTATGACCCCGTCATCGACAGCTGGAAGGGCGGCGACGATCTGCCGGTCCCGGTTCAGCGCGCGGCGGCGGTCAACTGGCAGGGAAATCCCGTCGTGCTGGGTGGTTTCAAGACGGTGGGCGGCAAAAACGTTGCGTCGGACCAGGTTTGGCGGGTGATCAACAGTCGCTGGGTGGAGATGCCGCACATGCTGCAGCCGAGGGCGGCGGCCGCGGCGGCCGTGGTGGGTGATCACCTCGTCGTCACCGGCGGTGTCGACGCGGGCGGCGCGCTGCTGAACACGACCGAGGTCTTCGACGGCAACTCGTGGAGCCTGGGCGCGCCGCTGCCGACCCCGCGGCAGATGCTGGCCGCGGCATCCGACGGAAAGCTGGTCTACGCGGTCGGCGGCAGCAACGGCGGCTCGGACCTGGCGACCGTCGAGGCGTACGACCCGGCCGCGAAGACCTGGACGTCGCTGCCGGCGCTTCCCGAAGCGCGCAGCGACCTCGGCGTGGCCATCGCCGACGGACGCCTGGTGGCGGTCGGGGGCGTGTCGTCGGGGCAGGTCCTCAAGACCGTTTCGGTGTTCGACCTGATGACCAAGGCGTGGGCGGGGCTGCCGGACATGACGACCGCGCGCCACGGCATGGCCGTCGCCGCGGTGGAGAAGGCCGTATACGCGATCGGCGGGTCCACCGCCGTCGGGGATGGCCAGCTGACCGCGTCGGCGGAGGTGCTGAAGCTGCCCGCGCGCAAGGTCCAGCCGGTTTCGCAGTGGCGGTCGCTGCCGGACGCACCCACCCCCAGGCTGATGATGGCGTGGGCCGTGCAGGGCGACAAGATCTGGATCGTGGGCGGCCTGCGCAACGGCGTCGCGCTGCAGACCGTCGAGAGCTACGACCCGCGCAGCGGCGCCTGGGAACCCGGGCCGCCACTGCCGATCCCGCTGCACCACGCGGCGGCGGCGACCTATCGCGGCGAGGTGGTAGTGCTCGGGGGCGCGAAAGAGAACCTCGCGGACGCGTCCAACAAGGTGTTCGCCCTGCGCGGCGGCAGCTGGGTGGAGCTGCCCAGCCTCACGCACGCCCGGGCGGCGCCGGCCGCCGCGGTCGTGGGTGACAAGCTCGTGGCCGTCGGCGGGCAGAACGCCAAGCAGCTCGTCCCGCAGACCGAGGTCTTCGACGGCAGTTCGTGGAAGGACGCCGCCGACATGCCGACGCCGCGCGAACACCTGGCGGCCGTGTCCGACGGCACCTACGTGTACACGCTCGGCGGCAGGTTCCTTTCGGCGGACAAGAACTCGGCGGCGCTCGAACGGTTCGACCCCGGAGCGGGGACATGGACCAAGCTGGTCGGCATGCCGACGCCGCGGGGAAGCTACGGCGCCACCTACATCGACGGGCGCATCGTGGCCGTCGGCGGCGAGGAGCCGACGCGGGTGCTGAACGTGGCCGAGATGTACGACATCGCCGACGGGAAGTGGAGCACGCTGCCCCCGATGCCGACGGCGCGTCACGCCGAGGTGGTGGCGACGGTCGGCAACACCGTGTACTGCATCGGCGGCGCCAACCGTCCCACCCACGAGGGCCCCATCGCGACGGTGGAGGCGCTGGACTTCATGTAGGCGCTCGGGTGCGTTGCGGGTTCGACTGTGAATCCTTGGCTTTGGGCGGGAATCGTGGGCGGAAAAATCGGCCGAAATCCCGCCGTGGGTTCACCGTGAAAGCCCCGTGTTCACACTCGATTTGCGGCGACGGCGGGTCGCGCGCCTAGGCCGTACAACAGGTTTCGCCGGGCTGGTCGGCGCCCGAGCCGAAGGTGTCGGAGTCTGCGAGGACCGTGTAGACCTCCCAGCGTTCACCGCCCGGCGCGGTTACCCAGACCTTGTCCTGGGCGGCGAAGCAGCAGGTGGTGTTCAGCTGTTCCTCGGTGAACAAGCCTTCGTCGCCGAGCCGGGCGATCTCCTGGTGCACGGCGTCGCTCGTGGCGACTTCGACGCCGAGGTGGTTAAGGGTTCCGCCGTGGCCGGGGTTTTCTATCAGCACCAGCTTGAGCGGGGGTTCCGGCACCGCGAAGTTGGCGTACCCGGGCTTCACCTTCGCCGGCGCGGTGTCGAACAGCTTGGAGTAGAACGTGATCGCCTCGTCGAGGTCGTCGACGTTGAGGGCCAACTGGATACGTGACATGGTGATTCCTTTCCTTGGGTGCGCTAGGGAGTCAGTTCGGTGACGAGGGCCCGGACGCGGTCGGCGATCTCGTCGCGGATGGCGCGCACCGAGTCGAGCGGCCGGCCGGCGGGGTCGTCGAGGTTCCAGTCGCGATAGGAAACCCCCGCGAAGTTAGGGCAGGTGCCACCACAGCCCATGGTGATCACGACGTCGCTGGATCGCACCGCGTCGCCGGTGAGAACCCGGGGTCTGGCGGCGGTGATGTCGATGCCCAGTTCGGCCATCGCCGAGACGGCCGCAGGGTTGATCCGCTCGGCGGGTTCGGTTCCGGCGGAACGGACTTCGATGCGGTCGCCCGCCAGATGCGTCAGCAGGGCGGCTGCCATCTGGGAGCGGCCGGCGTTATGGACGCACACGAACAGCACACGGGGCTTGCCGGCGGTCACGAGGGGCTCCATGAGAGTTCGGCGGTTCCGGGGAACAGGCGTGGGCGAAGGGCCAGCGAGACGTAGACCAGCGCGACGAGGACGGGAACCTCGATGAGGGGTCCCACGACGCCGGCCAGGGCTTGCCCGGAGGTGGCGCCGTAGGTGGCAATCGCCACCGCGATTGCGAGTTCGAAGTTGTTGCCCGCGGCGGTGAACGCCAGGGTGGCCGTGCGGGCATAGCCCAATCGCAACGAGACGCCGAGCGCGTACCCGCCGGCCCACATGATCGCGAAGTACCCCAGCAGCGGGATCGCGATGCGCGTGACATCCCATGGCCGAGCGGCGATCTGGTGGCCTTGCAGCGCGAACAGGATGACGATGGTGAACAACAGTCCGTAGAGCGCCCATGGACCGACGCGTGGCAGGAAGCGGGTCTCATACCAGTCACGGCCTTTGGCCCGCTCGCCGAACCGGCGCGACAGATATCCGGCCAGCAATGGAATGCCGAGGAAGACGAGCACCGATTTTGCGATCTGCCATGGGTGGACGTCGACGCCGGTCTGAGGCAGACCCAGCCAGCCGGGCAACACCGAGAGGTAGAACCAGCCCAGGATGGCGAAGCAAGCGACCTGAAATATCGAATTCAGGGCGACCAGGACAGCCGCGGCTTCGCGGTCCCCGCACGCCAGGTCGTTCCAGATGATGACCATGGCGATGCAGCGGGCCAACCCGACGATGATCAGCCCGGTGCGGTACTCCGGCAGATCCGCGAGGAACAGCCAGGCCAATGCGAACATCACCGCCGGACCGACCAGCCAATTCAGCACCAGGGAGGACACCATGAGCTTGCGGTCGGCGGTGACATCCCCCAGACGGTCATAACGGACCTTGGCGAGCACCGGGTACATCATCACCAGCAGACCCACCGCGATCGGCAACGAGACACCGTCCACGCCAACCGCACTCAACGCCGATCCGAGGCCGGGAACGAGACGGCCCAGTAGCAGACCGGCGACCATCGCCACCCCGATCCACACCGGAAGCAGCCGGTCCAGTGTCGACAACCGGGCGCCCACCCCGTGCGGGGCCCCGGCCGAAGCCCGCAGCTGGATCATTGGCCGCAGCCTTGGGCTGTCTCAACCAGACGCTCCTCACCGTGAAGCACCGACGAAAGCTGCTGCAGCGCTTGGGGAATCACCCAGTAGTAGACCCAGGTGCCCCGCCGCTCGCAGTCCAGCAGGCCGGCGGAGCGCAGCAATTTGAGGTGGTGGGAGATCGTCGGCTGGGACAGGTCGAACGTCGACGAGATCTCGCACACGCATGCCTGCCCGCCGGGGTGGCTGGCGATCAGGCTCAACAGCCGCAGCCGCACCGGATCGCCCAGGGCCTTGAACATCGCCGCCAGCTCGACGGCCTGCGGCTCGCCCAGGGCGGCCGCCCCCAGCGCCGGGCAACATTCCAGGCGCGCTTGATTCGACATCCATCTATATAAACACCTATCGAATCAGTGCGCAAGCGTCCCGGCGTCGAAAATCCTCCAAAGCGCACGCGTTTTGTGCGCTTGTTTGATATATGTCAAATACGGGCACCTCGTGGAGACGGGTCCCCACCCGGTGGCCCGCCCCCTCAGCGGGCCACCGGGAGCCCCGCTAAGCGCCATACGTCAGAGCCAGGTGTCCTGGGTGGTGGTGGTGAGGAACGCCTCCAGGTCGTCGCGCCACTGGGCCGGCGTGGTCTTGTCCGGTTCGATCCCGGTGTAGTCGCCGCGGTAGAACAGCAGCGGCCGCGGCTTGATCTTGGGCGCCTCCGACAGCGACTGCACGGCGCCGAAAACCACGAAGTGATCGCCGCCGTCGTGCACCGATGCGACGGTGCAGTCGATGTAGGCCAGCGAGCCGTCGATGATCGGCGAACCGAGTTCGGAAGGGTGCCAGTCGATGCCGGCGAACTTGTCCGGCTCCTTCGAGCCGAACCGCGCGGAGACGTCCTTCTGCTTTTCGGTCAGCACGTTGACACAGAACCGCCCGGTCGCCTCGATGGCCTTCCAGGACCGCGACACCTTCGTCGGGCAGAACAGCACCAGCGGCGGGTCCAGCGACAGCGCCGCGAACGACTGGCACGCGAAGCCGACCGGCACGTCGTCGTGCATGGTGGTGATGATGGTGATCCCGGTGCAGAACTGACCCAGCACCTGCCGGAAGGCCCGCGGATCGATCGGCGCCGACATGGCTACCCGCGCATGCCCACGGTGAAGTCGTGGCCCCACAGGCTCACCGCGGTGCTTTCCCGGGCGATCCAATCGTGATCGTCGACTTTCCTGCCCTCGCAACCGAATTCGACATCGAACCCGCCCGGTGTCTTCATGTAGAACGACAGCATCAGGTCGTTGACGTGGCGGCCCAGCGTCGCCGACATGGGCACCTTGCGGCGCAACGCCCGGTCCAGACAGAGGCCCACGTCGTCGGCCTGCTCGACTTCGACCATCAGGTGCACGATCCCGCTCGGCGTCGGCAACGGCAGGAAGGCCAGGCTGTGGTGGCGCGGGTTGCAGCCGAAGAAGCGCAGCCAGGCCGGCGCGCCGTCGGCGGGCCGGCCGACCACCTGCGGCGGCATCCGCATCGAGTCACGCAGCTTGAACCCGAGCACGTCCCGGTAGAAGTGCAGGGCCTCGGCGTCGTCGCGGGTGGTCAGCACGACGTGGCCCAGGCCCTGTTCGCCGGTGACGAACTTGTGGCCGTACGGGCTGACGACGCGGCGGTGCTCCAGCGCGGCGCCGTGGAAGACGGCCAGCGGGTTGCCGGAGGGGTCGGAGAACTGGATCATCTCGTCCACCCGCCGCTCCGCCAGGTCGGCGGCGGTGGCCTCCTTGTAGGGGGTGCCCTCCACATCGAGCCGGTTGCGGATCTCTTGCAGCCCTTCGGCATTCGCGCATTCCCAACCGGCCTCGGCGAGCCGGTCCTGCTCGCCGGGCACGATCACCAGCCGGGCCGGGAAATCGTCCATCCGCAGATACAGTGTTCCTTCTGGCGCGCCTTGCGCCGCGCCTTTGCCCTCGACCATGCCGAGGACCTTCAGCCCGTAGTCGCGCCAGGCCGCCATGTCGGTGGCCTCGATGCGCAGGTAGCCCAGGGACCGGATACTCATCACGCACCTCCCAGGAAATCGATGGTGAGCCTGTTGAACTCGTCGAACTTCTCCACCTGCGCCCAATGCCCACATTGCCCGAAGACATGCAGTTGCGCACGGGGAATGGTCTTCAGCGCGACCAGCGCGCCGTCCAGCGGGTTGACCCGGTCCTCGCGCCCCCAGATCAGCAGCACCGGCTGACGCAGCCGATACACCTCGCGCCACATCATGCCGAGCTCGAAGTCGGCCCCGGAAAACGACATTCCCATCGCCCGGGTCGCCGTCAGCGATTCCGGCGTGCTGGCCAGGGCGAAACGCTCGTCGACCAGCTCCGGGGTGATCAGCTTCTGGTCGTAGACCATCACGCGCAGGAACGCCTCGAGGTTCTCGCGGGTGGGTTCGACGGAGAACTTGCCCAGGCGCTTCACGCCCTCGGTCGGGTCGGGCGAAAACAGGTTGACGCTGAGCCCGCCGGGGCCCATCAGCACCAGTCGCCCGGCCAGATCCGGGTAGTCGAGTGCGAACCGCACCGCCGTTCCCCCGCCCAGTGAGTTGCCCACCAGCGGAACGCGTCCCAGGGCCAGCTGGTCGAAGAGGCCCTTGAGCGCCCTGGCGGCGTACCGGTTGAACTGCCCGTGCTCCGCGCGCTTGTCGGAGTGGCCGTAGCCGGGCTGATCGACGGCGAGCACGTGGAACCGCTGCGCCAGCACCGGAATGTTGCGCGAGAAGTTCGTCCAGCTCGCCGCGCCGGGGCCGCCGCCGTGCAGCAGCACCACCGTTTGGTCGTTGCCGACCCCCGCCTCGTGGTAGTGCAGCCTCAGCGGGCCGTCGACGTCGACCTCGGCGAAGCGCGACGTGGACTCGAAAGTGAGCTCTTCGGTAGCCGTCATACCATCGTGTCGCCGGGCGGCAGCCCGAACTCATGGTTCCCGAAGATCACGTACGCGCGCTCGGGGTCGTTGGCGGCGTGCACCCGTCCGGCGTGCGCGTCGCGCCAGAAGCGTTGCACCGGCTGGTCATTGGCCAGCGCGGTGGCACCGGAGGCCTCGAACAGCCGGTCGATCGCGGCGATCGAGCGGCCGGTGGCGCGCACCTGGTCGCGGCGGGCGCGGGCGCGCAACGCGAACGGGATCTCCTTGCCCGCCGCAAGCAACGCGTACTCGTCGCCGACATTGCCGATCAGCTGCCGCCATGCCGCGTCGATGTCGCTGGCCGCCTCGGCGATGCGGACCTTGGCGAACGGGTCGTCCTTGGCCTTCTCGCCGGCGAACGCCGCGCGCACCCGCTTGCCCTGGTGCTCGACGTGCGCGTCGTACGCGCCGTAGGCCATGCCCACGATCGGGGCCGAGATGGTGGTGGGATGCATTGTGCCCCAAGGCATTTTGTAGACCGGGGCGGTGTTGGTCTGATATCCCCCGGCGGTGCCGTCGTTCATGGCCTTGTAGGACAGGAATCGGTGCCGGGGCACGAAGACGTCCTTGACCACCAGCGTGTTGCTGCCGGTGCCGCGCAGGCCGACCACATGCCACACGTCGTCGATGCGGTACTCCGAGCGCGGGATCAGGAAGCTGCCGAAGTCCACGGGGCGGCCATCCTTGATGACCGGGCCGCCGACGAACGTCCACGTGGCGTGGTCACAGCCCGACGACCAGTTCCACGAGCCGTTGACCAGGTAGCCGCCGTCGGTCACGACGCCCGCGCCCATCGGGGCATACGACGACGAGACCCGCGTATTGGGGTCCTCGCCCCACACCTCTTCCTGGGCCCGCTGGTCGAACAGCGCCAGGTGCCAGTTGTGCACCCCGACGATCGAGCTCACCCAGCCGGTCGAGCCGCAGGCGCTGGCCAGGCGGCGGACGGCCTCGTAGAACAGCGTGGGGTCGCACTGCAGGCCGCCCCACTGCTCGGGCTGCAGCAGGGTGAAGAAGCCGACGTCCTCGAGCGCCTGAACGGTCTCGTCGGGCAGCCGGCGCAAATCCTCCGTCGCCTGAGCGCGCTCCCGAATCTGCGGAAGCAGATCATCGATGCCAGCCAGGATCGACTGGGCATCACGCTGTTGAATGGAAGTCACTTACGTTTGCCTCCTGGGCCGGAACTGCGCAGCGGATTTACACAGAAGACTAGAACACGTTCCGATTTGTGTCGAGCAGGGTATTCCTGCGGCTGGTAGCGGTACCAATCGGGTTTTCTGTAACATGTTCTAGTTGCCACGAAAGGAAGGGCGGGTCTTTGACGGAAGCGATTCCCGACGAGCCACTCGGCGACCACGTCCTCGAACTGCAGATCGCCGAGGTCGTCGCCGAAACCGACGACGCGCGATCGTTGGTGTTCGCGGTGCCGGATGCCGCCGGCGAACCCGGCATCCCGCCGGAGCGGCTGCGGTACGCGCCGGGCCAGTTCCTCACGTTGCGGGTGCCCAGCGATCGCACCGGATCGGTGGCGCGGTGCTACTCGTTGTGCAGCTCGCCGTTCACAGATGATGCCCTCACGGTCACGGTAAAACGGACCGTGGACGGATACGCGTCGAACTGGCTGTGCGACCACGCGCACAAGGGCATGCGGATCCATGTGCTGGCGCCGTCGGGCAACTTCGTGCCCAAGACGCTGGACGGCGACTTCCTGTTGATGGCCGCCGGCAGCGGGATCACCCCGATCATGTCGATCTGCAAGTCGGCGCTGTCCGAGGGCGGCGGGCAGGTGACGCTGCTCTACGCCAACCGCGACGACCGCTCGGTGATCTTCGGCGACGCGCTGCGCGAGCTGTCCGCCAAGTACCCCGACCGGCTCACGGTGCTGCACTGGCTGGAATCGCTGCAGGGGTTGCCCAGCGCGACGGCGCTGGCGAAACTGGCCGCCCCCTACACCGACCGTCCCGTCTACATCTGCGGGCCCGGCCCCTTCATGGATGCGTCGCGCGAGGCGCTGGAAACGCTGAAAGTGCCTGCGCCCCAAGTGCATATCGAGGTGTTCAAGTCGCTGGAGTCCGATCCGTTCGCGGCGGTCAAGATCGAGGACAGCGGGGGTGACGAGCCGCCGGCCACCGCCATCGTCGAGCTGGACGGCGAGACCCACACCGTGTCCTGGCCGCGCAACGCCAAGCTGCTCGACGTGTTGCTCGCCAAGGGCCTGGACGCGCCGTTCTCCTGCCGGGAGGGCCACTGCGGCGCATGCGCCTGCACGCTGCGCGGCGGCAAGGTGAGCATGGAGGTCAACGACGTGCTGGAGCAGCAGGATCTCGACGAGGGCCTGATCTTGGCCTGTCAATCTCACCCGGAATCTGATTCGGTAGAAGTGACCTACGACGAGTAGGGTCAGCGAACCGGGAAGGGGAGCGCGATGATGCGGCTGGTGACGGGATTTGCGGTCGTCGGGTCCATGCTGGTGTTCCTGCCCGCGCCGATCTCCTTTGGCGCCAGCAACACCGCCACCACCCTGTTCCCGCTGGACGGCCCCAACCAGCTCGAGACGCACATGACCCTCGAATGCTTCAAGTCCGGCGGCTTCTGCAACTTCACCGCAGGCGCCGACATGCGCACACCCGACGGCGTGACGGGCTTCCCGCACGACCTGTGGGCCCGCCAGACCACCGAGATCCGGTCGTCGAACCGGCTGGCCTACCTGGACGCGCATGCCAACGGCCAGTACGAGCGGGTGCACAAGTCGATGGGCAACGACGAGATCACCACCGTCTACTTCGGTGAGGGGCCGCCGGACAAATACCAGACGACCGGGCGCATCGACTCCACCGACTGGCAGACCGGACAGCCCAAGACCGACATCAACGTGATCACCTGCACCCACATCCAGGTGGTCTACAGCGGGGTCAACATCACCTCGCCCAGCACCTGCGCGCAGACGACGTTCTCGTAGCTGTGGTCTCGCCGAGCCTGTAAATCTGCAGCCAAAGTGCGAGTAAGGGCCTGCGGGATTACAGGCTCGACGAATCGGGTCGCCAACCTCTCGCGAGCAGCGCCCGCCTGACGCGCTCGATGACATCGTCGGGCTTGTCCTCGGCGATCACGCGAATCACAATCCAGCCCATTTCCGCGAGCCTTCGTAGTCGCCACTGGTCCTTTACGTACTGACGCCGATCGCTGCGGTGCTGGTCGCCGTCGTACTCGACGGCCACGCCGAACTCGCGCCAGCCCATGTCGAGCATGGCCAGGGCGCGGTAGCCGTCGACCACCGGTATTTGGGTGGTCGGGGCAGGCAACCCGGCGTCGATGAGCAATAGCCGCAACCAGGTTTCCTTCGGCGAGGCGGCACCGCCGTCGACAAGGCGCAATACCGAGCGCAGCTTCCGTACCCCACGGGCACCGGGGTATTTATCGGCGAGCAGCAGCACATCCTTCGTCGAAAACGGCGTCGCCCTCATCAGCGCGTCGAGCCGCGCGATGGCTTGCCCGCGCGGCAGATGCCGGGCCAAGTCGTACGCCGTCCGCACGGGAGTGGTGACCGGCAATCCCGCGACGCGGGTGGCTTCATCGCCCGCCAGCAGCTGCTCACGCGCAATGATCCCCCTCGGCGGCCGCGTGCTCGACCAGATCAACTCGATGGGGATGTCGGCGTCGACCCAACGGGCGCCATGCAACGCGGAAGCCGCGACACCCGCCACGATCGCCCGGCGGCGCGACCACAACCATGCGCCTTCGGTCCTGGCCCGCAGCGAAAGTTGTTGACCCCGTGCGGCATACACGCCCGGGAAGATCGGCTCGTACCACCGACGCACTTCGTGCCGCGTCACTTCCGCGCTTGCGATCGCTTCACCGCCGATAAACACCACCCGCATGCCCGCATGGTGACATCGACGTCCGACAGTTCGCCGAGCCTGTAAGCCTGCAGGCAAAGTGCGAGTAGGGGCCGCCAAGATTACAGGCTCGGCGAACGGGAGGGGGCCGCCTAGCGCGGCAGGCCCAGCAGGCGCTCGGCGGCCACCGTGAGCAGGATCTGCTCCGTACCCCCGGCGATCGTCAGGCAGCGGGTGTTGAGGAAGTCGAAGACCGCCTGGTTGTGGACCAGGCCGCCGCCCTCGGAGACGTCCATCGCGAATTCGGCCAGCGCCTGCCGGTAGCGCACGCCGATCAGCTTGCGCACGCTGGACTGCGCGCCGGGGTCCTGGCCGCCCACCGCGAGCTGGGCGATGCGCTGGTCCAGCAAAGCGCCGGTTTGGGCGGCGACGATCAGCCTGCCCAGCCGGTCTTGCAGGGACACGTCGAGGTCGATCTCCGCCAGCACCTTGAGCAGCTCCTCCATCGGGTTGCCCAGCGCGGTGCCGGTGGCCATCGCGATCCGCTCGTTGGCCAGCGTGGTGCGGGCCAGCCGCCAGCCATCGTTCACCGTGCCGACCACCATCGCGTCGGGCACGAACACGTTGTCCAGGAACACCTCGTTGAACAGCGAGTCGCCGGTGATCTCGCGCAGCGGGCGGATCTCGATGCCCGGCGACTTCATGTCCACCAGGAAGTAGGTGATGCCCTTGTGTTTGGGGGCGTCCGGATCGGTGCGCGCCAGGCACACGCCCCACCGCGCCTTGTGCGCCGCGGACGTCCACACCTTCTGCCCCGTCAACTGCCAGCCGCCGTCGGTCCGCACCGCCTTGGTGCGCAGCGACGCCAGGTCGGATCCGGCCCCCGGCTCGGAAAACAGTTGGCACCAAAGGAATTCGCCGCGCAGAGTGGCCGGCACGAA
The DNA here is from genome assembly GCF_059813025.1 of Mycobacterium sp. NGS26. Taxonomy (NCBI): domain Bacteria; kingdom Bacillati; phylum Actinomycetota; class Actinomycetes; order Mycobacteriales; family Mycobacteriaceae; genus Mycobacterium; species Mycobacterium sp. NGS26. The sequence continues at coordinate 951,132 of NZ_JCALDU010000001.1, forward strand.
GCGCTCGATCTGCTCCGGCGTGCCGTGCTCCAGGATGGTCGGCGCCGCCCACCAACCGATCACCAGGTCCGGCCGCACCACACCGGCCGCCGCCAGCTCCTGATCGATCAGCAGCTGCTCGGCCGGTGACGCGGCGCGCCCGTACGGCGGTGGCCAGTGCGGCGCCTGCAGCCCCGCATCGGCCAGGGCCGCCTGGCGTTGGTCCTCGGGCAGGGCGGCGATCTCGGCGACGGCCGCGGCGATCTCCGGCCGCACGCCCTCGACCTCGGTGAGGTCGATACCCAGGCGGCGCCGCACGCCCGACTGGGTCAGCTCGGTGATGCGGCGCAACCAGCGCTCGGCGCCGCCGAGGAAGCGGCCGATGCCGTGCGCCCGGCGCAGGTGGAGATGCGCGTCGTGCTCCCAGGTGCAGCCGATGCCGCCGAGCACCTGAATGCAATCCTTGACGTTCGCCTTCGCCGCGGCGATGCCGGTGCTCGCGGCCAGCGCCGCGGCGATCGAGAACTGAGCCGGGTCGGAATCCGCCGCGGCGCGGGCGGCGTCGGCCGCGACCACCTCCGCCTGTTCGGCGCGGCAGAGCATCTCGGCGCACAGGTGCTTGACGGCCTGGAAGCTGCCGATCGGCTTGCCGAATTGCTCGCGCACCTTCGCATAGGCGACCGCGGTGTCCAGGGACCAGCGGGTCACCCCGGCCGCCTCGGCCGCCAGCACGGTCGCGGCAAGTTCGGCGACCCGCTCCCGCGACATGTCGATCGCGGTGGCCGGCGCCGACGTCAGCACCACCCGCCCCAGCGGCCGGGAGAAGTCAGTGGCCCGCAACGGTCCCACCCGCACGCCGTCGCCCTCGGTGTCCACCAGCACCCACGTCCCGTCGGCGGGCAACAGCAGCAGGCCGCCGTCGGCGGCACCCAGCACCAAATCGACTGAGCCCGAGGCCGTCTCGCCGTCGAACTCCACGCTGCCCTCGAGGGCCACGCCGGCGAAGCGTTCACCGGAGGCCAGCGCGGCCAGCGTTTCGGGGTCGGCACCGGCCTCGGAGACGACGAGCGTGGCCAGCGCCGTGGTCGCGACCGGCCCGGGGACCAGCACCTTGGCCGCTTCCTCGACCATCGCGCACAGGTCCTCGATGCTGCCGCCGGCCCCACCGGAGTCCTCGGCAACCGCCACGCCGAACAGCCCCAGCTCGGCCAGGCCCGCGAACACCGGCCGCCAGGCGTCGGCGTCGCCCTGCTCGACTTCGCGGATCGCCTTGGTCCCGTTGGGCCCCGACGACGCGTCGCGCGCCCAATCGCGCACCAACGCACGCGCCGCGAACTGTTCGTCGGTGACGGTCGCTACCACGTGCGTCCTCCGCGTCCTTGATTCGAGGTGATAAAAGGGGGGCCCGCGCCCACTAGAACGTGTTCTAATAGTGCCAGCGATCGAGCGTCAAGTCGAACGCCATTACAGCAGGACAGGTCCTGGAAAGGGCCGCAGTCCCGGCGGGATGGAGGTGGGAAATTCGCAATCGGCTTGCGTATCGTTTGCGAACGAACCGCCCGGAAGAGGGGGAATCCGCCAGATGTCGCCAGCGAACACCAACTTGGGCCGCGTCTCCGACTCGCAGCCGCGCGAGGTCATAAACGTGGCGGTATTGGCCGAATCCGAGCTGGGCTCGGAGGCACAGCGGGAGCGCCGCAAGCGCATCCTGGACGCCACCATGGCGATCGCGTCCAAGGGCGGCTACGAGGCGGTTCAGATGCGCGCCGTGGCGGACCGGGCCGACGTGGCCGTTGGCACGCTGTACCGCTACTTCCCGTCGAAGGTGCACCTGCTGGTGTCGGCGCTGGGCCGGGAGTTCAGCCGCATCGACGCCAAGACCGATCGCTCCGCGGTGGCCGGCGGCACCCCGTTTCAGCGGCTGAAATTCATGGTCGACAAGCTCAACCGCGCGATGCAGCGCAATCCGCTGCTCACCGAGGCGATGACGCGCGCCTACGTCTTCGCCGATGCGTCGGCGGCCAGCGAGGTCGACCAGGTCGAGAAGATCATCGATTCGATGTTCGCGCGCGCGATGGCCGACGGTGAGCCGACCGAGGAGCAGTACCACATCGCCCGGGTGCTCTCGAACGTGTGGACGTCGAACCTGCTGGCCTGGCTCACCCGTCGGGCCTCGGCGACCGACGTCACCAAGCGGCTGGACCTGGCGGTGCGGTTGCTGATCGGCCACCAGGAAGGGTCCTGAGCGGTCCTAGGCCGGCGGGCCGGCGGTGCGCCCGCGAACCAGCTCGGTGTCCAACAGCTCGACGACCGGCAGGCCCGAGCGCGGCGGGTTCAGCAGCAGTTCGCCCGCGCGGCGGCCCTTTTGCAGGCTCGGCTGGGCCACCGTCGTCAGCCCGCGGCTGATCGCCTCGGGCACGCCGTCGAACCCGGTGACGGTCATCTGCCCCGGCACGTAAATGCCATGTGCGCGAAGGTAATCCATGGCCGACAGCGCCAGGATGTCCGCGGTGCACATCAGCGCGGTGATCCGCGGATTGGCCTCCAGCGCCGCCTTGGCCGCATCGCCACCCGACTCCGGAAGGTGTTCGTAGCTTTCCACCACGATCAGCGAGTCCGGGTCCAACCCTGCGGCTTTCATCGCCTCCCACACACCGGCGATGCGCTCGCGCTGCACGTCGAACGCCGGCGACCGCAGCCGCTCGGCGTCGGCCAGGCCCTGCCGGCGGTCCCGGCCCAGCCGCATGGTCAGCAACCCGATCTCGCGATGCCCCAGCCCCAGCACGTGGTCGGTGAGCTCGCGCATCGCCGCCCGGTCGTCGATGCCGACCCGGGAAACCCCGGTCAGGTCCTTGGGCTGATCCACCACCACGACGGGCAGCCGGCGCTGCAGCACCACCTGAAGGTAGGGATCGTCGTCGCAGACCGAATAGACCACGAAGCCGTCCACCCCGGCGCCCAGCACCGCGGCGGTCCCGTCCTGCAGGCTTCGGCCGGGCCCGACGGCCACCAGCAGCAGCCCCTGCCCCAACTCCTCGCACGATTGCGCCACTCCCGCAACGAAATCCCGCGCCGCCGGGTCGCTGAAGAAATAGGTCAGCGGCTCGGCCATCACCAACCCGACGGCCCCGGCCTTGCGGGTCCGCAACGATCGCGCCACCGGGTCGGGTCCGGCATACCCGAGCCGCTTGGCCGTCGCGAGCACCCGTTCCCGCAGCTCGGCCGACAGCTGATCCGGGCGGTTGAAGGCATTCGAGACGGTGGTGCGCGAGACCTTGAGTTCGGCCGCCAACGACGCCAGAGTCGCACGCCGGCGGGGTGTGGGACTCACGTTCGGTGACGCTACAGCCGATGCGCGCTCGCGGGTACGCGGCTTCGATTCCCCATTTCCTAATGGAAACGATTGTCATTAGTATTAGGACGCACAATCGACACACATGGGACACGAATGGCTCTGGTAAATCCGACGCGGTGGCTGTCGGCCGCGGTCGCCTGCCTGGTGACCTCGGCCGCGCTCACCGGCTGCGGCATCGCCAGCTCGGCGCACCCGCGGGCGGCCACCGTGGTGGCGTCCACCGACGTGTGGGGCAGCGTGGCGCGGGCCGTCGTCGGGCGCCACGTCTCCGTCAAATCCATCCTGAGCGGCGCGGACGAGGATCCGCACTCCTATCAGGCCAGCCCGTCGGACGCCGCCGCGATGATCGACGCCGCCCTCGTCGTCTACAACGGCGGCGGCTACGACCCGTGGGTGGACCAGGTGCTGGCGGAGCATCCGTCGGTCAAACCGATTGACGCCTACTCGTTCCTGGGTCGCGCGAACCCCGGCGAGCGGCCCAACGAGCACGTCTTCTACGACCTGGACGTGGCCAAATCGGTCGCCTCGGCGATCGCCGACCGCATGGCGGCCATCGACCCCGCCAATGCCGCGGACTACCGGGCCAACGCGGCCGAATTCTGCCGCGGCGCCGACTCGATCGCCATCTCCGAACACGCCATCGCCGGCGCGTACCCCAACGCCGGGGTCATCACGACCGAACCCGTCGTGGACTACCTGCTTCAGGCCTCCGGCCTGGTCAACCGCACCCCCGCCGCCTTCACCGCCGCCAACGAGAACGAGACCGATCCCGCGCCGGCCGACATGGCCTCCGTCCTCGACCTGATCAACCACCGCCGGGTTTTGGCGCTGCTGGTCAACCCGCAGACGTCCACCGCCGCCATCGGCGGGCTCGAGGACGCGGCCCGGCGTGCGGGCGTGCCGGTGACCGAGGTGACCGAGACGCTGCCCGACGGCACCGACTACCTGACCTGGCAGCGCAACACGGTCAAGGGCCTGCTCGCCGCCCTGCGGTCGAACCGGTGAGCGTCCAACCGGTTCAGGCCGTCGAGAATCCCCCGCACGCGGTCTCGCTCACCGGTGCGCGGCTGGCCTTCGGCGATCGCGTGCTGTGGGACCACCTCGACCTGTCGGTGTCGCCCGGCGAGTTCGTCGCGGTGCTGGGCCCCAACGGCAGCGGGAAGACGTCGTTGCTCAAGGTCCTGCTCGGGCAGCTGCCGCTGAGCGCCGGCGTTGCGCTGGTGGACGGCAGGCCGATCACGGCCGGCAGCGAGAGCATCGGCTACGTGCCGCAACACCGGCCGATCGACCGGGACGTGATGCTGCGCGGGCGCGACCTGGTTCGGCTCGGCATCGACGGGGGCCACTGGGGTGGCGCGCCGCTGCGGTCCGCCGATCGGGCCCGTCGGCGCGCCGCCATGTGGCGGGCGCTGCGCGAGGTCAACGGCGAACACCTGGCGAACGTCCGGGTCGGCGTGATGTCGGGCGGCGAGCTGCAGCGCGTGCGCATCGCCCAGGCGCTGGTCGGCGACCCGATGCTGCTGCTGTGCGACGAACCGCTGCTGACCCTGGACCCCGCGAACACCAGGCTGGCCGCGGCGCTGATCGACCGGCGCCGCCGCGACGCCGGCACGACCGTCATCGTCGTCACGCACGAGGTCAACCCGATCCTGCCGTACGTGGACAGGGTGCTGTATCTGGTCGACGGCCGGTTCCGGATCGGCACCGTCGAGCAGGTGATGACCAGCGAGACGCTGTCGTCGCTGTATCGCGCCGAGATCGAGGTGGTCAGGGTCAAGGACGGCTACGCGGTGGTTGGCGAGCCGGTGCGCGTCGACGGGCCGGGGTGATGAACCACCGGCTCGCCGACATGCTGCACCATCTGTTCGCCTTCGACGTCACGGCCCACCTGCTCTCCCACGACTTCGTCCAGCAGGCGCTGCTGGCGGCCGCGCTGCTGGGGCTGGTGGCCGGACTGATCGGGCCGTTCATCGTGATGCGGCAGATGTCGTTCGCCGTGCACGGATCCAGCGAATTGTCTTTGACCGGAGCGGCTTTCGCGCTGCTGGCCGGTTTCGAGGTGGGCCTGGGCGCGCTGATCGGCAGCGCCCTGGCCGCGGCGCTGTTCGGCCTGCTCGGCCAGCGGGCCCGGGAGCGCGATTCGGTGACCGGGGTGGTGCTGGCGTTCGGACTGGGCCTGGCGGTGCTGTTCATCCACCTCTACCCCGGGCGCACGGCGACCAGTTTCGCGTTGCTGACGGGCCAGATCGTCGGGGTGGGCTACAGCGGGCTGGCCATGCTCGCGCTCGTTTGCCTGCTCGTCGTCGCCGTGCTGGCAACGTGCTACCGCCCGCTGTTGTTCGCCACCGTCGATCCCGACGTCGCGGCCGCGCGCGGCGTCCCGGTTCGCGCGCTGGGCATCGTGTTCGCCGCGCTGGTCGGCGTGGTCGCCGCGCAGGCCGTGCAGATCGTCGGGGCGCTGCTGGTGATGTCGTTGCTGATCACGCCGGCGGCCGCGGCGGCCCGGGTGGTCGCCTCGCCGGCGGCGGCGATGGTGGCCTCGGTGGCGTTCGCCGAGGTCGCCGCCGTCGGGGGCATCGTGCTCTCGCTGGCGCCCGGTGTCCCGGTGTCGGTTTTCGTCGCCACCATCTCGTTCGTGATCTACCTGTTGTGCTGGCTGCTGGGACGGCGCCGCGAGGCCGCAACGTAGCGTCACCCATAAGCTAGGCGGGTGGCCGGTATCGACCTCAACGCCGACTTGGGCGAGGGCTTCGGCGTCTGGCGCCTCGGCGACGACGACGCGATGCTCGGGATCGTCACGAGCGCCAACGTGGCGTGCGGATTCCACGCCGGGGACCCGGCGGGGCTGCTGCGGGTGTGCCGCTCGGCCGCCGAGCGCGGCGTGCGGGTCGGGGCGCAGGTGAGCTACCGGGATCTGGCCGGGTTCGGCAGGCGCTTCATCGACGTTGCCGCCGAGGACCTCGTCGGCGACGTCGTCTATCAGATCGGCGCGCTGCAGGCGATCGCGCGGGCGGCGGGCTCGTCGGTGTCGTATGTGAAACCCCATGGGGCGCTGTACAACACGATTGTCACCAACCGTGAGCAGGGTGCCGCCGTCGCCGAGGCGGTGCGCCTGGTGGACCCCACGCTGCCGGTGCTGGGCATGGCGGGCTCGGCGTTTTTCGGCGAGGCCGCCCGCTTCGGGTTGCGTACCGTGGCAGAGGCGTTCGCCGATCGCGCGTATCGGCCGGACGGCCAGTTGGTGTCCCGTCGCGAGCCGGGCGCGGTGCTGCACGACGCGGCGGCGATCGCCGAGCGCGTCGTGGGCATGGTGACGTCGGGACGGGTCACCGCGATCGACGGTGCCGAGATACCCGTGAGCGTGGAATCGGTTTGCGTACATGGTGATTCGCCCGGCGCGGTGCAGATCGCCACCGCGGTGCGCGACGGGCTCGCCGCGGCCGGTGTCGACATCAGGTCGTTCTGCTGATGCGACTGAAGCCCGGCCGCCCCGACATCGCGTGCTATTCGGACCGGTTCGACGTGCCCGCCGCCGGGCCCGACGCGCCCGTTTCGGTGACGTGGATGGGCGTGGCGACGCTGCTGCTCGACGACGGGTCGTGCGCGCTGATGACCGACGGCTACTTCTCCCGTCCCAGCCTGGCGCGGGTCGCGGCCGGCAGGCTGTCCCCGTCACCGGCGCGCGTGGACGGCTGCCTCGCCCGGGCCAAGGTGTCGCGGCTGGAGGCCGTCATCCCGGTGCACACCCACGTCGACCACGCGATGGATTCCGCTCTGGTCGCCGACCGCACCGGCGCGCGGCTGGTCGGGGGCGAGTCGGCGGCCAACGTCGGGCGCGGATACGGGCTGTCCGAGGATCGCCTTGTCGTCGCGGTCAGCGGCGAGCCGATCCGCCTGGGCACCTACGAGGTGACGCTGGTGGAGTCGAATCACTGTCCGCCCGACCGGTTTCCGGGTGTGATCGACGCACCCTTGACGCCGCCGGTGAAGGTGTCGGCCTACCGGTGCGGCGAGGCATGGTCGACGCTGGTGCGCCACCTGCCGTCGGGGCAGCGGCTGCTGATCCAGGGCAGCGCCGGGTTCGCCGAGGGCGCGCTTGCCGGGCACCGCGCCGACGCCGTTTACCTGTCCGTCGGTCAGCTGGGCGTGCAGCCGCGCTCATACCTGCTCGACTACTGGGCGGAGACCGTGCGCGCGGTCGGCGCGCGGCGGGTGGTGCTCGTCCACTGGGACGACTTCTTCCGCCCATTGTCAAAGCCGTTGCGGGCCTTGCCCTATGCGGGCGACGACCTGGACGTGTCGATCCGAACCCTGGACGAACTGGCCGCACGAGACGGTGTCGCGCTGCACTTGCCGACGGTGTGGCGGCGCGAGAACCCCTGGGCGTGAAGCGGTTCAGACGTTGGCACTTACCGCTGCGCTGTTGCTGCTTGCCGTTGTTCTCGGGTTCGCCGTCGCGCGCCCGCGCGGCTGGCCGGAGGCGATGGCGGCGGTTCCGGCTGCCCTCATCCTGATAGGCATCGGCGCGATCCCGGTGCACCAGGCGGCGCGGCAGGTCGCCGATCTGTCGGGGGTGGTCGCATTCCTGGGCGCCGTGCTGGTGCTGGCCAAGCTGTGCGACGACGAGGGCCTCTTCGAAGCCGCGGGCGCCGCGATCGCGCGGGTACCCGCCGGATCGCACGGCCTGCTGCGGCGAGTGTTCGTCATCGCCGCCGCCATCACCGCCGTCCTCAGCCTGGACGCCACGGTGGTGTTGCTGACCCCGGTGGTGCTGGCCGCGGTCCGGCGGCTGCGAACGCCGGTGCGTCCGTACGCGTATGCCACGGCGCATCTGGCGAACGGCGCCTCGCTGCTGCTTCCGGTGTCGAACCTGACCAACCTGCTGGCGTTCCACCAGGCGAACGTCTCCTTCGCCAAGTTCACCCTGGTGATGGCCGTGCCGTGGCTGGCCACGGTGGCCGCGCTGTACGGGGTCTTCCGCTGGTTCTTCGCCGGGGACCTGCGCGTGGCGCCGCATCCCGACCAACTCGCGCCGCCGCCGCGGCCACCGGTGTTCGTCTTGGTGGTCGTGGGTCTGACGCTGGCCGGTTTCGCGCTTTCCGAATCGGTTGGAGTGGCCCCCGCCTGGGTGGCGCTGGCCGGCGCCTCGGTGCTGGCGGTGCGCAGCCTGGGCCGGCGGCACACATCGGCGTCCGAGATTGTGCGCTCCGCGCAGCCGTCGTTCCTGGTGTTCGTGCTGGCGCTGGGCGTCGTGGTGCGCGCGGTCACGCTGAACGGGATGGGCACCGCGATGTCCGCGGTGCTGCCGTCGGGTTCGGGGCTGCCCGCGTTGCTCGGTATCGCCGCGGTGGCCGCGGTGCTGGCCAACGTCGTCAACAACCTGCCCGCGACGTTGGTGTTGCTGCCGCTGGTCGCCCCCGGCGGCCCGGTGGCCATCCTGGCGGTGTTGATCGGGGTCAACATCGGACCCAACCTGACCTACGTCGGATCACTGTCGAACCTGTTGTGGCGCAGGGTATTACGACTGCACGGCGTCGAGGCCGGCGTCGGCGAGTACACCCGGCTGGGACTGTGCACCGTCCCCACCGCCCTGGTGGTGGCGGTGGTTGCCCTGTGGGCGTCGGCGCGGCTGCTGGGCGTTTAGGCGCACGGGCCTTACCCGACTTGCCCCGGCCCCGATCGGATGATCGACGCCAGTTCGCCGCGCGACTGGGCGCCCACCCGCTGGCAGGCCCGGTACACGTGGCCCTCCACGGTGCGCACCGACATCACCAGCTTCTCGGCGATCTCGCGGTTGGACAGGCCCGCCACCACGAGTTCGACGACGTCGCGCTGGCGACCCAACAACTTCAGCCCCGCCGGGGTCCGCAGCGCCGGCGTGCACAAACCACCGCAGTCGTCGGCCAGTTCCCTGGCCAGCGCGGCGGCATACAGTCCACGCTTGTGTCGCTGGCCTCCGGTGAACGCGACGGACGCCTGCGCCGCCGCGTCGGCGGCCGCGGCGCGATCGCCGATGCGCCGGTACGCGGCGGAGGCCGCCAGCAGCCCCTCGCCGTCGCCGGCCAGCAGGGCCTCCGCATGCGCGGCAACGGCATCGGCCAGCGGCAGCGACAACGCGTCGGCCAGCTCCCGCGCCCGCGCCGCCTGCGAGGCATCGCCCCATTGCGCCGCGGCCTGAAGGCAGGCCAGCTCGTAGGTGGGCTGGCCGCGGTCGCGGGCGATCAGGGCCGCCGGTAGCGCGCTTGCCACCGCCTCGCTCAAGCGGCCGCTCGCCGCCATCGCCCACCCGTCGGCCAGCGACAAGGCGGTCTGCATGAACAGAAATTCGGCCGGCACACATGACCTGGCCTCGGCCACCGCATCATTGGCCTCGGCGGGCTGCCCGAGCTTTGCGTGCGCCTCGGCCAGCGCGAAGTAGCTCGCCGGGCGCAAACCCGTAGTGATGGAGTGCATTTGAACCCCGGCAAGAGCTTCGTGCACCAGCCGGGCCGCTTCGGCGGCCGCGCCGCGAACCAGGTTGGCGTTCCCCAGCAGGAGGGCCAGGTTCGCGTAGGCGAGGCCGGGGATGTCGCGGGACGAGTCGGCCAGTTGCTCCGCGGTCCTGACGAATTCGTCGATACGCCCGGTCAACCGGCAGGCGCGGCCGTACACGGCGCCGAACCAGAACCGCATGTGGGACGCCTGAAAGGATGTCGTCGCGCGCCGCAGCGCCTGCTCGGCCACGCCAGCGAGGTCATCGACCTGCCCCAGCGCGCCCATGGCCATGATCAACGCGAGCGAGGCCATCATCGCGTGGAAGTCCGGCAGGTCAACCGAATCCAATGCGGCCCGGGCCTTTTCGGCCGCCGGTTCGCAGCGTGCGAGCACCGCGTCCACGCAGGCCTGCACCGCCAACCGCTCCGCCACCTGCGTCGGGGTCTCTCCGGCCGCGGCAAGCCCGTCGAGGATCGCCGACGCCTCCCGGGTTTTGCCGAGCATCCACACCAGGTTGGCCGCCCGCACGGTGGCCCAGTGGTGGCCGTCGGGCAGGTCGGCTTCGGCCATGTCGCGCAGCGCCGCCTCGGCCTGCTCGCCGCGCCCGAGCAACACCAGGTTCATCGCCCGCACACCGGCCGCCCCGGGCGCCCCGGATTGCGCGGCGGCGGTGGCGAAGCGGTCGGCCAGGTCCAGATCGAGCAGCGTCATGGCGTGGCGCGCCGATTCGAGATACAGCTCGGGGTCGGGATCGAGGTCGGACTCGAGGCGGAGCAACGCCCGACGCACGGTGGCCTGCATGTCGGCGTCGCCGTCTTGGGCCAGCCGCGTCGCCAACCTGCCCCTGATCGTCGCCAGATGCAACTCGCCGGCGCTCGCGCGGCGAAGCTCACCGAACAGCGGGTGAGCCAGCCGGGCCATCAACCCGCCGCGGGTGCGTTCGACGCTCACCAGGCCCAGTCTCTCGGCGGCAGTCAGATCGCAGCGCGGCACCAAGTCGCACAGCACCTCGACGGCCAGCGGCTCGCATTGCGACAGCATGTCGACCACCGTCGCCACCGGCGGGTCGAGCCGACCCATCTGACGCCCCACCGTGTCGGACAGGCTCGCCGAGACCGCGACGTCGCCGTCCCACATCCACACGCCGGCCGATTGCCGCATCCGCCCCGCCGCAACCTGATCGGCCAGCAACTGCCGAAGGAACAGCGTGTTCCCGCCGGTCAACTTCCGGAACCGGGCCGCGGTGCGGGCGTCGACCTGACCGCCCAGCGTCGTCTCGATCACCTCGCGAGTCGCCGCGGCGGAAAGCGGTTCGAGGTCGAGGCGAACCAGCAGCCCGTCCTTCCACAACGCCGTCACCGCATCGGGCGCCTCGCTACCGGTGCGCACCGTGACCAACAGCCGCGCCCCGCCCGACTGCGCCAGCTCGTGCACGACAAGGGCGGACAACCCGTCGAGCAGGTGGGCGTCGTCGATCCCCACCACGACCCGGGCCCTGCGTTGTCGCGCTACGAACGAGTTGATGACGCGCCGCACATTGGTCAGCGGGTCCGACATCGCCTCGCCCAGCAAGCCGATGAACGCCCCCAGCGGCAAACCACGCGCCGATTCCGTACCGACGATCCATTGGGTGCGCTCGCCCGAGGCTTCGGCGCACCGCAACGCTTCGCGGGCCAACCATGTCTTGCCCACTCCCGCGGCTCCGGCGATCACCACGCCGGAGTGGTTGCCAGCCCTGTTGAGGGCGCGGCGAATGGTCTCCAATTCAGCCTTGCGCCCGGTCAGCGGCTCAGCGCCGATCACGCGGCGACTATAACCGTGCGCCCGCGTCCAGCGGGTGGATTTGTCGACGTTTCGCTGCGGCGGTGTGTAGTCCGCCCGACAAAGTGACGTACCCGACTACCCTATCGACGCCCACCGTGCCGCGTGAGCATGGCTTTTGTCAGCTAACAACTCGGCGCAGGCGGTGGGCTATGGCGAAGGTCGGCAATCACGCGGTGGTATTGGGAGCGAGCATGGCCGGGCTGTTGGCCGCGCGGTCGCTGAGCGAGTTCTTCGACGCGGTGACGGTGGTGGAGCGCGACCCGCTGCCCGACTCTGGCGCAGCCCGCCGGGGTGTGCCGCAGGGCCGGCACCTCCATGGCCTGCTGGCCCGCGGCGCACAGGTGCTCGAGGAGCTGTTCCCCGGCATCCTCGATCAGATGGTCCTCGACGGTGCGCACTACATGGACGGCAGTGATCTGTCGCGGCTGCACTACGAAATCGGCGGCCACCTGATGGTGCGCGACGGCAGCGCCACCTCGGTCACGGCTTATCTCGCGACCCGGCCCTTCCTCGAGGAACACGTCCGCGCGCGCCTGCGCACCATCCCCAACGTCACGCTGCTCGACGAGCACGACATCGTGGAGTTGACCGCGACGCCCGACAACCACCGCGTCACCGGCGCACGAGTAGTCAACCGGCGCAACGGCGATCACGCCACGCTGAGCGCCGACTTGGTGGTCGACGCCACCGGGCGCGCCGCCCGCACCCCGACATGGCTGAACGGCCTGGGCTACGACCGCCCGCGCGAGGATCACGTCGCGGTGCGCCTGACCTACACAAGCCAGTTGCTGCGCATGGCGCCGGACGCGCTGCACGAACTGGGTTTCGTCGTCGGAGTCGTGCCGGGCCGCCCGCACGGGCTGGGCATTCTCCATTGCGAGAACGACCTCTGGATGTTCACCGTGTTCGGCGTAGCGGGTCACGAGCCACCCCTTGGCCTTTCGGCCATGTGCGAGTTCGTCGAGGGATATGCACCTGCGCGGATGCTGGCCGCGGTGCGGGCTGCCGAACCCGTCGGAGAACCCACGCGGCACCGTCAGCCGTCCAGTCAGTGGCGCCGCTACGACAAGATGCGGCGATTCCCGGAGGGCCTGCTGGTCGTCGGCGACGCGATCTGCAGCTTCGACCCGATCTACGGCCAGGGGATGACGGTGGCCGCGCTGGAAGCGCTGGCGCTGCGCGACTGTTTATTTTGGGGCACAAGGGGTTTGGCGCGGCACTTCTTCCGCGCCGCGGCGGTACCGATCCGCCAGGCGTGGGAGCTGTCGGCCAATCCCGATCTCTGCCTACCCGAAATCGACGGCACACCACCACTGCTCACCCGGCTGCTCAACGTGTACGTCGATCGGGTGCTCACCGCGGCCGAATATGACGCCGCGGCAGCCGAGCAATTCTTCCGAGTGACCTCATTGGTCGACCCCGCTACCCGGCTGCTTCGCCCGGGCATGGTTTGGCGCGCCGCCCGCGCCAACCACCGCAGGCGCCGGCATGAGCCCGACCACGTTCGCGTCCTGACCGAAAGCATGCCTCGCTAGCCTTGCGATCGAGCGGTTAGCGGCCGCGCGAGCGGATGACGGCTTGGCTGTACGCGACATCTGGCTCCTGCGGTTGCGGATCGGCGCATTCGGGTTCCCTGCCCGCCGGTGATCCCTTGTGTCACTTTGTTTTCTCGGGTCACATTTCGGGGGTTCTTGTCGGTGGCCCTTCGTAGAGTCTCCGGTATGGGTACGCGTGAGGAGATCGTCGAAGGTTTCGACGCCCTCGACGCCGCCACGGATGGGTTGTGCGCGTTGACGTTTGACGCGCTCACCACCCCCGAGCGCTTACGGGCCCTGGAACGCTTGGAAACGGTGACGCGACGGTTGCGGGCGCCGCAGCATGCGTTGATCAACCAGATCGGTGAGCAGGCTAGCGCCGCGGAGTTGGGCGGCAGCCTGCGCGGCGCGCTCGCGGACCGGCTGCACATCACCCGTGGGGAGGCCGGCCGACGCATCGAGGACGCCGACGACCTCGGCCAGCGCCGCGCCCTATCCGGGGAGCCGTTGGCGCCGCGGTTGTCGGCGACGGCGGCCGCCCAACGCGACGGCCTGATCGGTGACGGCCATGTGAAGGTGATTCGGGATTTCCTGGCGCATTTGCCCGACGCGGTGGACCTCTGGACCCGCCAGACCGCGGAAAGCGTGTTGGCCCGCCAGGCGTGTGCACAGCGACCCGACGAGCTTGCCCGCATCGCCCAGCAGTTGCTGGACTGGCTGCACCCCGACGGGGACTTCAGCGACGCCCAGCGCGCCCGTAAACGCGGCATCACCCTGGGCAGACAAGAACATGACGGCATGTCCCGGCTCAGCGGGCAGATCACCCCGGAATTGCGGGCGCTGATCGAGCCCCTACTGGCCAAACTCGCCGCGCCGGGAGCCTGCAATCCCGAGGACGAGACGCCGTGTGTTGATGAGGCGCCCGATGAGGAGGCGGTACGCCGCGACACCCGCACCCCCGCCCAGAGAAACCATGACGCCTTCGTGGCCGGGCTGCGCGCGCTGCTGGCCTGCGGAAAACTAGGTAAGCATCACGGGTTGCCGGTGTCAGTGGTGGCCATGACCACCCTCCAGGAGTTGGAGGCCGCCGCGGGCAGGGCGCTCACCGCCGGCGGCAGCCTGCTGCCGATGTCGGACGTGATCCGCATGACCCAGCATGCGCACCACTATTTGGCCATTTTCGACGACGGCAAGCCGCTGGCGCTGTACCACGCCAAGCGGTTGGCATCCGGGGCGCAGTGGATCATGTTGTGCGCCAAGGACGGTGGCTGCACCCGGCCGGGTTGTGATGCCCCGGCCTACCACAGCCAAGTCCACCACGTGTCCGGGTTCCAATCCACACGGCGCACCGACATCGACGACCTCACCCTCGCCTGTGGACCGGACAACAGACTGGTCGAGAAGGGCTGGACCACCCGCATCAACGCCAAAGGCGAACCGAATGGATACCCCCGCCGCATCTGGATCACGGGCGGCCCAGAACGAACTACTACCACCGACCCGACAAGCTGCTACGGGACGGCGACGACGACGAACCCGAATGACACCGCTACAGCAAACACAGTGTGGCACAGGACCTTATCGTTCTCGCGACCAAGCACCGATTAGCTTCGGTGGTACGACGGGGGCAGCGGCGTGCCGAGTCCGGCCAGCACGTCGCGCAGCAGCGTGGGGAAGTCGGTGATGAGGCCGTCGACGCCGTAGCCGATCTGCGCGCGCATGGCGTAGGCGTCGTTGACCGTCCAGGGAATGACCTTGAGCCCCAACGCATGCGCGCGATCGACATACGGTTTGCCCGAGACGAGCCCATATCGCGGCGACACCGCATTGGCACCCACCATCAAGGCGCCGACCATCGGGTCGCCGGAATCCGGCGGCCACGTCTCCCCGTTGTACAGCGCCACCAAGGGAATCGACGGCTCGGCCCGGCGCACCATCGGCAAGGTGCGCCAGTCGAAGCTCTGAATCTCCACGCGGTCGACCTTGCCCGCGGCCCGGACCGCGGCCAGTATCACGTCGACGAATTCCTGCGGCTCCGCCGAGGCGCCCGGGTGATCGGCCTCGACCTTGGTTTCGATGTTGTAGCGCACGTCGGCGCGATACGAGTCGGCGAGCGCGAAAACCTCCGGCAGCGTCGCTATCCTGTTGCCCCGCACGACTTCCGCATCGGGAAACTCGTCGAGCCGGCGGCCGCAGTCCAGCGTGCGGATCTGCACCAGGGTGAGCTCGTGCACCAGCCTGCCGACGTAGGGATAGGCCGGGTCACCGGCGAAGGCGGGCGCGGTGTCCGAGCACTTCTCGGCCTCGATCGTCGGGTCGTGCCACACCAGGGGCTGGCCGTCCTTGGTGATGGCGATGTCGAGTTCCAAAGTGCTGACGCCCAATTCGAGCGATTTGGCGAAGGCCCGCAGCGATTCCTCCGTCGTCTCGCCGCGCCCGCCGCGGTGCGCCTGCAGGTCGAACTCGGATCCTTGCGCAGAAGCCGGCCCGGCCAGAAGCACCGCCAGCGCCAGCAGCACAGCGATTAGCCGGGCGCTCACCTAATGCCGCCGCTGGCGGGCGATTTCGGCGAGCACCACCCCGGCGGCCACCGAAGCGTTCAGCGATTCGGTCGGACCGGCCATCGGGATGGACACCACCTCGTCGCAGTTCTGCCGCACCAGCCGCGACAGGCCCTTGCCCTCCGATCCGACGACCACCACCATCGGGTCGGTGCCGTCCAGCTCGTCGAGCGCGGTGTCGCCGCCGGCGTCCAACCCGACGACGCGCAACCCGCTGTCTGCCCAACCCTTTAGCGCCCTGGTGAGATTGGTCGCTCGCGCCACCGGGATGCGGGCGGCCGCACCCGCGCTGGTGCGCCAGGCCACCGCCGTCACCGACGCCGAGCGTCGCTGCGGTATCAGCACCCCGTGACCGCCGAAGGCCGCCACCGAACGAACGATCGCCCCCAAGTTGCGGGGGTCGGAGATGTTGTCCAGCGCGACCAGCAGCGCCGGTGGGCTATCGAGAGCGGCCGCGAGCAGGTCGTCGGGGTGGGCGTAGCGGTACGGCGGCACCTGCAACGCGATGCCCTGGTGCAGGTGGTTGGCGGTCATCCGGTCCAGGTCGGTGCGCGGCACCTCGAGGATCGCGATGCCCAAATCGGCCGCCCGCGCTACGGATTCGGTGAGCCGCTCGTCGGCCTCGGTCCCGAGCGCGACGTACAGGGCGGTCGCCGGCACACCGGCGCGCAGGCATTCCAGCACCGGGTTACGGCCCAGCACCGTTTCGGTTTCGTCGCCCCGTTTGGCCGTTCGCCGCGGCTGCGACTGGGCGCGCTTCGCGGCCGGATGATGGGGGCGCATGTGCGCGGGCGGTGTGGGACCGCGCCCCTCCAGCGCGCGGCGCCGCCGGCCGCCCGAGCCCACGGTGGGGCCCTTCTTGGTGCCGGGTTTGCGTACCGCCCCCCGGCGCCGCGAGTTACCGGCCATCTACTTGCCGTCTCCGCCCAACGTCCACTGCGGCCCGTCGGCGGTGTCGGTGACCTCGATGCCGGCCTTCTTGAGGCGGTCCCGGATCTGGTCGGCCAGCGCCCAGTTGCGCTGCTCGCGCGCCTTCTCCCGGTTTTCCAGCTCGGCCTCCACCAGCACGCCGACGGCCGCGAGCGCCGCCGACGTCTCGTCGCGCGACTCCCAGCGCTCGTCGAGCGGGTCGCAGCCCAGGATGCCCATCATGGCCCGGATCGAGCCGGCGTGCTTCAGCGCGCCCTCGTGGTCGCCGGCGTCGAGCGCCCGGTTGCCCTCCGCGCGGGCGTGATGCACCTCGGCCAGCGCGACCGGGACCGCCAGGTCGTCGTCGAGCGCCGCGGCGAACCGCGGTGTCCATTCGCCGGGCACCACCGCGCCGGCCCGAATGCGGACGCGGTGCAGGAAATCCTCAACGCCGACATAGGCTTTCACCGCATCCTGCAGCGCGGTCTCGGAGAACTCCAGCATCGACCGGTAATGCGCGCTGCCCAGGTAGTAGCGCAGCTCGGCGGGCCGCACCCGCTGCAACATCGCCGGGATGGACAACACATTGCCCAGCGACTTGCTCATCTTCTCCCCGCCCATCGTCACCCAGCCGTTGTGCAGCCAGTAGCGGGCGAACGCATCGCCGGCGGCACGGCTCTGCGCGATTTCGTTCTCGTGGTGCGGGAACACCAAATCCATTCCACCGCAATGGATGTCGAACTCGGGACCCAGGTACTCGTGGGCCATCGCGACGCACTCGGTGTGCCAGCCGGGCCGCCCGCGCCCCCACGGCGTGGGCCACGACGGCTCGCCGGGCTTGGCGCCCTTCCACAGCGTGAAGTCGCGCTGGTCGCGCTTGCCGCTGGCCACTCCCTCGCCCTGGTGCACGTCGTCGATCTTGTGCCCGGACAGCTGGCCGTACTCCGGGTAGCTGAGCACGTCGAAGTAGACGTCGCCGTTGCCCGTATACGCGTGGCCCTTTTCGATCAGGCGCTCGATCAACTCGACCATCTGCGTGATGTGCCCGGTCGCGCGGGGTTCCGCCGACGGCGGCAGCACGTCCAGGGCGTCATAGGCCGCGCTGAAGGCCCGCTCGTAGGTGGCCGCCCACTCCCACCACGGCCGGCACGCCGACGCGGCCTTGGTGAGGATCTTGTCGTCGATATCGGTCACGTTGCGGATGAACGCGACGTCGTAGCCGCGCGCGATCAGCCAGCGACGCAAGATGTCGAAGGCCACCCCGCTGCGGACATGGCCGATGTGCGGCAGCCCCTGCACCGTGGCGCCGCACAGGTAGATGGAGACGTGCCCCGGGCGCAGCGGAACGAAGTCACGCACGGCTCCAGCCGCGGTGTCGTGTAGCCGCATGCGGGCGCTATCGGTCACGACGTGCCAGCTTACCTGCTGGTTCCGATTTCCCCGGCCGTCAGGGCGCGTGCCCGGCGGGCACCAACAGCGCCGTGGCGATCGCGGCCAGACCCTCGCCGCGCCCGGTCAGGCCCAGCCCGTCGGTGGTCGTCCCCGACACCGACACCGGGGCCCGCAGCAGACCCGACAGCACCTCCTGCGCCTCGGCGCGGCGCGGCCCGATTTTCGGCCGGTTGCCGATCACCTGCACCGCGGCGTTGCCGACCCGGTAGCCCTCGCTGGCGAGCAGATCGACGACGTGGCGCAGCATGTCGGCGCCGCTGACGCCTTGCCAGCGCGGATCGTCGACGCCGAACACCGCGCCGATATCGCCCAGCCCCGCGGCCGACAGCACGGCGTCGCACAGCGCGTGGACCCCGACGTCGCCGTCGGAATGCCCCGCGCAGCCGTCGGCGCCGTCGAACAGCAGCCCGACGAGCCAGCACGGCCGGCCGGGTTCGATCGGGTGCACGTCGGCGCCCACACCGACCCGCGGCTCGCTCACCGGCGCACAATCGCTTGGGCCAGCACCAGATCCAGCTGGGTGGTGATCTTGAACGCCAGCGGGTCGCCGTCGACCACCTGGACCTGGCCGCCGACGTGCTCGACGAGCGACGCGTCGTCGGTGAAATCGGCGGCGCCGGCCCGCTCGTAGGCCCGCAGCAGCAGTTCGGTGGCAAATCCCTGCGGCGTCTGCACCGCCCGCAGGCCGGCGCGCTCCGGCGTGCCCAGCACCACCCCGTTGGCATCCACGGCCTTGATGGTGTCAGACAGCGGCAGCGCGGGCACGACGGCGCGGTGCCCGGCCCGCAGCGCGTCGACCACCCGCACGATCAGCCCCGGCGGCGTCAGCGCCCGGGCGGCGTCGTGCACCAGCACGAACTCCGCGGTCGCGGGCAGCGCCGACAGGGCCAGGCGCACGGATTCGGTGCGGTCGGCTCCCCCGGCGACGACGGTGGCCCGCCCGCCCAGCGCCCGCTCGGCCTGGTCGATGCGGTCGGTGGGGACGGCGACCACCACGCCGCCGACGACGCCGGACTCCAGCAGGCCGCCGACGGCGCGTTCCAGCAGGGTGCGCCCGTCGAGCTCACAGAATGCTTTCGGGATCCCCGCAGCCAGTCGCTCGCCCGACCCCGCCGCCGGGACTACCGCTACTACGCCGCCCGCCGCCCCGACCACCAGAGCCTCTGGGGTTTCAGGAAGCGGCGGCCAGAACCTCGTCGAGGATGGTCTCCGCCTTGGCGTCGTCGGTGCTTTCGGCCAGCGCCAACTCACCGACCAGAATCTGCCGCGCCTTGGCCAGCATGCGCTTCTCCCCGGCGGACAGTCCGCGCTCCTGGTCGCGACGCCATAGGTCGCGCACGACCTCGGCCACCTTGTTGACGTCGCCGGAGGCGAGCTTTTCCAGGTTGGCCTTGTAGCGGCGCGACCAGTTGGTGGGCTCTTCGGTGTGCGGAGCGCGCAGTACCTGGAAAACCTTGTCGAGGCCTTCCTGGCCGACGACGTCACGGACACCGACGTATTCAGCGTTTTCGGCGGGTACTCGAACGGTCAGGTCGCCCTGCGCCACTTTCAAGACGAGATACTCTTTTTGTTCCCCTTTGATGGTGCGGGTTTCGATCGCCTCGACTAACGCAGCACCGTGGTGTGGATAGACAACGGTGTCGCCGACCTTGAAGATCATCTGATTCGAGCCCCTTTCGTTACTTCAGTCTAACACGGCGGCCCGACGCGTGCGGAACAACGTTGCAGGTCAGGGGCACAACACGTGCACATTAGGGGTTGACAGGCGGAGCGGAACATGCAAGGCAACAGAGTACCAATGCCCTCATCCGACCTGTACGGCGGCCCCATCCGGACCCTGCCGCGCAGGTCTGGTGCCCTGCGCTACCGTCGCGAGGGCCTTCCTACTACTGTGCATAGTTGCACGATCGGACGGCCGTCAGACGGCGCGAGGCCCAGCAGGAGGCAATGAGTGAACCGCTTGAAGACCAGCCTCCCGATCCTGCCCGTGCTCGCCCTGATCGCCGCCGTGCTCACCGGTTGCGGCGCCGGCCAGATCTCGCAGATGGCCACCCAGGAGCCCGCCGTCAACGGCAACAAGGTCACGATCAACAACGTGGCGCTGCGCGATGTCCGCATGCAGGCCGTGCAGACCGGCGACTACCTTCAGCCGGGCCGAACGGTGGACCTGGTGCTGGTCGCCGTCAACCAGTCGCCGGACGTTCCCGACAGGCTGGTGAGCGTCACCAGTGACATCGGGACGGTGACGATCAACGGGGACGCGCGCCTGCCCGCCGGCGGGATGCTGTTCATCGGCACGCCCGAAGGCGCGAAGGTGGCGCCGGGGCCCATCGGCTCCAACACCGCGGCCAAGGCGACCGTCAACCTGGCCAAGCCGATCACCAACGGCCTCACCTACAACTTCACCTTCGACTTCGAGAAGGCCGGGAAGGCCAGCGTGATGGTGCCGATCTCGGCCGGGCTGGGGCCACAGGCCGGCTGAGCTGTCCGCGGCACCGGGACTTGTCGGACCGGCCCGATACCGTCACGGAGTGGCACACGCACGCTCGCAATACCGCTGCTCGGAATGCCGTCATGTCACCCCCAAGTGGGTGGGCCGCTGCCTGGAGTGCGGCACCTGGGGCACCGTCGACGAGGTGGCCGTGCTGAGCTCGGTCGGCGGCAACGCCCGCCGGCGGGCCCCGGCTTCGCGGGCCGTTCCCATCTCTTCCATCGCGCCCAACGTCAGCGAGCACCGGTCGACGGGCGTGGACGAACTCGACCGGGTGCTCGGCGGCGGTGTGGTGCCCGGCTCGGTGACGCTGCTGGCGGGCGACCCGGGCGTGGGCAAGTCGACGCTGCTGCTCAAGGTCGCCCACCGCTGGGCGCAGTCGGGCAGGCGCGCGCTGTACATCTCCGGTGAGGAGTCCGCCGGTCAGATCCGGCTGCGCGCCGACCGGACCGGCTGCGGCGGCGACGAGCTCTACCTGGCCGCCGAATCCGACCTGCACGCCGTGCTCGACCACATCGCGACGGTCGGGCCCGCGCTGGTCATCGTCGACTCGGTGCAGACCATGTCCACCACCGAGGCCGACGGCGTCGCCGGCGGGGTCACGCAGGTGCGGGCGGTCACCGCCCGGCTGACCGCCGCCGCGAAGGCCAGCGACGTCGCGCTGATCCTCGTCGGCCACGTCACCAAGGACGGGGCCATCGCCGGACCGCGCTCGCTGGAACATCTCGTCGACGTGGTGCTGCATTTCGAGGGCGACCGCAACGGCGCGCTGCGAATGGTCCGCGGCATCAAGAACCGGTTCGGCGCGGCCGACGAGGTCGGGTGTTTCCTGTTGCACGACAACGGCATTGAAGGCGTGGCCGATCCGTCGAACCTCTTTCTGGATCAACGGCACACGCCGGTGCCCGGCACCGCGATCACGGTCACCCTGGACGGCAAGCGACCGCTCATCGGCGAGGTTCAGGCGCTGCTGGCGACACCGTCGAGCGGCTCGCCGCGCCGCGCCGTCAGCGGCATCGACCACGCCAGGTCCGCGATGATCGGCGCGGTGCTGGAAAAGCACGGCAGGCTCTCCATCGCCGTCAACGACGTCTACCTGTCCACCGTGGGCGGCATGCGGCTGACCGACCCGTCGTCCGACCTGGCCGTCGCGATGGCGCTGGCCTCGGCGTACGCGAACCTGCCGCTGCCCACGACGGCGGTGATGATCGGCGAGGTGGGCCTGGCGGGCGACCTGCGCCGCGTCAGCGGCATGGAACGACGGCTGAGCGAAGCCGTGCGCCAGGGGTTCAACATCGCGCTGATCCCGGACGGCGACGACCCGCGGCGAGAGATCGTGCCGAGCGGGATGCGCGCGCTGCGCGCGCCGACCATCGTCGCGGCGCTGGAGCACATGATCGACATCGCCGATCACCACGCCAGCACCCCCTGAGGGCGGCGGCGGCCGGGCGCTTCCCTTTTGCGCGCCAACGGCGCGTGGCAGAGAATGCACGCTGTGACCCGTCCCACGCTGCGCGAGACCATCGCCCGCCTGGCGCCCGGCACCGGGCTGCGCGACGGCCTGGAGCGCATCCTGCGCGGGCGCACCGGCGCGCTGATCGTGCTGGGCAACGACGAGAACGTCGAGGCCATCTGCGACGGCGGATTCGCGCTCGACGTGCGGTACGCCCCGACCCGGTTGCGCGAGCTGGCCAAGATGGACGGCGCCGTCGTGCTGTCCACCGACGGCAGCCGCATCGTGCGGGCCAACGTGCAGTTGGTCCCCGACCCGTCCATTCCCACCGACGAATCGGGAACCCGCCACCGCTCCGCCGAGCGGGCCGCGATCCAGACCGGCCACCCGGTTATCTCGGTCAGCCACTCGATGAACATCGTCACCGTCTACGTCGGCGGGGAGCGGCACGTGGTGGCGGACTCGGCGACCATCCTGTCGCGGGCCAATCAGGCCATCGCGACCCTGGAGCGGTACAAGATGCGGCTCGACGAGGTCAGCCGGCAGCTCTCGCGAGCCGAGATCGAGGACTTCGTCACGCTGCGCGACGTGATGACGGTGGTGCAGCGGCTGGAGCTGGTCCGGCGCATCGGGCTGGCGATCGACTACGACTGCGTCGAACTCGGCACCGACGGGCGCCAGCTGCGGCTGCAGCTCGAGGAGTTGCTCGGCGGCAACGACATCGCGCGGGAGCTGATCGTGCGCGACTATCACGCCAGCCCCGAACCGCTGTCCGAATCGCAGATGACCGCCACCCTGGAAGAGCTGGACGCCCTGTCGGACACCGAGCTGCTCGACTTCACTTCGCTGGCAAAGGTTTTCGGCTACCCGACGACCGCGGAGGCGCAGGACTCGGCGTTGAGCCCGCGTGGCTACCGCGCGATGGCCGGCATCCCGCGGCTGCAGTTCGCCCACGTGGATCTGCTGGTCAGGTCGTTCGGGACGCTGCAGGGCCTGCTGGCGGCCAGCGCCAACGACCTGCAGTCGGTCGACGGCATCGGCGCCATGTGGGCCCGCCACGTGCGGGAAGGGCTCTCACAGCTGGCGGAGTCGACGATCGCCGACCCGCTGAGCTGACTGCGAGCTACCCCGTCGGGGCCGGCGGCGCCTCGGGCGGCGGGGCGAGCGCCGGCTGACCCGGCGCGGGCGCCGGACCGGGCGGCGGTGGCGGCTGATTCAGGATGAACGGAACCGGCTGCGAGCGCAGGTTGCCCAGCTGCACGACGAGGTTGTAGGTGCCCGGCCCGATCGCGGGCCGCGGCAGCGGGCAATGCGGCGCCGACCCCATCCCGGTCCAGGTGACCGCCGTCGTCACCTGTTCGCCCGGGGTGAAGGCCTTGACCAGGGTCTCGTTGGAGGGAGCGCAGTCCAGGTTGGACCACAGCCGCTTGTTGTCCAGCGAGTAGACGTAGGCGGCCAGCACCGCGGCGCCGACGTCACGCTTGCAGGTCACCAGCCCGATGTTGGTGACGACCATGGTGAATTTCGGCTGGTCGCCGATGAAGTACTGGGGCGCGTTGGTCAGGCCCTTGACGGCCAGGGTCGAGTCGGGGCAGTCGTCGCCCTCCTTGAGCACCGGCGGCGGCTGCACGGCCGCGGTGGGGGTGGCGGTCTCCGGGTTTTGTCCCTGCGCCGGCGGCACCGGGGCCGGCGCCTCCTGCCCGGCGGGCGGGGGCGCCTGGGGTGCGGGCGCCGCCGGCTTGGCCTGCGCGGAGTTGGCCTTGTCGGCGTTGGCGGGTTTGGCGCCCGCGTTGTTGCTCATGAAGGCGATGACCGTGGCGACCACGATCCCGACCACTACTACCGCGATACCGAGGGCCAGGCCCCGGCGCCGCCAGTAGATCTCGGTCGGTAGCGGGCCACGCGGTTCCAGATCCAGCACATTCACACCGTAGGGCCAGGTCACGTGGTTTTGCCCGACCCGGCCCGGCGTGTCGCGATGTTAGCTGGCCAACCGGCGTGTGAGAGACCGCCCGGGGCGACGGACAGCTACGGCACCGGAACACCGTGGCCAGGCGCGTCGTGATAGACCTCGACGATCCACTCGTCGGCGTGTTCCAGGGCGTCAATCCGGACGGACCGCCGTGCGGCGGCGTCGAGCAGTGCCCGCAGCCCGGGCTGCTCGGCGGCGAGCTCTGCGGCGGCGCGTTCGGACGGGACGCCTTCGTAGGCGGCCTGATCCAGCTTCGCCGTCAAAAACGTCACCCAACGCTGTTCCAGCGACAGCAGCAGGCCTTCCGCACCGCCGAACAGCCGTCCCACGTCGGGCAGGCTGCAGCCGTAATCCAGTGCCGCGTCGGGATCCTCGGAGGCCCGGTCGATCAACTCGGCGATGACGGCCATCCGCTGATGTTGCTGTGACCACGCCGGGTCGGCGACGGCAGCAGGCTTGCGCGGTCGCGGCGGCGCTACCGTGGCCGTACCTGTTCCGGTCGCGCTGCCGTAGACCTTGATGATCCACTCGTCGTCTCGCTCCTGAGACCGGACGCGATCCGACCGCCGTGCGGCGGCGTCGAGCAGTGCCCGCAGCCCGGGCTGCTCGGCGGCGAGCTCAGCGGCGGCGCGTTCGGACGGGACGCCTTCGTAGGCGGCCTGATCCAGCTTCGCCGTCAAAAACGTCACCCAACGCTGCTCCAGCGACAGCAGCAGGCCTTCCGCACCGCCGAACAGCCGTCCCACGTCGGGCAGGCTGCAGCCGTAATCCAGTGCCGCGTCGGGATCCTCGGAGGCCCGGTCGATCAACTCGGCCATCAGGACCATCCGCTCGTGCAATTGTATCCATGTCATATAAACCACGATACGAGCCTCTGGCAGGTTCGTCATCGCAGCTTGGGCACCAGAATCAGCTCTGCGGCTCACTCCCCGATGTCGCCCACGTGGTCGACCAAAGCGGCCTTCCCGTCGGCGAGGTGATAGGTGACGCCCGCGATGGCCAGCGTGCCGGCGGCCACCCGCTCCGCGATCGCCGAGGAACGCGCCATGAGCTGCGCCAGCGTCTCGCTGACGTGCCGCTCCTCGAACTCGTCGACGCGGGTCAGGCCGTCGCGGCGGCCCATCAGGATCGACGGCGCGACCCGCTCCACCAGGTCGCGCACCCAACCCGCCGGTATCGCGCCGTCCTCGATCGCCGCCAACGCCGCCTTGACGGCGCCGCAGCTGTCGTGGCCGAGGATGACGATGAGCGGCACGTCGAGCACCGTCACCGCGAACTCGATGGAGCCCAGCACCGCCGAGTCGATGACCTGCCCGGCGGTGCGAACCACGAACATGTCGCCCAGACCCTGGTCGAAGATCAGCTCGGCGGCGACCCGGCTGTCCGCGCAGCCGAACACAACCGCGGTGGGCTTCTGGCCCGCGGCCAGGTTGGCCCGATGCTCGACGCTCTGGCTGGGATGCTGCGGCTTACCGGCGACGAACCGCTCGTTACCCTCTTTGAGTGCTTTCCACGCGGTTACCGGGCTGGTGTTGGGCATGCCACACATCATGCCGCAGCCGCGCATGAACGGCAGGCCACTCATATCGGTTACCGATCTTCTCGATTGGTACGACCGGTCGCGCCGCGACCTGCCGTGGCGGGAGCCGGATGTGAGCGCGTGGCAGATCCTGGTCAGCGAGTTCATGCTGCAGCAGACGCCGGTGGCGCGGGTGCTGCCCGTCTGGCAGGACTGGGTGCGGCGCTGGCCCACCCCGTCGGCCACCGCGGCGACCAGCGCCGCCGACGTGCTGCGCGCCTGGGGCAAGCTGGGCTATCCGCGGCGGGCCAAGCGCCTGCACGAGTGCGCCACCGTCATCGCCCGTGAGCACGGCGACGTGGTGCCCGACGACGTCGAGACGCTGCTGGGGTTACCGGGAGTGGGCGGCTACACCGCGCGGGCCGTGGCCTGCTTCGCCTACCGCAAGCCGGTGCCGGTGGTCGACACCAACGTGCGACGGGTGGTGGCGCGGGCCGTGCACGGCCTGGCCGACGCCGGTGCGCCGTCCGCGGCGCGCGACCACGCCGACGTCGCCGCGTTGTTGCCGGACGACGAACGGGCGCCGCGGTTTTCGGTGGCCCTGATGGAACTGGGCGCGATCGTGTGCACCGCGCGGGCTCCGCGATGCGGGCTGTGCCCGGTCAGCGAGTGCGCCTGGCGGCGCGCCGGCTTTCCGCCGGCGCACGGGCCGGCCCGGCGCGCGCAGACCTACGCCGGGACCGACCGGCAGGTCCGCGGGAGGCTGCTGGATGTGTTGCGCGACAACACATCCCCGGTCACCCGCGCCGACCTGGACGTGGCGTGGCTGACCGATACCGCGCAGCGAGACCGCGCCCTGTATTCGTTGCTCGCCGACGGCCTGGTCACCCAGACCGCCGACGGCAGGTTCGCCCTGGCCGGCGAAGGGTAGCCGCGCCGATTAAAGATCGTTGCCGGCGTACGACTGGTTGAAGCTCTTGTTGACCAATGGGAAGTCGGGGACGATGGTGTCGGCCATCGCGACGGGCAGCGCAGGCCAGTTGAACCAGGATGGGTCGACGATCTTCGCGCGCGTGATCCGGTTGGCGGCGTCGATCTCGACGCGATGGACGACGGTGCCGCGCCATCCCTCGACGATGCCGACACCACTGCACGACGCATGCAGTGCGGGTATGTCTTCAGCGTATTCGATTGGGCCGGTGTGTGATTCGATCAGGTGGCATGCCAACGCGGTGGACGCGGCGAACTCGTCGCGCCGCACGGTGTAGCGGGCCAGCACGTCCCCCTCGACTGCGCCGACCTCGGTTACGGGAAGCGCGGTGGTGGGGTGCTGCAGCCGGGCGTCGGTGCGCAGGCCGCTCGCCCGCGCCACATAGCCCAGGCAGCCGAGGGCGTGGGCATCTTCCTTGTCCAGCACCGCCGTGCCGGCGAACCTGTCGTACACCAGGGAGTTGCGAAGGGTCAGTTCGGCGATCTCGGCGACGTCGTCCGCAATGGACCGCAGCTCGGTGGCCTCGGGCAGCGCCCGCAGCGCGACCGAGCCGGGCCGGATGGCGCCACGCAGCAGCCGGTGTCCGGTGACATTCGCGTTGAGTCGCAGCAGTTGTTCGCGGACCCGTTGGGCGTGCGCATTGGCGAGGGCGAACCCGGCATCGTTGGCCAGCGCGCCCAGGTCCGCGACGTGGTTGTAAAGGCGTTCGAGTTCGACGAGCAGTGCGCGCAGCCGGTGTGCCTCGTCGGGAAGTCGAATCCCGAGCGCGTCTTCTATTGCGAGGCTGTGGGCGAGCGCGTGCGCAGCGGAGGTGTCGCCGCTGACGCGTTCGGCCAGGTCGACCGCGCCTCCTGCCGGCCGGCCCTCGAAGAGCTTTTCCACGCCGCGGTGGACGAACCACAGCCGGGCCTTGAGGCGCAGCACGGTTTCGCCGGCGACCGAGAAGCGGAAATGGCCGGGCTCGATCAACCCCGCGTGGACCGGACCTACCGGGATCTCGTACACCCCGGGCCCCTCGACGGTGAGGAACGGGAAGTGGCCGCTGCCATCAAGTTTGGGCGCAGGTGGGGCTGTGCGCCGCATGGGATACCATTCCTCGGGCCAATGGGCATGCCGCACCAGCCGGCGCGCCTTGGGATGCCCGACGGGTCGGATCCCGTACAGGTCCGCCATCTCGCGCTCGAAGCGACTGGCCGGGAACGAAAGATATGCCAGTGAACGCACGGCTGGATCAGCCGCGGGCACAACGCATTCGAGTTCGACGCGGCGATCGGGGTCGCCCGCGAGGAACAGGTAGATCACGCGGTATGCATCGTCGTCGTCGTGAGCGGCCACCAGTCCCAGGTGAAAGCCATTGCCCAGCAGGTCTTCCGCCATCTCGGCCAGCGAATCCTGAGACAGCCTGTGCCGCAACCGGTCACGGTTCACGGCGATGCACCGACGCTACTGGCCGCGGCGGTGAACAGGCCGGTGAGCGGACCCGCCGTCACGCCGAGGGCGATCGACACGGCAACACCGGCGACCAAGGCCGCCGCCACCGTCAGCGGCACCGTGATCTCTGGTGTGTCAACGGGGCTGGCGCCCAACAGGATGCGGCCCCAGTTGCGCGCCAGCGCGGCGAAGGCGATCGCGACCAACAGAAGGCCAACCCCGATGGCCCAGGTGAGCCGGGCGTCGACCAGCGAGCGGACGATGGCCAACTCGCTGGCGAACATCGCGAACGGTGGCAGCCCGAGTAGCACTATCACACCGACGGCCAGCGACACACCGATAACGCGGGAGCGCCGCAGCACGGCGCTGATGTCGGCGATCGCGGTGGAGCGGTGCGCCGCCTGCAACTGACCACTCGCCAGGAACAAGACCGTCTTGCCGATCCCGTGGGCCAGGACGTGGAGCAGTAGCGCGGCGACGGCCAGCGTGGTTCCGGCGGCCGCGGCGATCGCGATCAGGCCCATGTTCTCCATGGAGGAGTACGCGAGCATGCGTTTGATGTCGGGTGTCACCGCCAGCATCAGCGCCGCGACCACCAGCGTCGCCAACCCGATGACCAGCAGCCAAGACCGCATGAAGGTGGGCCCGGCGGCCGCGTCGATGATCGGCTTGATGCGCACCAGGACCGAGAATGCCACCGCCAGGAGCACCCCGCTCATCAGCGCCGAAACCGGTGCCGGGGCCTGGCTGTGGGCGTCGGCCAACCACGTGTGGAACGGAAACAGCCCGACCTTCGCGCCGTAGCCGATCAGCAGCAATCCGCCTGCCAGCCGGGCGATGTCGGGTTGCAGCCCTCCTGCGTGCGCCGCCAGCACGTCGAGGTTCAGCGCGGCAGCGGCCGGCGCGCCGGCGTGCTCGGCGGCGTAGTAGAGCAGCACCGTGCCAAGGAAGGCGATCGCGATGCCGACGGAGCAGATCACGACGTATTTCCAGGTCGCTTCGAGCGCGCCACGGGTGCGGCGGTGTCCGACCAGGAAGGCGGTGATCACCGTGGTGGCTTCGACGGCGATCCAGATGACGCCGATGTTGTTGGCGCACACCGCGACAACCATCGCGGCCAGGAATGCCGCGGTCAGCGCACCGTAGACCCGGGCGCCGCGCATGTCGGTTTCGCCGTGCACAAGTTCGGCGTCGATGTAGCCGATGCTGGCCCAGGTGGCCAGTGCGGCAACGATTCCGATGACGATGAGCATCGTGACGGTGAGCGCGTCGACCCGCAGCAGCCCGCCCAACGCGAACCTCGTCCCCGATCCGACGCGGAAGCGGAGCACCACGCCGCACCCGAGCACCGCCACCGCCGACAAGACCACCAGGGTCGCCGTCGCCCTGCGCCATCCGGCGACCAGTATGGCGATCGACGCGCCGACGGGCGCGAGGATCGCGGTGAGCAGCAGGCCGGTCATCAGTCGTGCAGCTCCCGTAACGCGTCCAGGTCGGCGCCCCCGAAGGTGCGCGACAGCCGGCCGGTCAGGACGCCGATCACGATGACGGCGAACAGCACGTCCAGCGAGGCGCCGAGTTCGACGATCAGCGGCACCCCGGCGGTGAGCAAGAATGCGGTGGCGGCGATTCCGTTGTCCAGCATGAGAAATCCCGCGGCCTGCGACACCGCGTGACGCCGCGTGACCATGACGAGCAACGCGATGAGCACCGCGGCGGTGGCCGCCGGGACGGCGGTGGTCGTCGCCCCGGGCTGCAGATTCACCAGGGGCCGGGTTGCCGCGAAGGCCGCCAGGGTCAGGGCGGCGGTGATGAGCAGCGAAGTGGCGGTGTTGACCAGGGGAGTGGCTTCGCGGTGCGATTGCGGCCCGGACCCGACCGCGCGGGCGAGCAGCCGCGGCAGCACCGCCGCGCGCAACACCAGCACGGCGACGCCGACACCGATGAGCGCGGCGTCGCCGTCGTACACACCGCGCAGCACGGGGATGGCCGTCAGGGCGACGCCCTGCCATGCCAGCAGCCGGACGATGGCAGCCAGGTTCCGGCGCCACACGATCAGCACCGCGGCCAGGAGCAGCCCGCCGGCGGCGAGGTCGACCAGTACCGAAAAGGCGTTGTACGTCATGCCGGCACCGCGAAGAAGTTGGCCGCGACGACCGCGAGCAGCGCCAGCAGAAACGATCCGGCCAGCAGTTCGGGAACCCGGAACAGCCGCAGCTTGGCGACGAACACCTCGACGGTCGCCAGCAGTCCGGCCAGCATGGCGACCTTCGCCGCCACCGCCGCCACGCCGACGACGAGGTCCAGCGCGCTGGGCCGCCCGCCGGCGATCCCCCACGGCGCGAACAGGTTTGCCAACAGCGCCAGTAGCACCGTCAGCCTCATCCCGGCCGCCCATTCGACCAATGCCAGCCGCGGACCGGCGTATTCGAGAACCATCGCCTCGTGGACCATCGTCAGCTCGAGATGGGTGGAAGGGTTGTCCACGGGTAGCCGCCCGGTTTCGGCGACGATCACGATCACCAGCGCGGCGCACGCCAGCACCGTCGCCAGCGACACCACCTGCCCGGGATGAGCGACGGTGTGCGCCACCAGGGCACCGAGGTTGGCCGACCCGGCCGGCATCGACACCGCGAACACCGCCAGCAAAATGGTGGGTTCGACCAGCGCGGCGATGGTGATCTCGCGGCTGGCGCCCATGCCGCCGAACGAGGTGCCCGTGTCGATGCCGGCCAGGGTCAGAGCGACGGTGCCCAGGAACAGCAGGCCGACGACGGCGAACAAGTCGGCGCTGTCATCTAGCGGCGATCCGGTCGCGACCAGCGGTGCGATCGCGGCGATCAGCAACGTCGAACCGGCGACGACGGTGGGTGCGGCCGTGAACACCACCGTCGTGCCACGCGGCGTGATCTTTTGTTTGCCAAGCTGTTTGACGAGGTCGCGCCACGGCTGCAGGACTCCACCACCCACCCGGCCCTCCCAGCGTGCGCGCACCTGGCGGGTAAGGCCCACCACCAACGGCGCCCCGGCCATCACGCCGGCGATTTGCGCCGCGCCCGCGACGTAGGACAGGAAGGTCATCGGGCGACCACCAACACGGTCAGAACGCCGAGCGCACCATAGGCCAGGTAGAGGTGCACGCTGCCGGTGTGAGCCCGCCGGACCAACCCCGCCGCATCCGAGATCGCCCGAAGCACCGGCGTGTAGAAGCGCTCCTCGATCGCGTCCGCGATCCTGGTGCGGTAGGTGATCTTGTCGGCCAGATACCGCGACTCGGAGGTGTGGGTGACTTCGATGTCGGTGTCGGGACGCAGGACATCGTCGAAGACCCGTTGCAGCGGCTCCGCGAACGACGTGGCCGTGTATTGCATGCGTGCAGTGAGATCCTCTGCGCCGCAAGCCCATAACGGCGCCGTCACGGGCGCCGGGCGCAGCCTGCGGCGCCATCTCGCCAGCACGGCGACGGTCAGGGCGGCCACCGCAACGCCGGCAGCGATCACGCCCGGTGCGATCGACCCCTGCAGGCCCGGCAACCGCACCAAGGCGCCGAGGTCGGTGAATTCCACTGTGCGCGCTGCGGGTAACGCGGCGACCGCCCGACGCAGCGCGGGTGCGACGACCGAGGGCGCCACGGCCAGCACCATGCACGCGGCCGCCGCCGTTGCCATGCCGGCCAGCATGCTGCCCGGCGCCTCGCGAGCCCGGGCGGCCTGCTCGGATCGCGGCCGCGCCAGGAATCCGATCCCGAACGCCTTGACCATCGCCGCCACGCCCAGACCCGTGGTGAGCGCGACCGCGCCCACCGCCAGCGGCGTGGTCAGCGCCAGGGCCGCGACATGTTCCGGGGCCGTGTGGATCAGTGACTGGATCAGCAGCCACTCGCTGACGAACCCGGCGCCCAGCGGCAGCCCGCACGCGCCGAGCGCCGCCACCCCGAACAGGGTGGTGGTCGCCGGCATCCGGGGGGCCAAGCCGCCCAACCGGTCGAGGTCACGCAGCCCCGTTGCGGCCAGCACCGAACCCGCCGCCAGGAATCCGAGGCTTTTGAAGGCCGCGTGCGCGATCAGGTGCAGCATCGCCGCGACCGCGGCGATTGTTGCCGGCGCGTGCGCACCGGAGGCCGCGAACAGGGTCGCTGCTCCCAACGCCAGCACGATCAGCCCCATGTTCTCCGTCGTCGAATAGGCAAGCAGCCGTTTGAGATCCGTGGCCACCGACGCCTGCACCACGCCATAGAGCGCCGACACCGCGCCGGCGGCCATCAAGGCGAGCCCCCACCACCGCGGACCCGGGCCGAGCAGCTGCAGGTCGATCCGGCATATGCCATAGACGCCGAGGTTGACCATCGCAGCGCTCATCAGCGCCGACACCGGGCTGGGCGCCTCGGGGTGGGCGCGCGGCAACCAGGCGTGCAGCGGCACCAGCCCGGCCTTCGATCCGAACCCGGCAACCGTCAACAGGAACACCGCGGTGCGTGCGCCCTGCGGTATCCGGTGCAGGTCGGCAAGGCGGTCGGTGCCACCTGCCGTCGACAACACCATCAGCCCGACCAGGATCGCGACGAACCCCAACTGGGTCATCACCGCGTACACCAACGCGGCGGAACGAACCTGCGGTCGAGTGTGCTCGGCCAGCACCAACACCAACGACGCGAGGGCCATCAACTCCCACGCGAGCAGGAAGGTGGTGACCGAGGCAGCGGCCGGCACCAGCAGCATCGCCGCGACGAACAACGGCAACACCGCCAGTGCCACCCGACTTAGATGACCGCGCCGGGCGTACCCGATCGCGTAGAGCCCGACCCCGACCGCGACGGCGCCCGTCAGGGCCATGAAGAATCCGCCCAGCGGGTCGAGGCCCAGCTGCACCCCCGACAGGGGAAGCAACCATCCGATGCGCACCGTGCGTGCAGAGCCGAACATGCCCAGCGCCCCCGCCCATACGCCGGCCCCACCGAGCAGCGACGTCAGCGCGCCGGGCAGTGCGGGTCCGAAGTCCTTGCGGGCCACCGATTCCGCGGTCACTTGCCCGTCACCGATCTGAGAGCCTCGATGATCTGGCTCGGCGTCGGGGGGCAGCCCGGGATCTCCACGTCGACGGGAACCACGTCACCCACCGGGCCGACCACGCCGTAGGCGTCCTGGAACGCCCCTCCGTTCAGGGCGCAGTCGCCGCACGCGATCACCCGCCGGGGCCGCGGGGTGGCGTCGACGGTGGTGCGCAACGGGCCGGCCATGTTGTGTGTCACGACGCCGGTCACCAGCAGCGCGTCCGCGTGGCGGGGGGAGGCCACCAGCCGCGCGCCGAACCGTTCGGCGTCATACACCGGCCCGAACGCGCCCGCGATCTCGACCTCGCACCCATTGCACGAACCCGCGTCAACGTGGCGGACCTGAAGCGAACCACGCACTCCGGCAGGCGGTTTCACTGTCTGCCGGGGTGCAGGCCCCGCCCGTTCGGTGATCCGACCAACACCGAAGGCTTTACGAAACCAGCCCATCAACGCTACTGCCCGCTGCCGGCGCGCAGATCCTCCAACACCGCCACGCGGTCACTCAACACCCCGGTGAGCACCTTGCGCGCAACCACGAGCAGTTCGGCGATGTCCCGTGAGGCGATCGAGTAGACCATCGTGTTGCCGTCTCGCTGCGCGTCGACCACGCCGGCCCGGCGTAGCACGCCCAGCTGTTGGGACAGGTTCGACGATTCGAGTCCGACCTCGGGCAACAGTTCGGCCACCGACTTGTTCCCGGTGACGAGCAGCTCGAGGATCCTGATCCGCGCCGGATGCCCCAGCGTCTTGAAGAATTCCGCCTTGACCTTGTACAGCGGTTCCGACACGAGGGCTCCTGAAGACTACAAACTTTCTATATTCGAACGATTGAAGAATTTATCAGATAGTCTTTCCCGGCGCGCGCCGAGCGACCCGGCGCGGGGTCAGGAGGCGAGCCCGGCGAGGAATGACTCGACAGCCTGGCGGTAGACCTCGGGCGCCTCGTCGTGGACCAGGTGACCCGCCTGCGGGACCGCCAAATATGTTGTCGGAGAATCGGTCTGGGTCATCGCGCGCATCTGGCCCGGCGGGGTGACCGAGTCGCCGGCCTCGATCAGCAGCGCCGGCGCCTGCACGGCCTGCCACTGCGCCCAGTAGTCCCGGGTGCCCCACTCGGCGGCGATCTCGATCCAGCGCGAGGTGTGGCCGTGCAACCGCCAGCCGGAGGGGGTGCGATCGAAGGCGTCCAGGAAGTACTGCCCGGCGATCGGCCCGAATTCGTCGAATACCTGCTGCGCGGAGGCGAATTCGACCGGAAGCGCATGCAGCCAGGGCTCCCACGGGCCGGTGGTGCGGCCGCGGAAGTCCGGGGCCATGTCCTCGACCACCAACGCCGACACCAGATCGGGCCGCTCGGCGGCCAGACACCACGAGTGCAGGGCGCCCATCGAGTGCCCGACCAGCCGGGCCGGTTCCCCCAGGTCGCTCACCGCGTCGGTGAGGTCGGCCACGAACCGTTCGGTGCTGATCGGGTGCGGGTCCGGCACGTCGCGGCCGCGGTGCCACGGCGCGTCGTAGGTGTACACGGTGCCCAACCGGGTCAGCCACGGCAGCTGCCGCGACCAGGTGCTGCCCCGGCCCATCAGGCCGTGCACCAACACCAACGGCGCCCCCTCGCCGCCGTGGCAGGTCAACAGATCGCCGGGCATACGACGCGGTAGCCTAGCGGAATGCCAGTGGTGAAGATCAACGCAATCGAGGTGCCCGCCGACGCTGGCCCCGAGCTGGAGAAGCGGTTCGCCCACCGCGCGCACGCGGTGGAGAACCAGCCCGGTTTCCTCGGCTTTCAGCTGCTGCGGCCGGTCAAGGGTGAGGACCGCTACTTCGTGGTGACACACTGGGAGTCCGATGAAGCATTCCAGGCGTGGGCGAAGGGGCCTGCCATCGAGGCCCATGCCGGTCACCGGGCCAACCCGGTGGCGACCGGCGCGACGCTGCTGGAATTCGAGGTTGTGCTGGACGTTGCAGCCAACGACAAGACCGGCTAGCAAGCAGCGCCGGGTGGCCGCGCTCAGCGCCGCCGCAGCACTCGTGGTGACCATGGCGCCCGGTTGCGCACCCTCACCTTCCCCGCAGGCGAATGCGGCGAACCCGGGGCGACAGATCGACACCCGCACTCCTCCCGGTATCCGGGCACAGCAGACGTTGGACATGCTGAACTCCGACTGGCCCATCGGCCCGGTCGGTGTGCGCACCCTGGCCGCACCCGACAAGGTCGAGTCGGTGGAAACGACGATGGAGGGGTTGTGGTGGGACCGCCCCTTCACCCTCGGCGGGGTGGACATCGGCGCCAGCGTGGCCACACTGCACCTCGTCTCCTCCTACGGTGCGCGGCAGGAGATCCGGATCCACACCGACGACGACGGGCGAGTCGACCGGTTCGACCTCGACACACCACCGCCGACGATCAGCTCGTGGCGCGACGTCGACGCCGTGCTGGCCAAGACCGGTGCCCGCTACTCCTACCAGGTGGCCAAGGTCGACAACGGTCGCTGCGATCCGGTGCAGGGCACCAACACCGGCGAATCCCTGCCGCTGGCATCGATTTTCAAGCTGTATGTGCTGCACGCCCTGGCGGGTGCGGTGAAGAGCGGCGCGGTGTCCTGGGATGACCAGTTGACGGTCACCGAGAAGAGCAGGGCCGTCGGCTCCTCGGGCCTGGAACTGCCTGCCGGAGCGCATGTTTCGGTTCGCACGGCCGCCGAGAAGATGATTGCCACCAGCGACAACATGGCCACCGACCTGCTGATCGAGCGGATGGGCACGCACGCGATCGAGGAAGCGCTCGCCACGGCCGGCCACCACGACCCGGCGAGCATGACGCCGTTCCCCACGATGTACGAGCTGTTCTCGGTCGGCTGGGGCCGACCCGATCTGCGCGACCAGTGGAAGCGGGGCTCCCAGCAAGTGCGGGCCCGGCTGTTGGCGCAGGCGAATTCCACTCCGTATCAACCCGATCCGGTCCGCGCCCACACCCCGGCCTCCAGCTACGGCGCGGAGTGGTACGGCAACGCCGAGGACATCTGCCGCGTCCATGCGGCGCTGCAGGCCGACGCCGTCGGCGCGGCCGCCCCGGTGCGACAGATCCTTTCCGCCGTGTCGGGCATCCAGCTGGACCGCAACGTCTGGCCGTACATCGGCGCGAAGGCCGGCGGCCTGCCGGGCGACCTGACGTTCAGCTGGTACGCCGTCGACAAGACGCAGCAGCCGTGGGTGGTCAGCTTCCAGTTGAACTGGCCGCGCGATCACGGTCCGACCGCGACCGGGTGGATGTTGCAGCTCGCCAAGCAGGTCTTCGCGCTGATCGCACCGCAGTAACTAGAGCCGCAGCGTCCAGCGCCCGTCCCGGAAGTTCATCGCGGTGCGGCTGAGCGGCGCAATGTCGATGCGCCAGAACGACTTCGGCGGGGCGTCGAGGGTCAGCAGGACGACCGCCCGGATCACCGCGGGATGCGTCACCGCGACCGTGCGCGACGCCTCGCCGGTCAGCGAGCCCAGCCACCCGTCCACCCGTTCGATCAGGCCGGCTACCGAGTCGCCGCCGTGCGGGGCTTCGGCGGGTTCGGTCAGCCACGCCTGCAGATCAGCGGGATCGATGTCGGCGAGCGCCTGCCCGCGCCACCGTCCGCAGTCGAGGTCGGCCAGCCGCGGCTCCGTCGCGGCCTCCAGGCCCAGCAACTGCGCGGTCTGGCGGGCCCGCCGCTCGGGCGCGGTGAGCTGCCGAACGTCGCCGCGGACCTCGAGTGCGGCAACGGTTTCCACCAGGCGGCGGCCGGTGTCGTTGAGCGGCTCGTCGGCGGGAAAACGCCCGGCCGTCATCGCGTCGGTCATCGCGTGCGACACCAGCGTCAGCCGGACGGTCACGCCGCGGTGCTCGATGACGGCTCGGCCCGCTCCCCCAGCAGCCGCCCCGCCAGCGTCGCGAACACCACGCCGATGGTCGCCCACAGCACCAGCTGCGTGCCCAGGGAAACCAGCCTGAACTCGTAGAGATCGTCGGCGGGAAAGCCCGGATAGACGATCGCGCCGGACGCGTCACGCAGGGGCGCCGGCGTCTCGTCCACCGTCGGCAGCAACACCAGCACCACCGCGATCGCCGCCAGGTAGGCCCCGGCCGCCAGCAGCCAGCCGTTGGGTGTGCCCAGCCGGGCGGCGAGCCGGCGGGCCAGCCACACCCCGGCGATCGCCACCAGCACCGACGCGCCCACCATCACCAGATACCAGCCGGTGCGGCCCCCGATCGTGTCCGCCTGCCCGACGGCCGGCGGGTTGGGGGGGTACTTCAGGAACGGCACCAGGTACACCGCGCCGAAGGCGGCCGTCGCAAGCAGCACCGAAAGCGCCTGCGGCCCAATGCTTCTCACGCGTGTGGCGACGACGCAGAACAGCGCGGCGAACAACGCGCCCATCGCGACGCCGAAAATCAGCACACCGAAACCCAACCCGGCGTTCGCCTGCACCCCACGGGTGAACAGCTCCGCGCCGTGCTCGTGCACGCCGTGCGCGTTCTCGGCGTCGGCCCGGCCCTCCTCGAAGGCGATCGCACGGCCGATGACGGGCTCGGCGCACAGGCGGGCGAACGCGAACGCCACCACCGCGGCGACCGCGCCGGCCACCAGACCGCGCGCGATCAGACGCTTCTCCACGGGGTCAGTGGCAGGGGAAGCCGAGCAGATGCCGGGCGTCGTGCAGGAATTCGTGCACGTGGGAATCGCTGCCGAACAGCGACACCGCGCCCTGATCGATACCGACGAAGTAGAGCGCCAGCAGCGCCAGGAAGACGGTTCCCGCCAGCCAGAGCGCCGCGCTCGCCGCCGACAGATCGATCGAGCGGGTGCGGGGGCCGGTCAGCTGGGGATTGGACATGGACACCTTGGACACCATCGGGCTCCTTCCGGGGATAACGCGTCCCCGCTGGTGATGACGGGCTACGGGTCTGACTTTGGACAGTGGCGCGACCGCTCTGGAGTTTCACCAGATTCCGTTACCCATCAGGACAGGGGTCAGTGTAGACCGTCACTGCTGCGGCGGCGCGACCCCGTAGCCGAGTTGATTGGCCGTGTACTTCGCCGCATCGGTGACGGGCACCGCCTGGACCGCCGTGCCGTAGGCGCAGATCTCGGTCCACACGTCGCCGATCTCGGTGGTGTCGAACCGCATCGCGACGATCGCGTTGCCGCCGCGATTGCGCGCCTCGGCGATCAGCCGGCCCATCGCCTCGTTGCGGCTCTCGGCCAGATTCTTCGTCATCCCGGCCAGCTCGCCGCCGAACATCGACTTCAACCCGGCGCCGAATTGGGAGAACGCGTTTCGGGAGCGAACTGTCAGCCCGAAGACCTCGCCGCACACCCGCTGGATCTCCCAGCCCGGAAGGTCGTTGGTGGTGACGATCAGCACGGCGGGCCCTTCCCTCGAGCAAACGAAAACGGGCGGCTAGTCCCGTCAGAGAGTAGCCGCCCGTTTCCTGCGATCGCTACTGCGTCTCGGGCGCGCTGTGCGCCCCGGCCTTCGCCAGATCCGGCTCGGCCGGCGGCTTGCGGGTTCCGGTGAACGTGAACGTCGCGTCCTCGCCGGGGCCCTCGCCGTCCCAGTTGTCCACATCGACCGTGACGACCTGACCGGGACCGACCTCCTCGAAGAGGATCTTCTCGGACAGCTGGTCCTCGATCTCGCGCTGGATGGTGCGCCGCAGCGGGCGAGCACCCAGCACCGGGTCGAAGCCGCGCTTGGCCAGCAATGCCTTGGCCTTGTCGGTCAGCTCCAGGGCCATGTCCTTGCTCTTGAGCTGCCCGGCGACCCTGGTGATCATCAGGTCCACCATCCGGATGATCTCCTCGCGGGTCAGCTGGTGGAACACGATGATGTCGTCGATGCGGTTCAGGAACTCCGGGCGGAAGTGCTTCTTGAGCTCGTCGTTGACCTTCTGCTTCATCCGCTCGTAGTCGTTCTCCCCGCCGCCCTGGGTGAAGCCCAGGCCCACCGGCTTGGAGATGTCGGAGGTGCCGAGGTTGGACGTGAAGATCAGCACGGTGTTCTTGAAGTCCACCGTGCGGCCCTGCCCGTCGGTGAGCCGACCGTCCTCGAGGACCTGCAACAGGCTGTTGTAGATCTCCTGGTGCGCCTTCTCGATCTCGTCGAACAGCACCACGGAGAACGGCTTGCGGCGCACCTTCTCGGTGAGCTGGCCGCCCTCCTCGTAGCCGACGTACCCCGGCGGGGCGCCGAACAGCCGCGACGCGGTGAACCGGTCGTGGAACTCGCCCATGTCGATCTGGATGAGCGCGTCGTCGTCGCCGAACAGGAAGTTGGCCAGCGCCTTGGACAGCTCGGTCTTACCGACGCCGGACGGGCCGGCGAAGATGAACGAGCCCGACGGGCGCTTCGGGTCCTTCAGCCCGGCGCGGGTGCGGCGGATGGCCTTGGACACGGCCTTGACCGCATCCTCCTGCCCGATGATCCGCTTGTGGATCTCGTCCTCCATGCGCAGCAGCCGCGTGGTCTCGGCCTCGGTGAGCTTGAACACCGGGATGCCGGTCCAGTTGCCCAGCACCTCGGCGATCTGCTCGTCGTCGACCTCGGCGACGACGTCGAGATCACCTGAGCGCCACTGCTTTTCGCGCTCGGCACGCTGCGCGACGAGCGTCTTCTCGCGGTCGCGCAGGCTGGCCGCCTTCTCGAAGTCCTGGGCGTCGATCGCCGATTCCTTCTCGCGGCGGGCCTCGGCGATCTTCTCGTCGAACTCGCGCAGGTCCGGCGGCGCCGTCATCCGGCGGATGCGCATGCGCGCCCCGGCCTCGTCGATCAGGTCGATCGCCTTGTCCGGCAGGAACCGGTCGTTGATGTAGCGGTCGGCCAGCGTCGCCGCGGCCACCATCGCGCTGTCGGTGATGGACACCCGGTGGTGGGCCTCGTAGCGGTCGCGCAGACCCTTGAGGATCTCGATGGTGTGCTCCACCGTCGGCTCACCCACCTGCACCGGCTGGAACCGGCGCTCCAGCGCGGCGTCCTTCTCGATGTACTTGCGGTACTCGTCGAGCGTGGTGGCGCCGATCGTCTGCAGCTCGCCGCGGGCCAGCTTCGGTTTGAGGATGCTCGCCGCGTCGATCGCGCCCTCGGCGGCGCCCGCCCCGACCAGCGTGTGCAGCTCGTCGATGAACAGGATGATGTCGCCGCGGGTGTTGATCTCCTTGAGCACCTTCTTCAGGCGCTCCTCGAAGTCACCGCGGTACCTCGACCCCGCGACCAGCGACCCCAGGTCCAGCGTGTAGAGCTGCTTGTCCTTCAGCGTCTCGGGAACCTCGCCGTGCACGATGGCCTGCGCCAGGCCCTCGACGACGGCGGTCTTGCCGACGCCGGGCTCCCCGATCAGCACCGGGTTGTTCTTGGTGCGCCGGGACAGCACCTGCATCACCCGCTCGATCTCCTTCTCGCGGCCGATGACGGGGTCCAGCTTGCCCTCCATCGCGGCGGCCGTCAGGTTGCGGCCGAACTGGTCGAGGACCAGCGAGGTGGACGGGCTCCCGGATTCGCCGCCGCGGCCACCGGTGCCGGCCTCGGCCGCCTCCTTGCCCTGGTAGCCGCTCAGCAGCTGGATCACCTGCTGACGGACCCGGGTCAGCTCGGCGCCGAGCTTGACCAGGACCTGGGCGGCCACGCCCTCGCCCTCACGGATCAGGCCCAGCAAAATGTGCTCGGTGCCGATGTAGTTGTGGCCGAGCTGCAGCGCCTCGCGCAGGCTCAGCTCCAGGACCTTCTTGGCGCGCGGGGTGAACGGGATGTGCCCGGACGGCGCCTGCTGGCCCTGGCCGATGATCTCCTCGACCTGGCTGCGGACGCCCTCCAGCGAGATTCCCAGCGATTCCAGCGACTTCGCCGCGACGCCCTCGCCTTCGTGGATCAAACCCAACAGGATGTGCTCGGTGCCGATGTAGTTGTGGTTGAGCATCCGG
Source organism: Mycobacterium sp. NGS26 (assembly GCF_059813025.1). Taxonomy (NCBI): domain Bacteria; kingdom Bacillati; phylum Actinomycetota; class Actinomycetes; order Mycobacteriales; family Mycobacteriaceae; genus Mycobacterium; species Mycobacterium sp. NGS26. Next base: position 992,080 of record NZ_JCALDU010000001.1, read on the forward strand.
GCCTCTTCTTGCGCCAGGACGACGACCCTGCGGGCACGGTCGGTAAATCTTTCGAACATCGGGTTACCTGCTCTCCCTCACCATCGGTACAGCTGCGTTTCCGGCCAGTGGGGCCGGACTCGCGTACCTGCCATCCACTGTAATGGTCGGCCTTCGGGGTTCCTAACCTTGCGGTTCCTTGTCCTTGGGGGTCGTTGGGGACTCGTTCGGCCGATCCGGGCGGTCTTCTCGCCGCCAACACGGCGGTCACTGAGAAAACGCGGCGCGCCATCGATTCGTTTCCCCATTCGCCGCCGATCGTTTCGCCGCCAGCGAAAGACAAAGAACCGGCGCCCGGGGCCGTCGCGGCCCGGGCGCCGGCCAGGATGTCTCTAGGTCGCCGCGTGGAAGGCGTCGATGACGTCGGCCGGGATGCGGCCCCGGGTGGACACGTTGTGCCCGTTTCGGCGGGCCCACTCGCGGATCGCCGCGCTCTGCTCGCGGTCCATCGCGCCGCGGCCGCGCCCGGAGCCTCGGCCGCGGCGTCGGCCACCGACCCGACGGCCGGCCGCTATCCACTGCTTCAGATCGTTGCGAAGTTTTGTCGCATTCTTGGAAGAAAGGTCAATCTCATACGTCACCCCGTCAAGCCCGAATTCGACGGTTTCGTCGGCCGCGCCCGAACCGTCGAAATCGTCGACCAAGGTGACGGTCACTTTCTTCGCCATCAGATTACCCTCGCATTTCTTCCTGAGCAGTTGCTTTGCAGATTGGATAGGCTCCCCGGCCACCAATCTGCCATAGAAACGCAGCATACTCAATCCGGAAGCACGCCGCACAGTTGAACTTCAGTGCGGGCGAACAATCGGGAACAAAACTGTGTCCCTAATTGACAGCCCGGTCAAAGTCATCAGCAACCGATCGATACCCATTCCGGTTCCGGTGCACGGCGGCATCCCGTACTCGAGGGCGGCCAGGAAATCTTCGTCGAGCACCATCGCCTCGTCGTCGCCGGCGGCCGCGGCGCGAGCCTGTTCGGCGAAGCGCTCGCGCTGCACCACCGGGTCGTTCAATTCGGAATACCCGGTCGCCAGTTCGACGCCGCCCAAGTAGAGGTCCCACTTCTCGGTGACGCCGGGAATGCTGCGGTGCTGACGCGTCAAAGGCGTTGTCTCGACCGGGAAATCCTTGACGAACGTGGGCGCGGTCAGGGTGCTTCCCACCGCGTGCTCCCACAGCTCCTCGACCAGCTTGCCGTGCCCGTAGCCACGATTGGCGGGGATCTCGATGCCAAGCCGGTCCGCGATGGCGCTCAGCCGCTCGACGGTCGTCTCGGGCGTGATCTCCTCGCCGAGTGCCGCCGACAGCGACGGATACATTTGTATCGACGCCCATTCTCCGTCTATGTCGTAGACGCCACCGTCAGGCAACGGTAGTTGTCGGGTGCCGATCGCCTCGTCGGCCACCTCTTGAATAAGCTCGCGGGTGACTACTGCCGAATCGTCATACGTTCCGTAGGTCTGATAGGTCTCCAACATGGAGAATTCCGGAGAATGCGTGGAATCGGACCCTTCGTTTCGGAACACGCGATTTAGTTCGAAAACCTTGTCGAATCCACCGACGATGCAGCGCTTGAGGAACAGTTCCGGCGCGATCCGCAGGTACAGATCGATGTCAAGAGCATTGGAATGCGTGACGAACGGCCGGGCCGCCGCCCCACCCGCCAGCGTCTGCAACATAGGCGTTTCGACTTCGAGAAACCCGCGCCGCTCCAATGCACCGCGTATTGCGCGGACGACGGCGATGCGCTGCCGGGCCACCGAGCGAGCCTGCGGGCGGACGATCAGATCGACGTAGCGCTGCCGCACCCGGGCCTCTTCGCTCATCTCCTTGTGCGCGACGGGCAGCGGCCGCAGCGACTTGGACGTCATCCGCCAGGAGTCGGCCAGGACGGACAGTTCGCCGCGCCGCGAGCTGATCACGTTGCCGTGCACGTAGACGATGTCGCCGAGGTCGACGTCGGCCTTCCAGGCGTCCAGCGCCTCCCGGCCCACCTTGTCCAGGCTGATCATCACCTGCAGGCTGGTGCCGTCGCCGTCCTGCAGTGTCGCGAAGCACAATTTGCCCGAGTTGCGCGCGAAGATGACTCGGCCGGCGACGCCGACGACGTCGTCGGTCGCGGTGTCGACCGGCAGGTCGGGGTGGGCGGCGCGAACCTGGGCCAGAGTGTGGGTGCGCTCGATGGCAACCGGGTAGGGCTCGCGGCCCTCGGCCAGTAGGCGAGCGCGCTTGTCCCGGCGAATCCGGAACTGCTCGGGAAGGTCTGCTGCGTCGGCAGAGTTCACGACGTGCCAGCTTAGTGACACGGCTTGGCGCGAGGTCAGCGCGCCGTCTTGAGCCGGCCGCGCTGGGCGTCCCGGTTGCGCTCGAAGACCAGTCGCAGGCCGTTCAGGGTCAGGTGCTCGTCGTGGTGGGTGACGGTGCGCAGCTGGGGCAGCAGCAGCGGCGCGGTGTGTCCGGTCGCCACCACGACGACGTCGTCGCCCAGGTCGTCGGAGAAGCCGTCCACGTCCTCGCGGATGCGCTGGACCAGGCCGTCGACGAGCCCGGCGAAGCCGAACACCGCGCCGGCCTGCATGCATTCCACGGTGTTCTTGCCGACCACCGACCGGGGCCGCGCCAGCTCGACCCGGCGCAGGGCGGCCGACCGGGCCGCGGCGGCGTCGGAGGAAACCTGCACCCCGGGCGCGATCGCGCCGCCGAGGAACTCGCCCTTGGCCGACACCACGTCCACGCAGATCGACGATCCGAAGTCCACGACGATGGCGGCCTTGCCGAACTTGTGAAAGGCCGCCAGGCAGTTGACGATCCGGTCGGCGCCGACCTCCTTGGGATTGTCGACCAGCAGCGGGATGCCGGTGCGCACCCCCGGCTCGATCAGCACGTGCGGCACCGACGGCCAGTACTGGTCGAGCATGATCCGCACCTCGTGCAGCACCGACGGGACGGTGGACAGGGCGACGGCCCCGGTGAGCCGCTCGGAATCCTCGCCGATCAGGCCGTCGATGGTCAGCGCCAACTCGTCCGCGGTGATCTCGGATTCGGTGCGAATGCGCCACTGCTGCACGACCTTTGCGTGCTCCTTGGAGCCGGACAGCAGCCCGACGACGGTGTGCGTGTTGCGGACGTCGATGGCCAGCAGCACGGTTATCGCGCACCCATCCGGGGGTCGAGCAACTCGGCCGCGTCATCGGGCACGAAGGCCGGATCGTGCCCCAGGTCGATCGGCCTGTTGTCGGCGTCGACGAAGACGATCCGCGGCCGGTAGGCGCGGGCCTCGGCGTCCTCCATCGTCCCGTAGGCGATCAGGATCACCAGATCTCCGGGGTGCACCAGATGCGCTGCGGCCCCGTTGATTCCGATCACCCCGGAGCCGCGCTCGCCGGTGATGGCGTAGGTGACCAGCCGGGCGCCGTTGTCGATGTCGACGATGGTCACCTGTTCGCCCTCGAGCAGGTCGGCGGCGTCCATCAGGTCGGCGTCGATGGTCACCGAGCCGACGTAGTGCAGGTCGGCCTGCGTGACGGTGGCGCGGTGAATCTTCGATTTCAGCATCGTCCGCAACATCAGTTCCTCCAATGTGATTGGGCGAGTTCGTCCGGCCCGTTGGTGCCGGCGAGGTTTGCGACTTCGATCGCGATGTTGTCCAGCAGTCGGGTGCCGCCCAGCCGGGCGGCGATCAGCAGGCGCCCGGGCCGGCCGGCCTGCGGCGGTCCCAGCTCCGCGTCGCGCAGCTCCAGGTAGTCGACCTCGATCGCGGGCGCGGCATCGAGCACCGAGCGGGCCGCGTCCAGCGCCGCCCGGGCGCCGGCCGGCGCGGCGTGCGCGGCGGCCACCAACGCCGCCGACAGCGTCGCGGCCAGTTCGCGCTGTACCGGGCCCAGGTAGCGGTTGCGCGACGACATCGCCAGCCCGTCGGCCTCGCGCACCGTCGGCACCCCGACCACCGTGACGTCGAGGTTCAGGTCGGCGACCAGCTGCCGGATCAGCACCAGCTGCTGGTAGTCCTTCTCGCCGAAGAACACCCGATCGGGCCGCACGATCTGCAGCAGCTTGCACACGACGGTCAGCACACCGGTGAAATGCGTTGGCCGCGAGGCGCCCTCGAGTTCGGCGGCCAGCGGCCCGGGCTGCACGGTGGTGCGCAGGCCGTCGGGATACATCGCCGCGGCGGTCGGCGCGAACACGATCTCGACGCCCTCGCCGCGCAGCAGCGCTAGGTCGTCGTCGAGGGTGCGCGGGTAGGCGTCGAGGTCTTCGCCGGCGCCGAACTGCAGCGGGTTGACGAAGATCGACACCACCACCACCGAGCCGGGCACCCGCTTGGCGGCGCGCACCAGGGCGAGGTGCCCGTCGTGCAGCGCGCCCATGGTGGGCACCAGCAGCACCCGGCGGCCGGTGTGGCGCAGCGCGCGGCTGACCTCGGTGACGTCGCGCGGCGCCGAGTACAGGTTGAGTTCGCCCGCCGCGAAGGCCGATTTCATGCTGTCAGCACCTCGACGACGGCGTCGGGGGCGTGGGCGCGCTGGGCGGTGCGCAGGGCGTTGACCCGATACGCCTGGGCCAGCTCGGGGTCCACCCGATCCAGTGCGGCCAGGTGCTCGGCGACGGCGGCCGCGTCGCCGCGCGCGACCGGCCCGGTGAGCGCGGCCTGGCCGCGTTGCAGGGTGTTCTCCAGCGCCGCCCGGGCCAGCGGGCCGACGATGCGTTCGGCGATGCCGCCCGGCTGGTCGTCGACAGTTTGTTGGCCGAGCAGTTCGCTGCCGCGCAGCGCGGCCCGCAGCGCGTCGAGCGCGTCGGCGAGCACCGCCACGATGTGGTTGCCCGCGTGGGCCAGCGCGGCGTGGTACAGGACGCGGGCGTCCTCGCGCACGCAGAACGGCTCACCGCCCATCTCCAGGACCAGCGACTGCGCGATCGCATACCCGACGTCGTCGGCCGCGGTGAGCCCGAAGCAGGTGTCCGGCAGCCGGGAGATGTCCTCGTCGGAGCCGGTGAACGTCATCGCCGGGTGGATCGCCAGCGGTATGCAGCCGTCGCCGGCCAGCGGCGCGAGAATGCCGACCCCGTTGGCGCCGGAGGTGTGCGCCACGATCGTGCCGGGCCGCACCGCCGAGGTGGCCGCCAGGCCGGACACCAGGCCGGCCAGTTCGCTGTCCGGGACCGCGAGCAGCAGCAGCTCGGCGCCGGCCGCCACGTCCTGCGGCGCGACCACCGGGGTGTCGGGCAGCCGGCGCTGCGCCAGCTGCCGCGATGCGTGGGAAATGGCGCTGCACGCCACCACGACGTGGTCAGCGCGCTCCAGCGCGACGCCCAGCGCGGTGCCCACCCGGCCGGCCGAGATGATCCCCACCTTGAGCCTGGCCGGGCGCAAACCGTCGAACTGCACCATCGCAGACGACCTCACTGATTTCTGTCGTTCCAGTCCCAGGCGGGTACCGGACGGTCATTAAGACTGTAGTCGATCGGTCAGGCCGCACCCAATGTGACGATGCCCTCAGCTCAGCCTTCCCGACGGCGCCGACGGCCCCCGCCGGACGGCTCGACCTGCAGCCGCGCCAGCAGGTCGGCCACCGACTGACCACCCGATGGGCCCTCACCCGCGCCGTCGGGCGCCTCGGCGCCACGGTGCCGGGGCGCGTGCTCGGGCGGCGGCGGCGGTGCCATCTGCGGTGCCGTGTGCGGGGGTGGTGGCGGTGGCGTTGCCTGCGGCTCGGCGGCGGGCGGCGGCGGTGTTGCCTGCGGCTCGCTGGGCGCCGCGAAGCTCCCGTAGTCGCGGTACTCCGCCGAGTGCCGCGACCCCGCCCGGCGACCGGGCTCGTCGTACGGCCGGGACGGCTCGGGCTCGATGTGTGCGCCGTCCAGGGGCTCGTCCGGGGTGGAATGCCGGGCGCGCCGACCGCCGCCCGGCGCCGCCCACGGGCTGGGCGTTTCGCCGCCGGCCCAGCTGCTGCCCGGCGTTCCCGGCGGCAGCCACAGCCCCTCGGCGCCGACCGGCTGCCAATCCTGCGCCTGCGGCTGGGATTGCGGTTGCGGTTCCGGTTGCGGAGGCGGCGCGGGCGGTGGCTCGGCCGGCTGCGGTGGCGGCCACTGAAACTGCTCGAACCGCGGCTCGGGCTCGGGCGGCGGCGCCATGTAGGGGGCCTCCTGCGAGACCTGGTACGGCGCCTCCGGCGGGACGGCGTAGTGGCCCCGGCGGCGTTCCCGCGGGGGCGGCGGCTGCCGGGGCGGCAACAGCGGCTCCTCGGGCACGTCGATGATCGCCTGTTCGTCGGTGCGCGGGCTCTCGGCGCCGCCGAGCGAGTCGTCCAGATGCGCCGACGTGACCCGATCGCTGGACACCCAGTCGGCGCTCTCGCCGGTTCGCTCCCAGTCGCTGTAGGCGCGGGCGCGCGGCGCCTCGGTCTCGAGGTTCTCCAGCGCCGGGCGGTGTTGGAGGTCGGTGTCGAACAGGATCTCCAGGCTCGTCCGCAGCGCGGCCAGTTCGGCGCGCAGCGCGGCCACGTCGTCGGCGGCCTGCGCGCGCAGCTCCGACGCCAGCTCGCGGCGCAGCTGGGACTCCACGGTGAGCTCGTACTCGCGGCGGGCCGAAATCTCCCGGTCCAGCTGCAGGTCGTACACCAGCTTCAGGTCACGCACCCGGGACTGATCGGCATCGCTTTGCCGGCGGTAGAGCACCGACACGAATGCGCCGGCGACTGCGGCCCACAGCGCCAGGATCACAGCGAGCTTGAGGAGCTCCACCCGGTTGGTGAACACCAACGCGGAACTGGCCCCCATCGCGAGGACCAGCAACGCCGTCAAGAGCACCCACCCCGGCCTGCGGCCGCCGCGCCGGACCCGGGCGCCGCGGGACAGAACGGTCATGGCCTGACTGTACCTGTGCGAGGTCACTCCGCGTGTCGCCCGAGTCCGGCGATTCTCACCCGCGTTTACTGGGGCGAGCTTTCCGCCCCCTCGCCGTGATCGGTCGAATCCGGCGGAGATTTGCAGCAATGCTGCAGCCACAGCGCGGCCACCACCAGCGCCAGGGCGCTGACGGCCGCGACCACCGTGCCGGTGGTGTCCTCGGCGGCGGCCTTCAGCCATGACCGGCGCGGCAGGAAGTACACCAGCAGCCCCACCCACCAGCCCAGCATCAACGCCCCCACCCACGCCGACGCCTTGGCCACCACCACGCTGCGGGCGACGGCCAGCGGATGCAGCCACCCGGGCCCGTCGCCGATCTCGCCGTCGGCGATCTTGCCCCGCACGTGGCGCGCCCACAGCGCCTCGGCGATGGCGACCGCCAGCAGCGACAGCCCGGTCCACACCGTGATCGGCGGGAACCACCGGTACAGCTGGATCACCAGGAGGTAGCCCAGCACCGCAGCGCCCACCACCGCGGCCGTCAGGTCACGTTTCCTGGTGGGCCCCATCAGCGGCGCGATTCCCGGTTCGCGGCGGACTTTCCGGCCTCGAGCGTCAGCGGCGACAACCGGACGCTGTCCCGGTCGGCCGGTTCCAGCTCGGCCAGCAGCCGGGCCACCGGCCGCGCCCCGCCGGCGACGGTGAGCCGGGCATCGGGGTCGACGGCCAGCCACGGCACCAGCACGAAGGCCCGCAGGTGGGCCAGCGGGTGCGGCAGCGTCAGGTTGGGCTCGCGGGCGATCAGCTCGCGGCCGTCGTCGTAGCAGGCGATCAGGTCGACGTCGAGCGTGCGCGGCCCCCAACGCTCGCCGCGCACCCGGCCCGCCGCCCGCTCGAAGTCCTGCGCCCGCCGCAGCCAGCCCTGCCCGTCGCGGCCGGGGTCGTCGGCCATCACCACCGCGTTGAGGAAGGGCGTCTGCTCGACGCCGCCCCAGGGGGCGGTCTCGTACACCGGGGAGACGGCGAGCACCGCGTCGCCGAGCCCGTCGACGACGGACTGCAGCCGCGCCAGCCGGTCGCCCAGGTTGGAGCCGATGGACAGCACGACGCGGGTCATAGCGTCCCCCCCGCCGGAACCACCGAGCCGCGGCCGCCGCGCCGCGACCGCCGGACCACCACCGCGACGTCGGCGAAGTCCCGCGGGATCGGCGCCTGCGGCTTGTGCACCACCACCTCGACGGCGTGCACGCGTTCGTCGTCCATTATCTTCTCGGCGATCTCGCCACCGACGGCCTCGATGAGGTTGCGCGGCGGGCCGGCCACCACGTCGGCGGCGAGGTCGGCCAGCGCGGCGTAGTCGTAGGTGTCGGCCAGCTCGTCGCTCGTCGCGGCGGCGGCCAGGTCGATCCACACCGTGATGTCGACGACGAAGTCCTGGCCGTTGGCGCGCTCGTGTTCCAGCACCCCGTGCCGGCCGCGAACCGTCAAGCCGCGCAACTCGATTCGATCAGCCATGCGTCCACGCCTCGACGACTTTGACGGCGTCGACCGAGGCCCGCACGTCGTGCACGCGCACACCCCAGGCCCCATGCAGGGCGGCCAGCGCCGAGATCACCGCGGTCGCCGTCTCGCGCCCGTCGGGCGGGCGGAGCGTCCCGTCGGGGCCGGCCAGCAACGTGCCCAGGAACCGCTTGCGCGAGGCGCCCAGAAGCACCGGCACGCCGGTCGCGACCAACTGCGGCAGTGCGCGCAGCAGCGCCCAATTGTGTTGCGCCGTCTTGGCGAATCCCAGCCCGGGATCGATCACCAGCTTCGCGGGGTCGACGCCGGCGGCCACCGCGGCGTCGACGCCGGCGAGCAACTCGGAGCGCACCTCGGCCACCACGTCGCCGTACTGCGGGACCCGATGCGGCCGGTCCGACGACACCGACCGCCAGTGCATCAAAACCCACGGCACCCCGGCCTCGGCCAGCAGCGGCGCCATCGCGGCGTCGGCGCGCCCGCCGGAGACGTCGTTGACCATCCGCGCGCCGGCCTGCAGCGCCGCCCGCGCGACGTCGGCGTGCATGGTGTCGATGCTCACCGTGACACCTTGTGCCGCAAGCTGTTTGACGACAGGAACCACCCGCGACGCCTCGACCCGGGAGTCGATCCGGGCGGCGCCGGGCCGGGTCGACTCGCCCCCGACGTCGACGATGCTCGCGCCCTCGGCCACCAGCGCCAGGCCGTGCGCGACGGCGCTGTCCGCATCGAGGTACCGCCCGCCATCCGAGAACGAATCGTCGGTGACGTTCAGAACCCCCATAACCTGCACAGGCGCCGGGCTCACTTACGCAGGATCAGGTCGAGCGCCTCGGCTCGAGAAGCGGCATTGGTCTTGAACAGGCCGCGCACCGCCGACGTCGTGGTGACGGCGCCGGGCTTGCGGACGCCGCGCATCGCCATGCACAGGTGCTCGGCCTCGACGACGACGATCACCCCGGACGGGTCGAGCTGCCGGACCAACGCGTCGGCGATCTGGCTGGTGAGCCGTTCCTGCACCTGCGGCCGCTTGGCGTACAGGTCGACCATGCGGGCGATCTTCGACAGCCCGGTCACCCTGCCGTCCTTGCCGGGGATGTAGCCGACGTGGGCCACGCCGTGAAACGACACCAGGTGATGCTCGCAGGTGGAGTACATCGGGATCTCCTTGACGATCACCAGCTCGTCGTGGTCCTCGTCGAACATCGTGTTCAGCACGCTGTCGGGGTCGGTGTAGAGACCGGAGAACATCTCCTTGTAGGCGCGCGCGACGCGGGCCGGGGTGTCCCGCAGGCCATCTCGCTCGGGGTCCTCGCCGATCGCGTACAGCAGCTCGCGGATGGCGGCCTCCGCGCGCGACTGGTCGAACACCCGTATGCGACTGGTGGCGGCGCGGGAATCCGGCCCCAAATGCGGCAAGGCCATCGAATCCTCCGTTCGTCAGCCGTGGGCCGGCGGGTTGGACGGGCTCACATCCTCGTCCGGCTGGTCGGGGGTCTTCTGGGCGTCCGGGGTGGGTTGACCCGGCGGCGAATACGGCGGATACGGCGGGTAGGGCTGATGACCCTGGCCCGGGTAGCTCGGCGCCGGCTGCGGCCAGTAGGGCTGCTGCGGCGGCGCGGGCGGATACCAGTAGCCCTGCTGTTGCTGCGGCGGCGGCCATCCCGGCGCGTGCCAGCCGGCCGGGGCGCCGTAGTCCGGCCGGGTGGGGCCGTGCGGCGCGCCCTGACGATCTCCCTGACCGCCGTGAGAACCATTGGGGCCGTGGGCGTTTCGGTCGGCCTCGGCGCGCGCGGCCTCGGCGGCCTCGCTGGCCCGCGCGATGGCCGCCTTGAAGGCCGGCTCGGCGACCGGCGGGGGCCAGGGCTCGCCGCGCTCGATGGCCAGTTCGCCCGGCGTCTTGATCGGCGGCTTGTCCGACGGGATCCGGCCGCCGAAGTCGTCGAACATGGTGAGCCGGGGCCGCTTTTCGACGCCGGCGAAGATCGCCTCCAGCTCGGCCCGGTGCAGGGTTTCCTTTTCCAGCAGCTCGCCGGCCAACGTGTCGAGGATGTCGCGGTACTCGGTGAGGATCTCCCACGCCTCGGTGTGCGCCGCCTCGATCAGCTTGCGGACCTCGTCGTCGATGTCGCGGGCGACCTCGTGCGAGTAGTCGGCCTGGGTTCCCATGGTGCGGCCCAGGAATGGGTCGCCGTGTTCGGTGCCGTACTTGACCGCACCCAGCTTGGAGCTCATGCCGAACTCGGTGACCATCGCGCGGGCGACCTTGGTGGCCTGCTCGATGTCCGACACCGCGCCCGTCGTCGGCTCGCGGAACACCAGCTCCTCGGCGGCGCGCCCGCCCATCGCGAACACCAGCTGCGCGATCATCTCCGAGCGGGTCCGCAGGCTCTTGTCCTCCTCGGGCACCGCGACCGCGTGCCCGCCGGTGCGGCCGCGGGCCAGGATCGTCACCTTGTAGACCGGGTCGATGTCCGGCATCGCCCAGGCTGCAAGGGTGTGCCCGCCCTCGTGGTAGGCGGTGATCTTCTTCTCCTGCTCGCTGATGATCCGGCCCTTGCGGCGCGGCCCGCCGATCACCCGGTCCACCGCCTCCTCGAGCGCCGGGCCGGTGATCACGGTGCCGTTCTCGCGCGCGGTCAGCAGCGCCGCCTCGTTGATGACGTTGGCCAGGTCGGCGCCGGTCATGCCGACGGTGCGCTTGGCCAGCCCGTCCAGGTCGGCGTCGTCGGCGATCGGCTTGCCCCTGGAATGCACCCGCAGGACGGCCCGTCGCCCGGCCAGGTCGGGGTTGGTCACCGGGATCTGGCGGTCGAAGCGGCCCGGCCGCAGCAGCGCCGGGTCGAGGATGTCGGGCCGGTTGGTGGCGGCGATCAGGATGACGCCGGCGCGGTCGCCGAACCCGTCCATCTCGACCAGCAACTGGTTCAGCGTCTGCTCGCGCTCGTCGTGGCCGCCGCCGAGCCCGGCGCCACGCTGGCGGCCCACCGCGTCGATCTCGTCGACGAAGATGATGCACGGGCTGTTCTGCTTGGCCTGCTCGAACAGGTCCCTGACGCGGGAGGCGCCGACGCCGACGAACATCTCGACGAAGTCGGAACCGGAGATGGTGAAGAACGGCACGCCGGCCTCGCCCGCCACCGCGCGGGCCAGCAGCGTCTTGCCGGTTCCCGGCGGGCCGTAGAGCAGCACGCCCTTGGGGATCTTGGCGCCCAGCGCCTGGTAGCGGCTGGGGTTCTGCAGGAAGTCCTTGATCTCGTAGAGCTCCTCGACCGCCTCGTCGACGCCGGCGACGTCGGCGAAGGTGGTCTTGGGCATGTCCTTCGAGAGCTGCTTGGCGCGCGATTTGCCGAACCCGAAGCCCATCCGGGCGCCGCCCTGCATGCGCGAGAACATGACGAACAGGCCCACCAGCAACAGCAGCGGCAGCACGTAGACCAGCAGCTCGCCCAGGATGCTGCCCTCGTTGACGACGGTGCTGACCTTGGCGTTCTTGGCGCTGAGCGCCTTGAACAGGTCGACGGCGTAGCCGCTGGGGTACTTGGTGATGACCTTGTCGGAGTTCTCGGTGTCGTTGTTGCCCTTCTTCAGGGTCAACCGCAGCTGCTGCTCGCGGTCATCGATCTGCGCGCTCTTGACGTTGTCGCCGTTGATCTGTGCCATCGCCACCGAGGTGTCGACGGGCTTGTACCCGCGGGTGTCGTCGCTGAAATAGAAGAACGACCAGCCGAGCAGCACCACGACGGCCATCGCCGTCACGGTGCGAATCACGTTTTTCCGGTTCATCGATCATCGGCCTTGCGGCCAAGTCCTTCCTTCCACGCAGCTGGAAAAGTCCAGGCTACCGCTAGTGGGGATCGCCAGCGCCGGTGGAGCCGGGGCGCGGCTGTCCCCGCTATGGCAACGACCGGGGGTTCCCGCGGTTCACTCTGCGCTCACGCAGACGAAGTGCGAGTGGAGCCCGCCGTCAGCGCAGACTCAACGCGGCGATCACTCGTAGTAGCGGGCCTCGACGACGTTGCCGTCCGGGTCGCGAAAGTAATAGCCCTGCGGCGCCCAGCCCCGGGCTCCGTAGGTGCGCTTCAGCCGCGCGCCGGTGTCCACGCCCTCGGCCTGCAAACGCCGGTCCAGGGCGTCGTATTCGGACTTCGACAGCGCCAGGCAGACGTGATTGACCGGGTGGCCCGCGCTGCCCTCGACCCCGGTGAGCGACTCGGTGGCACCGGCGCCGTCGATCGGCGACAGGTCGATGATCGAGTCCTCGCACACCCGCACACTCGGGAACGGCGCCTCCCCGGCCTCGAACTCCGCAAACCGAACCGGCGCGAGCCCGACCACCCTGGTGTAGAAGTCCATCGCCGCGCGCGGGTCCCTCGTCCACAGGACTACGTGGTCCAATCGCATGCCCAAATTATGGTGCGCCCGCAACGGCCCGTAACGAAGAAGCTCTTCTCAGCCCACCGGCGTTGTGCTTTGGTGAGACCGTGCCCTTATCAACCGAACGGTTAGTGGATACCAATGGTGTGCGGTTGCGGGTGGTCGAGGCGGGGGACCGCGGCGCGCCCGTCGTCGTCCTGGCCCACGGGTTTCCCGAATTGGCCTACTCGTGGCGGCACCAGATCCCGGCGCTCGCCGAGGCCGGCTACCACGTGCTGGCGCCGGATCAGCGCGGTTACGGCGGCTCGTCGCGTCCGGATCCGGTGGAGGCCTACGACATCCACGAGTTGACCGCGGACATCGTCGGGCTCCTCGACGACGTCGGCGCCGAACGCGCGGTCTGGGTGGGCCACGACTGGGGCGCCGCGGTGGTGTGGAACGCGCCGCTGCTGCATCCCGACCGGGTCGCCGCCGTCGCCGCACTCAGCGTCCCGGCGCTGCCCCGCTCGCACGTGGCGCCGACGAGGGCGTGGCGCAAGACATTCGGCGAGCACTTCTTCTACATCCTGTATTTCCAGGAACCGGGCGTCGCCGACGCCGAACTCAATGCCGACCCCGCGCGGGTGATCCGGCGCATGATGGGCGGCCTGCGGACATCCGATGACAAGGCCGCGGCGCTGCGGATGGCGGCCCCCGGTCCGGAGGGCTTCATCGACCGCCTGCCCGAACCCGACGGGCTGCCGGACTGGATAACCCAGGACGAGCTCGACCACTACATCGGCGAGTTCGCCCGCACCGGATTCACCGGCGGGCTGAACTGGTATCGCAATTTCGACCGCAACTGGGAGACCACCCCGCAACTCGCCGGCGCGAAAATCCCGGTGCCGTGCCTGTTCATCGGCGGGACGGCCGATCCCGTGCTGTCCTTCACCCGGGCCGACCGCGCGTCCGAGGTGATCTCCGGGCCCTACCGCCAGGTGATGCTCGACGGCGCCGGACACTGGCTGCAACAAGAACGACCCGACGAGGTGAACGCCGCCCTGTTCGACTTCCTCAACGGATTGGAGCTGCGATGAACGCCCCCCTGCGTTTCGGCGTCTTTATCACCCCCTTTCATCCGATCGGCCAATCCCCAACGGTGGCATTGGAATACGACATGGAGCGCGTCGTGGCGCTCGACCGCCTTGGCTTCGACGAGGCGTGGTTCGGCGAGCACCACTCCGGCGGTTACGAGCTGATCGCCTGCCCGGAGGTGTTCATCGCGGCGGCCGCGGAGCGGACCAAGCACATCCGGCTGGGCACCGGCGTGGTCTCGCTGCCCTATCACCATCCGCTGATGGTGGCCGACCGCTGGGTGCTGCTGGACCACCTGACCCGCGGAAGGGTGATGTTCGGCACCGGCCCGGGCGCGCTGCCGTCCGACGCCTACATGATGGGTATCGACCCGATCGAGCAGCGCCCGATGATGCAGGAGTCCCTCGAGGCGATCCTCGCGCTGTTCCGCGCCGCGCCCGACGAGCGAATCGACCGTCACACCGACTGGTTCACGCTGCGCGACGCCCAGCTGCACATCCGCCCGTACACCTGGCCGTATCCGGAGATCGCCACGGCCGCAATGATTTCGCCGTCCGGGCCGCGGCTGGCCGGCACCCTGGGCACGTCGCTGCTGTCGCTGTCGATGTCGGTGCCGGGCGGGTACGCCGCGCTGGAGAACACCTGGGACGTCGTGCGCGAACAGGCCGACAAGGTCGGCCGGGACGAGCCGGACCGGGCCAATTGGCGGGTGCTGAGCATCATGCACCTCGCGGACAGCCGCGACCAGGCGATCGACGACTGCACCTACGGGCTGCAGGATTTCGCCAACTATTTCGGCGCGGCCGGGTTCGTTCCGCTGGCCAACGCCGTCGACGGCGCGCAGACACCGCACGAGTTCGTCGAAGACTATGCGGCCAAGGGCAATTGCTGCATCGGCACGCCCGACGACGCGATCGCGCACATCGAGGACCTGCTCGAACGGTCGGGCGGCTTCGGGACGCTGCTCATGCTCGGTCACGACTGGGCGTCGCCCGAGGCCACCTACCACTGCTATGACCTGATGGCCCGCAAGGTGATTCCCCACTTCAAGGGACAGCTGCAGGCCTCGCGGTCGTCGCACGAGTGGGCCAAGGGCCACCGCGACCAGTTGATCGGCCGCGCCGGCGAGGCCGTGGTGAAGGCGATCACCGAGCACGTCGACGAGCACAAGCTGGAAAGCGAGAAAAGCTGATGCGTGCCTCGGTGTTGCGCGACGGCCGGATGGTCTACCGCGACGACGTCCCCGACCCGGTTCCCGAATCCGGCCAGGTGCTGGTCGCGGTCCGATCGTGCGGAATCTGCGGCTCCGACCTGCATTTCGCGGCGCACGGCTCCGAGGTGATGGCGCTGACCGACAGGATGGGCGGCGGCGGTCCGATGAGCCTCGACCTGGCCCGCGACATCTTCATGGGTCACGAATTCAGCGCCGAGGTGCTCGAGGCCGGGCCGGACACCGACACGCACCCACCGGGAACCCTGGTGACGTCGATCCCGGTGTTGCTGTCCGCCAAGGGCGTCGAGCCGATCGTCTACAGCAACAGCACGATCGGCGGCTACGCCGAGCGGATGCTGCTGTCGGCCCCGCTGCTGATGCCGATCCCCAACGGCCTGGATTTCAAGCATGCGGCGCTGACCGAACCGATGGCGGTGGGGCTGCACGCCGTCAACAAGTCCAACATCGCACAAGGGGAGACCGCCCTGGTGCTCGGTTGCGGCCCGATCGGCATCGCGATCATCGCCGCCCTGAAGGCACGCGGCGTCGAAACCATTGTGGCATCGGACTTTTCGCCGAAGCGCCGCGAGCTGGCCACCGCGATGGGCGCGCATCAGACGCTGGACGCCGCCCAGGGTTCGCCGTTCGACAGCGTCAAACCCGCGGTGGTGTTCGAGGCGGTCGGGGTGCCGGGAATCATCGACGACGTGCTGTTGCGGGCGCGCCCGGGCACCCGGCTGGTCGTCGCCGGGGTGTGCATGCAGCCCGACACCGTGCACCCCTTCTTCGCGATCGCCAAGGAGATCAACGTCCAGTTCTGCCTCGCCTACACCCCCGAGGAATTCGCCGATTCGCTGCGGGCGCTGGCCGAGGGCGACATCGACGTCACCCCGCTGATCACCGGCGAGGTGGGCCTGGACGGCGTCGGCGCGGCCTTCGACGACCTCGCCGACCCCGAGCGGCACTGCAAGATCCTGGTCACCCCGTAGCTTCGTCAACCCCCGACGGGCGGCTGCGCCATGACGGTCGGCTTGAATCCGTAACGGGGAGGCGGAAAGTGGGCCAGGCCCCGCCCACCCCCGGCGCCCGCCACCGGGACGCCACCCATCGCGTTGGTGGCGGGTTGGGCGGCCGCGGCGGCCCCGAGGCCGTTGAGCGTCACGGCTGGGCTTGCCGCGGGGGCCGCGCCGGCCCACGACGCCGGAACCGACAACCCGCCGACGGACGCCGCCCTGCCGACCGTCCCGGCCGCTCCAGCGCCCGCCGCCCCTGCGGCACCGGAAACGGCGCGCGGCAACGCCTCGACGGCCTTGGCGGCGCCCTCGGCCGCCTTCGCGGCCTGCGGCATCATCCCCTGGGCGAGGCCCTGGATGTCCTTGAACGTGGTGGTGAACAGCCGGGTGGGCGAGACGAGCCGGATGAACGCGTCGAACGGCGTGCTGCCATCCAAGGTTGCCGAACCGGTCAGGCCCTCCAGCACGTCGCCGAGGAACCCGTCCACGACGATGCCGTCGCCTAGATTCGGCGAGTTCGTCAACCCGGCCAGACCCAGCAGCGCGGCCGGAATCGCCTGCGGCCCCTGCGTGCCTGCCGAGCCGCCGGCCGCCTGGGCCACCGCGGCGGCCTGGCCGGCCAGCCCGGCCGGGTTGGTGATCGGCGCCGCCGGGGTGAACGGCGGCAGCGCCGACGCCGCGGCCGACGCGCCGGCATAGCCGTACATCGCGGCCGCATCCTGGGCCCACATCTCGGCGTAGTGCGCCTCGGTGGCCGCGATCGCCGCGGTGTTCTGGCCGAGGAAGTTCGTCGCGAGCAACGCCGTCAACAGCGCCCGGTTGGCCGCGATCTCCGGCGGCGGCACCGTCGCCGCGAACGCCGCCTCGTAGGCGCCGACGGCCATGGCGGCCTGGCCGGCGGCCCGTTCGGCCTGGCCGGCGGTGCCGCTCAGCCATGCCACGTGGGGCGCGGCCGCGGCCACCATGGACGCCGCGGCCGGACCGCGCCACGGCCCGTCCGTCAGGCCGGTGAGCAGCGACCCGTAGGCCGACGCGGTGGTTCGCAGCTCGGCGGCCAGCCCGTCCCAGGCCGCCGCGGCGGCCAGCAGCGGCCCCGGGCCGGGACCCGAATACATCAGCGCCGAGTTGATCTCCGGCGGCAACTGCGCGAAATCCAGCATCGCGGCCGCTCGCTCAGACGACCGCGCCGGCGTTGGCGGCCTCGGTGGCCGCATACGAACCGGAGCTGAGGCCCAGCGCGGCCGCCAACTGCTCGCGGACGGCCGCCGCCTGGGCGCTGATCTCCTGGTAACTCCGTGCGTGCGAGGCGAACTGCGCGGCGGTCAGCATCGACACCACGTCGGCGGCGGCGGGGACCACCCCGATCGTGGGCGCCGCCGCGGCCGCGTTTCCGGCGACCACCGCGGCGTTGATGGCGTTCAGCTCCGCGGCGGCCGCGGCCAGCATCTCGGGTTGCGCGAGCACAAAAGACATGGCTTCTCCTCAAAAGCATTTCGGTTCAACAGCTTTCACTTGATTCGATACGTTAGGACAGGCCTAGCGGGAAATGCGGCCGCCGCAATGCCTATTCATTACGGGGTAGAAAACTGTTCATTCACCTGGGCGAATATGCTGCGACAATTTGGTGGTGGCATGAAATTTGTTGGAAACCAATATGTTTAGAGTTGGATATGAATTTCGGGGTTATCGCCACGATCCGCGCTATGCTTTGCCGGTTGTCGCCCATCGTCGCCCCGGAGCGATTAGGGTGCCACTCATGTCGATCGCAAGAAGCGCCCCGAAATTTGTTCGCCGGTCGATCGCCGTGGCCGCCGCCGGATTGGCCGTCGCCGCGCTGTCGGCGTGCGATGAGCACAGCGCCGCGCCCGCACCGGGCGCAAATCCACGTCAGGTGACCGTTGTGGGATCGGGCCAGGTTCAAGGCGTCCCGGACACCCTGACCGCCGGGGTCGGCATCGAGTTCACCGCGCCCGACGTCACCACCGCGATGAACCAGACCAACGACCGTCAGCAGGCGGTCATCAACGCGCTCGTCGGCGCCGGCGTCGACCGCAAGGACATCAGCACCACCGAGGTCACCCTGGAGCCCCAATACAGCGGTGGCAGCGCGACCATCACCGGCTACCGCGCCACCAACGCGATCCGGGTCAAGATCCACCCGACCGACGCCGCGTCACGGCTGCTGGCCCTGATCGTGAACACCGGCGGCGACGCCACCCGGATCAGCTCGGTCAGTTACTCCATCGCCGACGACTCGCAGCTGGTAAAGGATGCTCGCGCAAGGGCTTTCAACGACGCCAAGAACCGCGCCGACCAGTACGCCCAGCTGTCCGGGCTCCGGCTGGGCAGGGTGCTGTCCATCTCCGAAGCGACCGGCGGCACACCCGGGGGACCGCCGCCGGCGCCGCCGCGCAGCATGGCCGCCGTCCCGCTGGAGCCGGGCCAGCAGACGGTCAGCTTCTCGGTGACCGCGGCGTGGGAACTCGACTGAGGCCCTACTGGTAGACGCGGGGATCCAGCGTCCCGATGTACGACAGGTCGCGGTAGCGCTCGTCGTAGTCCAGGCCGTAGCCCACCACGAACTCGTTGGGAATGTCGAAGCCGACGTAGGCGATGTCGACGTTGGCGTGCATCGCGTCGGGCTTGCGCAGCAGCGTGCACACGCGGAGCGAGCGCGGATGCCGGGTGCTCAGGTTGCGCGACAGCCAGGACAGGGTCAGGCCCGAGTCGACGACGTCCTCGACGATCAGCACGTCGCGATCGTTGATGTCGCGGTCCAGGTCCTTGAGGATCCGCACCACGCCCGACGACGACGTCGAGGTGCCGTAGGAGCTGACGGCCATGAATTCGAACTGCGTCGGCACCGGGATCACGCGGGCCAGATCGGTGACGAAGATCACGGCGCCCTTGAGCACGGTGATCAACAGCAGATCCTGCCCGGTCTCGGCGACGACGTCGCGGTAGTCGTTGCCGATCTGCTCCCCGAGCTCGAGGGTGCGGGCCTGAATCTGCTCCCGGGTGAGCAGCACGGACTTGATGTCCCCCGGGTACAGGTCGACCGGCTGCGCGGGGGTGATCGCCGAGGAGATCTGGGCCACGCCCACAGCGTGCCACGCCGGCGGGCGAACAACCAACGCAAGCCCCCGTTTTACACAGGCTCGCGGCGCAACGTCAGGACGCCGTCGTGCCGTCCCGCGAACAACCGCTCACCGCGCGACGGGGACCCGACCGCCACCCCGCCCTGCCCCCGCCAGGCGGTGACGAGGGCGTCCACGCCGCGGATCTGCTTGTCCGTGAGCCCCGTTGCGCCGCCGGCCAGCAGCCAGCCCCGGATCACCCGGCGGCGAACCGGGTCCGGCAGCGCGGCCAGCGCCGCGGCCTGCAGCCCGGCGCCCACCCTCACCCCGGGCAGCGCCTGCGCGGCAAGGGCATCGATCAGGTCGGTGTCCGCGCGCAGCGCCGTCGCGGTGCGGGCCAGCGCCTCGGCCACCCCGCCGCCCAGCACGTCCTCCAGCAGCGGCAGCACCTCCACGCGCAGCCGGGTCCGGGTGAAGCGCCGGTCGCTGTTGTGCGGATCCTGCCACGCGGTCAGGCCCAGCTCCGCGCAGGCGGCGTGCGTCACGGCGCGCCGCACCCCCAGCAGCGGCCGGCACCACGGCGGATCGTAGGGACGCATGCCGGCGATCGAGCGCGGCCCCGATCCGCGGCCAAGGCCCAGCAGCACCGTCTCGGCCTGGTCGTCGAGCGTGTGGGCCAACAGCACCGGCCCCTCGCGGTAGGCGGCCAGCGCGGCGTAACGGGCGGCGCGCGCCGCCGCCTCGGGACCGCCGTCGTTGCCCACGCGCACGCAAATCACCTGTGCGTCAACGCATCCCAGCGAAACCGCCTGCGCCCGCGCGGTTTCGGCGACGGCGGCCGAATCGGGCTGCAGGCCGTGGTCCACCACCAGCGCGGTGGTGGGCCGCAGCCGGGCCGCGACGGCGGTCAGCGCCAGTGAGTCCGGACCGCCGGACAGCGCCACGCCCCATTCGTCCCCGGTGACCGGATGGGTCTTGGCGAACGCCTCGACGGCAGCGCGCAGCTGCCCTACAGCACCCTGTCGATCCATCGCTGGGGATCTTCGACTTCGGCGGGCAGCGGCAGCGTGTCGGGGCCCGACCAGACGGCGTTGAACCGGTCCATTCCCACCGCTCCCACCACATGGTCGACGAACGCCTTGCCGCGCGCGTACTGGCTGAGTTTGGCGTCGATGCCCAGCAGGGCGCGCAGCAGCCGCTGCAACGGCGGTTGCCTGCGACGGCGACGCTCGTCGAACCGGCGGCGGATGGTGGCCACCGACGGCACCACCATCGGTCCGACGGCGTCCATGACGTGTTCGGCGTGGCCCTCCAGCAGGGTGCCGAGCACCAGCAGCTGGTCCAGGGCCTGGCGCTGCGCCTCGGACTGGACGGCGCGCACCAGGCCGAGGATGCCCGACGAGTTCGGGTCGGGATCCCCGGCGGCCCGGTTGCGGACGAAGTCGGCGAGCCGGCCGGCCACCTGCCCGATGTCCTCGCCGGGGTCCCGGGTCAGCAGCGCCAGCGCCCGCGTCATGTATTCGGCCAGCCACGGGTTGGCGGTGAACTGCACCCGGTGGGTCACCTCGTGCAGGCACACCCACAGCCGGAAGTCGGAGGGCTCGACCTGCAGCTGGCGCTCGACGGCGATGACGTTCGGGTACACCAGCAGCAGGCCGCCCTGCTTGGCGGCCGCGAACGGGTCGTACTGGCCGAGGATCCCGGACGACACGAACGCCAGCACCGCGCCCGTCTGCGCCCCGGTGATCCGGCCGGTGAGAAACCCCCGCGGCTGCTCGCTCCCGTTCGTCATCACCCGCATCGACTCGGCCGCCGCCCGCACCCACTCCGGGCGGTCGACGATGCGCGCCGCCGGCACCACGCCGTCGGTGACCAGGCCGGTGACGTCGCGCACCGGCGGTTCGGCTTTGGCGGCCGCGCCGGTGAGCTCGTCGATCGCCTGGCGGCGGGTGTATTCGCTGGACGGCGGGCCCGGCCGGGCCAGCCGGACGCCCACGGTGGCGGCGAACCGCCAGTCGACGGCGGTCCCGAGCGTCAACTCAGACGGTGGGCTCATGCGCACCCGCAGGTCCACAGCTTGCCGGCCAGCGCGTCCATCACGTTGCGGCCGTTGGGGCCGGCGTTGTTGGACAGGAACGCGAAGGTGAGCACCCGGCCGCTGCGGTCGGTGAGCACCCCGGCCAGGGCGTTGATGGCGGTCAGCGAGCCGGTCTTGGCCCGCAGCCAGCCGGCCGGGCCCTGGTTGGTGGCCGTGTCGAGGAAGCGGTCGGCCAGCGTGCCGCTGCCGCCGGCGATGGGAAGCAGGTCCAGCAGCGCCCGCAGCGCCGGCTGGTCCGGGCCCGCGGCCGCCTGCACGGTGCCGTCGAGCGTCTTGGCGGTCAACCGGTCGTCGACCGAAAGCCCGCTGGCGTCCATCAGGGCGGCGCCGGTGGTGTCGATGTGGGCGGTGCTCAACCGGTTGGTGATCGCGTCGACCGCGCCGGCGAAGCTGCGCGGCCGATTGATCGCGGCCGCCACCTCGCGGCCGATGCATTCGGCCAGCACGTTGTCGGAGTGGTCCATCATCAACGACAGCCGCTCGATCAGCGGCGCGGACTGCACCACGGCCAGCTGCCGCGCCCCGGACGGCGCCGAGCCCGTCGTCACCGCGCCGGGATCCAGGCCGAGGGCCTTGGCCAGCTCCCGCCCGGCGTCCAGCGCCGGGGTCCGCGATCGCCGGGAATTGACCGTGCTGGGCTGGATGCGCCCGGCGTCGATCATCACCGACTCGATGGGCGCGATGTCACCGTTGTCGACGTCCGCGGGATCCCAGCCCTGCGCCATCGTCGGTCCGGTGAACGCCGAGTTGTCCACCTGCACGGCCGTCGGCGTCACGCCGCTGCGACGGACCTGCTCGACGAGGTCGGCGATGCGCGGCGAGCCGCGGTACCAGGTGGGGACGTCCGGCGGCGCCGCCGACAGCGTCGGGTCCCCGGCGCCCACCAGCACGATGGGTCCCTGCGCGTTCGGGCCGCCGGCGACCACCCGGGTGCTGATCCGGGCCTGACGATCCAGCGTCAGCAGCGCCGCGGCGGCCGTGAGGATCTTGTTGGTCGACGCCGGCACCAGCGGCACGTCGTCGGCCACCTGCCACAGCTCCTTGCCGGTCATGGCATCGGTGATGCGGCCGCCCAGCCTGCCCAGGTTGGGGTCGGCCGCGACCGGCGCCAGCGCCGCCGCCACCCCGGGGGGGCTGGGCGTTTCGGCGGTGTCGCTGACCGGGACCATTCCCGGCTTGACGATCGGCGGCCGCGGGGGCGGCACGGGCACCCGGGCGCCGCTGCTGCCGTGCCCACCCGTGGTGAAGAACGTCGCCGCCGCCACCACGGCGGCAACGAACGCCAGCACGGCCAACCCAACGAGCACGGGGGTGGATTTCCGCCAGCGAGTAGGACCCATCACTCTCCTGACTGTCTGGTCCCATTCTGCCGAATCGGCCGCAATCCGCTCGACTAGGGTGGATCCGCAACGCACTGACCTACCCAGACGCAAGGAGCCGAGACGGTGCAATTCGACGTGATCATCGAGATCCCGAAGGGCCAGCGCAACAAGTACGAGGTCGACCACGAGACGGGCCGGGTGCGTCTGGACCGCTACCTCTACACGTCGATGGCCTACCCGACCGATTACGGCTTCATCGAGGACACCCTCGGCGAGGACGGCGACCCGCTGGACGCGATGGTGCTGCTGCCGGAGCCGCTGTTCCCGGGCGTGACGGTGGAGGCGCGTCCGGTCGGAATGTTCCAGATGACCGACGAGGCCGGCGGCGACGACAAGGTGCTGTGCGTTCCGGCCGGCGACCACCGGTGGGATCAGATCCAGGACATCGGGGACGTTCCGTCCTTCGAACTGGACGTGATCAAGCACTTCTTCTCGCAGTACAAGGCGCTCGAGCCGGGCAAGTTCGTCAAGACGGCCAACTGGGTCGGCCGCGCCGAGGCGGAGGCCGAGGTGCAGCGCTCGGTGGAGCGGTTCAAGGCCTCCGATCACTAAGGGGCACCGAGGCGCACCGAACCGCACGGCGCCCGTTCGCGGTGGCATCCTGGCCATGTGACGCCGGTTCTGCATTTCGCCGCGAACTTCTGGTGGCTGGTCTTCCCGCTGGGCGGCGCGATCGGCGGGGGCCTGCGGGCGATCGCCGCCGCCAGCGAGCGCCGCGCCGATCGCCGGCTGGAGCGGTACCGGCTCAAGCAGCAGGCCAAGATCGCGGCGGCCGAGGCGTCCGGCCGGTCACGCAACAACGCGGAAAGCTACCGCCGCGAGCTCGCCAAAGTCATTGCGGCACATGACCGTACCGACGCGCGGTGGCTGGAATACGAGGTCGACGTCGCCAAACTTCTCGACTTCCCGATGATGACCGACATGCGGGCCCCGCTGACGATCGCGTTCCACAAGGCCAAGCGGCGCGCGGACCTGCTGCGGCCGGAACGGCCCGAGGACCTGGTCGGCGATCGGGACGCGCAGCTGGAATACCGCGACGCGGTGCACGAGTACATCAGCGCGTTCGAGATCGCCGAGGCCGAGGCGATCCGCCGCCGCCGCAGCGACTTCTCCGAGGACGAACAGCAACGGCTGGCGCGCGCCCAGCACCTGCTGGACCTGGCGCAGGACGAGGGTGCCACGCGTGAGGAGCGGCAGAACGCCTACGCGCGGGCGAGCAAGGAGCTCGACGGCCTGATCGTGCTGCCGGCCCCGGCGCGGGCCGCCATCGAGAGCCGGGTCGCCGGGCAGATCGAGGCCTGATCGCTCAGCCGCTTCTGCCGATCAGGCGTTCAGGCCCTGGCGGCGCGCCGGTTGCGCAGCATGCTCCACCCCAGGGCCGCGCCGATGAAGACCACGCCCACCGACGCGGTGAAGACCTCGGGGATCTGAAAGCGCGGCTCGATGGAAAACAGCATGATCACGGCCAGCGCGCCGATCGCCCAGTGCGCGCCGTGTTCCAGGTAGACGTAGCGGTCCAGCGTCTCCTGGTGGACCAGGTAGATGGTGATGGACCGGACGAACATCGAGCCCACCACCCCGAGGCCGAGCGCGATCACGATCGGGTCCGACGTGATGGCGAACGCGCCGGTGACGCCGTCGAAGGAGAACGCCGCGTCGAGCACCTCCAGGTACAGGAACAGCATCAGCCCGGCCCTGCCGGTCGCCGTGCCCGGCGCGGTGTCGATGGCGTCGATGCGCGACGGCCGGAACGCCCGGCTCAAACCGTTGACGACGAGATAGGTGACCAGGCCCAGCAGCCCGGCCGTCAGCACCGTCGCGCGCTCGTCGGCGGAGTGGGTCAGCAGCGTGCCGACGAGGACCAGCGCGACGCCGGTCACCACCACCGACACCTGCCCGAGCCGCCCGATGCGGGCGAACGGGACCTCGATCCACTTGAGCCACTTGATGTCTCGATCGTGAAAGACGAAATCCAGAAACAGCATCAGCAGGAACGTCCCACCGAAGGCCGCGATCTGCGGGTGGGCCGAGATGATCAGCTTCTCGTAGCTGGGCGAGCCGTCGGGAAACTCCAGCGCGCCGTGCGGCGGCGGATGAAGCGCCAGCTCCATCGCCCGCACCGGGTCGATGCGCGCGGTCGCCCAGACGATGAGCAGCGGGAAGACCAGGCGCATGCCGAAGACGGCGATCAGGATGCCCAGCGTCAGGAACATCTGCCGCCAAAACGAGCTCATCCGCTTGAGGACCGCGGCGTTGATGATCGCGTTGTCGAACGACAGCGACACCTCGAGCATCGCCAGGACCAGCAACAGGAACAGCGCGTTCGGCCCGCCGTGCGCGTACCCGAGCGCAAGGGCCGCCGCGGTCAGCAACACCGAGAAGCCGAAGATGCGAAAGGCGGCCATGGGTCCTTCCTGACAGGCGCCCACCTTAGCGAAGCGCAACGCCGCCGCCGCCCGGCGGCATCGACGCACTTACTATTTTCAGATTGTGGCGATGCCCGAGGTCGGCGGTACCCAAGCCTCCACCGGGGCCGGACCGATCGCGCGTGGCAGCGTGGCCCGGGTCGGCGCCGCCACCGTGGTGACCGCGTTGTGCGGCTACGCGGTGGTCTACCTGGCCGCTCGTGACCTGGCTCCGAGCGGTTTCTCGGTCTTCGGGGTGTTCTGGGGGGCGTTCGGGCTGGTGTCCGGCGCCACCAGCGGCCTGCTGCAGGAGACCACCCGGGAGATCCGCTCGACGCGCTACGTCGACGTGCTGCCCGGTGACGGCGGGGCGCGCATCCATCCGGTGCGCGTCGCCGCGCTGGTCGGGCTGGGGGCCGCCGTCGTGATCGCGGGCAGCTCGCCGCTGTGGGGTGGTCGCGTGTTCGTCGAGGCGCGCTGGTTGTCGGTGCTGCTGCTGAGCGTCGGGCTGGCCTGTTTCTGCCTGCACGCCACCCTGCTGGGCATGCTGGCCGGCACCGACCAGTGGACCCACTACGGGGCGCTGATGGTGACCGACGCGGTCATCCGGGTCGCGGTCGCCGCGGCGGCGTTCGTGGTCGGGTGGGGGCTGCGCGGATTCCTGTGGGCCACCGTCGCCGGCGCGGTGGCGTGGCTGATCATGCTGGTGGCGTCGCCCGCCGCGCGCGCGACGGCGCGCATGATGACGCCCGGCAGCACCGCGACGTTCCTGCGGGGCGCCGCCCATTCGATCACCGCGGCCGGCGCCAGCGCGATCCTGGTGATGGGTTTCCCGGTGCTGCTGAAGCTGACCTCGAATCAGCTTGGGGCGCAAGGCGGAGTGATCATCCTGGCGGTGACGCTGACCCGGGCGCCGCTGCTGGTGCCGCTGACCGCGATGCAGGGCAACCTCATCGCCCATTTCGTCGACGAGCGCACCGACCGGCTGCGGGCGCTGGTGGCGCCGGCGGCGATCGTCGGGGGCATCGGCGCGGTCGGGGTGCTGGCCGCGGGTGTCGTGGGCCCGTGGCTGCTGCGGGTGGCGTTCGGGCCGCAGTACGACGCCGGCGGCGCGCTGCTGGCGTGGCTGACCGGGGCCGCCGTGGCGATCGCGATGCTCACGCTCACCGGCGCG
The DNA here is from genome assembly GCF_059813025.1 of Mycobacterium sp. NGS26. NCBI lineage: Bacteria > Bacillati > Actinomycetota > Actinomycetes > Mycobacteriales > Mycobacteriaceae > Mycobacterium > Mycobacterium sp. NGS26. The sequence goes on from NZ_JCALDU010000001.1 coordinate 1,018,302, forward strand.
GCCACCGTGGCCGCGGCGCTGCATCGGGCGTACTCGCTGGGCTGGGTCGGCGCGACGGTGGCGGCGGGACTGCTGCTGGCGTTGCCGCTGCCGCTTCAGACCCGCACCGTGGTCGGCCTGCTGTGTGGCCCGCTGGTGGGAATCGGCGTCCATCTGGTGGCGCTGGGGCGCGCCGGGCGCTCAACCGGCTGATCCTGGCTAGCCTGGTGAGCCTAGATGGTTACTGAAAAGCATTACCCCGGCGTCTGGATCGTCATCCCCGCCTTCAACGAGGCCGCCGTCATCGGTGAGGTGATAGCCGATGTGCGCTCGGTCTTCGACCACGTCGTGTGCGTGGACGACGGCAGCACCGACGGCACCGGCGAGATCGCGCGGCGGGCGGGGGCGCATCTGGTACGCCATCCGATCAACCTGGGGCAGGGGGCGGCCATCCAGACCGGCGTCGAGTACGCGCGCAAGCAGCCCGGCGCACGGGTTTTCGCCACGTTCGACGCCGACGGCCAGCATCGCGTCAAGGATGTGGCGGCGATGGTCGAGCGGCTGTGCGCCGGCGACGTCGACGTCGTCATCGGGACGCGGTTCGCCGCGCCGCACGGCAGCCGGCCGCCGCTCGTCAAGCGGATCGTGCTGCGCACCGCGGCGCGGCTGAGCCGACGCGGTCGCCGCCTCGGCCTGACCGACACCAACAACGGGCTGCGGGTGTTCAACAAGAAGGTGGCCGACGGGCTGAACCTCACCATGAGCGGCATGAGCCATGCCAACGAGTTCGTCATGCTGATCGCCGAAAACCATTGGCGCGTGGCCGAAGTGCCGGTCGAGGTGCTCTACACCGAATACTCGAAGTCGAAGGGGCAGCCGCTGCTCAACGGCGTCAACATCATCTTCGACGGGTTGTTGCGGGGCAGGATTCCGAGATGAAAGGGACCGAACGATGAACTGGATTCAGGTGCTGCTGATCTCCTCGATCGTCGCGCTGCTGGTCTACCTGCTGCGGTCGCGGCGCAACGCGCGATCCCGGGCGTGGGTCAAGGTCGGCTACATCCTGTTCGTGCTCGGCGGCATCTACGCGGTGCTGCGGCCCGACGACACCACCGTGGTCGCGCACTGGTTCGGGGTGCGCCGCGGCACCGACCTGATGCTCTACGCGCTGATCATGGCCTTCAGCTTCACCACGCTGAGCACCTACATGCGGTTCAAGGATTTGGAGTTGCGCTATGCGCGGCTGGCCCGGGCAATGGCGCTGCAGGGGGCGCAGGCACCCGAGGAGGGTTAGCCGGCTAGCCCGTGTGCGCGTGCCGGAAGTAGTCGACCGTGCGACGGATGCCGTCGTCCAGCCGCACCCGCGGGCGCCAGCCCAAAACCCTTTCGGCCAAACCGATGTCGAGGCAGGACCGCCTCAGGTCGCCCAGGCGATCCGGGACGAACTCCGGGTCGTCGGGCCCCCCGACGGCGGCGGCCACCGCCGAATGCAGTTGGCGGTCCGAGGTTTCGATGCCGGTGCCGATGTTGAAGCGCTGCCCGCCGCCCGCGTCGCCGGCGGCCTTGACGAAGGCGTCCACCACGTCGTCGACGAACACGTAGTCGCGGGTCTTGCCGCCGTCGCCGAACACCCTGGTGGGCTTGCCCGACAGCAGCGCCTGCGCGAAGATCGCCACCACGCCCGCCTCGCCGTGCGGGTCCTGCCGCGGGCCGTAGACGTTGGCGGGCGCGATGTGCGAGCAATCCAGGCCGTAGAGATGGCGAAAGGTGTTCAGGTAGATCTCCCCGGCCACCTTGCCCGCGGCGTAGGGCGACGCCGGATCGGTGGGCACCGTCTCGCGGGTGGGGTACTGCGTCGGGGTGCCGTAGATGGATCCCCCCGACGAGGTGTGCACGATCTTGCGCACCCCGCTGCGCCGTGCCGCCTCGGCCAGCCGCACCGTGCCGACGACGTTGACCGAGCAGTCGAACTGCGGGTCGGCCACCGAGTGCCGCACGTCGATCTGCGCCGCCAGGTGGAACACCACCTCGGGCCGGTGCTCGTCGAGGATGGCGTTCAGGTCGGCGGTCACGATGTCCGCCTCGACGAACTGGTGCGACGGGTTGTCGGCGAGGTGCTCGAGGTTGGTCGCGCGGCCGGTGGCGAAGTTGTCCAGCCCCACCACCGCGTGGCCGTCGGCCAGCAGACGGTCGACTAGCGTCGAGCCGATGAATCCGGCTGCCCCGGTAACCAGTGCGCGCACCGGCCCACCATACATATGGGTGGCGGCGGCCGCGCTGATCGCGGTGCAGCTGGCGGTCCGCGGCGTGCTGGCGTTCGGCGGCTACTTCTATTGGGACGACCTGATTCTCGTCGGGAAGGCGGGCACCCACAATCTGCTGTCGCCGTCGTACCTGTTCGACGATCACGACGGCCACGTCATGCCGGCCGCCTTCCTGCTCGGCGGCGCGATCACCCGGCTGGCGCCGCTGGACTGGACGTGGCCGGCGATCAGCCTGGTGGTGCTGCAGCTGCTGGCGTCGCTGGCCCTGTTGCGCGCGCTGTACGTCATCCTCGGCCCGCGCCGGGTGCTGCTGATCCCGCTGACCTTCGCGCTGTTCACGCCGCTGGGCCTGCCCGGGTTCGCGTGGTGGGCGGCGGCGCTGAACTCGCTGCCGATGCTGGCGGCGCTGGCCTGGGTGTGCGCCGACGCGATCCTGCTGGTCCGCACCGGCAGCCCGCGCTACGCGGTGACCGGCGCGCTGGTCTACCTCGGCGGGCTGCTGTTCTTCGAGAAGTCCGCGGTGATCCCGTTCGTGGCGTTCGCGGTGGCCGCCCTGCTGTGCCATGTGCGGGGCGATCCGGCGGCGGTGCGCACGGTGTGGCGGGCCGGGCTGCGGTTGTGGGTTCCGTCGCTGATCCTGACCCTCGGCTGGGTCGCGCTGTATCTGGCGGTGGTCAACCAGCGCCGCTGGAGTTCCGACCTCGCGATGACGGGGGACCTGCTGTCCCGATCGGTCACGCACGGAATCGTGCCGGGGCTGGCCGGCGGGCCGTGGCACTGGGACCGCTGGGCCCCGGCCTCGCCGTGGGCCACGCCGCCGCCGCTGGTGATGGCGCTGGGCTGGCTGGTGCTGGCCGGGCTGCTCGCGGTGTCGCTGCTGCGCAAGCAGCGCGTCGGGCCGGTGTGGTTGACCGCCGCGGGTTACGCCGTCGCCTGCCAGATACCGATCTACCTGATGCGGTCGTCGCGGCAGACCGCGCTGGAGCTCGCCCAGACCCTGCGGTACCTGCCGGATCTCGTCGTCGTGCTGGCGCTGCTGGCCGCGGTCGCATTGTGCGCCCCGAACCGGACCGGGCGCGCGCCGCGGTGGCTGGACGCGTCGCGGCCGCGCGCGGTCGCGGTGACGAGTTTGGCGGGGCTGTTCGTGACCAGCAGCCTGTACTCGACGGCGACGTTTCTGACCAGCTGGCGCGACAACCCCGCCCAGCCGTACCTGCAAAACGCCCGGGCCGGCCTGGCCGCCGCGCGCGCGGCCTCCGACGCGCCGCTGCTGGACCAGGAGGTCGATCCGCTGGTGCTGCAACGCGTCGCCGCGCCGGAGAACCTGGCCAGCCACATGTTCGCGCTGTTGCGCGACCGGCCCGAATTCGCCTCGGCGACAACGCAATTGCGCATGCTGGACAGCTCGGGCCGGCTGATCGGCGCGCGGGTGACCTGGGTGCGGACCATCGTGGTCGGGCCGATGCCGCGGTGCGGCTATTTCGCGCAGCCCGACCGGCCGGCGCGCCTGATCCTCGACGGGCCGCTGCTGCCCGCCGACTGGACGGTCGAGCTGAACTACCTGGCCAACAGCGACGGGTCGATGACGCTGTCGCTCACGCAGGGGCCCGACGTCAAGGTTCCGGTGCATCCGGGGCTCAACCGCGTCTTCGCCCGGCTGCCGGGCGCCGGCGACGCGATCACCGTGCGCGCCAACACCACCGCGCTCTCGCTGTGCATCGCGTCGGGACCGGTGGGTTTCGTCGCGCCGGCATGAGAGTCATGTTGTGCCGCAATAACTTACAGCGTTCTTGGCTCACGGTGCGAGCTGGACATGGCCCCGCGGGGGCGGCGGGGAAGGCGGCGGAGGCTGCGGTGGGGGTGCCTCGGGTTGCGGCGCGGGTGCCTCGGGTTGCGGCGCGGGTGCCTCGGGTTGTGGCGCGGGTGCCGCCGGCTGTCGCGGGGACAGCGGCTGTTGTGCGCGAGGTGGCGGTGCCGCGACCGGCGGCGCGATCTGCTCTACCGTCGGCGCCGGGATCTGTGGATCAGGCGTAATCTCCCCCACCGGGGCAGGCCCGGTCGCATTGAATGTCGTTGGTAGCGGCCGCAAATCGTTCGCCGCGCCATGAGCCCACGCAGCGGCGCCTATCAGGGCGGTGATCACCGCATACGTGCATGCCCGTCGCGCCGCGGCCCGAAAGTCCAGTGGTGATGCACGCCCACAAGCAGTTACGATCTCCATCATTGCAGGCGCCAGACGCCGCCACTGTTAAAGAAATGGAAATCCTGCCGTGCGCACCGGGAGCATCCGCCTCGCAGCCGCTCTGCTCGGTGGCTCGGCGGCGCTGACGGCCGCAATTGTTTGCGCTGGTGGGGCAGGCGCCGACACTCAGCAGGATCAGTTCCTGGCGAGGCTGCAACAACTGCAGATTCCCGCCATCGACAACGTGCCGGGGCTCGTCTACCACGCCCATGAAATTTGTGGCCAGCTCGACAGCGGCACCCCGGCCGACGCCGTGGTGACAGATGTGATGAACAAGGCGTATGACGACAATCCGTCCTTACGCGCTTTGGCCGCGCGCGCTAGAAGGACCGCGGTCAGATTCGTCACCGCGTCGGTGGACGTTTACTGCCCCAGCCATCAAGGCGAGCTTCCGCTCTCGTAATCGGAGCCACCTAACGGAATCGAACCGTTGACCTGCTCATTACGAGTGAGCCGCTCTACCGACTGAGCTAAGGTGGCGTGCCCTGACGGGCGGCACGAGTCTACGGCAGGCGGGCGGGCGCACCCAACTCGCGAGAAATCAATCGCGCAGCTCCTGGCCGATGGTGGCGACCATGGCGTCGACGGCGAACTTGGGTTTGACGTTGACCGCCAGCGCCTCACGGCATTCCAGCACGGCCTCGATGCAACGCAGCAGCCGCTCGGGCGCGGCGTGGGCGGCCAGCGCGGCCACCCGCTCGGCCATGTCGGGATGGTTGGCCGGCACGGCGCCGGCCTGTCCCCGCAGGGCCGAGACCACCAGCGCGTCGCGGAAATAGGTCGCCAGGTCGATCAGCGCCCGGTCCAGCGCATCGCGGGACGCCCGGGTCTGCCGCGACTTCTGCCGCCGCTCGAGATCCTTGAGCGCCCCGGTGGCCCCGCGCATCGTCGACGCGGTGCCCTTGCCCGAGCCGCCGGCCCCCAACGCGGTCCGCAGCTCCTCGGTCTCGGCCTCGGCGCGATCGGCGGTCAGCACGACGGCCTCGGTTTCGGCCGCGGCCACCAGCTCCTCGGCGGCCTCGTAGGCCCGCGACGGGTTCACGGCGTCGCGCACCAGGCCGAGCGCCCGCTCCCGTCGCTGCCGGGCCTCGGGATCGGTGGCCAGCCGCCGCGCCCGTCCCACGTGGCCGCCGCTGACCGCCGCCGCCCAGTTCGCCGTGTCGGGGTCCAGGCCGTCGCGCTCGACCAGCACCCGCGCGATCGCCTCGGTCGACGGCGTCACCAGCGCGACGTGCCGGCACCGGGACCGCAGCGTGACCGCGATGTCCTCGGGATCCACCGACGGCGCGCACAGCAGGAACACCGTCGACGGCGGCGGCTCCTCGACGACCTTCAGCAGCGCGTTCGCCGCGCCCTCGGTCAGCCGGTCGGCGTCCTCGATGATGACGATCTGCCGGTGGCCGGTGGTGGGGCGGCGCGACGCGATCTGCACGATGGCGCGCATCTCGTCCACGCCGATGGACAGGCCCTCGGGGATCACCCGCCGCACGTCGGCGTGGGTGCCGGCCATCGTCGTCGTGCAAGCCCGGCAGGCGCCGCAACCGGGCTCACCATCGGAGGTGCACTGCAGCGCGGCGGCGAAACACAGCGCCGCGACCGACCGCCCCGAACCCGGTGGCCCGGTGATCAGCCACGCGTGTGTCATAGTCCCGTCGTCGGAGCGGCTGTGGTCCAGCTCACCGCGCGCGGCCCGGGCGGCGGCGAGCAGCGCTGCCTCCACCGCTTCCTGGCCCACCAGCCGCGCAAATACCCCGGACATCACTGGCAACAGTAACGACACCGGCCGACGGAGACCGATCGGCGACCATACCGCGACAATTCCGTTATCTTTCGCGGCGTTTGGCCAGGACCGGCCGACTTGCCGGGCGGCTTTTAGGTTTCCAACAAGTCCGTGCCGACCGATACGGTGGTTTCGTGGCAACCGCGGCAGCACTGCCCGGGCGGATCAGCGCGTTCGTCCGGTGGGTGGTGCGCACCCCGTGGCCGCTGTTCGCGTTGAGCATGTTGCAGGCCGACATCATCGGGTCGCTGTTCGTGTTGGGCTTCCTGCGGTATGGCCTGCCGCCGCAGGATCGCGTTCAACTGCAGGACCTGCCGCCGGTCAACCTGGCGATCTTCGCGAGCACGTTGGTGGTGTTGTTCCTCGTCGGTGTCGTGGTCAACCTGCGGCTGCTGATGCCGGTCTTCCGCTGGCAGCGCCGCGACAACATGCTCGCCGAGGCCGATCCGGCCGCCACCGAGCTGGCCCGCAGCCGTGCGCTGCGCATGCCCTACTACCGCACGCTGAGCACGATCGTTTATTGGTGCATCGGCAGCGTGGTGTTCATCGTCGCCAGCTGGTCGGTGGCCCGCTACGCCGCGCCCGTGGTGGCGGTCGCGACGGCGCTGGGCGCGGCGGCCACCGCGATCATCGGCTACCTGCAGTCCGAGCGGGTGCTGCGGCCGGTGGCCGTCGCCGCCCTGCGCAGCGGGGTGCCGGAGAACGTCAAGGCCCCCGGCGTCATCCTGCGGCAGATCCTGACGTGGATGCTGTCCACCGCGGTGCCGCTGCTGGCGATCGTCCTCGCCGTGGTGGCCGACAAGGTCTCGCTGCTGCACGCCGCGCCGGAGAGCCTGTTCAACCCGATCCTGTTGCTGGCGCTGGCGGCGCTGGGCGTCGGCCTGGTCAGCACCCTGCTGGTGGCGATGTCGATCGCCGACCCGCTGCGCCAGCTCCGCTGGGCGCTGAGCGAGGTGCAGCGCGGCAACTACAACGCGCACATGCAGATCTACGACGCCAGCGAATTGGGCCTGCTGCAGGCCGGTTTCAACGACATGGTGCGCGACCTGTCCGAGCGGCAGCGGCTGCGCGACCTGTTCGGCCGCTACGTCGGCGAGGACGTGGCCCGCCGGGCCCTGGAGCGCGGCACCGAGCTGGGCGGGCAGGAGCGCGACGTCGCGGTGCTGTTCGTGGACCTGGTCGGCTCCACCCAGCTGGCCGCAACGCGCCCGCCCGCCGAGGTGGTCCACCTGCTCAACGAGTTCTTCCGGGTGGTGGTGGACACCGTCGGTCGGCACGGCGGGTTCGTCAACAAGTTCCAGGGCGACGCCGCGCTGGCGATCTTCGGCGCGCCGATCGAGCACCCCGACGCGTCCGGCGGCGCGCTGGCGGCCGCCCGCGAGCTGCACGACGAACTCCTCCCGGTGATCGGTTCCGCGGAGTTCGGCATCGGGGTGTCGGCCGGCCGCGCGATCGCCGGCCACATCGGCGCGCAGGCCCGTTTCGAGTACACGGTGATCGGCGACCCGGTCAACGAGGCCGCCCGGCTCACCGAGCTGGCCAAGCTCGAGGCCGGGCACGTGCTGGCGTCGGCGATCGCGGTCAGCGGCGCCCTGGACGCCGAGGCCCTGTGCTGGGACGTCGGCGAGGTCGTCGAGCTGCGCGGCCGCGCCGCGCCGACTCAGCTGGCCCGGCCGCAGCAGCTGGCCGCGCCGGCGGAGGAGACCCCCCAGCGCGCGGCCGAAGAGGTGTCCAGCGAAATCATGTGAGCCGCCCGGCTAGCTCCGCCGGGCTAGCTGCGCCGGGCGGCCTTGCGGCCCGGCGACTTTCGTGCCCGCGACGTTTTTCTGGCGGGCCGCTTGGCCGGGCCCCGGGCCCGCCGGTCGGCCAGCAGCTCGGCCGCGCGCTCGTCGGTGATCGACATGACGTCGTCGCCCTTGCGCAGGCTGGCGTTGGTCTCGCCGTCGGTGACGTAGGGCCCGAATCGGCCGTCCTTGACCACCATTGGCTTGCCCGACGCGGGGTCGGTCCCCAGCTCGCGCAGCGGCGGCGCCGAAGCGCTTTGCCGCCCGGAGCGTTTCGGCTCGGAGTAGATCTTCAGCGCCTCGTCCAGCGTGATGCTGAACAGCTGCTCCTCGCTCGTCAGCGACCGGGAATCGCTGCCGCGCTTCAGGTATGGGCCATAGCGCCCGTTCTGTGCGGTGATCTCCTCGCCCGTCTCGGGGTCCACGCCGACGACGCGGGGCAGCGACAGCAGCTTCAGCGCGTCCTCCAGCGTGACCGTCTGCAGGTCCATGCTGCGCAGCAGCGAACCCGTCCGGGGTTTGGGCCCGGCGACCTTCTTGCCCTTCTTCGGCGCCTCGCCGTTCGCGTCGGCGGCGGGCTCCGGCTGCGGCAGGATCTCGGTCACGTACGGCCCGTAGCGGCCGTCCTTGGCGACGATCTCGTGGCCGGTTTCCGGGTCCATCCCCAGCACGCGCCCCTCCTGCGGGGTGGCGAACAGCTCCTCGGCGACCTCCAGCGTCAGCTCGTCGGGCGTCAACGAGTCGCTCAGGTTGGCCCGCTGCGGAGTGGGCTCGCCGTCGTCGCCGGTTATCGTGCGCTCCAGGTAGGGCCCGTTCTTTCCGACCCGGACGTAGACCGGGCGGCCCTGCGCGTCGTCAAACAGCTTGATGGAGTTGACTTCTCGAGCGTCGATGCCTTCCAGGTTGACGCCGACGAGCTTCTTGAGGCCACCGGAGCGGGCTATCGACTCCGGCACGCCGTGGTCGCCGCCGAAGTAGAAGTGGTTCAGCCAGGTGGTGCGCTGCTCGTTGCCGTTGGCGATCTCGTCGAGCTCGTCCTCCATCGCCGCGGTGAAGCCGTAGTCGACGAGCCGGCCGAAGTGTTGCTCCAGCAGGCCGGTGACGGCGAACGCAACCCACGACGGCACCAGGGCGCTGCCCTTCTTGTGCACATAGCCGCGGTCCTGGATGGTCTTGATGATCGACGAGTACGTCGACGGGCGGCCGATGCCCAGCTCCTCGAGCGCCTTGACCAGCGACGCCTCGGTGTAGCGCGCCGGTGGGTTGGTGGCGTGGCCGTCGGGGGTGAGCTCCAGGGCGTCCAGCCGCTGCCCCTCGGTGAGGTGCGGCAGCCGCCGCTCGGCGTCGTCGGCCTCGCCGCCGGCCAGCTCGTCCACGGTTTCCACGTAGGCCTTGAGGAAGCCGGCGAAGGTGATGGTGCGCCCGGTCGCGGAGAAGGTGACGTCCCGTTCCCCGGAGCGGCCCGCGATGCGCAGGCTCAGCGTGGTGCCGCGCGCGTCGGCCATCTGCGAGGCCACCGTGCGCTGCCAGATCAGCTCGTAGAGCCGGAAGTCGTCGCCGTTGAGTTCGCGGCGCACCGCGTCGGGGGTGGCGAACGTCTCCCCGGCGGGCCGGATCCCCTCGTGCGCCTCCTGCGCGTTCTTCACCTTGCGGGTGTATTGGCGCGGCGACGGGGAGACGTACTCCTCGCCGTAGAGCTGGCGGGCCTGGGTGCGTGCCGCGTTGATCGCCGACTCCGACAGCGTCGTCGAGTCGGTGCGCATATAAGTGATGTAGCCGTTTTCGTAGAGCCGCTGGGCGATGCTCATCGTGCGCTCCGCGGAGAACCGCAACTTGCGGCCGGCCTCCTGCTGCAGCGTGGACGTCATGAACGGCGGATACGGGCGCCGCGTGTAGGGCTTTTCCTCGACCGACGCCACCGTGAGCTGTCCGCCCCGCAGCCCGGCGGCCAGCGCGGTCGCCGCGGCCTCGTCCAGCACGGTGACCTCGTCGGCCTTGCGCAGCTGGCCCAGCGAGTCGAAGTCGCGGCCGGTGGCCACGCGCTGGCCGTCGACGCTCGTCAGCCGGGCGATGAAGGTGGGCGGCTGGGCCTGCGGGTCGGACACGCTGGCGTCCAGCTTGGCGATGACGTCCCAGTACGCAGCGCTGCGGAACGCCATCCGGTCGCGCTCGCGCTGGACGATGATGCGGGTGGCCACCGACTGGACCCGGCCCGCCGACAGCTTGGGCGCGACCTTCTTCCACAGCACGGGGCTGACCTCGTAGCCGTACAGCCGGTCCAGGATGCGGCGGGTCTCCTGCGCGTCGACCAGGTCGGTGTCCAGGTCGCGGGGGTTTTCGGCGGCCTCCAGGATGGCCGGCTCGGTGATCTCGTGGAACACCATCCGCTTGACCGGGATGCGGGGCTTGAGGGTTTCCAGCAGGTGCCAGGCGATGGCCTCGCCCTCGCGGTCGCCATCCGTGGCCAGATAGAGCTCGTCGACGTCCTTGAGCAGGCCCTTCAGCTCGGAGACGGTGCTCTTCTTCTCCGGGCTGATGATGTAGAGCGGTTCGAAGTCGGCGTCGACGTTGACCCCGAGCCGCGCCCACGGCTCGGACTTGTACTTGGCGGGGACGTCGGCGGCGGCCCGGGGCAGGTCGCGGATGTGGCCGCGCGAGGACTCCACGATGTACCTGGAGCCCAGGTAGCCGGCCAGCTTGCGCGCCTTGGTCGGCGACTCGACGATGACGAGTCGCCGGCGGCTGCCATTGCCGCTGGTGCCGTGGTCTTCTGCCTCAGCCAACTCCGCTTACGCTCCATCTCTTGTCCCGGCCTCATTCGAGACCGCCCTGCAGGAAGAATGACAGGCGAGCTTCCGAAATTCCGGGGAAATTCAGATACGCCAGCGTTCCTTGGCCTTCGGGCACCTGACAATTTCGCACCCTTGGGTGGGCCGATGCAAACCGACTCCCCGATAGGCGGGCCGAATCAAACGGCTAAACCCGGGGCCACTGCGACAACGCCTCGGCGTCGTCGGGGGGTTCCCCCACGTTTTCTACCAGCCGCGACAGCCGGCGGCGGCCGCTGATCCGCAGCGCGGGCCGGCCGCGGCGGGTGCCGATCAGGGTGGGTGCGATCCCGACCCGCATCAACGCCGACGCGAGCGGCGAATGCGTGTCCGGCGCGTGCGGATCGAGGCCGAGCAGATAGTGGTCGCCCTCCGGCGAGCCGGCCGCCAGGGTCCATGCCCGCAGCTCGCGCGGTCCGGGCAGCCAGCGCGGCGGCACCGTCTTGACCGCGCCCCGCGTCCAATCGGCGGCCATGGACGTCAACGAGGGGTTGACGGACGTGCGCACCAGCGGGGTGTCCTCGTCGGTGCGGCCGATCTCGGGGACCAGGCCCGCCTCCCGGATCATCTCGGCCAGCGCCGTGGCGCGCCAGAGCCGATCCACGACCACCGAGAGCCGCGCGCCCTGGACGCCGCCGTGGGAGGGGGCGCCGACCATCACGATCTGGCCGGAGGCTGCCAGCACCCCGGAGAGATCGGCGACCGCGGGCGGCACCGACTCCGCTGTGAAGAAGGAAAGCTGGCTCACGCCAACGACAGTAGGCCAGGTCGCCGGTCCACGGGTTGAGGTTGACGGTGCGCCGGGCATGTGGCCGGCGGCCGGGCGGACAACGAAAACCCCCCGCGTGGCCCGCTAAGCGGGACTTACGGGGGGTTCCGTGGAGAATCTGCTCTCTTATCTATACCGATCTATACCGAGCGGACTCCGGTGGCCTGGGGGCCCTTAGGGCTGTGGCCGATCTCGAACTCGACCTTCTGGTTTTCTTCAAGGGTGCGGAAGCCCGTTCCCTGGATCTCCGTGTAGTGGACAAAAACATCTGCGGAACCATCTTCGGGCGCAATGAACCCGAAGCCCTTTTCCGCGTTGAACCACTTCACAGTTCCCTGTGGCATCTCTCGATCTTTCCTTTTCTTCTGGGTGCGGTGCACCGCCCTTCGGTGCCCCGGGCCTGGTAACGACCGCCATACCTAGCTCAGTCGCCGGAACTTCACCCGACCGATTAACCTCGCAGGAACCGCGGCCGCAACGTCGATCCTGCGAAAGTTTGACACAAGCACAGAAGCTGCGACCGCAATCAGTCAACCATGTTCGTCGCGTCGGCGACAGACTTGTGTCGCGTAGCGATCCTCGGAGGGCATGACGTGGCGAGTTTCGGCGCCGAGCTGCTGGCCGCGGCGCTGGCCGGCACCGCGGCGGGCGAGCGCCCGCTGCGGCACGTCGCGGAGCTGCCCGCGCGGGGCGGAAAGGCGCGCGACTGGCCGGAGTGGGCCGAGCCCGACGTGGTGCGCGCGTTCGCCGAGCGCGGCGTCGATTCCCCCTGGTCACACCAGGTGCGCGCCGCGGAACTGGCCCACTCCGGGCGTCACGTGGTGGTCAGCACCGGCACGGCGTCGGGCAAGTCGCTGGCCTATCAGCTTCCCGTCCTCAACGCGCTGGCGACCGACCCGCGGGCCCGGGTGCTCTACCTGTCGCCGACCAAGGCGCTGGGCCACGACCAGTTGCGCGCCGCGCACGCCCTGACCGCGGCCATCCCGCGGCTGCGCGACGTTGGTTTTGCGGTCGCCCCCACCGCCTACGACGGCGACAGCCCCGCCGAGGTGCGCCGCTTCGCCCGCGAGCGGTCGCGGTGGCTGTTCTCCAACCCCGACATGATCCACCTGTCGATATTGCGCAACCACGCCCGCTGGGCCGTCCTGCTGCGCGGCCTTCGCTTCGTCGTCGTCGACGAATGTCACTATTACCGCGGTGTTTTCGGCTCGAACGTGGCCATGGTGCTGCGCCGGCTGCTGCGGCTGTGCGAGCGCTACTCGTCGGCGCCGACCGTGGTCTTCGCCAGCGCGACGACGGACTCGCCGGGGGCGACGGCCGCCGAGCTCATCGGCCGTCCCGTCGAGGAGGTGACCGAGGACGGTTCGCCCCAGGGGGCGCGCACGGTGGCGCTGTGGGAGCCCGCGCTGCGCGCCGACCTGACCGGAGAGAACGGCGCGCCGGTGCGCCGCTCCGCCGGGGCCGAGGCCGCCCGCGTGATGGCCGACCTGATCGCCGAGGGCGCCCAGACCCTGACGTTCGTGCGGTCGCGCCGCGCCGCGGAGCTGACGGCGCTGGGCGCCCGGGGGCGACTGGACGACATCGCCCCGGAACTGTCCCCCACCGTGGCGTCGTATCGGGCCGGTTACCTCGCCGAGGACCGCAACGCGCTGGAGCGCGCCCTGGCCGAGGGCCGGCTGCGGGGCCTGGCCACCACCAACGCGTTGGAGCTGGGCGTCGACATCGCCGGTCTGGACGCGGTGGTGCTCGCCGGTTTTCCCGGGACGGTGGCCTCGTTCTGGCAGCAGGCCGGCCGGTCGGGCCGGCGCGGCCAGGGTGCGCTGGTGGTGTTGATCGCCCGCGACGATCCGCTGGACACCTACCTGGTCCACAACCCGGCCGCGCTGCTGGACAAGCCGGTCGAGCGCGTGGTGATCGATCCGGCCAATCCCTACATTGTCGGGCCCCAACTCCTTTGTGCGGCAACCGAACTGCCGCTCGACGACGCCGAGGTCTCCGATTTCGGCGCCACCGAGGTGGCCGAGGGCCTGGTCGACGACGGGCTGCTGCGCCGGCGCAACGGCAAGTACTTCCCGGTGCCCGGGCTGGAACCCCATGGCGCGGTGGACATCCGGGGCTCCGCGGGTGGGCAGATCGTGATCGTGGAGGCCGACACGGGGCGGCTGCTGGGCAGCGTCGGGGTGGGCCAGGCGCCGGCTTCGGTGCACCCGGGGGCGGTGTACCTGCACCAGGGCGACAGCTTCGTCGTCGACTCGCTGGACACCGAGGACGGCATCGCGTTCGTGCACGCCGAGGACCCCGGCTATGCGACGTTCGCGCGCGAACTCACCGACATCGTCGTCACCGGCGGCGGGGAGCGGCTCGACTTCGGTTGTGTCGCTTTGGGTTTGGTGCCGGTCAGGGTCACCCACCGGGTCGTGGGTTACCTGCGCCGCCGGCTTTCCGGGGAGGTCATCGACTTCGTCGAGCTGGACATGCCGGAGCACACGCTGGAGACCGTCGCGGCGATGTACACCATCACGCCGGATGCCTTGGATCGCAACGGTATCGACGCGCCGCGGATTCCCGGATCGTTGCACGCGGCCGAGCATGCGGCGATCGGGCTGCTGCCCCTGGTGGCCAGCTGCGACCGCGGCGACATCGGCGGCATGTCCACGGCGGTCGGCCCCGATCCGCTCGGGCTGCCCAGCGTGTTCGTCTATGACGGATATCCGGGCGGGGCGGGATTCGCCGAACGCGGCTTCCGCCGGGCCAGGACGTGGCTGGGCGCTACCGCCGCCGCGATCGAGGCGTGTGAGTGCGCGGCGGGATGCCCGTCATGCGTGCAGTCCCCCAAGTGCGGCAACGGCAACGACCCGCTGGACAAGGCGGGTGCCGTCCAGGTGCTGCGCCTAGTGCTGGCGGAATTGGCCTGAGCGTCACGCTGGGCGATCCGCGGACGGGCGACCGACCCCTCAAAACGGTCGACCTCCACGGATGGCATCCTGACGGCCGCGCCGAGGGCACATTTCCTTCTTGCTGAAGAAATGCCTACCGCCATTACACAGCGCAGCGCATGCCTGGACATCGTTTTCGCCCAATCCCGACTGGGCGAGCGCAGGTGAAGCTACCAAGGCCGCGGTCGGATTTGCAAACTCGCCGTCCCGCGGCTCGGCCCCCGCTGGACCCTGCGCACCGCCGTAAACTTGGGCGCATGGCCCACGACTGGTTGCTCGTGGAGACGCTGGGGGACGAACCCGCCGTGGTGGCGCAGGGGCGGCAACTCAAAAACCTCGTCCCGATCACGACGTTCCTGCGTCGCAGCCCCGCCCTCGCCGCGGTTCGAACGGCGATAACGGAGTCGGTGCAGACCGGTCAGAGCCTCACCAGCATCACCCCCAAGGCCGATCGGATCATCCGCACGGAACCGGTGCTGATGTCCGATGGCCGCGTCCACGGTGTGCACGTGTGGACCGGTCCCGCCGACATCGAGCCGCCCGAGCGGCCGACCCCGGGTCCGCTGAAGTGGGACCTGACCCTCGGCGTGGCGACCGACACCAGGGAGTCGTTGGCCAACAGCGGCAAGAACCCCGACGTCGAGGTCACCTTAGGCAGGGCCTTCGCCGAAGACCTCCCGTCGCGGGAACTCAACCCTAACGAAACCAAGGTGCTTGCCATGGCGGTGCGGGCGCAGCCGGGTCAGACGCTGTGCAGCACATGGGATCTCACCGATTGGCGGGGCGATCCCATTCGGATAGGTTTCGTGGTGCGCACCGCTTTGGAGCCGGGTTCGGGCGGTCGTGAGCATCTGGTCGCGCGGTCGATGAACTGGCGCGCCGAACTCAAGGGCCCGGTGATGTCCATGAGTGACCTGGCGCAGCGGATCCTCAACGGGCTGGCGCAGGCCGGGGTCCACCGCGCGCTCGTCGACCCGCACAACTGGACGCTGCTGAAGTGGCTCGACGAGCCCTGCACCTTCTACGACTGGCGGGGCGACAACACTGACAGGCCCAAGGTTCATCCCGACGATCAACCCGTGATGTCCGCCATGACCAAGGAATTCGCCGCGGGCCCGACCAGCCGCGTGCTGCGGATGCGGGGTCAGGACGTCGATTGGGTGCCGGTGCACGTCACCGTCAACCGGGTGGAGCTCGAGCCCGATACCTTCGCCGGGCTGGTTTCACTGCGGCTGCCCTCCGACGAGGAACTCGCCGCCGCCGGGCTGCCCGGGGCCTAACCGTCCGACACCGGCCCGGCCCGCGCGGCCGCCCGCGCCGTGCCGGCGATGGCGATCACCCGCACGGTGACGACGACGTCGAGGTCGTCGGCCTCGCATTGCACACCGTCGACCCGCATTTCGCGGGCCACCGCCGTCGCCCGCGCGCAGGCGGCCGAAACCCCCGACGGCAACCGCGCCGCGGCGGCCAGCGCCGCGAGATCGGCCGCGGCCTGCGCGCGGTGACGGGCCACCACCGCCGCGCCGACGTATGCGCCGGCGCCCGCGACACACAGCAGCACCGCCACCATCGCGGCCGCGAGGATGGTGGCCGAGCCGCGGTCGTCACCGCGGCTCGGCCACCGCGACGGCCTGGGCGGCGATGTCCAGGCCGGGCAGCAGCTTCGAGTGAGCGACGACCGTGGCGACCAGAAAATCGCCGTCTCGCCGCACCTGGACCCGCGAGGCGGCCGGCGCGATGCGCCGGGCGGTGTCGACCGCCGTGCGGTCGTCACCGCGCGCGGCCAGCCGCGCCGCCTCGCGGGCCGCGTCGACACAGCGCACCTGCATCGAAACGGCGGAGACGCCCGCCAGGCACAACACCAGCACCGCGACCAGCGAGGCGATCGCCAAGGCCGCCTCGACGGTGCTCGCACCGGCACACCCGGCTAGACCTTGGTGCTGAGCGCCCGGCCGATGATCTTGGTCAGCGCCGACACGATGGAATCGCCGGTGACGACGGTGTACAGGATCGCACCGAACGCGGCCGCCGCGATCGTCCCGATGGCGTACTCCACCGTCGACATGCCCGACTCGTCGGTCGCCAGGACCGCCATGCGCGCCGCCAGCACGCGAAACATGTTGACCACCAATGCATCCTCTCTTCTGCGTTACCCGTTTCACAGCAGGCCCGATTGCAAGACGTCAGCGGCCAGCCCGGCCACCACCGGGACGATGCCGAGGCACACGAACGCCGGCAGGAAGCACAGGCCGAGCGGTCCCGCGATCAGCACCCCGGCCCGCTCGGCGGCGGCGGTGGCCGCGTGCCCGGCGTCCTGCCGACACTGATCGGCCAGGTCTTCGACGCCGTCGGCCAGGGCGGCGCCGGAGGACGCGGAACGGCGCGCCAGCCGCAGCAGCGCATCGGCCTGCGCGTCGACCTCGCCGGCCGGCACGCCCGGCGGGATCGACCACGCCACAAGGGGATCGGCGCCCAGCACCAGCAGGTCGGCGGCCCGGCGCAACACGCGGGCCAGTTTCGGCGGGGCGGATGCGGCGGTGGCCGCCGCGGCGGTCGACACCGCCATGCCCGCCGCGAGGCAGGCGGCCAGCACGTCGAGGCTGGACGCGACGGCCAGCGGGTCCGGCCCGCGCTGCGGGCCCGGGCGCGCGCGATGTGCGCGCGCCCGCGTCCCGGCCCGCGCCCGCACCACCGACGGGCCCGGGCCGATGCACAGCGCCAGGGCGAGCAGCACCGCCGCGGCGCTCACGCCGCGACCCGGCCGATGATCCGGTCCGACCACAGCAGCCCGACGCAGGCCGCCGTCACCCCGACCACCAGCAGCCATCCGCCCGTCCGCCCGCCCAGCAGGAAGTCGAGCGGGCGCGCCCCGATCAGCTGGCCGAGCAGCACGCCCAGCAGCGGCAGTCCCGCCAGGATGGCGGCGGTGGCCCGCGCCCCGGCCAGGCCCGATGCCACCCGCGCCGAGAACCGTTGCCGCTCGGCGATATCGCGCTGCGCCGTCCGCATCAGGGTGGCTATCGCCAGCCCGTGGTCGGCGGCCAGTTGCCAGCACACCGCGAGCCGGTCCCAGTGGGTGGGCAGGGCCGACGATCGCGCCGCCGCGCGCAGGCCCGCCGCGACGTCGGCGCCCAGCCTGGCCCGCGCCGCCACCGCGCGCAGCGAATCGGCGACGGCGCCGCAGGTCTCGTCGGCGGCCACGCAAAACGCATGCACCGGATGGGAGCCGACCCGCAGCTCGCCGACCAGCACGTCGAGGGCGGCCTCGATCGTGCGGCCCTCGTCCATTGCCCGCCGCGTGCGGCGGTGGCGGCGGTAGCGCACGGTCGCGGTCGCGCCGGCCACCGCGATGGCCAGGACCGTCGTGGGCGGCAGCAGGACGGCGGCGGCGACGGCGCCGGCGCACGCGGTCGCGATGCCGGCCCCACCCGTGGCGACCCTGACCCGGTGGCGGGGTGGCGCCGCGGGGCCGAGCCGGCACCGCGGCGATGCCGGAAACACCAAGAGCGCCAGCGACATCGGCAGCGCGGCCGCCATCGGGCTATTCATTCGCGCCGCTCCTCCTCATCGCTTCGCTCTGCATCGTCGCCGGCGCGTCATTCGCGCCGCTCCTCCTCATCGCTTCGCTCTGCATCGTCGCCGGCGCGTCATTCGCGCCGCTCCTCCTCATCGCTTCGCTCTGCATCGTCGCCGGCGCGTCATTCCGGCATCCGGTCGCGCAGCATGCGGTGCAGATCCTCGGCGTCGTCGGTCATTCCCCGGTCCGCGTGCCACACCGTGACCGCGTGGACCCGGCCGTCGCAGTGGCGCAGCGTGGCGATCTCGGCGAGCCGGCGCCGGCCGGCACGATCCCGCGCGACGTGCAGCAGCACCTGGACCGCCGCGGCGAGCTGGCTGTGCAGCGCGGCCCGGTCCAGGCCGCCGAGCGCGCCCAGCGCCTCCAGCCGGGCGGGAACCTCGCCCGGGTTGTTGGCGTGTACGGTGCCCGCGCCGCCGTCGTGGCCGGTGTTCAGCGCGGCCAGCAGGTCCACCACCTCGGCGCCCCTGACTTCGCCTACCACGATGCGGTCGGGCCGCATCCGCAGCGCCTGCCGGACGAGTTGGCGCACCGGAACCTCGCCCACCCCTTCGACGTTGGCGCACCGCGCGACCAGCTTCACCAGGTGCGGATGGCGGGGCGCCAGCTCGGCGGCGTCCTCGACGCACACGATCCGCTCGGTGGGCGCCACGGCGCTCAGCATCGCCGCCAGGAGGGTCGTCTTTCCCGCGCCCGTTCCCCCGCACACCAGGAACGCCAGCCTGGCGGCGATGATGTCGGCCACCAGCGCGGCGGCCCGGGGCGCGATCGCGCCCGCCGCGGCCAGCGCCGCCAAATCCTGTGTGGCCGGGCGCAATACCCGCAGCGACAAGCAGGTGCCCCCGGCGGCCACCGGCGGCAGCACCGCATGCAGCCGCACCGCGAACCCGCCGGCGCCGATGCCGGTCAGCTGCCCGTCCACCCAGGGCTGCGCGTCGTCGAGGCGGCGTCCCGCTGCCAGCGCCAGCCGCTGCGCCAGCCGCCGCACCGCCGCCTCGTCGGCAAACCGAATCTCGCTGCGCCGCAGACCGTTTCCGTCGTCGACCCAGACCGCGTCGGGCGCAGTGACCAAGACGTCGGTCGTGCCGTCCGCGCACAGCAGCGGCTCGAGGATGCCGACACCGGTCAGCTCGGTCTGCAGCACGCGCAGATTGGCGAGGACCTCGGTGTCGCCAAGCACCCCGTTCGACTCGGCCCGTATCGCGGCGGCCACCACGTTGGGCCGCAGCGGGGCAGACTCGGCCGCCAGCCGTTCGCGCACCCGCTCGATCAGCGAGCCGCTCACGCCGCCCTGCCCTGCCGGCCCGAGCCCGCGCGGGGCAACACCTCGAGCACCCGGCCCGCGGCGGCCGCCAGCGCGGATCGCCGCCCCAGGCGCAGCCCACCGCGCTCCACCTGCTCGGCGAGTTGGGGCTGCGCCCGCACGGCCGCCAGCAGCGGCAGGGCGGCGATGTCGGCCACCTCGGCCGCCCGCAATCCGCCCGGCGACGGCCCCCGCACGACCAACCCGACGTTGGGATTGATGCCGGCCAGCACCGGCGCCATCGCCGCGGTCGCCGCGCAGGCCCGCACATCACAGGGGCTGACCACGACGACGAGGTCGGCGGCGTCGAGCGCGGCGTGGGCGGCGTCGGTGAGGCGGCGGGGAAGGTCGCAGACCACGGTGACACCCCCGCGGCGACCGGCGTCGACGACGGCGTCCACCGGCGCGGCGGTCAGCTCGCAGGCGCGCCGGGTCCCGGACAGGATGCTGATCCCCCGATGCCGCGGCAGGGCGTCGCGCACCGCCGGCCAGTTGAGCCGTCCACCCTGCAGCGCCAGATCCGGCCACCGCAGCCCCGGCGTCGTCTCGCCGCCCACCAGCAAATCGATGCCGCCGCCCCACGGGTCGAGGTCGACCAACAGCGCGTCGCCCGCGACCCGCGCCAGGGCGACGGCCAGCAAAGACGCTCCAGCGCCGCCGCAGCCGCCGATGACGGCCACGACGTCGCCGCGCGGACCGTCGTCGCGCGCCGATTCGGCGGCCTCGGCGAGCTCGCGGATCAATTCGTCTTCCTGCCCGGGCACCCTCAGCACGTGCTGGGCGCCGACGGAGATGGCCGCCGTCCACGTCGCCGGCGTGGGTTCGCCGGCGGTCAACACGCTGACGTGAGCGCGCCGCGGTAGCGCCGCCTTCCGGCACCGGTCGGCCGCCGCCGCGTCGAGCACCACGGCCGCGGCCGCCGACCACGTTTTCCTGCTCACGGCGGAAGCGCCGACATGGACCACCCGAACACCGACGGCGGCGGCCACCCGGTCGAGTTCGTCGCGCAGCTGAGCGTCCTCCAGCGCCGCCAGCACGCCCGCGGGACCCGGCGTCGCAACGCGGGAATTCGTAGTCACCCATCCACCCTGCGGGGCCGTGACCTTGGCACACCAGTGCCAAACACGGATTTGTGGAGAGAGACGCGAGTGTGCACAAAGGCGTCGTCCGCGGCGCGCTCAGCTTACGGATCGCGCGATCCCCGCAACGCGCACAACGGCGCGCCGAGCGCCGCGAGACCACCGAAACTTGCCCCAGAAAAGGGACGACCCCCGCCAGGGGGGGAGGAGGCGAGGGTCGTCGTGTATCAGCCCCGGGGGGTCGGGCTGATACACCCTCGGCTCAGGCCGAGTACTGCTTACTATACACATGACAGTACTAATCAGCGCAATAGCTTGTTTCACCGAAAAAAACACCGTGAGCCGCAAAAACACCGGCGGTCCCGCCCGCCACACCGCTGCCGGGCGGCGATTCGGGTGCGAGCACGCAGCCCGTCGGAGCCCCGACATATGCTAGGTCGGTGACCGTCTTCGGCCCGGCCGCGCACCAGCAAACTCCTTCGCAAACGGGGGCAACGATCCCTCCGCACGCACGCACGGCGGCCTTCTTCGACCTCGACAAGACGATCATCGCCAAGTCCAGCACCTTGGCGTTCAGCAAACCGTTCTTCGCCCAGGGTCTGCTCAACCGTCGCGCCGTGCTCAAGTCCAGCTACGCCCAGTTCATCTTTCTGCTCTCCGGTGCCGATCATGACCAGATGGACCGGATGCGCGCCCACATGACCAATATGTGCACCGGCTGGGACGTGGCACAGGTCAAGTCGATCGTCAACGAAACGCTGCACGACATCGTGACCCCCCTGGTGTTCGCGGAGGCCGCGGACCTGATCGCCGCCCACAAGCTGTGCGGTCGCGACGTGGTGGTGGTCTCGGCGTCCGGCGAAGAAATCGTGGCGCCGATCGCCCGGGCGCTGGGCGCCACCCACGCGATGGCGACCCGCATGGTCGTCGAGGACGGCAGGTACACCGGCGAGGTGGCGTTCTACTGCTACGGCGAGGGCAAGGTGCAGGCGATCCGCGAGCTGGCGGCCCGCGAGGGCTACCCGCTGGAACACTGCTACGCCTACTCCGACTCCATCACCGACCTGCCGATGCTCGAGGTCGTCGGTCACCCGAGCGTGGTCAACCCCGACCGCGCGCTGCGGCGAGAAGCCGCCGAGCGCGGCTGGCCGGTGCTGGCGTTTTCCCGGCCGGTGTCCCTGCGGGACCGGATCCCGGCGCCGTCGGGCGCCGCGATCGCAACCACCGCCGCGGTGGGTATCAGTGCGCTGGCGGCCGGCGCAGTTACCTACTCGTTGTTGCGCCGTTTCGCCTTCTAGCCCCGGGCCGGCCGGGCCGCGATGCACGTCGGCGGTCCGCCAGCAAACTAATTGACCACGCAATCCGCGACCGCTTCGCAACGTTCACAGAATTGGGCCTTGCTGTGCTAAGGCTCCAGTAGTACAAATGGAAACACGGAAGCCCGGTGAGGCCTAGGTCGAGCCGGAAGAGAAGGTTCGATCTCCCGATCCGGGCGCCCAGCACGGTACCCGGCACCCACGCGGAGTCATAGCCGCGATAATGGCAGAAGTGTTGCGGGCCTGCGTAATTGCGAAAAGTGGACGGTTTCGACGGCCCTTTGGGTGGGGCTGCAGCCGGAAGCGTCGCAAGATCGCCGAGGCCAACCCACGCAGCCCAGAGATGCACGCTTGGTAACCGAGTTCCGTGCTAGCGGGCGGTGGACCGAATTTTTCGGGACGCCGCCCGCTCTACATTTTTCCGAACGAATTTTCGGTGCCGTTCCGGGTCCCGCTGGCTACCGACCCGTGCGCTAGCGGTCCGGCAGCGATTCGGCGATCGACAACGCCTCCTGCGCGCCCGCCCGCAGCGCCCGGCAACACAGCACCAACCAGGCGCCCACCCCGTCCGGCGTGCCGCCGGCGAATCCGCGCGCGGCTTCGCGATAGTCGGCGGGGTGGCGCATCCAGCTCACCTCGGGCACACCGAGCCCGTGCGGATCCAGCCCGCTGGCGATGGTCACCAGCCGCGACACCGCACGCGCCACCACGCCGTCCGCGCTCCCAAAAGGCTTCAGCGTCAGCAACTCCCCGTGTGCGACCGCGGCAACCACCGGCGCCGGCGCCCGGGTGCGACTGGTCACCAGGTCCGCGAGCAATTCCAGCCGCGGTCCGACCTCGCCGTCGGCCCGCGGGCGGCCCAACCGATCGTCGTCGACCAGGTCGGCGGCGGCCAGCATGTGCAGCCGGGCCAGCGCCTGCAGCGGCGCCCGCTGCCAGACGCCGACCAGCGCGCCCCCGCCACCCTCCAGCGCCTGGGCCACCCGCAGCGCCCCGGCGAACACCGGGTCGCCGGCCGCCGGGTTTTCCGGCGCGGCCAAATCCTCCAGCCGCACGGGCCCGCCGTCGAGCACCGACGAGGCGCGCGCCGCGCGCAACGCCGCCTCGGCGGCCGTCACCGGCCAGCGCCGCAGGTTCGCCCGGTGCCGGTGGGCCCGGCCCAGCGCCTCGCGGGCCCGGTCGCTCGCCTCGGCGACGCCGGGCAGCTCCAGCAGCGGGGCCAGCGGGTCAGCCGTCACAGGTTGCCAACCTATCGGGGCGGCGCCGGCGCGCGGGGGATGGCGTCCAGCAACTGGCGGGTGTAGTCGTGACCGGGCCGGGTGAACAGCTGCTCGGTCGGGGCCATTTCCACCACCCGGCCCGCCTTCATCACCAGCACGTCGTCGGCGATCTGGCGGATCACGGCCAGGTCGTGGCTGATGAACAGGTAGGCCAGGCCCAGCTCGGCCTGCAGGTCGGCCAGCAGCTCGAGTATCTGAGCCTGCACCAGGACGTCGAGCGCCGACACCGCCTCGTCGCACACCAGTACCTCGGGCCGCAGCGCCAGCGCCCGCGCGATCGCGACGCGTTGCCGCTGCCCGCCGGACAGCTCGCGGGGCAGCCGCCCCAGCACCGACGACGGCAGGGCCACGTGGTCGATGAGCTCGCGGACCGCCCGCCGCCGCTGGCCGCGGTCGCCCACCCGGTGGATCCGCAGCGGCTCCTCGATGGTGCGAAACACCGAATACATGGGATCGAGGCTGCTGTAGGGGTTCTGGAACACCGGCTGCACCCGCCGGCGAAAGGCCATCGCCTCGTCGCGGTCCAGGGTGGCGTCGATCGGTGTGCCGTCGAAAACCACCGAGCCCGACGTGGGTTGCAGCAGGCCGAGCGCCATGCGCGCCACCGTCGATTTCCCCGAGCCCGACTCGCCGACGATCGCCAGGGTGCTGGCCCGGCGCAGCCGGAACGACACGGCGTCGACGGCGCGGAATTCGGCCCACCGCCAGGGTGCGCCGCGCGACTCCCGGTAGACCTTGGTCAGCTCGGACGCGACCAGGATGTCGTCTCCGTCCGGGTGCTGCGGTCGCGGGCTTCGGGGGCCGCGGGCGGCGAGCGACGGGGCCGCGGCCACCAGCCGCCGGGTGTACTCGTGCCGCGGCTCGCGCAGGATCGACTGTGCGGCACCGGATTCCACCACCGCGCCGCGATGGACGACGACGACGGTCTCGGCGCGTTCGGCGGCCATCGCCAGGTCGTGGGTGATCAGCAGCAGCGCGGTGCCCAGCTCGTCGGTCAGCCGCTGCAGATGGTCGAGCACCTGCCGCTGCACGGTCACGTCCAGGGCCGAGGTCGGCTCGTCGGCGATGAGCAGCTGCGGCCGGCCCGCCAAACCGATGGCGATCAGCGCGCGCTGACACATGCCGCCGGAGAGCTGGTGCGGGTAGCGGCCGGCCTGCTTTGCCGGGTCCGGCATCCCCGCCTCGGCGAGCAGCTCCATCGCGCGCCGCCGCGCACCGCGTCCGTTCGCGTTGGCGCGCAACGCCTCCCGGATCTGGAAGCCCACCTTCCACACCGGGTTGAGGTTGGTCATCGGGTCCTGGGGCACGTATCCGATTGCGCGCCCGCGCAGCGAGCGGAGCGCGCGGCGATCGGCGGCGGTGATGTCGTGCCCGTCGAACACGATGCGCCCGGCCGTGATTCGCCCACCGGGCGGCAGCAGGCCGAGGACGGCGGCGGCCGTGGTGGACTTCCCCGACCCCGATTCGCCCACCACCGCGACGGTCTGCCCGCGCTGCACCGTCAGGTCGACGCCGCAGACGACGGGATGGTCGCCGAACGTGACCGCCAGGCCCTCGACCGTCAACAGCGGCGATCGCTCGGTGCCGCTCATGCGCGCACCGCCCGCGAGGCCGGATCCAGGGCGTCGCGCAGCGCGTCGCCCATCATCATGAAGGCCAGCACCGTAATCGCCAGTGCGCCGGCGGGATAGAACAGTATCGGCGAGCCCGACCGCAGCCGGCTCTGCGCCAGGTTGATGTCGCCGCCCCAGGAGATCACCGAGGTCGGCAAGCCGACGCCGAGGTAGGACAGCGAGGCCTCGGTGACGATGAACACGCCGAAGGCCAGGGTGGCCACCGCGAAGACGGGACCCAACGCGTTGGGCAGCGCGTGCCGAACCAGGATCTGGAAATCGCTGAGCCCCAGGGCTTTCGCCGCGAGAACGTAGTCGCTGGCGCGCGCCTGCAGCACCGCGCTGCGGGCGATCCTGGCCACCTGCGGCCAGCCGAACACGGCCAGGATGACGATCACCGTCCACACCCGGCGGTGGTGCAGGACGCCCATCAGCACGATGGCGGCCAGCAGCAGGGGCAACCCGAAGAAGATGTCGCTGACCCGGGACACCACCGCGTCGATCCAGCCGCCGTAGAAGCCGGCCAGCGCGCCCAGCGCGCCGCCGACGAGGAACACCAGCAGGGTCGCCCCCAGCCCCACCATCACCGAAGCCCGCGCCCCGTAAACCGTGCGCGCGTAGATGTCGTGGCCCTGCAGGTCGGTGCCGAACCAGTGCGCGCCCGACGGCGGCAACAGGCTCCGGCTGGGATCGGCATAGGTGGGATCGATTCCGGTGAACCACTCGGGGAATGCCGCGACGACGACGATGAACACGATCAGCGTGGCCGCGACGACGAACTTCGGGCGCCGGCGCAGCTTGCGCCACGTGTCGCGCCAGAAGCCGTGGTGGACTGGAATATGTTCAGCCATAACGGATCCGGGGGTCGAGGGCGGCGTACAGCAAGTCCACCACCAGGTTGGTTATCAGATAGACCAGCACCAGCACCGTGACGATGGACACCACCGTCGGCGCCTCCTGCCGGGTGACGGCCTGGAACAGCACGCCGCCGACGCCGTGGATGTTGAAGATGCCCTCGGTCACGACGGCCCCGCCCATCAGCGAGCCCAGGTCGGCGCCGAGAAAGGTCACCACCGGGATCAGCGAGTTGCGCAGGATGTGCACCGTCACCACCCGCGGTCGCGACAGCCCCTTGGCGGTGGCGGTGCGCACGTAGTCGGCGTGCGCGTTGGCGGCCACCGCGGACCGGGTCAGGCGCACCACATACGCGAACGACACCGAGCCCAGCACGATCCCGGGCAGTAGCAGCCGCGCGAAGGTGGCCCGTTCGCCCACCGTCACGGGCGCGATGCCCAGCCGGACGCCGAACACGAACTGCGCCAGGAAGCCCAGAACGAATATGGGGATCGCCACGATCACCAGCCCGGCGAGCAGCACCGAGGCGTCGAAGATCCCGCCCTGGCGCAGGCCGGCGATGACGCCGAACCCGATCCCCAGCACCGCCTCCACCGCCACCGCGATCAGGGCCAGCCTGACGGTGATCGGAAACGCGTGCGCCAGAACGGCACTCACCGGCAGCCCCGAAAACGAGCGGCCCAGGTCGCCGTGCAGGACACCGCCCAGGTAGCGCAGGTACTGCACAATGAACGGATCGTCGAGGTGGTAACGGGCCCGCAGCGCCGCGGCCACCGCGGGAGTCAGCGGGCGGTCTCCGGCCATCGCCGCCACCGGGTCGCCGGGCAGCAGGAAGACCATGCCGTAGATCAGCAGCGTGGCGCCGATGAAGACCGGCACCATGATGCCGATTCGGCGCGCGATGTACCAGCCCATCTCAGCCCTTCACGATGTTCTCGTAGTCGGGCATGCCGTTCCAGGTGACCCCGACGCTCTTCACCTCCATCGACCAGCCGACCACGCTGACGTTGTCCCACAGTGGGACAACTGGCATGTCGTGGAACAGGATTCGCTGCGCGTCGTTGGTCAGGGCGTTGGACTGCGGCAGGGTGGCCGCGGCCTCGGCGGTCGCCAGCGCCGCGTCGAAGTCGCGGTTGGAGTAGCCGACGTCGTTGGACCCGGCCCCGGTGGCGAACAGCGGCCCGAGGAACTCGATCATCGACGGGTAGTCGCCCTGCCAGGCGGCGCGGAACGCGGTCCCGATGGTGTGATTGGTGATCTTGGTGCGGAACCCGGCGAACGTGGGCTGCGGCGCGCCGACCGCGTCGATGCCGAGGACATTCTTGATGCTGTTGGCCACCGCGTCCACCCATTCCTGGTTTCCGGCGTCGGCGTTGTAGGCGATGACGTACTGCCCGCTCCACTGCGAGATGGCGTTGGCCTGTGCCCAAAGCTGCCGCGCGCGAACGGGATCGAAGTTCAGCACGTCGTTGCCCGGCAGGTTCGCGTCGAAACCCGGCAACGACCTTGCGGTGAAGTCGCGCGACGGAATGCGGGTGCCCATGAAGATCTGCTGACAGATGTGCTCACGGTCGACGGCGGCCGACAGCGCAAGCCGGCGCAGCCGGCCCTCCTCGCCGCCGAAATGCGGCAACCGCAGCGGGGTGTCGAGACTGTGCTTGACCGCGACGGGGCCGCTGGTGAAGTTGTTGCCCAGGTCGCGCTTGTAGACCGGCAGCGCGCTCGGCGGAATCGTGTCCAGGACATCGAGATTGCCCGACAGCAGGTCGGCGTAGGCGGTATCCAGGTTGGCGTAGAAGTCGAACCGCAGCCCCTTGTTGCGGGGCTTGCGGTTGCCGTGATAGTCGGGGTTGGGCCGCAGGTCGATCTTGACGTCGTGCTCCCACGCCGGCCCGTCCGGGCTGTCGGCGAGCTTGTACGGGCCGTTGCCGATGGGGTTGCGCCCGAACGCCGTCATGTCGCGAAACGCGACATCGGGCAGCGGATAAAAGGCGCTGTGGCCCAGCCGCAGGGTGAAGTCGATGGTCGGCGCCTTCAGTCGCACGGTGAACTCGAGATCACCGACCACTTGCAGCCCGGACATGGTGGTGCGCCCCGTTTTCGGGGCCGGCTTGTTGTCGCCGGTCATGCCCGAGACCTCGTCGAACCCGTCGATCGGGCTGAAAAAGCTTTGCTGCAGTTGAGCATTGGTGCTCAGCGCTCCGTAGTTCCACGCGTCGACGAACGAGTGGGCCGTCACCGCCGAGCCGTCGGTGAACTTCCATCCCGGCTTGAGGACGATGCGGTAGTTGACGTTGTCGGTGGTGTCGATCGACTGGGCAACCTCGTTCGAGGGGTGTCCGGCGGCGTCATAGGACACCAGGCCGGCGAAGAGCCGGTCGATGATCCTGCCGCCGTTGCTGTCGTTGGTGCTGGTCGGGATTAACGGGTAGGGCGGTTCCCCACCGTTCACCACTACCAGATCGGGGCTCAGCACGCCGCCGCCGCACCCGGCCACGGACGCGACCAGCAGCACCGCGGCCACCAACGCGGCCATCGCGGGTCGACGCATGACCGCGACCCCTGTCGACCGCGGCATCTGTCGCCTCGCGTGAAACGCGAGTTCGGGCTGGGTATTCGACAGCGCTGATCCCCTTGCAATCGGATTGGTCACTGGTCATCGACCTGCGGGAACGTTCGCGTGCCTACCCGCAGACCAGTCGCACGCTGAGGGGTCACGACACGATAGTGCGCCCGCGACCGATACGTCAAAGCGGGGGAAGGCTTTTCAAGCTATTGACTCGCGGTGACGGGATGCACCTGCAGCGCGCAGGCGTCGATAGTGGCCGGGACGGTGACCACCTGGACGATGCCGGGCGGGCTGACGGCGAGGTCGGTGTAGGTGGGACATTGGTTGCCGCCCGCGTCGATGGCGGTGCCCTCCAGGATCGCCTGCGCCTGCTGCGACAGCGACAGCGTGACGGTCGGCGGCACGTCGACGCCGGCCGGCAACCCGCCCATGTATCCGCGGGGCGTGGGCTCGGCGTGGACCGGCGGCCCACCGGTGCCGGAGTCGACGACGGGGTAGCCGGTGAGCGTGCACGGCTCCCCGCCGCCGGCGAGGGTGAATAGCAGCGTCACCGCGCGGTGGCCCACGGCGCCCTGCGTCGGGGACGCGCTCACGGCGACCTGGTCTGACCAGCAGGGCGTGGGCTCGTCGGATATCTCTTCCGGTGCCGCCCACGCGGGTGGCGCCAGCAGCGCGGCGGCCACGCAGCCAGCGGCCACGCAGCTGGCTGCAGGTCCCGGCACACCGGTGATTATGCGCCACCCGGCCCGCGGCGGGGCCGGTTCGGAGCGCGCCGGTCCAACTCGCCGGGCTAGGCTCGACAACGGTTGACGAGCCGAAATCATAGGAGACAAGCCAGTGACCGCCACCCACACCGAAGGGCCCTCCTCCTATCCGCCGCCGGCGGAGTTCGCCGAACAGGCCAACGCCCGTGAGGACCTGTACCGGGAGGCCGAGCGGGACCGGCTGGCCTTCTGGGCCAAGCAGGCCGACCGGCTGACCTGGGCGACGCCCTTCACCGAGGTGCTGGACTGGTCGGAGGCGCCGTTCGCCAAGTGGTTCGTCGGCGGCAAGCTCAACGTCGCCTACAACTGCGTGGACCGCCACGTCGAGGCCGGCCACGGCGACCGCGTCGCCATCCACTGGGTCGGCGAGCCCGTCGACGACAGCCGCAGCCTGACCTACTCCGACCTGCAGACCGAGGTGTGCAAGGCCGCCAACGCGTTGACCGGGCTGGGCCTGGTGGCCGGCGACCGGGTCGCCATCTACATGCCGATGATCCCCGAGGCCGTGATCGCGATGCTGGCCTGCGCGCGCCTGGGCATCATGCACAGCGTGGTGTTTGGCGGTTTCACCGCCAAGGCGCTGCAAGCCCGGATCTCCGACGCGCAGGCCAAGCTGCTGATCACCTGCGACGGGCAGTTCCGCCGCGGCAAGCCCGCGCCGCTCAAGGACGCGGCCGACGAGGCCGTCGGGCAGCCCGACAGCCCCGTCGAGAAGGTTCTGGTGGTGCGGCGCACCGGAATTGACGTGCCCTGGAACGACGAGCGCGACGTGTGGTGGCACGACGTCGTCGACTCCGCGTCGCCCGAACACACCGCCGAGCCGTTCGACTCCGAGCAGCCGCTGTTCCTGCTGTACACCTCGGGCACCACGGGCCAGCCCAAGGGCATCGTGCACACCAGCGGCGGGTATCTGACCCAGTGCTGCTACACGCACTACTACGTCTTCGACGTCAAGCCCGAAAGCGACGTGTTCTGGTGCACCGCCGACATCGGCTGGGTCACCGGACACACCTACGGCGTCTACGGTCCGCTGTCCAACGGCGTCACCGAGGTTCTCTACGAGGGCACCCCCGCCAGCCCGGACCAGCACCGGCATTTCCAGATCATCGAAAAGTACGGCGTGACAATCTATTACACGGCTCCCACGCTCATCCGGACGTTCATGAAGTGGGGCCGTGAGATCCCCGACGCCCACGACCTGTCCAGCCTGCGGCTGCTGGGATCGGTCGGCGAACCGATCAACCCGGAGGCCTGGCGCTGGTATCGCGAGGTGTTCGGCGCCGATCGCATACCGGTCGTGGACACCTGGTGGCAGACGGAGACGGGCGCGGCGATGATCTCGCCGCTGCCGGGAATCGCTGCGGCCAAACCCGGTTCGGCGATGAGGCCGCTGCCGGGGATCTCGGCCAAGATCGTCGACGACCACGGCCAGGACTTGACACCGGTCGTCCACACGGAGGAACACATCACCGGCTACCTGGTCCTGGACCAGCCGTGGCCCGCCATGCTGCGCGGCATCTGGGGCGATCCGGAACGCTACGTCGAGACCTACTGGTCCAGGTTCGCCGAGCGGGGCTGGTACTTCGCCGGCGACAGCGCCTATTTCGACCGCGACGGCGCCATCTGGGTGGTGGGCCGCATCGACGACGTGATGAACGTGTCGGGGCACCGGCTGTCCACCGCCGAGGTGGAGTCGGCCCTGGTGGGCCACTCCGGGGTGGCCGAGGCGGCGGTGGTCGGGGTCACCGACGACACCACCGGCCAGGCGATCTGCGCGTTCGTGGTGTTGTGCGACAGTGACGACGCGCACCACGGCACGCTCGGCGAGCTGCGCGCCCAGGTCGCGCAGGAGATCTCGCCGATCGCCAAGCCGCGCGAGATCCATGTGGTGCCGGAGCTGCCGAAGACCCGCAGCGGCAAGATTATGCGCCGGCTGCTGCGCGACGTCGCCGAGAACCGCGAGCTGGGCGACACGTCGACGCTGCTCGACCCCAACGTGTTCGACGCGATCAGGGCGGCCCAATAGACCAGAGCCCGGTAGGTCAGGCCGGCACCGGGACGAATCCCGCGCCCGGCCGGTGCCGGTTGTTGATGTCGGCCAGGACGGCGTTGAACGACATCACGATGGCCGGGGTGTGCAGCGGGATGTACTTGATGATGCAGGTCGGCAGGTTGTCGCTGAACGCGCCGTGGATCATCCCGACCAGCAGGTTGTCGACGGTCACCGGCGCCCCGGAGTCGCCCGGCCGGCCGCACACCTGCATCACGATGGTGCCGGGAGTCTGGCCCATCCCCCAGGTGACGCCGCACGAGTTTCCCGTCGTGCGGCCCTGTTTGCACGCGACCTGGCCGAAGGACGGGTCCGGGCCGATCCCGTTGATCGCAAACCCGTTGTACACGGCCACCGGCGCCACCTTGGCCGGATCGAATTTGATCACCGCGTAATCCAGGTTGTCGTTGCCGGAGACCATCGTCCCCAGCGTGCCCCGGCCCTCGGCGGCCTCGGCGGCGACCACCGCGCCGGGCCCACCGCAGTGCGCGGAGGTGAAGCCGATCAGCTCGCCGGCCGCGTCGGTGCCGATGGTGGTCAGCGTGCACATCGTGTCCCCGTTGACCACGATGCCCGCACCGCCGCCCAACGGGACCCTGTCGTCGGCGCTCGCGGGCCGGGCAGGCAAACCCGGCAGGGCCACCAGAACGGCCACCATCGCGGCCACGAAGCACCGTGCCGTCCGCAATCGAAACTCCCGTCAGCCGATCGCAACGTCGGCTGCGTAAGTCTAGTGGATCGCCGGGCCCGCGCCGGTGCTGCGCGAATAGCTGTCGCCGTCAATTAGCCGGCCCGGTCGGCGGGCGGTCGCCGTCGTCGGCTGGCCTCGTCTGCCACCGCGGCGCATGGCAACATAAGCCGCGACGACAGCGAACCGAGAGGACCGTCTGTGAGCAACGATCGCAAGAACGGTGTGCCCAGCACGCTGACCACGATTCCGCTGGCCGACCCGCACGCCAGGCCCGCCGAGCCGTCGATCGGCGACCTGATCAAGGACGCCACAACGCAGATGTCCACGCTGGTGCGCGCGGAGGTCGAACTGGCCCGCGCCGAGATCACCCGCGACGTCAAGAAGGGATTGACCGGCAGCGTCTACTTCATCGCCGCGCTGGTGGTGTTGTTCTACTCCACGTTCTTTTTCTTCTTCTTCCTCGCCGAGCTGCTCGACGACTGGCTGTGGCGCTGGGTGGCCTTCCTGATCGTGTTCGCCATCATGGTCGTCGTCGGCGCGGCGCTGGCCCTGCTCGGTTTCCTCAAGGTGCGCAGGATCCGTGGGCCGCGGGAGACCATCGAATCGGTCAAGGAGACGCGCACCGCGCTGACCCCCGGCCACGACAAGTCCGCGCCGGCCAAGCTCACCGGGCCGGAGGGCAGCCCGGCCGATACCTCGGGCTGGTAAATGCCGGCACCCGATCCGTCGGTGACCCGCATCGACGGGCCGTGGCGTCATTTGGACGTGCACGCCAACGGCATCCGCTTCCACGTCGTGGAGGCGCTGCCGGCGAACTCGGACATGGCCGCGCCGGCCTCGGCGCGGCCGCTGGTGATGCTGCTGCACGGCTTCGGTTCGTTCTGGTGGTCCTGGCGCCACCAGTTGCGCGGCCTGTCCGGCGCCCGGGTGGTCGCGGTCGACCTGCGCGGCTACGGCGGAAGCGACAAACCGCCGCGCGGCTACGACGGCTGGACGCTGGCCGGCGACACGGCGGGACTCATTCGCGCGCTTGGGCATTCGTCGGCGACGCTGGTCGGTCACGCCGACGGCGGCCTGGCCTGCTGGACCACCGCCCTGCTGCACTCGCGGCTGGTGCGCGCCATCGCGCTGATCAGCTCGCCGCATCCGGGCGCGTTGCGGCGATCCACCCTGACGCGCCGCGACCAGGGCCACGCGCTGCTGCAGACCCTGCTGCGCTACCAGCTGCCCGTCTGGCCCGAGCGGCTGCTGACCCGGGACGACGGGGCGGAGATCGAGCGACTGGTCCGCAGCCGCAGCAGCGCCAAATGGGTTGCGTCCGAAGACTTCTCGCAAACCATTGGTTATCTGAGGACGGCCATCCAGATTCCCGGGGCCGCGCACTGCGCGTTGGAGTATCAGCGCTGGGCGGTGCGCAGCCAGCTGCGCGGCGAGGGCCGGCGATTCATGAGGTCGATGGCCCGACAACTCGGGATGCCGCTGCTACACCTGCGCGGCGACGCCGATCCGTACGTGCTGGCCGACCCCGTCGACCGCAGCCGGCGCTACGCGCCGCAGGGACGCTACGTATCCATAAGCGGCGCAGGGCATTTCAGTCACGAAGAGGCGCCCGAGGAGGTCAACCGGCATCTGATGAGGTTTCTCGAGCAGGTGCACGGGCCCCGGGTCAGCTGACGCAGGAGCCGGTGCCGACCTGGCTGGTGTCGCCGATCCGGGACAGCTGACCGCGCACCTCGTCGGCGGTCAGGACAAAGCCGGTGTCGGGGTCGTCGACGGCCGCGCCGAACACCACGCCGAGCACGTGACCGTCGAGGTCGATCAGGGGGCCACCCGAATTCCCTTGCTCCACATTGGCTCTGATGGTGTACACGTCGCGGGTGACCGGTTTGGGGTCGCGGTAGATGTCGGGGCCGCTGAGTTTGATGTTCTCGCGAATCCTGGCCGGGGTGGCGGTGAAGTTGCCGCCGCCGGGATAGCCCATCACCACCACGTTGGCGCCGGTCTTCGCCTCGGTCTCGGCGAACGCCAGCGGTGGCGGCGGCAGGTTGGGGACGGACAGGATCGCGATGTCGACCGACGGATCGTAGGACACCACGGTGGCGTCCAGCGGGTTACCGCTCGCGTACACCTGCACGCTGCTGGACCCGGCCACCACGTGTGCGTTCGTCATCACCCGATCGGGCGATATCACGAATCCGCTGCCCTCCAACACCTTTTGGCAGCTGGGCGCCAGGCTGCGCACCTTGACCACGCTCGGCGCCGTCGCCAGCACCACCGGGTTGTTGGCCAGCGCCGGGTCCGGCGACGCGACCGGAATCACCGGGGTGCGGCTGAACGGCTCCAGCACCGCGGGCAGCCCGGAGGTGTTCAGCAGCGCCGAGAGCCGCTTTGGCACCGTCTTGAGCCAGGGCGGGGCGACCTCGTTGACCTTGGCGAGCACCCGCGAACCCCGCACCGCGGCGGCCAGCTCGGGCTGGTCCTTGGACTGGGTCAGCGGCGTCGCCAGCAGCCAGGCCGCCGTCAGCACCACCACGAGCTGCACCCCCACCCCGATGACCGAGTCGACGGATCGGATTGCGCGGCTGCGGATCGCGCCGCGAACGGCCCGCCCCAGCACCACCCCGGCGACCTCGCCGACGACCACCAGCGCGAGGATCAAGAACAGCGCGGTGAACAGTTTCGCGCGGGGGGCGGCGATGTGGCTGACAATGTGCGGCGCGAGCAGCACGCCCGCGATGGCACCGAGCAGCACACCGACGAACGACAGCAGCGAGCCCAGCGCGCCCGAACGCCAGCCCGAGATGGCCGCGATGAAGGCGACCGCCAGCACCGCGATGTCCAGCCACTGCGAGGGCGTCATCGAATTCAAATTCATCGCGAGGCGCCCTCCTCGCCGACCAGGATCATCGCCTCGTCCAGCTCGCGGATGTCGGTGGTGTCCCAGGGCCGGGCCCAGCCGGCGACGTCGAGCACCGCGGAGATCACCTGGCCAGTGAAGCCCCACACCAGCATCTGGTTCAACAGAAACGCCGGGCCGGCCCACCGGCGGCCGAGGGTGCCGCGATAGACCATCAGCCGGTTCTCCGGATTGATGAAGGCGCGCACCGGAACCCGCGACACGATCGCCGTCTCGGTGTGGTCGACGACGGACACCGGGCCGGGATCCGGCGAGTAGGCCAGCACCGGGACGACGTGGTACCGCGACGGCGCGATGAACGTCCGCTCCAACGTGGCCAGCGGATGCAGCCTGCCGACGTCGATCCCGGTCTCTTCGCGCGCCTCGCGCAGGGCCGTGGCCACCGGGCCGTCGTCGGTGGGATCCGCTGCGCCACCGGGGAATGCGGCCTGGCCGGCGTGGTGCCGCAGCGTCGAGGCCCGCACTGTCAGCAGCAGATCGGCGTCGTCGGGGACGCCGCCGCCGGGCGGGCCGGAATCCGGGCCGGAGAACAGCACCAGGACAGCGGCCTCGCGGCCGCGGCCGTGCAGCGATGCCACCGAAGACGCGGCCTTGGCAGCGGTCACCATCGCCAGCACGTCGGCCGGCAGCCGGTGCCGGTACGCCTCGGGGATCTCGTGGACGTTGTCGACCAGCGGGCGCAACCAGGATGGGCAGGTGTCGGGCATCAGCGGAAGCGCAGAATTCACCGGCGCCTCCTTGCCCTCATCCCGCGTCGTTTCCGACCGCAGCCGCGATCTCATCGGCACTCGCGAACGCGCGCGGCAGCGTCTGCGCAACGCTACCGTCCGACCGCAGCACTACAGTCGCGGGCATCACATTTACCACCCGCAGCGCCGCGGCCACCCGGCGTCGACCGTCCTGCAGGGTCGGCAGCCGAACGCCCAGCTCCGCCAGCCGCAGCAGCGCGGCGGTCTCGTTCTCGTCCTGATGCACGGTCACCACCGTCACGCCGGCCCCGGCGCGCCGCTGATATTCGGCCATCGCGGGCAGTTCGGCCGCGCACGGCGCGCACCAATACGCCCACAGGTTGAGCACGACCCGGCGTCCGGCCAGCGCCCGGGCCACGTCGACGGCCGAGCCGTCGGCGGCGCATTCCACCGTCACGCCGCGCAGCGCCGCCGGGCCCGGGCCGCCGCCCGCGGCGGGACAGGGCGGCAGGGCGGCGCGGCCCCGGGGTCCCGCCAGCGCGGCGGCCGTGTCGGCGTCGCGATGCTCCCTCGCGGCCGGCGGGCCGCCGGATTCGGTCGTGGGGGACCCGTCGCGCAGCTGGGCCAGCAGCGCCACCACCAGCGCCACCACCACCGCCAGGATCGCGATGGTCCAACGGGTGCGGGTCACCGGCGCCGGCCCCGTTTTACAGCCCGGCCAGCGCCAGCAGATGCTCGGTTTCCGGGCCCTGCACCAGGGGCGCGGCGAGCAGCGGTTCGGTGGGGCCGAGGCCGAAGGAGGGGCAGTCCTTGGCGAGGATGCACACCCCGCACGCCGGTTTGCGGGAGTGACACACCCGCCGGCCGTGGAAGATCACCCGATGGCTCAGCATGGTCCACTGGCTGCGCGGGATCAGCTCGCCGACCGCGTGCTCGATCTTGACCGGGTCCTTTTCGGTCGTCCAGCGCCACCTGCCGACCAGCCGCGCGAAGTGGGTGTCGACGGTGATGCCCGGGATGCCGAACGCGTTTCCCAGGATCACGTTGGCGGTTTTGCGACCCACGCCGGGCAGCGTCACCAGCTCGGCCAGGGTCGAGGGCACCTCGCCGTCGAACCGTTCCACCAACGCCTGCCCGAGGCCGATCAGCGACGACGCCT
Source organism: Mycobacterium sp. NGS26 (assembly GCF_059813025.1). Classification (NCBI taxonomy): domain Bacteria; kingdom Bacillati; phylum Actinomycetota; class Actinomycetes; order Mycobacteriales; family Mycobacteriaceae; genus Mycobacterium; species Mycobacterium sp. NGS26. The sequence goes on from NZ_JCALDU010000001.1 coordinate 1,054,746, forward strand.
TGTTGCGGAAGAAGCCGGTGGGGCGGATGAGGTTCTCCAGTTCGGCGCGGTCGGCCTGCGCATAGTCCAGCGCGGTGCGGTACCGCTTGAACAACGCCGGCGTCGTCAGGTTCACCCGCTTGTCGGTGCTTTGCGCCGAGAGGATGGTGGCCACCGTCAACTCCAGCGGGGACGTGAAGTCCAGTTCGCAGTGCGCGTTCGGAAACGCTTGCGCCAGTGCGCGATTCATCCGGCGAGCCCGTCGCACCAACCCCGTTCGGGTTTCGTCAGACCAGCGGCGGGCGACGACGGCGCCGGATGCGGGCTGCGTTGACTTCGAACGCCCCGACGGCTTGGCCACTGTCACCTACGACAGAGTACTGATTTCGTGATCTCGCTGAGACCTTGGACATGTTTACTCTCCTTGTGTCGTGGTTGCTGGTGGCCTGCGTTCCAGGGCTATTGATGCTGGTGACGCTCGGTTTGGGGCGGCTGGAGGACGAGGTCGCCCAGCGCACGGTCACGACGTCGGACGTCGACGAATTCCTCGAGTACGCGGAGGCCGTGGACGTGCACACGCTGGCCCGCGAAGGCATGCCGGAGGCGCTGGACTATCTGCACCGCCGCCAGGCCCTGCAACTCGCCCAATCTCCCTCTGCGGCATCGCACGTCGGACGGCATCGCGCCGAGACGATCCATGGCAGGGAGCTCCAAAACGCCGGCGAGGCCCGGCTGCCGACACGAATACCGACACAAATACGGACCCATTCGCGCGTCAATCCGCAATTTGGGGGGACTAGACACATCAATCGTGTGTAGCGTTGGCACGTTGGACACATGGGCCGACCTCTAGACTCGTCACACGGGCATGCGGTTGGCCTGCCCATATCACATCGTTGGAAAGCTGAAGAGGCAACGTGGACGAGATCCTGGCAAGGGCAGGAATCTTCCAAGGGGTTGAGCCCGGCGCAGTCACCGCACTGACCAAGCAGCTGCAGCCCGTCGACTTCCCCCGTGGACACACGGTTTTCGCGGAGGGGGAGCCCGGCGACCGGCTGTACATCATCGTTTCGGGGAAGGTCAAGATCGGGCGCCGCTCGCCGGACGGCCGGGAGAACCTGCTGACGATCATGGGCCCCTCGGACATGTTCGGCGAGCTGTCGATCTTCGACCCGGGGCCGCGGACTTCCAGCGCGACGACGATCACCGAGGTGCGCGCGGTGTCGATGGACCGCGACGCGCTGCGGGCCTGGATCGCCGATCGCCCCGAGATCGCCGAGCAGCTATTGCGGGTGCTCGCCCGGCGGCTGCGCCGCACCAACAACAACCTGGCCGACCTGATCTTCACCGACGTGCCCGGCCGGGTGGCCAAGCAGCTGCTGCAGCTGGCCCAGCGTTTCGGCACCCAGGAGGGTGGCGCGATGCGCGTCACGCATGACCTGACGCAGGAGGAGATCGCCCAGCTGGTCGGCGCCTCGCGGGAAACGGTGAACAAGGCCCTGGCCGATTTCGCCCACCGCGGCTGGATCCGGCTGGAGGGCAAGAGCGTGCTGATCTCGGACTCCGAGCGGCTGGCCCGCCGCGCCCGGTAAATTTCCTCGCCGAACAGACACAAAAGCACCCCAATCGGGGCTGAATCAGGGGCTTTTCCGTCTGCTCGCGCTACCGAGTCCGCAGATAGTCCAGTTGCGCCTGGACGGACCATTCGGCCGCGTCCCAGAGCTTCTCGTCGACGTCGACGTAGACGTACTCGACGATCTCGCGCGTCGTGGCTTCCTCGCCCAGGTCCCACAGCGCGGCGCGGACCTGCTCCAGACGTTCGTGGCGGTGCATCAGGTAGCCGTAGGCGACGGCCTCCAGGTCGGCCAGATTCGGCCCGTGTCCCGGCAACACCGCACGCCGGCCCAGGCCGCGCAGCCGCCGCAGTGACTCCAAATAATCGGCCAGGCTGCCGTCCTCCTTGTCGATGACGGTGGTGCCGCGGCCCAACACGGTGTCCGCCGTCAGCACGGCATCGTCGAGCAGGAACGACACCGAATCGGCGGTGTGGCCGGGCGTCGCCATAACGGTGATCTTCAGGCCGGCCGCGTCGATCACCTCGCCGTCGGTCAGCTCACCACCGAGGCCGCGCAGGAACCCGCTGCCCGCCGACCGCACCGTCGCCCCGGTCCGCTCGACCAGCTTGTCGATGCCGTCGGTGTGGTCGCCGTGCCGATGGCTGATCAGCACCAGCGCGACGCGGCCCAGCGCGGCGATCCGGTCGATGTGCTCGTCGTCGTCGGGCCCGGGGTCGACGATCACCAGCTCGTCGCTGCGCGGTCCGCGCAGCACCCAGGTGTTCGTGCCGTCCAGCGTCAGCAGGCCGGGGTTGTCGGCCAGCAGGACCGAGGCCGTGTCGGTGACCGCCCGCAACCTGCCGTATGCGGGATGGTTCAGCGACTCGGCAACCCCGGTCACGGCCGTCAGCCGACCTCCACGATCAGCTCGACCTCCACCGGCGCACCCAGCGGTAGCTCGGCGACGCCGACCGCCGAGCGCGCGTGGGCGCCCTTGTCGCCGAACACCTCGGCGAGCAGTTCCGAGGCGCCGTTGATCACGCCGGGCTGCCCGTGGAAATCCGGGGCGGACGCGACGAACCCGACGACCTTGACCACCCGGGTGACCGCGTCGATGCCGACCAGCGAGTCCACAGCCGCCAGCGCGTTGAGCGCGCAGATGCGCGCCATCGCCCTGCCCTCGTCGGGGCTGATCTCCGCGCCGACCTTGCCCTCGCGCGCCAGCTTTCCGTCCTCCATCGGCAGCTGGCCCGCGGTGTAGACCAGGTTGCCGGTGCGCACGGCCGGGACATAGGAGGCCAGCGGCGCCACCACTTCGGGAAGCCTGACGCCGAGCTCGCCCAGCCGAACCGATGCGTTCATGAACGCAATGCCCCTTACTTGGGACGCTTCAGGTACGCGACGTGCTGTTCACCCGTGGGCCCCGGCAGCACCGCCACCAACTCCCAGCCGTCGGCGCCCCACTGGTCGAGGATCTGTTTGGTGGCGTGCGTGAGCAGCGGAACCGTCACGTACTCCCATGCTGTCGGTTGGCTCATGACGCGAGCTTATCGGTCGGGCATCGACGGCTCCGGGCAGCCCGAGCGCCGTGCGGCCGTCGGGCTAGCATGCGATGGTGGCAACCACTCCTAGCGGCCGCCCCGCCGTCGGCTGGCCCGCGCGCCTGTCGAAGGTCCGCCTGCATTTCGTGACCGGCAAGGGCGGCACGGGCAAGTCGACGATCGCGGCTGCGCTGGCGCTGACCCTAGCGGCCGGGGGCCGAAAGGTCCTCCTCGTGGAAGTCGAAGGGCGCCAAGGGATTGCGCAACTCTTCGACGTCCCGCCCCTGCCCTATCAGGAGCTCAAGATCGCGAGCGCCGAGCGCGGCGGCCAGGTCAACGCCCTGGCCATCGACATCGAGGCCGCGTTCCTGGAATACCTCGACATGTTCTACAACCTGGGCATCGCGGGCCGCGCGATGCGGCGCATCGGCGCGATCGAGTTCGCGACGACGATCGCGCCTGGGCTGCGCGACGTGCTGCTCACCGGCAAGATCAAGGAGGCGGTCGTCCGCGTCGACCAGAACCGGCTCCCGGTCTATGACGCCGTCGTCGTCGACGCGCCACCCACCGGACGCATCGCGCGTTTCCTCGACGTCACCAAGGCGCTGTCGGATTTGGCCAAGGGGGGGCCCGTGCACTCGCAGAGCGAGGGCGTGGTCCAGCTGCTGCACTCCGACCTAACCGCCATCCACCTGGTCACCCTGCTGGAGGCGCTGCCGGTGCAGGAGACCATGGAGGCCATCGACGAGCTCGCGGAGATGAAGCTGCCGATCGGCAGCGTGATCGTCAATCGCAACATCCCGTCCTACCTCGAGCCTCGCGATCTGGCGAAGGCCGCCGAGGGTGATGTCGACGCGGACTCGGTGCGAGCCGGGCTTCAGATGGCCGGAATCCAGCTCGACGACGCCGATTTCGCCGGGTTGCTGACCGAAACCATTCAGCATGCGACACGAATCGCGGCGCGGGCCGAGACCGCGCAACAGCTCGATGCGCTGCATGTGCCCCGGCTGGAGCTGCCGACGATCTCCGACGGCGTCGACCTGGGCAGCCTGTATGAGCTTTCGGAATCGCTTGCGCAACAGGGGGTCCGATGAGCGTCACGCCGAAAACCCTTGACATGGCCGCGATACTGGCCGATACCGCCAACCGGGTGGTGGTGTGCTGTGGGGCCGGTGGCGTCGGCAAGACCACCACCGCGGCCGCGATGGCCTTGCGTGCGGCCGAATATGGCCGCACCGTATGCGTTTTGACGATCGACCCGGCCAAGCGGCTGGCGCAGGCGTTGGGGGTCGACGACCTGGGCAACACCCCGCAGCGGGTTCCGTTGGCCCCCGAAGTCAGCGGTGAGCTGCACGCGATGATGCTCGACATGCGCCGCACGTTCGACGAGATGGTGGTCCAATACTCCGGACCCGATCGGGCACAGGCGATTCTGGACAACCAGTTCTACCAGACGGTCGCCACGTCGCTCGCCGGGACGCAGGAGTACATGGCGATGGAGAAACTCGGTCAGCTGCTGAGCCAGGACCGCTGGGATCTGGTCGTGGTCGACACCCCGCCGTCGCGCAACGCGCTGGACTTCTTGGACGCGCCGAAGCGATTGGGCAGCTTCATGGACAGCCGGTTGTGGCGACTGCTGCTGGCGCCCGGCCGGGGCATCGGGCGGCTGGTGACCGGGGCGATGAGCCTGGCGATGAGGGCGTTGTCGACCGTGCTCGGTTCGCAGATGCTGGCCGACGCGGCGGCGTTCGTGCAGTCGCTGGACGCCACCTTCGGCGGTTTCCGCGAGAAGGCGGATCGCACGTATGCGCTGCTGAAGCGGCGTGGCACGCAGTTCGTCGTGGTGTCCGCGGCCGAGCCCGACGCGCTGCGGGAGGCGTCCTTCTTCGTCGACCGGCTGTCCCAGGATGGGATGCCGCTGGCGGGGCTGGTCTTGAACCGCACCCACCCGATGCTTTGCGCCCTGCCGGCCGAACGCGCGATCGACGGGCACGAGACGCTTGTGGCGGCGGCGGACTCCGAGGCCGCCTCGCTGGCCGCGGCCGTCCTGCAGATCCATGCCGACCGGGCCCAGACCGCCAAGCGCGAGATCCGGTTGCTGTCCCGGTTCACCGGCGCCAACCCGCATGTGCCGGTGATCGGGGTCCCGTCGCTGCCGTTCGACGTCTCGGACCTGGAGGCGCTGCGCGCGCTCGCCGATCAGATCACCGCGGCCGGCGACGGTCGCGCGGCCGCCGGATAGGCGCCGGCCGGCTCGCCCCGCTTATTTGACACAAGCCAGTAGTTGCTGCCCAATTTCGCTCGGGCACAAGCCAGTTGCTATTAGACACGCATCAGTAAGTGGCCCGGCCCGATTTAGGCTGTAACACGACCGTAATGACGAACGACACGCCCGAGGCCGCGGCCGCCGCGTGGCGGCCCGAGGGGCTCAATGGCCTATAATGCGCTGCCCGAGGGTCAGCTGACGCCGCGGTTTCTGCGCTTGTCGAAGAAGTCCGACCAGGACACGACCTCGGGGTGTTGCTTGAGCAGCGCCCGGCGCTGACGCTCGGTCATGCCGCCCCACACCCCGAACTCGACCTTGTTGTCCAACGCGTCGGCTCCGCACTCCTGCATCACCGGGCAGTGGCGGCAGATCACAGCGGCCTTGCGCTGGGCGGCGCCGCGAACGAACAGTTCGTCCGGGTCGGTCGTCCGACACAGCGCCTTGGACACCCACGCGATCCGCTCTTCCGCATCGACGCTGCGTAATACCCCCTGTGCGGCCGCAATGTTCGTCCTACGCGGGGCCGGTCGTGAAACTGACACGAGCTTTCCCTTCCTCCCGGTCGCAATCCGCGACCGCCTCCCTCGGGTGCAGACCCCTTGCTGCGATCTACGCCACACTGTGAGTTTCGGTGTTACCTGTAGCTCACCGTGTGTCTAAGTTAGGTGGTCAGGTGCCAATTGCGCAACAGTCCGATAACACTTTTTTGGGACGGGCGTGCCGTCTCGTCCGAAATCATAGGTCCGCACGTAGCATCGCGTACCCACTTTGGGCGTCCAATCTTTGACGTGAGCGCAAATATTTTCTGGGCAGCGCGATCAAGTTCGCTGGTCACAGGCCCCTTCAGAGTGTGTTGAAGATCACCCGCCAGGAGGGCCGATTAGGGGCCGCTACCCTAGTACGCATGCCAGAGCGCGCCCCGGTGGCACTCACGATTCTCAAGCTTGCTGGGTGCTGTTTGTTAGCCGGCGTCGTCGCGACCGCGCTGATGTTCCCCTTCGCGGGCGGGGTCGGGCTGATGTCCAACCGGGCGTCCGAGGTGGTCGCCAACGGCTCGGCCCAGCTTCTCGAGGGTCAGGTGCCCGCCGTGTCGACAATGGTCGACGCGAAGGGCAACGTGATCGCGTGGCTGTACTCGCAGCGCCGTTTCGAGGTGCCCGGCGACAAGATCGCCAACACCATGAAGCTGGCGATCGTCTCGATCGAGGACAAGCGGTTTGCCGACCACAACGGGGTGGACTGGAAGGGCACGCTGACCGGGCTGGCCGGCTATGCGCGCGGCGACGTGGACACCCGCGGCGGCTCGACGATCGAGCAGCAGTACATCAAGAACTACCAGCTGCTGGTGACCGCCCAAACCGACGCCGAAAAGCGCGCCGCGGTCGAGACCACCCCGGCGCGCAAGCTGCGCGAAATCCGGATGGCCCTCACGCTGGACAAGACGTTCACCAAGCCCGAGATCCTTACCCGTTACCTCAACCTCGTCTCGTTCGGCAACAACTCGTTCGGCGTGCAGGACGCGGCGCAGACCTACTTCGGCATCAACGCGTCGGACCTGAACTGGCAGCAGGCGGCGCTGCTGGCGGGCATGGTGCAGTCCACCAGCACGCTGAACCCGTACACCAACCCGGACGGCGCGCTGGCCCGGCGGAACCTGGTGCTGGACACCATGATCGAGAACATCCCGCAGGAGGCCGACGCCCTGCGCGCCGCCAAGGCGCAGCCGCTGGGCATATTGCCGCAGCCCAACGAGCTGCCCCGGGGCTGCATCGCGGCCGGCGACCGGGCGTTCTTCTGCGACTACGTCCAGGAGTATCTGTCCCGCGCCGGGATCAGCAAGGAACAGATCGCCAGGGGCGGCTACCTGATCCGCACGACGCTGAACCCGGACGTGCAGATCCCGGTCAAGGCGGCCATCGACAAGTTCGCCAGCCCGACGCTGCCGGGCATCTCGAGCGTGATGAGCGTGATCGCCCCGGGCAAGACCTCCCACCACGTGATGGCGATGGCCAGCAACCGCACCTACGGCCTGAACCTCGACGCCGGCGAGACGATGCGGCCCCAGCCGTTCTCGCTGGTCGGCGACGGCGCCGGGTCGGTGTTCAAGATCTTCACGACGGCCGCCGCGCTGGACATGGGCATGGGCATCAACGCCACGCTCGAGGCGCCGGCCCGATTCCAGGCCAAGGGCATGGGCAGCGGCGGGGCCAAGGGGTGTCCCAAGGACACCTGGTGCGTGGTCAACGCCGGCAACTACCGCGGCTCGATGAACGTGACCGACGCGCTCGCCACCTCCCCCAACACCGCGTTCGCCAAGCTGATCCAGCAGGTCGGGGTGACGCGGACGGTGGACATGGCGATCAAGCTGGGCCTGCGCTCCTACGCCGACCCCGGCACCGCCCGCGACTACAACCCCGACAGCAACGAGAGCCTGGCCGACTTCGTCAAGCGGCAGAACATCGGCTCGTTCACCCTCGGCCCGATCGAGGTGAACGCCCTGGAGCTGTCCAACGTCGCGGCGACGCTGGCCTCGGGCGGCGTCTGGTGCCCGCCGAACCCGATCGACAAGCTGATCGACCGCAACGGCAACGAGGTCGCCGTCACCACCGAACCCTGCGATCAGGTGGTGCCCGAGGGCCTGGCGAACACCATGGCCAACGCGATGAGCAAGGACGCGGTGGGCAGTGGCACGGCCGCCGGTTCGGCGGCCGCCGCGGGCTGGAACCTGCCGATGTCCGGCAAGACCGGCACCACCGAGGCCCACCGCTCGTCCGGCTTCGTCGGCTTCACCAGCCATTACGCGGCTGCAAATTACATCTACGATGACTCGACCACGCCGACGGACCTGTGCTCTAATCCGCTCCGCCACTGCGGCGAGGGCGACCTGTACGGCGGTAACGAGCCGGCCCGCACCTGGTTCACCGCGATGAAGCCGATCGCCGACAGCTTCGGCGAGGTGAAGCTGCCGCCCACCGACCCCCGCTACGTCGACGGGGCACCCGGGTCGCGGGTGCCCAGCGTCGCCGGGTTGGACATCGACGCGGCGCGCCAGCGGATCAAGGAGGCGGGCTTCCAGGTAGCCGACCAGAACAACTTCGTCAACAGCAGCGCCAAGCAGGGCGAGGTCGTCGGGACAACCCCGAGCGGCGCAACGATTCCAGGGTCGATCATCACGATCCAGGTCAGCAACGGCATCCCGCCGGCCCCGCCCCCGCCGCCGGAGGGCGCGCCGCCGCCGGTGGGATCGCAGGTGGTCGAGATTCCGGGGCTGCCGCCAATCACCATCCCGTTGCTGGCGCCACCGCCGCCGGCGCCGCCCGGGCAGCCGCCCCCGTAGTCGATATTCGGTCGACCTTGTCGCGCAGCGGATACGGTCTGGGTCCGCGAGCCGCAGTATCCTGCCTTGCATGGCTGATGTTCTGCGCGCCCTGACACGCACCGGCGCCGTCGCGCTCGGATCCACCGTCGCCGGCGTCGGTTACGCCGCGATCGTCGAGCGCAACGCGTTCGTCCTCCGCGAGATCACCATGCCCGTGTTGTCGCCCGGCTCCACACCGCTGCGCGTGCTGCACATCAGCGATCTCCACATGCTTCCCAACCAGCGCCGCAAGCAGGCCTGGCTGCGCGAGCTGGCCAGCTGGGAGCCCGACCTGGTGGTCAACACCGGCGACAACCTGGCGCACCCCAAGGCGGTGCCCGCGGTGGTGCAGACCCTGGGCGACCTGCTGTCACGTCCGGGCGTCTTCGTCTTCGGCAGCAACGACTACTTCGGGCCGCGACTGAAGAACCCGCTGAACTACGTGACCAACCCGTCGCACCGGGTGCGGGGTGAGCCGCTGCCCTGGCAGGATCTGCGGGCGGCGTTCACCGAGCGCGGCTGGCTGGACCTCACCCACACCCGCCGTGAGTTCGAGGTGGCCGGCCTGCACATCGCCGCGGCCGGGGTGGACGACCCGCACATCGACCGGGACCGCTACGACACGATCGCGGGCCCGGCCAGTCCGGTGGCCAACCTGCGGCTGGGCCTGACCCATTCCCCCGAGCCGCGCGTGCTGGATCGTTTCGCCGCCGACGGCTATCAGCTGGTGATGGCCGGACATACCCACGGCGGCCAGGTGTGCCTGCCGTTCTACGGCGCCGTGGTGACCAACTGCGGGCTGGATCGGTCCCGGGCCAAGGGGCCGTCGCGCTGGGGCGCCAACATGCAGTTGCACGTCTCGGCCGGGATAGGCACTTCGCCGTACGCGCCGGTGCGGTTCTGCTGCAGGCCCGAGGCGACGCTGCTGACGCTGATCGCCACCCCGATGGGCGGCCGGGATTCCAGCAGCGACCTGGGCCGTTCGCAGCCGGCAGTCTCGGTGCGTTGAGCCAACGGACCCGGATCGCGGTCCGCAGCCAGTCACGCAGCTGGACGGACAACGCGATCCGGCTGATCGAGGCCGACGCCCGCCGCAGCGCCGACACCCACCTGCTGCGGTACCCGCTGCCCTCGGCATGGAGCGCGGACGTCGACATCGCCCTGTATCTCAAGGACGAGACGACTCACATCACCGGCAGCCTCAAGCACCGGTTGGCGCGCTCGCTGTTCCTGTATGCACTGTGCAACGGCTGGATCGGCGAGGGCACCACGGTGGTCGAGGCGTCGTCGGGCTCGACGGCGGTGTCGGAGGCCTACTTCGCGGCGCTGCTGGGCCTGCCGTTCGTCGCGGTGATGCCGGCCGCCACCAGCTCCGCCAAGGTCGCCCTGATCGAATCACAAGGCGGCCGTTGCCATTTCGTGCAGAACTCCGGCGAGGTTTACGCCGAGGCGCAGCGCGTCGCCGACGAGACCGGCGGGCACTACCTGGATCAGTTCACCAACGCCGAGCGCGCCACCGACTGGCGTGGCAACAACAACATCGCCGAGTCGATCTACGAGCAGATGCGCGACGAGGAGTATCCCGTCCCGGAGTGGATCGTGGTGGGCGCGGGCACCGGCGGGACCAGCGCGACGATCGGCCGCTACATCCGCTACCGGCGCCACGCGACCCGGTTGTGCGTCGTCGACCCGGAGAACTCGGCGTTCTTTCCCGCCTACGCCGAGGGCCGGTACGACATCGTGATGTCCGCGTCGTCGCGCATCGAGGGGATCGGCCGGCCGCGCGTCGAGCCGTCGTTTCTGCCCGGCGTCGTCGATCGCATGGTCTCCGTGCCCGACGCGGCGTCGATCGCCGCGGCCCGCCACGTCAGCGCCGTGCTGGGACGGCGGGTGGGACCGTCGACGGGCACCAACCTGTGGGGCGCCTTCGGCGTGCTCGCGGAGATGGTCGCCGAGGGCCGCAGCGGGTCGGTGGTCACGCTGCTGGCCGACAGCGGCGACCGTTATGCCGACACGTATTTCAGCGACGACTGGGTCCGTGCGCAGGGACTCGATCCGACCGGCCCCGCGGCGGCGCTGGTCGAATTCGAGCGCTCCTGCCGATGGAACTGACCTGCGCGGTTTGGCGAGCCGATGCGACGGTGCGATAGGCTGTCGTGGCTTCAAGCGGGGTGTGGCGCAGCTTGGTAGCGCGCTTCGTTCGGGACGAAGAGGCCGTGGGTTCAAATCCCGCCACCCCGACTCATTGCAAGGCGGCCAACGCCTCCGCCTACGCTTCCAGCTCCGGAATCAATCGGCGCTCGGCGCGTTCGGCCGCGCCCGCCCAGATGCGCAACTGCTCCCGCCCGACGAGCCGGCAGCGATGCGTGGTGGCCAGCTGGCGGGCCGCCTTGGTAAACGTTTGATTTGTCACCACGACCGCTTGATTGCAGCCGTGATGCCGCGCGCCGGACACCACCTGCTGGACCGCGGCGACGCCGACGGCCCGTGCCAGCCTCTTGCATTGGACCGCCATGCAGGTGCCGTCCTTTCTGGCGATGAGATCCACCCCGTAGTCACCACTGCCGGCGGTGGGAGTGACCCGCCAGCCCCGGGTACGAAGTTGTGCCGCAACGAATTCCTCGAACTCGAGGCCCGACATTCGGTCGACGTCCACCATCCCCGACGCCGCGCGCTTGAGGTCGCGCCTTCGCTGTAATCCGGCTCGGAAGCGGTCCCGTCGAGCCGAGAGCCACAGGAGGACGAGCACCGCCACGACCAGACCGCCCAGCCCGGCGCAGAATCCGGCCGCCACGCTGCCGGTGGCCTTTTGCGTGAAATACCAAGGGAGAGCTAGCCCGATCGGCAGGAGCGTTCCGAGTAGCTTCTCCATGGCCTCAAGCTAATCGGTGGCTACGACAATTCGGCGCAAGCGGCGGCGCGCCGCGCGCTCAAGGATCTACCCGCACCGTTCGGGCTCGGCCTCGCACAGCGGCGTCGCGCCGGGGAAGCGATAGCGGTGTGCCGCCACCCAGCGATAGATGACTTCTTGCAGCGCGCCGACTCCGGGAATTCGGTAGATCCACAACGGCAGCGGCGTGCCGAGCGCGGCGGAAAGGGCCGCGTTCATTGCGTGCGCGCCGGCGAAGACCGCGCCGGACGAGTCCAGCCACCACGCCGACTCCGTCAACCGGTCGCCGGCACCGACCCGCTCGGCCACCGCCGGGTCCTGCCACGGTTCGATGCGCAGCCGGCCCGTTCGGTTCCAGCGAGCCAGTAAGTTGACCGCGCGGGTGCACACCCCACATCGGCCGTCGAACGCCAAAGTGCCGTCCATATCCCCGAGTCTAAGCCCGCGCGGCCACGGCCCGCGGCGGCGTCACGCGCAGTCGGCGCAGATCGGCAGGCCCGAACTCGAGGTGCGCAGCCGGCTGCGGTGCTGCACCAAAAAGCAGCTCGAGCAGGTGAACTCGTCGGCGCGTTGCGGAATCACGGTCACCGAGAGCTCTTCACCGGACAGGTCCGCGCCGGGCAGCTCGAAGAAGGGCACCTCGTTGGGGTCGTCGTCCACGAGTGTCGTGGACGGGCCCGGCAGGGTGGGGGCGAGCTCGCGTAGAGCCGTCCGATCCTGGGGGTCGACGTCGGACACGCGGCGTGCGTCGTAATCGCTTGCGGTTGCCATGGGGTGCTCCTTCCTGCGGAGGGCCGGGTTGACGCACTTGCCTGTACTCACCCGTGGCTCAGGCGATACCCCGTTCAGGAGCCGTTCACACCCGACGAACCGAAGAAATTGCGCGCGCGACAATTGGCACCCCCGGCCCGCCATTGCCGCAGCTCGGCCGGGCGGACCCGGCGATGGGTGTACACCAGCCAGCCGGTGCCCGCCGCGGCGCACGTTGCCTGCCAACGGCTTTCGTGGTGGCACACGGTGGCGTCGGCCGTCGCCGGACGGCCGCCCCGGAATCCGCTGACAGGCCTACCCGCTCCGGCGGCCGTGAAACCGCCCACGGCCCGTGTCGGCGGGGCGGAACGCGGGTATGCCGCACCGATGACACCCGCCCGGCCCCCCGCGGTTCTGTTCGACGTGGACGGAACCCTCGTCGATTCCAACTACCTGCACGTCTACGCCTGGCAGCGGGCATTCGACAGCGAGGGCATAGCGGTCGCGGCCTGGCAGATCCACCGCTGCATCGGCATGGACGGCTCGCGGCTGGTGCGCAGCCTGTCCGACACCCCGACCGGGGAAGCCCCGCCCGACGTGCAAGACCGGATCAGCGAGGCACACAGCCGGTTCTACCGCGAAACGGCGCCCCTGCTCGCACCGTTGCCCGGCGCGCAGGCGCTGCTGCGCCGGGTCGCGGGGCTCGGGCTCCAAGTGGTGCTGGCCAGTTCGGCGCCCGACGACGAGCTCGAGATGCTACGCAAGGCGCTCGGCTGCGACGACGTCATCGCCGAGACGACGTCGTCACGCGACGTGGACACCGCCAAACCCGAACCGGGCATCGTGCAGGTTGCGCTCGATCGGGCCGGCGTGAACCCCGACCGGGCCGTGTTCGTCGGGGACGCCGTGTGGGACGCCCACGCCGCGGCGGGCGCGGGGTTGGCGTGCATCGGGATGCGCAGCGGCGGCATCGCCGACGCGGAACTGCAGGCCGCCGGGGCCGCGCCGATCTTCGCGGACCCGCAGGATCTCCTCGACCATCTGGAATCCACCCGCATCGCGGAGCTGGCGGCCCGCCGCTGATATCGGCTACCTCTCGCGGGTACGCAGCAGCAGCGGCAACACCCACCAGAAAAGCGCGAACATGACGAGCGCGCACGCCCCCGCAACGAAGCCCACATCGCGACCGGACACCGCGGCGAAAATGATGACGGTCACCCCGGTCAGCGCGGCGCCCAGCAGCGCCAGCCCGGCGTAGGCGCAGCGGTGCGCCGCCGACACCAACACCCGCAAGCGATGCCGCCTGAACAGCATCCGGTGCATGGCGACCGGGGAGATGAGCAACAGGGTCGAGGCCACCGAGAACCCCACCGTCGCCAGATACACCATCCGCATGGGCTCGCCGAGCACGTCAAAGCGCTGCTGAAAAGGCAGCGTGAGCAGAAATCCGGTGAGCAGCTGCACCCCGGTCTGCACCACCCGCAACTCCTGCAGCAGGCTGTTCCAATTGCGGTCGAGCCGTTGGATTTCGGTCTCGCCGCGTTCCCGGCGATCCCAGCGCTGGTCGTCCTCCGGGTGATCGACGTCCATGGCCGTGATCATCGCACCGCTCGCCGCGTTTGGGGAGCGCCCCGCTCGCGCGTCCGGGTAAAAGACGGCCCGGGAGCCAGACTCGCGTAGTAGCGTCCCGCCCAGCGGGGGGCGAATCGAGGAGACGGGAGAGGCGATGCCGCCGATCGAGCACGAGTGGACCAAGCCCGCGGCGATGGCCATCCCCGCGGAGGGTTACTTCGAGCTGCAGCGCGGCAGATACGGGCCCGTCTTCCCGAGAACCCCCGCCTGCTACGGGTTCTCGATCATCGCGAAGGTCAAGCCGGGGCGCGAGGAGGCGATCCGCGAGTACGGCAGGGTGATCCAGGCGGCAATCGAGGCGCAGCCGGACCTACTGGCCCCGCTGCGGCTGCATTACCTGCGCTGGGTTCTGTTCGACGTCGGCTTCGGACTGCATTTCCAATACCAGGGGATTTTCGACACCGACTTCGACAAGTACACCGAAGACGCGATCAAGCTGTTTTCGCAGTCGGGCGTCACCACGGTGTTCACCAACCTGGAAGGCTTCCCCGAGGACTGGCAGACCAACCCGGAGGCATTCATCAAGTTCGTGCGCGAGCACCAATTCCCCAGCTTCCTGGAGTACGGGGAGTATCCCTATGTCACGGCCGACGAGATCAAGAAGGCGCTTCGCCTCAAGGCCGCGTTCTCCGACATGCTCGACCAGATGCAGTAGATGCTCGCGCATGCTTGAGTTGGACAACATCCAGCACATCCTGGTGACGCGCACCCCGGCGATGACGGGGCGCTACGAATTCCTGTCGTTCGACAACCCGGCGGGAGGGCGAGCCTGGCTGGGCGAGCTGGTGGACAAGGCCCAATCGGCGGCCGACGTGCGCAGGACGATGGACAGCAGCGACCGCTGGGTCACGCTGGCGTTCACCTGGAATGGCCTGCGGGCGTTGGGCGTTCCCGAGGACTCGCTCGCCACGTTCCCGGACGAATTCCGTGAGGGCATGGCCGCGCGCGCGGACATCCTGGGCGACACCGGTGCGAACCACCCCGACAACTGGGGCGGCGGGTTGGCCGGCGACGACCTGCACGCGATCGCGATCCTGTTCGCCCGCAACGATGCCGAGCACCGCCGCTGCACGACGGTTCACGATGATCTGGTCGCACGCTGTCCCGGGGTGCGGGTGCTGTCCTACCTCGACCTGAACGCGACGCCACCGTTCGACTACGCCCACGATCACTTCGGGTTCCGGGACCGATTGTCCCAACCGGTGATCGAGGGCAGCGGCGAAGAGCCGACACCGGGTTCCGGCGGGGCGCTGAAGCCCGGCGAATTCATCCTCGGCTACCCCGACGAGGAAGGCAACATACCGAATCTTCCTCAACCCGAGGAATTGTCGCGCAACGGCAGCTACATGGCCTACCGGCGGCTGCGGGAGCACGTCGGGCTGTTCCGCGACTACCTGAAGGAACAGGCCGACACGCCGGACGGGCAGGACCTCCTTGCCGCGAAACTGATGGGCCGGTGGCGAAGCGGTGCACCGCTGGTCCTCGCACCCGAGCACGACGACCCCGAGCTCGGCGCGGATCCCATGCGTAACAACGACTTCAACTACAAGGAACCGGACCCGTTCGGGTACGCGGTGCCGCTGGGTTCCCACATCCGCCGGCTGAACCCGCGCGACACGACGGTCAACATGAACCGGCGCCGGATGATCCGCCGCGGCGCGACGTACGGCGAGGCGCTTCCCGAGGGCGCCGACGACGACGGCGCGGACCGCGGCATCGCCGCGTTCATCATCTGCGCCAGCCTGGTGCGCCAATTCGAGTTCGCGCAAAACGTGTGGATCAACGACCGCAACTTTCACGAGCTGGGCAACGAGCGCGATCCGATCTGCGGAACACAGGACGGCACACTCGAATACAAGATTCCCAAGCGCCCGATCCGCAAGGTCCTCAAGGGATTGCCGGCGTTCACCACGCTCACCGGCGGCGCGTACTTCTTCCTTCCCGGTATCAACGGCCTCAAGTACCTTGCGAGGACACCATGAGCGCACCCGCGCGCACCTACAACCAGGCGCACCTTCCCCGTCAGCACACGCCAGGCCGCCGGCGTATCAGCATCTACTGGACGTGGAGCTATCCGTGGGAGGCCCAACGCGATCCCGCCGCGATGGACAACCGGTTCTCCACCATGACGGAGGTCCGCCGGGTGGCCTGGCCGAACTACGAGACGCCGGAGTGGGACGAGGCGCACTTTCTGCAGGGCATCGCCGGGACCCTGGAGTTGTTCCACCGCTCGACACTGCATTTCCAGGAACTCGCCGGCGAGGTGACCGGTCACCCGGTCGCGGTCTTCCAGCGGATCGACCAGGCGGGATACCAGCTGCCGATCGACGAGCGGGTGCTGGCCGACGCCGACACCCTCATGGTTTTCGGGCTGGATCACGTTCTCGGACAAGAAGAGTCGCGACCGGAGGAGGCCGAAGCGATTCGGGCGTGGCTGCAGCGCGAAGGCACCTGCCTGCTGATGGCCCCGCACCACGACGTGGGCTTCACCCACGACCCCGAGCAGCGCCAGGTCGAGTACCTACACCACGGCGACCCGCTGGTGCCGCGCCAGCAGCGCTTCAGCCAATACACCCGGTCGCTGATGAAGGCCCTCGACGTTCCCGTCTACAACAGGTGGGGGCTAAGGCCCGCCGTTGTCCCAGGCGGCAATGAGATCGCTCCGCTGACCGCGTTCGCCGATCTTGACGCGCCCGGACTTCTCGACGGCGTAACCACTTTCAACTTCCACCCGCACCTGCCGCACTACGAGCTCACGGCGCCGGAAAGCGACACGCTGCGGGTGCTCGGCCGGCAACGAATCGATCCCACCCGGCCCCATCCGTTCACCGAGGCGGGCAACACCGAGTTCAACGCGCTCATCTGGATGCCGCCCGCCGGCCGGCGCGCCGGCGACATCGTGCTGGTCGACTCCACGAATTTCACGACGCTTTTCGGGGGCACCGAGAGCCTGGCCCGCTTCTGGCGCAATGTCGCCCTGATGTCGCCCTGATGAGGTGACGCGGCCCCGGCGAGCCGGACTCGACGAGACCGAACGTCAGCCGTTGACTTCCCGTACCGCGGTCAACGCGTCGTCGAGGGTCGGGTACAGCGGGAAGGTCTTGTCCAAACCGGTCAGGTGGATCGGCCGCCTGGTCGCCGGACCCCGCGCGACCACCCCGAACTCGACGGACTTGCCCAGCTTCTCGTAGGTGGCCGCGAGGATCTTCAGCCCCACCGAGCCGAGGAACTCCACCGCGGAAAGATCGATGACCAGTGCCGTCGGGCCGTCCGCGACTACCGCGCCGATGGCTTGTTCCAGGGCCGGGGCGGTGACCAGGTCGATTTCACCGCTCACGCTGACCACGGACACCCCATCGTGGTCCGCAACCAACGTGGTAATCGAATCAGGAGCTGACAATGGCGATCCTTTGTCCCGGGCCTTAAGTGCCTTAAGTGTGGTGCAAGCCTAACCTGCTTTGCGAACTGCGAGAAAGAAGAAGACCTCAACACCTGCCCCGCGACGATCCAGGCTAGTCTCCCCATAGAACGTGCGCACTGCGACGCGGCACATGGGGAGGTCAGATGTCAGACTTGCCGTCGGATTTCAGCAGTACCAGCACCGCCGCACAGACGGTCAGCATCTCCAGCGAGGGCCTGCTACCGCAGCTAGTGCAGCATTTGCGGCAGAACCGGACGGTTTTGCGTGAGGAATGGGCGCGCAGGATCACCGAGGCGCAGTTGCTCACCGCCATGACCCCCGAAGAGCTGTTCTCCGAAGCCACCGCCGTCTACGACAACTACGTCGAGGTGCTCGAGACCGGTAGCGTCGAGGCGCTGCAGGCCTATGCGCGCGACCTGTCGGAACGCATCATCCCCCGGGGCGTGGAGACCGACGAGGTGCTCGGCATCGTCTTGCTGCTGCGCGACGTGCTGGCCCGCTCCCTGTTCGAGAAGTACCAGACAGACTTCGAGATGCTCAACCGCGTGCTGGACGCCTACGAGCCGGCGGCCAACCGCATCGCCAACACCGTGGGCGTGTCCTTCGTGCAGGAGCGCGAGCGCATCATTCGCCAGCAGCAGGAGGCGATCCGCGAGCTGTCGACCCCGGTGCTGCAGGTGCGCGAGCAGCTGCTGATTCTGCCGATCATCGGCGTGCTGGACAGCCAGCGCGCCCGTCAGGTCACCGAACAGCTGCTGCGGGCCATCCGCGCCAACCGCGCGAAGGTCGTCGTCATCGACATCACCGGTGTGCCCACCATCGACTCCACGGTGGCGAACCACCTGGTGCAGACCGTCGACGCGTCGGGGCTGATGGGCGCGAGCGTCATCATCACCGGCCTGTCCTCCGAGATCGCCCTGACGCTGGTGACGATCGGGCTGGACCTGTCGAAGATGAACGCCGTCGGCGACCTGCAGGGCGGTATCGAAGAGGCCGAACGCCTGCTGGGCTACGAAGTCACACGCACCGGCGACACCACCGGGTAGACCCAATCAGCAGAGTTCCCGATGCCAGTCCCCATCCTGAAACAGGGCGCGATTCTGATCGCGACGGTGCAGGCCGCACTCACCGACTCCGAGACCGAACGGCTCCGGTACGACCTGATGGAGCGGGTCAGCCGGTTCCGCGCGCAGGGCATCATCGTCGATGTCACCGCCATCGACGTGATGGATTCGTTCGCCGCCCGGTCGCTGCGGACGATCGCGCACATGACGCGACTGCGCGGTGCGGACACCGTGATCGTGGGTTTGCAGCCAGAGGTGGCCTTCGCCATGGTCCAACTGGGTCTGGCGTTCGATGACATGAACACGGCCCTGGACCTCGAAGAGGGCCTTGCCCTGCTGAGTCGCAAATCGACGATCGGGCGCGATGGTGGAGGCTGACATCGTCGTCGACATCGATAACCCCGACGACATCGTCGAAGCCCGCAAAGCCGGCCACCAGCTCGCACTCGACCTCGGATTCTCGCTGACCGACGTCACCATGATCGCGACCGCGATCTCCGAGATCGCGCGAAACATCACCAGCTATGCAGGTCGCGGTGCGGTGCGGGTCGCGGTCGAGGACCGGGAGGGCCGCAAGGCCCTGGTGGTGCGCGCCGAGGACGACGGGCCCGGCATCGCCGACATCGAGCGCGCCATGGAGGACGGATACTCCACCGGCCGCGGGTTGGGCATGGGCCTGCCCGGGGCCCGCCGCCTGATGGATCGGTTGATCGTGGAATCCGCGCGCGGCCGCGGGACGGTCATCGAAATGTGGAAATGGGTTCCCGGCCGTGCATGAACACGGCCGGCTGGGGCCAATGGAATGGGCAAGGGCGGGCCGCCCGGTGCCCGGCGAGTACACGTCCGGCGACCGCGGCCTAGCGATCGACATCGACGGTGCTGCCGCCCTGTTCGGGGTGCTGGACGGACTCGGCCACGGCCCCGCCGCCGCCGCCGCGGCGCTGCGCGCCGTCGACGCGCTCACGCACGCCCGCAACGAGCGGGTCGAGGTTTTGGTCCAGCTGTGCCACCGCGTGTTGGCCGGCACCAGAGGAGCCGCGATGACCCTGGCGCGGGTCGATTTTGCGGCCGGCACGCTGACGTGGACCGGGGTTGGCAACGTCACGGCCAACCTGCTGGCCAAGGATGCGGCCGGCGTCCACGTCCGCTCCAGCGCGCGGCTGGCCGCGGGCATCGTCGGCTACCGCATCCCGGAAATCAGGCCCGCGCAAGTGATTCCGCTGCGCGCCGGCGACCTGCTCGTCATCGCGACCGACGGCATCACCGAGGAGCACTTGGACCACCTCGACTTCGCGGGCACGGCCACAGCGATCGCCGAGGAGATCTTGGGCAAGTACGCCAAGGAATCCGATGATGCGATGGTGCTCGCCGCGCGCCACCGGGGAGCAACCACATGACCAACGCAAACCTTGACGACTTTCACGCCCAGTACGTCACCGCGCTGCGGGCCTACCTGGACACCCGCGACGAGGACAGCCTGGCCGTCGCCCACGAGCTGGGCCGCCGGGCCCTGGAAGAGCAGATCAGCATGCTCGACATCATCGAGCACCACGTCGAGCTGGTCCTCGAACTCGCGAAGGACATCCGGGTTGACGGGCCGGTCGCGCTGGATTTCTTGCTGCAGACGCTGGCCCCGCTCGACGTCGCAACCCGCGGATTCCTCGACGGCACCAAGCGCTACGCCGAACAACGCGCCCGCGCCGAGGGGCTCGCCGACCGCGACAAATTCCGCACCGCACTGGTGAATTCGCTGCAGGAGGGGTTCTTCGTCGCCGATCACGAGGGCGCGGTGATCGAGATCAACCACGCGTTCGCCGACATCCTGGGCTACCCCGCCGAAGGTTTGCCGTATCGCTGGCCCCATCCGTGGCTGGTCGACAAGAAGACGGCGCGTCAACAAATCGAAAAAGTGATGAGCAGCGGCAGCGCCGAGTACGAGACACCGATTCGGCATCGAGACGGCCGCCTCGCCTGGGTGGCGGTGAGCATCAACGCCGTCAAGGAAACCGGCAGCGACCGGGACGTTTTCGTGGGCACCATCCGGGACATCACCGCAGAGCGCGCGTTCGCGGCGCGGGAAAGCGCGGTGCTGCGCCTGGCCACGGCCGTGGCCGTGGCCAAGAGCGTGGCCGAGCTGCTGGCCATCACGCTCGACGAGTGCCGGACGTCGATCGACATCCAACGCGTGGTCGCCGTGTCGTGGCCGAACGGCGACGGGGAGCCGACCGTCCAGATCGCCGGGGAGTCCGGCGAGTCGTCGTGGCGCGACCTTGATCCGTGGCTGCGCAGCACGTTTCAGGATGCGCGTCACCAGCTGCCGCTGACCGCCAAGACGGTCGACCGGCCGGACACCCCCGGGAAGGCGCAGGGGCTGGTCGCGGTGCTGTCCGGTGCGGGCGACGTCGCGTTGTGGCTGGAGCTGGGCTCCCCCCGCTGGATCAGCGCCGAGGATCGGCTGCTGGTGACGGTGCTCATCGGCCATCTCAGCCTGGCCATCCAGCATGTCCGCCAGTTCGAGAGCGCCCGCGAGACGTCGCTAACCCTGCAGCGCGCGATGCTGCCGCCGGTGAAGCCGCCGCCGGGGTTTGCCGTGCGCTACGAACCCGCCGTCCCGCCGCTCGAGATCGGCGGCGATTGGTATGACGTGCTGCCGCTGGGCGATCACCGCATCGGCATCGTCGTCGGCGACTGCGTGGGCCGCGGCTTGCCCGCCGCGGCGATCATGGGCCAGCTGCGCAGCTCGGCGCGGGCGCTGTTGATCAACGGCGCCCAGCCGGCGCTGCTGCTCGAGCAACTCGACTCGGCGGCGTCGCTCATTCCGAACGCCTACTGCACAACGGTTTTCGTGGCCGTCCTGGACACCGAATCCGGTCTGCTGCAGTACAGCAACGCCGGCCACATGCCGGCCGTGGTCGCCGGGGCCGGGTCCGGTTCCGAGCCCGAGAAGGCCGTACTGACCGACGCCACCTCGGTGCCGCTGGCCGTCCGCCGGGACGAGCCCCGCCCACAGGCGTCGACGGTGCTGCCGTCGGGCTCGACGCTGATGCTGTTCACCGACGGCCTGGTCGAGCGCAAGCACGAGTCGATCGACGACGGAATCGCCCGCGCCGCAGACGTTTTGGTCGAGACGATGACGCTGCCGCTGGATGCCGTCGCGGATGCGATGCTGCGCGAACTGGCCCCGGCGGCCGGATATGACGACGACGTCGCGATGGTGATCTACCGGCACGGTGGGGCACCGTTGCGCATCGAAAGCATCGCCACCGCAGACCAATTGGTCGATATCCGGCATCGGCTGGGCGGCTGGCTGCGGGGCGCCGACGTGCCGGAGGAGTTAGCCGCCGACATCGTGCTGGTGATCAACGAGGCGTGCACCAACTGCGTCGAGCACGCGTACCGCGGACATCCCGTCGGGTCGATGCTGCTCGAGGCCAAGGCCACCGACGGCGAGATCCGGGCGCGAGTCACCGACACCGGTTCCTGGAAGAAACCGGCCGCCGACCCGGGCAACAGCGGGCGGGGCCTGGTGCTGATGAGGGCCCTGAGCAACGCGATGGAAATCGACACTTCCCCAACCGGAACGACGGTCGACATCAGCTTCCGTCTGCACCCGGCGGGGGTTTGACGGCGGCGCACCGTTTGCCCCGTCCCGATCGTGGTATCCACACAGGCGTGACCCGCGCATCGATCACCGTCGAACCCGCCCTCCCGGCGGCCCATGGGCCGTTGTCGATGGCGGTGCGCCGCACGTTGACGGGACCGCCGTCGAACGACCACCTCGCCCGCATCGGCACATCCGTGCGCGATTCCGATCCCTACGGCCTGGACCTGCAGCTGGCCCTGTGCATGTGCTACGAGCTGCATTACCGCGGGTTTGCCGGCGTGGATCCCACCTGGGAGTGGAATCCCCCCCTCCTGCACCTGCGCGCCGAACTCGAGCGGGCCTTCCTGGCGGGGGTGCGCCGCGACGTCGGACCGATCGACCCCGGCCGCACGGCGGCGGAGGAAATGGACGCGATCTCCGTCGAGCCCATCGACGGGACCGGCCCGTCGTATCACCTGCGCGACAGCGGGACCTGGCAGCAGATGCGCGAATACTTCGTGCACAGGTCGCTGTATCACCTCAAGGAGGGCGACCCGCACGCGTGGGCGATCCCGCGGCTGATGGGCGGCGCCAAGGCGGCGTTCGTGGCGGTCGAATTTGACGAGTACGGCGCCGGCCGGGGTCCGCGGCTGCATCAGCAGCTCTTCGCGGACCTGCTGGTTGCCGCCGATCTGGATCCGACCTATCTGGGCTACCTTGACGCCGTCGGTGCCGAAGCGCTCGCGGTGGTGAACCTGATGTCGCTGTTCGGGTTGCACCGCCGATTGCGTGGCGCCGCGATCGGGCATTTCGCGGCGACGGAGATCACCTCGCCGCCCGGCTCCCGGCGGATGGTCCAGGCGCTGGAACGGATGGACGCGCCGCCACAGTGCATCGCCTTCTACCGCGAGCACGTCGTGGCCGACGCGGTGCACGAACAGGTGGTGCGCCTCGACGTCGTCGGCGACCTCGTCGCCCGCGAACCGAGACTGGACCCCGACGTCGTCTTCGGCATGCGCGCGCACGCCGTGGTCGAAAATCGGTTGGCGGACAACATCATGGCGCGCTGGAAGCGGGACGAGGCGTCGCTGCGGCGACCGCTCGATTAGCATCGATTAGCCGCGCCGGCATCTCCGGTGGCTGGTGTCGCACAACGGGTACTCCCTGCTGCGCCCGCAGGCACAGATCGCCACCATGAACCGGTCGGATTCGACGACGCGGCCGTCGGGCGTCTCGATGCGCACCGGCCCGGAGACCAGCACCGGGCCTTTCGGCACCACTTGCACCCGGGTGGCGGTCATGGCTTGTCCGCCCGGATGACCACCAGCTCCTCGTGCCGGCAGCCGCGCCGCAACCGGCCCGTCTCCTCCAGCCAGGCCGCCCGCGCCGACAGCACCGGTCCGAATGGAATCCACTGGGAGGCAATGACTTCGGCCTCCAGCCCGGTTGCCCGCAGCGAGTCCAGCGACTGGCCGACACCGGCCAGTGCCGAGTGGACGAGCAGCAGGGATCCGCCGCGGCACAACAGGTTTGACGCCGACTCGCACAGCGGATCCAGCACCAGCCGCCCGTCGAGGCCGGCGTTCCATGCCCACGACGGCCCGGCGCTCGGCGAGATCGCCGCGGTGTCGTCGTCGGGCGGTGCCGGCACATAGGGCGGATTGGACACCACCACCTCGAAGGGCTCGCAGCTCAGCGCCCCGATCCAGGAGCCCTCGCGGACGTCGATCTCCACCCCCGCGACGGCCGCGTTGCCCCGGGAGCTGCGCACCGCGCGCGGGCAGATGTCGAAGGCGGTGACGCTGGCACAACCCATTTCGGCCGCCGCTATCGCGACGAAGCCGCTGCCGGCACACAGGTCGAGCACCCGCCGGCGCGGGATCAGCCCGCTGCGGTGCATCGTGTCGACGAGCAGCCGGGAGTCCTCTTGCGGCGGGTACACGTCATCCGGCCGGCCGGTCTCGGCGACGAGCAACTCCGGCCGCAGATCCGGATAGGTGGCGGTCAACGCTGCGCCCGATTCACGCGTGCGCCGAGGTTCTGGCGAGCTGTTCGACCACCGTCGAGCAGAACGCGGGCAGGTCGGCGGGCGACCGGCTCGTTATCAGGTTTTCGTCGACCACGACCTCTTCGTCCACCACGTGAGCACCCGCATTGCGAAGGTCGGTGCGAATGCTCGGATACGACGTGAGTGTTCGCCCGACCGCCACCCCGGCCTCCACCAGGGTCCACGGACCGTGACAGATCGCGCCGACCGGCCTTCCCGAGTTGACGAAGTCCCGCACAAACGACACCGCCGAGCGGTCCAGGCGCAACTTGTCGGGATTCACCGTGCCGCCGGGCAGCACCAGGCCGTCGAACTCGTCGACCGAAACATCCGAGACAGCCCGGTCCACGGGGAAGGTTCCCGCGGGCTCCAGGTCGTGGTTACGCGCCTGAATATCACCGGGTTTCAGGGACAGCAGCTGCACCTCCGCGCCCGCCTCCTCGAGCGCGGCGCGCGGCTGCTCGAGTTCCACCTTCTCCACCCCGTCGGCCGCCAGGATGGCAATTCTCTTGCCCTGCAATTCGTTTGACATCATGTATCCCTTCGTGCTCACGCGGAGCCGTCACGCGTCCCGCCCCGCGTCCGCGTTGGCATCCGAATACCCTTGCCGAAGCGCACCAAACTTGCGCTCAGCTCGAGGCGGCCCGCAGCGCCTCGAGCAACGGTTCCGCCGCTTCCTTCAGAAACAGCTCCTGCGTGTCGCCGCCGATCTGGACCAGCGCCACGTCGGTGAACCCCGCCTCCCAGTACGGGCGGACGGCGTCCACGATCGCGTCCAGGTCGGGTCCGCAGGGAATGCTCTCGGCGACGTCGTCGGGGCGCACGAATTGGGTGGCGCCGGCGAAGCCGGCCGGCGTCGGCAGGTCGGCGTTGACCGCCCAGCCGCCGGCGAACCACCGGAATTGGTCGTGGGCGCGTTCGATCGCCACGTCGCGGTCGGGATCCCAGCTCACCGGTAGCTGCCCCACCACCCGACCGCCCTCGGCGCCGTTGGCGGCCTGACGCGCGGCGTGCCACGCACCCACCAGGTCCGCATCGGGTTGCACCGCGACCAGGTGGTCGGCGAGCTTGGCGAATTTCTCGACGCCGTTGGCGCCGCTGGCCGCCACCCCGATTTGGACCGGCACCTCGGGCACATCCCACAGCCGCGCGGAGTCCACCTGGAAGTACTCGCCGCGCCAGTTCACCAGCCGGCCGCCGAACAGCTCACGGATGATTTTGATGGCCTCGCGCAGCATGTCCTGCCTGCGCTCGACGGTCGGCCAGGCCTTGCCGACGACGTGTTCGTTGAGGTTCTCGCCGCTGCCCAACCCCAGGGTGAACCGCCCGTCGGCAAGGATCTGCACGGTGGCCGCCTGCTGCGCGACGATCGCCGGGTGATACCGCATGGTCGGGCAGGTCACGTAGCTGTACAGGTCCACCCGGTGGGTGGCGTGCGCCACCGCGCCCAGCACCGCCCACGCATTCGGTGCGTGCCCCTGAGACATCAGCCACGGCGAGAAGTGGTCGCTGCAGACCTCGAAGTCGAAGCCGCGTTCTTCGGCCGAAAGCGCATACCGCACAAGGTCTTTGGGCCCGCTCTGCTCGGTCATCAAGGTATAGCCGAACTTGGTCATATCCGACCTGTACCCCGGCGCGCCGGGCGCAAACCGCCTCAGGGCGTCACGACGCGGCTATAGGCGCTCCTTGACCGCCGCCGACAGCCGCGCGCCGTCGGCCTTCCCGGCCGCGATCTTGGTGGCGGCCTTCATCACCAGCCCCATCTGCTTCATGCCCGGGCGCTCCCCGATGTCCTCGGCGACCTGCGCGATCGCGGTGTCGGCGACGTCTGCCAACTCCGCCTCGGTGAGCGGTGTGGGCAGGTACTCGTCGATGATCCGCGCCTCGGCGTGCTCGTTCGCGGCGAGCTCGCCCCGGCCGTTCTGGGTGTAGATCTCGGCTGCCTCGGCCCGCTTGCGGGACTCCCTGGCCAGCACCTTGATGATTTCGTCGTCGGAGAGCTCCCTGGCCTGCTTGCCGGACACTTCCTCGGTCTGGATCGCGGCCAGCAGCATGCGCAGGGTCGCGGTCCGCAACTTGTCCTGGGTCTTCATCGCCTGGGTGAGGTCGGCCCGGAGCCGGGATTTCAGTTCCGCCATGCCTGAGACGCTACGCGGGCGTCGCGAGCAGAGATTGAGAAATGCCCCGACCGCCGACAGGATGGAGGCCATGACCCACGACGGGCCCGGTTTCAAAGGCCACCGGACACGGTGAGCACGCTGCCACCCGGCTATCCGGCCGGCCCGCCGCCGGCTTACGGACCCCCGCCTTACGGCCCGCCACCCGCATACGGCCCCCCGCCGGCTTACGGCCCACCGCCCGCTTACGGCCCGCCGCCCGGCTACGGCCCCCCGCCCGGTTACGGTCCCCCACCTTATGGCCCCCCGCCCGGCTACGGCCCGCCGCCGGGATTCGGGCCGCCACCCACCCCGGCGGCGCTCAAGCCCGGGATCATCCCGCTGCGTCCGCTGTCGCTGAGCGACATCTTCAACGGCGCGGTCGGCTACATCCGCACCAACCCGAAGGCCACGCTGGGACTGACCACGCTGGTGGTCGTGGCCATGCAGATCATCACGCGGATCGCCTTCTTCGGGCCGCTGGCCGCCTACGGCCGGCTCACCACCGACCGGCCGGACGAGCTGACGTGGGGGGTCATGGGGGCGTGGGGGGCGTCGATGTCGGCCAGCCTCCTGGTCACCTGGCTGGGCAGCATGATGCTGTCCGGAATGCTCACCGTCATCGTCGGGCGGGCGGTGTTCGGTTCGACGATCACCATCGGCGAAACCTGGCGCAAGATTCGCGGCCGGCTGCTTCCCCTGCTCGGGCTGGCCTTGCTGGAAGCCGCGGTGGTGGTGGTCCTGGCCGGGTTGGTCGCGGTGATACTCGCGCTGCTGGCGGCGATCGGCAACGGCGCGCTGGCCGTCCTGCTGGGCTTCCCGCTGGGGCTCGCGATGATCGCGGTGCTGGTGTTCCTCTACACGGTGGTGCTGTTCGCACCCGTGCTGATCGTGCTCGAGAGGCTGCCGGTCATCGAGGCGCTGACCAGGTCCTTCGCGCTGGTTCGCGGCGGCTTCTGGCGGGTGCTGGGAATCCGGACGCTGACGTTCATCGTGGCATCCGTCGTCGCCAACGCGATGGCGGTGCCGTTCAGCATCGTCGGCCAGGTCATCCTGTCCGGAAACCCGTCGGTTTCGGCGCTGCTCATCGGCACCTCGGTCGCATCCGTCGGGGCGGCGATCGGCGAGATCGTCACCGCGCCCTTCAACGCCGGAGTGATCGTGCTGCTCTACACCGACCGCCGAATGCGCGCCGAGGCATTCGATCTGGTGCTGCAGACCGGCGCCGCCGGCGGGCCCTACGCTGCCGCGTCCACCGACAACCTGTGGCTGACCCGGCCCGCGTAGGCCGAGCGAGGACGAGCTGAGACAGTGCCTTCCATCGACATCGACCGCGATGGCGCCCACCTGGCCGCACAGACCGAGCTCGGCAAGCCGATCTATTCGAAGGCTTCTGCGGCACAACAACTCATCGACTGGCTCAACGAACAGATCTACCGGCTGCTGCAAAAGACCTCGGCGGTCCCGGGGGGATTGTTCACCACCACGGTGCTGCTGATCCTGCTTGCAATCGCGGTGATAGTCGCCGTCCATGTCGCGCGGCGCACCATGCGCACCCGCCGGGGCGGTGACCACCTGCTGTTCGAAGCCGCACAGCTCACCGCCGCCCAGCATCGCGCGACCGCGGAAGGCTATGCGGCGGAAGGTAATTGGGCCGCGGCGATCCGACACCGGTTGCGCGCCGTCGCACGCCAGCTCGAGGAGACCGGCGTGCTCAACCCTGCCCCCGGCCGCACCGCCAACGAGCTGGCGCACGACGCCGCCGCGGCGTTGCCTCATCTCGAAGGCGAATTGTGGGAGGCGGCAACGGCTTTCAACGACGTCACCTATGGTGAGCGGCCCGGAACTGCAGCCGCCTACCAGATGATCGCGGACCTCGACGACCACCTGCGGTCCAGACCACCGGCCGCCGCACCGACGTCGGGCCCGCACGTCGCCGTCGAATCATGGGCGAGGGTCCGGTGACGGCGACGATCCCGACGCGACCGGCGGCGCGGTGGCGCACATGGGCCTGGGTGGCGCTCGCCCTGGTCGTGCTCGCCGCGATCGCCGCGATCGGCGCCTACCTGACCGAACCGCGACCCGGCGCCCCGATGGATCCCGCCTCGACCGAGCCCGACGGTGCCCACGCCCTGGTGGCGCTGCTGCGCGACGGCGGCGTCGACGTCATCGTCGCCAACGGCATCGCCGACGTCGAGCGGGCGGCACGCCCCAACACGCTCATCCTGGTGGCACAGAGTCAGTACCTGGCCGACGACACCCTGCTGGACCGGCTGGCGAAGGCCCCCGGCGATCTCCTGCTGGTGGAGCCCACGGCGCGAACCCGCGAGGCACTCATGCCAGGGGTGACCATCGAGCCCTCCAGCGACTTCGACAGCAACCCGAATTGCTCGCTGCGCGAGGCCACCCGGGCCGGGTCGGTGCGGTTCGGCCCGAGCGTCAGCTACAAGGCCAAAGACGGCCGGACCATGACGCGCTGCTACGACGGGATACTGATCCGGTTCCGGGACCACGCCCGGACAGTGACGGCCGTCGGCAGCACCGATTTCATGACCAACGGCGGCCTGTTGCACGCGGGCAACGCCGCGTTGGCGATGAACCTCGCCGGTGACCGGCCCCGCCTCATCTGGTACGCGCCGCATCGCGTCGAGGGCGAAACATCCTCGCCCGCATCGATTTCCGACCTGATCCCGGAGAATGCGATCTGGGTCGTCTGGCAGCTCTGCCTGGTGGTGCTGCTGGTTGCGCTGTGGAAGGGGCGCCGGCCGGGTCCGCTGGTCGCCGAGGAGCTGCCCGTCGTGGTGCGGGCGTCGGAAACGGTGGAGGGGCGCGGCCGGCTCTACCGGTCCCGGCGCGCCCGCGATCGCGCCGCCCAGGCGTTGCGCACCGCCACGCTGCAGCGCCTACTGCCGCGCCTCGGCCTCGGCGCGGGCACGCCGCCGCCGGCGGTGGTGGCGACCGTTGCCCAGCGCAGCGGGGCAGACGCGGGCTTCGTTTCCTATCACCTGTTCGGCCCGCCGCCGGCCACCGACGACGACTTGCTACAACTCGCCCGAGCGCTCGACGAAATCGAAAGGCAGGTCACACACTCGTGACACAACCGTCCCCGCCGCACACCCCCGTCTCAGACCCGGCCGCCGAATCCGCGCGAAATGCGTTGCTGGCGTTGCGCGGTGAGCTCGCCAAGGCCGTCGTCGGACAGGAAGGGGTCGTCAGCGGCCTGGTCATCGCGCTGCTGTGCCGCGGTCACGTGCTGCTGGAAGGCGTTCCGGGAGTGGCGAAGACGCTGCTGGTCCGGGCGTTGGCCGCGGCGTTGCAGCTGGAGTTCAAGCGCGTGCAGTTCACCCCCGACCTGATGCCCGGCGACGTCACCGGATCGTTGGTGTACGACTCGCGCACCGCCGCGTTCGCGTTCCGGCCCGGCCCGGTGTTCACCAATCTCCTGCTGGCCGACGAGATCAACCGCACCCCGCCCAAGACCCAGGCCGCGCTGCTCGAGGCGATGGAGGAGCGTCAGGTCAGCGTGGAGGGCGAGGCCAAGCCGCTGCCCGACCCCTTCATCGTCGCCGCGACACAGAACCCGATCGAATACGAGGGCACCTACCAGCTGCCCGAGGCGCAACTGGACCGCTTCCTGCTCAAGCTGAATGTCGCACTGCCGCAACGCGATTCCGAGATCGTCATTCTCGGGAGGCACGCGCACGGCTTCGACCCCCGCGACCTGTCCGCGATCAAGCCGGTGGCTGGGCCCGGGGAATTGGCGGCCGGCCGGCAAGCCGTCGCGCAGGTGCTGGTCGCCGACGAGGTGCTCGGCTACATCGTCGACATCGTCGGCGCCACCCGTTCCTCCCCTGCGTTGCAGCTGGGTGTGTCGACACGCGGGGCGACGGCGGTGCTGGCCACCGCCCGATCCTGGGCATGGCTGTCCGGCCGCAACTACGTCACGCCCGACGACGTGAAGGCCATGGCCCGCCCGACGCTGCGGCACCGGGTGATGCTTCGCCCCGAAGCGGAGCTCGAGGGCGCCACACCCGACGGCGTGCTCGACGGAATCCTGGCCTCGGTTCCGGTGCCCCGATAGTGATCCTGACCGGGCGCACCGGCCTGGCGGCGCTGATTCTCGTCCTTCCGATCGCGCTGTCGCCCTGGCCGGCAAGGGCTTTCGTGGCGCTACTGGTGGCGCTGGCGGTGGTGGTCGCCATCGATGTCGGGCTGGCGGGCAGCACCCGTGGGCTGCGCTACACCCGGTCGCCGGACTGCTCCGCCCGGCTGGGCCAGCGGGTCGATGCCGACCTGGAGATCTTCAACGACGGCCGCCGCCGCTTCCGCGGCCAGATCCGCGACGCCTGGCCGCCCAGCGCGCGCGCCGAACCGCGCAGTCACGCCGTCACCATCGCAGCCGGCCAGAGCCGGCGTGTCCGCAGCGTGCTGCGGCCGGTTCGCCGCGGCGATCAGCGCGCGGCCGTCGTCACCGCCCGGTCGATCGGGCCGCTGGGGTTCGCCGGACGGCAGCGCTCCCGGCCGGTGTCGGGCCAGGTGCGGGTGCTGCCGCCCTTCCTGTCGCGCAAGCACCTGCCGTCGCGGCTCGCCAAGCTGCGGGAGATCGACGGGCTGCTGCCCACGCTGATCCGGGGGCAGGGAACCGAATTCGACTCGCTGCGCGAGTATGTCGTCGGCGACGACGTCCGCTCCATCGACTGGCGCGCCACCGCGCGCCGCGCCGACGTGATGGTTCGCACCTGGCGGCCCGAGCGCGACCGGCGGGTGGTGATCGTGCTCGACACCGGGCGCATGGCGGCCGGCCGCGTCGGCGTCGACCCGACCGCCGCGGACCCCGCGGGATGGCCCCGGCTGGACTGGTCGATGGACGCCGCCCTGCTGCTGGCCGCGCTGGCATCGCGGGCCGGCGACCACGTCGACTTTCTGGCGCACGACCGGGTGAGCCGGGCCGCCGTGTTCGGGGCGTCGCGCACCGAGCTGCTCGCCCAGCTGGTCGACGCGATGGCCTCGCTGCAGCCGACCCTCGTCGAATCCGATTGGCGCGCAATGATTGCCGCCATCCTGCGGCGTACCCGGCGGCGGTCGCTGGTGGTGCTGCTGACCGACCTCAACGCGACCGCACTGGACGAGGGGCTGCTGCCGATCCTGCCGCAGTTGTCGTCCCGGCATCATGTGATGATCGCCGCGGTCGCCGATCCGCGCGTCGACCAGATGGCCGCCGGGCGTTCCGATCCCGCTGCGGTGTACGACGCGGCGGCCGCCGAGCGATCCCGCAACGACCGCCGGGCCATCGCGTCGCGGCTGCGCCACGGCGGGGTGGAGGTCGTCGACGCCGTCCCCACGGAACTGGCGCCCGCGATCGCCGACCACTACCTGGCGATGAAAGCGACCGGGCGGCTTTGACTTTCGCTGCCGGCTACCGGGTGGGGACGACGTCGGGCGCGTCGTCGACGTCGCCCGTCTCCCCGGCCCTCGCGGCGCGACGGCCGAAGTGGACGATGTAGGACAGGAACGCCACCTCGGCGACGACGCCGATGCCGACGCGAACGAACGTCGGCAACGGCGCCGGCGTCACCAGCGCCTCGAGCAACCCGGACACCAGCAGCACACCGACCAGGCCGACGGCGACGGACACCACCGCGCGGCCCTGTTCGGCGAGCACCTGCCCACGCGGCCGGTCGCCGGGCGATATCACCGACCACCCCAGCCGCATGCCCACCGCCCCGGCCAGGAATACCGCCGTCAGCTCCAGCAGCCCGTGCGGAGCCAGCAGACCCAGCAAGATTCCGCCCTTGCCGGCGTGGAACATCAGTCCGGCGATCATGCCCAGGTTGGCGGCGTTCTCGAACAACACGATCGGGATCGGCAGCCCCAGCAGCACCGACAGCGCGATGCACTGCGCCGAGACCCACGCGTTGTTCACCCAGACCTGCAGCGCGAAGGCCGCGGCCGGGTGCTCGCTGTAGTAGGAGGCGACGTCGTGGTTGACCAATTGATCGATGTCCGTTGGGGTTCCGAGCGCCGATTGCACCTCCGGATTGCCGGCCACCCAGAACGCGATGACCAGCGCGACGCCGAAAAACGCCGCCGCCGTGCCCAACCACCATCGCCAGGAGCGGTAGGCCACCACGGGAAACGACACCGTCCAGAACCGGACGAACGCACTGCTCAGCGGCGCGTGGGCGCCCGTCACCGCGGAGCGGGTGCGCGCTATCAAGCTCGACAGCCGGCCGATCATCAGCGAATCGGACGATGCCGATCGCAGCATCGACAGATGGGTGGACACGCGCTGGTACAGCTCGACGAGTTCGTCGACCTCCGCGCCGGTCAGCGACCGGCGGCGCCTGACCAGCTGGTCCAGTCGATCCCAGGTGCCGCGATGGGTCAGCACGAATGCGTCGACGTCCACCCTGAGCAGCCTAATCGCAGCCTGTACCGTTCGGTGTTATGTCGGAGGTGGTGACCGGGGACGCGGTGGTGCTCGACGTGCAGATCGCCCAGTTGCCGGTGCGCGCCGTGGGAGCACTGATCGACATCACGGTGATGTTCGTCTTCTACCTGCTCGGGCTGATGCTATGGGCCGCCACCCTGACCCAGTTCGACAGCGCGCTGAGCGGCGCCGTCCTGGTCATCTTCACCGTGCTGGTGATGATCGGGTATCCGCTGGCGTTCGAAACCGCCACGCGGGGACGGTCGGTGGGCAAGATCGTGATGGGCCTGCGCGTGGTGTCCGACGACGGCGGCCCAGAACGCTTCCGGCAGGTGCTGTTTCGCGCGCTGGCCTCCGTGGTGGAGATCTGGATGTTCCTGGGCAGCCCCGCCGTCATCTGCAGCATGCTATCGCCGAAGGCCAAACGCATCGGCGACATCTTCGCCGGCACGGTCGTGGTGAGCGAACGCGGGCCGCGACAGGGGCCGCCGCCGGCCATGCCGCCGTCGTTGGCCTGGTGGGCGGCGTCGCTTCAGCTGTCGGGGCTGTCGCCCGGCCAGGCCGAGGTTGCGCGCCAATTCCTTTCCCGCGCACCACAACTCGACCGGCAGTTACGCCAGCAGATGGCCTACCGGTTCGCTGGCGACGTGGTGTCCCGAATCGCCCCGCCGCCGCCGCCCGGCGCCCCGCCGGAACTGGTGCTGGCCGCGGTCCTCGCCGAACGGCACCGCCGCGAGCTGGCGCGACTCCGTCCCGCCACGCCGCCGCCGCCGATGGGACCCTGGCCGCCCGCCGGGCCCGCCCCCGGCTGGCCGCAACCGCAGGACGGCGGCTTCTCGCCGCCCCGCTAGCTGGAGACGGCGATCGCCATCAGGGCGACGTCGATGATCAGCAACGCCCACCCGGCCAGCGGAACCGCGATCCCGCCGCGGTGCTTGGCGGTGAAGAACGAGACGACGATGACGAGAAAGGCCACCACGGGCGCGCCGTAGAACGCGACGCCGAAATCGATGCCCCCGCGGCCCAGGTTCGGGCAATTGTGACCGCTGCAGCCGTCGGTGCTCATCACGGCGCCCAGCGCGAAGAGCATCACGAGCGCGGCCGCCGGCACCGTGGACAGCGCCAACCCCCAGTTGATCCACGGCCAGACGTGGCGTCTGCGGCCCGGGCCCTGCGCAGTTCCGGTCGCGCCGCGGGTCCCGCTCTCGAACGTCACGTTGGGGTTATTTGCGTTCATCCCTCAGGTGCTACCCGTCGGCATTCAGGTGCAAACTGCCCCGTCATGGCGGATTTGGGGCTCATACGGTTGCATCGCGTTAGTTCGCGATATATCGTGATGCTTCGAAGCGCGCGCCCCTGCGCGCCCCATGAGACGTAAGGACTACGAACAATGACGAATCCCTTCATTCCGCCCGATGGTCCATTCGGCGGCCAGCCCGGCCTCGGGTTCGGCTTCGGCCCCGACCCCGCCCAGCGGCGTGCCCTGCATGACGCCAGGCGCCAGGCGCGACGGGAGTTCCGCGAACATGTCCGTGCACAGGCCCGTGAACACGCCCGCGACCAGGCCTTCGGGCCGGGTTTCGGACCGGGCTTCGGCCCGGGCTTCGGCTTCGGCCCGGGTGGTTGGCGTCGCGGCGGTCCCGGTCGCGGCCGGCGCGGCGACGTGCGGGCGGCCATCCTGGTGCTGCTGGCCGAGCGGCCGATGCACGGCTACGAGATGATCCAGCAGATCGCCGAGCGCAGTAACGGAATCTGGCAGCCGAGCCCCGGCTCGGTCTACCCGACGCTGCAGCTACTGGCCGACGAAGACTTGATCACCGCGGCCGAAACCGAGGGCAGCAAAAAGCTTTTCGAGCTGACCGAGCAGGGACGTGCGGCGGCCGAGAAGGTCGAGACGCCGCCGTGGGACGAGATCGCCAAGGGCGCCGACCCGGGCCACGTCAACCTGCGGACCGCCATGGGCCAGCTGTTCGGCGCCGTCGCGCAATCCGCGCACACCGCCAGCTCCGAGCAGCAGCAGCGCATCGTCGAGATCGTCAACAATGCGCGGCGCGAGATCTACGGCATCCTCGGCGAGGACTGACCCTCGTTTCCCCGCGAGCGCGCCCAAAATGCCGGCCGAACCGGCGTGTCGCTGTACATATGGGCGCGCTCGCGGCTACGAGACGTCGACCCAATCGAGGGTTCGCTGCACGGCCTTACGCCAGCCCGCATACCCGGCGGCGCGCTGCTCGTCGCTCCACGCCGGCGTCCACCGCTTGTCCTCCCGCCAGTTGGCCCGCAGGTCGGACGGATCCGCCCAGAACCCGACGGCCAGGCCCGCGGCGTAGGCGGCGCCGAGCGCGGTCGTCTCGGCGACCACCGGCCGCACCACGTCCACACCGAGCACATCGGCCTGAATCTGCATGCACAGCTCGTTGCGGGTGATGCCACCGTCGACCTTCAAAACCTCAAGGTGCACACCGGAATCCGCTCTCATCGCGTCGACCACATCGCGGCTCTGGTAGCAGATCGCCTCCAGCGTCGCGCGGGCCAGGTGCGCGTTCGTGTTGAACCGGGACAGCCCCACGATCGCGCCGCGCGCATCGGATCGCCAGTACGGGGCGAACAGGCCGGAAAACGCCGGCACGAAATAGACCCCGCCGTTGTCGGGAACCTGCCGGGCCAAGGACTCGCTCTGGGCCGCGCCGCTGATGATGCCCAGCTGATCGCGCAGCCACTGCACGGCCGATCCGGTCACCGCGATCGAACCCTCGAGCGCGTAAACGGGTTTGGCGTTGCCGAACTGGTAGCACACCGTGGTCAGCAGGCCGTTTTTCGACCGGACGATCGTCTCGCCGGTGTTCAGCAGCAGGAAATTGCCGGTGCCGTAGGTGTTTTTGGCCTCGCCCGCGGCCAGGCACACCTGACCGACCATCGCCGCGTGCTGGTCACCGAGGACCCCCGTGATCGGCACCTCGCCCCCGACGGGCCCCGTCTCGGTGGTCACACCGTACGGCTGCGGCGACGACGACGGCGCGATCGCCGGCAGCATCCGCCGGGGAATGGAGAAGAAGGACAACAGCTCGTCGTCCCAGTCCAGCGTCTCCAGGTCCATCAGCATGGTGCGGCTGGCGTTGGTGACGTCGGTGACGTGCACACCGCCGCGCGGGCCGCCGGTCAGGTTCCACAGCACCCAGGTGTCGGCGGTGCCGAAGAGCGCGTCACCGCGCTCGGCGGCCTCGCGCACCCCGTCGACGTTCTCCAGGATCCACTGCAGCTTCCCGCCGGAGAAGTAGGTCGCCGGCGGCAGGCCCGCCCGGGACCGGATGACGTCACCGCGGCCGTCGCGGTCCAGTGCCGACGCGATCCGGTCGGTGCGGGTGTCCTGCCAGACGATCGCGTTGTAGTACGGCCGCCCGGTGCGCCGGTTCCACACCAGCGTGGTCTCGCGCTGGTTCGTGATTCCCAGGGCCGCAATGTCTTCCGGTGCGAGGTTGGCGCGGTTGAGCACCGATGTCAGCACCGACGACGTGCGCTCCCAGATCTCGACCGGGTCGTGCTCGACCCAGCCGGCGCGCGGCAGGATCTGCTCGTGCTCGAGCTGGTGACGGGCGACCTCGGCCCCGGCGTGGTCGAAGACCATGCAACGGGTGCTGGTGGTGCCCTGGTCTATGGCGGCGACGAAGTCGGCCAACTGCTCTCCTTCAACGTTCTGTCCTGTCATCGTCCATGATGGTCTACCGCCCGTCGCGCTTGCGTTACCGCCGGTAAACCTGTTCCATCGGCTTTGTGGGCGAAGAGGTCAAGCGCACCGCCTATGACCGCGCACAGCGCAGTGAATACCGGCGCAAGGTGCAGCTGTGTGTGGACGTATTCGAGACGATGCTCACGCGGTCGCACTTCGAGTCCGAGCGGCCGCTCACCGGCATGGAGATCGAATGCAACCTCGTCGATGCCGACTACCAGCCCGCCATGTCGAATCGATATGTGCTGGACGCCATCGCCGACCCGGCCTATCAATCCGAATTGGGCGCCTACAACATCGAATTCAACGTGCCGCCCCGGCCGCTGCCCGGACATACCGCCCTGGATCTGGAGGCCGAGGTGCGGGCCAGCCTGAACGACGCGGAGACCAAGGCCAGTTCCGGCGGCGCCCACATCGTGATGATCGGCATCCTGCCGACGCTGATGCCCGAACACCTCGAGCACGGCTGGATGAGCGAGTCGAGCCGCTACGCCGCGCTCAACGAGTCGATCTTCAGCGCGCGCGGCGAGGACATCCAGATCGACATCGCCGGCCCGGAGCCGTTGAGCTGGCGGACCACCA
Organism: Mycobacterium sp. NGS26; assembly: GCF_059813025.1. Taxonomy (NCBI): domain Bacteria; kingdom Bacillati; phylum Actinomycetota; class Actinomycetes; order Mycobacteriales; family Mycobacteriaceae; genus Mycobacterium; species Mycobacterium sp. NGS26. The sequence goes on from NZ_JCALDU010000001.1 coordinate 1,091,728, forward strand.
CCATCGCGCCCGAATCCGCTTGCACCAGCACGCAATTGCACCTGCAACTCGCCCCGGCGGAGTTCGCCGCCAACTGGAACGCCGCACAGGTGCTGGCCGGTCCGCAGCTGGCCCTGGGCGCGAATTCGCCCTACTTCTTCGGCCACGAGCTGTGGGCGGAGACCCGGATCGAAGTGTTCACGCAATCCACCGACACCCGGCCCGAGGAGCTGACCTCTCAGGGGGTGCGGCCGCGCGTGTGGTTCGGCGAACGGTGGATCACCTCGATCCTCGACCTGTTCAAGGAGAACATCCGCTACTTCCCAGCCCTGCTGCCCGAGTTGTCCGACGAGGATCCGGTCGCCGAGCTGGCCGCCGGACGCATTCCCGCGCTGCACGAATTGCGCCTGCACAACGGAACCGTGTACCGGTGGAACCGGCCGGTGTACGACGTCGTCGACGGGCGCCCGCACGTGCGCCTGGAGAATCGCGTGCTGCCGGCCGGTCCGACCGTCGTCGACATGCTGGCGAATTCGGCCTTCTACTACGGCATGCTGCGCAGCCTGTCCGAGGCCGACGACCCGCTGTGGAGCAGGATGAGTTTCACTGCGGCACAAAGCAATTTCGTCGCGGCGGCCCGGCACGGTATTCAGGCGCGGTTGCGGTGGCCGGGCCTGGGCCAGGTGGCGGCCCGGGAATTGGTGTTGCGCACGCTGCTCCCGATCGCCGACGACGGACTGCGCCGCTGGGGCGTCGACGCCGAGGTCCGCGATCGGTTCCTGAGCGTGATCGAGGGCCGCGCGACGACCGGCCGCAACGGCGCGAGCTGGCAGGTATCCACGGTGCAGGCGCTGCAGGACGGCGGGATGACGCGGCCGGCGGCGCTGGCCGAGATGCTGCGCCGGTACTGCGAGCACATGCACGCCAACGAGCCGGTGCACACCTGGCCGATGTAGGCGCGGGTACGTTGGGGACCATGTCGCCCGAAATCATGGACTGGGACAGCGCATACCGCGAGCAGGGCGCTTTCGAGGGTCCGCCGCCGTGGAACATCGGTGAGCCGCAGCCGGAGCTGGCGGCGCTGATGGATGCCGGCAAATTCCGCAGCGACGTGCTGGACGCCGGGTGCGGGTACGCCGAGCTGTCGCTGGCGCTGGCCGAGCGGGGCTACACCGTGGTCGGCATCGATATCACGCCCACCGCCGTCGCGGCGGCCACCAGGGCGGCCGAGGAACGCGGCCTGAGCACGGCCAGCTTCGTGCAGGCCGACATCACGTCGTTCACCGGTTACGACGACCGGTTCGCCACCGTGGTCGACAGCACGCTGTTTCACTCGCTGCCGGTCGAGGGCCGCGACGGCTACCTGCGCTCGATACACCGCGCCGCGGCCCCGGGCGCCGGCTATTTCGTGCTGGTGTTCGCCAAGGGCGCGTTCCCCGCCGAGATGGAAACGAAGCCCAACGAGGTCGACGAGGACGAGTTGCGCGCCGCGGTGAGCAAGTACTGGGAGATCGACGAGATTCGGCCCGCCCACATCCACGCCAACATTCCGACGAATCTTCCCGCCGACGCGCCGTTCGAGTTTCCGCCACACGAGCGCGACGAGAAGGGCCGGATGAAGTTTCCCGCCTACCTGCTCACGGCGCACAAGGCCGGCTAGGCCTCAAGCAGACAAGGCCGCCGTCGCCGCGGCCAGCGCCTCGGCGAACATCGCCAGGTCCTCGGCCGTCGTGTCCGCGTGCGGCGAGATCCGCAGCAGCGGCCCGGACAGTTCCAGGGGTGCGCGCCCGACCCCGACGTAGGTGGTCAGGATGCGCCGTTCGGCGAGCAGCCATGCGCGCACGGCCTGCGGGTCGGCGCCGTCGACCGGCACCAAAGTGGTGATGGCGCTGGGCTCTTCGACCTCTTCGATAACCGCCCATCCGGCCACAGAAGCCAGCGCGGTGCGGCTGGTCGCGCCCAACTCGGCCAGGCGCGCCCGCACCGCATCGGGCCCGCACGCCAGATGTTCGCCCAGCGCCACCGAAAACCCAACTCGCGCAGCCACATTCGCCTCACCGAATTCGAGCTGCTGCGCCACCGGCGCGCCCGCGGCCCACTCCGGCGCGGCCAGCCTCGGGTGCAACCGCTCCATCAGGTCGGGGCGCACGGCCAGCGCCCCCACCCCGCGGGGCCCGGCGATCCACTTGCGCGACGAGGAATACGTGGCGTCGGCACCCACCGCGCAGTCCACCTGACCGAGCGCCTGCGCGGCATCCACGACCAGCGGCAGGCCCAATTCGGCGCAGAGTTTCGCGACCATCGCCGTCGGCTGCACGACACCGCTGTGGCTGGCCACCGTGGTCAGGTGCACGAAATCGGGCGGGTCGGCCTCGAGGGCGAGCGCCGCGTCGTCGAGCGCCACCCGTCCGTCCTCGAGGGTCGGCAGTAGCCGGCGCTCGAACCCGTGGATCTCCATCAGCGCCAGGTTGGGACCGTATTCGCCGGGCAGGCAGGCCACCGTGCGGCGGTCGGCCGGCCAGCCGCCCAGCAGAAGATCCAGCGCGTTCAAGGAGCCGGTGGTGTACACAACCTGGGCGTCGGGCATCCCACTCAGCGCGGCGAACGCGGCGCGCCCAGCATCGAGCACGGGCGCGGCGGCCTCGGCGGCGACATACCCGCCGACTTCGGCCTCGTGGCGCGCGTGCCGGGCGGTCGCGTCGATCACCGCGAAACTCTGGCGCGAACACGCCGCGCTGTCCAGGTGCAGCCCGGCCGCCGGCGGGCGGGCCTCCCGCCATCGGACGGCCAGCTCGCTCACTTGACCGCTAGCGACAGCCCGAAGTCGCCCGCATCGTCGGTCCACCAACCGATGCGGCGCAGTCCCGCGCCGACCAACTCGGCGTTCACGCCCTCCGGGTGGAACTTGCACGACACCTCGGTCAGCATCTCCTCGCCGGCCGCGAAGTCGACGGTCAGCCCGAGCGCGCCGACGCGCACCCGCTGCCGGCGATCGGCCCGCAACCACATCTCGATGCGTTCCTCGCCCGCGTTCCAGCGGGCCACGTGCTGGTAGGCGTCGACGTCGAAGTCGGCGCCGAGTTCCCGGTTGATCACGGCCAGCACATTGCGATTGAACGCCGCCGTCACCCCGGCGGCGTCGTCGTAGGCGCGCACCAGCCGGCCGGTGTCCTTGACCAGGTCGGTGCCCAGCAGCAGGCTGTCGCCGGGCCGCATCACGCCGGACAGGGTCGCGAGAAAATCCGCGCGCGGCCCCGGTGTGAGGTTGCCGATCGTCGACCCGAGGAAGGCGAACAGGCGCCGGCCCCCGCCGGGGATCTCGGTCAGGTGCTCCTCGAAATCGCCGCAGACGGCCTTGATCTCGACGCCCTCGTACTCGCTCTGGATGGCGGTCGCCGCGGTGGACAGGATGCCGGCGTCGACGTCGAACGGCACGAACCTGCGCAGCGACCCGCGGTTGTGCAGGGCGTCCAGCAGCATCCGGGTCTTCTCCGACGTGCCGCTGCCCAGTTCGACCAAGGTGTCGGCCTCGCTGGCCGCCGCGATCTCGGCGGACCGGGCGCGCAGGATCTCGGCCTCGGCACGCGTGGGGTAGTACTCGGGCAGCCGGGTGATCCGGTCGAACAGCTCACTGCCGACCGAATCGTAAAACCACTTGGGCGGCAACGACTTCGGTGTGCTGCGCAGGCCCTCGGACACGTCGTGGCGCAGTGCCCGATGCGCCGAGTCGGCGGCGAGGTGATTGTCCAGCGACAGCGTCATCGAGGTCCTCTCGGCGAGTGGTCCAGCGGGGTCGTCGTGACACCCTGCGCGGTGACCTCGACCAGGTGGCGATCCGGGACGTCCTCCCAGTCGGGGTCGTCGTCGTACGGCTCGCTGGCCAGTACCACGCCGTCGGGGCGACGCAGGATGGACAGCGTGTCGCCCCAGGCCGTGGCGAGCAGCCGAGACCCGTTGGCGGCCAATATGTTCAGCCGGGCGATGGGGTCGGCCGTCCCGATCTCGACGATGGTGTCGCCCAGCGCGTCGAGTCCGCGCTCGAAAATCACGGCCGCGAGTATCGCGCTGTCGCAGACGGATTCGGCCGACGACGTCGCCGGCAGCACGGCGCGGTCGACCACGCCGTTGTGCGACAACAGCCAGCGGCCGTCGGTGAACGGCGCGGCCGCGCTGACCTCGATGGGCATGCCGACCGTCGCCGAGCGCACCGCGGCCACCACGCAGTGGCTGCGCAGCGCCGGCGCCACCGACTCGAACGAGGTGTCCCCCCACAGCGGCGCGGCGCTGCGCCAGCGCCGCGGCGTGTCGCCGTCGAAGAACCCGACGCCCCAGCCGTCGGCGTTCATCAGGCCGTGCTTTTGCCGGCGCGGCGCATAGGACTGCACCCGCAGCCCGTACGGCGGGTCCAGCACCAGCGAGGAGACCGCGACGTCGGCGCCGAGCCAGCCGAGGTGGCGGCACATCAGGCGCCCTCCTCGACGGACCAGGCCAACCGGACCCCGCAGAAGATCTGGCGGCGAAACGGGTGATCCCAGTTGCGGAAACTGGGCCGCAGGATGGACGGCTCCACCGCCCACGATCCGCCCCGCAGCACCCGGTAGTCACGAAAGAAGAACGGCTGGGAGTACCGCTCGTAGATCATCGGGACGAACCCCGGCCAGGGCCGCAGCGGCGAGGTGGTCCACTCCCAGACGTCGCCGAGCATCTGCTCGACCCCGTAGGCCGAGGCGCCGGCGGGGTAGGCGCCGACGGGCGCCGGGCGCAGCGCCGCGCCGCCCAGGTTGGCGAGCGCATCCGACGGGTCCTGCTCCCCCCACGGGTAGCGGCGCCTGCCGCCCGTCGCGGGATCCCACGCGCAGGCCTTCTCCCATTCCGTCTCGGTGGGCAACCGCGCGCCGGCCCACGCCGCGTAGGCCTCGGCCTCGAAAAAGCTGACGTGCTGCACCGGTTCGTCGTCGGGAATCTCCTCGACGCGGCCGAACCGGGTACGCGTTCGCCCGTCGGCGCTCCAGAATTGCGGCGTGGTCAGGCCGGCGCGCCGGCGGTGCTGCCAGCCGCGCGCCGACCACCAGCGCGACCTGTGGTAGCCGCCGTCGTCGACGAAGTGTCGCCACTCGCCGTTGGTGACCGGGACCCGGCCGATCCGGAACGCCGGCACGTCGACGACGTGAGCGGGGCGTTCGTTGTCCAGCGAGTAGGCTTCGGCGGCGGCGTCCACGCCCTGCACGAACGGGCCGCCGGGCACCAGCACCGACGTCCCGGCCACGCCCGGACGGCCCGCGGGCAGGGCGGGCCCGTCGAGCAGCAGCGGCGCGCCGGTGCGCAGGTTCAGGGCCTGCAGCATGGTTTCGTCGTGCTGGTTTTCGTGGCTGACCACCATCGCGTACGTGAAGGACGCGTCGGGGTCGTCGGGCAGGGCATCCAACGCGTCCAGCGCGACGGATCGCACTGTGCGGCAATAGGATCGGGCCCGCTCCGGGGACAGCAGCGGCAGGTCGGCGCGGCTGGCGCGGGAGTGTTCGAACGCGTCGTAGAGGCCCTCCACCGCGGGGGGCAGCAGCCCGGGCCGGCGCGGGTCGCCGCCGCGCAACAGCCACAGCTCCTCCTGCTGGCCGATGTGCGCCAGGTCCCACACCAGTGGGCTCATCAACGGGTCGTACTGGCGACACAGCTCGGCGTCGTCGAAGTCGGTCAGGCGCAGCGTCCGGGTCCGCGCCCGTTCCAGATCGTCGGCAAGCCGTTCCCGGGGAGTCACGGCCCCCCTCGCGCCAAGTGCGCGACCGTGGCGGCGATGCCGTGCTCGATCACGCGGTCGGAGAACTCGTCGCCGGGACATCGGCCCCGCTCGACGCAGTCGGTCAACCGCTGCATCGCGTCGGTCAGCTCGGCGGGCGCCTGCTCGGCGGCGGCGGCCACGCACCGATTGGCCGCCTCGTACAGCCGCCGATCGCGCAGACCGGCCTGGGCCGCGGCGTCCCACGCGGTGGCGACCGGTTCGACGGCCTCGGCGGCGACGCCGGCGGCGACCGGGTGGTCGAGCAGGGTCACCAATGTGAACACCACGGCGGGCCAGAAGGCGTCGGGCACGCTGTCGAGGTAGCGGATTTCCAGCCACCGCCTCGGGCGTACCGGCGGGAACAGGGTGGTCAGGTGGTATTCCAGGTCGGCGATCGTGGGACGGCGATCGCCGAGCAGCACCCGGCCGTCCACCCAGTCGGCGAACGGCACCCAGTGCGTGACGGCCACCGCGTCGGGGCTGTGCACCAGCATCACCGGCGCCTTCAGGGCGTACCGCGCCCAGTCGGTGCCGGGGTCGTCGCCGCTGACACCCAGGATGGGCCCGCAGCGGGCCGAGTCCATCTGGCCCCACACGCGCTGCCGGGACGAGACCCAGCCGGTGAACTCGCCGCCCAGCATCGGTGAATTCGCCGCGATCGCGATCATCGTCGGCCCCAGGGCATGCGCGAGCCGGACCCGCGCCGCCCAGCCGTCCTGCGGCCCGGCGTCCACATTGACCTGAATCGAAGCGGTGGACGTCATCATCGCGGCGCCCGCCTCCCCGGATTCGCTGGCGGCGAAGAACTGTTCCATCGCGCGGTAACGCGCGCCGGGATTGATGCGCTTGGGCGGCCGCAGCGGATCCGCCCCGAGGAACACCAGGCCCAGCCCGGCGTCGGCGAAGGCCGACCGCAGCACGGCCTGGTCCCGATTCATGGCGTCGATGGCCGCCAGCGCGCCGTCGGTGGGCGGCCCGGACAGTTCGACGGCGCCGCCCGGCTCCACGGTGACGACGCTGCCGCCCGGCAGGGCCGGCAACGGATCGAGCACGTCGCTGATCTCCGTCCAGCTCGGCCGCCGGTGGGGATCGGCCGGGTCATGGCAGTGCCCCTCCACCTCCAGGCCGACGCATCCCAGCGGAGCGTCCACCAGGCAGCCGTCGGCGATGTATTGCGCCGCGGCCGTCGAGCTGGCCATCTCGGCCTCGAGCGCGGCGGAAGCGGCGGCGGACGTCATATCACGATCCCTCCGCGCCCGGCCACATCACCGAGCGCAACGTTGCGCAGCTATCGCGGCGATAGCCACCGTCTCTTCATCTTCCAGATCGCCCCGACATATTCCCGGCCCGTTTACTGACCCAGCGCGTTCTGCATGGCCCCGGCCAGCACGTTGACGGCGGGTCCGGCGTTGCCAGACTGGCAGACCTTGGCCTGCAGCAACACGTTTTCGCGCAGCCGGGTTTGATCGAAGCAGCGACGATCGGTGCCCGCTTCCTGCTTGGTCCAGTTGGCATCGGTACCGGTGGCCGGCCCGCCGTCGAACGACCACACCTGGGTGGAACCGTTTTCCAGATGCATCGCGGTGGTCTGCCCCGAGCAACCCACCGTTCGATCCACCACCCGATGGAACGCCCGCGCCGCGGCGTCGTTGTTGGCGAACACCCCGACCGCCTGCCTGACGAGGTGGGTCTGGTCGTTGGCCGACGTCTGCGTGGTGGCGCCGTTGAACGATGCCAGGTCGGGATCGTTGTACACCTCGGGCAACCCGATGTCGGCCCAGTTGTTGCATTCGGCGACGTCGACCCAGAAGCCCTGGAACGGCTGGGTGAACACCGACTCCCAGCCCATCGGCCCGCCGACGATGTTGCCGACCGATCCCTTGCCCTGGACCGCGTAGGACACCACTCCCGGCTCCGAGGGGTGGGCGCTCGCGACCGGGATCGCCAACGCGCCGCCGACGGATGAGCCGACGGTCACGCCGATGGTCGCCACCGCGGCACAGATCCGCATTGCTGGATCCAATGCCGGTCTAGACCTTGGCGGAGACGCCGACGTCGACGTTGCCGCGGGTGGCCTTGGAGTACGGGCAGACGTGATGTGCCTGCTCCATCAGGTCGTCGGCGACGCTTTGTTCGACGCCCGGCAGGTAGCCGACGATCTTGCCGGTCAGCCCGAATCCGCCCTCGGAGTCCTTGCCGAAGCCGATCTCGACGCTGACGTTGGTGGCGTCATCGAGCGTGACCTTCGACTTGCCGGCCACCAGGCGCAGCGCGCCCAGGAAGCAGGCCGCGTACCCGGCGGCGAACAACTGCTCGGGGTTGGTGCCCTCGCCGCTGCCGCCCATCGCCTTCGGCGGCCGGGTCTCCAGGTCGATGCGGCCATCGTCTGACTTCACGTGGCCGTCGCGACCGCCGCCGGTCGCGGTGGATTCCGTGGTGTAAACGACTTCAATGGTCATGGGTCTCGATCATGCCAGGACCGCTGCCCGGCGGCGAACGTCGCGGGGGTGACCCCGCCTAGGGGCGCGGGGTGCCCGGCGCGTTCGGGACCGGCGCGGGCGCGCTCGTCGTCGGCGACTCGGCGGGACCACCCGGGCCGCCGGGCGGCATCATCCCCGGGCCCCCGGGTGGCATCACTCCCGGGCCCCCGGGTGGCATCATTCCCGGGCCCCCGGGTGGCATCATTCCGGGGCCGCCGGGTGCATATCCCCACGGTCCGCCCCACGGCCCACCCCGGCCGCCGGGGCCACCGGGGCCGAACATCATGCCGTGATGGTGGTGACGGCAGTGGTAGTCGTACCCGACGACCGTGACGCCGGCGAAAAACACTGTGGCGAGGATGAACACGATCCCGGCGACGATCACCACCCACGCGGCGGCCACAAAGACCTTCGGGGGCTTGACCCGCTCGTGGGCCGGCGGTGCCGGCGGCGGCACGGCGGCGGGGGGAGGCGGTTGCGTCGTCGGTTCAGGTGTTTCGCTCATGCCTCGATACTTGCAAACGTTGCTGTGAATTGCTCGTGCCAAGAAGGGTGGCCCCCGCGCTCGAGCGAGCGCGGGGCCACACGCTGTCGGTTAGGAACTTCCCCCTACGGCGTCCGCGACGGGGCGACGGACGACGGGATCTGGCTCGGGCCCGGCGCGCCGGGGGTCGCGGCCGCCGGTCCACCCGGAGCACCCGGAGCGTTCGCGCCCGGCCCGCCACCCGGACCACCGGGACCGAATCGATGCATCATCGCGTGGTGCTTGTGGTGGTGGTGATGGTGGTGGCCGCCGCCGCGGTGGCCGAGGGCCATCCCGGTGAAGAAGATGACCGAGACGACGAACACGATCCCGGCGACGATGGCGACCCACGCCGCGGCGATGAAGACCCGGGGGGTCTTGTATGGCGCGGGTGGTGTCGCGGGCGCCGGTGCAGTTGCGGTTGAGGTCCGCACAGTCGGGTTTTCAGATGTTTCACTCATGAGACAAATGATGCGGGGGTAAACAATGGTTCCCGCTATGCGTCAGTTAAGCACCAGCTATGAGCTGAAACGCCGCCTCAGCTGGCGAAACCGCTCACACCCCGGCGTATCGTCCCGGATTGATTTCGCGCGCCACATGCCGGCGGTAGTACCGCCTGCCGTGCAGCCGCTGGTAGTGCCACGTGGCGGTCGGCAGGAGCCCACGGCGATGCAGCCAAAAGCCCTTCGGCGGTTGCGCTTTCGGTGTCCGACGGCCGACGACGACATCGGCGACGACGACGCCGGCGCCCTCGTCGGCGGCGCGCGACCCGAGGACCGCGCCGTCGGCGGCGACGATCATCGTTCCGCCCTCGAATCGGCCGCTGTAATCGATTGGCAGCCAAGGCATCCGGCATCGCAGGGCACCGGCGTGCGCGGCGTGGAGCACCGGCGCGCCGACATATCCGGCGAAGGACGCGGCGGCCCGCCACGCGGTTGCGGCGTTGCGGCTTTCCATCCGGCGGAAGACGGCCGACGGGTGCCAGCACGGAACCGACCACCAGCCCGACCCCGTCATGGCCAGGTCGATGCGCCCGCGGAGCCGGTGCACCGTCTGCGTGCGCATGAGCTCCCAGCACACGGCGGCGCCCACGGTGAGCTCGCCCGCGGAGATCACGCCGTCGTCGTGGCCGCCGATGTAGAACGCGTTTTCCCACATGGTCGGCAGGTCCTTGTCGTGGCGGCCCGCCACGCCCTCGGCGGTCACCAGCAGGTAGGCGTTGCGCACGTGCCCGTCGTCGTCCCTGGCCAACAACGACCCGCCGATCATGGCGCCGTGGCGGCGAGCCAGGCTCACCAGCAGTTCGGTGGCGTGGCCATCGGGCGGCAGCGCGGCGTGGGCGAGTTCCGGCAGAAAGCCGATGCCGGTGGTGAAGAACTCCGGCAGGGCGATCACGGTCGCGCCGGCGGCCGCGGCCTCATCGACCAGGGTTTCGACGGCGGCGAGGTTGGCGTCGACGTCGGCGGGGACGGCGTCCAACTGGACGGCGGCAGCACGCAGGCTTGTATCCATACGTCGATGCTCACCCGCGGGCGACATGGCAGCAAGGACAATGCCCGGACGATTCGCGCCATCAGGCGACCCCCAGCCGCCCATACCGGCTAATCCGGCTTGAACGGGTTGACCGCGAACTGGATGACCCGGTACGGCGCGGCCACCCGCGCGCGGGTGTCCCACTGGCTGACGAAGATACGCAGCTCGTCAAGCGTGGAACCGGGCGAGATGTACCCGCCGTACGGCTGCGCCAGCCGGTTGTCGTACGGCGGCGGCAGGCTTTCCGCCGGCTCCGGCCACTCGTCGTGCTGCACCACCGTCGTCACCGGCGCGGTGCCCAGCGACGTCGGGTCGTTGGCGACGCGGACCTCCATGTTGCCGTTGCCGGAGTTGAAATATGACAGCACCGCCTTGCCGTCGATCTCGCGGATGCACATCTCGCCCACCTGGTCGGGCCATAGCGGCGTCGGCGGCTTGTTCCAGCCGCCATCGGCAGCCCAGCCCTGCCACCGGGACCGGTCGGTGAACGCCTGCGGCGTGGCCCGATACAGAAACACGGGATCCCTGCGGGTGAAGCTGTTGGCGACGATGTACACCCAGCCGCTCGGCGAATCGGGGGTCGGGACCGGGTCGTAGTACCCGCTGATCTGCGTTTGCACGCCGTTCTGATACGACGCCACGCGCCGCGACCCGGGGACCGTCTGCCAGCCGGCGCGCGCCGGCTCGGCCGCCACCAACCGCGAGTTCAGCGGCTCGAGGTCGCGCGTCGTCGTCACCAACAGGTAGTTGCGCCGGTTGATCTCCACCACCCCGGCGGGCAGCTGCGAATCCCCCGGCGGCGTCGGATCGGCCAGAAGCGGCCTGTTGATTCCGGTGACGCCGGTGTAGCGGACCCCGGCGGGATCGTCGACGGACGCGGTGTCGACGTGCAGCGCGACCGGCGAATACCAGCCGCCGAACCCGACGCCCTGACCGGCGAAGCTGTCGCCGCAGACCTGCAAAAGCTCGGTGGGGAACGCGACGAAGTCGCACAGGTCGGTGGCGCCGATACCGTAGTCGCGGGTGGGGGTTCCGGTGCCCGCCGTCGGGCCGATGCGTATCACCTGACCCGGTGCCAGCGGCTGCAGCACGGGCTCGGGCTGTGGTGCCGGCGGATCGGCGTGTGCAATCGAAAGCGACTGCGGCGCAAGCAAACAGACCATCGACGCGACCAACAGCGAGCACCGCGTGCCGCCGCGAGTATGGGCGGAGCTCACCCGCGGATCATAGTTCGGCGGCGAGCAGCTCGGCGATCTGAATGGTGTTCAGCGCGGCACCCTTGCGCAGATTGTCGCCCGAGACGAACAGCGCCAGGCCCCGTCCCTCCGGCACGCCGGGGTCCCGCCGGATCCGGCCGACCAGTGACTCGTCGACACCGGCCGCGGCCAGCGGCGTCGGCACATCAACCACCTTGACACCCGGTGCGCCGTCCAGTAGCTCACGCGCCCGCTCCGGCGAAAACGGCCGCGCGAACTCGGCGTTGATCGACAGCGAGTGCCCCGTGAACACCGGAACCCGCACGCAGGTCCCGCTGACCAAAAGTTCCGGAATTCCCAGGATCTTTCGGCTCTCGTGGCGCAGCTTCTGGTCCTCGTCGGTCTCGCCGGATCCGTCGTCCACCAGCGACCCGGCCAGCGGCACCACGTTGAACGCGATCGGCGCTACGTAGGTCTTGGGCGCGGGGAACTCGAGCGCGCCGCCGTCGTGCACCAGCCGCTCGGCGTCGCCGACGACCGCGCGCGCCTGCGTCGCAAGCTCCTCGACACCGGCCAGGCCGCTACCCGACACCGCCTGATAGCTCGAGACCACCAGGCGCACCAGCTGCGCCTCGTCGTGCAGCACCTTGAGCACCGGCATCGCGGCCATCGTGGTGCAGTTCGGGTTGGCGATGATGCCCTTGGGCCGGCGATGCGCGTCCCTGTCGAAGTTCACCTCCGACACCACCAGCGGCACGTCGGGGTCCTTGCGCCACGCCGACGAGTTGTCGATCACCGTGACCCCGGCGGCGGCGAAGCGCGGCGCCTGCACCAGCGACATCGTCTTGCCGGCGGAGAACAGCGCGATGTCCAGGCCGCTCGGGTCCGCGGTGGCGGCGTCCTCGACCTCGATCTCCTGCCCGCGGAACGGCAGCTTGCGGCCCTGCGAGCGGGACGACGCGAAGAACCGCACGGACGTCGCGGGAAAGTCGCGCTCGTCGAGCAGCCTGCGCATCACCTGGCCCACCTGCCCGGTGGCCCCCACAACCCCGATCGCGACCATCTATCTACCCGTTCCCGCATACACCGTCGCCGACTCCTCGCCGCCGAGCCCGAACGCCTCGTGCAACGCGACGACGGCCTTGTCCAATTCGGTGTCCCGGCACAGCACCGAGATGCGGATCTCGGAGGTGGAGATCAGCTCGATGTTGACGCCCACGGCGGCCAGCGTCTCGCAGAACGTCGCCGTCACGCCGGGATGGCTGCGCATGCCCGCCCCGATCAGCGACACCTTGCCGATGTGGTCGTCGTACAGCAGCTGGCTGAAGCCGATCTCGTCCTTGAGGGCGTCCAGCTTGGCCACCGCCGTCGGCCCGCTGTCGCGGGAGCAGGTGAAGGTGATGTCGGTCTTGCCGTCCTCGATCTTGGAGACGTTCTGCAGCACCATGTCGATGTTCACCTCGGCGTCGGCGACGGCCCGGAACACCCGCGCCGCGTAGCCGGGGATGTCGGGTATGCCGACGACGGTCACCTTGGCCTCGCTGCGGTCGTGCGCGACTCCGGTCAGGATGGGGTCTTCCATGGCTATATCCTTGATCGATCCGACGACGACGGTGCCCTGATTGTCCGAATACGACGACCGGACGTGCACCGGAATGTTGTAGCGGCGGGCGTATTCGACGCAGCGCAGCATCAAGACCTTGGCGCCGCAGGCCGCCAGTTCGAGCATCTCCTCGAACGTCACCGTGTCGAGCTTGCGGGCGTTGTGCACGATCCGGGGGTCGGCGCTGAAGATGCCGTCGACGTCGGTGTAGATCTCGCAGACGTCGGCGCGCAGCGCCGCGGCCAACGCGACCGCCGTGGTGTCCGAACCGCCGCGGCCCAGCGTGGTCACGTCCCGGGTGTCCTGGCTGACGCCCTGGAAACCGGCGACCAGCACGATCCGGCCCTCGTCGAGCGCGGTCCGCAGCCGTCCCGGCGTCACCTCGAGGATTTTCGCGTTGCCGTGGGTGCCGGTGGTGATGACGCCGGCCTGCGAGCCGGTGAACGACCGGGCGTGCGCGCCGAGCGATTCGATGGCCATGGCCACCAGCGCGTTGGAGATGCGTTCCCCGGCCGTGAGCAGCATGTCGAGCTCGCGCGGCGGCGGGACCGGGCACACCTGCTGAGCCAGGTCGAGCAGGTCGTCGGTGGTGTCGCCCATGGCCGAGACCACCACGACGACGTCATTGCCCTGCCTTTTGGTCTCGACGATGCGTTCGGCGACGCGACGGATCCGGTCGGCGTCGGCCACCGAGGATCCGCCGTACTTTTGCACGACGAGCGCCACTGATGTTCTTTCGGGTGGGGAGTTTAGGTCGACAACAGAATACGTGCGACGAGCAGGCGCCGACGAGCCAATAGGCGCGCGTGCGATTCAACGCCGGGAGGAACCATGCACAGCGGTGATGCGGCGGCATTGCGCACCCAGGTGCTGCGCAGGCTGCGCTCCGGGGAAAAGGTCGCCGCGATCGCCGCCGACACCGGGGTCAGCCGCTCGACGGTCTATCGGTGGAGACGCGAAAGCGAGCGTGCCGCAGCACCCGCCGTGGGCTACCTGGGCGACATCACCGGCCCGGGCATCACCGACAAATGGGGGGTGACCGGCACCGACCTGGGCGTCTGTGCGGTGGCGCCCGACGGCAAGCTGATATCGGTGTTCGGGGACACCTTCTCCGGTCCCACCGTCGGCGTGGGGCACTGGCGCTCCCCGGTCGCCCTGATCGGCCGCGGAGACGCAAACAGCCGGATCCGATATGAGCGCGCGGGCGGCGCGGACCCCGACTATGCGCGCCAGTTGTGGAGCTATGTCCACGACGGGCCGCCCTGGAAGCGGGGCGGGATCAGCACCGTGATTCCCTCAGATGTGCTGGTCATCGGCCAGACGATGTACCTGCATGCCGTCGTCAACCGCGGCTTCGGCAATGTGATCTGGACCGGGATCTGGGTCTCCGCCGACAACGGCGTCAGCTGGCGGGAGATGGGCGCCAAAGCGAGGACTCCCGCGTCGTTGCACAACGGCCACGCGCAACTGTGGTCGTGGGACTACAACCCCGATGACGGTTGGGTGTACGTCGTCTCCACCGGGTTTCAGCGCGACAAGGGCGTCATCCTGCGACGCGTGCGTCCGGCCGACATCGGCGACGTGACCAAGTACTCGGGCTGGGGCAGGGATCGACGGGCGTGGGGCAACGCGCCCACCCCCATCACGCCTCCGGCCGAAACCTGGGGAGAGCTGACGTTGCGCCGGCTGGACACCGGCAGGTGGATCCTGGGCGGCTTCTTGTCGTCGGGGTATGCCCTCGGCTACCGCACGATCGACTCGCCGACCGCCGACCTGTACGAAGCCGAGGTCCAGACGCCGGTGATCGGGACGACGTGGGAGTCCCAAGACCTGACGAGGAACCGAGTCGCGCAACTCTACGGCGGATACGTTCTTCCGGGCTCACGGCTGGATGTCCCGGGCGGCGTGGGGCTGGCGGTGTCCCAGTGGAATACCACAACGGGGTGGCCGTACCGGGCGATGCAGTTCAGGGTCACACTCCGCGACACGCGCGGGTAGAGCTTTTGACTGTGATATGGGAGTCAACGCCTCCGTCGACCGTCGTTTTGGCACCAGGCCCGAGCGCGGTAGAGTTCAGGGCGTGCAGCGGGTGCTCCTCCTCGGACGCCGCGACGGGGTCTGATCCAGACCGGCTTCCCGTCGCGGGTGTTCGCGATGCGCCGGTCTGAGGTTCCTTCTGACACCCCGGAGCAATCACCGTGACAAGTTTTTCCCAGCCTTCCGGCCCCGACGCGTACACCGAGTCGTTCGGGGCGCGCACCGTCGTCAAGCCCGCCGGGCCGCCGGCGCCCGGCCAGCCCGCGTGGAATCCGCAGCGGGGCTCGTCGATGCCGATCAACCGGTACCGGCCCTTCTTCGAGGAAGTCGAGCCCATCCGGCTCGCGGACCGCAGCTGGCCGGACCGCGTCATCGCTCATGCGCCGCTGTGGTGCGCGGTGGACCTGCGCGACGGCAACCAGGCGCTGATCGACCCGATGAGCCCGGCCCGCAAGCGCCGCATGTTCGACCTGCTGGTGCGCATGGGCTACAAGGAGATCGAGGTCGGGTTCCCGTCGGCCAGCCAGACCGACTTCGACTTCGTCCGCGAGATCATCACCACCGGCGCCATTCCCGACGACGTCACCATCCAGGTGCTGACCCAGTGCCGGCCGGAGCTGATCGAGCGCACGTTCGAGGCGTGCGAGGGCGCCAAGCGGGCCATCGTGCACTTCTACAACTCGACGTCAATCCTGCAGCGCCGCGTGGTCTTTCGCGCCGACCGGGCCGCGGTGCAGGCCATCGCGACCGACGGCGCGCGCAAGTGTGTCGAGCTGGCCGCCAAGTACCCGGGCACGCAGTGGCGGTTCGAGTATTCGCCCGAGTCCTACACCGGGACCGAGCTGGAGTACGCCAAAGAGGTGTGCGACGCCGTCGGCGAAATCATAAGGCCCACACCGGAAAACCCGATCATCTTCAATCTGCCCGCCACCGTCGAGATGGCGACGCCCAACGTCTACGCCGACTCGATCGAGTGGATGAGCCGCAACCTGGCCAACCGGGAGTCGGTCATCCTGAGCCTGCATCCGCACAACGACCGCGGAACCGCCGTCGCCGCAGCCGAATTGGGCTATCAGGCCGGCGCGGACCGGATCGAGGGCTGCCTGTTCGGCAACGGGGAGCGCACCGGCAACGTGTGCCTGGTGACGCTGGGGCTGAACCTGTTCTCCCGCGGAGTCGACCCGCAGATCGACTTCTCCAACATCGACGAGATCCGCCGCACGGTCGAGTACTGCAACCAGCTGCCGGTGCACGAGCGCCACCCCTACGGCGGAGACCTGGTCTACACCGCGTTCTCCGGCAGCCACCAGGACGCCATCAACAAGGGCCTGGACCAGATGAAGATCGACGCGGACGCCGCCGACACCGACGTCGAGGACATGCTGTGGCAGGTGCCGTACCTGCCGATCGACCCCAAGGACGTCGGGCGCACCTACGAGGCGGTGATCCGGGTCAACTCGCAGTCCGGCAAGGGCGGGGTGGCCTACATCATGAAGGCCGACCACGGCCTGGCCCTGCCGCGGCGGCTGCAGATCGAGTTCTCTCAGGTGATCCAGAAGATCGCCGACGGCGAGGGCGGCGAGATCTCGCCCAAGGAGATGTGGGACGCGTTCTCCGAGGAGTACCTCGCCCCGGTGCGCCCGCTGGAGCGGATGACGCAACGCGTGGAGGCGGCCGAGGAGGACGGCGGCGCCACCACGATCGCGGCGACGGTGAAGGTCAACGGCGTCGAGACCGAGATCGGCGGCACCGGCAACGGCCCGCTGGCCGCGTTCGTCCACGCGCTGGGCGGCGTGGGCTTCGACGTCGCGGTCCTGGACTACTCCGAGCACGCGATGAGCGCCGGCGACGACGCCCAGGCCGCCGCCTACGTCGAGGCGTCGGTGAACGGCCGCACGGTGTGGGGCGTCGGCATCGCGCCGTCGATCACCACCGCGTCGCTGCGCGCCGTGGTGTCGGCGGTCAACCGGGCCTCCCGGAATTAGGGCCGATCAGAACAGCGCCAGCTGTTCGTCGACGGTGGTGACGTCGACGAATTCCTCCATGCTGGTGCCGCCGATGACGGCGCGAACGGAGTCCATGAACTGCGCGTCGGACACCACCGGCACGCCCAGCTTCTGCGCCAGATAGCCCTTGCCCTGCTCGGGGGCGGACTCGTTGCACACCACCAGCGAGGTCTCCAGGTCGACGGTGTCGCTGTAGGCCAGCCCGGCGTGCAGGATCCGCTCGACGAGTTCCTCGTGGGTGCGGCGCACCTCGGCGGCCAGCGCCACCCGCATGCCCTGCACCAACGGCCTGCCCGGGGCGTACGGCCCCGGGTTGAGATACGGACAGGGCATCCGGGAGGCCAGCACCTTCAGCGGCCGCAGCTCATCGTGGGTCACCCGGCCGTTGGGCCACCGGCGCCGGGTCACCGGATGCACCGGCAGCCAGATGTCGCGTTCGCGCGCCCGGTCCAGCGCCGACGCCAGCACCCCGGTCAGCACCAACGCGTCGTCGAAGGCGTCGTGCGGCCGTTCCTGCCGCACGCCCCAGTGCGCCGCGAGCGTCTCCAGCCGCAGGTTGTCGATGCCCAGGTCCAGCCGACGGGCCAGCTCGACGGTGCACATGACGGTGTCGACGGGGAGTTCGGCCTCGGCGAGCTCCGCCTCGGCGGCCAGGAACGCGTAGTCGAAGGCGACGTTGTGGGCCACCAGCGTGCGGCCGCGCAGCACCTCGATCACGTCGCCGACGATGTCCCCGAACTGCGGCTGGTCCTCCAGCATCGCGGCGGTCAGGCCGTGCACGTGGGTGGGACCCGGGTCCACCCCCGGGTTGAGCAGGCTGACGACGGATTGCTCGACGTTGCCGTCGGCGTCGAGGCCCAGCGCGGCGAGGCTGATGATGCGCGCCTGACCTGGGCGAAAGCCCGATGTCTCGACGTCGATGACGGCCCAACCCCCGTCCGGCTCGGTTGCCGGGCGCCCCCAAGAAATCGGCTGCACCCCGTTCATAGCCTGAGGATGGCACGCCGGGCCGACATCACCCGGTCGCTGCGCGTCGTGTCGGCACGAAACATAAACTCTCCGGGTGGTAACGACCCGGGCACGTCTGGCGCTCGCCGCGGGGGCGGGCGCGCGGTGGGCCTCGCGGGTCACCGGGCGCGGGGCGGGCTCGATGATCGGCGGCCTGGTCGCCATGACGCTGGACCGGTCGATCCTGCGGCAGCTCGGCGCCGGGCGGCGCACCGTCATCGTCACCGGCACCAACGGCAAGTCCACCACCACCCGGATGACCGCGGCCGCCCTGCGGACCCTGGGCCCGGACGCATCGGTGGCGACCAACACCGAGGGCGCCAACATGGACGCGGGCCTGGTCGCCGCGCTGGCCGCCGACCGCGACGCCGGGCTGGCCGCGCTGGAGGTCGACGAGATGCACGTGCCGCACGTCGCCGATGCGGTGGAGCCCAGCGTCATCGTCCTGCTCAACCTGTCCCGCGACCAGCTGGACCGGGTCGGCGAGATCAACGTGATCGAGCGCACGCTGCGCACCGGCCTGGCCCGGCACCCCGCCGCGGTCGTGGTCGCCAACTGCGACGACGTGCTGATGACCTCGGCCGCCTACGACAGCCCGAACGTGGTGTGGGTGGCCGCGGGCGGCGCGTGGGCGAACGACTCGGTCAGCTGCCCGCGCAGCGGCGAGGTGATCGTCCGCGACAAGGGGCACTGGTACTCGACGGGCGCGGATTTCAAGCGGCCCACCCCGCAGTGGTGGTTCGATGGCGAAAAGCTTTACGGCCCAGACGGTTTGGCCCTGCCGATGCGGCTGACGCTGCCCGGCGCGGTGAATCGCGGCAACGCCGCGCAGGCCGTCGCCGCGGCCGTCGCGCTGGGCGCCGACCCCGCCAGGGCCGTCGCGGCCGTCTCGGCGGTCGACGAGGTGGCCGGGCGCTACCGGAGCGTGCGCGTCGGCGCGCACCAGGCGCGGCTGCTGCTGGCCAAGAACCCGGCCGGCTGGCAGGAGGCGCTGTCGATGGTCGACAAGCACGCCGCCGGCGTGGTCATCGCGGTCAACGGGCAGGTGCCCGACGGCGAGGACCTGTCGTGGCTGTGGGACGTGCGCTTCGAGCACTTCGAGGAGACGCCCGTGGTGGCCGCCGGCGAGCGGGGCACCGACCTGGCGGTGCGCCTGGGGTACGCGGGTGTCGAGCACACCCTCGTGCACGACACGATGGCGGCCATCGCGTCGTGTCCGCCCGGGCGAGTGGAGGTCGTCGCCAACTACACCGCGTTCCTTCAGCTGCAGCGGGCGTTGGCGCGTCATGGCTGAGTCGACAGTGCGGATAGGGCTGGTGCTGCCCGACGTGATGGGCACCTACGGCGACGGCGGCAACGCCGTGGTGCTGCGCCAGCGGCTGCGGCTGCGCGGCATCGACGCCGAGATCGTCGAGATCACGCTGGCCGACCCGGTGCCGGAGTCGCTGGACCTGTACACCCTGGGCGGGGCGGAGGACTACGCGCAGCGCCTGGCCACCCGGCACCTCCAGCGGTACCCGGGCCTGCAGCGCGCGGCGGACCGCGGTGCGCCCGTGCTCGCGATCTGCGCGGCCATCCAGGTGCTCGGGCATTGGTACGAGACGTCGGCCGGGGAACGGGTCGACGGCGTGGGCATGCTGGACCTGACCACCGCGCCGCAGGACAGGCGCACCATCGGCGAGCTGGTGACCAAGCCGTTGCCGGCCGGCCTGACCCAGCGCCTCACCGGCTTCGAAAACCACCGTGGCGGAACCGTTTTGGGGCCGGCGGCCGCGCCGCTGGGCGCGGTGGTCAGGGGCGCGGGCAACCGGGCCGGCGACGGGTTCGACGGCGCGGTGCAGGGCAGCGTGATCGCGACCTACATGCACGGACCCTGCCTGGCCCGCAACCCGGAGCTGGCCGACCTGCTGCTGAGCAAGGTGGTGGGCGAGCTGGCGCCGCTGCAGCTACCCGAGGTGGAGCTGTTGCGCCGCGAGCGGTTAGCGGCTCGTTGAGCGTCCGACGCCTGACCGCCGACTCGGCGCTGCGCCGCGACACCGCGGGCACCGCCATCGGCAACTTCATGGAGTGGTACGACTTCGGCTCCTACGGCTACATCGCGACCACCATCGCGCAGGTGTTTTATCCGGGCAACAGCGTCAACGCGGTGCACCTCATCGCCACGTTCAGCACGCTGGCGGCGGCATACGTGGTGCGGCCGCTCGGCGGGTTCGTCCTCGGACCGCTAGGTGACCGCATCGGGCGCAAGCGGATCTTGGTGATCACGATCCTGCTGATGGCGGTCGGCACCACCATGAGCGGTTCACTGCCCGGCTACAGCACCATCGGCGTCTGGGCGCCGATCCTGCTTCTGGTGGCCCGGATCTTTCAGGGCTTGTCGACCGGCGGCGAATTCGTCGGTGCGATGACCTATCTGGTCGAGCGGGCCCCGACCCACAAACGCGGCATGATGGTCGGATTCCTGCCCTTGGGCAACCTGGTCGGGTTCGTGCTCGCCGGGTTGCTGGTGACCGCGCTGCAGGCCTGGCTGCCGAGCCACGACATGCTGGCCTGGGGCTGGCGGATTCCGCTGTTGCTGGGAGCGCCGTTCGGCGTGCTCGCCCTGTATCTGCGGCTGCGGATCGACGAGTCGCCGGCCTACGAGCGGGTGATCCTCGGCGCCGATGAGCCGGTCTACCGCGGCTGGCAGCAGTTTCGGCACACGGTGGTGGAGCAGCGGAAGCCGATGGTGATCTGCGCGGCGCTCGTGGTGACCTCCCAGACCCCCGATTTCATGCTCACCGGATACCTGCCGACCTATCTCAAAGTGGTTGTGCGCGTTGGTAACACGGCCGCACTGGTGATGATCGTGGCGACGTTGGCGATCCTGATGGCCGCGGTGGTGTTCGTCGCCGCGTTGTCCGACCGCATCGGCGTCAAACCCATCATGTGGACGGGCTGCGGACTGCTCGTCGCGGCATCGGTCCCGGCCTTCCTGCTGATGGGCTCCGGCGCTGTCCTGCCGTTGGTCTTCGTCGGTGTGCTGCTGATCGGGCTGATGGAACTGTGTTTCGACAGCACCACGCCGTCGGCGCTGCCGGCACTGTTCCCGACCCGGGTGCGCAACGGGGCGCTGGCCATCGCGTACAACATCGCGCTGTCGACCGTCGGCGGAACCACGCCGCTGATCGCTCAAGCGCTGATATCGGCCACACACAACACCATGGTGCCGGCCTACATGCTGATCTTCGCCGGCCTGGTGGGCACGGTCACCCTTCGATTCATGCCGGAAGTCGCCGGCAGGCCGCTGCCGGGGTCGGTCGAAAGCGAGGCCGGCGAACTGGCCGGCGCATGACGGGCTGCGGGACCGCGTTACACCATGGCGCGGCGGCCGGTCAGCGCGCGGCCCAGCGTCAGCTCGTCGGCGAACTCCAGGTCGCCGCCCATCGGCAGCCCGGACGCGATCCGCGTCACGGTCAGGCCGGGGATGTCGCGCAGCATCCGCACCAGGTAGGTGGCGGTCGCCTCGCCCTCGGTGTTGGGGTCGGTCGCGATGATCACCTCGGTGATGTCGACGTCGTCGACCCGCTCGCCGATGCGGCTCAGCAGCTCGCGGATCCGCAGCTGGTCGGGCCCGACCCCGGACAGCGGGTCGAGCGCACCGCCCAAAACGTGATAACGGCCGCGGAATTCGCGGGTGCGCTCGACGGCCTGGATGTCCTTCGGCTCCTCGACCACGCACACCTGCGAGCCGTCCCGGCGGGGGTCGGCGCAGATCCGGCACCGCTCGTCGTCGGAGACGTTGCCGCACACCGCGCAGAACCGCACGCCGTCGCGGACCTTCGCCAGCACGGCGGTCAACCGGTCGATATCCGCGGGCTCGACGGACAGCAGGTGGAAGGCGATGCGCTGAGCGCTCTTGGGTCCGATGCCCGGCAGCCTGCCGAGCTCGTCGATCAAATCCTGGACGGGTCCCTCGAACATGACGGTGGAGGCGTCAGAGCCCCGGCATTTGAGTCGGTGGCGCCGGCGGCTGGCCCGGCGGGCCGCCCATGCCACCGGCCAGCGACCCGAGCTGCTCCTGCGCCATCTGGGTGACCTGCTTGGAGGCGTCGGCCATGGCGCCGACGATCAAGTCCTGCAGGGTCTCGATGTCCTCGGGGTCGACGACCTTGGGGTCGATCTTCACGGCGACCACCTCGCCGCTGCCCTTCACGACCACCTCGACCAGGCCGCCACCGGCGTGACCGTGCACCTCGGAGTTCGCGAGCCGCTGCTGGGCCTCCATCAGCTTTTGCTGCATCTGCTGCGCCTGGGCGAGCAGGGCCGACATGTCGCCTCCGGGTTGCATGACAATCCCCTCGCATCTCGGTCTCGAGTTGGTCTCGCCTGTGGATACCGGGCGATTCGAGACACCCAGCGTAGACCGGGCGGCGTTACCTTTGCGCCGTGGACCTACGAGTGAGCAGGCGTGTCGGGATCAAAGTGGTGGTCGGTGCGCTGGTCGCCGCGTCGACGGCGGTCATGCCGACCGCGACCCCGGCCGCATGGGGAGTCCCCTCCAACATCGCGGGCATGGTCGTGTTCATCGACCCCGGCCACAACGGCTCCAACGACGCGTCCATCTCGCGTCAAGTGCCCACCGGCCGCGGCGGCACCAAGGACTGCCAGGCCAGCGGGACGTCGACCAACACCGGCTACCAGGAGCACACATTCACCTGGGACACCGCGCTGCGGGTCCGCGCCGCGTTGAGCGCGCTGGGTGTGCGGACCGCGATGTCGCGCGGCAACGACACCGGGCTGGGCCCGTGTGTGGACGCCCGCGCCAACATGGCCAACGCGATGCACCCCAACGCGGTGCTGAGCATCCACGCCGACGGCGGCCCGCCGTCCGGCCGCGGGTTCCACGTCAACTATTCGGCGCCGCCGCTCAACCAGGTGCAGGCCGGGCCGTCGGTGCAGTACGCCCGGATCATGCGCGACCAGTTGCAGGCGTCGGGCATCCCGCCCGCCAACTACATCGGCCAGGACGGGCTGTACGGGCGTTCGGACCTGGCCGGCCTGAACCTGGCGCAGTACCCGTCGATCCTGGTCGAGTGCGGCAACATGAAGAACCCCGCGGATTCGGCGCTGATGGAGTCGCCCGAGGGCCGGCAGAAGTACGCCGACGCGATGGTGCGCGGTGTCGCCGGCTTCCTGGCCACGCAGGGCCAGGCGCGCTAGCTTTCCAGCTCCTTCTTCAGGTTGGCCAGCACCTCGCCCTGGATCCTCTTCAGACCCAAAGGCGCAAAGGTCTTTTCGAAGAAACCCTTGACGCCGCCGGCGCCGGTCCAGCTGGTCTTCATGGTGACGCTGGACCCGGGGCCCGCGGGAGCCACCGTCCAGTTGGTGACCATGGACGAGTTCGCGTCCTTCTCGATGACGGTGTGGCCGGCGACGTCGACGTCGACCTGCACGTCGCGCACGCGTGACTTGGTGGCCTGCAGCTTCCACTTGGCAACCGTGCCGGCGCCCTGGCCGCCCGCCACCACCTGGTACTCGCTGTATTGCGGGGACAGGATTTTCGGGCGAACCGTCTGATAGTCCGCCACTGCGGCGAGCGTGGCCGCCGGCTCGGCGTTGATCAAGATCGTGCTGGCCGCGCTGACCTGGGCCATCAGCCGCAATTCCTCCTCGTGATGCCGCCCGAGCGGGTGCACGGGCTATGTCCGAAGACTAGGGTATATGTGGTGCCAAGCCCTGGATCTGCACTCTCGGCTCACACGTCGGGCGTTGATCGGTTGATGGCGAGTTATCGATCCATCCCCGCAACGGCCGCGGTCCGGCTCGCCAAGCCGACCTCAAACCTGTTCCGCGCCCGCACCAAACGCGATGCGCCCGGCCTGGACACGTCGGGACTGACCCAGGTGCTCAGCGTCGATCCGGACGCCCGCACCGCCGACGTCGCCGGCATGTGCACATACGAGGACCTGGTCGACGCCACCCTGCCCTACGGCCTGTCGCCGCTGGTGGTGCCGCAGCTGAAGACCATCACGCTCGGCGGGGCGGTCAGCG
The DNA here is from genome assembly GCF_059813025.1 of Mycobacterium sp. NGS26. Lineage (NCBI taxonomy): Bacteria > Bacillati > Actinomycetota > Actinomycetes > Mycobacteriales > Mycobacteriaceae > Mycobacterium > Mycobacterium sp. NGS26. The sequence continues at coordinate 1,115,902 of NZ_JCALDU010000001.1, forward strand.
GCCTGGGCATCGAGTCGGCGTCGTTTCGCAACGGCCTGCCCCACGAATCGGTGCTGGAGATGGACATCCTCACCGGCGCCGGCGAATTGGTCACCGCATCCCGCAGCCAGCACTCCGAGCTGTTCCGCGCGTTTCCCAATTCCTATGGGACGCTGGGGTATTCAACCCGGCTCCGGATCGAGCTGGAGCCCGTGGCGCCGTTCGTGGCGCTCCGTCACATCCGGTTCCGCTCGCTGCCGGACATGGTCGCGGCGATGGAACGCATCGTCGACACCGGCGGACAGGGCGGCACCCCCGTCGACTACCTCGACGGGGTGGTGTTCGGCGCCGACGAGAGCTACCTGTGCGTCGGCCGGCGCACCGCCACGCCCGGACCGGTCAGCGACTACACCGGCAAGGACATCTACTACCGCTCGATCCAGCACGACGCCGCCGGCGTCGAGGCCACCAAGGACGACCGGCTGACGATCCACGACTACTTCTGGCGCTGGGACACCGACTGGTTTTGGTGCTCACGCGCGTTCGGCGCGCAGAACCCCCGGCTGCGGCGCTGGTGGCCGCGCCGCTACCGGCGCAGCAGCGTCTACTCCCGGCTCGTGGCCCTCGACCGGCGCTTCGGCATCTCCGACCGCATCGAGGCGCGAAGTATTCGCTCGCCGGGCCGGCCCCCGCGCGAACGGGTGGTGCAGGACGTCGAAATTCCCATCGAACGCGTCGTCGACTTCCTGGAGTGGTTTGGCGACCACGTGCCCATCACGCCGATCTGGTTGTGCCCGTTGCGGCTTCGCGATCATGAGGGGTGGCCACTGTATCCGATGCGGCCCGACCACACCTACGTCAACGTCGGGTTCTGGTCCTCGGTGCCGGCCGGCGACACCCCGGGCGCCACAAACCGCGCCATCGAGGCCAAGGTGAGCGAGCTCGACGGGCACAAATCGCTGTACTCCGACTCCTTTTACACCCGCGAGGAGTTTGACGAGCTCTACGGCGGGGAGGCCTATAACACTGTCAAGAAAACCTACGATCCCGATTCGCGTCTCCTCGACCTGTATGCAAAGGCGGTGCAACGGCGATGACAACCACCAAAGAGCCCGAACGCCCCACCAAGTCGGGCAAGCTGAGCATGGCCGAGATCCTGGAGGTCTTCACGGCCACCGGCGGCCAGCCGCTGAAGTTCACCGCGTACGACGGCAGCACCGCCGGAAGCGACGACGCGGAGCTCGGCCTGGACCTGCGGTCGTCCCGCGGCGCCACGTACCTGGCCACGGCCCCCGGCGAGCTCGGTCTCGCCCGGGCGTACGTGTCGGGTGACCTGCAGGCCCACGGCGTTCACCCCGGCGACCCGTACCCGCTGCTCAAATCGCTGACCGACCGGGTCAAATTCAAGCGGCCGTCGGCGCGGGTGATGGCCAACGTCGTCCGCTCGATCGGCGTCGAACACCTGTTGCCGGTCGCCCCGCCCCCGGAGGAGGCGCCGCCCCGCTGGCGCCGCGTCGCCGCCGGCGTGCTGCACAGCAAGACCCGCGACGCCGAGGCGATCCACCACCACTACGACGTCTCCAACACGTTCTACGAGTGGGTGCTCGGCCCGTCGATGACCTACACCTGCGCGGTCTACCCGGACGCCGACGCCACACTGGAAGAGGCCCAGGAGAACAAGTACCGGCTGATCTTCGAGAAGCTGCGGCTGCGCCCGGGCGACCGGCTGCTCGACGTCGGCTGCGGCTGGGGCGGCATGGTGCGCTACGCCGCGCGCCGCGGTGTCCGCGCGATCGGCGCCACACTGTCGGCCGAGCAGGCGAAGTGGGCACGAGACGCGATCGAGGCCGACGGGCTGACCGACCTTGCCGAGGTGCGGCACTCCGACTACCGCGACGTGCGGGAGGCGGGATTCGACGCCGTTTCCTCCATCGGGCTGACCGAGCACATCGGCGTCAAGAACTACCCCGCCTACTTCGGCTTCCTGAAGTCGAAGCTGCGCACCGGCGGGCTGCTGCTCAACCACTGCATCACCCGCCACGACAACAAGTCGACCCCCTTCGCCGGCGGGTTCACCGACCGCTACGTGTTCCCGGACGGCGAGCTGACCGGCTCGGGCCGGATCGTCACCGACATCCAGGACGCCGGTTTCGAGGTACTGCACGAGGAGAACTTCCGCCACCACTACGCGATGACGCTGCGCGACTGGTGCCGCAACCTGGTCGAGCACTGGGACGACGCCGTTGCCGAGGTCGGGTTGCCCACCGCGAAGGTGTGGGGCCTGTACATGGCGGCGTCGCGGGTGGCCTTCGAGCGCAACAACCTTCAGCTGCATCACGTGCTGGCGGCCAACGTCGACGAGTGGGGCGACGACGACCTGCCGCTGCGCCCGTGGTGGCGCCCCTAGCCGTTGTCTATCCGGCGCGCACCCAGCTCGCTTTGCAGCAGCTCGAGCGCGACCTCCTCGGGGTCGCGACGCGGCGCCGACGGGTCGCCGCGGCCGGCCTCGGCGAGCATGTGTTCCTCGTCCTCGCGCTCTTCGCGCTGAGCCGAATCCGGGGCGGGATCTTCCGGCTCGGGGATCGGCGGGCTCGCCGCGGCGGGCGGGTCGCCGGTCTCGCATCGCACCCGCCAGCTGACCCCGAACTCGTCCTTGAGCGCCTCGGTGATGACGTCGGCGTTGCGCTGTTCGGACAACCGCTTGGCCAGCGGCGCCGACGCATGGGTCAGCACGAGCGTGTCGTTGTCGACGGCCAGGACCGTGGCGCCCGACAGCATCACCTCGGTGGTGCGGCTGCGCTGGCGCACCTTGTCGCGCACCGTCGACCATCTCCTGCGCACCGCGGCCGCGCTGAGTTCGCCTGGGGCAGAGGATGATTCGGGGGCCGGCTCGGCGGCCGCCACGGGCGCCGGTTCCGGCGCGGGCCTGGGCTTGGGCGCCGTCGCCCGCTTCGGCGGCGGCTCCGCCCTGGGCTTCGGCGCTGCGGCCGGCTCGGCCGCGGCGGGAATCGACATGTCCAGCCGGGTCTCGATCCGCTCGATGCGCTGCAGCAGCGCCGACTCCGCGTCGCTGGCCGAGGGCAGCAGCAGCCGCGCGCAGACCACCTCGAGCAGCAGGCGTGGCGCCGTCGCACCGCGCATCTCCCCCAGCCCGGCCTGCACCACCTCGGCGTAGCGCGTCAGCGCCGCCGGCCCGATCCGCGCCGCCTGGTCCCGCATCCGGTCCAGCACGTCCTCCGGCGCGTCCACCACGCCGCGGGTCGCCGCGTCCGGAACCGCTTGCAGCACAATGAGATCGCGGAATCGCTCCAGCAGGTCGGTGGCGAAGCGGCGCGGGTCGTGGCCGGCGTCGATCACCGATTCCACCGCGCCGAACAACGCCGCGGCATCGGAAGCGGCCAGGGCATCGACGGCGTCGTCGATCAGCGCGACGTCGGTGGCGCCCAGCAGGCCCAGCGCCCGCTGATAGGTCACGTGGTCGCCCTCGGCGCCGGCCAGCAACTGGTCCAGCACCGAGAGGGTGTCGCGGGGCGAACCGCCGCCGGCGCGAATCAACAGCGGATACACCGCGTCGTCGACGACGACGCCCTCCTGCTCACAGATCCGCCCGACCAGCGCCCGCATGGTCTTCGGCGGCAACAGCCGGAACGGGTAGTGATGGGTGCGCGACCGGATCGTCGGCAGCACCTTCTCCGGTTCGGTGGTGGCGAAGATGAAGATGAGGTGCTCGGGGGGCTCCTCGACGATCTTGAGCAGCGCGTTGAACCCCGCCGTGGTGACCATGTGCGCCTCGTCGACGATGAACACCCGGTAGCGCGACTGCGCGGGGGCGTAGAACGCGCGGTCCCGCAGCTCGCGGGTGTCGTCCACGCCGCCGTGGCTGGCGGCGTCGAGCTCCACCACGTCGATGCTGCCGGGCGCGTTAGGGGCCAGCGCCACGCAGGACTCGCAAGCCCCGCACGGGGTGGCCGTCGGCCCCTGCGCGCAGTTCAGCGACCGGGCCAGGATGCGCGCCGACGACGTCTTGCCGCAGCCGCGCGGCCCGGAGAACAAGTAGGCATGGTTGATCCGGCCGGCCTGCAGGGCGATGGACAGCGGTTCGGTGACGTGCTCCTGCCCCACCACCTCGGCGAAGGTCGCCGGTCGGTACTTGCGGTAGAGGGCCACGCTCAGCAGGCTACCGGCGCGCGGTGACGGTGGCCCGACGGGCGTTCACTCTGCGCTGAGGGCGCAAGCTACTCGCACTTCTGCGCCACCAGCGCAGACTCAAACCCGAACGTCACCCGCCGGCGACGCCAGACGCTCGGAGGCCGCCAGCAGCGCGCAGGTGGCCAGCCCGTCGACGGCGTTGTGCAGGTCCGGCAGCGACGGGAAGGTCGGCGCGATCCGGATGTTCTTGTCCTCCGGGTCTTTCCGGTACGGGAAGGACGCGCCCGCCTCGGTGACCGCGATTCCGGCGTCCTTGGCCAGGGCGACGGTCCGCCGCGCGGTGCCGGGCAGCACGTCGAGGCTGATGAAGTAGCCGCCCTTGGGTTCGGTCCACGAGGCGATCTTGGAATCGCCCAGCCGCTGCTCCAGGATCTCGAGCGCCAGCGCGAACTTCGGCGCCAGAATCTGCTGATGGCGCAGCATCTGCAGGCGCACCCCGTCGGCGTCGCCGAAGAAGAGCAGGTGCCGCAGCTGGTTGACCTTGTCCGGGCCGATCGACTTCTTGCCCGCGTACTGCAGGTACCAGGCGATGTTGCCCAGCGATCCGCCCAGGAAGCTGACACCGGCGCCGGCGAACGTGATCTTCGACGTGGACGCGAAGACGTAGGGCCGGTTGGGGTTGCCGGCCTTGGCGGCCAGCCCGAGCACGTCGACCTGACGGACGAAGTCCAGCGTCAGCGTGTGCACCGCATACGCGTTGTCCCAGAACAGCCGGAAGTCGGGTGCGGCCGTGCGCATCTGGACCAGCCGGCGCACCGTCTCCCACGAGTAGGTGACGCCGGTCGGGTTGGCGAACACCGGCACCGCCCACATCCCCTTGATCGCGGGGTCGACGGCGACCAGCTCCTCGATCAGGTCCACGTCGGGGCCGTCGGCGAGGATCGGGATCGGGATCATCTCGATGCCCATGGTCTCGGTGATGGCGAAGTGCCGGTCGTAGCCGGGGACCGGGCACAGGAACTTGACGACGGGCTCCTTTATCCAGGGCCGCGGCGAGTCCACCCCGCCGTACAGCATCGAGAAGGCCACGAGGTCGTGCATCAGCTCCAGGCTGGAGTTGTTGCCGGCGATCAGGTTCTGCACCGGGATGCCGAGCAGCTCCCCGAAGATGGCCCGCAATTCCGGCAGGCCGTGCAGGCCGCCGTAGTTGCGGGTGTCGGTGCCCTCGCCGTCGCGGTAATCGTCTCCGGGCAGGCTCAGCAGCCGGTTGGACAGGTCGAGTTGCTCCGGGGAGGGTTTGCCGCGGGTGAGATCCAGGGCCAGCTTCTTGGCCCGCAGCTCCGCGTAGTCCTGCTGGTTACGGGCGTGCAGGGCCGCCAGCTCGTCGGGGCTGAGGGAATCGAAGGCCACCAGGAGCCCTTTCGCTGATCGCTCGCCGTGGAGTTCGGGGTCATGCAGGCCCCGCACATAGGGGACCCCGCGCACCCGACAGAGCCCATTGACCCTTGCTGCCTTCCGGCCCTGGGGGAGTTCACAGGATAGACGCCGCGCGGGGTCCATGGCGAGTGTAATACCTGGCCCGGAACGAGCGTCGGGGACCGCAGCGGGCTCGGTTACCATGGCCACGGAGGATTCGCCTAGTGGCCTATGGCGCTCGCCTGGAACGCGGGTTGGGTTAACAGCCCTCGCGGGTTCAAATCCCGCATCCTCCGCAAGTGGTCCGCGACGCGGCCGAACAGGGTGTCGTTTGGAATCGGTTTGGCCTGCCTTTAGGCTGACGTGGGCTTACCGGCATGAGGAGGCGTATGGGGCGCAAGGTCGCCATACCGTGGCACTTGTTGTTTTCGCTCGGTGGAGGCGCCCTCTACTTCTTCTGCGTGCTGCCCCGCTGGTACGAGCTGATGGGCGACATGTCGCGCGGACTGGGGATGGCGGGCCGGATCGCGTCGGGCGCGCTGATCGGGTTGGCCGCCCTCCCCGTGGTGTTCACCCTGTTGCGCACCCGCAAGCCCGAGCTCGGCACCCCGCAGCTGGCGCTGTCGATGCGGGTCTGGTCGATCGTGGCCCACGTGCTGGCGGGCGTGCTGATCATCGGCACCGCGATCAGCGAGATCTGGCTCAGCCTGGACGCGGCCGGACAGTATCTGTTCGGCATCTACGGCGCCGCCGCCGCGATCGCCGTGCTCGGATTCTTTGCGTTCTACCTGTCGTTCGTCGCCGAGTTGCCGCCGCCACCGCCGAAACCGATCAAGGCGAAGAAGCCCAAGAAGCGCCGCGGCAAGAAGGACGAGGAGGCCGACCAGGCCGACGAGGAAACCGAAGAAACCGAAGAAACCGACGAGTCCGAGGCCGCCGAGGAAACCGAAGTAGCCGAAGAAGCCGAAGAAGGCGAGACGGTCGAGGCGGTCGAGGCGGAAGCGGCGACCGAAGAGGCGCCGACGCGGCAAGCCACCGAGACCGAGGCCGAGGCCGAGACCACCGAATCCACCCAATCCCCTGAATCGACCGAATCCATCGAATCGGCCGAAGCCGCCGACGAGCCCGCGGGCGGGTTGCGCAACCGCCGCCCGACCGGGAAGGGCACCCACCGCATGCGCCGCAGGCGCACCCGGGGCGGCGTCGCGGTCGACGAATAGCCGACGATCAGTCGCGGCGCCGAAGGCGCTCGAGCGAGTCGGCGATGCGCCGCCGGGTCTCCTCGGCGCCCCACAGCTCGCGGACCTCGCGGTCGATAGCGCCGGCCTGGCCGATCCGCGCCAGGGCGGGCGCCCTCAGCTGGGCCTTGGTATGGCGATAGGCGTCGACGGAGATCTCGCCCAGATCCGCCGCCTCCGCCACGGCCGCCCCGACGAGATCCTCGGCGACGACGCGGTGGGCGAGCCCGCGGGCGACGGCGTCGTCCCCCCGATACAGGCGGCCGCCGAGCAGCACTTCCTCGGCGTGGTCCCCGCACGCGTGACGCACCACCTCCAGCGCAGCGGCGGGAAACGGCACCCCGACGCGGACCTCGGACGCCCCGATCTGGGCGTCGGGGCCGGCCAGGCGACGGTCGCAGGCGCAGGCCAGCACGCACCCGCCCGCGATGGCGGCACCGTTGACGGCCGCCACCGTCGGCCCGGGGTAGCCGAACAACGCGACGAACGCGTCGGCCAGGGCGGGAATCAACCGATCGGTGTATTCGGCGCCGCCCTGCAGCACGCGGTTGAGGTCGACCCCGGCGCAGAACACCCGGCCCGCGCCGGTGACGACGAGCGCGCCGGCGCCCGAACCCTGCAACTCGCGGACGGCGGCAGTCAGCTCTTCCAGCAGCTCGACGTCGAGGGCGTTGACCCGCCCCGATGACAGGGCCAACACCCGCACCGTCCCGACGGTCTGGATCTCGATCACTGCGGCCGGTCGGCGATGACGACGGGAATGTCGGTGTTCTCGTCGGTGTGATAGCTCGCGCAGACGCGGTGGTAGCCGTCGGCGATCTGCAGCGGGGCACCGGTTGCGAAGTCGCCGCGGACCAGCAGGATGGGCGAAAGCGGTTCGCCCTTCTTGATCTTGGCGAGATCGGAGGCGACGTGGGGGTTGTCGACCGGTAGCAGGCGCAGCCGGGCGGCCCGCAGAATGTCCTTGGCCTTCTTGCGCACAACTTCCCCGGCCTGCAGTCGCCGGCTCAGCTCCTCGACGCTGTGCGCGTCGGCGAGCAACGCAAGGTAGTCGGCTGCGGCCGGAAAGTCATGGGCCTCAGGCTTTTCCAGCCATTTCACCTTCGGCATCGCCCGCCTCCCTTCGTGGGGCCATGTCGACGCAGCCTACCGGTCGCGCCGGAAAATTGGGATCGGTAGCGACCGGGGCGTTCTGTACTCGCTCTCATGACGACGCCAACGGGGCGGCGCATGAAGGAAGGAACACTCAGTGAAACGTCTTCTCGCGGCAGCGATTGGAAGCCTTGGCGTCGCGTCGGCGCTGGTGGCCTGCTCGAGCGGCGGCCACACGGCCAGCCCGGGCTCGAGTGCGGCGCCCAGCGCGGCCACCGGGACCAGCGCACAGGTGAAGGTCGGCGGCACCGACCTCGCGGGGCTGAATCCCGCCTCGGTGACCTGCGTCAGGACCGGCGGCAAGATCAACATCGGCACCGGGTCCACCGGCGGCGCCCAGCAGGCGCTGGCGGTCGTGATGACCGACGAGTCCACGCCGAAGGTGGAGTCGTTGGCCCTCGTCGTCGACGGCAACGCGTTGTCGGTCAGCAACGGCATGGGCGCCAAGGTCGGATCGGCCAACGTGGCGGTGGACGGCAAGACCTACACCATCACGGGCCAGGCGCAGGGTGCCGATTTGAAGAACCCGATGGCCGGAATGGTCACCAAGGACTTCAACATCAAGGTGACCTGCGGTTGAGGGGTCTAACTCCGGGCGGCGGGCGCGCTTCACTCCGCGTCCGCCGCTCCGGGGTTTGGACCACCAGGACTTATGATGCAGCCGTGTCGATTCCCGGCGAATTGCAGCGTGCCCGCCGGCTGGCGTTCGCCGCCGACGAGGTCGCGGCTCGGGATCTGCTGCTGTCGCTGATGCCCCGCATCGAGCGGGAAGACCGCGACGATCTCGCGCTGGAGGCGTTCGCGCAGCTGGGCGAGATATACCTGGCGCGCGGCTCGAATGATGGTGTGCGGGAATCGATTCGGCGCATCCGCGACTGCCTGTCCGTCTATTCCGCGGTCGCTGCCGGCACCATGCCGGAGGCCGCCGCACGGGTGCGCATGTCCGGCGCCGAGGTGGCGCACCTGGTCTGCCGACACTCGCGGCGGGCCCAATTCCTGCGAACCGGCCTCGCCGCGGCGCTCGGCGATCACGAAGGCGCCGCGAAGGAGCTTGCGGCGTTGGGCGACACGAGCTCCGACGCGGCTTTCGCCGACCTGGCCGACGAGCACGCCTACCTGCTGACCTACGCGCAAATCCTGTGCGCGACCGCGCTGTGCGACGACGACCTGCATGTCCGGTCGGTTCCGCTGTGGGAGCCGGTGCTCGCTGCCATCGCGGATCCGGGGCACCTGAGCGGCGACGGCCTGCTCGCAGACCATCTCCGGGTGGAGGCGGCCATCGGATACGGCAGGTTCTGCGTCGAAACCGGAAGGCTGTCCGAGGCCGAGCCGTGGCTGCGTCGCGCAGGCGCCCGGGCGCAGGCACGCGGGTGGGAATTGGCCGCGGCCAGAACGCAATTGGAGCTGGCCGCGTCCTGCTGGTCGGCCGCCGACCACGCCAGCACCGAGCAACTGGTCTCCGAGGCCCAGCCCGTCATCGCGCGATACGCCCGGGCGCACGACCTGGCCCGGTGCTGGGTCTATCTGGGGCTGACGCGATTGGCGTCGGGCGCGTTGGAGGCGGCCGACGAATGCTGGGGCCACGCCGAGCGACACCTGCGCGAACTCGGCAAGCCGCTGCCCCTGCACCGTATTCTGTTGCAGCGCAGCTGGATATCGATCTTCTGGGGCCGCTTCGCGGATGCGGTCGAGTCGATCGCCCAGGCCCGCGAGCTGCTCGACTCGTCCCCGCGCAGCAGTTGGCTGCAGTACGCGCAGCTCGACAATCACCTCGGAACCGTCTGGCGCGCCGACGCGCTGACCGACCTCGGCTTCGACAGCTCGGGCGATCCCGACGAGACGCTGCAGGAAACCGAGGCGCGGCAGGCCGAGGGGCTCGGCATCCTGCGCGGCGAGGTGGGCACCCCGGAATACTGGCGCGCGATGACCAAGCTGGAACAGGCCGCGGAGCTCAAGGTCCCGGCCGCGTTGGCGGTCGACTCGGTGCGGTATTCGATCGCCGACGCCGATGCGAGGTCGCGCTGGGCAACCAACGTCTCGGCGCCGATCCTGGCCAGCGCCTTCGCCGTCGCCTGGGAGTGGGAGAACACCGAACTGATCAGCGAGCTGGTCGAATACCACAGCGCGCGTGGGACTTTCGCCGCCGAACCGGAGGCACCCAAAGTCGGCGAATGGTCGGCCGCGTCCACCTCGCCGGTGCTGATCGACGCCGGCGAGGCGCTGGCCGCCTCCGGCCCGGAAGCCGGAGGCGGCGGTTCGCTGACGCGGCTTGGCCCGTTGCCGCCGCTGCGGATGCAGCCGGACGCTCCCCCGATCTTGAGCCACTATCGCGAGCTGGCGTTGCAGCGGTACGGCCGCGAGGTCACCGCCGACGAACCCGCCTGGTCGACCTGGCCATGAGTGATCCGGACCGGCCGACTCTGGTCCTGCGATTCGCCGACCTCGGGATCGTCACCTACGCCAGCTTGCGGATAGTCGGGCAACCGTCCAGGACCGTCAACTGGGTGGTGGAGGAGCCGATCCTGCTCGCGGCCCTGCAGGAGCTGGCCGCCGCGCTGCCGGAGCCGCACGGCCCGGAGAGCCGTCGTGACGCCATCGAGCGTGCGCTGACGAGCGGCCCCTTCGCGACGCCACAGGACGAACTGACGCTGGCCTACATCCTGGGTGTGCTGCTGATCGCCGAGCCCGGGTGGCGGCTGCTGGCCGAATGCGTGGCGACGCCGCGCGCCGTGCTGTTCGTCTCGCCCAGCGCGCGCCTGGCCCGCGTCCCGTGGGGCCTGCTGGCGGTGCCGAAATCCGGGCCCAGCAAGGAAGAACTCGTCCGCGCCCGCCAGGAGGCCATCACCGCCAGCGGCCGGGCGGCCGCCAAAATCCCTTGGCAGCTCGCCGATGTCGGCGAGCACACCGACGGGCACCGGCTGATGGAGTTGGTCGACGTGCTGCTCGCGGTGCCGCAGAACATCGTGCACTCGCCGCGGTCACCGGACGGGTGGGCCGCCCGTCGAGACGGTCCGCCGGCGCTGGTCCTCGACCCTAGGGTGCCGGGTCAGCGCCCGGACTCCGCGCTCGGATCGGTGCTCGGCAGGCCGTCGGCCGACACGCCGTTGGCGCGGCACTACGCCGCGCTGATGCAACGCCGCGCGGTGCTGCCGAACGTCGACGCGGCGGTGGAGCTGTTCCGCCGCCAGGACGCCGACCGCGGGTGGCTCGCCGAGTTGCTGGCACAGGCGCCGAGCAGGCTGATGTACGTCGGCCACGCGAGTTCGCCGGACGGCCACTCCGGTCAGGCCGGCCGGGCCGATCGGGCCGCGCTGCATTTGGCCTGTGCGGCGGGCATTCCCGGCGCCGGCGACGCGATCGGGGAGCACCGTCCGCTGACCGCAGCGGATCTGATGGCCCTGCGGCTGCCGATGCCGCCCCGGGTCGCCCTGCTGGCGTGCGCCTCCGGCGGTGACTATCGATTCGACGAGGCGACGGGCCTGGTGGCGGCCATGGTCCTGGGCGGCGCGCAGCTGGTGACCGCCACGCTGTGGTCGCTGCCCACCACGGCGGCCTACCGGCAATTCGCCGCCGACGGCACCGCGGATCCCATGTCCGGCACCGTCATCGCCGTCGACGAGGCGCACGAGGCCATCGACGCGGGGTGCGCGGTGAATCGGTGGCAGCGCGAGCAGATGCGGCGCTGGCGCGACGGTGCCGCCACCGCCAGCCCGCTCTACTGGGGCGCGCTCGTCAGCTTCGCCGTCGACGGCGCGCGCTGACAGTGGACGGCCAGGACGTCGTCGGGCAGCGAAAGCTCTTCGCGGGCAGCGGGATCGAACGCCACCAGAACGACGAGGCCCGGGTGCAGCGCCCAGACGTCGCCCTCGCAACGGGCCAGTTTGCCGATGAACGTCTCGCCGGAGACCGCCACCACCTCGACGAACACCTGGCGCTCGTTGTCCGTCGCACACACCGTGCCGACCCCGACGATGCGTTCATGAGCGGTCTGAGCCCGCGCGACCATCAGGCCGCCGATGACCGCCAAAGCCAGTGCGACAGCCCCGATGCCGGCCATCGTGACCCACGGGTGGCTAAAGGTGATATAGACAACGGCGGTTGCGATAAGCGCGATTTCGGCGCCCGCCAGCAGCATCGTCGGATTCTTCATGTGACCAGCCTCTCGGTGCCGCCCGGCTACCGAACCCAACTTTTTCGCTGCCGCTCTCTGCCGAAAGCCCCTATCCTGTCCTGATGAGCGCGGACTCGCAGGTGGCGGACGTCGCAGTCGGCCTGCCCCGCCGGTCGGTGATCGAGCGGGCGTGGCGCGCGATCGGTCCCGGCGTGGAGGTGCTCAGCAGCGACGACGGCGGCCCGTTGAGCCGGACGGTCAAACGGATCCTGGACCCGTTGGTGCTGCGCCTGCGATCGAACCCGCAGTATTCGGCCCCCGTCGTCGACGCCGACACGGCCGCGGCGATCCATGAGCTGATCGTCGGCAACGCTCACCAATTGCGTTCCGCCGCAGCATGGTTCGACACCCTGAAGCTCGAGCGCCGCAGGCAGCGGATCCGCACCGGCAACGCCCAGGAGCTGTACTTTCCGGTGTGCTTCGAGCTCGCGGTGACGAAAGGCCCACCGGCGCCGCAGGATCGCGAGACGGCGGCCGCGATACTCGGCGAAATCCACCTCGGCCGGGACCGCACCGCGATCGAGGTGCTGCACCAGTACGTGGCGAGCCCCGAAGTCGTCGCCGCACTGACCGAGCAGCTCGAACGGAGCTGGCGTGACGTGCGGGCGTCCGAAACAGCGACGGCGGCCGGCCACTTCCTGGCCGAGCTCAGCACCGCGCTCGGCCGCGCCGACGGCCACAGCGCCAAAGCGGCCCGCCAGCGAGCCTGGTCGGCCCTCATCGCCGATCCGGCGCCGTACAACCTGGGCGCCCTGGCCCGCACCGAGACGGCCGAGCTACCCTGGTCGATCATCGAGCTTGGCCTGAGTTCGGTTGCACCGCAACGGAAACCACAAGTCTTTACCGGGTCCGACAGCGATCGCCCGCTGGACCGAAGCGTGGTGGACCGGGTGCGCGCGACGTTGCGGCGCGCCCTGGACCGCGACGCGCTGCCCGACATCCCGCTGCTGTGCGAAGAGGAAGTCGACCGCGCCTGCGCGCCGTGGGGGTTGCTGTCCGAGGACAAGCAGGCCACGTTGGTGGCCGGCATCGAGGTCGCGGTCGACCTGGCGCCCCTGGACCCGTCCGTGATGAGCCACTACGGGCTGGCGGCCCAGATTCAGGCCCGGCTGCGCAAAGAGGCGTACGTCTTGCACGCCAGGCGCTATCTCGCCGAGGGCGGGCCGATTCATCCGCGCCAGCAGCAGGTCGTCGACGACCTCGCCGCCTACGCGCAGCCGTATCTGAGTCGGCTCTGGGCGCGGCTGCACGGGCGCGACGTGTGGCAGGAGCCCTGCGACGACGTCGACGACGTGCGGTCGCTGCTGGAGGGCGTCGCGCGGTCGGTGAGCCTCGACCACCGGCAACGCATCAAGGCGATGCTGGAATTGCAGGTGGCCGGATGAGATTGGTTGCCGACGCCGGTCTTTGGCGAATCGGCCCCGCCGCCGCACCGACCCCGCTGACCGCGGTGCTGGAAGTCAGTGGCGCGGTGCTGTCCTGGACGGTCGACGATCCCGCCGGCGCCGCGTCGGCCCAGATCACCTTCACAGACCCGGCCCGCGCCGACTGGCTGTGGCGCATCCTCGGCGAGTCCGGGCACGTCGCGCTGGCCTCCGCGTTGGACGCCGCCGACGCGGCCGGCCCACCGCATGAGCTCACCGGCGTCGACATCGTGCCCGGATCGATGGACCCGCTGCGCAGGCTGGCCATCGGGCATTGGCTGCGGCGCTGGTGGCCCGCCAGCCGGAACGACGGCATCGCCGGCCTGGACCGCGCGCTGCTGGACGTCGAGGTCGCGCTGCTGACCGTCGGGGCGCAGGGCTTCTTCACCGACGACACGCTGGATTCGGAGGTGGCGCAGCTGCTCGCGCCGCACGCCCCGGCCCTGGCCGCGCACGTGACGACCGGCGACCCGCGGATCATCGACCTGGTGCGAGCGGGCGCCGGGCTCGCCGACGAAGCCGGCATCGACGGCGCCGGGTGGCCGAAACTGCATGCCGCCCTTGATGATTCGGGTGCCGCCCGGACGGCGGCACCGGCCGAGCCGAGCGGGCGTCGTGACGATTACGCGCTGGCCGCCGGCGCCGACGCGGGACTCGGCGGCAAGGCGGCGATCGCCAGGGGCGTCGCCTCCGTCAACTGGAGCGCGGTTCCCCCCGGAATCTTCGACGCCGGTGAGGACACCGTCGACTGGATCATCGAGGCCGACGAGACGGCGGCGGTCGCCGTCGTCCAAGCGGCGGTCATCGGGCCCGACCCGGCCACCGGCATCGGGGTGCGGCTGAGGTCGGGAGCCGTCGGCGGCGCCGGCGTGCTGCACGCCGGCGGCCGCGCCACCCTCGCCCTGACCGACTCGCAGCGACCGATGACCGAATCGGCGGCCTGGGACCACGATTGGTCCGCCACCTCGGTGCTCGTCGGCGCCGAGCTGTCCGGCGGGACCGAGACGCGCGAAACCCGTGACCGGGTCCGTCGCTGGGTGCGGGCGCGGCTGGACTCCCCGGGTGACGACGCGTTCCTGGCCGAGATCCTGGCTTCCGAATCCGCCTATTAAAGATCCGGCTCGATTCCCTATGCTGAGCGAGTGCCAAACACCTATCGAGTCGTTCAATGGAACACCGGAAACGTCGGCAAGAGCTCGCTGAAATCCATCGCCGACAACCCCACGCTTGAATTGGTGGGGTGTTATGCCTGGTCGGCCGAGAAGGTCGGCCGCGACGCCGGCGAGCTGGTCGGCATCGCGCCGCTGGGGATCGCGGCCACCAACGACGTCGACGCGCTGCTGGCCCTTAAGCCGGACTGCGCGGTCTACAACCCGATGTGGTTCGACGTCGACGAGCTGGTCCGCATCCTGTCGGCCGGGGTCAACGTCGTCACGACGGCGTCCTTCATCACCGGGCGCAACCTCGGCGACGGCCGGGACCGGCTGCTGGAGGCCTGCGAGAAGGGCGGCGCCACGCTCTTCGGGTCCGGCGTCAGCCCGGGCTTCGCCGAACTGCTGGCGATCGTGTCGGCGATGGTGTGCAACAGGATCGACAAGGTCACCGTCAACGAGGCCGCCGACACCACGTTCTACGACTCGCCCGACACCGAGAAGCCGGTCGGTTTCGGCCAGCCGATCGACCACCCCGAGCTGTCGCAGATGGCCGCCAAGGGAACCGCGATTTTCGGCGAGGCGGTCCAGCTGGTGGGCGACGCGCTCGGCGTCGAGCTCGACGAGGTGCGATGCGTGGCCGAATTCGCGCAGACCACCGCCGACCTCGAAATGGCGTCCTGGACCATCCCCGCCGGATGCGTCGCGGGGGTCTACATCAGCTGGCAGGGCATCGTCGGCGGCAACACCGTGATCGACCTCAACGTCCGGTGGCGCAAGGGTCAGACGCTCGAGCCGGACTGGAAGATCGAACAGGACGGCTGGGTCATCCAGATCGACGGGCAGCCGACGGTCACCACCAAGGTCGGATTTCTGCCGCCGCCGTATTTCCAGGCCGAGACGATCGCCGACTTCATGGACCTCGGACACATCATGACCGCGATGCCCGCGATCAACGCGATCCCCGCCGTCGTCGCCGCGGCGCCGGGCATCGTCACCTACACCGACCTTCCGCTGACCCTCCCGCGCGGCAACGTAAAGGTCTAAGCGCTTCCCGACGCCGCCACGTCCGAAACCGCCCGGCGCCGAGCGGGTTTGGCGTACGTCGCGCCCAGCTGCGGCACCTCGAGCGGACCCTGGTGACGCGCGGCCTCGATGGCGGAGCGCAGCGGACCGGCCAGGCCCGCGAACGATCCCATGTCGAACAGCCGTTGCGTCAGCAGCCGGTTGTGGACATAGCCGAACGAGCTGCCGGTGTCCGGGTCGGCCCATCCCAGCGTCCCGCCCAGGCCGACGTGACCAAAACCCTTGAGCAGTCCGGGAACCGGCGATTCGTGGTAGCCGAGGTGAAAAGGCATGGGCACCACCATGTTCGCGTCCGGCCACTTGATCCGCGACTGGCCCGCCAGGCCGCGCGCCAAATCCTTGGACAGGTACTTCTTGCCGTCGATGCGACCCTCGTTGGCGAGCACCGCGTACATCTTGGCCAGGCCACGCCCGGTCACCACGCCGTTGGCCGCCGGCACCTCGCCGTCCAGGAACGGGGTATCGCCCTTGACGAGCGATATGACCCCGGGGAAGTACATCGCGCCGAGGGCGCCCGAGAACGGCAGGCCGGCCACCTTCGGTGCGATGAAGCTCATCACCGGGGTGCGGAACCGGCCCTGCGGCATCAGGATCTGCGCCGCCTTGGTGGGCGAGCCGGCGGGCGGACGGCCGAGATGCACGCCGTCGGTGTTGAGCGGCCGCGCGACCTCCTGACGGAACAACTCCCGCATGCCCTTTCCGGTCACCGCCCGGGCCAGACCGGACAGCAGCCACCCATAGGTCAGCGCGTGATACGCCTGCACGCCGCGCAGGTGGTCGACGGGCGCCTCCGCGAGGCGCTGCTCCATGAGCAGGTGATCCATCAGCTCGGTTTTGGTGACGCCGCGCAGATGCGACAAACCCGACCGATGGCGCAACACATCGCGAACCGTGATCGCGCCTTTCCCGTTGGCCGCGAACTCGGGCCAGTATTCGGCGACCGGTTCGTCATACGACAGCAGCCCGCGATCGGCGAGGCGGTGGATCACCGTCGACGCCACGCCCTTGGTCCCCGAGAACACCATCGCGCCCGTATCCGCGGTCCACGGCTCCGTGCCCGCCCGGTCCGACCACCCGGTCCAGACGTCGACGACGGGTCGGCCGTCGATGTAGACGCAGAGGGCGCCCCCGCCCAGTCGCGGCCCGGGGAAGCGGTCGGCGAACAGCTTGACGACGTTCGCGAAATGCGGGTCGGCGGCGCCGGACACGCCGTGCGGCAGGCCGTCGCCGGTCAGCAGGGAGGTTGTCACCGTGCAGCGCCCCGACCAGTTGCCATCACGAGAATGAAGCTAGCAGCAGGGCACACCGCCGTTTGCCCGGCTTTGCAAAAAATGCCCCTCAGTCCGGCTGCTCCGGGCCTTCATCGGTCCCCGGCGCCTTGGGCGGTGCGTCCCCCAGGAACTTCCTCAGCCGGAGCAGCTGATTGACCACCATGCCGATGCCCAGCAGCATCAGCGTCGCCACTATCGCCACCACAATCGCGGTGCTCACGAACTCCATGGTGACAGCGCACGACAAACAACGCGGTTGAAAAGGAGGCCTTCCGGCAATCCCTACCGCAATTAGCATCGAATACCAGGCAGGGGGCCTCGATGATGCGAAGCGGTGCGGTGATGGACGTCGTGAAGTTGATCGACAAGCAGGTGCGCCGGGCCGTGGCGGCCGCCGGGGCGGCGGGAGCGCTCGCCGCTTCCGCGCTGCTCGAATCGCCCGGCCCGTCGGCGTCGGCCGACCCCTGTCCCGACGTCGAGGTCGTGTTCGCCCGCGGCACCGGCGAGCCACCCGGCGTCGGCAACTTCGGGCAGCAATTCGTCGATGCCCTGCGCGGGCGCGTCGGCGCGCGATCTTTCGGGGTGTATCCGGTCAACTACGAGGCCAGCACCGATTTCAGCAATCCCAATTTTCCGTTGACCGTGATCGCCGGGATTCGCGACGCCGGCTCTCACATCCAATCCATGGCCGCGAACTGCCCCACGACCCGCGAGGTCCTCGGCGGATACTCGCAGGGCGCGGCCGTGGCCGGCTATGCCACCTCGGCCGCCGTACCGCCGGGGGTACCCGCTGATTTGGTGCCGAAGCCGATGTCGCCGGACATCGCGAACCACGTTGCCGCGGTGACACTGTTCGGGAAACCTTCCGACCAATGGCTGGCGCAGTATGGCGCGCCGCCAATCGCCATCGGGCCGCTGTACAAGCCCAAGACCCTTGAACTGTGCGCGCAGGGCGACCCCATTTGCGGTACCGGCAACGACAACGCCGCGCACGTCATGTATGGGGTGAACGGCATGACGGACCAAGCCGCGGACTTCGCCGCCGGTCATCTCTGATACCCCGGGCGCCCGCGGGCGGGCAACCGGTGCAGAATCGCACGATGCACGTTCTGATCACGGGCGGTACCGGATTCGTGGGCGGGTGGACCGCCAAGGTCATCGCCGACGCCGGACACTCCGTCCGGTTTTTGGTGCGTAACCCCGACCGGCTGCAGACCTCGGTCGCCAAGCTGGGCGTCGACGTGTCGGACTTCGCCGTCGGGGACATCACCGACCGCGTCTCGGTGCGCGAGGCGTTGCGCGGCTGCGACGCCGTCGTGCACAGCGCCGCCCTGGTGGCAACCGACCCACGCCAGACCAACCAGATGCTGACCACGAACATGCAGGGCGCCCAGAACGTCCTCGGCCAGTCCGTCGAGCTCGGCCTGGATCCGATCATCCACGTGTCGAGCTTCACCGCGCTGTTTCATCCCGGCCTGGAGATGCTGACGGCGGACCTGCCGGTCGTCGGCGGGGCGGACGGATACGGGACGTCCAAGGCGCAGGTCGAAATCTATGCCCGCGGCCTGCAGGACGCCGGGGCGCCGGTGAACATCACCTACCCCGGCATGGTTCTCGGCCCGCCGGTCGGCGACCAATTCGGCGAGGCCGGCGAGGGCGTCAGGGCGGCGCTGCAGATGCATGCGATCCCGGGGCGAAGCGCGGCGTGGTTGGTCGTCGACGTCCGCGACCTGGCCGCGTTGCACGCGGCGCTGCTGGAGCCGGGGCGCGGGCCGCGTCGTTACACCGCGGGCGGACATCGCGTTCCGGCCTACGAGCTGGCGACCATGCTCGGCCAAATCGCAGGCACGCCGATGGTTGCCGTCCCCATTCCGGACACCGCGCTGCGGGTGGCGGGCGCGGTGCTGGACCGGGCGGGCCGATTCCTGCCCTTCGACACCCCGTTCACCTCGGCGGGCATGCAGTACTACACCCAGATGCCGGCCTCCGACGATTCGCCGAGCGAGCGAGAACTCGGCATCACCTATCGGGATCCGGCCGAAACCGTCGCCGACACGTTCGCGGCCCTTTAGTCAGCCGCGACACTGTAACTACCGACACTCCTTCTCGGGAAATGCGTTGCCAGTTGCAGTTTCGCGATGGCGGGGCGGAGGATCGACGGATGAAGAGCGTCACCTGCACGAACACCAAGCTCGAGGTCGTCGACCTGCCGATCCCGGCGCCGGAGAAGGGCCAGTTGCTGATCGAGGTCCTGAGGTGCGGCATTTGCGGGTCCGACCTGCACGCGCGCCACCACTGCGACGAGCTCGCCGACGTGATGGCCGACTCGGGGTACGACGCGTTCATGCGATCGGATCAGCGGGTGGTGTTCGGTCACGAATTCTGCGGTGAAGTGGTCGAGTACGGCCCCGGCACGCGCAGGGCCCCGCGGCGCGGCACCCCGGTCGTCGCGCTGCCGCTGCTGCGGCGCGGCAAAGAGGTGCACGGGATCGGCTTGTCGACGATGGCGCCCGGCGCCTATGCCGAGCAGCTCCTCGTCGAGCAGTCGATGACGTTTCCCGTCCCCAACGGGCTGGCCCCCGAAATAGCCGCGCTGACCGAGCCGATGGCCGTCGGCTGGCACGCCGTCCGTCGCGGCGAGGTGGGCAAGGGCGACGTCGCGATCGTGATCGGCTGCGGGCCAATCGGTCTTGGGGTGATCTGCATGCTCAAGGCGCACGGGGTGCGCACCGTGATTGCCGCCGATTTCTCCGCGGGCCGGCGCGCGCTGGCGACCGCCTGCGGGGCCGACATCGTCGTCGATCCCGCGCAGGACTCGCCGTATAGGACGGACGCGAGCCGCAAACACCTGCAGGGCATCCTCGAGGCGTTCGACCTTGCGGTCGGCACCATCGAGAAGCTGCAGCGGCTGCGGCTGCCCTGGTGGCACGTGTGGCGCGCCGCCGAAGCGGCCGGCGCGGCAACACCCAAACACCCCGTCATCTTCGAATGTGTCGGTGTCCCAGGCATTATCGACGGCATCGTCACGAGCGCACCGTTGTTCTCGCGGGTCGTCGTGGTCGGCGTCTGCATGGGCTCGGACCACATCCGGCCGGCGATGGCGATCAACAAAGAGATCGACCTCCGGTTCGTGCTGGGCTACACCCCGCTCGAGTTCCGCGACACGCTGCACATGCTCGCCGACGGCAAGGTCAACGTCGCGCCGCTGATCACCGGGACGGTCGGCCTGCCCGGTGTCGCGGCCGCGTTCGACGCCCTCGGTGATCCCGAGGCCCACGCGAAGATCCTGATCGACCCCAAGAGCGACGCCGCGAGCCCACAGCCGG
Organism: Mycobacterium sp. NGS26; assembly: GCF_059813025.1. NCBI lineage: Bacteria > Bacillati > Actinomycetota > Actinomycetes > Mycobacteriales > Mycobacteriaceae > Mycobacterium > Mycobacterium sp. NGS26. Next base: position 1,136,265 of record NZ_JCALDU010000001.1, read on the forward strand.
CGTAGGCCGCCGCCGTCGCGAGACTGTAACTACCGACGCCGGCTCTCGAGAAATGCGTTGCCAGTTACAGTCTCGCGGCGCTTAGGTAGCGGCCGAAATCGATTGGCTGACAGTGTAACTGTCGATTCCCTCGGTTCCGAGCTCGCGGCCGTAGCCGCTGTTCTTGACACCGCCGAACGGCGCCGCCGGGTCCATGATGTAGCCCTCGTTGATACCGAAGGTGCCGGACCGCACCCGCGCCGCGACGCCGTAGCCGCGGTCGACGTCGGCGGTGAACACGGCCCCGGCCAGCCCGTACTCGGAGTCGTTGGCGATCCGTATCGCCTCGTCCTCGTCGCGGTAGGGGATGACGGTCAGCACCGGGCCGAAGATCTCCTCGCGCGCTATCCGCATGTCGTTGTTCGCGTCGCTGAACAGCGTCGGCCGTACGTACCAACCGGTGTCCAGGCCGTCGGGCATGTCGGCGCCGCCGGTCACCAGGCGCGCGCCCTCGCTCTTGCCCGATTCGATGTAGCCGCGGACCCGCTCCTGCTGGCGCCGCGCCACCAGCGGACCGAGCTGGGTGTTGGGATCCGCCGGGTCGCCCACCGTCATCGCCTCCATCCCGGCCGCCAACGCGTCGACGAACTCGTCCTTGCGCGCCTCGGGCACCAGGATGCGGCTGAGCGCGTTGCACACCTGGCCGCTGTTGGCGAGGCTGGCCATCTGGATCGCGGGCGCGACGGCTGCGTGGTCGGCGTCGTCGAGCACGATGGCCGCCGACTTGCCGCCCAGTTCGAGGCTCACCTGCTTCGGCCCCCGGGCGCAGGCGAGGGCGACCTGTCGGCCCGCCGCCGTGGATCCGGTGAACGACACCTTGTCGACACCCGGGTGCCCGACCAGCTGTTCGCCGACCTCGCGACCCCCGGGCACCACGTTCAGCACGCCGGGCGGCAGGTCGGCCGCCGCGACCAGCTCGGCGAGCAGCTGCGCGTCGAGCACCGACTCGGGTGCGGGCTTGAGCACCACCGCACAGCCGGCCAACAGCGCCGGCACCACCTTGCACACGGTGAGAAACTGCGGCATGTTCCACGGCACCACGGCGGCGACGACGCCCACCGGGTGTTTGACGATCCGAATGTCCTTGCCGTACAGCCCCGTTCGTTCCTGCTGCCACTCGTAGGTTGCGGCCAGGCCGCAGAACGCCGAGATCATCGCGAGGGGCAGGCGGACCTGCGCCCGTTTGGCGAAGCTGATGGGAGCGCCGATCTCGGCGCAGATCAGCTCGGCCATGTCGGCGCGCCGTTCCTGGTAGATGCCGGCCAGCCGGGCCAGCGCGTCGATCCGCTCGGCGGGTTGCAGGCGTGGCCACGGCCCGCCGTCGAAGGCCGCCCGCGCCGCCTCGACGGCCCGGTCCACGTCCACGGGTCCCGCGCACGCCGCGTGGCCGATGACGGCCTCGGTGTGCGGGGAGATCACGGAGATGACGGCATCGGAATCCGGCGCGACCCACTTGCCGTCGATGAAAAGCTCGCCCCTGTCGTACATTTGGTCCCTCTCAGGTGTTACGACCGCCGTTGACGCCGAGGATCTGGCCGGTGATGTACCCGGCCTCCTCGGAGACGAAGAACGCGCACGCGGCCGCGATGTCCTCGGGCTTGCCCACCCGGCGCACCGGCGTGCGGTTGATGTGATCCTCGATCGTTCCGCCGAGCAGGTGCCGGCTCTCGGCGCTGCGCAGCATCGGGGTGTCGATGAACCCCGGCGGCACCGCGTTGACCGTAATGCCGCTCGGCCCGTATTCGAGGGCAAGCGACTTGGTCAGGCCGTTCACCGCGGACTTCGCCGCCACGTAGTGGGCCATGAACGGCTGTCCGGAGTGCGTGCTCGACGACGAGATGTTGACGACGCGCCCCCAGCCGGCCTCGACCATGTCGGGCAGCACCGCCTGGATGGTGTGGAAGACGCCGTTCAGGTTGACGTCGATCACCCTGGACCATTCCTGAAAGGACATGCCCAAGAACTTCTTGAAGCCCTCCACGCCGGCGGCGTTGACCAGCACCAGGATTGGGCCGAGTTCGTCGCGGATCGCCGATACCGCGGCGTCCACCTGCGCACGGTCGGTGACGTCGGCGACGTGACCGGACCCGTCGTCGGTGGGCGACAGGTCGATGACGGCCACGCGGAATCCGTCGCTGCGCAACCGTTCGGCGACGGCCCGGCCGATGCCCGACGCACCACCGGTCACCACCGCTGTCTTCGCGCTCAAGCCGCCCCTCCCAGTTTGCTGAGCGATCGCTCAGGCTTCACATGCCTATCACCAGGCGTGCGTGTCGGTCAAGCGTGGGCGCGCGCGCGTTCCTTGACCCGCCGTGACCTGGAATGCAAGCATGACGGATACGCGATTTGGGCAATCGCTCAATGAAAGTAGGTCCATGACCGCACCACAACGCCGCAATGCGCGGGACTCCACCACTCGCGACATGCTGATCGCCGCGACGAGCCGGATCATGATCGAGGAGGGTTACGCCGCGGCCACGTCGCGCCGGGTGGCGGCCGAAGCCGGTGTCAAACCGGCGTTGGTGCACTACTACTTCCCCACGATGGACGAGTTGTACCTGGACGTGTTCCGGCGCGGCGCCGCCGCCTACCTCGAGCGGCAAAAGGAGGCGTTGGCCTCCGACCGGCCGTTGCACGCGCTGTGGGACACCCTGATCGGGCCCAAGGACACCCGGCTGTTGCTGGAATTCATGGGTCTTGCCAACCATCGCAAGGAGATCAGGGCCGAGATTGCGGCGTGGCAGGAGCGCTGGCGTGAAATGCAGATCACCGCACTGAACTTCGTCGTCCGCGAACATGGCCTTGACGCAACGGAATTCCCGCCCGCGGGCATCGCGGTGGTCATCGCGTCGATCGGCCGCATGCTCATATTGGAGAAGGCGCTCGGCACTTCCGGGGGTCACGACGAGGCCGTCGCACTGGTCCACCGCTTCCTGGACCGATTCGAGATGCCGAGCCCCGCGAGCAGACGCAAAAGCACCTGAATTCGGCACGAATTGGGTGCTTTTGCGTCTGCTCGGCGCCGTCAGGTCAGGGCAGCACCAGCCGCAGCCGCTCCCACCCCCGGACGGTGGACGTCGGCGCCAATTGCGCCGACTCGTAGTCGATGTCCCACTCCGGCCAGCGGTTGAGGATCTCGTCGAGTGCCACGCGGCCCTCCAGCCGCGCCAGGTTGGCCCCGAGGCAGTAGTGCACGCCCTTGCCGAAGGTGATGTGCGAGATGTTGTCCCGGTGGATGTCGAACGTGTCCGGATCGGTGTAGCGGCGGGGGTCGCGATTGGCGGCGCCGAAGAGCAGCAGCATCGCGCTGCCGGCCGGAACCGTCCTGCCGTACAGCTCGAAATCCTGTGCCATCCAACGGGCGACGTGGGGGCCGGTGGGCTCGAACCGTAGCGTCTCGTCGACGGTGCGGTTCAGCAGCGACCGGTCCGTGTAGATCTCGCGCCGCTGGTCCGGGTGCTCGGCGAGCACCTTGGCCAGCCAGCCGATCAGCCGGCCCGTCGTCTCGTTACCGGCACCGGCCACCACCTGGGTGTAGTGCAGGACCTCCTTGCGGGTCAGCTTGCGGTGCACGCCCTGCTCGTCCTCGAACTCGACGTTGAGCAGCTGCGTCATCAGGTCGTCGGACGGGTTCTTGGATCGCCATTCGACGTAGTCGGCGTAGATCCGGCCGTCGGCGATGGAGTCGGCGTTCGCGACCCGCAGCGGTGCCCCCGGCTTGGTCCGGAGGTTGGCGTCGTTGGCGTCACGCACCGAGATCTGTTCGGACTCAGGGATTCCCAGCAGCATGCCGATCACCCGCATCGGCATCATCGAAGCGAGCTCGGCGATGATGTCGAATCCCGAGGATCCGACGAGCGGGTCCAGGCACCGCACGCAGTACGCGCGGATCTGGTCCTCGATTTCCGCCATCCGGCGCGGGGTGAAGACCCGCGACATCAGGCCGCGCAGCCTCGTGTGTTCGGGCGGGTCCTGGAACATCATCACGCCGCCGGGCATGTCGAACTTCGACTGGATCAACTCGAGGATGTCGCTGCGCCGGTTGGAGAATACCTCCCAATTCGCCAGTGCCCGTTCCACATCGGAATGCCTTGATATCGCCCAGAAGTCGTAGCGCTCGTTGTAGTACAGCGGCGCCTCCTCGCGCAGCCGGGCGTAGGTCGGGTACGGGTCGGCGATGATCCCGACGTCGTAGGGGTCGTAGTAGACGTCGGTGTCGTTGGCAACGGTCATCGATGCGTCCTCACTTCAGGCAGCTGCCGGCGTCCACCGGCAGCGCTACTCCGGTGATGTAGCGGGCCTCGTCGGAGGCCAGGAACAGCACGGCGTTGGTGATGTCCTCGGGGGTCACCCAGGGGATGGGCAGGTAGTGGAAGCTCTGGCACACCGGCGCGAGGTCGTCGGGGCCCGGGTTTTCCAGTTCGGGCCGAAAGGCCCGGTAGGTGGCCTCGTTCATCAGCAGCGGCGAGTTCGTGTGCGTCGGGAGGACGGCATTGACCCTGATCATGTGCTGGCCCAATTCGACGGCGAACGAACGCATCAGGCCGATCACGCCGTGCTTGGCCGCCACGTAGTGACCCATCTGCGCGTAGGCCTTGAGACCGGCCACCGACGAGGTCAACACGATCGAGCCGCCGCACTTCCCCGCCAGGATGTGGGGAACCCCGGCCTTCACCGTCTTCCACACGCCGCTGAGGTTGACGTCGATCATCTCCTGCCACAGTGCCTCGTCGGTTTTGTGCAGCTTTCCCGCCGTCGTGCCGATGCCGGCGTTCGCCACGATGACGTCGAGGCGCCCAAGCTGTTCGACACCGCCGTCGACGGCGGCGCGCAGCGCGTCGAAGTCGCGAACGTCGACCTCGGCCGTGACGACGCGGCCCCCGGCGTCCTTGACCATGCCCGCGGTCGTGTCCAGGTCGTCGCGCGTCGCGCCGGGTGCCGGCGATGCCTCGAACCCCCGGCAGATGTCGACGGCGATGATGTCGGCGCCCTCCTGGGCCAGCCGCACCGCGTGGCTTCTGCCCTGCCCGCGGGCCGCGCCCGTCACGAATGCGACCTTGCCTTCCATGCGGCCCATGGCAACCTCCCACCCGCCGTTTTTGGGCGATCGCCCAAATTTGTGCGCAGGGCCATGTCTAGCAGCATCACGACGAGCTCGTCAAGGGGCCGGCACGGTCCTCAGCCGTGACGCGCCGCCTCCTGCGCCAGCTGCACGCGGGAGCTCAGGCCGAGCTTCGTGTAGACGTGGGTGAGGTGCGATTGCACCGTGCGCGGCGACACGAAAAGCCGGGTGGCGATGTCGTTGTTGCCGAGCCCTTCACTGACCAGCCGCACGACGTCTAGCTCGGTGGGGGTCAGCGAGGCCCAGCCGGTGGCCGGCCGCTTGCGTTCGCCGCGGCCGCGCTTTGCGTAGGCGACGGCCTCCTCGGTGGACAGCGCGGCCCCCTCGGCCCATGCCGACTCGAAGTCGGCCTGGCCCATGGCATTTCGCAGCGCCCCCACCGAGGCTTCGTACCCGGCGTCGTGAACCTTCAACCGCACCACGCCCATCCGCTGCCAGATGGCCGCTGCCGCTCCGAACAACCGGGCGGCTTCGCGGTGACCGCCAGCCTCGCCGGCCAGCGTCGCGAGGCTCTCAAGGGCGTCAGGGATACCCAGATATGTGAAGCTGTCTGGGACGCTGGCCAACGCGTCGTAGGCGTCACGCTCGGCCTGCTCCGAGTGACCCTGTGCGATTGCTACGCGGGCGCGCGTGCTCAGCGCCACTGCCAGCAAGACCCAGCCCGTCGCCGTCGCCACCGCGTCGTCAACCCAACGTCGGGCCGCAATCAGGTCTCCGCTCGCCAGCGCGACCCACGCGTTGATGTGGCGCAGATGCGTCGCAAAGCCCGGCACTAAGTTCGCGTGCTCCCAGGCCGCCGCGCTCGCCACACGCGCCGTCTCAACGTCCGCGGCTGCCAGGGCCGCTACTGCCAACGCCTGGTAACCGAGACCCGCGAGAACCCCGCCGAGCTCAGAGGCGGACTCTATGCTCGCCTCGGCCGCGGCCCGAGCCGCACCCGTATCGCCCTGCCACGCCAGGGCGACAGCCTGGTGCGCGAGGTTACCTGCCTCAAGGAGCCCATCGTGGGCGGCCTTGGCCTCGTTGGCCACCGCGCGGAACTGTGCGAGTGCTCCGGCCACATCGCCCTGGTACATGCGCGCCAAACCCATGCACATGCGGCAGTGCCGCGAGTTGAACCCGTCGCCGATCGCCTCGGCGAGGTCGTGTCCTTCCTCGGCGGCCACGCGAGCGGCCATCGGGTCACCCGCGGCGATCGCCGCGTTCGCCTGCCAGGCCAGGATCTGGCTGAGCCGCCACTTGTCGTCGGACTCGCGGGCGAGTCCGATCGCCTCGGCGAAGTGCGCCCCGGCCAGTTCGGCGTTGTAGGCGGCGGTAAAGCCACAGGCGGTCAGCGCCCTGGCCAGCACGGGCGGGTCGTCGATGTCACGGGCGAGCGCCAGGGCCTGCTGCGCCCGATTCACGCCGTCGGCGGCGCCCAACATCATGGCAAGTACGGCCTGGTCGGCCAGCGCCCGGGCGCGCACCGCGGCCGCCACCCCGTAGTCACAGGCGACCTCGTCGGTGAGGACGGTGTCAAACCAGGTCAGTCCTTCTCTGAGCCTGCCCCGGGCGACCCACAGCGGCTGCAGCGACGACGCCAACGACAACGCCAGCTCAACGTCGGAGTTCTCGCCGCTCCACCCGAACGCGGCCCGCAGGTTGTCGATTTCCGTTTCGGCCTGATCGAGACGCTGCTCGTAATCACTGCCCGCCGGCGCGTCGACCGCGGCCGCCAGCGACGTGTAGTAGTCGCGGTGCCGGGACCGCACGGCGTCGGCCTCGCCGGACTCGCCCAGCCTTTCCAGCGCGTACTGGCGCACCGTCTCCAGCAGCCGATACCGGGTTCGGGCGGGGCTGTCGTCGGCCACCACCAGCGACTTGTCCACCAGCAGTGTGAGCTGATCCAGCACCTGGTAGCGCTCCACGTCACCGCCGCCGGCGACCGCCTGGGCCGCGTCGAGGTCGAAACCGCCCAGGAAGACCGCCAGCCGGCGGAACAGCACCCGCTCCGGCTCGGTCAACAGCGCGTGCGACCAGTCCACCGACGCGCGCAGGGTCTGCTGGCGGCGCACCGCGGTGCGCGAACCCCCGGTCAGCAGCCGGAACCGGTCGTGCAGGCTGTCGACGATCTCGGTCAGCGACAACGCACGCACCCGCGCCGCGGCGAGCTCGATCGCCAGCGGCAAGCCATCGAGGCGTGTGCAGATCTCCGCCACGGCCGCGGCATTGTCGTCGGTGACGACGAAATCCGGCCGGGCGTGCCGGGCCCGGTCGGCAAACAACTCGATGGCCTCGTCGGTCAGCGACAGTGACGGCATCCGCCAGCCCACCTCACCGGCCACCCCGATCGCCTCGCGGCTGGTCGCCAGGAACGTCACCTTCTCGGCGGCGCCGAGGAGGGCGACGACCAGCGATGCGCTCGCGTCCAGCAGGTGCTCGCAGTTGTCCAACACCACCAGCATGTAACGGTCGGCGACGAACCGGCTGAGCGTGTCCAGCGTGGAACGGCCCGGTTGGTCGGGCAGCCCGAGCGAGCGGGCCACCGCGATCGGCACGACGTCGGGATCGGTGATCGGCGCCAGGTCCACGTACCAGACCCCGTCGGCGAATTCGCCGGCCAACCGCGACGCGATCTCGACCGCCAGCCGGGTCTTGCCCACCCCGCCGGCTCCCGTCAGGGTCACCAACCGGTTGCCGGCCAGCAGCTCCCGCACCTGGGCCAGCTCGGCGTCACGGCCGACGAAGCTGGTCAATTGGACCGGAAGGCGCTGGGAGACAGCGGCTTTGGGCACACGAAGCGGTGGGAACTCGTTGACCAGGTCGGGATGGCACAACTGCACCACCCGCTCGGGCCGAGGCAGATCACGAAGCTGGTGGGTTCCGAGGTCCGTCACCCATGCCCCGGCCGGAAGCCGATCGACCACCATTTGTTCGGCCGCGCCGGACAGCAGCGTTTGGCCCCCGTGCCCCAGGTCGCGCAGCCGCGCCGTCCGGTTGATCGTCGGGCCGGCGTAGTTGCCCTCGTCGCGCAGCTGGATTTCGCCGGTGTGCACACCGATCCGCAACCTTATCGGCGCCAGCGGCGCGCGCTGCAACTCCAGGGCGGCGGCCACCGCGTCTGACGCCCGGGCGAATGCGGCCACAAAGCTGTCGCCCTCACCCTGTTCGACCGGGCGCACACCACCATGCGCCGCGATGACGTCGGACACGACGTTGTTGAAGCGGGCGAGCGCCTCGGCCATCTCATCCGGCTGGGTCTCCCACAGCCGCGTCGAGCCCTCGACATCGGCCAGCAGCAACGTCACCGTGCCCGTCGGCAAAAGCCCGCTCACGTCAAGTTCGCTCCACTCCACCAGCGGCGCGTCCGCACGTGGATCAATCTCGCTCATGCTAGCCAGCATGCGATGGCGGGGTGCAGCAAAACATCGGCGAAAACGCGCAGATTTGCGCGCGAGCGGTCTGAAACCGTGAAGATTAATCACACGCGTGTGAAAGCTTCGTTAAGAACGCGCCCGATCCGGTGGCACACCCGCATCGTTGTTGTATGGCGCTCCTCGAACTGCGTCCGACGCGGTGGTCCCTCGCGCGCACGGCCGCGCGATTGCGTGTCACGGTGGCGTACGCGGCGTTGCTGATCGGGGTCTCGCTGACGCTGACGATGCTGGGTCCGCATGCGCGCGATGCCGCGGTGAGCCGGATGAGCACCAACTTGCACAACCTGCGGCACGGCCACATGGGCACCTTGGTCGGCAGCGCGTTCGTCGACGACAGCGGCGCCGTCTATGCCTGGCTGCCGGGCCTGGTGTGCCTGCTTGCGCTGGGCGAATTGTTATGGTGCAGCAGGGATTTGGTCGTTGCATTCGCCGTCGGTCACATCGGTGCGACGCTGATGGTCGCGGCGGGGCTGGCAGCCGCGCTGAAGGCGGGATGGCTGCCGACGTCGGTTGCGCGGGCCAGCGACGTGGGCGTCAGTTACGGCGCGGTGTGCGTGCTGGGCGCGCTGACGGCATCGATACCGTCGCGCTGGCGGGCGGTCTGGATCGGTTGGTGGCTTGGCGTGGCGGTGATCGCGGCCCTGGGAGCCGACTTCACCGCGTTCGGTCACATCCTGGCGCTGCTGCTGGGCATCCGGCTTTCGTTTCAGCTGCCGTCAACGGCGCACTGGACGCCCCTGCGAGTGGCTTTGCTCTCGGTCAGCGTGGCGTTCGGCTATTTCGTGCTGTCGGGGTCGTTGCCGGCCGCACCCGTCGCGGGCCTGGCGGGTGCGCTCGTGGGGCTCCTCGCGACGCCGGTCGCGAAGGTGCGTCAAGCCGCGCGTCGGCGAACCCAGGTTCATGGCGGGTATCGGTAGCAGGATCAAGGTTGAGCTGAAGACGAGGCATTACTGCGGCAGCGGCAAGGTGAGCCGGAAGCGCGCTCCCGGATCGTTGGGCACACAGGCGAGCTCTCCGTGGTGAGCACGGGCCAGCGCCCGGGCGATTGGCAGGCCGAGCCCGGCGCCACCGTGGTCGCGGTCGCGGGCGGCATCGAGACGGACGAGCCGGTCAAAGATTCGCTCACGATCGGAGTCTGGGATCCCGAGGCCCGAGTCGGTGACGGTTAATTCGGCGGAATGGTTGGCGTGGCGCACGTCGATCACGATGTGCCCGCCGGGTGGGGTGTGGCGGCGGGCGTTATCAACGAGATTCGACAGGATCTGGGCAACCCTGGTGTGGTCGGCGCGGGCGGGCAGGGTCGGCTCACCGGTGCGGGTGATGGTGATGTCCGGAGAGAGCATGGCCGCTCGCTCGCATTCGGCGTCGGCGATCTCGACGAGGTCGATATCGGAGAGGTTCAATGTCACACCGGAATCGATGCGGCTCAGGTCGAGCATGTCGGAGACCAATCGACCGGCCCGGCGGGACTCGGCCAAAAGCAATGCCGCGCGGCGGTATTGGGCTTTCGCGCGCACGCCTTCACCATCCTGGGCGGCGGCCCCCAGCAGTTGCTCGGCGGCGGCGCCGATACCGGCGATGGGGGTACGCAGTTCGTGGGCGGCGTCGGCGAGGAATTGGCGGGCACGTTGTTCGGAGGCCTCCAACGCGTCGAGCATTCCGTCGAAAGCCGCTGCCGCGCGGCCTAATTCGGTGTCACCACGGTCGGGCCGTAGTCGCTGACCACGGTCGCCGGTGGTGATCGATCGCGCGAGGGAGGTGAGCCGATCAAGAGGCCGCAGAGCGGTGCGGGTAACGGCGGTGACCAGGAGACCGGCCACCAGCAGCGTGATGAGGCCCCCGGCCACCAAGACCTCGCGGAGCCGCCGGATCAACGCGGTGGTTTGGGTGGTGTCGGCGACCAGGATCACCCGCCCTCCGGACTTCAGCGGGTGCACCACAACGGTGGCGGTGGCGTCCGGTGGCGCGCCCGGCGGTGGCGGTGGGGGCCAGCCCGGCGGTGGCGCCGGCCAGCCCGGCGGTGGTACCGGCCAGCCCGGTGGTGGTCCCGGCGGCGGCACCGTGGGCCCGCTGATCGTGTCGGGCCGGATGGCGGGGTCACCGTGAGTGGTTCCGTCCGCGGCGACGAGCAGTGCGCGGATCCCACCTCCCTCGAGCTGTGCCACCAGCCGATCGGGCGGGACGTTGGCAGCGGCAAGCGCGTCGGCGCGGGTCGCGGTGGCCATCAGTCGATCGTGCAGATCGCGGCGGGTCTGCACGCCCAGCAGAACATCGATGGTGATGCCCAGCACCAACAAAAGGACGCTGAGCACACCGAGGACCATCAGCGCCACCCGCCTGCGCAGCGAGGGTGTTCTGGTATGCGGCAATGCCGGAGCGGGTTGCTCGTTCACTGCCGGATCGGTTGCAGTCGGTAGCCGATGCCACGCACGGTCTGCAGGATGCGGGGCCCGTGGGCCTCTAGTTTGCGGCGCAACCCGCTGATGTGGACATGCACCAGGTTGGCGTCGTAGGCGTCATAGCCCCAGATGGCGTTCAGGATCTGCCCGGTACTCACGATGCGGCCGCGCTGCTCGACCAGGAAACCGAGCAGCCGCAGTTCGGTGGCGGTCAGATCCAGCGGTGATCCCGCGCGCGCGGCGACCGAGGCGTCGAGGTCCAACGTCAGGTCGCCGCATTGAACAACGGCGGGTAACCGGCCGCGGCGCCGCAGCACAGCGCCGACCCGCGAGATCAGCTCGGCCAATTCGAAGGGTTTGACCACGTAATCGTCGGCCCCGCCGTCGAGCCCACGCAGCCGGTCGGGCAGCCCGTCGCGGGCGGTGAGTAACACGATTCCGGTCTGGCCCCAGTCGCGGATGACATCAATCAGCTCGAACCCGTCGCGCCCGGGCATCATCACATCCAGCACCACCAGGTCGGGGCGAAACCCCTCCAAAACGTCTTCCAGCCCGGCACCGTCCGGCCGGGCGGCGGTGAGGTACCCGGCGTCCGTCAACGCCTCGCCGACCATTTCGCGGATCGTCTCGGAGTCCTCGACGACCAGCACCCGCGCCGCGGCGCCCGTGCGGGCCTCGTGTTTCCCCGCGCGCCGCGGCGGTCGGTGGGATTCGTAACGGTCGCGCATTCCTTCATTCTCGGCCGCTTCCTGAAACCAACCTGAAGAAACCCGGCCGCGACGCGATGTCTTCAGGTTGGTTTCAGATTCGCTTCCTAGCTTCGCCGGCATCGCAACGTTTCACACAACTTGGAGGGGCCATGGCCGACGACCAACCATTACACAGCACACCCGAGAAGCCGACGGGCTCGACACCATCCGTCTTGCGACGACATCCCGTCGGCGTCGCGGTCGGCGCCGGCGTGGCGGGCCTGGCCGTGGGCGCGATCGTGACCGCGCTGTTGCTTCCGATGCCCTGGGGACCCCCGCCCGGGCCCTTCGGCATGCCGCCACCGCCGCCACCACCGGGATGGGCGGTTCCACCGGGTTGGGGTCCGCCACCGCCGCCCGGGCCGGCCTTCGCTCCGCCCCCGCCAGCGGGCCGCCCGCAACTCCCGGAACCCGGTGCGTCCCAGCCTCCAGTCGGCCCGACAAACAGATAGGAGAAAGAACTATGAAGATCAAACAGGTAATCGCCGGTTCGCTACTCGCAGGCGTCTTAGGCATCAGCGCGGCGGGCTTCGGCATAGCCGTCGCGAGTGCCGATCCCCCGCCGCCACCGCCGCCACCCGGACAGCCCGGACCGCCGCCGCCGCTCGGGCCGGGTGGTCCCGGTGGACCGTTTGCGCCACCGCCGCATGGCCCGGTGGGACCGCCGCCGCCTGGAGCGCCGCATCCGCCGGGCTTCTGAGTTCGGCGTGCGGTAGACGGGATGGCCGCCTCAATCGCATTGATTGGGGCGGCATTTCGATCAGCGACCGCGGCGGGCGGCGTCTTCCAGGAGATCGGCGGCGGCGGCAGCGCTTTCGGCGGGTGTGGTCATTAGGGCGGCGACCTCACGGGTTCGAGTGGCGCAGCGCGGAGTGAGGATGGACCGCAGATCCGCGACCAGCGCCTTCTGGGTGGTTTCGAAGAATGGCCGCCCCGCGCCGATTTCCAGTTGGGTGACCGCGGCCGCCCACATCGGCTGATCGACCGAGACCCAGAGGATCAACGTAGGCTTTCCGGCCCGGATGCCGGCGAACGTGGTGCCGGGGCCCCCGTGGTGGACGACCGCGCGGCAAGCGGGAAAGATGGCCGAGTGATTCACCGAGCCCACAATCTTCACGTGGTCGAAAGTTGGGACATCGGTGAAATCGCTTGCGCCACTGCAGATCAGCGCCCGTTCGCCCAACTGCGCGCAAGCCGCGGCGATGATCGCGACCAGTTCGGCGGGAGACGCGACTCGCACGCTGCCGAAGCCGAAGTAGATCGGCGGCGTTCCCGCGGCGGTCCACGAGGCGACCTCGTCGTCGGCATCCACCGGCAATTGCAGCGTCAGCCCGCCAACGAAGGGCCGTCGGAGGTCGTGCTTCGACCATTCGGCCGCCAGCCCGGGAAAGAACAGCTCGTCGTAGGCCTGGATCTCCAGCCATTGCGGTGTCGACGGTGCCGTCTTCTCCTGCAGGCCCAGTGTCCGGCGGTGGGCGTCTTCGGCCTCTTTGGTGATATTCCAATCCGCGATGCTGGGCTCTATCGGGTAGAAGTGCAGCGTAGCGAGCGGAATGTCGTAGTACTCCCCAACATTGGCGGCCAGCCCCTGTTGGCTTGGGTCCGCCAACAGCAGGTCGGCACCGTCCGCCAGCGACGTCAGCGCCGTGGCGACCTCCGGCCAGAACTGGGTGACGTCCCGCACGATTTCCCACATCACGCTGATGGGGTTCGGCATCATCGGGAATTTGCGGACCAAATTCTCGCCGTGGGGAACCGCAGTAAGCCCCACCGACTCGACAAAGCCAAGGTAGCTGGGCGGGACCCCCAGGCAGACTTCATGACCTCGGCGCTGCAGCTCTCGACCGACGGCTGCGTACGGCTCGACATCGCCTCGGCTTCCCAAGGTTGCCAGCGCAAATTTCATCGCGGCAAATGTAGCGCAATATGGCTTCGCCGGTAGCCGTTAACCTTCCAGCTACCAATCCTTCACTCTCGAAGCCGGTTTGAGGTTCCGAGCGTGCCGTTGGCGCGGGCTGTACCCTTCCAGCATGCTCGCGGGGCCAAACGGTTTGCCGACGCTTGAGACTGCCGCACAATACGCGCGCGGGTGCGCCGAAATCCCCGGCTTCTTTTACCTGGCGGACTTCATGCTGTTCGACCTCATCCTGGCCCACCAGCTCGACAGCGGAGTCGCCGGGCAAATGCTGGAGATCGGGGTCTTCCGGGGCAAATCAGCCATATTGATGGGCTGCGGCCTGCGCCCCGACGAGCGCCTCATCGCGTGCGATCTGTTCGACAGGGTGATGGCGCACGAAGACATCACCGCCGAGCACCGGGAAACCTATGCCGGCCTGGATGTTGCGGAGTTCTACCGGTATTGGGATCGTTATCACAGCCGCCAACAACTCGACGTCAGGATCTGCGACTCGGCGCAGTTGACCGAGCTACCGCCCGTGCGCTTCACCCACATCGACGGCTGCCACAACTATCACTGCGTCAGGGGCGACATCAAGCTGGCGGTCGAGCACACCGGCCCGCGGGGCGTGATCAGCCTGGACGATTACCGGATGACGGAAACACCGGGCGTCGCGGCGGCGATCGCCGAAGCGGTCGCCGCCGGCGAGCTGTTCCCGTTCTGCGCGTCGGACATGAAGCTGTATGCCGCCACGAACCGCGATGATCAAGCGCATTGGGTCGGCGTCTTGAAAGCGATCCCGGGAATAGGTGTGCACCGGTTGCCGGACTACGAGGTGGTGACGGTGGCCGTACAGGTGAGCCAGCCGATCGTGTTCGCGAATCTGCTGTTTTGCACGCGCCGCACGGAATTTCCCTGACGCGGCAGCTCTAGTTCGTTTCAGCCGCGGGCGCTTTGTGTCCTCCGGCGCGTGTCGGGGCAGTCCGTGCGCGGACAGGCGGGGTCGCGCCCGCGCTCCTCGTTTCGGGTTTCCTCGTGGTGGACCGCCGCCACCAGAGCCGCGCAGGCGAGAAGCACCAGTGGCACGAACACGAGTGGGTACGTGGCCACCGCGGCGAAGACGATGAGCGTGCCCGGCACCACCAACGCCAAAGCGGCCGTCGGATGCCGATTGCTTAGGCCGGCGATCCTCGCCATCGTCGTGACCGCCGCCGCGGCCCACCGTCGTCGATCCGGCCAACCAACGTATGACCAGCGGGCTTTGACGCCGCAACCCGCGCAGGTGTACCCGATCATCAATTGTTCCTCTTCAAGTCCGTATCCCGGCTCGGCTGAACGCGTTTCGGTTCGCCAGGCATCTTGGGGTAGTTCGGCGGGTACGGCATGTCGCCGAGCCCGCGCCGCTCGTCGGCTGCGGCCATCTCCAGCAGCGGCGCGATGGACTGGGCAACCGAATCCATTGCGGCCCAAGGGTCGTCACGCCCATTCACCAGATCGGGCACCGTCGCCATGGTGTAGTCGTCGGGCTCGGCGACCGCCAGCTCGTCCCACGTCAGCGGCATCGACACGGTCGCGATGGGGGTGGGCCGCACCGAATACGCCGACGCCATGGTGCGGTCCCGGGCGTTCTGGTTGAAGTCGATGAAGATGCGCTTGCCGCGCTCCTCCTTCCACCACGAGGTGGTGACCGCGTCCGGCGCGCGGCGCTCGACCTCGCGGGCCAGCGCGATGCCCGCCCGTCGCACCTGGACGAAGTCCCACTCGGTGGCGATCCGCAGGAACACGTGCACCCCGCGGCCCCCGGACGTCTTGGCATATCCGACCAGACCGAGTTCGTCGAGCAGCGGACGCAGCACGTCGACCGCCACCGTGCGCGCCTGTTCGAACGCGACGCCGGGCTGCGGGTCCAGGTCGACGCGCAGCTCGTCGGGGTGCTCGGTGTCCGGGCAGCGCACCTGCCACGGGTGCA
Organism: Mycobacterium sp. NGS26; assembly: GCF_059813025.1. Classification (NCBI taxonomy): domain Bacteria; kingdom Bacillati; phylum Actinomycetota; class Actinomycetes; order Mycobacteriales; family Mycobacteriaceae; genus Mycobacterium; species Mycobacterium sp. NGS26. The sequence continues at coordinate 1,151,856 of NZ_JCALDU010000001.1, forward strand.
GCGTGACGGTGCCCATCTGCGCGGCCCACACGATCGCCGCGGCGTGGGTCACCTTCAGCGCGTCGGCGGTTCGTCCCGACGGGAATGTCACCCGGCAGGTCTCGAGGTAGTCGGGATGATGCTGCGGCACCCGCTTCTGATAGATCTCCTCGCCGTCGATGCCCTCCGGGAAGCGCTGCAGGTGGGTGGGCCGGTCGCGCAGCGCGTCCAGCATCGGCCCGCCCGCGACGGCCAGGTAGTACTCGACGAGCCGCCGCTTGGTGCCGTTCGACCCGAGCCTGGGGAAGTAGATCCTGTCCGGATTGGTCAGCCGAACCGCGATGCCGTCGACGTCGAGCTCTTCTGCTGGGGCGGCCACACCAAGATTCCAGCACGCCGCGGGCCACAATGTCCTAATGGACTTGCCCGTGCTGCCGCCGGTCTCGCCGATGCTGGCCAAATCGGTGCCGTCGATCCCGCCGGACGCATCGTACGAGCCGAAGTGGGATGGGTTCAGGTCCATCTGCTTCCGCGACCACGACGAGGTCGAGCTGGGCAGCCGAAACGAGCGGCCGATGACCCGCTATTTCCCCGAGCTGGTCGCGGCGGTGCGGGCCGAGCTGCCGGGGCGCTGCGTGATCGACGGCGAGATCGTCATCGCCACCGACCACGGCCTGGACTTCGAGGCGCTGCAGCAGCGGATCCATCCGGCCGATTCGCGGGTGCGGATGCTCGCCGAGAAGACGCCGGCCGCCTTCATCGCGTTCGACCTGCTCGCGCTGGGCGACGACGACTACACGCAGCGGCCGTTCAGCGAGCGGCGCGCCGCCCTCGTCGACGCCCTGGCCGATTCCGGGCCGTCGTTTCACGTCACGCCGGCCACCACCGACCTGCGCACCGCGCGGCAGTGGTTCGAGGAGTTCGAGGGGGCCGGCCTCGACGGCGTCGTCGCCAAGCCGCTGACCATCACCTACCAGCCGGACAAGCGCGTCATGTTCAAGGTCAAGCACGAGCGGACGGCCGACTGCGTGGTCGCCGGGTATCGGGTCCACAAATCCGGCGGCGACGCGATCGGGTCGCTGCTGCTCGGGCTCTACCAGGACGACGGCCAGCTGGCGTCGGTCGGGGTGATCGGCGCCTTCCCGATGGCCGAGCGACGACGGCTGTTCACCGAGCTGCAGCCGCTGGTCACCAGCTTCGACGACCACCCGTGGAACTGGGCGGCCCACGAGGCCGGCGAGCGCACGCCGCGCAAGAACGAGTTCTCCCGGTGGAACGCCGGCAAGGATCTGTCGTTCGTGCCGCTGCGGCCCGAGCGGGTCGTCGAGGTGCGCTACGACCACATGGAAGGGCGGCGGTTCCGTCACACCGCGCAGTTCAACCGGTGGCGCCCCGACCGCGATCCCCGCTCGTGCACCTACGAACAGCTCGAGCAGCCCGTCACGTTCAGCCTGGGCGACATCCTGCCGGGCCTGGGCTGAATCAGACCGCCACGGTCAGGCTCGACAACCCGCGCAGCGTGATGTTCGTCTTGTACTGCGGCTCGCTGTCCAGCCGCGCGTTCGGGAACCGCGCCGTCACCGCCGATAGCGCCGCGCCGGCCTCCAGCCGCGCCAGCGGCGCGCCCAGACAATAATGCGCCCCGCGGCCAAATCCCAAGTGCCGCAACGTCGTCCGATCCGGGTCGAAAGCATCCGGTCGGTCGTACTCGGCGGGATCCCGGTGGGCCGCGGCCAGCAGCAGCATCATCACGTCGCGGGCCGGCACGTCGATTCCCCCAATTGTCATGTCCTGCGCGGCAATCCGGGCGACCAGCTGCACCGGCGGGTCGAAGCGCAGGGTCTCCTCGATCACAGCGGGGGCACGAGCGGCGTCGGCGCCCAGCGCCGCCCACTGCGACGGCTGGCGCAGCATCGCCAGGATGGCGTTCCCGATCAGGTTCACCGTGGTCTCGTGACCGGCCACCAGCAGCAGCACGCAGGTCGAGATGATCTCGTCCTCGGTCAGCTGATCGCCGGACTCCTCGACCGCGACCAGCCCCGACATCAGGTCGTCGCCGGGCCGCGATCGGCGCCGCTCGACCAGCCCGCGCAGGTATTCGCGCAGCCACATGCCGGCCTGCAACCGCTCCTGCAGACCGTCCGACGGCGCGCCGGTCACGGTGACGAACGGGTCCAACGCCTGCGCCAGCAGCGCCGACGCCCGGCTGAACTTCGGCTCGTCCTCCAGCGGGACGCCGAGCAGCCGGCAGATGACCGCGACGGGCAGCGGGTAGGCGAAGTCCTCGACGACGTCGAACCGGCCCCGCTCGGCGATCCCGTCGAGCAATCCGTCCACCAGCGCGCGGATGTCGGGCTGCAGCGCGTTGACCACCTTCGGCGCGAACGCCTTGCTGACCAGCTTGCGCAGCCGGGTGTGATCGGGCGGGTCGAGGAACAGGAATCCCGGCGGAATCGACTGGGGCGGCTCGACGCCGGCCTCGATCAGCGCCTGGCTCTGCGCCTCGATCCGCTGCTCCCCGATCACCGACTTCGCGCGGTCACTGCTCGACGACGGGTGCCGCAGCACCTCGTCGCAATCGCGGTACGTCGCGAAGACGACCATGTTGGCGTTGGGCACCACCACCGGTCCGTGGTCCCGAATCCGGGCGCACAGCCCGTACGGGTCAGCGCGATTGGCCGGATCCAGCAGCTGCACCAGCAACTTCTGCGGGTCGGCTTTCACGGCGGGCTCGGCGGGCTGCGGGGGCGCGGTCGTCATCCCTACATTCTGCCCGCTGCCACAGAAAGCCCTAGCGGCGCAGGAATTCGACGATGTGGTTGGCCAGCTCTTCGCCGGCGTCCTCCTGCAGGAAGTGTCCGGCGTCGCGAATCAGCGGGTGGTCGATGCCCTGCGCGCCGCGCATCGCGTGCCGGAAGATCTCGCCCATCGGCCCGGTGATCGGGTCGCTGTCGCTGAAGGCGACCAGCATCGGGGTCGGGCTCACCGACAGCTTCGCCCACGCCGCCTTGTTGGCCGCCGACGCGGGATCGTCCGGCGACGTCGGCACCAGGCCGGGCATGGCGCGCGGTCCCGCGCAGTATTCGTCGTCGGGGAACGGCGCGTCGTAGGCCGCGCGCACGTCGTCGCTCATCGGCCGGCGACAACCGCCCTGGACGAACGCGCCGATGTCCAGTTTCGGGGCCGTCGTGATGGCCTCCCGGAAGCGCCACCAGACCTCGGCCATCGGCTGCTCGCCGTTGGGCAGTCCGGTGTTGGCGACGACCAGGCGCGCGAACCGTTCGGGATGCTCTGCGGCCAGCCGCAACCCGATCAGGCCGCCCCAATCCTGGCCTACCAGGGTCACGTTGTGCAGGTCGAGCACATCGAAGGCCAGCGCGCGCATCCACTCGACGTGGCGGGCGTAGCTGTGGTCTGCGCGGCGGGTCGGCTTGTCCGAACGGCCGAACCCCACCAGATCGGGGCAGACGACGCGATGCCCGGCGCCGGCGAGGATCGGAATCATCTTGCGGTACAGGTACGACCACGAGGGTTCCCCGTGCAACATCAGGACGGGGTCGGCGCTGTCCGGGCCGTCTTCCACCCAGGCGACCCGGAGCGCACCGCCGTCGTCGTCCGGTATGTCGCAATACCTTGGGGCGTAGGGGAATTCGGGCAGATTGTCGAACCGTTCGCCGGGGGTGCGCAGTGTCTGCATTTCAATTCCCTTCGGGTAGGCCGGCCAACGCCGGCTGGGCCATCAATCGATCGAGAAACTCCCGCTGCCCCTTGAGCAGCTTGGTGCGTGCCCGCGCCACCGGGAACCAGCCGACCCGGTCGACCTCGGGAAACTCCCGCAACCTGCCCGAGCCCTTCGGCCACTCGAGTTCGAAGGTGTTGCTGCGCGTGTCGGTGACGTCGAGATCGCCCTGCACGCCGAAAACCGTAACCACCTTGCCGCCGGGCTGTTTCAGCTGGCCGAGGTCGATGCGCGGCCCGGGCGGCGCCGTCAGCCCGAGCTCTTCGGAGAACTCCCGCAGCGCGGCCGCCCAGGGGTCTTCGCCCTCGCTGTACTCGCCCTTCGGAATCGACCAGGCCCCGTCGTCCTTGCGGGCCCAAAACGGGCCACCCGGATGCACGATGAGGACTTCGACGACGCCCGCGCGAACCCGGTACAACAGCACACCGGCGCTGAGTTTGGGCCCATGTGTTTTCAAGGACTACTCAGACTCCGACGGCGCGTTCCAGGTCTTTGAGCGACGACTCCAGGTGCGCCAGCAGGTGCTGCAGGTGCGGCACGCTGCGCCGGCATCCGACCAAGCCGAAGTCGAGGTTGTCGGCGTTGCTGACCAGGGTGATGTTCAGCGCCTGGCCGTCCAGGATCGCCGACAACGGGTAGCTGCCGTCCAGCCGGGCGCCGCCGTAGTACATCTGCTCGTTGGGTCCCGGCACGTTCGAGATGACCAGGTTGAACGGCGGCGACGTCGACGACACCCAACCCGGAACCGCCGCCAGGGCCAGCGAACCCATGTTCATCGCGGACAGCGCCAGCGCCTGCATCCGCGGCAGCTGGGAGAACACCTTCTTGTTGTTGCGCATCGACTCGCTGACGGTCGCGAGCCGCTTGGCGGGATCCTCGGCGTCGGTGGCCAGGTTGCACAGGATGGCCCCGACGAGGTTGCCGCCGGCGTCGGCCTCGTCCGGCTTGCGCAGGCTCACCGGAACCATCGCGAGCAGCGGCGTGTCCGGCAGCGCGTTCTGCTCCAGCAGGTAGTAGCGCAGCGCCCCGGAGCACATCGTCAGGACGACGTCGTTGAGGGTGGCGCCCGCGGCCTTCTTGACGTTCCTGATGCGCTCCAACGACCACGACTGCGCCGCGCACCGCCGGGCGCCGCCGATCTTGACGTTCAGCATGGTGCGCGGGGCCCCGAACGGCAGCGTCAGCTGCTGCTCGAACAGCGCGGCGCGCGCCAGCGACACCGTCGAAGGAGCCAGTGCCGCAACGGATCCCGCCGTCTTGACCAGCGAGCTCAGGCGGGAGGTGGGGCTGGACTTGCGTTGCGGTTTGGGCAGGCTCCAGATCGCCCGGATCTCGTCGTCGTCGGGATCGTTCGACAACGCGCGCTGCATCAGCTTCATCGCCGAAACACCATCGATGAGCGCGTGATGCATCTTGCTGTACATGGCGAACCGGCCGTCGGTCAGCCCCTCCACCACGTACAGCTCCCACAGCGGGCGGTGCCGGTCGAGGAGGCCGGTGTGCAGTCTGGAGGTCAGCTCCAGCAGTTCGCGGACCCGGCCCGGCGACGCGAGCGCCGAGCGCCGCACGTGGTAGTCGACGTCGACCTCGTCGTCGTAGGCCCAGGCCATGGGGGCTATCCCACCCATGATCGTGGCGGGGTGCTTCCGGAATGTGGGCTGGAATTCGTCGTTGGCAATCAGGGCGTCGGTGAACTCCCGGACGAACTCCGGGCCGGCGCCCTCCGGCGGCTCGAACAACGACAAGCCACCGACGTGCATGGGGTGCTCACGGGATTCGCCCAGCAGAAACACCGAGTCGGTGGGCATCATCAGTTCCATCCACCAATTAGACCCCGAACCGGGTGTGAAGCAAGGGCTGTAGGAAATTGGCTCCCGGCCTTCGCGGCCACTGCGCGTCGCCCGAGGCCTTTAGTCCCCGCACCCGGGGGATTGCGGCCCTGCCGAGACGCCCGTCGCCGCGGGAGCATGACAGCACGCGCGAACGGCGGAGGGAAGAGGTGACCGGCAACGAAACCGCCCATCCGGAGATGGCCAAGTGGGACCCCACGTTCACGGAGCTTTTGATCAACGCGGTGACGCCCGTGATCAACCGATGGTTCCGGCCGGAGGTCCGGGGCCTGGAGACCTTTCCGTCGACCGGCGGCGTTCTGGTGGTGTCCAACCATTCCGGCGGGGTGCTGACGCCCGATTGGAACGTGCTGGCGCCGGCTTTGTACGGCAAGTTCGGCTATGACCGCCCGCTGTACACCCTTGCCCACTACGGCGTGTTCTTCACACCCTTCCGGGCAGCGCTGAGCCGCCTCGGCGTCATTCATGCCAACCAGGAAAACGCCGCGCAGGCGTTGCGTTCGGACGCGGTCGTGCTGGTTTTTCCGGGCGGCGACTACGACGCATTCCGGCCGACGCGCAAGCAGAACGTCATCGACTTCGACGGTCGCACCGGATACGTCCGGACGGCCCTGCAGACGGGCGTGCCGATCGTGCCTGCGGTGTCGATCGGTGGCCAGGAAACTCAGCTCTTCCTCACCCGCGGCGATTGGCTGGCAAGGCGATTGGGGCTCAAGCGCATGCGGCTGGAGATTCTGCCGGTGACCATCGGTTTGCCCTTCGGGCTCACCGTGTTTTTCCCGGCCAATATGCCGCTGCCGGCCAAGGTTGTCTATCAGCTGCTGGAGCCGATCGACATCGCGGCCCGGTTCGGCAAGGACCCCGACGTCGCCGAGGTCGACGCCCACGTGCGCTCCGTCATGCAAACCGCCCTGGACGAGCTGGGGCGCCAGCGCCGCTTTCCCGTTCTGGGGTGATCGTGATGACAACGCCGCTGTCCTGGGATGTGGTGCCGGTTGACAAGCCCGACGATGTCAACGTGGTGATCGGCCAGGCATAGTTTCGTCATCTTCCTGCGGGAGGGATTTCCGCTCAACGTCCTCAACCCGGTGAAGGCGGTGCCCGAGGTCTGTGGAATCTACTGCGCCACAGCAAATCCGGTCGAGGTCGTCGTCGCGGTGACTTCGCGCGGTCGCGGGATCGTGGGCGTCGTCGACGGGCAGACGCCGGTCGGGGTGGAGACGGATCGCGACGTGGCCGAGCGGCGTGAGCTGTTGCGCGCCATCGGTTACAAGCTGTGAGGTTGTGGTCCGCCGTTTACAGCAGATCGGTGATGGTCTTCAGGCCTGCGTCGTAGAGCACGCCGGGCAGCATGCCGCCGTCGTGCTCGATGGTCGTGCCGTTGACGAAGTCCGCTTGCCCGCTCGCGAGGAAGACACAGACGCGGCCCACCTCCGCGGGTTCGCCCGCGCGGCGCAATGGGACGGCGGCGAAATATCTTTCGCCGGTGGGGTCGTCCTTGGGCAGCACGAACGATCGGAAGTTCTCGGTCATGGTCGGGCCCAGCGCGACGCAGTTGACTCGCACCTTCGGTCCCCACTCCTCGGCCAGCGACCGCGTCAGGTGGTTGAGCCCACTCTTGGCCGCACCGTAGGAGACCAGGGTGGGTGATCCCGCCGGGTGTCCGGCGCCGCTGGAGATGTTGATAACGCAGCCGGTGCCGTCCTGGGTGGCCATCTGCCGGTACACGCGAATGGCGAACCAGAGCGGGCTGATGAGGTTCATCTGGACCGCATAGGCGTGAAACAGCGCGGTGCGCTCGAAGTCGTCGTTGCTGGGCGGAGCGCCCTGAATGCGTTGGACGAGTTCGGGAATGCTCTCCACGTGCGGCGCCGGGACGGTACCGCCGGCGTTGTTGACCAGGATGTCGATGCGGCCGTGCTTCGCAGCGACCTCGGCGACGAACGAGTCGATCGAGCGGTAATCGCCCTGATCGCACACCTTTTGCGAGGCACGGGCCGCCCAGTCGGGCTCGATGCCGGGGATGGCCGGCAACGGCGAGCGCGAACAGCCGACGACGGTGGCTCCGGCGCGCAGCAGTTCGTGGGCGATCCCGACGCCCACGCCGCGGCTGGTTCCCGTGACGATCGCGACCTTGCCGTCCAGGACGCCCATCGACCAACCTTCCCTGTTGACAGTCACTGTCAGATAGTCATACCGTGCCATCTCGTCGGTGGGATGTAAAGGTTGCGGGAGGTCGGTCATGAGCAAGCGTCGTGTGATCCAGTGGGCGACGGGAGGCGTCGGCAAGGCGGCGATCGAATGCGTCGTGAATCATCCGGAGCTCGAGTTGGTCGGCTGCTGGGTGCACAGCGCGGAGAAGAACGGCGTCGACGTCGGGCGGATCGTCGGAGCCGACGACCTCGGCGTCACCGCCACCTCCAGCGCCGACGAGATTCTGGCCCTCGACGCCGACTGCGTCGTGTACAGCCCGTTGATCCCCAACGACGAAGAGGTCATCGCCATCTTGCGATCCGGCAAGAACGTGGTGACCCCCGTCGGGTGGGTCTATCCCGACCTGAGCAACCCACACCACAAGGCGATCGCCGATGCCGCGGTCGAGGCTGGTGTCACCCTGCACGGCTCGGGAATTCATCCCGGCGGCATCACCGAGCGCTTCCCGCTGATGCTGTCCTCGCTGTCGTCGGCGGTCACCCACGTGCGCGCCGAGGAATTCTCCGACATCCGCACCTACAACGCCCCGGACGTCGTGCGCCACATCATGGGGTTTGGCGGGACCCCCGAGGAGGCCGTGCAAGGGCCCATGGCCACCCTGCTCGAATCGGGCTTCAAGATGTCGGTGCGAATGATCGCCGACCACATGGGGTTTCGCATCGATCCCAACATCAGGACCATCCAGGATATCGCCGTGGCGACCTCCGACATCGACTACGACCCGTTCCCGATCACCGCGGGGACCGTGGCCGCGCGCCGATTCCGCTGGCAGGCGCTGGTCGACGGCGAACCGGTCATCACGGCGGCGGTCAACTGGCTGATGGGTGAGGCCAACCTGGAGCCGGCGTGGAATTTCGGCGGGCTCGGCGAGCGTTTCGAGGTCGAGATCACCGGCGACCCAACGGTGAATTTGACCTTCAAGGGTCTGCAGCCGCCGTCCATCGCCGAAGGCCTGCAGCGAAACCCCGGTGTGGTCGCCACGGCCAACCACTGCGTCAACGCCATTCCCGACGTCTGTGCGGCCGGTCCCGGCATCAAGACCTACCTCGACCTGCCGCTGTTCGCCGGGCGCCCGGCGCCCAAACTTGCCACGCCGCAATGACATACACGCATCCCGAGTCGATGCGCGGCCACGTCGCGATCGTCACCGGCGCCGCCCAGGGCGTGGGCAAGGGCATCGCCGCCGCGCTGCTCGAGCGCGGCGCGGCGGTCTTGCTGGTCGACATCCTCGCCGACGCCCTGAGCGCGACGACCGACGAGCTCCAGGCGGCGGGCCGGGCCGAGAAGTTGGTCGCCGACCTGCGCGACCCGGACAGCGCGAAGCGGATCGTGGCGACCGCGGTCGAGGCCTTCGGCGCGGTGCACGGCCTGGTCAACAACGCCATCGCCACCAACGAGCCCAAGGCGTTCGTCGACATCACCACCGAGGACCTGGCGCTCGGCTACGACGTCGGGCCGCGCGCGACGTTCCTGCTCATGCAGGCCGCGCACCCGGTGATGGTCGCGGCCGGCGGCGGGTCGATCGTCAACCTCGGCTCGGGCACGGGCACCGGCGGCGAGCCCAGGTGGGGCGGATACGCCGCCGCCAAGGAGGGCATCCGCGGGCTGTCGAAGGTCGCCGCCCTGGAGTGGGGGCGCGACAACATCCGCGTCAACGTCATCTGCCCGTTCGCCGAGTCCGACGGCGTCAAACTGTGGAAGCAGCACGCCCCCGACGATTACGCGAAGGCGGTGCGACGGGTCCCGATGAAGCGCATCGGCGACGTGCGCACCGACGTGGGCGCGCTGGTGGCGTTCCTGCTGAGCACCGACGCGACGTTCATCACCGGGCAGACCATTCATGTCGACGGCGGGATCGGATGCTTCCGATGACAACGGAGTCGTTGCGGGATCGGCAGCGCGCGCAGGTCCGGGCGGAAATCCGGCGGGCCGCGTTCCGGCTTTTCATCGAGCGCGGATACGACGCGGTCACGACGGAGGAAATCGCCACCGCCGCGGGCGTTTCGCCGCGCACGTTCTTCCGGCACGTGCCGACCAAGGAGGACCTGCTGCTCGCTCCCGTTCGGCACGGCGGCGCCGCGATAGTCAACCTGCTCGAACAGCGGCCGGCCAGGGAGTCACCGGACGTCGCGCTGACCAACGCCATCGTCGCGCGCATCCGGTCGTTCGACCGGGCCGACATCGAGGAGTGGCGCGAGGCGCTGCTGGTCGCGCCTGGCCTGCTCGGCAAGGCGACCATCCACACGCCCGCCGAAAAGGAACGCGCGGCCAAGCTGATCGGCCAGCGCATGGGCGTGGATCCCGGCAACGACATGCGGCCCGGCCTCCTGGTCCAACTCGCCTTTGCCGCAGCCGATTTCGCCTTCCAGCAATGGGTGCGGCAATCCGGCAGGCGCGTGCCGCTGGATCGCTGCGTCACCGAAGCCCTGGCCGCGGTCAGGTCCCCGCACTGGAAGCGCCGTTAGCCGATCTACTGGATCGGTTCGTCGCCGAGGACGGTGGTGCGCAGCATTTCGCGGGAAGAGTCGGCGTCGTACGGGGTCGCGCGATGCAGGACTCCGCGGTTGTCCCAGATGACCATGTCGCCGACCGACCAGGCGTGGCTGTAGACGTTTTCTGGCACGGTGGCGCGCTCGAGGAGCTCGGCCAACAGGGCGCGGCCCGGGTCGAGGTCCATGCCGACCACGTAGTCGGCCGAGGCGCCCAGCACCAGCGACCTGCGGCCGCTGCGGTGCGTCCACACCAGGGGATGCTCGTGGGTGCGCCGGGATCGCCAGCGCGCCAATTGTTCTGGCGCGGGGTCGGGGGTGACGCGCCGCTGCGAGGCCTCCAGGGAATGCACCACTCGCAGCGTGCCGAAGTGTTCCTTTTCTTCGTCGCTCAGCGCGTCGTACGCGGCGTAGGTGTTCGCGAATTCGGTTTCCCCACCCCTTTCGGCGACCTGCACGGCCGAAAGGACGGTGGCTTTCTGCGGATAGTCGTTCCCGATCGGCGTGCACCCGTCGATGTGCCAGTCGAACGTGGCCTTCAGGTAGGCCGCCGACGAGTTTTTCGATGTGTCCAGGGTGATCGGGTAGATGCCGGGGACGGGGTGGTGACCGTCGGAGGAGTGATCGACCTCGCCGAGGCGGCGGCAGAAGGCGACCTGGGTCTCGGGGTCGAGCCACAGGCCGCGGAAGACCAGTACCCCGTTGTCCTCCAACGCATTCAGGATGGCCTCGCCAATCTGGTCGTCGGTTCCAAGGTGGCTCGCGTCCAGCCCGGTGACTTCGGCACCGACCGAATCGCCGAGCTTGGTGATGGTGAGCAGACTCATGATCAGCCCCTCCTTCTGCCGGTATCAGGGAAACGGTTCGCCGGTCCGGATCATCACCGCGTCGGCGGCGTCGGTCGGGACGGTCTGGTGCATGATCTCCACGGACATGGCGACCATCACGAGCGAATAGATCAGGTGCAGCAGGTTGAGCACGTCGTCGGGGAGGTCGTCGAGCGGGAACTTGTCGCAGTAGTCGATGGCCTCTTCGAGCCGCGGGAAGAACGCGTCGTAGAACTCGCGCATTTCGGGCATGGTGCTGGCCATCCGCGCGTTCCAGCGTTCTGTTTCGGTGGCCAGGCACCAGGTCCGGGCGTAAGGTTCCAGCTCGGCGAAAGCGCTGGGCAGCAAGGCGTCCGGCATGGTCACACCCCCGCCGCCGCCGGCGCGTTTTCGCGCCGGTATGCCTCGACCCAGTCGACGACCACCTTGTGCAGGTGGCGCACCAGAATCTCCTGGTCGCTCAGCGGGAACTCGTCGACGACGCCGTACTCCAGCGCGGCTTGCGTGCCACCGAGCATGCCGGCGTCCTGCAGCGCGAATTCCTTGAGCACCACCGCGGCGACCTCGTGCTCAATGCGTTCCCGCACCGTGCGCGCCGGGTGGAAGTAGGTGTAGGCCTCGAACCGGTGCGTGTTGTGGGAGGTGGGCCAGTACCGGTAGAGCAGATACCAGCCGCCGTAGATCAACACCTCGGTGTTGGGGAAGATCTGGAAGTTGCTGATTCCCCACGGCTCGATGCCACCGGGATTGAGGCCGGCCGGCAGCTCGCCGATGTCGGGGGTGCGCCACGGACCGACCAGCCCGCTCCTGGTAGCCCGCTCGATCGGGTACATGAACTCCGGCGGCAGCAGCCAGCGCCGCCGGCCCGCCGTCGACACCACCCGATGGGGGCCGTCGAGTTGGAAGTGCCCGCAGGTGAATCCGGCGTTCGGGTCGCGCACCGCCGAGGGCACCTGCTGTGGGTGCAGCGAGGGCACGTGGTAGTACTCCTGGAACGCGTCGGCGAAGATCTTCCAGTTGCTGTTGTTGTGCGCGACCCACTCGTAACGCTCGGTCAGTTTTCCGAACGGGTAGTCGTCCAGGCCGGTGATCATGGGGCCGAGGAACTCGCGCAGGCTCTGACGTGGTTCGTCGTCGAAGTTGATGAAAATGAAGCCGTTCCAGACATCGCAGTGCACCGGTCTCAGTCCGTAGTCGGCCGTGTCGAGGTCGAAGAACTCCGACTCCTGCTGTACGAAGTTCAGCGCCCCGTCGAGGCCGTAGCGCCAACCGTGATACTTGCAGGTGAACTGTCGGCAGGTCCCGCGGGTCTCCTGGTCGGGAAAGTCGTTCCACACCAGCTTGTTTCCACGGTGGCGGCAGACGTTATAGAACGCGCGGATGCGCTCGTCGCGGCCCTTGACGAGGATGATTGACGTGCGCGCGACCTCGATCTCCTTGGTGAGGTAGCTGCCGACGCGGGGCAGCTCCTCGACCCGCGCCACGTTGAGCCACGCCCGCTTGAACACCGCCCCGCGTTCGAGTTCGTAGAACTCCTTGGATGTGGAGTCGGCGAATGAGATGGGACCCGTCCCCAGCTCGGGGTAGTGCTCCGTCCAGGAACCCTCCGGGGGCCTTCCCGTGCGTGTCATCGTGAACCTCCCTGTGTCACTGTCACATCACCGCCCCACCGTTGACGCCGAGCACCTGGCCGGTGATGAAGCCGGCCTCGTCCGAGCAGAGAAACCCGACCGCGGCGGCGATGTCGGCTCCGGTGCCCAGGTGGCCCAGCGGGATGTTGCGGGCGATCTCTTCGTTCGACTTCACGTAGCCTGCCTCCTGGGCGCGGTGCTGCATCGGGGTCTCGATGCCGGACGGCGGGATGTTGTTGACGGTGATGCCGTGTTCGGCGTACTCACGCGCCAGCGACTTGGTGAGCGTGATGACCGCGCCCTTGGACGCCGCGTAGTGGGCGGCGAACGGCGATCCACGCTGGGCGCTGGACGACGAAATCATCACGATCCGGCCCCATTTCGCGGCCACCATGTCCGGCAGGGCGACCTGGCAGCAATGAAAGGTGCCGGTCAGGTTGACATCGATGATCCTGTTCCAGGACTCGACGGTGATATCGGCGAACGGGGAGAACCCGAACATCCCCGCGCTGGTCACCAGGACCGAGACCGGGCCCAGCTCGCTGCGGATCTTCGCGAATGCCTGCTCGACCGCGGTCCGGTCGGTGACGTCGGCGCCGACGCCGATGGCGGTGCCGCCACTCGCGCGGAGATCTTCGGTAACACGTTGGGCCGCTCGCTCGTTCACGTCGAGGACGCCGACCTTCAGGCCGCGCCGGCCCAGCTCGTGGCAGGTCGCCTCGCCCATGCCCGAGGCACCGCCGGTCACCACCGCTACCCGGCTCATTCGTGATCCTTGAACAACTCGTGGCCGGTGCCCTTTTCGACCACTCGACTCAGCAATTCGCGCAGGGTCTCCTGCTCGTCGGCACTGAGCACGCCGAACACCTTCTCGTGCGCGGCCACGGCGTCGGTCAGCACGGTGGCCACGACGTTGCGCCCCTCGTCGGTGAGATAGGCCTGCAGGATGCGCTTGTGCTGGGGATCCTGCTTTCGCTCCACGAGACCGCGGCGTTCCAGCGAGGTGAGGGCCAGCTGGACGCCCTGGGGAGTGATCAGCAGGCGCCTTGCGAGCTCGGCGCCCGACAGGCCCGGTTCGTTCGAAAGCTGGCGCAGCACACCGATCTGGGCCGTGCTGACGCCGTGGGTGCTGATCGCGTCGTTCACACTGGTCAGCGAGAAGTAGAAGGCCTGCTTGAGCAGCCACAGGATGTTTTCGGTGAGTTCCATGCCCGTCTCCTTGCCTCAACCCGCCGGCATCTTGTGGATGTGGCCGTCTTTCATGACAAACGACACCTGTTGTGTCGCGGCGATGTCGCGGGAGGGATCCCCGGACACGGCGATGATGTCAGCGAGGTGGCCGGGCGCCAACCGGCCCAGCTCGTGGTCGGCCTCGATGAGTTCGGCGGCCACGACCGTGGCGGCGCGGATCGCCTGCATCGGGGTCATGCCGCGTGCCACCAGCGCCTCCAATTCCTTGGCGTTCTGGCCGTGCGGGATCGCCGGCGCGTCGGTGCCACAGGCGATGCGCACACCGGCGGCAATCGCCTTGGGCAGCATCGCCTTTGCACGGGGGAACACCTCCTGCGCCTTCTTGCGCAGTTCCGGCGCGATCCGGTCGACGGCCATCGCCTCGGTCAGGTAGGTGGTGGACACCAGGAAGGTGCCGTGGTCGACCATCATCTGAATCGTCTCGTCGGTGGCGAGGAAGCCGTGTTCGATGCAGTCGATTCCGGCCCGGATGCACGCTTGGATCGCGGTGTCCCCGATGGCATGAGCGGCCACGCGGACGCCGGCGCGATGGGCCTCGTCGGCGATCGCGGCGAACTCCGCGTCCGAATACTGCTGGGCGCCCGGCGCGGTGCTGTGCGACATGACCCCGCCCGACGCCGACACTTTGATCAGCTTGGCGCCGTGCCGAATCTGGTAGCGAACGCACGCGATAACGTCGGGAACGCCGTTGGCGATGCCCTCCGCGACGGTCAGCGGCATGATGCCGGGAGCCAGGCGCTGGAACACCGTCGGGTCGAGGTGGCCGCCGTACGGGGTGACCGCATGCCCCGCGGGATAGATGCGGGGACCGGGATGCCAGCCCTGGTCGATGGCCCGCTGCAGCGCGACGTCGAGCAGGTAGCCGCCCGTCTTGACCATCAGCCCCAGGTTGCGCACGGTGGTGAATCCGGCGTCCAGCGTCGTGCGCGCGTTGACCGCGCCGCGCAGTGTGCGATACGCCGGATCGTCCTGGACGCCGTGCATCGGGGAGGGTAGTCCCTCGGGACCGCCCGGGCCGCCGATGAGCAGGTTGAGCTCCATGTCCATCAGGCCCGGCAGCAGCGTGACGTCGCCGAGATCGACGACATTCGCCGAATCCGGCCGTGGCCCTTCGGGATTGACCGCGGTGATGCGCTGCCCGTCGACCACGACCACTGCGGGCGAGCGGACCTGGCCCGCGTCGACGTCGGCCCAGCGGGCCGCGCGCAGGACGGTGATCACGGGACGGGCTCGGACACGCAGTCCAACGTGGAGGCACCGGAATCGGGAACGCGGGGCTGCTTCCAGCATTCCACCGGAAACGACACCATGATCATCGAATACAGCAGGTGCATCAGGTTGAGGACGTCCTCGGGCAGGTCGTCGAGGGGGAACTTGTCGCAGTAGGCGAGGGCCTCCTCGGCGCGCGGCGTGATCGCGTCGTAGAAGGCCTTCATCTCGGCCATCGTGCTGGTCAGCCTCTTGGCGTAGCGCTCGGGTTCGGTGGGCAGGCACCACTCGGCGAATGGTTCGAGGTCGGCGAATTCGGTTGGTAGCACTGGGGACATCGATCGCGTCACACCCCCGCCGTGGTCGTGCGCCGGTAGTCGTCGATCCAGGCCGCAGTCTCCTTGTGCAGGTGGCGCAGCAGGATCTCTTGGTCGTTGAGCATGAACTTGTCGATCACGCGGGATTCGACCATGCTCTGGGTCGCCTCCAGCGTGTTGGCGTCCTGCAGGCCGTATTCCTTGAACGACACGGCCGCGAGTTCCTGCGCGACGCGCTCGCGCGGGGTGCGCGGCTGCGGGAAATACAGCGTGCCCTCGAAGATGTGGCTGTTGTACGACGTCGGCCAATAGTGGTAGGTCAGGTACCAGCCCTGGCTCCAGATGAGGATGACGAAGTTGGGGAACAGCTGGAACGAATCCAGGCCCCACGGATCACATTTCGCGGGGTTCAGGCCCGCCGGCATCTCCCCCAGCTCCGGCTTTTGCCACGGCCCGAACAGGCCGCTCTGGCAGATGTCCTCGATCGGCTTGCGCATCTCCGGCGCCATCTCCCAGGCGCGCACACCCGACGTGCTGACCAGCCGGTGGGGGCCGTCCAGCCGGTAGTGCGGCGCCTCGAATCCAGCCTCCGCGGCCGCTTTCGAGTAGGCCGACGGCGACTGGTTCGCGTGCAGCACCGGCGCGTGATAGAACTCCTGGAACGCGTCCATGTACAGCTTCCAGTTCGCCTTAACCTCCGAGCGGTAGCACCACCGGGAGGTCATCTCGCCGAACGGGTAGCCCTCCAAACCGGTCACCATCGGACCAAGGAACTCGCGCAACGACTGCTCGGGCTTCTTCGCGAAGTTGACGAAGACGAAGCCTTCCCAGACTTCGCAGTGCACCGGCACCAGCCCGTAGCGGCTCTTGTCGAGGTCGAAGAACTCCTCCTCCTGCTGGACGAACGTCAGGTTGCCGTCCAGGTCGTAGCGCCAGCCGTGGTACTTGCAGGTGAACTGGCGGCACACGCCGCTGGTCTCTTCCAGGGGCATGTCGTTCCACACCAGTTTGTTGCCGCGATGACGACAGACGTTGTGGTACGCCTTGATCGCGCCGGCCGCCGTGCGCACCAGGATGATCGAGGTGTTGGCGACCTTGAGCTCCTTGGTGAAGTAGCTGCCCTTGCGCGGAAGCTGTTCGACCCGACCGACATTCAGCCAGGCGCGCTTGAAGATCGCCTCGCGCTCCAGGTCGTAGATCTCCGGGTTGATGGAGTCCTCGTAGGACACCGGCCCGGTGCCCAGCTCCGGATAGTGCTGCGTCCAGCTGCCCTCCGCCGGCTTGGGGAATCGAGCCATGACCCCTCCCGTCCGTTCCGATCTCCCGCGGACCCACTCCGTCGGGCCGACGGTATCGCCTGATCCGCCGAATCGCAAGTAGTTGATACTCGCGGTTCGTCGGTCAGCCGCGGCGGGCCGCCTCTCGAACCAGCTGAACACGCGAGCTGAGGCCGAGCTTGGTGTAGACGTGAGTGAGATGGGCTTGCACGGTCTTGGGTGAGACGAACAGCCGCGTGGCGATGTCCTTGTTGGCCAGCCCGTCGCACACCAGTCGGACGACGTCGCGCTCGGCCGGTGTGAGCGCCTCCCAGCCACTGCTCGGGCGCTTGCGTTCGCCGCGACCGCGCTGTGCGTAGGCGATCGCCTCTTCGGTGGACAACGCCGTGCCCTCCGTCCACGCGGCCGCAAACACCTGCTCGCCCAAGGTATCCCGCAACGCAGTGATCGAGGACTCATAACCGGCTTGGTGGATTTTGAATCGCACGATGCCCGTGCGCATTCGGAAGGCCTCGGCGGCGCCGAAAAGGCGTGCGGCTTGCCGGCCGTCGACGTCTCCGGCGAGATCGGCAAGGCGCTCGAGGATGTCGGCGAGGTGTAGGTACACCCCACCGCTGACTGCGCAGGCGAGCGCATCATGGGCGTGACGTTCCGCTTCTGCTCGGTCGCCTTCCGCCACCGCGACCCGAGCGCGGGCCAGCAGAGCCGCCACCAGGTGCCATCCCGACGCCACCGCGATGGCTTCGTCGGCCCAACCGCGCGCCAGCGCGAGATCGCCCTCTACCCGCGCCACCTCGACGGCGTTGAAGGGGCGTTGCGCCACGGCCATCTGGGGTTGGACCACGCTCAGGAGTTGCCAGGCTCGCTCGCTCGCGACACGGGCGACGCCGACGTCGCCCGTGGCCAGCGCTGCGGCCGCCGCGGCCACATGACTCAACCCCTGGAAGTACTCGTCGAGACCCGATGCGGCCTCGAGCGCGATGTCGCTCGCGGCGCGCGCCCCATCAACGTCGCCCTGGTACGCCAGCGCGACACCCAGGCCCATCACGGCGAGTGGTTTGGGAAACTCGTCGTGATCCGCTTCGCACTCGGCGGCCACGTCCCGGAATCCCGCAACGGCCCCGTTTACATCGCCCTCCATCAGCTGGGCAAACGCGAGGCATAGCCGGCACATTCGCGAGTTGGGCCGGTCGCCGATCGCGTCGGCGAGATCGCGTCCTTCCTCACCGGCCGCGCGGGTCGCGATCGGATCGCCCACATTGACCCCCGCATTGGCCTGCCAGGCCAGGATCTGGCTCAGGCTCCATCGGTCGTCCAATGTCCGGGCGAGAATGCTTGCCTCCGAGAAGTACGCTCGTGCCGCCTCGGCGTCGTAGGTGGTGCCCGCGATGAAGCCGCAGGCGGTCAGCGTGCGCGCCAGCAGGGCGGGCTCGTCGAGTTCGCGGGCGATCGCCAAGGCACGCTCGGCCCGATCCATCGTGGCGCCGACCCACATGTTCAACACTGCCGTGTCGGCGAGGGCGCGCGCACGCACCGCGGCCGGCACGTCAAGGCTGTTCAAATCGCCCTGGCCGACAACGGTGTCGAACCACGCTCGACCTTCCAACATGCGTCCCCGCGTCATCCAGAGGGGTTGCAGCGACGACGCCAGCGACAGCGCCCGCCCGGCATTCGACGTCTCCAGGTTCCACCCCAGCGCGCTGCGCAGATTGTCCATCTCGACTTCGACCTGATTGAGGCGCTCCCCATAGTCGGTGCGCGCCGGCGCGTCGAGCGGTGCCGCGATTGACGTGTAGTAGTCGCAATGCCGGGACCGGACCGCGTCGGCCTCGTCGGACTCGCCGAGCTTCTCCAGCGCGTATTGGCGCACGGTCTCCAGCAGCCGGTATCGCGTACTGCCGCCGGTGTTTTCGGCGACCACCAGCGACTTGTCGACGAGCAGGGTGAGCTGGTCCAGCACCTGGTAGCGCTCCACCCCGTCGGCCCCGGCGACGGCCTGGCCGGCGTCGAGGTCGAAGCCGCCGAGGAATACCGCCAGCCGGCGGAACAGGATGCGTTCGGTGTCGGTGAGCAGCGCGTGCGACCAATCCACCGAGGCACGCAGGGTTTGCTGGCGGCGCACCGCGATGCGTGAGCCGCCGGTCAGCAGACGGAAGCGGTCGTGCAAGCTGTCGACGATCTCCGTCAGCGACAACGTGCGCACCCGCGCCGCCGCGAGTTCGATCGCCAGCGGCATCCCGTCGAGGCGCCGGCAGATCTCGGTTACCGCGTCGACGTTGTCGTCGTCAATGGCGAAGTCGGCGCGAGCCAACCGGGCACGATCGGCGAACAACTCGATGGCGTCGTCGGACAGCGACAACGAGGGCACCTGCCAGGCCGCTTCGCCCGTCACGCCGAGCGGCTCGCGGCTGGTGGCGAGCACCGTCAGGCTCGGTGCGGCGCCGAGCAGGGCGCCGACCAACGAGGCGGACGAATCGAGCAGATGTTCGCAGTTGTCCAGCACCAGCAGCATGTGGCGATCGCGAAGGTGCCGCTGCAGCGTGTCGATGGTCGAGCTGCCGGGCTGGTCCGGCAGCCCCAACGCGCGCGCCGCCGTGACCGGCACGACATCGGGATGGGTGATCGGCGCGAGGTCGACGTAGCAGATTCCGTCGCCGAATTCCCCGGCCAGGTCCGAGGCGACCTGCACGGCCAGGCGCGTCTTGCCCGCCCCGCCGGCTCCGGTGAGGGTAACCAGGCGGTTACCCGCCAGGGCTTCGCGTAGGCCTTTGATTTCCGTTTGGCGCCCAACGAAACTCGTCAGCTGGACCGGAAGATTATGAGCGGCAAGGGCATTCGGTGTGCGCAGCGGCGGGAATTCGTTGCGCAGGTCCGGGTGACACAGCTGCACCACCCGCTCGGGCCGGGGTAAATCTCGCAGCGGGTGGGTGCCCAAGTCGGTCAGCGACACATCGGGCGGAAGCTGATCGACCACCAGTAGCTCGGTCGCGCCCGACAACACCGTTTGCCCGCCATGGGCCAGATCCCGAAGCCGGGCCGTGCGGTTGATCGTCGGGCCGATGTAGTTGCCCGCCCCGCTGTCACTGCGAAGTTTCACCTCGCCGGTGTGAATCCCGATGCGCAACCGGATCGGGGCCAGCGGTGCCCGCTGCAAGTCCAGCGCGCAGGCGAGCGCGTCGGAGGCGCGAGCAAAAGCGATCACGAAGCTGTCGCCCTCGCCCTGCTCGAGCGGGCGGACTCCGTCATGGGCGGTGACGACTTCCGACAGCGCCTGGTCCAGCCGCGCCACAGCAACGGTCATCTCGTCCGGCTGGGTCTCCCACAGCCGCGTGGAGCCCTCGACGTCTGCCAGCAGCAACGTCACGGTTCCAGTCGGAAGCTCGCTCACGGCCAGGTCGCTCCAGTCGGTTTCGCTCATGCTAGCCAGCATGGGGCGACTCAGAGCGGAGAACATCAGCAAAATTGCTTATAGTTCTCGGCCGGCCTTACCTCCCTGGGTGTCAGACCGCTGAGACGTTAGGCATCTCCCCGGGTGGCGCGGCCTCAACCGCCGCCGGGCGCGAGTCCGGTGCCGCCGCCACCGTAGGGCAACTGCGGAGCGGGCGGCGGTGGGGCCTCCGGAACGGGCCTGGACGACGTGGGCACGGTCGGAGCCGTCGGGGTGGTGGTTGCCAAGGTGCCGGCGCCTCCGCCGCAGCCGACCGCCAACGCGAGCATGGCTGTTCCACCGAACAGTGCGAATGTCGATTTCACGGACTTCATCAGCTGCCCGTACCCCGTATGCGCGCGCTCAATCAGCCGAGCGCGGGCAGGACCACATCGGTGAGGAGCTGAACCGACTTCCACGCCTCGTCGACGGGCATCCCGCCCACCAGCGGGTGCATCACCAGCGGCCCGTAGTCGTCGGAGCCGCGGACCTCGGCGACAAGCTGCTCGGGGGTCAGGAACCGGTAGCGTCCCGACGCCTTGACCTCCTCGAGCGTCCGGACTCCGGGCAGGTGCATGAGGGAACGCTGATCGCTCGACCATTCACCGTAAGTGACTGCCTCCCAAAGGATGTGCTCACCGAGTTCCGCCCATGCCCGGTCCGGATCCTCGTGCAGGTAGATCATTCCGCGATTGATGGGCCCGGGCATGAGGACGAAAGGCGTGATGCCGACGTCGGAGCACAGCTCGCGATAGAAGGCGGCGATGTCGGGCAGGTGGTCCGCCAGGCTCAGCGGCAGCCGGAAGCGCGCCGCTCGCCGCGCGGTGGCGCGCGATCCCCCGCCGACGTAGAGCGGTGGATGCGGCCGCGTCCAGGATCCCGTGTCCGACCAGACTGAGAGCATCCGCTCGATCAGGTTGTCCATCAGTTGGCCGCGCTGGCTGAAATCGACTGCAAGTGAGTCATATTCGACGGTTCGATATCCCAAACCCACCGTGGTGTGCAGCCGCCCGCGGCTCATGTTGTCGACCAGTGCGATGTCCTCGGCCAGCCGGACCGGATTCCACAGCGGCCCGAGCGCGCAGTCCACGCTGGCGATCAGCGTCGTCGTCCGCGCCAGGAACATCGCCGCCGCCATGATCGGGTTGCAGCTCCACCCGTGCCCGGTCGCGTGGTGCTCGTCGACGCTCACCGTGGTGATTCCCCGCGTCTCCCCCCACTGCGCCAGCTCGAGTGCGGCACGGATCAGTTCGCTCTGCGTGCGTGGCTCTCCTTGTGGCGAGGCGAAATTGAACCGGAGTACCGTCAGTAGCATCTACGACGCCGCCGACTGCAGGAACGCGGGAAAGTCGGGAAACAGTGCGCGGTCGACGATTTCGATGCGGGTGCCAAAGGCGTCGACGTAGTAGGCGAACAGCGCCAGGCCCGGGGGAGACACGTCGGCGGTGGCTTCGAAGCTGAAGCCGTTGGCCTCCAGCACTCGCGCGGCGTCGGTGAGGTCGTCGGTGAAGTAGCCGAGGTGGTGCACCGCGTTGCGGGGCGCGGCGGTCCACGGGCTGTCGGAGACCTCTTGGATGAGTTCGACGTGCGGGCCCTGGATGGAGTACACGAACGTCGAGGTGAGTTCGCGGGTTCCGGTCGCGGTGCGCAACGGCAGCGTATAGGTCAGCGGGTTGATCCACCGGTAACCGGCCAGCGCGGTGAGCCGGTCCATCGCGGCGTCGAGGTCGGGCACGACGATGCCGGTGTGGTAGAAGTCCTCGGGCCGAAGTGCGGGTGCCATGTTCTTGTCCTTTGCGATCTCAGATGCAGTCCGACGCGCCGTCGACGACGAAAACTGCGCCGCTGGTGTAGCTGCTCTGCTCGGTGCACAGGAAGGCGATCGTGGGCGCGATCTCGGCTACGGACCCGAAGCGGCGCAACGGAATATGGCCCAGTTCGGATTCCACGATGTCGGGTGCGACGTGCATGGGCGCGGTCATCGGCGTGTCGATGGTGCCCGGCGCCACCGCGTTCACCCGGATTCCCTTGGGCGCCCATTTGACGGCGAGATTCCTGGTGACGGTGACCATCCCGGCCTTTGCGGCGCCGTAGCCGGGCACCAGGGGAACCGCTCGCAGCGCGGACATCGACACCAGGTTCACCACGCTGGCGCCTCCCGCGGTCGTCGACGCCCGTAACGCGCGGTAGAGCCCGACCGTGAGCCGGTACGGTCCGGTGAGGTTGAGTCCCACCGACGCCTCGAAGCCGTCCGGCTTCGATTCGTCCAGGCCGCCAGGGAAATTCGCGCCGGCGTTGTTGACCAGAACGTCGAGTCGCTCGAAGCCCGCGGCCAGCGCGTCCACCGAGTCGCGATCGGTGATCTGCAGCCGGCGATAGGTCATGCCGGACAGGTCCGCGTCGTAGTCGGCGGCCGCCGCTTTGGTTCCGGTGATGGTGACCTCGGCCCCGGCGTCCCGGAACAGCGCCGCGGTGGCGTGCCCGATCCCGCTGGTGCCGCCGGTGATCAGCGCGGTGGTCCCGGTGAAGTCGAAGCCGACGCGCGCCGTCATGAGTTCCTCGCTATTTGTTCGGAGAGCCAGGCTCTTTCCCAGAAGTTGGTGCTGTCGGACAGCAGGCCTTCGTGCGCCTCCCGTAGCACCGCCCGCGCCGCCGGATCATCCGGCGAGACGAGCTCGGCGAGGTGGATGGCGTGCAGGGGGCGGCCGTTGGCGAGGTGTTCCCTCGCCCGCACCACGAGCGCGTCGGCGCCGGCCAGTTCGACCACGTCGGCGCCGACGGCGTCGAACCCGACCGGGTAGAGCTCGGTGGTCGACCGGTGGTGAAACCAGCCGGAGTAGTTCTCCCAGATGGCCCGCACATCCCAGGCGACCTTGCCATACCCTTGTCCCACTTCGTATTCCGCGGGCAACGTGATCTCACGCATCAGGGTCTGGACATCCTTGCCGGCGTTCATGCCGGCGACGGTCTGGTCGTGGACGTACTGGACGGCGTCGCGCAGCCGGGTGAGCTCGGTGTCGATGAGCTCGGCGCCGGCGATCGGCCCGAAGTGACCGGTCACCAGGAGTTCGGGCCGCAGCTCGCGTACCCGCTCGATCGAGGCGATCGTGGTGAGCGCGTCACGGTAGCGGTCGCCGCGGATGGTGACGAGGTTGGGGATGTGCCCGAAGAGCGGGCCGAAGGTGTTTCCGCACAGGCATATTCGCTCGTCGGGCAACCACACGACCAGCGAGTCGGTGGTCTCGCCGCCGGGCACCGCGATCAGCTCCAGCCGCCGCCCGCCAACGACGAGGGTCAGGGTGTCCTCGAAGTCGAGGTCGACGGTGGGGACGCTCTGGCCGGGCAGGTGCTTGGTCCCGAGGCGACGCTGAATCGCTCGTATGCCCGCAGCGAGGGTGTCCTTGAAGGCGAACGCGCTGCGGCTGGCCCGGTAGGGGATGAGGCGCTCGTTGTCGTCCCGCCATGCCCTCCAATTGGCCTGCGCGACAACCGTTGTGTCGGGGTCGCGGACGCTGTCCAGCCCGCCGACGTGGTCCACGTGGCCCTGCGTGAAGATGATGTAGCGCACCGGCGAGGCGTCGACGGCGTCGAAGTTGGCGCGGTGCACCGGGCCCTCGAAGCCCATCCCGGTGTTGACGATCACCCGACCGTCGTCGGTGGTCAGCAGGTAGGCGTTCGACAGGCCCGGCGAACACCACAGCCCCGGGGCGATCCGTTCGGCTTTCTCGGCGGACGCCGGGCGCATCGCGTCGGCGCCCGGCCTGCTGCGATAGACCGGTTCGAACATCGCTGTTGACTCCTTCATTCGGGGCGAACGTCGAAACGCTCGAAGTAGAAGTCGAACCGCCCGCGCAGTTCGTCCGGCGAGATGCCGAAGTGCCGTTGCAGGTCGTAGCGGATACGGCCGTGCTTTCCGCGCGGATTGCCGTCCAGGTACTGCCGGAACCGGCCGCGCACGTCCGGTGTCAGTTCCACCCCGCCGCGCCGGTAAAGCTCGTCGAGCAGCGGCATTTCGTTGCCGTCGAGGTGGTGGAAGCCGATGTCGATGCTGCGATCGGCGGGCACCAGGTCGCGGTCGCGCACGCACGCGCCGAGCAGCCGGTGCACGCGGTCGCTCCAGTAGTCCAGCAGCCAGGCCGGGTCGATGTTGGTTCGGCGCAGCCGATCGGAGTAGGCCATCATGGTGATCGCCGATTGGATCACGGCGACGGGATCGCGGTGCGTGAAGGCCACCGTCGCGTCGGGAAAGGTGGCCATCAGCGGGCCGAGCTGCTCGCAGTGTTGCGGGCTCTTGAGGAGCCAGGTCCGCGGGCCGCGCAGGAATGTCAACGCCTGCAACACCTTTTTCAGGTACGCGTAGTGCCGGGTCTGGTCGAGCGTCAGGTAGTAGTCGCGCCAATCGGGCACGCGCGCATGCCATTCCAGGACGTAGGCGGCCAGGTCGAGGTCGAGGAGCTCGACCTCTTCCTCGATCGCCTCGGGGAACCGGTCGTGCATGGCGGCCACCACCGGCGCGCTGACCATGAGCGCGTCGTGTTCGGCCTTGGCGCGCGCGTAGCGCGGGTCGACTCCGGAGATGTCGGGACCCTCGCCACGCGCGGGTATCGGCTCCTGACTTTCCCAGTACGGCAGCGCGCGCCGGCGTGGGTCGGCGGCGATGAGATTGACCAGGTGGGTGGTGCCGGAGCGTGGCATCCCGACGACGATGAACGGCTTTTCGATCGGGATCGTCTCGATCTCGGGATAGCGCTTGAGGAGCTCGGTCAACGACAACCGGTTACGCAGCAGGCGAACGACTCGTTGCCGCAGGGTGGACCGGCTGAGCTCGCGCAGCCCGTCGTCGGCCTCGATCGCGGCCACGTGGGCGCGCAGGCGCTCACCGAAGCCGTCGGTGTCGTCCAGGTCGGCCCCTGCCTGCAGGCCCGCCCGGTCGACGGCCTCCGCGAGCATCTCGTCGATGTCGAACTCGACGTGCCTGGCCTCGGTGAACTCCAGAATCTGGCGCTGCACATCGGTCAGCTTGGGCGCCGTCAGGTCGTCGAAGCCGATGTCGGCGATGTCGGCGATGTCGGGGTCCGTCGAATTCTCGTTCAACGCGTCGAAGCGTAAACGAGGGCTCTACAAGTTAGCCAGGTCGTCGGGAACGTCGACTTTGTGTTCCTGCAGCGTCTCGAGCGGCACCACCTCCAGGGTGCGCTCGTGCGTCGATGCCAACACCACCGGGGCGGCGCAGCCATCGTGGTGAGCCCGAAGCCAGTTCAGGGCGGTGACGCACCAGCGATCGCCCGGTAGGAGGCCGGGGAACCGGTACTCGGGCACCGGCGTCAACAGGTCATTGCCGATGGAGCGCTGGTGCTCCAGAAATTCGGCAGTCATCACGGCACAGATAGTGTGCCGGCCCAGGTCTTCGGGCCCGGACGAGCAGCAACCGTCGCGATAGTAACCGGTCAGTGGGTCGGAACCGCACGGTTCCAGCGGCCCGCCCAAGACGTTGCAATCAGGCACGTGTTTAGTATTGCCCTCCCCGGCGCGAGTTTGAAGGGAGTTCTCGATCCGCGTCCGCAACGTTTGGCGCCGACGCCGCCGGCCGCGGATCTCGGTTCCCTTATACAGTGGGCCGGATCCCCCGACGGCAGGAGTTGACTCGACCGATGGCGACGCCGAACCCACCCGAAAACGAGCCGCCCCGGGGGTGGCAGCCGCCCGGCTACGGACCACACCAGCATCCCCAATTTCCCCCGCCCCCCGGATATCCGCCGCCCTACCCCGGCTATCCGTCCTACCCCGGCTATCCGTCGTACCCCGGCTATCCGGGGAACGCGGCCGATCCCCAAGCGCCGTTTGGCCGCGATCCGGTCACGGGCGTACCGCTGTCCGACAAGTCCAGCACGACGGCGGGGCTGCTCCAGCTGTTCTTGGGCGTGTTCGGAATCGGCCGCTTTTATATCGATTCGACCCAGATCGCAATCGCCCAGCTATGTTTGGGCCTCTTCGGATTCGTCTTCTGCTGGTTGGGGCTTCCCATACTGCTGGGTTCGGTCATCTGGGCGATCGTCGACGCGATCATGATGTTCACCGGCGGCGTCACCGACAACTACGGCCGCAAGTTGCGCTAGCTGGTTCGCCGGCGCGCCGAACACCGCTTGATGACAAGGAAATAACGATTCTCAGCAAAAGTTACCGCGACGCGCTAAGTAAATACCGGGTCCGGGGGTCCCGGGAACTTATCGTCAATTCGTGTACCGCCGTACGGTGTTGAAGCTTCCGCTGATGCTGGCGGCGGGCAGCGTACTGGCGCACTCGCCCCGCGCCTCCGCGGAGCCGATACCGCGGTCTTCGGGCGAGATAACCCGGTGGTCGGCCGACCGGGCCAACCGTTGGTATGAGGCGCAGGGCTGGCTCGTCGGCGCGAACTTCATCACCTCGAACGCCATCAACCAGCTCGAGATGTTTCAGCCCGCCACCTACGATGCTCGTCGCATCGACACCGAGCTGGGCTGGGCCAGGTCGGCCGGCCTCAACAGCGTGCGGGTCTTCCTCCACGATCAGCTCTGGGCCCAGGATGCCCGGGGCTTCGTCATGCGTCTCGCGCAGTTCGTCAACATCGCGGCGCGCCACCGCATCAAGCCGCTGTTCGTGTTGTTCGACTCGTGCTGGGATCCGTTACCCAGGCTGGGCCCGCAACGCGCGCCGAGGCCCGGCGTGCACAACTCGGGCTGGGTACAAAGCCCGGGCGCCGAGCGTATTGGCGATCCCGCCTACACCCGCGTGCTACGCGACTACGTCACCGGGGTGCTGACTCAATTTCGTAATGATGACCGCGTTTTGGGCTGGGACCTGTGGAACGAGCCCGACAACCCCGCGAAGGTGTACAGCAAGGTCGAGAGGAAAGACAAGCTCGACCGGGTCGCGGAGCTGCTTCCCCAGGTGTTCCTGTGGGCACGCTCCGTCGAGCCGAGTCAACCGCTGACGAGCGGCGTGTGGCGCGGTGACTGGGGCGAGCCGGCGGGCCGCAGCCCGATCAGCGCGATGCAGCTGGACAACGCCGACGTGATCACGTTCCACTCCTACGCCGAACCTGGGGGCTTCGAGTCCCGGATCGCCGAGCTCGCCCCGCTGGGGCGGCCGATCATCTGCACCGAGTACATGGCGCGGCCGCAGGGCAGCACCGTCGAGTCGATCCTGCCCGTGGCCAAGCGCCACAACGTCGGCGCCTTCAACTG
Organism: Mycobacterium sp. NGS26; assembly: GCF_059813025.1. Classification (NCBI taxonomy): domain Bacteria; kingdom Bacillati; phylum Actinomycetota; class Actinomycetes; order Mycobacteriales; family Mycobacteriaceae; genus Mycobacterium; species Mycobacterium sp. NGS26. The sequence continues at coordinate 1,179,289 of NZ_JCALDU010000001.1, forward strand.
GGGCCTGGTCGCCGGAAAGACCCAGACCTACTTCCCGTGGGACTCATGGGATCACCCGTACACGGCGCCGCCGAAGGTCTGGTTCCACGACCTCGTGCTGCCCGACGGACGGCCGTATCGGGACAGCGAAATTCAGGCGTTCCGGGGACTGACCGGAGCGCAAGGCTAGCGCTGCCCAACGGGTTTCGAACCGTACAGGCCCAAGGCCCGCGCCGCCGCGGTGGCCACCTCACCTCGCAGATTCGTGATCGGCGGGCTGCCCCGCAGCAGTATCGAGTTCGAGAGCAGGACCACATAGGTATCCGAGCCCGGGTCGATCCAGAGCGTGGTTCCGGTGAAGCCGGTGTTGCCGAAGCTCCCGACGGGAAAGATCCTGCCGCGCGGCCTGGAAAACGCCGTGTCGATGTCCCAGCCAAAGCCAAACAGGTTCTGTCCCTTGATCGCCGGATAGTTCGGGCTGGCCGCTCTTCGAGCGGCGTCGTTCGCCGCTTCCAGTTGCCGGGCGGTGTGCCCGGGCTGCTCGGGGGTGGTCATCAACTCCACGGTCGCCTGCTGCAGCGGAAAGTCGCTGCGACGGTTGGCAAGTCGATCGAGCAGGGCCTGCGCGTAGACGCCGACATCGTGCGCCGTCGAGAACACACCGGCGTTCCCGGCCACGCCGCCCATGCGGCGCGCGGTTGGGTCATGCACGGTGCCGCGAAGCAGGTGGCCGTAGTCCGGGTTCTTGCCCGGATCGGCCCGGTTCTCCTCGTCGATCGCCGTCGGTGCGACGCGCGGCAAAACGCTTGTGCTCCATGTACCTTCGGGGCAGGTGGCCGGCCCGTCGGACGCGGGAGCCCACGCGATCGCGGCTCCCCTGATCGCGTGCGGGCCGCAGGCCTTGTCGGGCGGAAGGTAACGGGTGTCTTCGAGACCGAGTGGCGCGAACACGTTCTGCTGCACGTAGCCGTCTTCCGGCTCGCCGGTGAGCTTTTCGATGAGCGCGCCAAGCAGGATGTAGTTGATGTCGGAGTAGCGGAAGGCCTCACCGGGGCCCGACTGCAGCGGCGTGGTGAGCGCACGATGGATGCCCTCCGCTTTGTCGGCCCCGCCCAGCCCCCACGGGTCGGCCAGGCTCACGTCGATCCCCTCGCCCGACGTGTTCGTGAGCAACATGCGAACCGTCACCTTGGCGCGCTGGGGATCGTTCGCCGTGTTGAAGTCGGGCAGGTACTGCTGAACGGGATCGTCGAACGCGACCTTGCCCTGCTCGTAGAGCTGCATGATCGCGACGGCCGTGGCGAGGCATTTCGTCAGCGACGCCATGTCGAAGATCGTGTCCTCGGTCATCGGCTCCGCCGGTGCGGGCGATCCGTCCAGCCCCTGCTCGCCGGCAATCTTGCGGGAGCCGTAAGCCTGGTGGAAGACGATCTTTCCGCCGTGCCCGATGACGACGACGGCGCCGGGCAGCTCGTTCGCCGCGATCGCGTCGTCGATCAGCTTGGAGACCGCTGCGAAGTCTTGTGTGGGAGGCGGATCTGGCCGCGGCGGCTTTCGGGTTGATGGCGCTGGCGGCGTTACCCGGGTTACCTGCGCGCCGTCGCTGACCGACCTGTACGTCATATGGTCGCGCGAGGAAGGCACCACGAGCATCAGCACGAGGGTTCCGACGGCAACGGCCGTCCGCACCGCTGGCTTACCGGGCACATCGCCAGGGTAGGTCGACCGCTTAACCTGATTGCAGCGGTCCGGTCACCATGGAGCGAGCGATGAGGACTCATCCCAATTGACGTCCTGTAGGCGTCGGATGGCCGTGCTGGCGGCCGGTGTGTTGCTGGCTGTGGGAGCCGCCGCGCCCCCACCCGCCCGCGCCGGTAGCACGGTTCAGCCGGTCACCACCGCGGATTTGGGTGCGAGCTGGCGGCCCGGCTGCCCGGTGGACCCGGCGCGCCTTCGGCGAGTTGGCGTCGACCACATCGGTTTCGACGGCCACACCCACCGCGGCGAACTGGTGGTGCACGAAGACCTGGTGCCGGAGGTCGTCGCGATCTTCGAACAGCTTTATCGACTGGGCTTCCCCATCGACAAGATCCGCCCGGCCGACTCTTATCCGGCCGCCGACGACGAGCTGTCCATGGAGGACGACAACACGTCGGCGTTCAACTGCCGGGGCATTCCGGGCAGCGGCCGATGGTCGCAACACGCCTACGGCCGCGCCATCGACCTCAATCCGCTCCTCAACCCGTGCCGCTGCGCCGGCGGCGTGGTGCAACCGCAGAACGCGGCGCCCTACCTCGACCGTGCTCGCACCGACCCTGGCCTCTTGCACGACGGCGACCCGGCCGTCCGCGTCTTCACCGACCGGGGCTGGCGGTGGGGCGGTTACTGGACGGCGCCCGTCGACTACCAGCACTTCGAGCGACCCTGATCCGGGTTCGCCCGCGCCGTCAGAGATGTTGCTGCCCGCAGATCTGCTGATCAGAGCTGTCCGCTGAGTGTGAGACCCGGCTGGGCTCAGAGTGTTGTGTACGGTCAGCGCGAATTTCTTGATGTCCCAGCCTGTTTGGGTTTAGTTGGTGGTGGGTGGTGGTTGGGGCTGGAAGGGGTCGTACCACCACCAGTCGGCGCGCTCGCCGAGCGGTCCGGGGCATGGTGGCACCGCGGGCGGGGGTTGGGTTGGTGGGCGCGCCAGCGAGCCCGGGCTCAGCGGTCGCCCGTCGCTGTCGGTGACACGCAGCGCGTCGGCGGGCCCGGTGATGGTGATCAGACCGCGGTGGTGCAGCCGGTGATGATACGGGCAGACCAGCACCAGGTTGGCCAGCTCGGTGGGCCCGCCGTCTTCCCAGTAGGCGTCGGCGGCGGGCGTAGTGTCCGGGCTTGTCGCCCGGGCTATTTCCCGCCGCCGCGCCCCCGAACCGGACGTGCGGCTTTCACCGCATCCGGCTCTCCGTAGGTCATGCTGGAACGGCGTTGATGGGTTCCCATGGTGTGGTGATCTTTGAGCCCCGATATGGATAGCGTTGGATGCGCATCGTGGTGGGTTGGTAGAGCCGCACACCGTTGTATTCCGGCCATCGCCGCACGTGGTATCGAGCCCATATGGCGCGTTTGCCGGTGTGGGGATGTTTGTGCAGCAACCAGCTCCAGACCCGCCACCACAGGTAGTTGCCGATGGTGGCGTAGGCAGGGCTGGCGGCGCTGTGCCGAAAATATTGGGTCCAGCCGCGGACCATGGGATTCAATTGCTTGAAGAGCTGGTCTGCGGGCTGGTGGGTGATCCGTTTGGTCGCCGTCTTGAGCTTGCGCCGCATGGTTTGCACCGATTTGCGCGGCGGATAGCTGTAGACGTAGGACCGGGTGCCGCCTTTCTGGGTGTGGCGCTGGATGCGAAACCCCAGAAAGTCAAAGCCCTCGTCGAGGTGGACAACTTGCGTCTTCTCCGGGGCTAACCGCAGCCCCATTGGTGTCAGCAGGGCGCTCACCTGTTCCCACAGCGCGTCGGCGTGGACGCGGGCACCAAACACCAGGATCACGAAGTCATCGGCGTAACGCACCAGGCGATACGTCGCTCCTCCGCGGTGGCGATGAAGTTTGCGCGCCGAGCCGCCGCGGTGGGCCGCCCATAAGGTGTCGAAGTGGTCATCAATCACCGACAGGGCGATGTTGGCCAGCAGAGGCGACAAGATGCCGCCTTGGGGAGTTCCGGTAAAGGTGCCGTAGGTCAGGCCATCGGTGTCGAGCACTCCTGCATGCAGGAACGCCTTGACCAACGCCAGCACGCGTTTATCGCCGATGCGGCCACGTATCCGACCCAACAGGGCGGTGTGGTCGATCTCGTCAAAACACGCCGCGATGTCGGCTTCGAACACCCACTCATACCCACGGTGGGCGTGAAATCGAATGTCCTCGATCGCGTCCTGGGCGCGGCGGTTGGGCCGAAACCCATAACTGGAATCCGAGAAATCGGCTTCAAAGATGGGTTCTAACACCAGCTTCAGCGCTGCCTGCACCACCCGATCGGCCACCGTCGGGATACCCAGCTTGCGGACCTTGCCGCTGGCCTTGGGTATCTCGACCCGTCGCACCGGCACCGGCCGAAACGACCGGGACCGCAACGCCTCCCGCAGATCCTCAAGAAAACCCACCGCACCGGCAGGACTGTTCTCGTTGGAGCGCACGGTGCGCTTGTCGATCCCCGCACTGCGGGCACCGGTGTTCTCCTGCACCCGCGTCCACGCCTCGGCGAGGAAGCACGGGTCGGCCACGAGGTTAAACAGATCATCAAACCGACGACCACGATCGGCCGTCGCCCAACAGTGCAGTTTGGTCTGCATCCGCAGTACCTTCTGGCGCGCCAAAAACGGCAACTCCAGCGCGGCGCCGATATTCACCGGCGCATCTTCTGCCATGGCAGTCTCCTCTTCTGCGTGTCCTACTGCCGCCCTTCCCCATGTGGCCGGTTTTCCCGTCCTCGAAGTACTACGGCGGCTCCGCCCCATCCGAGAGCTGTTGGTGGGCATCGACACCTACCCGCCGCGCCCCTGGCAAGGACGCGGGGAGGGAGGCACCCGGATGGTTCCCATGTTCACGTGGTTCCGATCGGTGAGGGAGGCACCCAGCTTTGCCCCGGTGGCCCCAGCGGGGTACGCCACAGACCATTCCCCGCCGGCTGCCACCCACCCCCGGTTGGGGCGGGCAGCGGACGCGTCCGTTCGCACTGCATTCGCGTGCACCACAACCGGTCCGATATCCGCCAGGTTTCAGACCGTTCCACCTAACGAGGGATCAGACGCTGGTTTCTTGCGTATACCTTCTCACCTTGCTCACCACACGCCACGCCATCTGGCAGTGCTGACGCGCTGTGGCTTTGTCAGGGCCGCTTGCCACCGAATCCCTCTCGATCCCTACGAGATTCGGCTGCCCTCAGCTTTATCCGACCGCTGTGACGGCCGGAAATCGGAGGTCTTTCACCTCCGATCGGATCTCACGCGCCTCATGGCGCACATGTTGGAGGTGATGAGCGTGCAGACCCCGGGTGGCCCCGCAGCCGGGAACCGCGCAGGTGGGGTGACGGTGCTCAAGCGCGCGGCGCAGCCGCCGGTTGATCAGCCGGGTGGTGCGCCCGGCGCCGATGGGCTGACCGTCACGTTCGAACCACACCTCGGCCGTGGCGTCACAGGCCAGGTAGCGGCGTTCGGCGTCGGTGAGCAGCGGACCCAGATGCAGCGCGGCGAGGCGCTGGCCGATGTCCAGATGCATCACCACGGTGGTGTGCTGGCCGTGCGGGCGCCGCGCCGCCTCGGCGTCCCACCCGGCCTCGACCAGCCGCATAAACGCCTCGATGGTGCAAGGCAGCGGCGGCGCGTGATCCGATGCCGGCCCGTGGTTGTCGCGGTCGTGTTTCCACTCGGCGATCAGCGCATCCAAATGCGATTGCAGCGCCGCGTCGAACTTGGCCGCGTCGTCGTGGCCGAGTTTGATCCGATAACACGCGGAATTCTCATCGGCGGTCTTGGTGATCGAGCGCGCCGGTGGTGTCCAGCACTCGGGATCGGGGGGCTCGGGTTCGGGTCGCGGTTCGAGTTTGACCGCGGTGCGCAACTGGCCCACCGTGGCCACGGCGGCCAACTGCGCGTAATGCTCATCGGATCCATCGCCGGCCCGCCCGGCGATCACGCCGACCTGATCCAGCGACAGCCGGCCCTCCCGCATGCCCGCCACGCAGCGCGGAAACTGCTCAACCCGGGCCGCCACGGTCGCGATCGCGTGGGCGTTGGTCGACGACAAACCCAGCTTCCAGGCCACCAACGCCGGTAGCGAACGCGCGCCGGTGGCACCCCACAACTGGTCACCATCAATCTCGGCGACGATGTCCACGATGCGCCCATCAATCGCGTTGCGCTGACCGGCCAACTCCGCCAACTCCTCAAAGAGCACCCCCAGCCGATCGGCAGGACGCAACTCCGAGTCAAGCGCTGCGGTCGACGACATGACCACATCAAAGCAGGGAGGTACGACAAGTCCCGGCCACGATCCCGGGGTGCGCGCCGTCCGATGTCTCGCGACATCACAGTGGCGGTGGCGGAGGTCTGTGGCGGTGGCGGAGGGATTTGAACCCTCGGACGGTGTTAGCCGTCACACGCTTTCGAGGCGTGCTCCTTAGGCCGCTCGGACACGCCACCGCCAGGCAGCTTACCGAACCGTCCCCGCCTCACCCCAATCGCTGGCGGGCGAAGAAGGCCTCCAGGGGCGCGGCGCACTCCCGCGCGAGCACGCCGCCGCGCACGGCCGGGCGATGGTTGAGCCGACGGTCGCGGACCACGTCCCACAGCGACCCGACCGCCCCGGTTTTGGGTTCCCAGGCGCCGAAGACCAGGCGCTCGATGCGGGCCAGCACCAGCGCGCCCGCGCACATGGTGCACGGTTCGACGGTCACGGCCAGCGTGGTGCCCTGCAGCCGCCACCCGTCGCCGAGCGCCGCGGCCGCAGCCCGCATCGCCAGGATCTCCGCGTGCGCCGTCGGATCGCCAAGGGCCTCACGGGCATTCACCGCGCGGGCGAGTTCGGTTCCGTCGGGGCCGACGACCACCGCACCGATCGGGACGTCACGGGGACCAGCCGTCGCGGCGACCTCCAGCGCGGTGCGGATCAGGTCTTCGTCGGAAACACTCACCGACCGAGCCGGTCGAGCACCGCCGACAGCTGGTCGGCGAAGCCCATCTCCCGGGCGATGCGGCCCAGCTGCTCGTCGGCGTACAGGTCGGACTCGTCGAGGATGACGCCCAATACCGCCTCGGGCAGCCCGACGTCGGACAGCAACCCCAGGTCGCCCTCCTCGAACGGCTCGGCGTCCTCGAGGTCCTCGGGATCGATGTCGGCGTCGAGGTTGTCCAGCACTTCGGCGGCGATGTCGTAGTCCAGCGCGGCGGTGGCGTCCGACAGCAGCAGCCGGGTCCCCGACGGCGCCGGGCGCACGATGACGAAGAACTCGTCGTCGACGTCGAGGAGCCCAAACACCGCTCCGGCGCTGCGCAGTTCGCGCAGCTCCGTCTCGGCGGCCGACAGGCTCGTCAGCGACTTGGATGCCATCGCATAGCAACGCCACTGGCCCTCTTCGCGCACGACCGCGACGCCGAAGCCGTCCGGTATGTCCGCGGACGGGCCCTGTGCGGAGGCCCGTTGTGCTCCCATGGCCGCCTACGCTAGTCGCTGACCAGGCCCCTTGACCAGACAGACGGACCCGGGCGCGCGAACCTGAACCCCCACGGCGCGGCGGACTGTGCCAACCTTGGACTGTGGCCCGGTCTGCGAGAAATACCCCGCTGTGCGTGCTCGGTCTGGGACTGATCGGCGGCTCGATCATGCGGGCGACGGCAAAAGCCGGCCGCGAGGTGTTCGGCTACAACCGCTCGGTCGAGGGCGCGCAGGGAGCCAGCGCCGACGGCTTCGACGCCAGCACCGACCTCACCCAAACGCTGACCCGCGCCTCGGACACCGGCGCGTTGATCGTGCTGGCCGTGCCGATGCCGGCGCTGCCCGGAATGCTCGCCCACGTCAGCGAGTTGGCGCCCGACTGCCCGCTGACCGACGTCACCAGCGTCAAGGGCGCGGTGCTCGACGAGGTCGCGGCCGCCGGTCTGCTGTCGCGCTTCGTCGGCGGTCACCCGATGACGGGCACCGCCGAATCGGGTTGGATGGCCGGCCACGCCGGGTTGTTCACGGCGGCCCCGTGGGTCGTCAGCGTCGACGACCATGTGGACCCCGCGGTGTGGTCGATGGTGATGACGCTGGCGCTGGACTGCGGCGCGGTGGTGGTGCCGGCCAGGTCCGACGAGCACGACGCCGCGGCGGCCGCCATCTCGCACCTGCCGCACCTGCTCGCCGAGGCGCTGGCCATCACCGCCGCCGAGGTCCCGCTGGCCTTCGCGTTGGCCGCCGGGTCCTTCCGCGACGGCACCCGGGTGGCCGCCACGGCGCCCGACCTGGTGCGCGCGATGTGCGAAGGCAACTCCGGGCAACTGCTGCCGGTCCTGGACCGGGCCATCGAGCTGCTGAGCCGCACCCGTGACTCCCTCGACTGGGACAACTCGGCGGCCGAGCTCGTCGAGGCCGGGCATGCGGCCCGAACCCGTTTCGACAGCTTCCCGCGTTCCGACATCTTCACCGTCGTGATCGGCGCGGAGAACTGGCGCGAGGAGCTGGCCGCCGCGGGCCGGGCGGGCGGCGTGATCAGATCCGCTCTGCCAACCCTGGATAGTCGACGATGAAGCCGTCGGCGTCGACGCTCACGGTGGTGTCGGCGACCGGTGAGCGCAGCTTGATTTCGTCGAGGCTGCCCCCGCTGGTGTAGTTGACGACGGCCGCGGTGACGGTCATCTCGGGCACGTTCACGTAGACCATCGGCAACGCGATCGACTCGGCGTGGTCGTGCAGCCCGAGGCGCCGGATCGGCAGCGCGTTGAAGAACGGGCTGAACACCACGTCGACGTCGAGGGCGCCGTTGTATCCCGCGCGCGACTCCCCCTGATGGTCGGTCACCAGCCACATGTTCTCTTCGTCGCGGGCGATGGCCAGCTGGCGTTCGCGCTCGGCCAGCGTGACGGTCAGCCCGAACCGCTTGGTGGCGCCGGTGTCGTCGGTCTGCACTTCGTAGAAGGCGCCGAACGCCGGATTGGTGGCGGTGGCCGCGGCCACGATGCGGCCGTTCGCCTTGATTCGCTTGCCGGACACCTGGATTCGCACGGATTCCATGCGGGAGACGTCCTGCGCGCGCCAGGTCAACATCGCCGGCCAGACTCGCGGCGTCGGATCACTGGGGCTGTTCACCCTCCTACCGTAAAGCGTCCCCGCCGACCGCGGCAGGTTTGTCCACAAGTGCGGTCGACGTCACGTGATCTCGGACGCCGACGGCCTTGCGCAGCCGCCCGCTGCCGGGCACCGATACCCACACCGCCAACGCCAGCAGCCCGTCGAGGATCAGCGCCAGCGCCGCCACCGCCAGCGCGCCGACCAGGGCGAGCTGGAATTCGCGCTGTTTGATGCCGTCGATCAGGTATCGGCCCAGCCCGCCGAGGCTGGCGTAGGCGGCCACGGTCGCGGTCGCGACCACTTGCAGCGTCGCGCTGCGCAGCCCGCCCAGGATCAACGGCATCGCGTTGGGTACCTCGACGCGCAGCAGCACCTGGGCCTCCGTCATGCCCATCGCGCGGGCGGCGTCGACCACCGTCGGGTCGACGCTGGCGATGCCCGCGTAGGTGCCCGCCAGCAGCGACGGGATGCCCAGCAGCATCAAAGCGACCAGCGGCGGGCCCAGGCCCAGGCCGAACAGCAGCACCCCCAGCAGCAGCACCCCGAGCGTCGGCAGCGCGCGCAGCCCGTTCACCGCGCCCACCACCAGCAGGGTTCCGCGGCCGGTGTGCCCGATGATCGCCCCGACCGGAACGGCGATCAGTGCCGAGGCGCCCACCGCGATGGCCGAGTACTCCAGGTGCTCCAGGATGCGCGCCGAGAGCCCGACCGGGCCGGTCCAGTTGGCGGCGGTCAACAGGTAGGAGAGCGCCTGCTGCAGGAAGCTCATCGGGCGCCCCCCGCCATCGGCGCCGGGACCGCCCGGCGCCGACGGGGCGGGCGCGCGGCGCGCTCCCAGGGCGTGACCAGGCGGCCGGCCAGCACAATCGCCAGGTCGATGACGATGGCCAGCACGAGCAGTACGACGATGCCGGCGAGGATCTGATCGCTCTTGTTGGTCTGGTAACCCATGGTGAACCAGGTGCCCAGCCCGCCGATCCCGATCACCGAGCCCACCGAGACCATCGCGATGTTGGTCACCACCACCACCCGTAGACCGGCGATCAGCACCGGAATGGCCAGCGGCAGTTCGACTTTCACTATCCGCTTGATCGCCGGATAGCCGACCGCGGTCGCGGCGTCGCGCAGCTGCGCCGGCACGGCGTCCAGCGCATCGAGCACCGCGCGCACCAGCAGCGCGGCGGTGTAGGCGGTCAGCGCGACGATGACGTTGGCCTCGTCGAGGATTCGGGTTCCGATGATCACCGGCAACACCACGAACAACGCCAGCGACGGGATGGTGAACACGACGCTGGCCGTTGCCGTCGTCAGCCGCCGGGCAACCGGGGCGCGCTGCACGAGCACGCCCAGGGGCACCGAGATCGCCAGCCCGATCAGCACGGGCAGCAGCGAAAGCCGCAGATGCACCACGCTAAGCGCCCAGGCGTCGTGCAGATGGGTGAGCAGGTAGTGCATGGTCAGAGCCGCCGCCGGGCTTCCACCGCGGCCAGGACGTCGGTGGCCAGTATGCCGCCGACAACCCTGCCGTCGCGGTCGACGGCGACGCCGATGGCCGAGGGTGAGGACAACGCCGCGTCGAGCGCCTGGCTGAGATTTCCGTCGGGACGGAACTGCGCGCCCAGGGCGCTGATGCTGTCGGACAACGGCGCCCCGCCGCGGTGCCGTCGCCAGCCGTCGGCGTCGATCCAGCCCAGCGGCACGCCGTCGTCGACGACCAGTTTCCAGCCCGCCGTGATCTGCGCGCCGCCGCCGTTGGCCAGGGCGCTCACCGGGATCTGCTCGATGTCGTGCAGCGGCAGCCCGGACGCGTCGATGAGCTGCAGCCAGCGATAGCCGCGGCCGAGGCCGATGAACCGCGCCACGAAGTCGTTCGCCGGTCGCGACAGCAGCCGGGCCGGTTCGTCGTACTGCTGCAGGACGCCGCCGTGTCCGAACACCGCGACGCGGTCGGCGAGCCGCAGCGCCTCGTCGATGTCGTGGGTCACGAACACAGTCGTCTTGCGTAATTCGCTTTGCAGGCGCAGCATTTCGTTTTGCAGCTCGTGCCGGACGACCGGGTCGACGGCCGAGAACGGCTCGTCCATCAGCAGGATGGGCGGGTCGGCGGCCAGGGCGCGGGCCACCCCGACGCGTTGCTGTTCGCCGCCGGACAGTTGCGCCGGGTAACGGGTGGCGAGCCGGGCGTCCAGCCCGACGCGTTCGAGCACCCGATAGGCGGCCCTGCGGGCCGCCCGCCGGCTTTGGCCCTTGAGCACCGGCACGGTCGCGACGTTGTCGATCACCCGTTGATGCGGCATCAGGCCCGCGTTCTGGATGACATAACCCATCCCGAGGCGCAGCTTCACCGGGTCGACCGTGGACACGTCGACCCCGTCCACCGTGATGGTGCCGGAGGTCGGCTCGACCATGCGGTTGATCATCCGCAGCGCCGTCGTCTTGCCGCTGCCGGACGAGCCGACGAACACGGTCAGCTTGCCGTCGGGCACGTCGAGGCTCAGCCGGTCCACCGCGGTGCCGCCGCCGGGAAACACCTTGCTGACGTCGTCGAAGCGGATCACGCCTGCCCCAGCGGATGGTCGAAGCCGTTGTCCCGCACCCAGTTTCGGGCCACCTGGCCGGGATCGACGCCCGAGTTGCCCGCCACCGCGGCATTGAGCGCGGCCACCCCGGGCGAGGTCAGCTTCGCCGAAACCGCGTCGAGCACATCCTTGAGGTGATCGGACTTCTTCTGCGAATTCACCAGCGGCACAATGTTACCGGCCAGGAAGTTGTGCTCGGGGTCCTCCAGCACCACCAGGTGTTCCTGGGGGATGGCCGGCGACGTGCTGAAGATGTTGGCGGCGTTGACCCTGCCCTCGACCAGCGCGCGCACCGTCACCGCGCCGCCGCCGTCCTCGATGGCGACGAAGTTGCCCGGGCCGATGGTCAGGCCGTACTTCTGCCTCAGGCCGGGCAACCCGGCGGGGCGGGCCTGGAAGTCCGAGGGCGCCCCGAACTTCACGTCCGGCGAATGCGCCGCCAGGTCGGCGATCGTCTTGAGGTGCCAGTCCGCGGCGGCGCCACCGGTGACGGTGACCGTGTCCGTGTCGGACGCCGGCGAGGGCGTCAGGATCGACAGATCGCCGGGCAGTCGCTTGTAGAGCTCCAATTCGACGGCATCGAGCATCGTCACCGTGGATTTGGGCTCGAAGTACTGCAGGAGATTGCCGATGTATTCCGGCACCAAATCGATGGAATGGTCCTTGAGCGCCGGGATGTACGTCTCGCGGCTGCCGATGCCCATCCGGCGCCCGACGTCAAACCCGTTGGCCTGCAACGCCTGCGCGTAGATCTCGGCCACGATCTGGGACTCGGGGAAATCGCCGGAGCCCACGACGATGGACTTCATGCTGCGGGTCTCTTCGCCCAGCGGATCCGAATTGTTGCATGCCGCAATCAGGCAAACCGTCGCCAGCAGCGCCGCCGGCAACTTCCTCATACCGGTGACACTAACCGCAGAAACGACGGGGCGCCGCAAGCCTTCCAGCGTGGTGTGGTTTCATTCCGGGCCCGATGGGGCAAAGATGGCGATATGAGCAGCCAAAGCCCCGCCCCGCCCGGCGAGCCGCCCAAACCCGCGCAACAACCGCCGAAGGGCGGGTCGAAGCCGGCGGAACCGGCCATCGGGTTCACCCGCGCCGGCGCCCTGTGGACGTCGCTGATCGCCGGATTCCTGATCCTGATCCTGTTGCTGATCTTCATCACCCAGAACACGGCGTCGACGCAGTTTCAGTTCCTGGGCTGGCACTGGAGTCTGCCGCTGGGAGTGGCCATTCTGCTGGCGGCCGTGGTGGGCGGCCTGATCACCGTCGCCGTCGGGACCGCGCGGATCCTGCAGCTGCGCCGCGCGGCCAAGAAGCACCACGCGGCGGCGGCGCGGTCGGAACGCGGCTAGCCGGACTGCTTGGCGAGCTCGGCCAGCCCGCGGGAGATCAACGGCGCCACCACCTCGGGCGTGTGCTCGGAGTCCGCGCCGCGGGCCTGGTCGGACATGCGCCTGCGGAAGTCGATGCCCGCGGCGATGATGGCGAGCTTGAAGTAGGCCAGGGCCATGTAGAACTCCCAGTGCGCGAGCGCGGTCCCGGCGGCCAGACAGTACCGGTCGGCGAGCTCGTCGGCCGTGGGCAGCAGCGGCGACGTCCACGCGGCCTGCGCGTTGACGATCAAGTCCAGCGCGGGATCGCGGTACACGCACATCAGGGCCGCGTCGGACAGCGGGTCCCCCAACGTCGAGAGCTCCCAGTCCACGACGGCGCGGACGCGCGTCGGGTCGTCGGAGTCCAGGATCGTGTTGTCGATGCGATAGTCGCCGTGCACGATCGAGGTGCGGCTCTGCCGCGGAATGGCTTCGCGCAGACCGGAATGCAGCCGTTCCACGTCGGCGTCGCGGTGGTCGTCGGGCAGCCGGACCAGCTCCCACTGCGAGCCCCAGCGCCGCACCTGGCGTTCCAGGTAGCCGCTGGGCTTGCCGAAATCGCTTAGCCCCACCGCGTTCGGGTCGACGTTGTGCAGGTCGACGAGGACCCGGATCAACGCGTCGACGCAGCCGTCGATGACGGTGTGGCTGAAGGCTTCCAGCTGGGAGCGGCGGCGGACCACTTGCCCGGCAACGAATTCGACGATCTGAAACGGCGCGCCCAGCACCGAGTCGTCCTCGCACAGCGCGATTGCCCGGGCCACCGGCACGGGCGTGTCCTGCAGCGCCGCAACCACCTTGTACTCGCGGGCCATGTCGTGGGCCGACGGCGTCAACCCGTGTAGTGGTGGGCGTCGCACCAGCCAGTTCGTCTTGTCGTCGTAGACCCGGAACGTCAGATTGGAGCGGCCGCCGGAGATGAACTCCGCGCGCAATTCGCCGTCGCGGTCGATGCCGAGCGAGCGCAGGTACCGGTCCAGCGCGGGCAGGTCGAGCCCGTCGAGTCGGTCAGCCGAAGTCACCGAACTTGTTTACCATCGCTGGTTGCGCGGCAACAGGTCCCACACGTGTTCGACCGCGTTGACCGTCGCCACCGTCGCCTGGCCGGAGCGCGAGTACAGCAGGCGCGTCACGGACGCGTAGTCCACGGGGAACGACAACAGCCGGGCCGTCCCGAGGATCTCGTGCAGCAGCAGGTTGATCACCCCGCCGTGGCTGAACACCGCGACGGTGTCTTCGGGATCGGCCGCAGCGACGACATCGCCCACCGCCGCCAGCACGCGCGCCCGGAACGCGTCCTGGTCGACGGCGCTGGGCAGATGGCCCTGGGCCATCCGCTCCCACTCGCGGGGGTTCTCCGCGCGGATCTGCTCGACGGGGATGTAGACGGGAAGATCGCGATCGTATTCGGCGAATCGCTCGTCGACCTCGACGGCCAGCTGCCGGGCCGCCGCGACCGGTTCGGCGGTCTGGATGGCGCGCCGCTGCGGGCTGCTGACCACGCGGGAGATGGGGAACCGGCCGAGCGCCTCGGGCAGGCGGGCGACCTGTGCCATGCCCTCGTCCGACAGGTCGGGGTCGGAGCCCTGGCCGTGTTCGCTGCGCAGCGGCAGCGCGTGCCGGACGAGCAGCACTTGCATGTCTCTCCCTTGCGTCGAGTGGTTGGCTGTGGTTAGGGGCGCCGTTAACTCTCTCACCGCGCCTCGACGCCGGATCTGGAGGAGGGACAGATGACGCAGCCGGGCATGGATTGGGACGCCGCCTACCGACAGGAAGCGCCACCCCCGTGGAGCATCGGCCGGCCGCAACCCGAGCTGGCGGTGCTGATCGACCAGGGCAGGATCCGCAGCGACGTGCTGGACGCCGGCTGCGGCCATGCCGCCCTGTCGCTGGCGCTGGCCGCGCGCGGCTACACGGTCGTCGGCCTGGACGCCAGCGCGACCGCGGTCGAGGCCGCCGCTGCCGCCGCCGCCCAACAAGGGCTGACCACAGCGACTTTCGCGCGGGCCGATGTCACCAGGTTTCGGGACTACCCACCCGGATCCGAGGGCCGCTTCGCCACCATCCTGGACAGCGGGCTGTTCCACGCGCTGCTGCCCGAGAAGCGCCAGGACTACCTGCGGTCGATCTTTCGGGCCGCCGCGCCGGGGGCGTCGCTGTTCATCCTGGCGTTCGTCGCCGGGGCGCTCGGCGAGCGGGCCGACAGCGACGGGCCCGGCCCGCGCGGCTTCACCGAAACCGAGCTGCACGACGCCGTCGCGACGCTTTGGCGCGTCGACGACATCCGCCCCGCGCGGCTCTACGGCAACGCGGCTGCGCTCGCGTCGTCCGGCGGTTCACTGCCCGAGGTCGAGTACGACGGCGAAGGTCACTTCATGGCGCCGGGGTTCCTGCTCAGCGCCCACAAGGCCGAACACTGAAACTCTTCCCAGGCTCGGGAGAATGCTATTCTCTCTGCGGAGAGCGGGGTGTGCGGATGACGGTCGATCGATGAGCGGTGCCGGCGAAACCCAACTGGATCCCGGGGTACTGGGGCGGTGGCTGGATACCAACGACGCGCCCGGCGCCGGCGAAGAACCCTTGTTGGAGCAGCTCAAGGGCGGCTCGCAGAACACCCTGTACCTGATCGAGCGCGGCCCCGAGCGCATGGTGCTGCGGATGCCGGGGGCCCGCGCCGACGCCGCCCGCATCGACGGGCTGCTGCGGGAGATCCGGCTGGTGCGGGCGCTGTCGGGCACCGACGTGCCGCACGCGGCGCTGATCGCGGCCGACGACACCGGCACCGTGCTGGGCATGCCGTTCTACGTGATGCGGGCCATCGACGGGTGGAGCCCGATGGACGGCGGTTGGCAGGCGCCGTTCGACACCGACCTGCAGGCGCGGCGCGGCCTGGCGTTCGAATTGGTCGAGGGCGCCGCCAGGTTGGGCCGGGTGGACTGGCGTGCCCAGGGGCTCGAGGGATTCGGCCGCCCCGACGGGTTTCACGAGCGGCAGGTCGATCGCTGGCTGACGTTCCTGGACGCCTACAAGGTCCGCGAGCTGCCCGGCCTGGACGAGGCCGCCGACTGGCTGCGCCGCAACCGGCCCGCGCACTACCAGCCCGGCATCATGCACGGCGACTACCAATTCGCCAATGTGATGTTCGCCCACGGTGCGCCGGCCCGGCTGGCCGCGATCGTGGACTGGGAGATGACGACGGTCGGTGATCCGCTGCTGGACCTCGCCTGGGCGCTGCTGGGCTACGACGGCGAGGAGCCGCGCGCCGACGGGTTCTATCTGGACATGCGGGGCATGCCGACGCGCAGCGAACTGCTCGAGCACTACGAGACCATCAGCGGGCTGTCCACCGAGAACATCGACTACTACCTGGTGCTGGCCAATTGGAAACTCGGCATCGTGCTGGAGAAGACGTATGCCGCCGGGGTGCGCACCGGGAAGGTGGACCCCAAGATCACCGATACCTTCGGGGCGATGATCCCGGAGCTGATCGCGACCGCGGCCGGGCTCGCCCGGTCGCTGCCGAGCAAGGGGCGCTGAAATGGGTTACGCGGACCAGCTTTTCGACCTCACCGATCGCGTCGTGCTCATCACCGGCGGCAGCCGCGGGCTGGGGCGCGAGATGGCGTTCGGGGTTGCGCGCTGCGGCGCCGACGTGGTGATCGCCAGCCGCAACATGGACAACTGCGTGGCCACCGCCAAGGAGATCGAGTCCGAGACCGGCCGCTCCGCGATGCCTTACCAGGTGCACGTCGGGCGGTGGGAACAGCTCGATGGGCTGGTCGAGGCGACCTACGACGCGTTCGGCAAGGTCGACACGCTGATCAACAACGCGGGCATGTCGCCGCTGTACGACAAGCTGACCGACGTTACCGAGAAGCTGTTCGACGCGGTGGTCAACCTGAACCTCAAGGGGCCCTTCCGGTTATCGGCGTTGGTGGGCGAGCGGATGGTGGCCGCCGGCCGCGGATCCATCATCAACGTGAGCTCCACCGGGTCGCTGCGCCCCAACGGCGGCATCATCCCCTACGCCGCCGCCAAAGCCGGGCTCAACGCCATGACCGAGGGGCTGGCGCAGGCGTTCGGGCCCACGGTGCGGGTCAACACGCTGATGGCCGGACCGTACCTGACCGACATCAGCAAGGCCTGGGGCCTGGAAGACGACGCCACGAACAGGTTCGGCCACCTCTTCCTGGAACGCGCCGGCGAGCCGCGTGAAATCGTCGGCGCCGCACTGTTTTTGGCCTCCGAGGCGTCCAGTTTCACCACCGGCTCGATCCTGCGGGCCGACGGCGGCATCCCCTGAAAGACCCTGCAAAACTAGGAGTACTCGCATGCCTTGGGACTTCTCCACCGAACCGGAGTTCGAGAAGAAGCTGGACTGGATCCGCGAGTTCGTACGCGAGGAGGTGGAACCCCTCGAGGTGCTCTTTCCCGGGTGCGAGTTCCTGCCGCTGAACGACGAGCGCCGCCGCATCGTCGACCCGCTCAAGCAGCAGGTCCGCGACAACGGCCTGTGGGCGCCGCACCTCGGCCCGGAGCTGGGCGGGCAGGGCTTCGGCGCGGTCAAGCTGACGCTGATCAACGAGATCCTGGGCCGCAGCCCGTGGGCGCCGATCGTGTTCGGCACCCAGGCGCCCGACACCGGCAACGCCGAGATCATCGCGCGCTTCGGCACCCAGGACCAGAAGGACCGCTACCTGGCCGGGCTGCTGTCGGGGGAGATCTTCTCCTGCTTCTCGATGACCGAGCCGCAGGGCGGTGCCGACCCGCGGGTCTTCACCACCCGTGCGGTCCGCGACGGTGACGACTGGGTGATCACCGGCCGAAAGTACTTCTCCTCCAACGCCTCCGTCGCGTCGTTCTTCATCGTCGTCGCGATCACCGATCCCGACGTGCCCGTCCACCGCGGCGCGTCGACGTTCTTGATCCCGGCCGGAACGCCGGGCCTGACGCTGGAGGCCACCCACCACCTGGTCGGGGCGGACCCGCACGAGCCGGGGCATTCCCTGGTGCACTACGACGGGGTGCGGGTCGGGCCGGACGCGTTGCTCGGTGAACCCGGCCAGGGGTTCCTGATTCTGCAGACCCGACTGGCCGGCGGGCGCCTGCATCACGCGATGCGCTCGATCGGGATGGCGCAGCGCGCCGTCGAGATGATGTCGCGGCGCGCGAAAAGCCGTTTCACGCAGGGCAGTTACCTGGCCGACAAGCAATTGGTGCAGGAGTTCGTCGCCGACTCCTACACCGAGCTGATACCGTTCCGGCTGACCGTGCTGCACGCCGCGTGGCTGATCGACAACGGGGACGAGCACGCCGCCCGCGCCGAGATCGCGGCCTGCAAGATCCTGGCCTCGCAGGTGCTGAAATCGATTGCGCTGCGCGCGATTCAGGTGCACGGCGCGCTCGGGCTCACCGACCAGCTGCCGCTGGTCAACGTGCTGCTGGGCGGCATCGCGCTCGGCTTGGCCGACGGGCCCACCGAGGCGCACAAGGTCAACCTGGCCCGCATGCTGCTCAAGGGGTACGACGCCGAGGACGGCGACTGGCCCAGCGAGTCGCTGGGTGTCCGGCGCGAGGCGGCCCGAGCCAAATACGGTGAGCTCGTTGACTTCTAGCCGGGTCGCCGCGGCGGTCGAGCGGGCCCTCGACGACCGCCAGCGGGAGGCCACCGAGGAGGTGGAGCGCATCCTGGCGGCCGCGGTGCGGGTGATGGAACGGGTCGCGCCCGAGCCGCCCCGCGTCAGCGACATCGTGGCCGAGGCGGGCTCGTCGAACAAGGCGTTCTACCGGTACTTCGCCGGCAAGGATGATCTGATCCTGGCGGTGATGGAACGCGGCGTGGGCATCGTCGTGTCCTACCTACAGCACCAGATGGCCAAGGAGCCCAGGCCGGAGGACAAGATCGCGCGCTGGATCGAGGGCACGCTGGCGCAGGTCGCCGACCCGCGCCTGATCAGCAAGAGCCGGGCGGCGGCCGGGCAGATGTCGGCCGGGGCCCACTGGCACGCGGTCGACCAGGAAATGCTGCGGCCGCTGCGCGACCTGCTGATCGAGCCGGTCACGGAGCTGGGCAGCGGGGACGTCGATCGCGACGTCGAGGCGGTGTTCTGCTGCACCTCCGCGAAGCTGCGCCGGTACGTGGGTTCGGCGGATCGCCCCGGATCCGACGACATCGCGCACGTGGTGCGGTTCTGCCTGAAAGGCTTGGGAGTCAACTGATGCGGGCCGTCCTCTGCCGCGCCTACGGCCCACCGGAAGACCTGGTGCTCACCGACGTCGACGACCCCGTCCCCGGTCCCGGCCAGCTGCTGGTGCGGGTGCGCGCCGCGGCGGTGAACTTCCCGGACGTGTTGTTCGTCGCCGGCAAGTATCAGGTCAAGATTCCGCCGCCGTTCATCCCGGGCAACGAGATCGCCGGGGAGGTCATCGCCGCCGGGGACGGCGCGCCATTCAAGCCGGGGCAGCGCGTTTCCGGGACCACGTTTGGCGCGTTCGCCGAGCGGGCGCTGCTCGAGACGAGCCAGGCGACGCTCATGCCCGACGACGCCGACTTCGCGTCGGCAGCGGCGTTCGGCGTCACCTACCGCACCGCGTATCACGCGCTGCGCTCGACCGCCGCTGTGGCGGAAGGGGATTGGGTGGTGGTGCTGGGCGCCGCGGGCGGCGTCGGGTTGGCCGCCGTCGACCTGGCCGTGGCGATGAAGGCCCGGGTGCTGGCGGCGGCGTCCAGCCCGGAGAAGCTCGAGCTGTGCCGGCGGCGCGGCGCCGAGGCCACCGTCGACTACGACCGCGAGGACCTGAAGGCCCGCATCCGTGAGCTCACCGGTGACAGCGCCCGGGTCGTCATCGACCCCGTCGGCGGGGCCTATTCCGAGCCGGCGCTGCGCGCGCTGGCTCGCGGCGGCACCTTTGTCACCCTCGGCTACGCCGCCGGGACGATCCCGGCCATCCCGCTGAATCTCGTTCTGCTCAAGGACATCACGATCCGCGGCATGGAGATCCGCACCTTCATGGCCGACCATCCCGACGAGGCCATCCGCGACACCGAGGAGCTGACGAGGATGTTCGCCGCCGGCGTCATCCGGCCCTACATCGGCGCGCGGTTTCCCCTGGCCGAAACCGCCGCCGCGCTCCGCTATGTGGCGGAGCGCAAGGTGCTGGGCAAGGTGGTCATCGACGTCGCGTGAGGCGGCCTGACGAGCCTCACGGCGTGACGATGTTGAAGTTGGTGTCCGGTTGGTCGAGTGCGCCCAGGAACGCCCGCAACGCCGCCTGGTCCCCGGAGATGTCGAGCCCCGGCGAGTCGAAATCCCCGGCGGCAACCAGCAGCAGCCGAAACTTGCTGCCCAGCTTGACCGTAACGTCGGCCGTCGCGGAGTCGGCCGCAACCCGGCGGTGGACGAGCACCCCGTTGCGCAGCCGCAGCCGATAGTTCGCGGCCAGGTCGGCGAACGAGATGTCGACGGCGATGTCGAGGTCCCAGCTGCGCGGCCCGTCGACGCGGATGGCGAAGCCGTCGAAGATCTGCTCCGGTGTCAGCTGGGACAGCATGGTCGGTGAGACGACCTGAACGGCGGTGCCGAAATTGCCGTCGCGCAACTCTGCGGCCCCGGTCAGGAAGAAGTTTCGCCACGTCGCGTTCTCGGCGCCGTAGGCCAGCTGCTCCAGCGTGTCGGCGTACAGCGCGCGGGCGCCGTCGTGGGTGCTGTCCGTGAACACAGCGTGGTCGAGAAGTGTGGCCGCCCAACGAAAATCGCCGGAATCGAAGGCCGCCTGGGCGAGTTCCACCACCCGGTCGATCCCGCCCATCGCGTCGACGTAACGCGGGGCCAGCGCCTCGGGCGGGTGGGGCCACAGCCTGCCCGGGTTGCCGTCGAACCAGCCCATGTAGCGCTGATAGACCGCCTTCACGTTGTGGCTGACCGACCCGTAATAGCCGTGCGTGTGCCAGGCCCGCTCGAGCCTGGGCGGCATCTCGAACATCTCGGCGATTTCCACGCCGGTGTATCCCCGGTTGAGCAGCCGCAGCGTCTGGTCGTGCAGATACGCGTACAGATCGCGTTGCAGCGACAGGTATTCGGCGATGTTCTCGCGGCCCCAGGTGGGCCAGTGATGGGATGCGAACACCACGTCGGCGCGGCCGGCGAAGGTGTCGATGGCCTCGGTGAGGTAGCCCGACCACGCGTGCGGATCGCGGACCAGCGCGCCGCGCAGCGTGAGCAGGTTGTGCAGGTTGTGTGTGGCGTTCTCCGCCATGCACAACGCGCGGAAACGCGGGAAATAGAAATGCATTTCGGCGGGCGCCTCGGTGCCGGGCGCCATCTGGAATTCGATCTCCACGCCGTCGATGGTGTGGCTCTCTCCGGTCCGCCGGATATCGATCGTCGGGACGATCATGGCCACCTCGCCGGTGGACCCGGCCTGGCCGAGGCCGCATCCCACGTGCGCCAGCGGCCCCCGCGGCAGCATCATGCCGTACATGTAGGTCGCGCGGCGCGTCATCGCCGGGCCCGCGTAGACGTTCTCCTGCACCGCGTGCTCGACGAAGCCCTCCGGGGCCAGCACGGCGACCGCGCCGGCGTCGACGTCCGCCTGCGAGGTGACACCCAGCACGCCGCCGAAATGGTCGACGTGACTGTGGGTGTAGATCACCGCGACCACGGGACGGTCGCCGCCGCGGTGGGTGCGATACAGGGCCAGCGCCGCGGCGGCGACCTCGGTGGAGATCAACGGGTCGATGACGATGATCCCGGTATCGCCCTCGACGAAGGTGACGTTCGACAGGTCGAGCCCGCGGACCTGATAGATGCCCGGCACCACCTCGTAGAGGCCTTGCTTGGCGGTCAGCGACGACTGCCGCCACAGGCTCGGGTGCACGGTTGGGGGCGCCGGACCGTCGACGAAGTCGTAGGCGTCGTTGTCCCAGACCACGCGGCCGTCGGCCGCCCTGACGACGCACGGGGATAACGCCGCTATGAATCCACGATCGGCATTGTGAAAATCCGTGGTGTCGTCGAATGGCAGGTCATGTCGGCGGTGCGCGGACTCGATGATCGCGGTGGGAGGTTTGTGGTCCACCGGAATTACCCTGCCATCGATGCGCCCGCCCCGGAAGAACGCGCGCGGAGCGGGCGGCTTAACCGAATCGAAACATTTTCACCCGAACCTCTTTTGCGCGGCCCGGCAAACCCGCATACTGCCCAGACGGCCCTCAATGCCGGGGGCCGCAACGAACGGGCAAAGGAGAACAGGTGAAGCGTGAACTGACGATCGCGGTTGCCGGCGCGGCAATTCTGGCCGCGGGCATTTCTGGCTGTTCGAGCAACAAGTCGAGCACCGGCGGGGGCGCGACCTCCTCGGGCGCCAGCGCATCGGCAAGCGCCGGCGGCGGGCCGACGGTCACCATCGACGGGAAGAACCAGAACGTGAGTGGCTCGGTCGTCTGCACGACGGCGGGCGGCAACGTCAACATCGCGATCGGTGGGGCCGCGACCGGCATTGGCGCCGTGCTCACCGATGCCAATCCTCCCCAGGTGAAGTCGGTCGGGTTGGGCAACGTCAACGGCGTGACGCTCGCGTACACGTCGGGGACGGGCCAGGGCAATGCCTCGGCGACCAAGGACGGCAACCACTACAAGATCACCGGGACCGCGACGGGCGTCGACATGGCCAACCCGATGCAACCGGTGAACAAGCCGTTCGAAATCGACGTGACTTGTTCAAGCTGACCTAGGAGTTGGACGCGGGCGGTTGCCACCCGTTGAGTGGCAACCGCACCGTGAACTCGGTATGACCGGGTGAACTGCTCACGGTGATGGTTCCGTTGTGCGCCTTGACAACTGCGGACACGATCGCCAGGCCCAGCCCGGTGCTGCCGCCCTTGCGGGAGCGCGACGAGTCGCCGCGGGCGAACCGCTCGAACACCTCCGACTGCAACTCGGCGGGAATACCGGGGCCGTTGTCGCTCACCTGCAGCACGGAATGCGTCGGCTCGGTGCTCAATCGCGTCGTCACGACGGTGCCCGCGCCGGTGTGGATGCGGGCGTTGGCAAGCAGGTTGGTCACCACCTGGTGCAACCGCGCCGCGTCCCCGGTGACGACCACCGGCTCCTCGGGCAGGTCGAGTTCCCACTGGTGATCGGGCCCGGCGACGTGCGCGTCGCTGACCGCGTCGACGGCGAGGCGCGACAGGTCCACCGGTTCCCGTTCCAGCGGCCGACCCGAGTCCAGCCGGGCCAGCAACAGCAGGTCCTCCACGAGGCGCGTCACCCGCTCCGTCTCCGATGCCACCCGGCTCATGGCGTGCTCCACCGCCTCGCGGTCGTCACCCATGCGTTGGGTCAGTTCGGTGTAGCCGCGGATCGCGGCGAGCGGTGTGCGCAGTTCGTGACTCGCGTCCGCGACGAACTGCCGCACCCGCGTCTCGCTGGCCTGGCGCACCCGCAGCGCGTCGGCGATGTGGTCGAGCATCCGATTCAGCGCCGTGCCGAGCTGGCCCACCTCGGTGGACGGATTGGCGTCGGATTCGGACACCCGCACCGGCAGCTCGACCTCACCGCGGGCCAACGGCAGATCGGCGACCTTGCGGGCGGTTTGCGCGACGCGGCGCAGGGGCGCCAGCGCCCGCCTGATGATGATGAGCCCGGCGATCGTCGCGGCGGTCAACGCGACCACGGTGACGATCCCGAAGATGACCAGCATCCGGATCAGCGTGGCGTCGATGTTGGCCATCGACAGGCCGGTGACGATGACGTCGCCGCCGCGCCGGCTCGGGGCGGCGACCACGCGGTAGCGGCCGAGGCCGTCGAGGTCCACGGTCACCGGGCTGCGGCTGCCCGCGATCGCCGCCAGCTGGGCCTGCGCCCGCTCGCTCAGCGCGGCCCGGGCGCCGCTGCTGGTCGTGTAGCCGGCGTCGACGGTCTTGCCGTTGCTGACCACGGCGGCGACCATGCCCGCCGGCTGACCGGGCGCATCGAGGAACCGTGGGCCGGGGCCGGGGCTGGGCCGCGGATAGTTCGGATGGTTGTGGTGCCATTGCGAATGGTTGGGTTCGGGATACATCAGCGCCGACCGGTACGAGGTGCCGGCGAGCTGGCCGTCGAGCTGCTTCACGAGGTGGTGGTTGAGCGCGAGCTCGGTCGCCCCGGCGATCCCGATGCAGACCAGGGCGAGCACGATGACCTGCCCGACCAGGAGCCGCAGCCGAAGCGACCAGGCCCGCCGTGCCTTAACGGGCGGGCTTGAGGACATAGCCCGCGCCGCGCAGCGTGTGGATCATGGGTTCGCGACCGTTGTCGATCTTCTTGCGCAGGTAGGAAATGTAGAGCTCGACGATGTTGGAGCGGCCGCCGAAGTCGTAGCTCCACACCCGGTCGAGGATCTGCGCCTTGCTCAGCACCCGTTTGGCGTTGCGCATCATGAACCGCAGCAACTCGAACTCGGTGGAGGTCAACGAGATTGGCTCGCCGCCGCGTGTCACCTCGTGGCTGTCCTCGTCCAGCACCAAATCCCCGACCACCAGTTGCGCGCCGCTGTCGACCGTCGTCACGCCGGTGCGCCGCAGCAGCGCCCGCAGCCGCAGCACCACCTCTTCGATGCTGAACGGTTTGGTGACGTAGTCGTCGCCGCCGGCGGTCAGCCCGGCGATGCGGTCCTCCACCGCGTCCTTGGCCGTCAGCAGCAGCACCGGCAGGTGCGGGTTGTCCTCGCGCAACTTGTGCAACACGTCGAGCCCGCTCATGTCGGGCAGCATCACGTCGAGGACGACCACATCGGGCCGCTGGGTGCGGGCTGCGGCGACGGCCGACGCTCCGTCGCCGGCGGTGGCGATGTTCCAGCCCTCGTAGCGCAGCGCCATCGCGACCATCTCGGCCAGGACGGATTCGTCGTCGACGACGAGCACGTTGATCGGGTTGCCGTCCGCGCGGCACATGACGACCCGCTCAGCGGAGGCTCGGGGCGGCGTCGTCACAGCCTCCAGTATCCGCTCGCGACTTGGCCGCGGCTATGTGAAGCCTTTGGGTGTCCTGTGAAAGACCGCTATCGGCGATCGGTGGCTAGTACCAGTACCGCCGGCCGGCGACCGGGCGGCCAACGGAGCCCAGAATCCACAGCACCGCGCCGATCACCAGCAAGATGACTCCAAGCACCCATAACAAATGAATGCCGAAGACGAATCCGAGGATAAGCAGGACCACACCTAAGACGATCATGACAACTTCCTTTTACTCGAGGGGTTTCTTTAACTCAGTGCTCCCATTGAGCTGGGTTGCGGCACACGGCAGTCCTTGACTTTCGGATTGACCCCTGCGTAATTCAAGGGCCCGGCAATCACTGTCAATGCGATGTTTCCCGCTGTGGCACAACTTGTGTCGCCACCCTTGAAGTAGTCACGCTGCCACGCCGCGAATACTCCAATGATCAGCCACACCAGCACAATCGTCCCGATAATTCCGCCTCCGCGCATGGCGACCTCCGTTGTGTTCGAGAAAAAATTTCTCGTGAGCCGGGGTTTACCCGTTGAACTCGTGTCTAAACATCGGCGCGGGTACGCCGTTTCCCGTCGCTCCCAATGGAGCTCGCGCTAGGAATGGTCGGCGAGCCACGCATCGGCGCGCCTCTTCGACGCCCGGGATAGCCACGCGTCCTGAATCAGCTCGGTCAATTCCGTCTTGCTGATTTCCGGCAGCCGGCAGGCCCGCACCAGGACCGAGGGGTGCCAAATGACGTTGCCTTTCGGCCCCTCCAGCCGTTTGACGTGGGGCATGGACGCGGCGATCCGATGCAGTCGCTGCGCCGGGCGGGCCGATCAACCACGGCGACGATGCGCGGAGACGTACAGGGTGGGCGGCATCGCGTCCTCGGCCCCGTCCGGAACGTCGCGGCCGTAGCGGGCCATCAGCTCCTCGAAGGTCGCCGTCGACACGTCCCAGCCGCGCTCGTGCAGCCAGCGGTCGACGGGGGTGCGCTCCTCGGGGTACCAGAGGTCGTCGAAGTCGGTGATCTCGGTGTTGACCAGCTTGGCGGCCGCGGCCCGCATGCGCTGCATGTCCTCGCGCTGGCGCCGCACCCGGTCGGCGTCGGTGAAACCCTCGCTGGGCACGTTGGCGGCCACCCGGCTGCCCGCGACACTGAGCGAATGGATCCGTTCGAACAACTGGTCCTGGGCCCGCGCCGGCAGGTAGCGGACCAGGCCCTCGGCCGACCATACACAGGGCAGCGATGCGTCAAACCCCGCCTCCCGCAACGCCTTTGGCCAATCCTGGCGCAGGTCGATCGGCACGTTCACCAGTCGCGCCGTCGGTTGCGCGCCGTGCTCGCGCAGCGTGTTCGACTTGAATTCCAGCACCTTGGGCTGGTCGAGCTCGTAGACGACGGTGCCGTCGGGCCACGGCAGCCGCCAGGCGCGCGCGTCCAGGCCGGCCGCCAGGATCACCGCCTGCCGGACGCCGGAGCGCGCCGCGTCGAGGAAGAACTCGTCGAAAAACGCTGTCCGCGTGGCCATGAAGTCGACCATCAGCCGCAGCCGCGCCCGCATGTCCGGTTCGAGTTCGGCCGCCTTCGCCAGCAGCTTGGGGTCCGCGTAGATGCTCCACATCCCCTCCCCCGCGGCTTCGACGAACAGCCGCGCAAACGGGTCGTTGATGAGCGGATGCTCGCTCGCGGTCTCCGCGGCGCGGGCCGCGGCGACACCCAGCGCGGTGGCTCCCACGCTTTGGGTGATGTCCCAGGAGTCGTCGTTGGTCCGCGGCATCGGCATTCCCCTCCAAGCCCGAAAGTCCGTTGATTCCACACACTAGGCTTCTTCGCAGACGTCCCTGGGAAAGGAGTCGCAATGACGCGCACGCCGCAGGAGGTATTCGCTCACCACGGAAAGGCGCTGGCCGCCGGCGACCTCGACGAGATCGTCGCCGACTACGCCGACGATGCGGTGTTGATCACGCCGGCCGGCGTCGCGCGCGGCAAGCACGGCGCACGCGAGGTCTTCGCCCGACTGCTGGACGAACTGCCCGATGCGGCATGGGACCTGAAAACCCGGATCTTCGGGGGCGACGTGCTGTTCCTCGAGTGGGCCGCCGATTCGGCGCTCAACCGGGTCGACGACGGCGTGGACACCTTCGTGTTCCGCGACGGCATGATATGGGCGCAGACGCTCCACCACACCCCGCAGCCCAAGGGATGAGCGTGGACCTGAACGCCGTCGCGGACTGGATGTCCGCGCAGGGGCTGGGCGAAGGGCCGCTGGAGGATGTCTCCGCCGTCACCGGCGGGACGCAGAACGTCATGCTGCGGTTCACCAGGTCCGGGCGGCCCTACGTGCTGCGCCGCGGGCCGCGGCACCTGCGTCCGCGCAGCAACAGCGTGATCCTTCGCGAGACCAAAGTCCTTGCGGCACTTGCCGGTTCCGACGTGCCGCATCCGCACCTGATCGCCACCTGTGCCGACCCCGGCGTGCTCGGTGACGCCGTCTTCTACCTGATGGAGCCCGTCGACGGGTTCAACGCCGGGGAGGGGCTGCCGCCGTTGCACGCGGGCGATGCCGGCGTGCGGTTCCAGATGGGGCTGTCGATGGCCGACGCGCTGGCGAAGCTGGGCGCCGTCGACCACGTCGCCGTCGGTCTCGCCGATTTCGGCAAACCGGAGGGCTTCCTGGAACGCCAGGTGACGCGCTGGCTTTCGGAGCTGGACTCCTATCGGGAGTACGAGAACTACCCGGGCCCCGACATCCCCGGGGTCGATCGGGTGGCGGCGTGGCTGGAGCGCCGCCGGCCGACCACCTGGAAGCCGGGCATCATGCACGGCGACTATCACGCCGCCAACGTGATGTTCTCCAACACCGGGCCCGAAGTGGTCGCCATCGTCGACTGGGAGATGTGCACGATCGGCGACCCGCTGCTGGATCTGGGCTGGCTGCTCGCGACCTGGCGCCAGCCCGACGGGTCCGCCGTGTTCAGCCACGCGCTGGGCGGTCAGTCGGGGCTGGCGAGCACCGACGACCTGTTCGAGCGGTACGCCGCCAACACCACCCGCGACCTGTCGTACATCAACTGGTACGTCGTGCTGGCCTGCTTCAAGCTCGGCATCGTCATCGAGGGCACGCTGGCCAGGGCGTGCGCCGGGAAGGCCGAACGGGAGGTCGGCGACCAGCTGCACGCGGCCACGGTGCATCTTTTCGAACGGGCACTGACGCTGATCGACAACGAGACGTGAGCTACTAACATCTCCCTTCGTGCCGCCCTACCCCGAGAACCCCGACTACTACTCCGAGCCGACCCAGGCCGCGCGCTACGGCGGGGCCGACTACGGCGGTTACGAACCCGAGCCGCCGCAGCCCCCGACGCCGTGGTACCGCCGCCCGGCGGCGCTGGTCGCGGCGGGCGCGGTCGGCGCGATCGTGCTCGCGCTGGTGGCATACGCGGTGGTCAAGCTGGTGAGCGGGTCGCCGGCGCCCAGCCCCGCGGTTACGACGACGCCGCCCGTCTCCACCACCGCCGTCACGACGACGTCCGCCGCGCCGCCCCGGCACCACGGCGGTGGGGGCGGCGGGGCGCCGACTCAGACCGTCACCGAGACGGCCCCTCCGCCGAGCACCGACACCGGCACCCCGAGCACCGACACCGGCACTCCGACGACGACGGTCCCGCCGGAGACGAGCACCGTCACCGTTTCGCCGAGCACCGAAACGAGCACGGTCACGCAGACCGTGACCATCCCACGGCTGCCGTTCGTGCCTCGGCCTTAGGGATTTGCGCGCCTGGCAACCACCACCGTCGGGCCCATCCGCAGGGTTCGGAAGTCGACGGTGATGCCCGGGTCGGCATGTTCCGCGAGCGCACGCAGCGCCGACGGGCTGTAGGCGCGAAGCGAACTGATGAACCCGTCATGGATCAGCGGCACCAGCCGAGTGAATGGGAAAACCGTTGCCAGGACCAGCAAGTGGACCGGCGCCGGCGGTCGGCGGAGATCGACGATCAACAACTTGCTCGCCACCCGGGTTCCTTCGGCGAACACCCGGGCGGCCAGTTCGGGCGGCAGGTGGTGCAGGGACAGCGAGAACACCGCGAGGTCGTAGTAGCCGTCGGACGCGTCGATCGCGGTGGCGTCCATTCTCCGCACCGTCGCGCGTGGATGGCTGCCGAGATCGCCGGCCTCGATCGCGGCCACAAACATGGGATCGATGTCGGTGACCGTCAGCTGAGCCGTGGGATGACTCTCGAGCAGCTTGCGCGACAGCCCGCCGAGCCCGGCCCCCAGCTCCAGGATCTTTGGCGAGGCGACGTCGGCCACCTCGTCGAGCACTACCCGACTGATCCTCGCGTAGGCACCGATCCGTCGTCGCCCCGCGCCGCGTTCCAGTGTTTGGAGCACCTTCTGCTTCAGCTCGTCGACGTCGTCGCGGTCCAGGTACTCCAGCCGGTCGGTCTGCAACCGCCGGTCCAGCCAGGAGGCATTCGGCCCACCCCGGGGCATGCCGGCAAGGTCGATCACCGCATTGCCATCCTTTCTTCCAATGAGCGTTTGAGTTGTCCGCCATACATACTCAGCGATGCGCTGGTCAACATCTCGTGGTGAGTGCAGTCGACCGAATGGACGGTGATGTCACCGGTAACGTAGGGCCGCCAAACGTGCGGACGCGGGGGGCCGTTCCCGTTTACGCCGCGCGCCGCGGAGAATATCACCAGATCGCCGTCGAAAACGTCGGGCTCGAAGTCCTGCAGATGCAGCTGGTTCATGGTCAAATTCTTCACCATGAATTCCAGCAGCTGCTCGGACGGCAGCGCCAACTGCGCCGCGTCCAGTTGCCGGGCAATCAGCCGCACCGCCTGCGAATAGGTAAGCGGCGCAGGCTGTTCCGGTACGTCGATGTGGTTCATCAGCAGAATGTGCTCGAGCACTTGGCTCTCGTCGGAAGCGTCATCGACCGCGACTATCGTGTTGGTGCTGAACGCATCGTCGAGCAGCACCAGGCGTTCGACGGTGCATCCGCGTCGTTGCAATTCAATGGCGAGCGCCTGCGCTACCACACCCCCGAGGGACCAGCCCAATATCTTGTAGGGTCCGTTGCGGTAAGCGGCTTGCAGCCTGTTCGCGTAGCTCACCGCCATGCCTCGGATCGACCCTTGTCCGGATTCACCGTTTTGCGGCAGCTGGTTGACTCCGATGATCGGGCAGTCCAGGTAGTTCCCCAGGATTCGATAGGACCAGCTCAGACCGAGACCGTCATGTATACAGCACAGCGGAACGCCCGTTCCCGCTTTGAACACCTCGACGGGGACCAGGTCCACCGCGCTGTCGGGCCGGCCCAACTGCTCGCACAAGCTTCTGACGGATGGCGCATAAAACATGGTGCGCACCGCGAGCTCGGTGCCCAGGCGTTTGTTGACCGCCGCCGTCACCCGCGTCGCCGACAACGAATCCCCGCCCAGCTCGAAGAATGAGTCATCGACCCCGACGCGCTGCAGTCCGAGCACTTCGGCATAGACGTCGGCAACGATCTTCTCGGTCTCCGTCTGCGGCGGCCGGAAGGAGGTGGCGGCAAACACCGGTGCGGGCAGGGCCTTACGGTCGATCTTGCCCGAGGAGGTCAACGGGAAGTCGTCGAGCACAATTATCTGCGCCGGCAGCATGTAGTCCGGCAACCGCTCGCTCAGCCGCTGACGCACCGCACTGATCTTGGTGTTGGTGTGCGGGTCGTTGCATCCAGTGGTGCGCTCGCGTGCCGCGGTCGTGGGAAGGTAGACGTCGGTCAGGGCCGGAACGGACTCGGTACCAAGATCACTGGGGGCGATGAAGACGGCATCGATGGTGCCGGGTTGGGCGCCCCAGGTGACGGCGACGTGGTATCCGATGTTTTCGCCGAGACGGTGCAACTGTTCGGGGGCGGCGCTGTCGACGGTCGCGGTGGCTTCGACGAGCGCGTCGGCCGGGGGCCGTCCGGCGGCGACGGCCTCCTCGAGCCGGACGTCGGTGACCAGCCCGGCCCGGGGCACTCCGACGACGCGCACGGCGGCGGGACGCTGGGACATCAACCGGGCCTGCAGTCCGAGCGGGCCCGCGCATTCGGTCCACACCCAAGTGGGTGTCGCGCCCAGTGAGTGGACCGGTATCGGGTTCTTGTGGACGACGACCTCATAGCGGTACCGGGTCAGTTCGTTGTCGGCGAATCCACGCTTGACCTGGATGTCGAGTCCGGCCACCGATGGGTGATCGGCGGCCCACGTGGTGAAAAACTCTGGCGCCAGCAACAATTCGGGCTCGCTGACCATCGCGCGCTGAACTCGTTGGCGAATCTCGGCGATTTCCGCACTGGGGGTGCGGGCCAGCGCGACCGTTGCCTGGAAGGCGCCGTGCAGAGCGTGGTTGCGGACGTCACCGATGAACAGCCTCCCCCCTGGGGCCAGCAGGTCCATCGCCGTGTCGATGACGTCGGCCAGATACTTCCCGTTCGGGAAGTACTGGACGACCGAGTTGAGAATGATCGTGTCGAAGTAGCCGTGCGGCAGCGCCCCGATCAGGTGGGCGGGCTGAGCCAGGAGCTGGATTCGATCACGCCGCGGGAGCTGCGACCGCTCCAGCGCGCGGGCGAGGTTGCGCACGGCCGCCATCGACACGTCGGTGGCGACATAGTGCTCACAGCGCGGGGCGATCTGCGACAGCAGCAGGCCCGAACCCGCGCCGATCTCCAGCACTCGCCGCGGTTGCAGGGCCATGATCCGATACACCGTGGCCGAACGCCACTCCGCCATCTCCTCGAGCGGAATCGGATCGCCGGTGTAGCTGCTGTTCCATCCCCGGAAATCCGTTCCGAGCCAGCAGGGTTCGGCCTCGGTGCCATACAGCTCGTCGTACGTGTGCTGCCACTGCTCGACGATTTCGGCGTCTCGGACGGCGGTGGACTCGCCGGTGCCGGTCTGATCGAGGGTGACGTACGCGACGAGATGCGCCCCGGTGCTGTCCTGGTGCAGGGCGCCGGCGGCCTGCGTGACCTCGGGGCAGGCCAACAGGACGCTCTCGATTTCGCCCAGCTCTATGCGCTGCCCGTGCAGTTTGATCTGCGTGTCGGCCCGACCCAGATAGTCCAGCGTGCCGCCCGAGGTCCAGCGCACCAGATCGCCGGTGCGGTACATGCGCGTGCCGGCGCCACCGTAAGGGTTGGCCACGAACCGTTCCGCGGTCGACCCCGGTCGGCCCAGATAGCCGCGGGCCAGCGCGGGCCCGGCGAGATACAGCTCTCCCACCACCCCGACGGGGGCGGGGTTCAGGCGCGCGTCGAGCACCAGCGCACACATTCCGCGGATCGGGGCACCGATGTCGACCGCCTGCCCCGCCGACAGCGGGGGACTGCAGGTGGCCCAGATGGTGGTCTCGGTGGGGCCGTAGGCGTTGAACATTCGCCGACCCGGCGCCCAGGCGACCGCGAGCTCCCGGGGGCAGGCCTCCCCCGTGGTGATCAGCGTGCCGACCGCGTCCACCCGCTCCCGATCCAGGGACGCCAGCACCGTCGGGGTTACCACCGCCGCGCTGACCCGCTGGGTCTGCAGCAACGTCGTCAACGCCTCCCCCGCATACGCATCCGGCGGCGCCACCACCAACGCCGCGCCCGACCCCACGGCCAACAACAGCTCGCCAACAGACACGTCAAAGGTCGGCGAGGCCACCATGAGCAGCCGATCGCCCGCGCTCAACCCGAACACCTCGCGCAGCTGGGCCACCGCCGCCAGGCCGGCGTGGCCGACCGCGACTCCCTTGGGGGCACCGGTGGACCCCGAGGTGAAGATCACGTGGGCGGTGTTGTCCACCCCCAGCGGCGCCAGCCGGTCGTCGTCGGTGATCTGATCCGCGCACCGGCCGGACACGTCCAGGGCGTCGATGGACAACACCGGCCGCCCCCCGGCCCCGGCCACGGCGCCGGCACCGCGGGTCAACACGCATACCGCCCCGACCGCGTCCAATACCGTGGCGATCCGCTCGGCCGGGTGGGCCGGATCCACCGGCACGTATGTCCCCCCGGCCTTGACCACCGCCCACCAGGCCGCCACCAACTCCGCGCAGCGATCCATGGCCACGCCCACCGCGCGCTCGGGACCCACCCCTCGCTCGATCAGCACGCGCGCCAGCCGCGTCGACCACTCGTCGAGCTCGCGATACGACAGCTCCCGCGCACCGTCGACCACCGCCACCGCGTCCGGGTCGGCCGCCGTCGCCTCGGCCAACAGCTGGGGAGCCACCCGTGGCCGCGCCCGCACACCGGCACCCGACCAGCCCGACAGCACCAGATCACGCTCGCGGCGCGTCAACAGCGGAACGTCGCCCACCACCACCGACGCGTCCGCCACCACCGCCTCGAGCACCCACCCGAACCAGCCGACCAGCCGCTCGATGGTCGCTCGGTCGTACAGGTCCGTGGCGTAGGACACCGATCCGGCCGCCATCGGCGCCGCCGGGTCGTCGGTGGGCACCTCGCTCAGTTCGATGTCCAGGTCGAACTTGGCGGTGCGCGTCGACGCCGTCAGCGGCTCGACGCTGACCCCGTCGAACGCCAACACCGCGGGGCGCACATTGTTCTGGAAGACCATGAGCACCTGAAACAGCGGGTTATGCGCCGTCGAACGGACCGGGTTGAGCTGCTCGACCAGCCGCTCGAACGGGACATCCTGGTTGCTGTACGCATCGAGGGCTTTCTGACGCACTTGCCGAAGCACATCGCCGAACCGGTGCGCGGACTTGACGGCCACCCGCAACACCCAGGTGTTGACGAAGAACCCGACCAGATCATCGAGCGCCGGATCCAACCGCCCGGCGATCGGCGTGCCCATCACCACGTCCTCGCCCGCGCCGGCGCGGTGCAACACCACGGCCATCACCGCTTGCAACACCATCGACGGCGTCGCGTTGTGCGCCACCGCCAGCTGCTTGACCCGTGCCCATACCCGCGGGTCGATGCGGATGTCGACGTCGTCGCCGCGGTAGCTCGGGACCGGCGGCCGTGGGCGGTCCGCCGGCAGCGACACCACCTCGGGCAGGTCGGCCAATTCCCGCCGCCAGTACCGCAACTGCCCGGCGATCACGCTTTCCGGGTCGGACTCCGCCCCCAACAACTCCTGCTGCCACAGCGTGTAGTCGACGTACTGAACCGGCAACGGCGCCCACTGCGCGGCCAGGCCATGCCGCCTGGGCCGGTAGGCCTCGGCGATGTCCCGCACCATCGGAGCCAGCGACCACCCGTCAAAAGCGATGTGGTGCACCACAATCCCCAACACATGCTGCTCGGGCGCCACCGCGTAGATCTGGGCACGAATCGGGATCTCCGTGGACAGATCGAACCGATGTCCGGCCAGCGACACCAACGCACCGGCCACCTCGTGCTCCGGCAACGACACCACCGCCGCGCCCCCGTCACACCACATCCCCGGCCGTGCCGGCAACACGTCCTGGAACGGCACCCCATCCCGGTCTGGAAATACGGTGCGCAACGATTCGTGGCGAGCCATCACGTCGTCGAGGGCCACAACCAGCGCATGCAGATCCAGCGGCCCGTTGATGTGGAAGGCGGCGGGCATGTTGTACGTCGCAGCTTCGCCCTCGAACCGGCTGAGGAACCACAACCGGGATTGGGCGAAGGACAACGGAACCCGCGCCGGCCGCTCGCCCGCGACCAGCGGCTTGCGCCGGCTCGCATGCCCGGCGATGTGCGGCGCCAACTGCGCGACGGTGGGTGCGTCGAACAAGGTGCGCACCGCCAGTTCGGCGTCCAGGCCCGAGTTGATCGCTGCCATCAGACGCATCGCCGACAGCGAATCCCCACCCAGCTCGAAGAAGGAATCGTCCACGCCGACCCGCTCCAGCCCGAGGACGTGGGCGTACATGTCGGCCAGGATCTCCTCGGTGGGGCCGGCCGGGGCGCGGTAGTGACCGGCGTCGGCGTAATGGGGTGCGGGCAGGGCGCGTCTGTCGAGTTTGCCGTTGACGGTCAAAGGCAGTGCGTCCAACACCATTACGGCGGCCGGGACCATGTACGACGGGAGCCGCTCGGCGAGCCGGGCGCGGATCTCGGTGGGGTCCGCGGTGCCGATGATGTAGCCGATCAGACGTTTGTCGCCTGGGCGGTCCTCGCGGGCGATC
Source organism: Mycobacterium sp. NGS26 (assembly GCF_059813025.1). Taxonomy (NCBI): domain Bacteria; kingdom Bacillati; phylum Actinomycetota; class Actinomycetes; order Mycobacteriales; family Mycobacteriaceae; genus Mycobacterium; species Mycobacterium sp. NGS26. Next base: position 1,214,153 of record NZ_JCALDU010000001.1, read on the forward strand.
ACCGCCGCCTGCTGGACGCCGTCGAGTTCGGTTAGGGCGCTTTGGATTTCGCCGAGCTCGATGCGGTACCCGCGGATCTTGACCTGCTCGTCGGCGCGGCCGTGGTATTGCAGTTGCCCGTCGGCGGCCCAGCGCACCAGATCGCCGGTGCGATACATGCGCGCTCCCGGCTGTCCGAATGGGCACGCCACGAACCGCGACGCGGTCAGCCCGGGCCGGCGCAGATACCCCACGCCCACGCCGCGGCCGGCCACATACAGCTCGCCCACCACACCCTCGGGCACCGGGCGCAGCCACCCGTCGAGCACGAACAGCGCCGCTCCCGGAACCGGGAAGCCGATCGGCGGTGTTCCCGAGCCCGGCGTCAGCGGCGCACTGACGGTGGCATATACGGTGGTCTCGGTGGGGCCGTAGCCGTTGACCATCGTCCGCCCCGGCGCCCACCGATCCACCAGGTCGGCGGGGCACGCCTCCGCGGCGATCACCAACGCCGTCGAATCCAACCCCTCCGGGCTCAGTGTCCGCACCGTCGAGGGGGTCTGGCTCAACACGCTGACGTGTTCGGCGACCAGCAACGCCTGAAGTTGTTGCGGCGCAGTGGCCACCTCTTCGGGCACCACCACCAGCCGGCCGCCATGCAGCAGCGCGGCCCAGATCTCCCAGACCGAGTAGTCGAAGGCATAGGAATGGCATTGCGTCCATACCTGCCCCGGCGCGGGCTTGAGGCCGATGTCCAGGGTGTCGAACAGCCGGGTGACGTTGTGGTGGGTCACCGCAACGCCTTTGGGGACACCGGTCGTGCCCGAGGTGTAGATGATGTGGGCGATGTCGTCGGGGGCCGGACCGGGCAATGCGGAGCCGGCTTGGCCGTCGATGCGGGGGTCGTCGACGTCGACGACCGGCACGTCGCACCCGTCTAGCCGCGACCGCAGATCCGCCGTGGTGACCGCGGCGATGGGTGTGGCATCCGCCAGCATGAACCCGATCCGGGCCGCCGGCACCGCGGGGTCGATCGGCAGATAGGCCGCCCCGGCCTTGAGTACCGCCAGGATTGCCACGATCGCCTCGGCGGAGCGCGAAAACAGCAGTGCCACACACTGTCCGGAGCCGGCGCCCTGTTCGGCCAGCAGGTGCGCCAACCGGTTGGCGGCCTCGTCGAGCTCGCGGTAGGTCATCGAGCGGCCTCGGAAGGTGATCGCGACCGCCCGCGGCGTGCGGGCCACCTGCGCGGTGAACAACTCCGGGATCGACACCGGAGTCACCGGATGCGTCAACACCGCCCGATTGCCGAGTTCGTCCACGCGGCCGTGGTCGGCCTCACCGAGCGGATCGATCGAGGACAGCCGCCGCGTGGGGTCGGTGGACATGGCCACCAACACCCGCTGGAACCCCTCGATGAGGGTTCGGATGAGTTCGGCGTCGAACGCATCGCTGTCGAATTCGACGCGAAGCCCGAGTTCGCGGCTCGAAAGGGCTTGCATCGTCAGCGGGTAATGGGTCGATTCGCGGCTGGTGATCCCGCTGATGGCCAATCCGTCCGCGCCTGCTAATGCGCCGGTTTCGATCGGGTAGTTCTCGTAGACGAACAGCGTGTCGAACAACTGGTCGTGTCCGGTGGCGCGGTGGATTTCGGTGAGCGCCAGGTGCTGATGCTCCAGTGTGCGGTTGTTGGCGCTGTGCAGCTGGTCGAGCAGCCCGGCCGTGGTGGTCGCGGCGGTGAGTCTGGCCCGTACCGGCACCGTGTTGATCAGCAGCCCCACAATGGATTCCGCGCCACCGACGTCGGCCGGCCTACCGGAGACCGCGACCCCGAACGCGACATCGTGGTTGCCGGTCAGCCACATCAGCACCTGTGCCCAGGCGGCCTGCAGCACGGTGTTGACGGTGGTGTGCTGGCG
>NZ_JCALDU010000010.1:0-2479 GCF_059813025.1 Mycobacterium sp. NGS26
TGCCTCGCGCCAGGCCGCGCGGGCGGCGTCGTGGTCTCGATCGGCCAGCCAGGTGACGAACCTGCGATACGACCCGGCCGCGGCCAGCCGGTGCCCGTGGTAGCTGGCGAACAGCTCCTGCAGCAGGATCGGCATGGACCAGCCGTCGAGCACGATGTGGTGGTTGGTGAGCACAAGCCGGTGCCGGTTTTCGGCGGTGCGGATCAGGGCGGCCCGAAACGCCGGCGGGTCGGTGAGGTCGCAGACCGCGGCGCGTTCGGCGGCGCACAGTTTTTGGACCCACTCCTCGGCGTCGAGGTCATGGTCGTTGAGGTCGACATACCGCCAGGCCGCCACGGGATCGGCCGGAATGACTTGTACCGGTTCGTCGAACTGGCAGCAGAACCGGGCCACCAGGTTGGGGTGGCGGGCGACGACGGTGTCCACGGCTTGGTGGAGGCGGTCGGGGTCGATCGGGCCGGTCAAGCTGAAATCCAGCTGCACCGCATACGGATCGTCGTCACTGGGCCGCGCGCCGCTCGCGTGGAAAAGCAGTCCCCGCTGCAGCGGTGTCAACGGCAAAATATCGGCGATCTCGTGGTGCCGGCACAGCTCGTCGATCTGCTCCTGGTTCAGGCGGGCCGGGGCGATGTCGGACGGGGTCAAGCCGCCCCCGCCGTTTCGTACATGAGCGCAGATGCCGGCCAGGGCGTCACGCCACAGTTGCCCGAGCCGGGCGATCTGCGCGTCGTCGAGTGCCGAGCAGGCCCACGTCCAGGTTGCGTGCAACTGCGGACCGGTATCGGTGTCGACGGCGAAGGCGTTGAGTTCCACGGTGTGACCCAGCGGCATCGGTACCGCGGTGGACGCCGTGGTGGCCGCGAGGGCGTCGGGGCTGATCCGCCACAGATCCGCGGGCACCCCCGCGGGCATACCGAGGCGCCCCAGGTAGTTGAAGCCGATCGCCGGGTCGGCTCCCGTGAGTTCGATATCGGGGTTGAGGTAGCGCAGCAATCCGTAGGTCAAGCCGTCGGGCAGCGCGCGCAGTTGTTCCTTGATGTCTTTGATGAGGGCTTCGAGTGCGGCATCGCCTACGGTCAGCGCGACAGGGTATTTGGTGGTGAACCAGCCCACCGTGCGAGACAGGTCGACATCGGCAGCCAGGTCGTCGGCCCGGCCGTGGCCCTCCACATCAAGAACGATCGGTGCGTTTCCGGTGTCGAGGAATTCCGCGCAGGCCAGGGCGAGCGCGATCAGCAAGATGTCTTGTGTCCCAGCGTGATACGCGGCCGGTACCTCGCCAAGGAGCGAGCGCGTCGTCGCGGCATCCAATGACACCGACAATTGCCCGGCACTGGCATAGGTATCCACCGCGGGCTGGACCGAGGGCAGGGCGGCCGGGGCGGCCGCGATGCGTCTCCACGTCTCGACTTGGGCCACCACGGTCGGGGTGTGCGCATGATCGGCCAGCAGGGAGGCCCACCGGGCGAACGATGTGCCGGGTGCCGGCAACGCCACGGGTTGCCCGGCGTGATGCTGGGCCCAGGCGATGTTGAAGTCCTCCAACAGGATTCGCCACGACACGGCGTCGATGGCGAGGTGGTGAATGATCACCACCAACTCGCCGGTGCTGGCCACCCAGAGTGCGCTGACCATCACCCCGGCGCTCGGATTCAACCGGGACCGCGCCTGAACCAGCGCCTCGTCGGACAACACGTCGACGGTGTGCAGGCACGCGTCGGCGGCTACCGACCCGGGCTCGGGCACGTGGAGCGCCCAGCCTCCCGGGCCATCGTCTGTGATGCGTAGCCGCAGCATGCCGTGCCGGTCCAGCAGGGCCTGCAGCACGACGAGAACGTCGGCCTCGGTGACTCCCGCGGGGGCCTGCAGCACCATCGTCTGGTTGAACTGCTCCACCGGGCCGTCCACGGCTTGCAGCCAGCGCATGATCGGGGTGGCCACGACCGGCCCGACACCCTCATCGACCGGGGCGGTCTCCCCGGTGGCCGCCGACCCCGTCACCCGGGCCAGGCCGGCGACGGTCTGCTCGACGAAGATGTCGCGCGGCTGACACCTCAGCCCGGCGGCACGGGCCCGGGCGACGACTTGCATCGACAGGATGCTGTCGCCGCCCATTTCGAAGAACGAGTCATCGATGCCGACCCGTTCCACGCCGAGGACTTCGGCGTAGATGTCGGCCAGGATCTCCTCGACCGCGGTGGTCGGGGCACGATAGCGATCGGCGGCGCGATATCCGGGTGCCGGCAGGGCGTGTGTGTCGAGTTTGCCGTTGACGGTCAGCGGCAGCGCATCGAGGACCACGATTGCGGCCGGGACCATATACGCCGGTAGCCGCTTGCCCAGCTCGGCGCGGGCGTTGGCCGGGTCGGCGGTTCCGGTGATGTAACCCACCAGGCGCCTGTCGCCGGGGCGGTCCTCGCGGGCGAGCACCACCGCCTGCTGCACCCCGTCGAGTTCGGCTAGGGCGCTTTGGATTTCA
>NZ_JCALDU010000011.1:0-2218 GCF_059813025.1 Mycobacterium sp. NGS26
AGCGGCCAGGTGTTGCCAGGTCTGCTCATCCAGGCCCAGGTTGGGCTGGCTCTTGTCGCCGGCGATGACCTGCAGGTGCTCGCCGGCCAACTCCTCGAAGTCGGCCAGCAGCGCCGGGTCGCCGCTGTCGAAGGTCGTTTCGAGACGGTGCCGCGCATCCTCGTCGGATTTGCCGCGCACCAAACAGATCAGGGTGCCGTCGACCAGCTCCATGCGCTGCAGCCATTGCAGGGCCAGGTAACGGCCCAGGAAGCCGGTCGCCCCGGTCAGCAACACCGTGCGCACCTCGGCACTGGGGCCGGGCAACGCCGGGGCAGCGTCCAGGGTTGCGGCGTCGATGAACTTCTCCAGCGTCAGATCAGCGGCGTGCACCTCGGTGGTGTCGCGGCCGTGCACGGACACAAAGCATTCCGAGTCGTGGTGGGTGGCCAGCCGTTGGCCCAGGCTGCTCACCGACGGTGCTTCGAACACGGCGCGCACCGGCAACTCGGCACCGAGGGCGGTGTTGAGCTCACCGATGAGCCGCATCGCCAACAACGAATCGCCGCCCAACTCGAAGAAGGAGTCGTCGGCCCCGACGCGGTCGAGCCCGAGGACTTCGGCGTAGATGCCGGCCAGGATTTCTTCGACCGGGCCGGTCGGGGCCCGGTAAGACCCGGCGGGGGTGTAGTCGGGGGCCGGCAGCGCCGCGGTGTCGAGTTTGCCGTTGGCGGTCAGCGGCAACGCGTCGACGGCGATGATCGCGGCGGGCACCATGTAGGCCGGTAGCCGCTGGGCCAGCTGCGCGCGCAGACCGGCCGGTTCGGCACCGCCGGTGATATAGCCGATCAGGCGTGTATCACCGGGGCGGTCCTGGCGGGCCACCACCACGGCCTGCTGCACCCCGTCCAGGCCGGCCAGCACGGCCCGGATTTCGCCGGGCTCGATGCGATACCCCCGGATTTTGACCTGCTCATCCGCGCGGCCCACATAGGCCAGCTGCCCCTGGGTGTCCCAGCGCACCAGGTCCCCGGTGCGATACATCCGTGCCCCGCCCGCCCCGGGCAGCGGGCAGGCCACAAACCGGGACCCGGTCAAACCCGGCCGGCCCCAATACCCGACCCCCACCCCGGCGCCGGCCACATACAACTCGCCGACCACCCCGGCCGGCACCGGGCGCAACCACCCATCGAGCACCAGCAGCGCCGCCCCAGCCACCGGCGCCCCAATCGGCACCACCTGCGCGCCCGGCGCCAGCGGGGCGCTAAGGGACGTACACACGGTGGCCTCGGTGGGCCCGTAGGCGTTGCGCATCACCCGCCCCGGCGCCCACCGATCCACCAGAGTGGCCGGGCAGGCCTCCCCGGCCACCACCAGCGTCACCGACTCCAACCCCGCCTCAGGCAGCAGCGCCGCCGCCGACGGGGTCTGGGTGAGCACCTCGACGTGTTCTCTGGTCAGCAGGTCATGCAGATCAGCCGGGGAGCCGACCACCGGTTCGGGCACCACCACCAGCCGCCCACCATGGAGCAGGGCCCCGAAAATCTCCCACACCGAGGCATCAAAGCCATAGGAGTGGCACTGCGACCACACCCGGCCCGGCCCCGCCAACTCCGCATCCACACACGCCAATTGGGTGATGTTGTGGTGGGTGATGGCCACCCCCTTGGGGGTGCCGGTGGTGCCCGAGGTGTAGATCAGATACGCGATGTCCCCGCCAGCGGGGACCGGCAGCGCGGCGACAGGCGCGGCGGTGGGCTGAGCACAGACGGTGGGGGCCGCGAGGTCATCGATGTCGAGGACGGTCAGCTGGTGGCCGGTCAGCCGGTCGCGCAGCGTACTGGTGGTGATGACCGCGGCCGGGGCGGCATCAGACAGCAAGAACCCGATCCGGGCATCGGGTAGGGCGGGGTCAATCGGTAGGTAGGCGGCCCCGGTTTTGAGCACGCCCAGCATCGCGGTGATCGCCTCGATCGAGCGGGGTAGCAGCAGCGCCACACACCGGCCCGGGCCCACCGCGCGCCCGGCCAGGGTGTGGGCGATGCCGGTGGCGGCCTGATCCAACTCGGCATAAGTCAACGAGTGGTCCAGATAGCTCACAGCGATTGCGGTCGGGGTGGCGGCCACCTGCGCGGCGAACAACACCGGCACCGACACCCCGGCATCCGAGGCCAGCGCGGGTGCGCTGGCCACCGCGGTGTGGTTGCCCCACCCGGCCAGCCGGGTGTGCTCGACGGCG
>NZ_JCALDU010000012.1:0-1780 GCF_059813025.1 Mycobacterium sp. NGS26
AAGCACATCCAGACACGAAAGCCGCCGTCCGGGGTCGGCGGCCATCGCCGCCAACAACCGCTGCAACCGCTCGACGAGCGCCTCGATGCCCTCCGGATCGAACACGCCGGTGTCGAACTCGACGCGAAGGCTCAATTCGCGGTCCGGCCGGGCCACCATCGCCAGGGGATAGTGGGTCGATTCTCGACCGCTGATCTCGGTGATGGCCAGCCCCTCGTTGCCGAACAGCGCGCCGGTGTCGATCGGGTAGTTCTCGTAGACGAACAGCGTGTCGAACAATCGCTCGTGTCCGGTGGCGCGATGAATCTCGTGCAGCGCCAAATGCTGGTGATCCAGCGTGCGGTTGTTGGCGCCGTGCAGCTGATCGAGCAGCCCGGCCGTGGTGGTCGCGGCGGTGACGCTGGCCCGCACCGGCACCGTGTTGATCAGCAAGCCCACCATCGTGTCCGCGCCGGATATCTCGGCCGGCCTACCCGAAACCGCGGTGCCGAACGCGACATCATGGTGGCCGGTCAACCACATCAGCACCTGCGCCCAGGCCGCCTGCAGCACGACGTTGACGGTGGTGTGCTGCGCGCGCGCCAGCTCGCCAACGCGGTGCGTGGTCTGCTCGGACACCCGAAATGAACTAGAGCCCTTGGGACTTGGCTCTGCCGGGCCGGGCGGGCCCACCAGCGTCGGGGTATCAAAACCGGCCAGCACCTCGGCCCAGGCCGCGCGGGCGGCATCGACGTCTCGTTTGTCCAACCAGGTAAACAAGCTGCGATACGGGGCGGCGGCCGGTAGCCGCCGCCCGTAGTAGCTGGCGAATATCTCTTGCGCGAGGATCGGCAGCGACCAGCCGTCGAGGACGATGTGGTGATTGGTCAGCACAAAGCGATGCAGATCCGGTGCGATGCGGATCAAAGCCGCTCGGAAGGCCGGCGGGTCGGTGAGGTCGCAGACCGCCGCGCGCTCGGCGGCACACAGGTGTTGGATTTGTTCATCGGTCTCTTGGTGGTCGGTGAGGTCGAGCCACTGCCACGGAGTGTCGGGGTCGGCGGGGATGATTTGCACGGGCGCGTCGTAGTCGTCGCAGAACCGCGCGACGAGGTTGGGGTGGCGGGCGACGACGGTTTCCACGGCTTGGTGGAGGCGGTCGCGGTCGAGCGGACCGTTCAAGGTGAGGTCCAGCTGCATCGCGTACAGGTCGCCATCGACGGTGCTGCGGGCATGGAAGAGCAGCCCCTGCTGCAGCGGAGTCAGCGGCAGGATATCGGCGATGCGGTGGTGACGCTCCAGCTCGTCGATCTGCTGCTGGCTGAGCCGGGCGGGGGCGATATCCGACGGCGTCAACCCGCCGCCACCACGTTCGACGTGGGCGCAGATGCCGGCCAGCGCATCACACCACAGCTGGCTGAGCCGGCTGATCCCCGCATCGTCAAGTGCCGAGCACGCCCACGTCCAGGTGGCGTCCAGCCGCGGGCCGGTATTGGTGTCGACGACGGCGGCGGTGAGTTCCACGGTGTGCGCCAGCCGCATGGGCACCGCCGCGGCGGCGGTGGCGAGCGACATGCCGTCGGGATCGATCCGCCACAGATCCGTCGCCATTTCGGACGAGGCCGCACCGAGGCGCCCGAGGTAGTTGAAACCGATCGCCGGATCGGATGCGGCCAAACCGATCTCGGGGTTGAGGTAGCGCAGCAGACCGTACGTCAGACCGTCGGGCAGGGCGCGCAGTTGTTCCTTGATGTCTTTGACAACCGCCCCGAGTGCGGCATCGCCTACGGTCAGCGCCACC
>NZ_JCALDU010000013.1:0-1723 GCF_059813025.1 Mycobacterium sp. NGS26
TCAGTGCACCGCTGACGGCGGGCTCAGGAATACCGCCGATCGGTTTGCCGGTTCCGGGTGCGGCGTTGTTCGTGTTGGACGGGTGGCTGCGCCCGGTGCCGGCGGGTGTGGTGGGCGAGTTGTATGTGGCCGGCCGCGGGGTGGGCGTGGGGTATGTGCGCCGGCCGGGGTTGACCGCGTCGCGGTTTGTGGCGTGCCCGTTCGGGGCGCCGGGAGCGCGCATGTATCGCAGCGGGGACCTGGTGCGCTGGGGTTCCGATGGGCAGTTGCGCTATCTGGGGCGTGCCGATGAGCAGGTCAAGATCCGTGGGTATCGCATCGAGCTGGGTGAGATCCAAAGCGCCCTAGCCGAACTGGACGGGGTCCAGCAGGCGGCGGTGATCGTGCGCGAGGACCGCCCGGGCGACAAGCGCCTGGTCGGCTATGTCATCGGCACCGCGGAGCCCACTGAGATCCGCGCCCGGCTCGCCGAGCGGCTGCCGGCCTACATGGTGCCGGCGGCGGTGGTGGTTGTAGAGGCGCTGCCGTTGACGGTCAACGGCAAACTCGATAAACGCGCCCTGCCCGCACCCGACTACGCCGATGGCGGTCACTACCGCGCTCCGGCGGGCCCGGTGCAGGAGATCCTGGCCGGCATCTATGCGCGGGTCCTGGGGGTTGAGCGGGTCGGTGTGGATGACTCGTTCTTCGACCTGGGCGGGGACAGCATTTCGGCGATGCGCCTGATCGCCGCGGTCAACGCGGGCTTGGAGACCGGTCTTTCGGTGCGCACCTTGTTCGATGCGCCCACGATCGCCCGGTTGGCGCCGCGCATCGGTGAGGATGCGGGTCGGTGTGAGCCGCTGGTGGCCGGCGCGCGGCCGGCGCGGGTTCCGTTGTCGTTCGCCCAATCCCGGTTGTGGTTCCTGGATCAGTTGCATGGGCCGTCACCGGTGTACAACATGGTGGTGGCGCTGCGGCTGCGCGGGCACCTTGATGCCGGCGCACTGGGTGCGGCGCTGGCCGATGTGGTGGCCCGCCATGAGAGCTTGCGCACAGTGTTTCCGGCGCCCGATGGGACACCGCAGCAGCTGGTGCTGCCCGCCGAGCGAGCCGATGTGGGTTGGGATGTCGTCGACGCCACCGCATGGTCGCCGGCCCGGCTGGCCGAGGCGGTCGAGGGTGCGGCGCGGCACTGCTTTGAGCTGGCGGTCGAGATCCCGTTGCGCGCCACACTGTTCCGTGTCGGCGACGAGGAGCATGTGCTGGTGGGCGTGGTGCACCATATCGCCGCCGACGGCTGGTCGATCACCCCGCTGACACGCGATTTGGGTGTGGCGTATGCGGCCCGGTGTGCGGGGCGCACCCCGGGCTGGCCCGAATTGCCGGTGCAGTATGTCGATTACACACTGTGGCAGCGCGCGCAGTTCGGCGAGTTGGACGATGGCCACAGCCGCATCGCCGCGCAGCTGGCCTACTGGCAGGACGCGCTGGCGGGGATGCCCGAGCGCCTGCAGCTGCCCACCGATCGGCCCTATCCGCCGGTGGCCGATCAGCGCGGGGCCAGCGCGACCGTCGACTGGCCGGCGGACTTGCAGCAGCGGGTGCGTGCGCTGGCCCGCGCGCACAACGCCACCAGCTTCATGGTGATCCAGGCGGGCTTGGCGGTGCTGTTGTCGCGGCTCAGCGCCAGTTCGGATGTGGCGGTGGGATTCCCGATCGCCGGGCGCAACGACCCCGCGCT
>NZ_JCALDU010000014.1:0-1497 GCF_059813025.1 Mycobacterium sp. NGS26
GCGGGTGGGGGTGGATGACTCCTTCTTCGATTTGGGTGGGGACAGCATTTTGTCGATGCAGGTGGTGGCGCGGGCGCGGGCGGCCGGGTTGGTGTGTCGGCCGCGGGATGTGTTCGTGGAGCAGAGTGTTGCCGGGTTGGCGCGGGTGGCCGGGGTGGCCGCCGGTGTGGGTGATGTGGCCGATGAGGGTGTGGGGTCGGTGCCGGCGACTCCGATCATGTGCTGGCTGCACGGTGTTGAGGGCCCGGTTGAGCAGTTCAATCAGACGGTGTTGGTGCAGGCCCCGGTGGGGGTGGGCGAGGCCGACGTGGTGGTGTTGGTGCAGGCGTTGCTGGATCGGCATGCCATGTTGCGGGCGCGGGTGGATGACGATGGTGGCCGGTGGTCGCTGATGGTGCCGCCGGTGGGGTCGGTGGATGCGCGCGGGTGTGTGCATGCGGTGGAGGTGTTGTCCGAGGAGACGCTGGTGGCCGCGCGGTCGCGGTTGGATCCGGCGGCGGGGGTGATGGTCAGCGCGCTGTGGGTGGCTTCCACCGGCCAGTTGGTGGTGATTGTTCATCATTTGGCTGTTGATGGGGTGTCGTGGCGAATCTTGTTGGAGGACCTCAACATTGCCTGGGCGCAGCGTCACAGCGGGCAGCCGGTGGTGTTGGCCGCGGGTGGGACGTCGTTTGCCCGGTGGGCGTCGCTGCTGGTGGAGCATGCCCATGCGCCCGAGGTCGTAAGCCAGGCCCAGGTGTGGCGGCAGGTGGCGGCGGTCCCGGCGGTGTTGCCGGGGGCGGGTGCGGGGGTGGATACCTATGTGAGCGCGGGGCGGTTGGCGGTGTCGTTGGATACCGAGACGACGCGGCTGCTGTTGGGGGAGGTGCCGGCGGCGTTTCATGCCGGCATCCAAGACATTTTGTTGATTGGGTTGGCGTTGGCGGTGGCCGAGTGGTTGGGCACCGGTGACGCGCCGATCGGTATTGAGGTGGAGGGCCACGGCCGCCATGAGGAGTTGGCCGGCGAGCTGGATTTGTCGCGCACGGTGGGCTGGTTCACCACCAAATATCCGGTGTCGTTGGCGGTGGGGGGTTTGTCCTGGGGGCAGGTGATCGCTGGCGAGGCGGCGCTGGGGGTGGTGGTCAAAGACGCCAAGGAACAGCTTCGCGCCCTGCCTGGGGGTTTGACCTACGGCCTGTTGCGCTATTTGAACTCCGAGGTGGATTTGGCTGGGCCGGTGCCGTCGATCGGGTTTAACTATTTGGGCCGGCTGGGCGCTGCGGCCACCGACGCTGGGGGGTGGCGGCTGTGTCTGGACGGGTTGTCGGGCATTGGTGCGGGTGCGGCGTTGCCGCTGCCGTTGCCCTACAGCGTGGACCTTAACGCCGGCACCGTCGATTCCGAGGCTGGCCCGCAGTTGCAGGCCAATTGGCGCTGGGCGACGTCGGTGGTCGATCGCGACCAAATCGGCCGGCTGAGCCGGTTGTGGTTTGAGGCCCTGGCCGGGATCGGTGC
>NZ_JCALDU010000015.1:0-1348 GCF_059813025.1 Mycobacterium sp. NGS26
GAGGCGCCCACGGTGGCGCAGTTGGCGCCGCGGATCGGTGCGGGGGTGGGCCGGTTGGCGCCGTTGGTGGCCGGGCCGCGGCCGGCGGTGGTGCCGTTGTCGTTTGCCCAGCAGCGGTTGTGGTTTTTGGAGCAGTTGCAGGGGGCTTCTGCGGTTTACAACATGGCGACCGCGCTGCGGTTGCGGGGTTGCCTGGATGTTGATGCGTTGGGGGCCGCGCTGGGTGATGTGGTGGGCCGCCATGAGAGTTTGCGCACGCTGTTTCCTGCGGTTGATGGCGCACCCCGGCAGCTGGTGATTCCGGTCGAGCAGGCCGATTGGGGTTGGCGGGTTGTTGATGGCAGTGGTTGGTCGGAAAGCCAACTGGGTCAGGCCATCGGTGCACTGGTGCGTCGCGGTTTTGATTTGGGCGCCGAGATTCCGTTGCGGGCACGGCTTTTCCGCCTCGGCGCCGAGGAGCATGTGTTGGTGGCGGTGGCCCATCATATCGCCGCGGATGGCTGGTCGATTGCCCCGCTGATCGCTGATGTGGGGATGGCCTATGCCAGCCGGTGTGCGGGACACGCCCCGGAGTGGGCGCCGTTGGCGGTGCAGTATGTCGACTACACGTTGTGGCAGCGGGAGCTTCTTGGTGATTTGGCCGATCCGGACAGTCCGATCGCGGCGCAGTTGGCCTATTGGGAGCAGGCCCTAGCGGGGCTGCCCGAGCGCCTTGATCTGCCCACTGATCGGCCTTATCCGGCGGTGGCTGATTACCGCGGGGCCCGGGTAGCGGTGGAATGGCCAGCGCAGCTGCAGGCGCAAATTACCCGGGTGGCGCGTGAGCACAACGCGACTTCTTTCATGGTGGTCCAGGCCGGTTTGGCGGTGTTGTTGGCCAAGCTGGCCGCTTGCACCGAGGTGGCGGTGGGATTCCCGATCGCGGGGCGGCGTGACCCGGCCCTGGATGAGCTGGTGGGGTTTTTCGTCAACACCTTGGTGCTGCGCGTCGATGTGGCCGGGGATCCCGCCATCGCCGAGTTGTTGGCCCGGGTGCGTGCCCGCGCGCTGGGCGCCTACGAACACCAGGACGTGCCGTTTGAGGTGTTGGTGGAGCGGCTCAACCCGACCCGGTCGCTGACGCATCACCCGCTGGTGCAGGTGATGTTGGCCTGGCAGAACCTGCCCGGACACGACACCGACCCCGCCGGGTGGGCGTTGGGTGATGTGCAGGTCAGCCCGGTGCCGGCCGACACCCACACCGCCCGCATGGACTTGACGTGGTCGTTGGCTGAACACTTCACGCCCTCCGGGGAGCCCGCCGGCATCGGTGGGACGGTGGAGTTTCGCACTGACGTGTTCGACACGG
>NZ_JCALDU010000016.1:0-1273 GCF_059813025.1 Mycobacterium sp. NGS26
CCGTGTCGAACACGTCAGTGTCAAATTCGACGCGGATCCTCAATTCAGTGCCCAGCAGGACCGCTACCACCAGTGGGTAGTGGGTGGATTCGTGGCTGGTGATCTCGGTGATGGCCAACCCGTCGGCACCGGTCAACGCGGCGGTGTCGATCGGATAGTTCTGGTAGACGAACAAGGTGTCAAACAAGCGTTCCTGACCGGTGAGGTGATGGATCTGCGGCAGCGCCAGGTGCTGATGGTCCAAGGTGTGCTGGTGGGTGCGGTGCAGCTGCTCGAGCAGGTCGGTGGTGGTCGTTGCCGGGGTCAGGGTGGCCCGCACCGGCACCGTGTTGACCAACATGCCCACCATCGACTCCGCACCGGCCACCTCGGCCGGCCGCCCCGAGACCGGGGTGCCAAAGGCCACATCGTGCTGGCCGGTCAGCCAGCACAACAGCTGCGCAAAAGCGCCCTGCCACACAATGTTGACGGTGGTGTGCTGAGCGCGGGCCAGCCCGCTGACCGCCGCGGTGAGCGAGGCCGGCACCCCAAACACCGCCACTGCTTGGCGCCCTGGCCGCAACCGTTGCGGCGCGCCGACCAGGGTGGGGGTGTCAAAGCCGGCCCACACCTGGCCCCAGGCCCGCCGGGCGGCCTCCAGGTCACGCTCGGCCAGCCAGGCCACCACGGCCCGATACGCAGCCGCTGCCGGCAGCCGTTGCCCGTAGTAGCCGGCGACGATCTCACGCAACAGGATCGGCCGCGACCAGCCATCCAGGACAAGATGGTGATTAGTTAACACCAGCCGATGCTGGTCTGCCGCGGTGCGGATCAACACCGCCCGAAACAGCGGCTGGTCGGCCGGCTCGCACACCGCGGCGCGTTCGGCCGCGCAAACCCGCTGGATGCGCTCCTCGACACCCTCGCTGCCGTCGAGATCGAGATAGCACCACGGCGCCACCGCATCAGCCGGGATGATCTGCACCGGCTCGTCGAACCGGTCACAAAACCGGGCCACCAGGTTGGGATGGCGCGCGACCACGGCCTGCACCGCAGCGCGCAGCCGCTGGGCATCCAGCGGGCCGCTTAAGCGGATATCCAGCTGCACCGCATACACATCCTCACCACCTGGCTCGGTGGTGCCGGCGTGGAACAACAACCCCTGCTGCAACGGCGTCAGCGGCAACACATCAGCCAGCCCATAGTCGCGGTCCAACTCGTCGAGCTGCTGCTGGCTCAGCCGCGCGGGCACGATATCCGACGGGGTCAACCCGCCCCCACCGGCACGCACATA
>NZ_JCALDU010000017.1:0-1208 GCF_059813025.1 Mycobacterium sp. NGS26
TGACTGATACCGGCAGCGTGAGTGTGTCGGGGACGTTGACGGATTCGGGCACGGTGACGGTGGGCACCGCCAGCGCGAATAGCGGCACGTTGACGGTGGGGAGCACCGGCCCGGGCAGCGGCACGCTGAATGTCAGCTCCGGGGTCACCTTGACGGTGAACTCCGGCGGGACGCTGACCGATACCGGCACCGTGACGATCTCGGGCACGTTGACCGACTCCGGCACCCTGACGGTAGGCACCGGCACCGCCAACAGCGGCACCTTGACGGTGGGCAGCACCGGGCCGGGTAGCGGCACGCTGAATGTCAGCTCCGGTGTCACTCTGACGGTGAACTCCGGGGGCACGTTGACCGATACCGGCAGCGTGACGGTGGGTGGCACGTTAACCGACAACGGTGCGCTGACGGTGGGCACCGGGACCGCGAACAGTGGCACGTTGACGGTGGGCACCACGGGTCCGGGTAGCGGCACCCTCAACGTCGGCTCCGGGGTGACCTTGACGGTGAACGCCGGTGGCACGTTGACCGACACCGGGACGGTCACGGTGTCGGGGACGTTGACGGATTCGGGCACGGTGACGGTGGGCACCGCCAGCGCGAATAGTGGCACGTTGACGGTGGGGAGCACCGGTCCGGGTAGTGGCACTTTGGCGGTCAATGGTGGTTTGACCGTCAATGCTGGTGGCACGTTGACTGATACCGGCACCGTGAGTGTGTCGGGCACGTTGACCGATTCGGGCACCGTGACGGTGGGTACCGGCAGCGCGAATAGTGGGACGTTGACGGTGGGGAGCACCGGTCCGGGCAGTGGCACTTTGGCGGTCAACGGGGGTCTGACCGTCAACGCTGGCGGGACGCTGACCGATACCGGGACGGTGACCGTGTCGGGCACCCTTACCGATGGTGGCACCGTGACGGTGGGCACCGGCAGCGTCAATAGCGGGACGTTGACGGTGGGTAGCACCGGCCCGGGTAGCGGCACGTTGAATGTCGGCTCCGGGGTGACGTTGACGGTGAACTCCGGGGGGACGCTGACTGACACCGGCACGGTAACCGTGTCGGGCGCCGTCAGCGACAGCGGCGCCCTGACCGTGGGCACCGGCAGCCCCGGCAGCGGCACGCTTGCCGTCAATGGCAGCTTGACCGTCAACGCTGGCGGCACGCTGACCGATACCGGGACGGTGACCGTGTCGGGCACCCTTACCGAT
>NZ_JCALDU010000018.1:0-1096 GCF_059813025.1 Mycobacterium sp. NGS26
AGGGACCGCCGCCACCTGCCGCCAAATGTCGGCCCGGGCAACAACTTCCGAGGCGTGTGCATGATCGGACAGCAGGGAGGCCCACCGGACGAACGACGTGCCGCCCGTCGGCAACGCCACCGGCTGGCCGGCGTGATGCTGGGCCCAGGCGATGTTGAAGTCCTCCAACAGGATTCGCCACGACACCGCGTCGATCGCCAGGTGGTGAACGATCACCACCAACTCGCTGGTGGAGCTGACCCACAACGCGCTGACCATCACCCCAGCCGCCGGGTCCAGCCGCGACCGCGCGGCCGCGAGGGTCTCGTCGGACAACACGTCGACGGTGTGCAGGCACGCGTCGGCGTTTACCGACCCGGGTTCGGGCACGGTCAGCGCCCAGCCTCCCGGGCCATCGCCTGTGATGCCTAGCCGCAGCATGCCGTGCCGGTCCAGCAGGGCCTGCAGCACGACGAGAACGTCGGCCTCGGTGACTTCCGCGGGGGCCTGCAGCACCATCGTCTGGTTGAACTGCTCGACCGGGCCGTCCACGGTCTGCAGCCAGCGCATGATCGGGGTGGGGATTATCGGGCCCACACCGTCATCGATGACGGTCGGCCCGTCGGCCACGTCCACCATGTTGGCCAGCCGGGCCACCGTTTGCTCGACGAAGATGTCGCGGGCCCGACACCTCAGCCCGGCGGCCCGGGCCCTGGCCACGACTTGCATCGAGAGGATGCTGTCGCCGCCCATTTCGAAGAAGGAGTCGTCGACCCCGACCCGTTCCACGCCGAGGACTTCGGCGTAGATGCCGGCGAGGATTTCCTCGACCGCGCTGGTCGGGGCGCGGTAGTGATCGGTGTCCAGGTATTCGGGCGCCGGCAGCGCGCGAGTATCCAGCTTGCCATTGACGGTCAGCGGCAGCGCATCGAGCACCACGATCGCGGCCGGGACCATATACGCCGGTAGCCGCTCGCCCAACTCGGCGCGGGTGTTGGCCGGGTCGGCGGTTCCGGTGATGTAACCCACCAGGCGTTTGTCGCCGGGGCGGTCCTCGCGGGCGAGCACCACCGCCTGCTGCACCCCGTCGAGTTCGGCCAGGGCGCTTTGGATTTCG
>NZ_JCALDU010000019.1:0-1090 GCF_059813025.1 Mycobacterium sp. NGS26
CGCCTCGCGCCAGGCCGCGCGGGCGGCGTCGTGGTCTCGATCGGCCAGCCAGGTGACAAACCTGCGATACGGCACCGCCGCGGGCAGCCGCTGCCCGTAATAGCCCGCAAATATGTCCCGCAGCAGGATCGGCAGCGACCAACCGTCCATCACGATGTGGTGGAAGGTGAGCACGCATCGATGCACATCGGGTGCGGTGCGGATCAGGGCGGCCCGAAACGCCGGCGGATGGACCAGGTCGCAGACCGCCGCGCGTTCGGCGGCGCACAGTTCTTGGACCCGCTCCTCGGCGTCGAGGTCATGGCCGTTGAGGTCGACATACCGCCAGGCCGCCACGGGGTCGGCCGGAATGATCTGTACCGGTTGGTCGTATTGGTTGCAGAAGCGGGCCGCCAGGTTGGGGTGGCGGGCGACGACGGTGTCCACGGCTTGGTGGAGGCGGTCGGGGTCGAGCGGACCCGTCAAGGTGAGCTCGAGCTGCATCGCGTACAGATCATCGTCATTGGGCCGCGCGCTGCTCACGTGGAAGAGCAGCCCCTGCTGCACCGGGGTCAGCGATAGCACGTCGGCGATCCGGTACTGCCGGTGCAGCTCGTCGATCTGCTGCTGGCTCAGCCGGGCGGGAGCAATATCCGACGGCGTCAACCCGCCTCCACCACGTTCGACGTGGGCGCAGATGCCGGTCAGGGCGTCACACCACAGCTGGCTGAGCCGGCTGATCTGCGCGTCGTCGAGTGCCGAGGGCGCCCACGTCCAGTCGGCCTCCAGCCGGGGGCCGGTGTCGGTGTCGACGGCGGCGGCGGTGAGCTCCAGGGTGTGCGCCAGCGGCATGGGCACCGCCGCTGCCGTCGCGGTAACCGACATGCCGTCGGGGTCGATCCGCCACAGCTCCGCGGATGCCTCGGACGAGGCCGCGCCGAGGCGTCCGAGGTAGTTGAAGCCGATCGCCGGATCGGATGCGGCCAAACCGATCTCGGGGTTGAGGTAGCGCAGCAGACCGTAGGTCAGACCGTCGGGCAGGGCGCGCAGTTGTTCCTTGATGTCTTTGACAACCGCCCCGAGTGCGGCATCGCCTACGCTCAGCGCGACG